>JAXLYM010000007.1:0-416864 GCA_046351455.1 Polyangiaceae bacterium
GCCCCTCGTGGAGAGTTATGTGCGGGCGCTCTCGGCGAAGGGCGTGTCGGATGAGGCGACCACCATCTTGCGGCGCTGCGAGGAGCGCGGGCTCACGGGCGATCTGCTCGCGCGGTCGATCTTGCTGCGGCACGATCTCGCGGCGACGGGCGGCGCGTCGATCGACGATCTCGCGGAGATGTGCGGGCGGGCGCTGGCTTCGGCGGAGTCCGATCTCACGCGGGGGCTCGCGGTGCACCGGCTCGGGCGGCTCGCGACCGAACAAGGGAACGTGGCGGCGGCCGTGGGGCTGCTCCGGCAAGCGGAGCAGTATGCGGCCGCGGCGCTCGGGGAAGGGCACCCGGAGCACGCGGCGGCGCTCCAGGATCTGGGCGCCATCCTCGCGAGCAGCGGGCACCACGACGAGGCCGAGGCGGTGCTCCGAAAGGCCGTCACGCACGGCGAGCGGCTCCACGAGGACAAGACGCTCGCGGGCCCCACGTTCGGCACCTGGCTCGGGAACCTGGCCACCGTGCTGAGCGCGAAAGGCAAGCTCGACGAGGCAGAGCCCTTGTTGCGGCGGGCGCTCGATCTGCTGGAGAGCGAGGCCTCGCGCGGCCCGGCGTACGGCGCGCTCCTCAAGGACCTGTCGGACGTGCTCGCGGCGCGCGGCGCGGACGAAGAGGCCGAGATCCTCGCCGGAAAGGCCGTGATGGCGTTCGAGGCGGCGCTCGGCCCCACGCACCCGATGCTGGCCGTCGCGCTGTCGTCGCACGCGGAGCGCCTGCGAACGCTGGGGCAATCGTACGTCGCCGAGGGGGAGCTGCGGCGTGCGCTCTCCTTGTATTCCGCGACGCACGGTCCGGAGCACCCGACGTCGGTGGAGCTCTCCGCGAAGCTCGCGCTGGCCGAATTCGCGTCCGGGAGCCCGATGGCGGTGCCGTCGGCGGAGAGGGCGCTCGGGCTCTTGTACAAGGTGCTCGGGCCGGACAGCGCGATCACGAAGGAGAACGCGCCGCTCCTGCGGTCGATCCTGGAGGCGGCCGCTCCGGAGGCGCCTTCGCCCGACGCGGAGACATCGCTGTTCGATTTCTACCGGACCGAGATCGAGCGCGGCGTCGAGGCGCTCAAGGTGCGCGACGCGGAGACGGCGCTCGCGATCCTGTCGCCGATCGCGGGGCAGGCGCACGACGCGGGCATCGCGGCGGTGGAGGGGACGGCCGCGGGCCTTCTTGCGCAGGCGTTCGCGATCGCGGGCGATCGGACCTCCGCCGTGACGTGCGCCCTCCGCGCGGTGACGCTCGCCGCCGAGCTGGGCCAGGCAGAGGCCGAGAAGCGCTTCAAGGCCTTGCTGGAGGTGCTGCTCGCGGAGGAGAAGGCGGCGCTGCCAGATCCGGAGTGAGACTCTACTCTTCGTATTTGTCGTAGCCAGGCCCGTCCAGGACGGGGTCGTCTTTGGGGATCACCTTGTCCGGGCCGGGGCGCGCGTTCTCGCAGAGGAAAGGGCGCTGCGTCTTGCAGTCGAGATCGTTCAGCTCGCCGTCGGCGGGGAACCACTCGCCGCAGTCCTCGTGGCCGAGGTAATCGTTCGGCTCGCCGTATTTCCACCGCGGATCGCGCGGGTATTCGGTCGTCACCCAGACCCATTGATACTTGGAGTCACGGTCGGTGAGGCCGATCCACAGACTGGCTGTCTTCACCTTGGGGCCGACCGCTTCGAGCAAGAGGTCGTTCTGCTTCTTCGTCGGGAGGGACGCGAGCTTCGTGCCCTCGGCCTCGCAGGCGGCCTTCGCGGTGCTCCAGCTCTTGCGCGAGCCCATGTGGAAGCAATACTCGCCCTCCGCGGTGTGGATGCGCTGGCCGCTGCACTTCATGGTCGCGGCGCCGGGGTCCGAGGCGGGCAGTCCGCACACGAAGCGGCGCATGGAGTCGCACGGAGCGTCGTTCCAGGTGCCGTCGGCGAGGCGCCATTCGCCGCAGTCTTCGCGGCCACCGTCGTTGTTGGGCTCTCCCTTGTTCCAGCTCGTGTCGACGAGGGCGGCGCCGGACAGCCACGTCCACTTGCCCGGCGTGGGCTCCTGGAGGCCGAACCACACGGCCTCGGCCGCGCCGATGGGCGGGCCCATCGCGACGAAGATGTCGTGCGCCTCGTTCACGTCGTTGAAGGCCGCGAGATCGCCGCCGTCGGATTTGCAGACCTGGCGCGCCGACTGCCACGTTCGTGGGGTGGTGTACGCGCAGTACGTGTGTTTTCCGGCCTCGATGCGCGTGCCTTCGCAGTGGAAGTTGGGGTCCTTCGGCTCGTCCGCGGCGGCGGTCCCGGTCGCGCTCGGCGCGGGGCCGACGACCACCGTGGGGCCCGCCGTTCCAGGAGCCGCGCCGCATCCGCCGAGCGCGGCCACGAGGACCGCGACGCCGCCGAGCGCGGCCTTCGAGATTGCCAATTGGGAGGGGGCCAGTTTGGAGAGCGCCAGTGTGCGGCCGCCGCGCTCGTCTCTTCGATGCGTCACGCGCGCAGCATTGGCCGGGGTTTCGCGCCACGTCAACGCTCCCCACCATTCGTCACGTCTTGCTCGTCGAATCCCCGTTCCAGCGGCGCGTTCTTCTGCGGGGGAGTGATACGAGGGGGCGGAGCCCCCTTGTAAATCCCACGAATTGCGCCTTTCGTGAATCAGCGCTCGTCAATCGCCGTCGCGCGGGGCCACGCGCTCGGGGTAGCACGCGAGGCGGCCGTCCGGGCGGACTCCGCAGACGCCGCGCTCGTCGACCTCGAAGCGCACGACGTCCGGCAGCTCCGAGACCTCGCGCGGCGCTTCGATGGGGCCGATGTCGGTGAAGCGGCGTTCGGTGAAACCCCAGCAATAGACGCGCTCCTCGCGGGTGCGGGCGCACGAGATGTCGCCGTGCGCGCGCACCTCGACGGCGTCCGTGATGCCGTCCACCTCGCCGGGCTGGCCCCACGCGAGGTCCACCGGGCGGCCGAGCTGGCCCGCGTTGTTCTCGCCCCAACACCACACCGTGCCGTCCGCGTGGAGCGCGCACGCGTGCATGCGGCCCGCGACGAGCTGCAGGTTCGTCTTGTCGGCGCTGAGCGGCAACAGCGCCTGTCCGTCGCCGCGGAACACCTGCGCGGGCTTGTCGTGGAGGAGCCGCGGATCCGTCGTCGCGAGCACGCCGCTCGACGAGAGGAGCTCCCACGGGGCGCGCCTGTCTTTGTAGCGATCGAAGCTCGCGAGGGCGCTCTCCACGGTGCCGTCCGAGAGCTGCACCATCACGCGATCTTCGGTGAGGAGGAGATCCACGATGCGCCGCGGACCCGGCTGTCCGAGCTCGGCCGCGGCGAGGGCCAGCGCGAGGCCACCCATCGAGTAACCGACACGCCCCCGCCGGCGGAGCTGCCGAGCGGCCCTGTCCGTCGGCACGGGGATGGCCGCGATCGGGACGCCCGTGGCCGCGGCGCGATAAGGGGTCTCGCCGGCGGCGTCGGTGCGGATGAGCCACGCGATGCCTTCTTTCGCGCCGATGGGCACGAGATCGGGCGGGAGCGCGGCGGCTCGCTCCGGCTCCTGGATGACGCGGAGGCGCGGGTTTCGTTCGGTGATCACGCCTTCGAGGGCCGAGGCGTCCCGCGACGAACGGCGGGCCGCGAACAGGACGAGACCCGCCGACACGAGCGCGGCCGCGCCGGCGCAGAACGCGAACCACCGCGGCGCGCCGATCTGCGTGACCGCCGCCACCAGCGTGAGCCAGACGCCCGACGTGAAGGCGACGCGCGAGGAGGTGTGACAGTCCGTATTCTCGGTGACGTGGAAGGCCAGGAGGAGGGGAGGGAGCGCCGCGGCGGTGAGGACGAGGCCGCTCGATGTGCGGGCGATCATGCGGGTGAGCTCCGCGGCCGGCTCGGCGAGGATCGGGTAGCGCCAGAAGATGAGGGCGGGCGTCGCGAGGATCGCGGTGATCGCGGCGGCGCCGAGCGCGAGGAGCGTGCGCCCGCCCTGCGCGCGTCGCGACCACGCGGTGACGAGCGCGGTGAGGAGCAACCCCATCCCCACCTGGTACACCGTGAAGCCCACGTGCGGCCGGCGCATCGTCGCGAGCATCCGCGCCTCCGCGAGCGCCGCCGCGGGGACGGCGCCGAGCAACGTGAACGCGATCAGCGTCGCGGAGGAGGCCAATCGAGGTCGCCAGTTGGCCCAGTCGGCGAGGAGAAGGTGCGATGTCGCGGGAGCGGCCCCGCGCTCGGGGGCGGCGCTGCTCGGCGCGCGATCCAGGCCGAGGCGTTCGAGGGGCACCTCCTCGTGGAGGTGAAGGCGCATGCGAGCATCCGAGGTGGGCGTGGGGGGCATCCGATCTCCACGGGCGATATTTGCAGATCGCCGAACGCGTACGATCTTTACCCATTCCGCGGCCGAGGGCCCGCGCGACGTTTTCGATCAGACGCCGGCGAGCTTCGAGAAGGCCGCGGTCAAGTCCTTCATCTTCGTGAGGGCGCGCGCTTCGGCGGTCTTCACCGGCTCGCCCGCTTCCATGGGCTCGCGGACGTCGAAGTAGAACTTGATCTTCGGCTCCGTGCCGCTCGGGCGCGCGATGATGCGGCTGCCGCCTTCGAGCGCGTAGACGAGGACGTCGCTCGGCGGGAGCGTCACCGTGCCCATGTTGCCCTTGGCGTCGCGGCGCGTGCCGGCCTGGATGTCGCTGATCGATTCGACGGCGTACTCGCCGATGCGATCCGGCGTCTGCTTGCGGAGGTCCACCATGAGCTGCTTGATCTTCGCGACGCCGTCCGCGCCGGGCATCGTGATGGATTTCTGGCCACTCACGAAGACGCCGTGCTCGCGGGCGAGATCGTCCAGCGCGTCGAGGATCGTCTTCCCCTGCGATTTGCGCACCGCCGCGAGCTCCGCGAAGAGCACCGCCGCGCCGATGCCGTCCTTGTCGCGCACGAGCGGGCCGACGGTGTAGCCGAGCGCCTCCTCGTAGCCGAACACGAAGCGCGCGCCCGTCTCGCGCTCCAGATCCATCGCGCGGTTCGCGATCCACTTGAAGCCCGTCAGCGTCTCCTCGTACCGCACGCCCATCTTGCGAGCGATCGTGCCGAGCATCGGCGACGAGACGATCGACGCGAGCGCGATGCGATCGCCGCGCGCGCCCTCGGTGAGCAGGTAGTGGCCGAGCAGCGTGCCGACCTGGTTGCCGGAGAGCTGCACGTACTCGCCGGCCGCGCTGCGGATCGCGACCGCGAGGCGATCCACGTCGGGATCGTTCGCGAGGATCAGATCGGCCTTCTGCGCCTTCGCGAGGGCGATCGAGAGATCCAGCGCGCCCTTCTCTTCGGGGTTCGGGAAGCGCACCGTCGGGAACGCGCCGTCGGGGCGAGCTTGCTCGGGGACGCTCACGACGTCGGTGAAGCGGGCCTCCGCGAGCGCCGCGCGCGTGAGGCGATCGCCGACGCCGTGCATCGGCGTGTAGACGATCGCGAGCGAACGGTCGCCGTCCGCGCGCACGCTGAGCTTGCGGATCTCGTCGAGGTACGCCTTCTCGACCGACGGGGCGATGTCGCGGATCAGGCCTTTTTTCCGGGCCTCCTCGATCGGCATCATCGGGATCTGATCCGCGGGCGCGGCGCGCTCGATGACCTTCGCGATCTCCTTGTCGTGCGGCGGGATGATCTGCGCGCCGTTGCCCCAGTAGACCTTGTAGCCGTTGTACTCGGGCGGGTTGTGGCTCGCCGTCACCATGACGCCCGCGGCCGCGCCGAGGTGCGTGACCGCGAAGGCCGTGAGCGGCGTCGGGATCGCGAGCGGCGACAGGTGCGCGACGATGCCGTGCTGCGCGAGCACGCGCGCCGAGTCCTCCGAGAATTCCCGGCTGAGGCGGCGGCCGTCGTAGCCGATCACGACGCCGCGCACTTGCACGTCCGGCACCTCGGCGAGGAGGTACTCCGCGAGGCCCCACGCGGTGCGCAGCACGACCGCGCGGTTCATGTAGCTCTCGCCGGCGCCGAGCACGCCGCGGAGCCCCGCCGTGCCGAATTCGAGCGGCCCGATGAAGCGGTCGCGCAGGTCCTTCAGCGCGGCTTCGTCGCCGGCCTTCGCCTTCGTGACGAGCGCGGCGAGCTCGGCGCGCGTGTCGGGATCGGGGTCGTGTTGAATCCAGTCGTGGGCGCGATCGAAGAGGTCTTGTTGCACGGGCCTCTTCTAGCCGAATTCGTGGCGCGACACGATGGGGGGCGGGCCGTCTACTTGCCCTTCGCGAGCGCCTCGGCGAAGCCGGTGTCGTACGTCCCGGCGGCGAACGCGGGCGCTTCCAGGATCTTGCGGAGGAACTCCAGGTTGGAGCGCGACGGGCCGGCCGGGCCCACGATGTCGATCGTCGTGGCCGCGAGCGCCTGATCGAGCCGCTGGATCGCGTCCGCGCGCGTCGCGCCCCAGGCCACCACCTTCGCGAGCATCGGGTCGTAGAACGGCGTCACGTCGAGGCCTTCGGCGATGCCCGTCTCGATGCGGAGATCGTCCGCTGCGTCCGGCCACGCGACCTTCGCGAGGTGACCGGGCTGCGGCGCGAACTTCTTCGCCGGGTCCTCCGCGTACACGCGCGCCTCCACCGAGTGGCCTTTGCGCGTCGGGCTCAGCACCGCGTCGGAGAGGCGCTCGCCGGATGCGACGCGGATCTGCTGCTCCACGAGATCGATGCCCGTCACCATCTCGGTCACGCAGTGCTCCACCTGGAGGCGCGCGTTCACCTCCAGGAAGTAGAGCGATCCGTCCTCCCCCGCGACGAACTCCACCGTGCCCGCGCCGGTGTAGCCGACGCTCTTCACGATCTTGAGCGCGTCCGCCCACAGCTTGTGACGGCGCGCTTCGCCTTCGGGGCCCGCGAAGAACGGCGCGGCGGACGGCGTCTCCTCGATGATCTTCTGGTGGCGACGCTGCGCGCTGCACTCGCGCTCGCCCAGCGCGACGCCGTTGCCCTCGTCGTCGCAGAGGATCTGCACCTCGATGTGCTTCGGGTTCTTGATGTACTTCTCCATGTACACGCGCGGATCCGCGAAGGCGCTCTTGCCGCGGTCGCTGCACGCGGTGACGGCGCGCGCGAGCTTCGACGCGTCGTCCACGATCTGCATCCCGATGCCGCCGCCGCCGCCCGCCGCCTTCACCAGGAGCGGGAAGCCGATGCGCTGCGCCTCGCGCGTGACCGCGTCCATGTCGGCCGGATCGATGGGGCCTTCGGTGCCGGGGGGCGGCTCCACGCCGCACGCCTTCGCGACGGCGCGCGCCTTGATCTTGTCGCCGAACGCGTCGAGCACGCTCGGCTTCGGGCCGATGAACACGATGCCTTCGGCGCGCACGGCGTCGGCGAACGAAGCCTTTTCGCTCAAGAGGCCGTAGCCGGGGTGGATCGCGCGGGCGCCGGTGCGCGACGCGGCGAGCAGGATCTCCGGGACGTTGAGGTAGCTGTCCTTGACCGGCGCGGGGCCGATGCGGACGGCCTCTCCGGCCATCTTCACGTGGGGCGCCTCGGCGTCGGCGTCGGAGTAAACCGCGACCGTGTCCAGACCGAGCCGCTTGCAGGTGCGGATCACGCGGCACGCGATCTCGCCTCGATTGGCAATCAGGATCTTGTCGAGCACGGTCCCGAGCTAGCACCGCCCAAGCTCTTGTCGCAAGGCCCGCGAGCCGGTACGCCTCCGCTCCATGAGCGACCACGGACACGGACATGGCCACGGACACGGACACGCCCCCGCCCCCGCGCAGGCAGGTGGCCACGGGCACGCCCCCGCGCAGGCGGGCGGACACGGGCACGGCGCCCCGCAGGAGTTCACCATCGATGTCTCGGAGCGCGGCGCGCCGAAGGACGGTCAGCCCCAGACGATGGACCGCCGCCTCTTCATGCAGCTGCTCGTGTTCACGTGCGATCGCGACCCGGAGCAGCCCTCGCACGATCTCGCGACCGAGCTCACGAACCGCAAGGTGCCGAGCGTCCTCTACCACGACGTCAACGATCCGTTCGGCATCGGCCTGCTCACGTGGGGCGAGGATCCGTCGGTCTTCGTGAAGCACGTGCGCCCCGCGATCCACACGGTGAAGAGCGCGACGCTGACGCTGCGCCCCGACTTCACGATGTTCGGCCGCAGCTACTCCACGGGCTTCGAGCAGGACCTCGAGTACTGGCTCCTCCGCCGCCCGGCCGAGACGGTGCTGGACGCCGCGCACCCCTGGCACGTGTGGTATCCGCTGCGCCGTTCGGGCCAGTTCGCGCGCCTGGATCCGCGCGAGCAGGGCGCGATCCTCCGCGAGCACGGCACCATCGGCCGCGCGTACGGCGACAAGGACCTCGCGCACGACGTCCGCCTCGCGTGCCACGGCCTCGACGCGAAGGACAACGAGTTCCTGATCGGCCTCATCGGCAAGGAGCTCTATCCGCTCTCGCACATCGTGCAGACGATGCGAAAGACCCGTCAGACGTCGGAGTTCATCTCGCAGATGGGCCCGTTCTTCGTGGGCCGCGTCGCGTTCCGTACGGCCGGCAAATAAGCCGGAATACACTCATCGCCGGTGAGCGCGCCTTTCCGTTGCGGGGGGGCCTCCTGGTCGGCGACTATCCTTCGCCCCCTTCCAGGAGATTCCATGTTGGCAGCTCAGCGAGCCTGTTGGCTCTTCCCCATGGCCGTTGTTGCGTGTGGACTGTCCGCGTGCGGCGGCGAGCAGGAGGTCGTGAACAACCCACCTCTCGCCACCGCAGCGCCGACCGCGTCCGTCACCGCGGCGCCCACCGCGACCGCGACCGCGCAGGCTCCGAGCGGCCCCGCCTGCAAGGACGCGAAAGACTGCAACGAGAAGGGCGAGGCCGCCGCTCGCGCCGACAAGTTCAAGAAGGCGATCGTCTTCTGGGAGAAGGGCTGTGAGCTCGGCAGCGCGAAGGCCTGCTCGAACCTCGGCGACGTCTACCGCCACGGCATCGTGACGACGGAGGACAAACCGAAGGGCGCGGAGCGGTACGCGAGGGCCTGCGAGCTCGGCGACGCCGACGCCTGCACCGAGGCGGGCATGATGTACAAGCTGGCGGAGGGCATCCCGACGGACCCGCCGAAGGCGCTCGCGATGTGGACGAAGGGGTGCGCGGGCGGCGCCACGGACTCCTGCTTCGACGCGGGCATGCTGAGCAACAAGGGCACCGGCGTCCCCGTCAACAACGTGGCGGCGGTCGGCTTTTATGACAAGGCGTGTTCTGCGGGCAACGGACAGGCCTGCACGTACGGCGGGATCATCCTCGCGGTGGGCCAGGGCATCCCGGTGGACGACGTGCGCAGCGCCAAGTTCTTCCAGGCCGCGTGCGCGCTGAAGGAGCCACAGGGGTGTTACAACCTCGGAGTCATGTACGAGAAGGGCCGGGGCGTCTCGAAGGACCTCGCGAAGTCGAAAGAGGCCTTCAAGACCGGCTGCGCCGCGGGAGACACGGAGTCTTGCGACGCGGCCGGTAAGTAACCGCCGCTCCGAGGGGGGTCACTTCGTATAGGTCGTCTCGAAGGTGAGCTGGAGCGTCCCCGACCCGGAGATGCCCTTCTTGCCGCCGGCTTCACCCATCTCCAGGGGGCCGGACGCCTTGAACGACGTCGGCCAGCCGTCCTTGGCGCGCACCTTGAGCTGGCCCGCCATCATGATCTTCATCTCGAACGGGTTCTTGCCGGATTTCGGGCTGGACAGCGTGAGCTTCACGTCGAACACGCCCTGTTGATCGGCGCCGGATCCTTCGATGGACGCGAGCTTCACCTCCACGTCGCCGACGTTGAGCTTGTCCTTCTCGTTGCTGCTGTCGTGCGCGGCCATCTGCTCTTGAATGGCCGTCGAGAGCTCGGGCACGGGCTTGCCCACCTCCATCGGCTTGGTCGGGATGGCGGAGGTGAAGGGATCCGGCTTTCCGAAGTGGGAGTTGTCCTTTCGGATCTGGTCCTCTTCGGCCTTCGGGACCTTCTTGCCCTTCTCGTCGGTGATGGCGAGCTTGCCGTCCTTGAGCTCCAGGATGTAGGTCTTTCCGACGAGCGGGTTCTTCTTGGCCTTCTTCTCTTTGCCGTCTTCGGTCTGGCTCTTGGTCTTGTCGACGTAGGTGACCTTGGCTTTGGTGACGGCCTTGTCGGCGACGGCGAGGACCTCTTCCTGCCGTGTCGTCGACTCGACCATGTTCATCTTCAGCTCCTTGGATTTGGCGCCCATCGTGATGGAGAGCGTCATATCCATGTTGGAGGACTCCTTGTCCTCGCGCTTGTCGCCGACCGCGGGCGCCACGCCGGTGATCGTGAGCATGTTGGCGGCCGCGGCCGTGGTCCCGGCGGGGGCAGCGGCGCCGGAGCCCGCGGGCGTGCCGGAGACGGCCGCTTTCTCGGGCGACGCGTCGGTCTTGTGGCCGCAGGCGGCGAGGGCGAGGGAGGTGACGGCGAAGAGGAGATGGAGTCGGCGCATGCGGGGGACTCGACTCCTGTCCATGCCCGCCGTCAAGCCTCGATTCGTGCTCGGCCGGTGGGGGCGCGGCGATCGGCCTTCGTTTTCCGGGGTGCGGGCAGGTTGCCCCACGGAGGGCGCCCGCGCTGGCCATCTGGACAGCCCAGGAGGATGTCGGGTGGGGAGACCACGAGATATCGAGTCAGCGGCCTGGTGGAGCGTGCCTATTTTACGTTTCTCAATATTCCCTCACACGGAATCAACGCCCGGGACGATGCGGCGTGTCATGGTGGGAGTCGACCCCGCGCGGAGGCCCGACCGTGCGGCGACGAGGTGCACCATGCAGACCGCAGGAACCGACGCCCCGACCGCCCCCAAGCCGACCTTTCACGATCGCGAGCCGCGCCCTCGCCCTTCGAGGAGCGATGTCGCGCGCAAGAAGCCAATCTGGGCCACTGAAGGCCGAGCCGGCATGATCTTGCTGGCGGAGGACGACTCGGAGCTGCGGAGCTTGGTGGCGCGGGTCCTTCGGGAGGACGGCCACGAGGTGATCGAGGCGAGCGACGCGACGGAGCTGCTCGATTTGATAGCGACGCTCGGTTATTTCCCGAGCCTCGCGGCGGTGCCGGACATGATCCTCTCCGACGTCCGGATGCCCGGGGGCGACGGCGCCGACATCCTCTCTCGACTGATGCGCTCCGAGCGGCCGATCCCCTTCGTGCTGATGACATCGTACGGGGATGACGCGGCGAGCGCGGAGGCGATCGAGCAGGGCGCGAGCGACGTGATCGAGAAGCCGTTCCGGTTGGAGCGCCTGCGGTGGGCAGTGCGCCGCGTGCTCGGGTGAAGCTGCGCGCGCCGCAGGAGAGGAGTCACGACCGGACAAGAGGGGGGTTGGTCACGGCGTCCGCGTACAATAGGCCGAGTTGAAGTCCTGGGTCTCGGGGGCCGTGTGGATCAGGCTGTAGCGATAGACCATCACGAAGCGCTCGCCGGGAGCGTCGGAGACGGCCGTCCCTGACCAGAAGGGGTTTTCGTTGTGGAAGAGGTCGTGTCCTCCGTCGCCGCAGCCCTGACACGCCATGGTGAGGCAGGACGTCTTCGTGCATTCGTCCGTGACGCCGCACGCCCCGCCCGTCTCCGTGGCCGGGCAATCCTCGACGATGGCGCGAAGGTCCGAGATCGAGGGGAGGGTGCCTTTCAGATCGGCGCACCAGGTGGCGGCGTCCTGGTAGGTGCTCCCGGTGTGCTCGTCCGTCCAGCAGGTGCCGGCGAGCTCGTGGCAAAAGGGGTTGTCGACAGGGCACGTGGCGTCGCTGCCTTCCAGGCCGCAGAGGGGGGATGGGCTGCCGCATCCGGGGAGGGAGAGCGACAGCATCATCGAGATGGTGAGTCCCTTGGCGCAAGCGAAGAGGTCCATGGAAGAGCTCCTTTTCGCGCCGGCAGAAGCCGGTCCGAAGAGTGGAAATGGGTACGACCGCGAACCCTCGCCAGCGCAAAGGTTTCAGGTGGCGCCGGGCGGAGCTGAAGGGCGTCTTCGGGGGAGACCGCGGGCGTCTTCGGGGGGAGACGGGGCGCGGGAGGCTGCTAGGCTGCGAGCGGTGACTCTTCGAAAGAAACGCCCGCGAAGGCGCCGCGATGCGAACGCCTCCACGACGTTCGCGTGCCCTCACTGCGGTGAGATCATCAGCTGTTGGCCCGACCTGGGAGGCGGCGAGCGCAAAAGATGGCCGCCCTCAAGGAGGACGGCCAGGAGAAGGAGAGCGCGACGATGACCCAGAGTTTTGTGGAGCAGTTGGAGAGCCGAGGGATGGAGCGAGGCCGTCAGCTCGGGGTGGAGCAAGAGCGGGCGAAGGCTGTTCAAGCCTTGGTGCACCTGTTCGAGCTGCGGCTGTCGCGACCGCTTGCGGAAGCGGAGGGAGCGACGGTCCGCGCGAGATACGACTCGGTTGGGCCGTCCCGGCTGGGTGAGGTGGTGCTGGTTCTGAAGCCCGCGGAGCTGTCCGCGTGGCTGGCCGATCCGGACGCGAAGTGAACGGCGACTCGGTGGGCGCCATGTGAATGGCAGTGGCCGCGTTTCGAGGGGGGAGCGCCACAAAGAATGCCTCGCGGTCGATTCCGAAATGAAGCTCCCGATTAGCGCCCATTCCTCGCCTGCCGAATTGGCTGCTTGGCTGTCCGAGCCCACCGCCACGTAACTGGCCAGCAGGCCCCCGGTGTCGGGAGTGACGCTACGGCTCGAAGCCATTCTCGCGGAGGATGCCGCGGAGAGTGTCGGCTTCGGGGATCCGCATGGCCTCGGCGTCGAGGAGGGCCTGTCGTAGCAACCGCTCGGCTTCGGGGCGGTCGCCGGAATGGTCTCGTTGAAGGAGGATGCGCGCGGTGATCCGTCGACCACGCACCAACGTGATCCTGTCGCCGAGCTTTTCGTAGACGGGCAGCACTTGGTGTTGGCGGATGCGGAGCGCCTCGTCGAGCTGCTCGCGGGCTTCCAAGACGTCGGCGCGCAGTCCCGCTGCCTCGGCCGCTCTGTGCTCCCGTCCGGCGGTGCGATCGTCTTCTTCCTTCTCCTGCGCCACGCGCAGCGCACGAGCTGGCGAAGCGTGAACAGGTCTCGGAGGATCTGGCCGGCCGGCGTGCTCGCATCCGGCAGCAAGCTGGACGCGGTCGTCTGGAGCGAGGCGATCAGCACGTCGCGATCGACGCCGCATTGGATCACCGCAGCCGCCGCCTCGCGCAGCTCTTCGTTCGAGAGACCTCTCGGATCGTTCATCGCACGCCGCAGCTCCGAACCTCGTGACGTTCCTGAGACGCGGTTAAGACGCCCCACGTGCACCACGCGCTCTCCCGCGCCCCCACAAAACCAACATCTCAAAAACAGAAGCGCTCCGGATCCTCCATGAGGGTCTCCGGAGCGCTTCCTTCATCGCTCGGGTTCGTTCACGTCTTCAGCCATTTCCGTCCGCTGGCTTCGCAGCCTCTCCACCCTTCGCGCTCTCTCCACCCTTCGCGTCCGCCGCGGGCTCCTCATCGTCCACCACGCTCGATGGGGTGCGCGGGAAGAACATGTCGGCCCATTTCGGCGGCTGGCCCTTCTGCGCGCCCAAGTCCACGAGCTGGCCGTACACCGAGCGGAGCGTCTTGTTGGCCTCCGTCTTCCACTCCTTGATGTCGATGCGCGCGTGGCCTCGCGCCGTCTCCGCGTCCGTGAGCTCCTGCACGACCGAACGGCCATGCTTCATCGCCTTGTTCAGCTCCTTCGTGTGCGCCTCGCGGAGGTCGTCCGGGTAGTACTTGAACGAGAGCTTCTCCACGAGCGCGCCCGCCACGTCGAGCTGCTTGCGCAACGCGAAGCGGACCGCGTCGCCGATCGTCGTCGGGAACAGCGTCTTCAGCTCCGGGCGCTTGCGGTCCTGCGCCACGAGGTGAAGCACCGCCGAGTACAAGCCGCGGATCACTCCGTCGAGCTTGCCGTCCGCCACCACCGAGCGCGCCGACGCGCGGATCTGCGCGCGCTGCGAGTCGAGGTCGAGCTGCAGGATTTTTGGGAAACCGTCCAGCGTCTCCGTGACCGGCGACGCCAGCTCCTTCGCCGCGTCGTCCGCGAGCAGAGCCGCCTCCACGTACACGAGGACTCCCCAGTAAACGAGAACCGATGATTCGGGCGCAATCGCACGCACTGTCCACCTCCGAAAGCGTGAGTGTTCTGCCAGGCTACAGGACCTCCCGACGCCTTGAGGAGCCCCCCCGCGTTGCCCTCCCACCTCCCACCCCCGAAACCGGGAAAGGACCGCTCGCGCCGGCCGACCACGTCCTCCGAGGCCGCGAAGGGACCGCTCGCACCGCGCGAGCAGCCTCCCGAACAACGTCAAGTCACCGCTCGCGTCGGCCGACCACGTCCTTCGACGGCGTGAAGGGACCGCTCGCACCGCGCGAGCAGCCTCCGGAACGACGTGAAGTCACCGCCCGCGTCGGCCGAGCAGGTCCTTCACGGGCGTGAAGTCCTCGGTCTCGCCGCGCGAACAGGTCCTTCACCGTTTTTCAGAGCACGGCCCTCCTCACGAGCTGCCCCTTTTTCGCCCCTTTGCTCCGCGTCCCGCCCGCGCGAGCGGCTCCTTTGGCGTGTGATTGACTTTCACTTTCACCAGAGGGCACCATCCTTCACCGCCGATCCCCGGCGGCGTTGCGCTTGCAAAAGCGCAGCGACAGCCCCTCCACCCAGGCTCCGGCCCGAGGTCATCATCCCCGCGTCACGCGTGAGGCCCAAGCCCATGACCGATCCCGTCTCCGAATTCGAGCACTCCCACGACCGTCTCACCTCCCTGGCAATGGAGCTGCGCCGCTCGGTGGCCGCGAGCCACGACGCCGCCTTCAAGGACTGGGACACGCTCGTCGAGCGAATCCACTCCCTGCGAGAAGAGCTGCTGCTCCACTTCGCCAAGGAAGAGGAAGGCCTCTTCCCCTTCGTGCGCGCGCACATCCCCGCGAAGGTCGACGCCGTGAACCGCATGGAGCGCGCCCACGACACGATCTGCGGCACCGTCGTGCGCCTCGGCTACCTGCTGAAGCGACCGCCCATCGATCCAGACGCGACGCTCCCCCAACTGCACAGCCTGCACGAGCGCTTCGAGCGCGCCTACGCCGACCACTCGCGCGAAGAGAAGGAGCTGTTCAGCGAGCTCGGCACGTCCCTCGACTCCGCCAAGCGCGCGGCCCTGATCGAGCTGCTCCTCGGCCTCTGAAGCTCACTTCAGATCGATCTGATGCACCTCGCCCACCGGCTCCCCGAGGAACCGTGAGGCCACGTCCCGGAAGCTCTTCGGGACGTCCGTCACCAGCAAATCCAGCTTCCCCGGCTCCCCACGCTTCGCCGTGAGGTCCCTCTCCGCGAGGAACGTCGCCACGTCCTCCGCCGTCGCATGCGCGCTGTCCACGACCGCGATCGGCTCCGACGTGAGCGCCGTCAGCTCCTCCTCGATCGCAGCGCGCAAGAGCGGATAGTGCGTGCACCCGAGCACGATGCACCGCGCGCCCTTCTCGACGAGCGGCGTCAAATACCGCTGCGCCACCAAGCGCGGCACCTGGCCCTCCACCCAGCCCTCCTCCGCCAACGACACGAAGAGCGGCGCCGGCTGGCCATGCACGATCGCCCTCGTCGACAAGGAAGCGATCGCCCGCGGGTACGCGCCGCTCGCGATCGTGCCGGACGTGCCGAGCACCCCGATCGGCGCGCCCTTCGCCGTCTCGATCGCCGCGCGCGCGCCCGGCAAGATCACGCCGAGCACCGGCAAGTCCAGCTCCACGCGCATCATGTCCAGCGCGACGGCGCTCACCGTGTTGCACGCGACGACGATCGCCTTCACTCCTCGGTCGAGCAGCACCCGCGAACAGCCGAGCGCGTACTTGACCACCGTCTCCGCGGAGCGCGTGCCGTACGGGACGCGCGCGGTGTCGCCGAGGTAGACGATGTCCTCGTTGGGGCAGCGTCGGCGCAGCTCGCGCACCACCGTGAGGCCGCCGAGGCCGGAGTCGAACACGCCGAGGGGCGCGTCCGCGCGACGCTGGTTCGTCGCCGCCGGAGGAATGGATGGGTGGGACGTGGACACGCGCGGACCATACTCGACGCCGTGTCCTCAGGCTCGGAGATCGGAACCGCGCCTCACCGATCCGCCGGTGACATCCTCCTCGGCGTCCGCCTTCGGTGACGATCGAAGCCGTTGCACCGGGTGCATGCAGCACGATAACGTCCAATGTCGTGGGCTTGTTACGACACACGGTGACCGGAGAAACACACGTCCTTCGGCCACGATGTCTCGTCGGACGTGTACCTACCGCCGACCTGCGCGTGGAGGACACGCGGACCTCCGGAGAGCACGCCGTCCTCCATCACAACGGCGTGCGCTGGGAGGTTCGGGACCTCGGCAGCACCAACGGGACGTGGGTCAACCGGCACCGCCTCCAAAAAGGCGAGCGCATGGTCCTCGGCGCCGGCGCCATCCTCATGTTCGGCGGCAAAGAGGTCACCTACGAGCTCGCCGACGACACCGCCCCGAGCCCCTCCGCGCGCAACCTGCGCACCGGGGAGATCGTCCGCGCCACCGCGCGCATCCTCGCGCTCCCGAGCATCGACAACGCCGCCGTCACGATCTTCGAGCGGCTCGACGGGCAGTGGATCGTGGAGTCGCAAAGCTCGGAGCAGCCGATCGCCGACCGCGGCGTCGTCAACGTCGACGGCGATCTGTGGAGCCTGGAGCTGCCGGACGCGAGCGCGATCACGATCGAGACGTCGCGCTTCGGCCCGTACCTGGAGGCGTCGAAGCTGCGGTTCACGACGCGGCACAACGACGAGCAAGTGCAGCTCGCCCTCTTGCACGAAGGCGGAGAGATCGCCCTCGGTCAACGGCAATACCACCTGCCGCTCCTCGTGCTCGCGAAGGCCTTCCTCGCGGACGAGCACCTCGCGCCCGAAGAGCGCGGCTGGGTGGAGCGCGACAAGGTGTGCCGCGATCTCGGCATCGACGCCGGCAAGCTCAACGTGGACATCTACCGCGCGCGCAAGCAGCTCATGGCCGCCGGCGTGCTCGGCGCGCCGAACCTCGTGACGCGGCGGCTCGACACGGGGCACATGCGCCTCGGCGTGCAGGCGGTCGAGATCGTGAAGGCCGCGCGCCCCGGCGAGGCCACGCCTCCCTCCGAGCCGCCGCCGCCCTCCAGCAAGGGCTGACGGGGCCCTCCCTCCCGACGAGAACTTCGCTTATCCTCCGCGCCCATGGCGGAAGCGAAGAAGGGTTGGATCAAGGGGAACATGTCCTTCCAGGTCGGCGAGGAGCCGGAGGTCGAGGAGCGCGGGCCGCTGCTCCCGCTGCGGATCCTCGTCGTGGCCGACCTCACGCCCAGCGACGATCACAACGCGGGCGCGAGCGCGCCGGAGGGCGTGACGCGGCTCGATCCGACGGCCTTCGACGATCTGTTCACGCGCATCCGGCCGCGCATCTCCGTGGAGGTGCCGAGCGTGCTCGCGGAGGGGCGCGTCGCGCGGATCGAGCTCGCGCCGACGAGCTTCAAGAGCTTCCGGCCGGACGGGCTCGTGACCGAGGTGCCGCTGCTCCGCTCGCTGCTCGACGGGCGGCTCGTGCTGGAGCGGCTGCGCGAAGGCGGGCTCGGGCGCGATCAGGCGCTCGCGGAGCTGCAGCGGCTGTGGTCCGGCTCGCCGTTCGGGCGCGAGATCCTGGGCCTCGTGCCGCAGACGGGCGCGGCCGCGCAGGCAGCGGCGCCCGCGGCGCCGGCCCCGCAGCAGGCGAGCGCGATCGACTCGATCCTCGACATGGTGGACACCAGCGGGACGGCGAGCCCCATGGTGAGCCTGGAGCCGGGCGTGCCCGCGGCGCCGCCTCCGCGTGACGAACCGCCGAGCCGCTTCACCGAGCTGATCAGCGCCGTCGCGAAGAGCGCGCGCGGCGCGTCCGGCGGGCAGGTGAAGCCGACGGAGGCCATCAGCCGCGTGGAGCGCGCGATCGGCACGCAGATCGGCGCCATCTTGCAGCACCCCGAGGTGCGACGGCTCGAAGAGGCGTGGCGCGGGCTCAAGTTCTTGTCGGACCGCGCGCAGGGGATCCCGGGCGTGCGCATCGACGTGGTGAGCGCGAAGCGGCAGAGCGCGGCCGTCGCGCTGGAGAAGGCGATCAAGGCGAACGCGTCGGCCGAGCCGCCGGTGTCGTTCGCGCTCGTCGACGTGGAGGTCGACAACACCACGGCGTCGCTCGCGCGCGCGTCGGCCCTCGCGACCGTGGCCGACAACTACAGCGTGCCCGTGATCATGAGCGCGAAGCCGGGGCTGCTCGGCGTGGGCGATCTCGGCGAGGTGGAGCGGCTCGACTACAAGCAGAAGCTCTTCGACGACAAGGCGGCGCTCGCGTGGCGCAGCGCGGTCTACAAGCCGGAGATGCGGTGGGTCGTCTTCGCGACGAACGCGTTCCTCGCGCGCGCGCCGTACGACAAGAACTCGTCGCGCGTGCGCGAGGCGGTGGTGACGGAGCTGCCGAACGACGAGGGCGGCTTCGTGTGGACGTCGCCGATCTACGCGCTCGGCGCGCTCGCGGCGCTCTCGTTCAAGGACACGGGCTGGGCGTGCCGCATCGTGGGGCCGCGCGCGGGCACGCTCGGCAACCTGCCGGTGCACCAGGATCTGAGCGTGGACGAGAGCGCGGAGGGCGTCGCGATCCCGACGCGCTGGTACATCTCGTCGGACACGCAGAAGGACCTCGGCAAGATGGGTGTGCTCGCGCTCGCCTCGGCCCCGAACAGCGACGCGGCGCAGATCTTCAACGCGCCGACCGCCTACGTGACGCCGCCGAAGCGCACGTACGACTCGGCGACGACGGAGCCCGAGGTGCGGCTCGATCGCGTGTCCTTGGTGGACCAGCTCTTCGTCGCGCGCATCGCCCAGTTCCTGCGCGCGTTCTGCTCGAAGCTGCCCGCGAATTCGCCGCCCGGCGAGGTGGCCCCGGTGCTCGAAGGCGCGCTCGGCGTGCTGTTCGAGAGCGCCCCGCCCGGCAGCGTGGACGTCAGCGTGAAGGCCGCCTCGCACGAGGAGCACGGCACGTCGGTGGCGGTGACGGTGCGCCCGCGCCGCTTCCTCGGCGTGTCGCTGGAAGAGCTGTCGCTCGAAGTGCCGCTCGGCTGATTTTATTTGGGGGGCGCAGGTGTCGTGTCACTTCGCAGCGAGCGTCCCTAGCGCGCTGACAAGAAACAACCCCAAAACCCGCGCCAATTTTGTCCCCTCGATTGCCCTTGGGGTAGAGCACAGGGGTGCGTCTGGGCATCGATTTCGGCACCACGCGGACGGTCGTCGCGTGCTGCGACCGCGGGAACTATCCCGTTCTCTCGTTCTTCGACGATGCCGGGGACACGGTCGACTTCTTTCCGTCCGTCGTCGCGGAGCACAAGGGCGAGCTGACGTTCGGCCTCGACGCGCTCCACATGGCGCAGGAGCGGGGCTGGAACCTCGTGCGGTCGTTCAAGCGGCTGCTCGCGCGGCCGCGCGCCGCCGACGCCGTCGTGCAGGTCGGGCACCTCGAGATCTCCGCCGGCGAGCTCATCGCGCGGTTCCTCTCCGCGCTGCGCGACGCGATCCTGTACCGCTCGAATCGGCCCGCCACCTCCAACGACGACAAGCTCGTCGCCGTGGTCGCGACGCCCGCGAACGCGCACGGGGCGCAGCGCTTCGTGACGCTCGACGCGTTCCGGCGCGCGGGGTTCGAGGTCGTCGGCATGCTCAACGAGCCGTCCGCCGCGGGCTTCGAATACACGCACCGGCACCACCGGACGATCACGTCGAAGCGCGAGCACATCGTCGTGTACGACCTCGGCGGCGGCACGTTCGACGCGTCGCTCGTGCACCTGCACGGGCGGCACCACGACGCCGTCGCGACCGCGGGCCTCAACCACCTCGGCGGCGACGACTTCGACGCGGTGCTCGCCGACGTGGTGATGTCGGCCGCCAAGCTCGATCGGAAGGCGCTGCCGCGGCGCGCGCAGTCGCTGCTGCTCGATCAGTGTCGCGAGGCGAAGGAGCGGCTCAACCCGAACTCGCGCCGCATCGCGATCGATCTGGAGGCGGTGATGGGCGACGCCGCGCCCGAGCCCGAGGTGACGATCGGCGTGCAGGAGTTCTACGACGCCGCGGCGCCGCTCGTGGAGCGCACCATCGTCGCGATGGAGCCGGTGATGGCGAAGCTCGACCAGGACGTGGACGAGGCGATGACCGAGATCGCCGGCATCTACGTGGTCGGCGGAGCGAGCGCGCTGCCCGTGGTGCCGCGCGTGCTGCGCGAGCGCTTCGGCCGGCGCGTGCACCGCTCGCCGTACCCGTCGGGGGCGATCGCGATCGGCCTCGCGATCGCCGCGGACGAGGACGCGGGCTTCGAGGTGTCGGACCGCCTGTCGCGCCACTTCGGCGTGTTCCGCGAGGGCCGCGGCGGCGAGGAGGTCGTGTTCGATCCGATCTTCGATCGCGAGGAGCGCGTGCCCGCGCGCGGCGAAGGTCGAGCGGTGATCCCGCGCGTGTACCGAGCGGCGCACAACGTCGGCCGGTACCGCTTCGTGGAGTGCGCGGCCCTCGACGCGCGCGGCGTCCCGATCGGCGACATCACGGCGTACCGCGACGTGCTGTTCCCGTTCGATCCGGCGCTGCGCGGGGACGCGACCGATCTCGCGCGCGTGCCGGTGCGGCGCATGTCGCACGCGGGGCCGCTGATCCAGGAGAAGTACAGCGTCACCGAGCACGGGCTCGTGAAGGTGACGATCACCGATCTCGATACGGGATTTGAGAGGTCGTACCCGATCGGCGCGTAGCTACTCGCCGGGGGGCGCGGCGTCGATCGAGGCGGGCTCGGGTGTGCTCGTCGCGGGCGCTTCGAGGGCGGCGGCTTCGCTCGCGGCGTAGCGGGCCAGCGCGCCGGTGAGCTCCTTCTTCACGCGGTCCACCAGCTCCGCGGGCTCGACGACCTTCGCCGTCTCCCCGAAGCCGAGGATCCACGTGCCGACCTCCGTGAGGTCGCCGATCGCCATCGAGAGGCGCACGCCTCCGTCCGGCAGCGGCGAGATCTCCTGCGACGGGTGCACGCGGCGGGTGCGCACGTACTCGGCGACGCGCGGATCGAAATCGACCACCACGCGCTGCGGCTGGCCGCCGCGGAAGATGCCGAACTGGCCCTGGAAGTGGTCCTCGATCGAGAAGTCGTCGGGCAGCGAGAAGCGCTCGATCGTCGCGCACTCGGCGTCGCGCATGCGGTCGAGGAGGAACGTGCGCACCTCCCCGCGGCCCACGTGCAAGCCGACGCAGTAGATCGAGTCCTTGTAAAGGACCATCGCGTACGGGTGGATGACGATGCGATCCTCCCGCCCGTCCTTCGCGCGGCGATACCGGCAACGGAGCGGGCGCAGATCCGCGACCGCCTGGAACAGCGCGTCCAGCTCCTCCGTGCGCGACGAGTAGTCCTTCGGCGCGAACGGCAAGTAGAGGAAGCGCTCCTCGAGCCGCGCGTCCGCCACGCCCGCGTTGGGGCCGCGACCCGGCCGCCGCGCGACGCCGAGGAGCTTCTGCGCGACCATGTCGATCTCTTCGTACAGCGTGGAGCCCTTCATCGGCTCGAAGAGGCGCTGCGCGGCGAGGAGGGCGTACGCCTGCGTGCGGCGCACCTCCACGCGGCGGCCGAGCTCCCCCGGCGCGAGGCGCCACACGCGCTCCCCGCCCGGCTTCGCGAGCGTCGGCGTGATCTCCATCTCGCGGCGGACCTCCGCGAGGTAGCGGCGCATCGATCGGGGCGTGACGTCGAGCTCGCGCGCCAGCTCGTAGATCGTGAGGCCCTTCGGGTGGCGCTGCAGGAGCGCACGCAGCGCGTCGAGGCGCCGATGCTGCGTGAACGGGCCGCGAGGACGACCGCGCGGCCGCGCCGGCGCGTCCCCGGATTTCGCGGTCGTTCCCCGCGCCGGAGCAGGCGGCGGCGTCGACGCGCGAGCGCCCGTCGCAGGCCCGGCGGTCGTCGTCGGTCGCGGAGCAGGCGGCGGCGCCGACAGCGATGCGCCGCGCGGCGCGGGGCCGGACGAGGAGGCGCGCGCCGGGGGGACGCTGGGGCTCTTGCTCGCGGGAGCAGGGGATGCGGCGCTCCGCGCGGGCGTCCCCGTCGCGACGGACGCGGCAGGGCGCTGCGGGGGCGCAGGAGATGCGGCGCCGCGCGCCGCAGGTGGACGACCGTCCGGTGCGCTCACCGGTCGAAGCTCGGTGGGGCCGGGGCCGCGGTTCGAGGACGTCGTCGGGGCCGGCGCTGCGGGCTCCGAACGGAGGACCTTCGCCTTCCCGGCGGGCAGCTTGTCTCGCGCCATCGCCGCTCCTGTGTATCGCACGACGCGTGCGGTTGGCACGGAAGAAGTGTTGAAGCGGCGACAGTAGGATGCGACTATTTCGATCGAGGAAGATCCCTTCCTTTGACCTTTCTCGGCGCGCGGGAGAGCCGCCCGCGCGGTCGTAGAAACCGGCACAGGGACCGCGCCCCCTGTCAAGAGGGCACGGCCCGCACGGCCATGCAGGGCGTTCCTTTTTCTGGACGCAGGAGAATCAACGATGCTCGATCCCTCGAAGGTCGGCTGGATCGCCGCGATTGTGGGTGGGCTCGCCATCGCAGCGACAGGCTGTCAAACCGAGGCGTACTGTTTCGTCGACTGCGGCGACGAGACGACCACGACGACCACGACCTCGGGTACTGGAGGCGGCGGCGGGGACTGCGGCCTCCTGAACGGCTGCGCGGGCACCGCGGGTACGGCGGGGACTGCGGGCACCGCGGGCACGACCAGCTCCGGCGGCACCACGGACTGCGGCGGCAACTACGAGGACCCGCACTCGTGCGGCACCTGCGCCAACGACTGCTTCCAGACCGCCCTCAACTGCAAGCCCGCGACGATCGGATGCACCCCGAGCGCGAACCCGGGGGTGACGCCGGGCACGTGCACCTGCGGAGAGTGCGCGACCGACTACTTCGATCTCGATAAGAACGGGACGTGCGAGTACGCGTGCCAGAAGACCGCGGACGACGACAAGCTCTGCAACAAGAAGGACGACGACTGCGACGGCACGAAGGACGAGGACGTCGACCTCTGCAGCGACCCGAAGAACTGCGGCAAATGCGGCCGCACATGCACGATCGTCCACGGCTCGGGCGCGTGCGTGAAGACAGGCAACGACCCGACTTGCTCGGACGCGAACACGTCCTGTGAGCTCGCGGCGTGCGACTGCAACGGCCCCGGCGACTGCTGGTGGGATCTCGACGGCTCGATCGCGACGGGCTGCGAGTACCAGTGCGACATCACGAACGGCGGCCTGGAGATCTGCGACGGCCTCGACAACGACTGCGACGGCAAGATCGACGGGGCCGACGATCTGTCGAACGATCCGACGATCGGCGCCGTCTGCTACGGCGATCCGGACGGCCTCTGCGCGACGGCCGCGCACGCGGGCGTGACGGTCTGTCAAGGCGGCCTCCCGGTGTGCACTGGCCCGAACCTCCTGAAAGAGAACCAGACGCTGGAGACGTGCAACAACGTCGACGACGACTGCGACGGCCAGATCGACGACAACCCCACCGACGTCGGCGGCTCCTGCGGCGTGAGCGCGATCTTCCCGTGCGCGCTCGGCACGAACCAGTGCGTCGGCGGCATGCTGAAGTGCGTGGGCGCCGTGCTCCCCGGCACCGAGACGTGCAACGGCGTCGACGACGACTGCGACGGCACGCCCGACAAGACGAACGGCATGTCCCCGGCGGACTCGATCGGCGCGTGCAACGTCCCGCCGAACCCGCCCGCGGGCGCGACGTCCCCGTGTCAGGCCGGCATGAAGACGTGCTCCGCCGGCGTGGTCACGTGCATGGGCTCGAAGGGGCCGACGAGCAACACGGACGGCTGCGGCGACGACTCCAACTGCGACGGCGTGCTCACGAACCAGCCGGACTTCATGAGCGACGTGCACCACTGCGGCAACTGCGCCACCGACTGTCAGCAGAACGCGATCCACACGATCACCGCCTGCGTGAACGGCCAGTGCATGAACCAGGGCTGCGAGCCGAACTTCTACGATCTCGATAACAACGGCACCTGCGAGTACGCCTGCTCCTTCACCTCCGCGACGGAGCTCTGCAACGGCAAGGACGACAACTGCAACGGCCAGACGGACGAGAACGTCACGGTGCCGTCGCCGGTGCAGGTGTGCGGCGTGAGCGCGTCGGCCCTCTCGGCCGAGTGCACGAGCGGCGTCACGGTCGCCTGCCAGATGGGCGCCTGGAAGTGCACGTTCCCCGCGGGCGTGTGCGCGAACGGCTGCTCGAACGACGACGAGATCTGCGACGCGCTCGACAACGACTGCGACGGCTTCATCAACGAGAACGTCCCCAACTGGAACAAGGCGTGCGCGAGCGACGACGGCCTCCCGCCGCCCGGCCACGGCGCGTGCCGCACGACCGGCACCTTCCAGTGCAGCGGCAACAACACGACGACGTGCAGCGCGATGAAGGCGGACTGCAACAACCTGCCCGGCGGCTGCACCGAGGTGTGCGACGGCGTCGACAACGACTGCGACGGCATCGTCGACGAGCCCTTCAGCAACAAGGGCGCGAACGCGACGAACTTCGTGAAGCCGGTCGTCACCAAGGTCGCCGCCTCGCTGTGGATCTACACCTACGAGGCGAGCCGGCCGAGCGCGACGAACCAGAACTCCGGCACCGGCAACGGCTACTGGACCAGCGTCCCCGCGGGCTCCGGCGCGACGATCGACAAGACGCCGTCGTGCTCCGCCGGGTCGAAGATCCCGTGGTTCAACGTGTCGCCGATGGAGGCGTCGCAGACGTGCAACGCGATGGGCGGATCGGTGTGCACGACGACGCAGTGGCAGAACGCCTGCAAGCCGAACGCGGCCTGTGCGTACGGCTACAACCCGCGCGGCGCCGCGGGGAGCGCGTGCGCGACGGGCTACGTCGCCGGCTCCAAGTTCTGCAACCTCGGCCCCTCGTTCGACTTCAACTCGGGCGTGGCGGGCGATCAGGACGGCCTCTTGCCGACGGCCTCCGCGAACCTGACCAACTGCTGGTCGGACTGGAGCGCGCTCAACGGCAACGTGGCCACGAACAACAAGCTCTACGACCTGACCGGCAACCTCCGCGAGATCGTGTTCGAGTCGGGCACGGTCTACAAGCTGATGGGCGGCGCCTTCGACAGCCAGTCCGAGACCGGATCCGCGTGCTCGTTCACCTTCTACTCCGTCGACCCGAACTACAAGTTCTTCGACACGGGCTTCCGATGCTGCTTCACCCAGGATCCGACGCTGTGAGGAGGAGGACCCACACCATGGAAAAGCCGATGCGCAAAGCTCTCTCCTCCTGGGCCATCGCGGGCGCGCTCGTCGCGGGAGCGGCGTCGCTCCTCGCTCCGAGCGTCGCCTCCGCCGAGCCGGCGTCGTGCCTCTCGTTCAACCCGAGCGACTGGCCGCCCTCCTCGAAGCCGTACTTCATGCTCATCGCCGACACGTCCGGATCGATGACGTCGGACGTCGGCAACCCGGCGGTCGCGCCCTCGTGCGGCGCGGCCTACGGCACGGATCGCCGCGCTCACTTGCGGTGCGCGATCAAGAACACGGTGCAGGCGTTCGCCGGTCAGGTGAACTTCGGCCTCGCGACGTACCCGCGCAAAGAGAGCAACTGCAGCGCCACGTGCTTCGCGAACTGCCAGTACACCGACTACCCGAACAACGCGACGAACCCGGGCTGCGGCCCCGGCACCGGCGCGAGCCGCCGCGGCGCCTTCATCCAGGTGCCGATGCTGCAGGACTCGTTCTGGCAGGTGCCGCCTCCGGCCGACAACACGGCGGCGCTGCTCGCGACCGTCGACAACAACTGCACCGGCAACACGGAGCTCTTCGCCGACGGGTTCACGCCGCTGAACGGCGCGCTCCGCGACATGAAGCGCTACTTCTCGACCACGGGCTGGACCGCGCAGGACAACTCGGTCGTGTACCCGACGCCGCTCGCGTCGCAGGACCTCACGGGCACCGGCGTGAACGGCAGCACCGCGTGCCGCCCGGTCAACATCATCTTCATCACGGACGGCGGCGAGACGTGCGACACGACCGCGGACGCCGTCAACGCCGCGGCCGACCTCTACAACAACGGCGTCGTGGTCGGCGGCAAGACCTGGAAGATCCGCACGTACATGATCAACTTCGCGGGCGGCGGCCTCACCGAGTCCGACCAGATCGCGGCCGCCGGCGGCACCGGCGCGAGCGTCCTCGCGAACGACGAGACCGCCCTCTCGATCGCCCTCTCGAACATCATCTCCGGCGCGATCAAGCCCGAGAGCTGCAACAACGCCGACGACAACTGCAACGGCTGCACGGACGAGGGCTTCAAGCATTACTGCGACGTCGGGCAGACGTGCTGCCCGTGGAACACCGGCGCGCAGCGCCTCGCGTGCCTCACGACGTACACCGGCACGATCACCGCCGCGAACCCGACCGGCGACCTCACGAAGCTGCCGTGCACCACCGTCGCGCAGCAGGCCGACCCGCAAAGCTGGCTCTGCTACGACCCGAAGGAGACGTGCGACAACACCGACAACAACTGCAACGGCACGGTCGACGAGAACGTCCTCAAGTGCGGCAACCCGGCGCACTGCCCCACGGCCGAGGTGTGCAACGGCCTCGACGACAACTGCAACGGCGTGACGGACGAGGCCGTGTGCAACGGCTGCGTGCCTTCGCCGGAGGTGTGTGACGGCTGCGACAACGACTGCGACGGCCTCGTGGACGAGGGCATCGCGGACGTGCCGTGCGGCCTCGCGAACCCGTTGAACTGCGCCGGCACGCTCGTGTGCCCGCAGAAGGCGAACCCGGGCAACGTGATCGGCGCGTGCCCCGGCGGCGGCTACAACCAGTGCACGAACAACCCGCAGACCGAGGTCTGCGACAGCATCGACAACAACTGCGACGGCATCGTGGACAACGGCGCCGCCGCGACGCCGTGCGTGCCCGCGGGCCAGCCGAACAACCTCAACTACGGCCCGAACAGCCAGTGCAAGCAGGGCTCGAAGGCCTGCGGCTCGAACCAGTGCATCGGCTTCGTCGGCCCCTCCACCGAGGTGTGCGACGGCATCGACAACGACTGCGACGGCGTCGTCGACGACAACGTGTTCGGCGTGAACCTGCCGTGCGGCCTCAACCAGGCGCCCTGCACGCCGGGCCTCACCGCGTGCGTGAACGGCGCGCTCATCTGCCAGGGCGGCACCGGACCGCAGGCCGAGGTGTGCGACGGCCTCGACAACAACTGCAACGGCGTGGTCGACGACGCCCCGCTCGCCGACGCGCCCGCGCAAGGCATGAACGGCTGCTGGGCGCTCCCGGGCAACTGCTGCACGTTCAAGAACCTCCAGTGGTGCCCGCCGCCTGGCGCGGACTGCACCGGCGCCGGGACGCTCACGCCTCCGTGCGGCGCGGGCACGCTCGCCTGCGCGGGCGCGGCCGGCTGGGTCTGCCAGGGCTCGAAGGGCCCCGCGGCCGAGACGTGCGACGGCCTCGACAACAACTGCAACGGGCAGGTGGACGACGGCAGCCTCCCGCAGGTGGGCACCGTGTGCGGCAGCGACACCGGCGAGTGCAAGACGGGCGTCCTCGCGTGCGCGGGCGGCGTGCTCGACTGCGTGGGCGACGTGCCGCCTTCGCCGGAGCTGTGCGACAACCTCGACAACGACTGCGACGGCGTCGTCGACAACGGCATCCAGCTCGGCGGCACCTGCACGCCCAGCTACGACCCGCAGCAGTACCCGAACCCGCCGGTCTTCGCGCCGTGCATGCCCGGCGTCCTCAAGTGCGACGGCGCGGGCAACACGGTGTGCGACGGCGGCATCGGCCCCTCGCCCGAGGTGTGCGACGGCCTCGACAACGACTGCGACGGTGAAGTGGACGAGCCGGGCAACCCGCCGAACGGCATCGACGGCTCCGCGGATCCGAACGACATGACGCACGTCATCGGTCAGCCTTGCGGCGTCGCGCAGGGCGCGTGCAGCGGCGGCGTGTACGCCTGCGTCGCAGGCCAGGTGAAGTGCTCCGGCGGCACGACCCCGCAGCCCGAGGAGTGCGACTGCAAGGACAACGACTGCGACGGCCAGGTCGACAACGGCTCGGGCCTCTGCAGCTCGGGCAAGGACTGCGTCAACGGCGGCTCCGGCAAGTGCGGCTGCGCGGAGCCGTGCGGCGGCGAGTTCCCGTGCCCGCCCGGTCAGGAGTGCGTGCTCGGCACCAAGCCGGACGGCACGCAGGGCAGCTACTGCTTCCCCGACTTCTGCCCGAACAACTGCAAGGACGCGAAGGTGGTGGAGCCGGGCACGAACAAGGTCGTGTGCGGTCCGGAGGGCACGCCGGCGGACGCGAACTGCGTCACGCCTCCGGTGTGCGCTTGCAAGGATCAGTCGGGCTGCCAGGAGCCTTGCTACGGCGTCGTCTGCGACAACGGCGCGGTGTGCACGAACTACGGCGATTCGGCTGGAAAGTGCGTGACCGACAACTGCTACAACGTGCCGTGCGTCGGCTGCGACAGCGCGTGCCACGCGGGCGGCTGCACCGACAACCCGTGCGTGCCGAACCCCTGCAAGGACGGCGAGACGTGCAAGCCGAACGCGGACTTCACCGATCACGTGTGCGTGCCCTCGTGCGCCGACAAGACGTGCGGCGCGGACGAGGCGTGCGTGAACGGCGAGTGCAAGCCGACCTGCTCGCCCGCGTGCACGGACGGCAAGGTGTGCGACACGTCGCAGAACCCGCCCGTGTGCGTCGACTCGAAGTGCATGAGCGACAAGTGCGCGGACGGCTCGTGCTGCGATCCGCTGACCGGCAACTGCGGCGACTGCCCGTGCAGCGGCGTCGTGTGTCCGAGCGGTCAGGAGTGCCGGAGCGGCGACTGCTTCACGTCGGGGACGGGCGGCGGCGGTGGTGACACCGGCGGCACCGGCGGCACGACGATGACGACGACGTCGAGCACCACGACGACCGGCACCGACACCACGCCGAAGGGCGGCTGGGGCCTCGCGACGGGCGGCGGTGGCTGCTCGTGCCGCACCACCGGCGACGACACGAACGAGCGCGCGGGCCTCGTGTTCGCGGCCCTCGCGATCGCGATCGGCGCGTCCCGTCGCCGCCGTCGCGGCGAGCGCGACGCCGCGTGATCCTGCCTGGGGGCGGCCGCTCGAAGGCCGCCCCGCTCACGAGGCCGCACGAGGCCTGGTGAGGTTTCCTCCCTCGAATCCCCCCTTCAAATGACGTGATGAGAGTGGCGTCCCTCAGCGGGCGCCGGCGCGGGCCTTCGCGAGTGCGTCTTCGACCATGAGCTCGTGCTGCGACGGGTCGGCCCAGCGGGCGCGGCCCTCGGCGGGGAGCTGATCGATCGGATCGAAGTACGTGAACAGCTCGCCCGGCTTCACCGAAGGCGCCTGGTACACGCTGATGCCCGTCGTGCGGTCGTAGTACTCGAAGGAGTGCGCGTCGCGCTTGCCGCCGCCGCCGGGCGCGTCCACCACGAACGTCGGCGTGTTGAAGCCCGCCGTGCTCCCGCGCACGTGCTTCTCCACCGAGATCGCCGTCGCCACCGTCGTGCGCAGGTCCTCCGTGCCCTTCACGAGATCGTGCACGTACACGTAGTACGGATGCACGTGCACGTGCCCGAGCCGTTTCACGAGCAGCCGCATCACCTCGGGCGTGTCGTTCACGTTGCGCTGCATGACCGACTGGTTGCGCACCGTGATGCCGCGCTCGAACAGCCGGTTCATCGCGTCGCGCGTGATGCCCGTGATCTCGTTCGGGTGGTTGAAGTGCGTGTGCACGACGACCTCCTTGTGCAGCTTGCGCCCGGCCTCCACCACGCCCGTGACGGCGTCGACCCACTCGTGGTCCGTCAGGATCTTCTGCGGCATCACCGCGGGGCCCTTCGTCGCGATGCGGATGCGCTGGATGTGCGGGATCGCGAGCAGCGCCTCTCCGATCGCGCGGATCTGCTCGGCGCGGAGGTTGTATGCGTCGCCGCCGGAGACGACGATGTCCTCCAGCTCGGGCCGGGACGCGATGTACGCGAAGGCGCGCGCCCACCGCTCGTCGTCGACCTTGAAGTGCGTCTTCTCGACCTCCTCCGTGTCGACGCCGACCGCGTAGCTGCGCGTGCAGAAGCGGCAGTACACCGGGCACGTGTCGAGCGGCAGGAACAGCGCCTTGTCGACGTAGCGGTGCGTGAGGCCCGGCACCGGGGCGTCCGCGCGCTCGTGCAGCGAGTCGAGCCCGAGCTTCGGGTGGTCGGGCAGCATGCGCGATTTGAGCGGGATGAACTGCGTGCGCAGCGGATCCGAGTACGGATCGTTCCAGTCGATGAGGCTCATCATGTACGGCGACACGCGCACGCTCATCGGCGCGGCCGAGAAGCCCTCCGTCGCGTCCTTGATGAACTCCGCGGACACGAGGCCGCGCAGCGCTTCCAGGAGCTTGTCGGGGCGCGTGATCGAGCGCTTCGCCTGCCAGTGGTGATCGAGGAACTGCTCGTCGGTGACGTCCTTGTACGCGGGGATGCGACGGAAGTCGGGCACCTCGACGAGCTGCTTGTGCTTGAGCGTGGCCGGATCGACCGGCGGCTTGAGAGGCACGATGTCGGTGAAGCGCTTGGCGAGATCAGCGAGAGAGGCGGCCATGGTGGAGTATGGCCCTCTTACTCGCCCACGGGCCGCGCGGCCATGTCGTTGATTGACCCGTTACGTGGTCCCACGATCGGCGCGTCGCATGCTGCGCTGCGTCCTCGGCCCGGGCCCGCTATTCGCCCTGCGAAGCCACCGTCGCGTCATTCATGGTGCGGTAGCGCGCGTAGAACTCCACCACCCGCGTCACGTAGCCCTGCGTCTCCGCGTAGGGGGGGACGCCGCCATACTTGAGGACCGCCGCCTCGCCCGCGTTGTAGGCCGCGACGGTGAGCGCCAGGTCGCCGTTGAAGGCATTCGCGAGGACGCGGAGGAAGCGCACGCCGCCGAAGATGTTCTCGCGCGGATCGTGGATGTCGCGCACCTGCATGCGCATCGCCGTCTCGGGCATGAGCTGCATCAGCCCCACGGCGCCGACGGGCGAGGTGGCCCGCGGATCGTAGTCGCTCTCCACCTTGATGACCGCGCGCACCAGCTCTTCCGGGATCTGGTACAGCGTCGCCGCCTGCCGGATCCACACGTCGTAGCGGGTGAAGCGCTCCGGCGACCGGTCGGCCGGGAGGAACGCGACGGCGCTCGACCCGCCGCGCTTCGACTCGTGCTCCGTGGACTTCAGGTAAAGCTTGTATTTGCCGTCCCCGGAAGGCTTGTTCGTGAAGTGGGTGACGCCGTTTTCGTCGGTGTACGAGTAGATGTCCGCGGCCGCGAGGCCTGGCAGGAGGACGACGGGGAGCGCCAGGGCGCCGAGGAGGGGCAGGGAGCGGAGTGCGGCCACGTTGGAGTCGATCGTAACGGCCCCGTCGCGCCCGGGCAAATCCGCGGAAACCATCGCGTGTAAATGCCAATTTGGCAGGCCCCGGCGCCCCCGGAAGGTGCCATTGCCAACCTGGCGCATCCGGGGAGTGTGGCCGCGCGTCTTCGGGGGTCCGAAGGCCGGATTCGTCCGATGGATTCGCGATCAGGTCGCATGCAAGTGTTTTGTGCGGCCCTGGTCGTGGTAGGACGGAGGCATGGATATCTCGTGGCGCTGGGCGCTCGTCGTCGTGGCCGGGGTGTTCGTCCTGTTCCTCGTGGCGAAGATGCTCCCGATCGGGGCGGGGGGCGGCAAGCCGGGGCCGGGGCTCGCGAAGGCGCGCGTCAAGCTGCGGGACGCGAAGACGCCGCGCGACAAGGCCGAGGCGCTGTGCGACGCGGCGGACGCGGCGCTCGGCCAGCCGTTCGGTGCGACGCGCGCCGGGGCCTATTTCCTGCGGGCGATGCGGGTCGACCCGGCGTGGTCCGGCAGCGTGGATCGCGCGGTCGCGGCCCTCTCGCACCGCCGCGCGCGCCTGCTCGAAAAGATGCTGTGGCGCCGCCTCGCCGCGACGCCGTGGGACGCCGCGCACGCCTCCGTGAGCCGCGCCCTCGTGACCGGCCTCGCGACCGTCTCGAAGAAGGCGCCGAGCCACGCCGCGCAGGCGCAGGTGATGGACCGCCTCCTCGCCGGCGAGACGCTGACCGCGCCCAAGAAGTAGCCCCGCGCAAACAGCCACTCTCCGGAACAGGCACGTTGGCCCCGGGACGGACGGTGCCTATCCACACCTCGGCACCGCCGCACGACCTGCGGGCGGAAGGGGCCAGTCCCGGACGCGCGATTCGGGGAACTGGTAACTCGATATCTTCCTTTTTTTTCGATGGAGCCAGCGCAGGGACGTCCGCGCTCGCAACGTGAATGAAGTGCCCCCGTCCGGTCCGTTACAACGTCGAGGACTGCGTCCGATCCGCTCCGGACTCCGCGGAGCGAGGCTCCGCTCCGCCTCCGCGGACCGGACTCCGTCCTCCCAGTGGCGGCCGCTACCAAACCGTAGGTAAGCCGCTTCGATGCGAGAGCGCGAGCATGTCCATCGAGAGCGCGACCGTCACGTGGACGAGGAAGCCGGAGTAGATGCTGCGCGTGCGCATCGCCACGGAGCCGAGCGCGATGCCCGCCACGACCGCGCCGCACGTCTCCAGATAAGGCTTGCCGTAATGGATCATGCAATACGGCACCACCATCGCGAAGATGGCGCCCGAGCCGAGGCTACGCCGCAATCCCGTGAGCCAGAATCCGCGGAAGAAGATCTCGAGGCCGAAGAACTGGCAGAAATACATCGTCTCCCACGCGAGGAAATCCGTCCACGAGCGCGAGCACTGCTTGTAAAACGGGTAGTAATTCCCGAAGTCCGGGGAGCGAGACACGATGTACGTGGCCGGCAACACCACCGCGAGACAGAGCAGGTAAATCCACGCGTGCTTGAGCAGGCCCCGCGTCCGGAGGCCCATGTCGAGCAGGCTGTCCTTCGGAAAGACGATCTTCCAGACCGTCATCGGGATCACCACGTAGCCGAAGACGCGCGAGAACGCCCACCAGCCGTAGCTGTAGAGCTCGTTGTAGCGCTTCACGTTGACGAGGCCGCCGATCCACTCCGTGGCCGGATCGATGATGTGCAGCGACTCCTGCACCTTCAGCCATGGCTTGATCTGCTCGTCGTAGAACTGGCGCCCTCCGTAGTACTCCTGGAGCGTCAGCACCGCGGCCGTGATCGCGAACAGCACCGCTGGGCGGCGGTCCCAGCTCCCGGACGCGAGCGTCTTGCGCTGGTGCTCGTGCGCCTCCACGTCGAGCTCGCGCCACGTCTTGCCGAAGAACAGCCACAGGATCGGCGCGATCAGGACGTATCCCAGGAACGGGACGAACGCCCGCAGCCCCGTCGAGCTGAGCGACGGAGCGCCGGTGTCGACCGCGATCGTGGGGCCCGCAGCGAAGAGGCGCGTGAAGAGGTGGAGTGTGCTCATCACGCCTGCGCGGCGGCCTTCGCCATGTCGATGCCGCGATCGAGCCGCGCGAGCGTCTTTTCACGCCCGAGCACCTCCATCACCTCGAAGAGGCCCGGAGACGCCGAGCGGCCCGTCAGCGCCACGCGCGCCGCCTGCGCCACGTCCTTCAACTGAAGGCCCTCCTTCGCGAGCCACGCCGTCGCCTCGGCCTCCATGTCCTTCGCCGCGAACGTCGCCGACGCCGCCACGAGCGCGCGCAGATCGGCGAGGAGCTTCGCCTTGTCGGCCGTGAGGAATTTCTTCACCGCCTTCTCATCCATCGTCGGCGGCTCGCGGAAGAAGTAGTCGAGCGCCGTCCCGGCCTCCACGAAGGTCTGCGCGCGCTCGCGGATGAGCGGCAACGCCTTCTGCACGAGCGCGCGATCCGGGCTCTCGAAGCCGGCCTTCTGCAGGAACCGCACGGCGCCCTCCACGTACTCCTCCGACGACGTGAGGCGCTCCGTCTTGAGGTGCTCGAACGCGATCGCCGCGAGCTTCTTGAAGTCGAATTTGCCGTCGGACTTGCTGCACCGCGACCAATCGAATTTCTCGACGAGGTCCGCCTTCGAGAAGATCTCCTCGTCCCCGAAGGACCAGCCGAACCGCACGAGGTACGAGAGCAGCCCGTCCGGCGTGATGCCTTGTTCGCGATAGTCGCCCACGGCCACCGCGCCGTCGCGCTTCGAGAGCTTGGCGCCCTTCTGCGAGAGCATCATCGGCAGGTGCGCGAACTGCGGCGGTTTGTGGCCGAGCGCCTCGTAGAGGAGGATCTGCACCGGCGTGTTGATCATGTGATCGCGGCCGCGCGCGACGAGCGTGATGCCCATCGTGATGTCGTCGACCACGCAGCCGAAGTTGTAGAGCGGCACGCCGTCGTTGCGGATGAGCACCCAGTCCTGCTGCGTGTTGTTCGGCGTCGTCACCTCGCCGAAGACCATGTCCTCGTACGTGATCGCCCCCGAGCTCGGCGAGCGCATGCGGATCACGAACGGCGTGTCCGGGTAGGGCGCCTTGCGATCGCGGCACGTGCCCGGGTAGCGGAACTGCGCCTTCGGATCCTTCGCCTTCAGCGCCTCCCGCTGCGCGTCCAGCTCTTCCTTGGTGCAATAACAGCGGTACGCGCGGCCGCGCTCGATCAGCTTGTCGGCGAACGAGTGGTAGAGCGCGAGGCGCTCCATCTGGCGGTACGGGCCGTTCGGGCCGCCGACGTCCGGGCCCTCGTCCCACGTGAGGCCGAGCCACGTGAGGTCGCGGAGGATGATCGCCTCGTTCGCGGGCGTGGAGCGCTCCTGGTCCGTGTCCTCGATGCGGAGGATGAAGGTGCCGCCCGTCTTGCGGGCCCACAGCCAGTTGAAGAGCGCGGTGCGGACGCCGCCGATGTGGAGGTAGCCGGTCGGCGAGGGCGCGAAGCGGAGGCGAGGTTTGCTGGAGGTGCTCATGAAACGGGCGGGCCTTCTACCACGCCTGCGCCGCTTCCGGATCGCGGTGTGAAGCCGGCCGCCCGCGGGGCTACGGCGCGGGCTCGAACGAGTCGATCGCCCGCACGATGTCGGCTTTCGCGGTGGCGTAGCTCGTCTTCGTGGTGAACCCGGTCACCTGGTAGGCGCGGTTCGCCTTCGCGTAGAGGGCGTATTCGTACTCCATGTCGACGCCCGAGCGCGTCATCGAGGCGTGCACGCGGACGCCGTCGTTCGGGAACTTCGCCCATTTCTCGCGGCTGACCTCGGTGTAGTTCTCGGTGCCCTGGTGCGCGTTTTCGAGCACCACGGCCACGTATTTGTCGAGCGGCAGCGTGAGCCCGGCCGGCACCTCCTCGGCGATCACGAACACGTGCGCGTCCAGCTCGGGCCGGATCAGCCACTTGTCGAGCGCGCTGTTCTCGGCCTTCACGACGTCCTCCTTGCGCAAGAACCACCGCTCCGGCGCGGTGATCGCGTACGGGATCTTCTGCCCCCGCACGGTCGTGACCGGCGTCGGGTCCACGTCCGGCGGCAGCGCGTCGAGCACCTCCTTCGGCACGCGGAACGAGTCGGTGATCGACCGGATCTCCGCGTCGAGGTCGCGCATCGTGTCCTGCGTGCCGAACGCGAGCATGTAGTAGCCGCGCTCGATCGCGGTGAAGGCGACGCAGTACCAGGTGAAGTCGATGTTGTCGCGGCGCCCGTGCATGCGCAAAACGCGGCCGTGCGTGGGGTTCGGCGCCCACGGCTCGCGCGCGTCGATCGAGAGGTTCGGGACCTCGCGCTGCATGTTCTGGGCGATGGCGTCGGCGTACGCGTCCACCGCGAGGGTCTTGCCCGGCACGTGCTCCGCGATCACGAGGATGTGCGCGTCCTTGTCCGGCCGCATGAACCAGCGATCCGCGTCCGCGTTGTCCTTCGCCGCCGACTCCTGCTTGCGGAGGTACCAGCGGTCGTTCGGGAACGCGAGCTGGTACGGCGCCGTGCGCCCCTGCGCCTCGTGCACCGGGGAGCCCTCGACATCCCCCGACGCGGTCATGAGGAGCGAGGCCAGCGGGTTGTTGCCGAGGCTGAGCCCGATGAGCGACACCATCTCGACCGCGACGCACAGCCCCAGCACGGAGCCCGCGACGGCGGTGCGGATGCGGTCCGCCTTGCCGATCAAGAGGCCCAGGATCGAGGCGCAGAGCAGCACCGTGTACACCACGACCACGGGCCCTTCGGAGGCTCGGAGCGCGGCGCCCGCCGTCATCCCGAGGGCCGCGCGCACGATGGCCCACACCAGGACCGACGCGGACCCGCGCAAGAGGACGAGGCCCAGGATGATGTCGACGATGGCGGGCCCGATGCCCGACACCGGGGACCCGCTCTTCTGCGGTGGGAGGAGCGCCATCTCGCACAGGAGCAGGACGCCGTTCATCGCCATGAGGCCGCCGCCGAGCCGCTGCGCGAAGGTGGCCACCTTCGGATCGTGCGGCTTGTATTGCGGGGACGGCTCCGGATCGCTGGCGAAGACCGGCTTCTGGTACGGATTCGGGGCGGGATCGTTCGGCTCGCTCATCGGGACGGCCGGAGGAGAGCACGGTTCGCGGGCGCCGCGCCACGCCCCGGGAGCATGCCAGTTGGTCCGCCTCGTGCAATGGCTCCTCCCCGGCCCGCGGAGCACAGCGCGGCACCTCGTTGTCCATCCGGCTCCTTTCACCTACGTGAACGGATCTCTGGCGAACAAGCCATTGTCCATCCTGGATCGCGCCGCGCCCTCGTGAAACGGGCGAGCGGGTGAGAGCTTATTGGTTTATGGGTGGATGAATACAGGACGACTGTCCGCGGGCCGACTGGCACCTTCGCGGGCGGCGGACGAATCCAGAGAGGCTGTCGCGAGAGAGGGGTCGGCGCGTTGTGGAGCGCCGGTCCATGACCCGGTACGTGTCGTGCAGTGCGTCATCGGCGGAGGTAACGCCCATGCGAACCAACCGGATGACCGCTTCTTCGAAGAGCCGATTTGCCGCGTTTGCTGCGGGATTCTGTCTCCTTGCCCCGCTCTCGGGGTGCACCGCGACGGACACGGACCAGAGCGTCCAGAACGTCGAAGAGGCGGGCACCACCAAGAACGAGGCCCTCACGTCCTCGGGATACACCAAGACGAAATATCCGATCGTGCTGTGCCACGGGATGGCCGGCTTCGACTCCTTGTTCGGTGTGGTCGATTATTTCCACGGCGTCGCGGAGACGCTGCAGGCGGACGGGGCCGACGTCCACGTCACGCACGTCCCGGCCTTCGCCTCGTCGGAGCAGCGCGGAGAGGCGCTCCTCGCGCAGATCGAGGACATCGTCGCGACGACCGGGCAGCCGAAGGTGAACCTCATCGGCCACAGCCACGGCGGCTTCGACGTGCGGTATGTCGCGGCGGTGCGGCCGGATCTGGTGGCCTCGGTCACGACGGTCGGCACTCCCCACAAGGGCGCGGAGCTCGCGGACTTCCTCCGCAAGAACCTCACGCCGGGCGGCTTTTCGGAGACGGTGGCCGCGACGCTGGCGAACTCGCTCGGCACGCTGGAGGGCCTCTTGTCGGGGGACCTCGCGGGGCAGGACGCGGTCGCTGGTCTGGAGTCGCTGACCGCCAATGGAGCGGGCCAGTTCAACGCGAAGTATCCGGCCGGACTGCCATCCACGGCGTGCGGCCAAGGGCCCGAGGTCGCGGGCGGGATCCGCTATTATTCGTGGAGCGGGACGGCGCCTCTCACGAACGTGCTCGACGTGGGCGACGCGGCGCTCGGCGTCTCGTCGCTCGTGTACAAGGAGTCGAACGACGGGCTCGTGGGCCGGTGCAGCTCGCACTTCGGCAAGGTGCTGCGCGACGACTACTGGATGAACCACCTCGACGAGGTGAACCAGCTCTTCGGCCTCGTGGCGGTGCTCGCGACGAACCCGAAGACGGTGTTCCGGACGCACGCGAACCGCCTCAAGAACCTGGGGCTGTGAGGCCGCCGTGAAGGCCGCCCGCGCGAAGCAAGGAGGCCGCGGCGAGAGGGCCGCGGCCGAACGACAGGCACCTTCGAGGCGTGGAGTCTGGACTCTGGCCCTCGGGATCGCGGCGCTCGCGCTGGGCGCCGCCGTCCTGTGGCCGAGAGAGGCCCCCGCCCGCCCCGGAGGCGCGCAGTCGAAGGCGCCCGCGGCGGGGGCTCCCGCGGAGACGAAGGTGCCCGGGCCCGCGCGGGCGGCGGCGCCGGTCGCGAAGAGCGGTGATGCGGAGAGCGCCGATGTGCCGCTGCCGAGCTCGCTGGAAGGGACCGAGGTGGACGGCTCGCTCGACGTCGGAGAGGACGGTCACCTCGTGATGAGCGCGCGGACGATCGCGCTGTTCGACTACTTCTTCGCGGCCAGCGGCGAGGAGAGCGACGCGGTCATCCAATCTCGGATCAATGCGTATGCGAAGAAGCACCTCCGCGAGCCGGCGCTCGGGGAGGCGGTCGATCTGCTCGGCTCGTACGTGGCATATCGGAAGGCGGCGGCCTCGCTGGGGGCCGATGACACGAAGGGGCCGGCGGAGAGGCTCGCGGCGCTTCGGAGGCTGCGGCGGGACCATTTCGGCGACGCCGCGGAGGCCTTGTTCGGGGCAGAGGAGCGCCTCGCGGAGGCCGCGATCGCGAAGGTCGACGCGGCGAAGGATCGCGCGGCCTCCGCCGACGATCGCGCGGACCGGATCGCCGACGCCGACCAGAAGCTGACCGCGCCGGAGAGGCAGGCGCGCGCGGCGATGACGCGGGTGATCACGCTGCGCGGGGACGAGGAGACGCTGCGCGCGGGGGGCGCCGACGAGGAGGAGATCCGGAGGTTCCGCGCGTCGACGCTCGGCGAGGAGGCGGCGGCGCGCCTCGGAGAGCTGGACCGCAGCCGCGCCGCGTGGCGGGAGCGCGTGGAGGCCTTCCGTCGTGATCGGGATGCGGCCTGTGGACAGTCCGCCGCCGGGAGCGCGTGCGAGGCGCGCTTGATGGCCGCGTCGTTCGACGAGCGCGAGCAGATCCGGTTGCGCGTCGCGCTGGAGTCTTCGGCTGGAGGGCAGTGACGGGACCGTGGCTCGGCGGGAGGTGCCGAGTCACGGTGGCCGGGGGAGGTGGGGAGTTGCCCGAGGCGGGGAGTTGCCGAGGCGGGGAGTTGCCGAGGTGGGGAGTTACTGGTTGCCGGACGGGACGATCTGGAAGGTGCCAGTCACGGCCGCGTGCATGTCGCCCACGAGGGCGCTCGAGTTCTGCACGCAGAAGCCGACCCAGTAGTTGCCGGCGAGGAATTCGAAGCTCGCGGCCGCGGCCCAAGAGACCGCGCGGTTGGTCAGGTTGCCGTACGCGGGCCAGTTGGAGAAGCGGTAGATGCCGCCGGCTTCGTATTCGAAGCACAGGTCGTAGTGGAACGCTCCGAGCGCCGGGCTGAGCGGATCGTCCTCGGAGGAGCCGATCGCCGCCTGTGCCATTCCGGTGATGAACGAGCGCTGCGCGAGCTGCACGTACGCCGGAGTGCCGATGAAGTCGTAGCCCGCCATGTTCGCGGGGATATCGACGACGACCGGGCTGTCGAGCCGGACGATCTGCACGATCCCGGGCTCGCCGCGATCGCCCTGCGGACCCTGGATACCCTGCGGACCCATCGGACCCATCGCGCCATCGGCGCCGGCGGGACCCATCGCGCCATCGGCACCGGCGGGACCCATCGGGCCTTCCGTGCCTTGCGGACCTTGCGCGCCATCGGCGCCGGCCGGACCCATCGGGCCAGCGGGACCCATCGCGCCATCGGCGCCGGCGGGACCCGTCGGGCCAGCGGGACCCATCGCGCCATCGGCGCCAGCAGGACCCACGGGGCCAATCGCGCCATCGGCGCCGGCCGGACCAGTCAGACCCATCGGGCCAATCGCGCCATCGGCGCCAGCATGGGACCCACAGGGCCAATCGCGCCATCGGCGCCGGCCGGACCCATGGGACCCACAGGACCAATCGCTCCATCAGCACCCGCCGGCCCCATCGGGCCCACAGGGCCAATCGCTCCATCGGCGCCGGCCGGACCCATCGGGCCCACAGAGCCAATCGCGCCATCCGCACCCGCCGGCCCCATCGGGCCTACAGGGCCAATCGCTCCATCAGCACCGGCCGGACCCATCGCGCCCGCAGGTCCGCTCGGACCAATCGCGCCGTCCGCGCCCGCCGGACCCACCGGACCCACAGGGCCAATCGCGCCATCCGCACCGGCCGGCCCCATCGGGCCGGTCAGACCCATCGGGCCAATCGCTCCATCCGCGCCAGCAGGACCCATCGGGCCGGTCAGACCCATCGGGCCAATCGCTCCATCCGCGCCAGCAGGACCCATCGGACCCACAGGGCCAATCGCTCCATCCGCGCCAGCCGGACCCATCGGGCCCGTCAGACCCATCGGGCCAATCGCTCCATCCGCGCCAGCCGGACCCATCGGGCCCACAGGGCCAATCGCGCCATCGGCGCCCGCCGGACCAGTGAGACCCATCGGGCCAATCGCGCCATCGGCGCCGGCCGGACCAGTGAGACCCATCGGGCCAATCGCGCCATCGGCGCCCGCCGGACCCATGGGACCCACAGGGCCAATCGCGCCATCGGCGCCGGCCGGACCCATGGGACCCACAGGACCAATCGCTCCATCAGCACCCGCCGGCCCCATCGGGCCCACAGGGCCAATCGCTCCATCGGCGCCGGCCGGACCCATCGGGCCCACAGAGCCAATCGCGCCATCCGCACCCGCCGGCCCCATCGGGCCTACAGGGCCAATCGCTCCATCAGCACCGGCCGGACCCATCGCGCCCGCAGGTCCGCTCGGACCAATCGCGCCGTCCGCGCCCGCCGGACCCACCGGACCCACAGGGCCAATCGCGCCATCCGCACCGGCCGGCCCCATCGGGCCAATCGCGCCCGCCGGCCCGATCGGACCAATCGCACCATCGGCGCCCGCCGGACCGGCTGGACCCATCGCGCCGGCCGGACCCACAGGGCCAATCGCGCCGTCCGCGCCCGCCGGACCCACGGGGCCAATCGCGCCCGCCGGCCCCACAGGGCCAATCGCGCCGTCCGCGCCCGCCGGACCCATCGGGCCCACAGGGCCAATCGCGCCCGCCGGACCGATCGGGCCGGGTTCGCCGGCGGATCCCGCGGGGCCCTGCTCGCCCTTCAGACCTTGCAGACCGTCCGCGCCCTTCGGACCCTGCGGACCGACCGGGCCGATATCACCCTTGTCGCCCTGAAGGCCCTTCTCGCCCTGCGGACCGACCGGGCCAATCTCGCCCTTGTCACCCTGGAGACCCACATCGCCCTTATCACCCTGCGGGCCAATATCACCCTTGGGGCCCTTCGGACCGAGGAGGCCAGTCGGATCGCCGATCCACTTACCGTTCTTGTCGATCACGTGAATCGACCCGATCGAGATCGACGAAGGGTGGATATCGCCGCGCACATCGCCGCACGCGATCGCGAACGGCACGCTCGAAATCGGGGCGCGCGGGGCCATCTCCGCGTCCTCGCCCACCGTGACTCCGAGGTACCACTCGGCGCCGTTCAAGACCAGCGCGTCGAGCGGGCTCGTCTCGCCGAGACGGACCGAGAAATACCCATCTTCGAACTCCACCTGGTGGATCTCGATCCACACCGGCTTCTCCGCGTCCGCCGCGTCGTAGAGCGCGAAACGCACGGTCAGCTTGCTGGTGATCGGCTTGTCGTTCGCGTCGAAGAGGCGGCCCTGATGCGTGATCGTGGTCGGCACGGCGGCCATCGCGGACGTCGTGATGAAAGCCGCTCCGAGCGCCATCGCGGCGGCGAGGATGCACTTCTGAATGGTTCTGTTCCTCATTGCTGGCTCCATGAAGCTCCGACCGGTCCACTCTGGAGCCGGTAGCTCGTCGAAGAAGAAACTCCCTGACCGACCGGCGCGCCGATCGTGTATTCCATGCGGTAAGAGCCGCTCTTGCTCGCGCCGTTGCCGTTCACGAACTCGGATCCTGCCGAGGGCGTCGTCCCACCCCCAGTGTCACCTTCGATGGGCCCGATATTGGGTTTCTGGCCGCCTTGTCCCGTGGACGTGCTCGAGCCGCTGTCTCCGCCCGCGCCGGAACCGGAGGAGCTCAATGGATCCTCGATGTCCGCACAGCCGGTCGAAACAGCAGAAAGCAGGGCAACGAACACGATGCCAAGGAGCCGCGCTTTGCGGTTCCTCACGTGCTCTCCTTTTTCCTTGGAGCTGGGGTCGGGGGCGTCTCACCAGGGGGACGTGTCCCGTACTGCCCCAGTGCAGGAGCCGAATTGCAAGGAGCTTGCCTGTCCCCAAAAGCCACGATCGCGGCCGAGATTCCATCGAGCTCGCGAGTCTTGCGCGTTCCGCGCTGTCGCAATCAGGTGGAGTGTCTCACCGTGGAGCGCCCGTCAACGCATTGGCGCGTCGCACCTTGGGCACGGCCCCGCTCGCCGCGACGGATCGCGGGAGAGACGGCCATGACGGACGGATCGCCGCCACGCGGTGATCCGCGGAGGAGCGTCTTCTTGAAGAGGAGGGGAGGAGAGGTACCGCCGCGCGGCCCCGGAGCGCCTCGCGGCACCACCGGGGCGGGGCGGTCCTGATTCAGCGCGCGGGGGGCGGAGACGAGGGCTTCGAGGGGCCCTTCGCCTTCTTGTCGCCGGAGTGGCCGTGGAAAGTGCGCGTGGGGGCGAACTCACCGAGCTTGTGGCCGACCATGTTCTCCGTGACGAAGACCGGCACGAACTTGCGGCCGTTGTGGACCGCGAACGTGAGGCCGACGGCCTCGGGGGTGATCGTCGACCGGCGAGACCAGGTCTTGATGACCTTCTTCTGGCCGGTCGCCTGAGCGGCCTGAACCTTCTCGTTCAGGTGACCGTCGATGAACGGACCCTTCTTAATGCTGCGCGGCATGGATCAACCCTTCGTACCACGACGGCGCACGATCATGCTGTCCGTCCTCTTGTTGTTGCGCGTCTTCAGGCCCTTGGCGAGCTGACCCCACGGCGAGCACGGGTGACGGCCGCCGGAGCTGCGACCCTCACCACCGCCCATCGGGTGATCGACCGGGTTCATCGTGACGCCGCGGTTGTGGGGGCGGCGACCGAGCCAGCGCGAGCGACCTGCCTTACCAAGGACGATGTTCGCGTGCTCGATGTTCGACACCTGGCCGATGGTCGCGCGGCAGTCGAGGTGCACCTTGCGGATCTCGCCGCTCGGCATGCGCACCTGCGCGTATTCGCCGTCTTTGGCCATGAGCTGCGCGGCCGTCCCTGCCGAACGGCAGATCTGACCACCCTTGCCCTTGCGAAGCTCCACGTTGTGGATCGACGTGCCGGGCGGGATGAACCGCAGCGTGAGGCTGTTGCCGGGCTTGATGTCGGCGTTGCGGCTCGCCACGATCGTGGTGCCGACCGCGAGGCCGTCCGGCGCGAGGATGTACGCCTTCTCGCCGTCCGCGTAGTGCAGGAGCGCGATACGCGACGTGCGGTTCGGGTCGTACTCGATCGCGGCGACCAGCGCGGGGACGCCGATCTTGCCGCGCTTGAAGTCGATGATGCGGTAGCGCTGCTTGTGGCCGCCGCCGCGGAACCGGCTCGTGATGCGGCCGTAGTTGTTGCGTCCGCCCTTGGAGGTCTGCTTCTCGACGAGGCTCTTCTCGGGCTCGCTCTTCGTGACTTCCTTGAAGTCGCTGACCGAGTAGTACCGCCGCGCGGGGGAGGTGGGCTTGAAAGATCGGATACCCATGGCCTAACCCTGTGCCTTCTCTTCCTCGAAGAACTGGATCGAGTGGCCCTCTTTCAGGGTGACGATCGCCTTCTTCTTGTTGCGGAGCTGCGCGTAGCCGCGGCCCATCCGCTTCATGTGGCCGCGCGTGATCGAGGTGTTGACGTTCGTGACCTCGACGCCGAAGAGCTTCTCGACGGCGTCCTTGATCTCGATCTTGTTGGCGTCCTTGTCGACCTCGAAGACGACCTTGTTCTCGTCCTCGCGGAGACGGGTGGCCTTCTCCGTGAGGAGAATCGGCCGCTTCAATACGTGCTCACGTTGCATGGCTCGGTTCTCCTCACGCCGCCTGGTCGGCCGCGCCCTTTTCGGACGAGCCGTTCAGACGCGACTCGATGGCTTTGATCGCGTCCTTCGACACGACCAGGTGATCGTGGCGGAGGAGGTCGTAGACGTTGACGCCCTCGGGCGGCAGGTACTGGTGATCGGCCAGGTTCCGCACGCTCTTCTGGAGGTTGTCGTTCGACTTCGCGTCGACGATGAGCGCCTTCTTCGAGGCCTGGAGGGCCGAGAGCGCGGTCACCACGCTCTTGGTCTTCGCCTCGGAGAGGTCGAACGTGTCGACGACGATGAGGCGGTTCTCCTTCGCGAAGAGGGAGAGCGCGCTCTTCAGGGCGCCGAGGCGCACCTTGCGCGGCGGACGGTACGACCAGTCCTTCGGCTCCAGGGCGTGGGCCATGCCGCCGCCGGCGTGGTGCGGGGCGCGGATCGAGCCCTGACGAGCGCGGCCGGTGCCCTTCTGCCGGTAGAGCTTCTTGGTCGAACCGGCGACCGCGGAGCGCTCCTTGGTGGCCTTGGTGCCCGCGCGCCGCGAGGCGAGCTGAGCCTTCACCACCTCATAGAGGAGGTGCTCTTTGACATCCGCGCCGAACACGGCGTCGCTGAGCTCGATCTCACCGACGCTCTCGCGCTTCAAGTTGTAGACGGGGAGCTTCATGGTCCCTCTCTTTCAGCTCTTGATCTCGACGTTGATGCCAGCGGACAGGTCGAGCTTCATGAGCGCGTCGAGCGTCTGCTGCGTCGGCTCGATGATGTCGAGCAGGCGCTTGTGCGTACGGATCTCGAACTGCTCGCGGCTCTTCTTGTCCACGTGCGGCCCGCGGAGGACGGTGTAACGCCGAACCTCGGTCGGGAGGGGGATGGGACCCGCGACGCGGGCCCCGGTGCGCTTCGCCGTCTCCACGATGTCACTCGTGGATTTGTCGAGGAGCTGGTGATCGAACGCCTTGAGGCGGATACGGATCTTCGTCGTGTCGGCCATGATCGGTGCCTTTATTACTCTTTGATCTTCGTCACGACGCCGGCGCCGACGGTCTTGCCGCCCTCGCGGATGGCGAAGCGCATCTGCTCTTCGAGCGCGACCGGGGCGATCAGCTCGATGTCCATCGTGATGTTGTCACCCGGCATGACCATCTTGACGCCCTCGGGCAGCTTGACGGTGCCCGTCACGTCGGTCGTGCGGATGTAGAACTGCGGGCGGTAGTTGGTGAAGAACGGCGTGTGACGGCCGCCCTCCTCCTTCTTGAGGACGTAGACCTCACCCAGGAACTTCGTGTGCGGCGTGATGCTGCCGGGCTTGGCGAGGACCTGACCGCGCTCGATCTCGTCCTTCTCCACACCGCGCAGCAGGCAGCCGACGTTGTCGCCCGCTTGGCCGCTGTCGAGCAGCTTGCGGAACATCTCGACGCCCGTCACGACCGTCTTCTTGGTGTCCTTGAAGCCGATGATCTGGACCTCTTCGCCGACCTTGATCTGACCGCGCTCGATGCGGCCCGTGGCCACCGTGCCGCGGCCCTTGATCGAGAACACGTCCTCGATCGCCATCAAGAAGGGCTTGTCGATGTCGCGCACCGGCTCGGGGATGTAGCTGTCGAGCGCCTCCATCAGCTTCTGGATCGAGTCCTCCCACTTCGGGTCGCCGTTGAGCGCCGGGAGCGAGGCGCCGCGGATCACCGGAGCGTTGTCGCCGTTGAAGTTGTACTTGTTGAGGAGCTCGCGCACCTCCATCTCGACCAGGTCCAGCATCTCCGGGTCGTCGACGGCGTCGCACTTGTTGAGGAACACGACCAGGTAGTTCAGGCCGACCTGGCGGGCGAGCAGCACGTGCTCGCGCGTCTGCGGCATGACGGAGTCGAGCGCGCTGACGACCAGGATCGCGCCGTCCATCTGCGCGGCGCCGGTGATCATGTTCTTGATGTAGTCGGCGTGTCCGGGGCAGTCGACGTGCGCGTAGTGCCGGTTCGCCGACTCGTACTCGACGTGAGCCGCCGCGATGGTCACGGTCTTGGTCTCGTCGCGCACCGTGCCGCCCTTGGCGATGTCCGCGTAGGAGATGACTTTCGCCAGCTTCTTCTTGGACTGCACCTTCACGATGGACGCCGTGAGCGTCGTCTTGCCGTGATCGATATGCCCGATCGTGCCGACGTTCACGTGGGGCTTGGTGCGGTTGAATTTCTCCTTGGCCATGATCCTTTATCCTCTTCTTGCGACGATCTCGTCCTGCACCGCGCTCGGCACAGGGTAGTAGTGGGAAAACTGCATGGTGTGGGTGGCGCGGCCCTGCGTCTTCGAGCGGACGTCGGTCGCATAGCCGAACATCGTTGCGAGGGGAACCTCCGCGCGAATGACGCGCGCGCCGGCTCGCTGGCCCAGATCCAGGATCTTGCCGCGGCGGGCGTTGAGGTCGCCGATGACGTCGCCCAGGTACGACTCGGGGCAGACGACCTCGACGGCCATGATCGGCTCCAGCAGGACGACGCCGGCCTTCTCCGCGGCGTCCTGGAAGGCCATCGAAGCGGCGACCTCGAACGCGGGACCGGAGGAGTCGACCTCGTGGTAGCTGCCGTCCTTCAGGGTCACCTTCACGTCGATGACGGGGTAGCTCGCGAGGACGCCGCGGCTCATCGCGTCGCGGATGCCCTTCTCGATGGAGGGGATGAACTCCTTCGGGATGATGCCGCCGATGATCGCGTTCTCGAACACGAAGCCCGATCCGCGCTCGCCCGGCTCCATGTCGATCACGACGTGACCGTACTGGCCGTGACCGCCGGTCTGACGGACGAAGCGCCCCTCGACCTTCTGGACGGGGCGACTGACAGTCTCGCGATAGGCGACCTGCGGCTTGCCGACGTTCGCCTCGACCTTGAATTCGCGGCGGAGGCGGTCGACGATGATCTCCAGGTGGAGCTCGCCCATGCCGGCGATGAGGGTCTGTGCGGTCTCCTCGTTCGTGTAGAACTTGAAGGACGGATCCTCGAACGCGAGCTTCTGGAGCGTGCCGCCGAGCTTGTCGAGATCGGCCTTGGTCTTCGGCTCGATCGCGATCGAGATGACCGGCTCCGGGAACTCCATGCGCTCCAGCACGATCTGGTGCTTGTCGTCGCACAGCGTGTCACCCGTGCGGGTGTCGCGGAGGCCGACGGCCGCGTAGATGTTGCCCGCGTAGCAGGTCTTCACGTCCTCGCGCTTGTTCGCGTGCATGAGGACGATGCGGCCGAAGCGCTCGCGCTTGCCGCGCGTGGAGTTCATGACGGCGGCGCCGCTCTCCACCGTGCCGGAGTAGACACGGAAGAACGTCAGGTTGCCGTACTGATCGTTCATGATCTTGAAGGCGAGGGCGGCGAACGGCTCGCTGTCGCTGGCCTTGCGGTGGACGTGCTTCGTCTTGTCGCTCGGGAGCGTGCCCTCGACCGGCTTGATGTCGAGCGGGGAAGGCAGGTAGTTCACGACCGCGTCGAGCAGCTGCTGAATGCCCTTGTTGCGGAAGGCGGCGCCGCAGAGCACGGGCACGAACTTGAACGTCGAGGTGCCCTTGCGGAGGGCCGCGTGGATCTCGGCCTCCGTCACCGACGCGATGTCGCCGCCGACGAACTTCTCCATCACGGCGTCGCTCACGTCGGCGCACGCCTCGATCATCGCCTCGCGGAGCTCTTTGCACTTCGGCAGCAGATCGGCGGGGATGTCCTTCCACTCGAACTCGGCGCCGAGCGACTCGTCGTTGTAGACGGCCATGCGCATCGACACGAGGTCACAGACACCCTTGAACGTGTCCTCGGCCCCGAGCGGATATTGAATCGGCACCGGGACCGCGCCGAGGCGCTCGCGGATCGAGTCCACGCACATGTCGAAGTCGGCGCCGACCTTGTCCATCTTGTTGATGAACGCGAGCCGCGGAACACCGTACTTGTCCGCCTGGCGCCACACCGTCTCGCTCTGGGGCTCCACGCCGTTGCCGCCGTCGAACACCGCGACCGCGCCGTCGAGGACGCGCAGGCTGCGCTCGACCTCGATCGTGAAGTCGACGTGGCCGGGCGTGTCGATGATGTTGACGCGGTGGCGGACCTTCTCGAAGGGGCCGAATTTCGGAGTCCAGAAGCAGTTGGTGGCGGCGGACGTGATCGTGATGCCGCGCTCCTGCTCCTGAACCATGAAGTCCATCGTGGCAGCGCCGTCGTGGACCTCTCCCATCTTGTAGTTGACGCCCGTGTAGAACAGGACGCGCTCGGTCACCGTGGTCTTGCCCGCGTCGATGTGGGCCATGATCCCGATGTTGCGCGTCTGTTCGAGCTGGATTTCGCGAGCCACTTCGTCTTCTCCGTTCGGCGTCTCTTGCGGCGTTTGGTGAATCGGGCGCTGAAAACAGGAAACCCCCTCCGGTCCGTTCCCGCCGACATCGTGTTTCGTCGGCGTCGGTCTGCCTCCATTCGGCAGACACTCAGGAGAACCCGGAGAGGGTATCGGGGTACGACAGGGATTTTTAATGGAGCTCGGTCAATTGAAGCTCCGTCCGCGTAACCCGATCCTTATGTCCCGCTGACCATTGCGCTAAGCGCCTCCAAAGGGGTTGTCTACACTCGGCCCGCCAGAAACAACGCACGAAGCCCGCAGAGGCGATAGCGCCGCTGCGGGCCTGTTCACTACCAGCGGTAGTGGGCGAAGGCCTTGTTGGCCTCTGCCATCTTGTGCGTGTCGTCCTTCTTCTTCACCGCGTTGCCGCGGTTCTGCGAGGCGTCGATGAGCTCGGCCGCGAGGCGCTCGCGCATCGTCTTCTCGCCGCGACCGCGGGAGTACGTCACGAGCCAGCGCATCGCGAGGGCCACGCGGCGCTCCGGGCGAACCTCGACCGGGACCTGGTACGTGGCGCCGCCGACGCGGCGGCTCTTGACCTCGAGCTTCGGCTTCACGTTGTCGAGCGCCTTGCGGAAGACGTCGATCGGCTCTTCCTTGAAGCGCTCCTGGATGAGGTCGAACGCGCCGTAGAGGATGTTCTCGGCCGTGGACTTCTTGCCGGACAGCATCAACGAGTTGTTGAACTTCGTGATGAGCTTGTCCTTGAACTTCGGGTCCGGGATGATCTTGCGCTTGGGTACTTCGCGGCGGCGGGGCATGGGATTCTCGCTCTGTTTAAGAGATCAAACTCAGGACTTCGGCCGCTTGACGCCGTACTTCGAGCGCTTGCGGTTGCGGTTGGCCTTGTTCGTCGACGACGGGCCCGAGGCGCCGGAGGCGTCGAGCGTGCCGCGGACGACGTGGTAGCGGACACCGGGCAGGTCCTTCACGCGGCCACCGCGGATGAGCACGACGGAGTGCTCCTGGAGGTTGTGACCCTCACCCGGGATGTAGCTCGTCACTTCCATGCCGTTGGTGAGGCGGACGCGGCAGACCTTGCGAAGCGCGGAGTTCGGCTTCTTGGGGGTCGTGGTGTAGACGCGGACGCACACGCCGCGGCGCTGGGGGCAGGCCTTGAGCGCGGGCGACGCCGTCTTGTAGCGGGCCGCTTCGCGACCTTCACGGATGAGCTGGTTGATCGTCGGCATGGTACAAAAAGGTCCGGGGCTTTTGAGGGACGCGGAGGATACCCAGGGAGGCGCGCCTGTCAAGATGCAAGTTGACATGCCCTCTCCTTCACAAGATCGCTCGCAAGATCGAGCCTGAGAAGGGAGGCGCCCGCCTTCGACCCGTTTCGTGACCGTTCGGCTTTCGCCTTGCGATCCAGGCCCTGGGCAGTTGCTCAGCGCGGCCTCCTCTACACGAACGACGCGCCGCGCGCGACCCTGATCGTGCGGAACTGCTCCATAATTTCGGACGCGGCGAGGCGCGGGGTCGCGGGCGCTCGTCCTTGGCGCGGGGGCGCTTCGCGGCTACGGTCCGCGGCCAATCCCATGGAAGCGGGCAATTTCGACTGGAATCGGATGGAAGCGGAGGCGCTCACCCACCTGCCCGAGGGCGCGCCTCCGGTGCCGCACATCGGCAAGGTCCCGGCGCGGATCAAGGTGGTCGACGAGACGCTGCGCGACGGCTTGCAGAACCCTTCGGGGAAGAACCCGCCCGTCGAGCGGAAGGCCGCGCTGCTGCCCGCGATGGTGAAGGTCGGCGTCGACGTCGTGAGCGTCGGTCTCCCCGCGGCGGGCGGTCGGTACGAGGCGGACACGCTCGCGCTGATCCGCGCGATCCAGGAGCAGAAGCTGCCGCTCGTCGCGACGGCCGCCGCGCGCACGGTGGTGTCCGACGTCGAAGGGATCGCGCGCGCCGCGGATCGCACGGGCATGAGCATCGAGGTGTACGCCTTCATCGGCTCGTCGCCGATCCGTCAGTTCGTGGAGAGCTGGACGACGGAGTTCCTCGTGCAGCACGTGAGCGACTCGGCGCAGGCGGCGGCGCGCGCGAACCTGCCGTTCTGCCTCGTGACGGAGGACACGACGCGATCGAACCCCGACGTGCTGCGCGTGCTGTTCAAGGCCGCGATCGACGCGGGCGCGAAGCGGCTCTGCCTCTGCGACACGACGGGGTACGTGACGCCGTACGGCGTGGAGGCGCTCGTGCATTTCGCGCGGGCGTTCCTCGCGGAGGTCGGCGCGCCGCACGTGGAGCTCGACTGGCACGGCCACAACGATCGCGGCCTCGGCCTCCCGATCGCGCTGTGGGCCGCGGCGGCGGGCGTGGATCGCGTGCACGGCACGGGGCTCGGCGTCGGCGAGCGCGTGGGCAACACGCCGCTGGAGCTGCTCGTCGACAACCTCGGCTTGCTCGGAGCGCGCGCTCGGCCTTCGCGGGAGGCGCTCGTCGAGTACTGCGATCGCGCGGCGGCGGCGCTCGACTGGGAGATCCCGTTCGATCACCCGATCGGCGGCGTGCGCGCGCGGGCCTCGCTCGGCGCCTCTTTTTCGTGCGCGCCGACGGTTTGAGCTTGCGCGCCGGTTCGACCGACTTCGTGCTCGCTTCGGCTTGATCCTGGCTCCGATCGCGATCGCGCGTCGCTCCGCGACCGATCTTTCGTCGAGCGGGCTCGTGCATCGGCCTTGCGCCCGTGGGCATCTCCAAGCAAGGTGACGCGGACGTGCAGATCTCGGAGGCGCGATTTCTTCTGATTGCCGTGGGAATTCACGCGGCGATCCCGCTCGTGGCGCTCCTCGCCCCGCGGCCGAAGCCGGCGTTCGCGACCGAGAGCGTGCAGGCGCTGCTCGAGATCGAGGTCGAGCCTTCGAAGGAAGCGCCCGAGACGCCGCGGCCCGCGACCGTGACGCTCCCGCAAGAAGAGGCGCGCAAGGAAGAGCCGCTGCCTTCGCACGTGGAGGCGCCCACGAACGTCACGGGCCACGTGGAGCCGGGGCCCGCGGTGACGGGTCCGCCGTCGAACGTGGAGGCGCCTTCCACGGCCGGCTCGGTCGCTTCCGCGGCGCCGGCGGGCACGAGCGAGTACGACGGGCCGCCTCCTGCGGTGCTCACGGCGCCGAACGGCCTCTCGCCGATCGGCGCGCAGCCGTGGCAGATCGCCGGTGCGCTTCCGCTCGAAGGCGGGCGCGCGGCGGCGGCTCCGACCGTCGCACCGAAGGCGACGGTGGATCCGCACATCGCGACGAAGGTGCTGACGGAGGCGATCAAAGAGAAGGACAAGGGGCTCGGGCTCGACTTGCCGGCCGCGGGGACGATCGCGACCTCGGTGCGCGGCGCGGTGCAGGCGTCGGCGTTGCCTTCGGAGGCGACGGGCACGTTCGAGGTTCGGCTCTCGCCGACGGGGCAGGTGCTCGGGGTTCGCGTGACGTCGTCGGCCGGCGGCTCGTCGGACACGTGGGGCGCCGCGGCGAAGATGGTGCAGGCGGCGGTCTCGGGCCGCGCGTTCACGCTCGGCTCCGGCTACGAGAAGGGCGCGGTCGTGTACGTCAGCGTGAAGTCGACGCTCACGCTCCCGGACGGCACGAAATCCGTGATCGAGCGCAAGGGCGCGGGCGCCACGTTCGACGTCTCGAACATCGGCGCGCACATGCAGCGCGTGGTGAAGACGAGCTTCAGCGTCGTCGCCGTGAAGTAGCGGCCGCCACTGGGAGGACGGAGTCCGTTCCGCGGAGGCGGAGCTCCGCTTCGGAGCGGAGTCCGTAGCGGAACGGACGCAGTCCTCGACGTTGCGGGCGCCACTGGGAGGACGGAGTCCGTTCACCTCGGAACGCACGTCTGTTCCGGCGGGTGTGCCCGCACCTGGAGGTACGCACGTGCGCACCTGGATCCCTGCGCGCGGATGGGCTTATCCTGCGACGAGGAGTGCCATGGGAATCACCCTTTATTTCGCGCCTAGGTCGAAGTCGGGACGCGTGCGGTGGATGCTCGAAGAGCTGGGCGTCGCGTACGAGCAGAAGGTCGTCGATCTCGAAAAGGGAGAAGGCGATCGCGTCGAGTACCGCAGGCTCCATCCGCTCGGGGAGGTTCCCACGCTCGTCGATGACGATCTCGTGGTGATCGATCCGACCGCGATCTGCATGTACCTCGCGGATCGCTTCCCGGATCGGAAGATGGCGCCCGAGGTCGGCACGCCGGATCGCGCGCACTATTACCAGTGGCTCCAGATGGCGACCGGCACCGTGGAGCCGATCGTGCAGGCCGTGTTCGACTCGACCGTGACGTCGCCGGATCCCGTGAAATCACCGCCGATCCTCGCCGCCGCGATGAAGCGGTGGCGCGAGGTCGCGAAGGCCCTCGACGTGCACATGGGCGGCAAGGCCTACTTCGTCGGCGAGCGCTTCTCCGCGGCCGACGTGATCATGGGATCCATCCTCAACTGGGCCATGCAGATGGACATGCTCGACGACTACCCGGATCTGAAGTCGTACGCGCACTACCTGACGTCGCGCTCCGCCTACAAAAAGGCCGCCGCCGGCGCGCGCCCGCGGTTCCAGCTCAAGACGCTCGCCTGAGCTTGCGGGGCCACCCGCGAGGTGCCCACCCCCGGTCGCGCTGCGCGCGCCCGCCCCTCCCAAATCGCTCACTGTCGTTCGCGAAGGGAGGGGAGCGTCGCGTTGGTCATCGGGGCGCTCCGCGCTGGGCTGTGACGTTTCCGAGACGCGTGCCGGGTAGGCTCCACGTGAAAGGCGAGGCCCCCCGCGCCCCCACAAAAATAAGCTGAACGGAGATCGATGCGGTTCGCCGGAGGGACGGCGGCTACTTCTTCTTCGCGCCCTTGTCGGTCGTGGTCGCGACCTTCTTCGTGGTCGCGGGGGCCTTGTCGGAGGCCTTCGTGGTCGCGGGGGCCTTCGCGTTCGCGGCGGGCTTCGCGGGGGTCTTGTCGGGGGTCTTCGCGGGCGCCGCGGCGGGCTTGCCAGGGGTCTTCACCACCGAGGGGACCTTCGGGCTCGGCGACTTGTTCTGCGCGCTCTTCCAGCGCGGCAGGATGTACGACTTCATCACGCCCGCGATGAGGCCGATGTGCGCGCAGTGATCGGGCTTGTCGTCGCCGTCGTAGCCGCGCACGTGGAAGTTCGATTTGTCGAACTTGCGGATCATGTCGAGGCCGAGCACGTCCTCCTTGTGCGCCTTCACCGGCTTTCCGCCGACGGCGTTGATGAGGTAGCTCGAGGTCTCCGTCGTCGACGAATAACCGGGCGGGATGATCGACGAGTGGCTCACGAACATGAACGTCTTGCCGGCCGCCGCGCGCTTCGCGAAGTTCACGAACGGCTCCAGTTGCAGGACCTTCAGCGTGTGCTGCTGCGCGTTGTCGTAGCCCGTGTGCAGGCCGTCGAGGAGGATCACCGCGTCGATGTTCTTGCCGCCCGTCGAGCGGAGGATCGAGTCGACCGCGCCGTAACCCGCGCTCCACGCGCTGAGGCCGATCTTGCGGGCGTGCGCCTTCGGGTTGCCGCTGCGCTTCGCCATCTCGGCCTCCACGCTCGCGAGCAGCTTCGGGAACACCTGCGACGTGCCGAACGCCGTCTGGTACGCGCCGGAGCCGATGCCGAGATCGATGCCGACCAGCACCACGCCCTGCGCCGTCTTCACGAACTCCTTGCGAATGGGCTCGTGGCCGTGGAAGTGGAAGATGACGTCGAAGCCGCCGTCCTTGCGCACGCCGCCGACCTTGGGCGCGATCATCTGACCCATCGACGGGGCGCGCGACCACGTGTCGTACGCGCCGAACCCGGGGTCCGGCGTCATGCACGGGTGCACGCCGCCGCGGCGCTTCTTCGGGGGCTTCGTCGACTTCGGGATCTGCGGGGTCGCGGGGACGCCGCCGTCCGCCGCGGGGGCCGCGCTGCTCGCCGCGGAGGGCACCGCCTCCACCGTGGGCTCCGCGGGCTTCGAAGGCTCGGCCGGGGCCGCGACGGTCGGCGCCGCGGGGGTCGCGGCGGGCGCCGGATCGTCCGCTTCGGCCACGCCCGCAAACAACGGGGCGGCGGTCAGGAGGAGGAACGCGGCGACTCGCGGGATCCACCGTTCGGACAGCATGGCTCGGGGTCTTTCCATGATTCGAGGTGCCCGTCGAGTTTGTTGGATCTGCCGGCACGAACGTGACCGCTCGCGGAAGACGACGGGTCGGGCGACGGACGGGGCGGATCGGCTGGGTATTCAGCGGGCTGCGAAGATCGCGCGTTCAGGCGGGATCCACGAGGCAGATGCGGTACGGCGCGCCGGGGTTCGGCAAGCGGCACACGAAGTCGTCGAAGCAGTCCGTGTCGCTGAGGCAGCCGCGCATGCAGTACGAGGTCTGGCCCTGGATCGAGACGCAGTGCTCGCGCGGGGTGCAGTTGTCGTCGCTCGCGCAGTCGGCGCTGCAGATCCCGAGCATGTTCTGCTTGTTCGGGTTGAGCAGGAGGCAGATGCCGCCCTCGCACACCGCGGACTCGTCGCCCGTGTAGGCGTCGCACAGGGCGCCCGTCGGCAGGTACACGGGGCCCGTGTCCCAACAGCCTCCGAGGAGGCCCGCCGCCGTGAGGATCAGCGCCACCGCCATCGCTGCACCGGATCGCCGCATCGGAACCTTCTGCACCGCTCGCGAGAGCTTGTCCAGAGTCCGGCGGCCGCGCGCGCGGTTGATCGTTGCCCCTCGCGGCCCGCGATCGGTAGTCTCGGAGGCCATGAATTCGTCTTGTCCACGCGGCTTGATCCTCGCTTTCGTGCTCGCGGGCGCGTGCTCGGCGTCGTGCGGCGGCTCCGATACGACGGGCGGATCCGGAGGAGGCTCCGGGACCACGACCACGACGAGCACCCTCTCGGGGCCCGGCGTCGAGCTGTCGTATTCACCGGGGTGGCCGGGGGTGACGTCGGTCTCGGTGATCGGGGATTTCGGGGCGAACGGCGCGTGGGATCCGAAGCAGCCGTTCCTCACGCTGACGGACGACGGCTCCGGGACGTGGCGCGGCACCGCCGACGTGCCGGCGGGCGAGCACGCGTTCCTGTTCGTGGTGAACGGCGACGCGGAGGGACCCGCGGACACGTCGCGGTACGTGCCAGATCCCCTGCGATCGAAGGTGATTCCGTGCCCGCTCGCGTCGCCGACGTACAGCTCGTCGAAGGTGCGGCCGTGCTCGGCGCTGACGGTGCCGGAGCCCGCGAAGGACGCGGCGCTGCACGTGACCGGGAAGGTCACGGACGCGGGCGCCGCCGCCGCAGGGTGGCGCGTGGAGCTGCACCGCGAGGAGGACGGGCAGGATCACGTGATGACGAACGGCGTCGACTCGGGCGCGGACGGCGCGTTCGACGTCGCGGTCGCGGCCGGCAAATACCGCGTGTACGTGCTGCATCCCACGTTCTACTCGCTCGCCGACACGGAGCGGGATCCGCTTCAATACAAGCAGCTCCGGCGCGCCTACAGCAGCGTGATCGACGTCGCGGCGGACGCGGCGCTGGACGACTGCGAGGTGGGCTTCGACTTTTACGACATGCTCGCTCCGACCGGCACGGCCACGCTTCCGGTGCAGCTCTCGTTCGCGATCGCGGCCGACGCGAAGGACGGGCGCGCCGCGGTCTACGGCACGAAGGACGGCTCCGGGACGCGCGTGTTCGATCCGTGGTTCGCCTCCGATTACGGCGCGGAGACGACGGTGACCTTCGACGGGACGTTCAACACCACCGCGGCGGACGAGACGACCGCAGCGGTCGGCGAGGCTTATTTCTGGGGCGTTTGGCAGCGGCGCTCCGCGGGCACGGGCGGGCTCTGGAACGGTCAAAGCATGGTGTTCCCCATCAAGTTTCAATGAAGGCGCGGCGCCCCGGCGCGGGGCTGCTCGTCGCGGGGATCGCGGCGCTCGGCGTCGTGGGCGGGTGCGATCATCCGCCGCCGTGCGTCGACGTCCCGGCGACGGAGGACGCCCTCTCGATCGCGGTGGTCGTGACGGACGAGGCGGGCGCGGCCGTCTCCGGCGCGACGATCGAGGCGGGATCGAAGACGGTCGCGACCGGCGGCGCGGGGGACGCGACGATCGATCTCGACGGGCCCGCGGTGCTCGTCGTGAAGGCCAAGGGCATGCTCCCGGAGCCGGTGCCCGTGGGGTGGACCGACGCGGGCGCGAAGGTGAAGGTGCGCCTGCTCTCGGACGCGGGCGGCGCGCGCGTCGTGATCCACTCGGGCGGCGACGTGATGTTGGGGCGGCGCTACGAGCAGCCGACGAGCGGCGATCCCTTGATCCGACCGGCCACGGCGGCGGCGGACGCGGCGCGCGTGCTCGCGGCGCTGAAGCCCGCGTTCGCGACGGCCGACGTGCGCACGGTGAACCTGGAGACGGTGCTCGGGACGCAGACGCCCGACGAGCGGTACCCGGGAAAACGCTTCATCCTGCTCAGCCGGCCGGAGACGCTGACCGCGATCAAGGGGATGGGCGTCGACATCGCGAGCCTCGCGAACAACCACTCGCGCGACTACCTGGACTCGGGCATCTCCGGCACGAAGCAGGCGCTCGCGGCCGCGGGGCTTCCGATCGTGGGCGCGACCGACGCCGACGAGCAGGACGAGCCGGCGATCGTGGATGTCCGAGGATCGAAGGTCGGCGTGCTCGCGTACACGACGGTGAGCGGCTCCGTCGTGAACGACGCGTACCCGCTGGAGGACGAGCCGGAGCCGAAGGGCGTGGATCCGAAGCAAGCGTGGCTCTGGAACGAGCGCCTCTGGAGCTACTCGATGGGCGCGGCGGCGGTGCCCGAAGCGTCGCGCCGCATCGGCACCGCGTGGCAGATCTTCGCGGCCGCGGAGCCGAAGCTCGACGTGTCGGCGATCCCGCCGTTCTGGTCGTCGCTGTCGACGGTGTATCCCGAGGTGCAGGACTGGGGCGCGCGGCGCGGACACGGGGGCGCGGTCCTCTGGGACGGCAAGGGCTCCGAGTCGCGCATCAAAGACCTCGCGGCGAAGGTCGACGTCGTCGTGGTGCAGCTCCACGCGGGCTTCCAGTTCCAGGAGGCGTCGTCGGACACGGTGCACGACGTGGCGCACAAGGCGATCGACGCGGGCGCGAACCTCGTCGTGTGCCACCACCCGCACGTGCTGCAGGGGCTGGAGATGTACAACGGCGGCCTCATCGCCTACAGCCTCGGCAATTTCGTGTTCGATCAGGACTTCCTCGCGACGTTCGGATCGATGTTCCTGCGCACGGTCTGGGACAAGGGCACGCTGGTGGAGGCGCGCGTGGTGCCGGTGGAGCTCGACGCGTACAGACCGCTGCCGGTGACGGGGCGCGCGGCCGCGGCCACGGTGCTTCGGTTGTGGGAGCGGAGCGTGATGCCCGTGCAGTCGCGCCGCGACGACGACGGGGCCGTGCGACCGCACCAGGCGCCGCAGGCCGCCGGCGCGATGCCGGCGCAGCTCGTGCTCGAAGGCAACACGGCGCGCGTCACGACGGAGGTCCCGGCGCCGGTGACGATCGCGCTCGACGTGCCGTCCGGCGAGACGCGGCCGATCGATTTCGAAGGGCTCGTGGACGCGCGCGTGGGGCTCGCGGCGGGGGCTCCGGCGGGCGTGCAGGTGGGGCGCGATCTCTTCGGCTGGGGCCGCTTCGAGGACGAGACGGCGGACGACCGCGTGGACGGCGACACGCACTGGGCGCTCGACGAATGCCAGCAGCGCGTGGTGTTCGGCGACGCGGCGGACGGGCGCGGCTTCTTGCGGATGCGGCGCAACAAGCGCTACAGCGTGCTCACGCGGGCCGTCGCGCGCGTGCCGCTGCCTTTGCATCGCGCGTTCGAAGAGAGCACCAACACGCCGCTGGATCCGCTGCCCACGTACTCGCTGCAGGGCATGGGGCGGAGCGTCGGCGACTCGAAGGTGTGGGCGCGGTTCGACGTGTACCACTTCGACGACACGGATCCGACCGAGGATCCGGACTCCACGCTGCTCCGGAGCGTCGAGGTGCAGATCGAGCTCACGCCGGACGCGGGGTGGCAGCCGATCGACGTGCCGCTGCCGCACGGGACGCTCGACGGGGAGCTGACCGCGAACATGATCCTGCTGTACCTGAGCGTGGATCCGCCGCGAACCACCGGCGAATCGACGCTCGACGTCGACGATCTCGCCTTCGTGGAGTGGCGCGAGGCGTCGCAGATGCCGGCGTACTACGAGCTCCTCGACCGCGTGCGGAACACGAGCACGCAGGCCGTGAGCCTCACCTTCTCGGGGCTGCCGGCGCGCAAGTGAGATCGCGTTCGCTGTTTTGTTGGCTGGTCGCGTCGTGCGCGCCCTTCGCCGGCTGCGCGCCCGCTGTCTCGGCGCGTCTCGCGTGGACCTCTCCGCCGGAGGTGGAGACGCTCTCGTCGAGCGGGCAGGCGTCGACCTCGGCGGGCGATCAGGAGATCGCGATCGACGCGGGCGGCCTCGCGTTCATCGACGCGGCGCCGGGGGAGCGCGTGCGGGTGACGGGCGCCGCGCGGCCCGCGGATTTGACGATCGGGATCGCGACGCGCGACGCGGATCCGGCGGCGGCGATCACGTGGCTCGACGGCGATCCGACGGCGAACGGGCTCACGTTCCAGGTGCCCGCGTGGGCGCCTTCGAGCACCGTGGTCGTGCGCTCCGCGGCCGCTGCGAAGCTCCGTGTCGCGATCGCGGAGCCTACGAACGAGCTGCTCGCGTGGGAGCGCTTCGAGGAGGACGCGGTGCTGTGGACGCGCGGCGAACGGCCGGATCCGCCCGCGGCGCCGTCGGGCGCGATGGAGCCTGCGGTGCGCTTCGTGGCCGCGATGCGGAGCGCGCTCGGTCCGCGGGCCGCGACGGACGCGGGGCGCGCGTGGCTGTCGCTCGCGCTGGTGCAGGAGGGGTTCGTGACGCGGCCTCTCACGCGGCTCGTGTTCCCGTGGGCGCCCGTGACCGTGCGCGGCGGACGCGAGGTGACGCGCGCGGGGAGCCCGCTCGTGCCGGCGGATCGCACGCTGCGGCGGCGCGTCTCGGCGGGGGCGGACATGGACATCGACGCGCCCGACGCCGACGTGGTGCGGCTCGAGATCGCGTCGGGCGTGGAGCCGGTGCGCGTCGTGCTCTCGGCGGCGGGCGTGCCCGTGCGCACGGTGCAGATCGCGGGCGCGGCGCGCCGACCGCTGCCGGTGCACGTGCGCCTCGTGGTGCCGGCGAGTGGGGCGCTGCGCGCGCACGTGGAGCAAGGGGAGGCGACGATCGGCGTGCTCGGGTACCAGCACCGGCCGGGCCTCGGCGAGAAGTGGTTCCTGCGGTATCGCGATCCGGCGCGGCTCGCGGAGGTGGCGGCGCAGGATCGCGTGCTCGGGGCGCTCGCGCGGGCCGCGACGGAGCGGGATCCGGCGTCGTTCCGCGCGCTCGGGGAGGCCGCGAAGAGCGCGAACGAGCCGGGCGCGGAGGCGGCGCTGCGGACGCTCGCGACGACGTTCGCGCCGGACGCGAAGGCCGCGGTGGAGGAGGCGCGCGCGGCGTTCGCGGCGATCGCGAGCTTGCCTCCGAAGGCCGCGTGGCCGCTCGCGAGGCGCGTCGCGGAGGCGCTGCTCGAACGGCGGCCCGCGATCCAGGCGGCGTTCCCGAACGGCCCCGGCCTCGCGGAGCCCGCGGCGAACGAAGGGGCGGACGAGGACGATCGGATCGCGGTGCGCACGGCCCTCGCGATCCTGGATCCGCGCGGACCCATCCGGCCGGAGGCGGCGGCGCTCGCGACGCGGTTCGCGCTGCGCGACACGAGCCGGGAGGACTGGGCCGCGCGCGCTCGGCTCGCGTGGCAGACGGAGGTGGGGTGGCGCCCGCTGCCCGTGAACGGCGCCGCCGAGGCCGAGACGACGTGGACGGTGCCGCAGCCGGAGCTCGGCGCGCCCGAAGGAATGTGCGCGACGTTCGTGGGCGGCGCGCCGAGGTGGACGCGCCTGCTCCCCGGCACGCGGAGCCTCCCGGCCTCGGCGCCGAGCGGGGCGACGCACGCGGTGGTGCCGGTCCGCGGGGAGACGTTGCAGAGCCTCGCGGCGGGGGCGCTCCGCGTCGACAAGGTCGCGGTGCCGGTGCACGGGTCGATCGGGCTCGCTTCGGTGGTCGCGGTGTCCGTGGGGCCGCACGATTACTCGCTCGCGGAGGGCAGCGCGCCGGTGCTGGTGCGTGTCCCGCGCGAAGGCCTCGCGCCGTGCGCCGAGCTGCGCCGGATGGATCGGTGGGTGCTCGCGTCCGGCGAGGTGACGGTCGACGTGCCGCCGGGCCCGGTGGAGACGGTCGCGCGCGTGACATTGAGGCAGGCACCACGGGCGCTGCTTTCACCGGGAAATCAGGGCCCGCTGCGCCTCGACATCGGCGGCGTGCACGCGGAGATCGCGCGGCTCGGTGACGACGGCGTGATCGTGGAGGCGCCGATCCGCGTGACGGCCGGGGCCGTCGCGATCACGCCGAGCGCGCCCGTGTGGATGCGCGTGGAGGTGCGCGCGCGGGCCGAGCCGAAGGCGCCGCTGCCGCTCGCGCTGCCGACGGCGCCGGACGAGGCGACGCTGCTCGCGGCGGTGCGCGCGGCGACGAAGGCGCTCGCCCTCGCGAAGGACGACGGCGCGCGCCGGGCGGCGCTGAAGGAGCGGGCCACGGCGCTCGCGGCGCTCGGGTTTCGCCGGCTCGCGGTGGTGGATCAGGCGGGGCGCGCGGCGCTCTCGAAGGACCCGGCGAACGCAGCGGACGCGAAAGGCGGCGGGACGGGCGCGGCGAACACGAGAGGCGGCGCGGCTCCCTCGAACGAGGCGGGCGACGGCGCTCTCGACGAGGCGGATCTGCGCGACGTGGAGCTCGCGGACGACGTCCTCGCGCGCGTGCTGCCCGCGGGCGCCGCGAGCGTGATCCCGCTCAACGTGGCGGCGCAGATCGACGTGCTGCCCGCGCCCTCGAATCCTGCGGCGCTGGCGCCGATCGTGGAGCGGTTCGCCGCGGGGGACGCGGCCGGGGCCGCCGCGCAGCTCGCCCGTATTCCGGAGCCTCCGAAGCCCGACGAGAGCACGCTCCTCCGCGCGATCGTGGCCGAGCGCGCGCGCGTCTTCGAGCCGGCCGCGCGGGCGTACGGGGCGCTCGCGCTCGACGCGGACCGTCACGTCGCCTCGGCGCGGGCGGCGCTCGCGTACGCGGATCTCTCGCTTTTGAAAGCGGATCCGGACACGGCGCTCCTCGGCTATCTGTTCGCGAAGCGCGCGCAGCAGCACGGCGCGGACGCGCGCGCCGCGATGGGACGGCTGGATCCGGCGGTGGCCTTCGTACGGCCGGACACGGCGGGCGCGGCCGGCCACACGTGGGTGGAGGCGCGACGGCCAGGATCGGCTCGCGGCGTCCTTGGTCGAGCGCGTGCGGCGCGCGTACCTCGACGCGCCCGACGACGCGACGGTGGTCGAAGGCGACGACCGCGTGATGCTCCGCGTGGCCCCGAAGGAGCCGTCGCAGCTCGTGGTCGAGGACGCGTGCGCGCTCACGGATCCGGCGCCGCCCGCGGGCGCTGCGTGCCGCGTGGTGGTGCGCGTGGACGGCAACATCGTCGCCTGCGAAGGCGCCGCCGCGAGGTGCGCCGTCGCGGTCTCGAAGGGAAAGCACCGCATCGAGATCGCCCTGGAATCCACGGTGGATCGCGTCGGCTGGGTGCGCCTCCAGTGGAGCCTCGCGGAGCCGCCCGCCGCGAACGGAGCGTCGCCATCAGCTCCGAAAGCGCCGCCAAACAAGGCAAACGGAGCGTCGCCGCCGCCTTCGAAGGGGGCGCCGACCAAGGCAAACGGAGCGTCGCCGCCCGCCCCGAAAGGTGCGCAGAAGCCGTCCGCTCCGCCGAAGCCGAGCGCTCCGAAGAGCGCCGCGAAGCAGATCGCCGCGGACGTGGCGGGACGTCTCTCGCCGAAGAGCGCGGCTCGCTGGCTCGAGACCGACGCGGCGCGGCCGCTCACGTTGAGCTTCGCGGGCCCCACGTTGATCCGGGTCGACGCGCGCGGGACGCCCGGCCAGACCGATCGCCTCGACGTGCGCGTGGACGGCGCCTCGCAGGCGACCCTCGATCTCGACGCGCCCGCGGACGCGGCGGCCGTCCGTCGCGACATCGAAGGCGAAGACGAGCGAGCGCTGCGGGCGCCGCAGGCGGTGGAGGTGATCGTGATGGCGCCGGGCGTGCACGCGCTCGAGATCCGCTCGGCGGGGCGCGCGCTGGTGCTGCCGAGCTTCGCCGTCGCGCGCGGCCTCCCGAGGCCCACGGTGGTGCCGGTCGGTCCGTCGCCGCGGCCGGCGCTCGGGGATCCGATCGCGCCTCTCCCGCGGCCGTCGCCGGTCATCGCGGACGATCCGCCGCCTGGCCCGCTGTCGATCGCGGCGGAGACGGCGCTCGTGCTCGATCGCATCAACGACGCGAGCGTCCCCTCGGACGACGCCGGCCGTTACCTGGAGACGAGCGTCTTCGCGCGCCGCCGCTTCCTGGATGGCCTCTTTTTCGGCCGTTTCGGTTTGCTGGCGCGGGCGCGCACGGGCCTCCCGACGTTCGGCGCGGACGCGCGGGTCGACTTCAACGTGCCGATCGGGAGCCCGCTCCCGCGCGTGTTCGTGGAGGGGACGTTGTTCGGGCAGCAGGGCGGCTCGTCGATCGACGTGACGGCGGGCATGCACTCCGGCGTGTGGTGGCAGTTCGAGCCGCGCCCCGGCCTCGCGTTCGTGCCGACGGTCGGCGTCGATCTGTCGAGCGCACCGCTCGCGGACGTGCAGCGTTACCCGAACCTCGCGCGCCTCGATCCGGACGTGTACTTCCGCTACGACGCCCCGCGCCCGGTGGAGCCGTTCGTGACGCTCCTCGGTTCGTACCGCCCGACGATGGACTCGATCGCCCGCGTTCGTCTCGGCGCGCATTTCGCGGGGATCGAAGGCGTCGACGACGTGTTCGCGTACCCGTCGATCGACATCGCCCCGGGCCGCGGGATGGCGCCGGCGCTGACGCTCGGATACGCCCTGAGCTACCACTTCGCGAGCCCGTCGATCTCGGAGCCGTACCTCCGTCACCGCTTCGATTTCACCGCCTTCTTCTGGCGCTGGGTGCAAGCGAGCCACCGAGTCTCCGCGAGCGCGACAGCCCTCCTCCAGGTGGGCTCCCCGTTCAACGACGAGCCGGATCTCCGCCTGATCTTCGCGCTCGGCTACGACTTCACGATGGGCCGCGGCGTGAGCGACTACTCCCCGCTGGAGATGCAGTTCCGAGAGCGCTTCGACGAAGCCAGCGGCCGTATACAACGCCGCACCCCCCGCACCGAAGAGCCCGCAAACGAGCCGCCGCCCTCCCCATGAAGCCGAATCGACACACACAACTGCAGAGCGAGAAATAGCGGATCAGGTGCCCACCTCCGGTCCGTGCTCGGCCGACGGCCTGCGCGCGGCCCGCCCCTCCCAAAGCGCCCGCTCCGCCTGAGCATTCATCGCATCTTCGGCTTCGAAAGAAGTGCTTTGAGAATTTTGGTGGCGATCGTGAGGTAGTGGAGGCCGCGTCCGATGGTGATGGTGCCGGGGGGGCCGCCGGAGGACTTTCCGGTGTAGCCGCCCAGGTCGGCGACCCATCGGACGGCCTCAGCGAGAGTGGGGTGGTCGGACAGCACTTCGGTTCTCTTCTTCTGGTCCTCTTTCGCTATTCGGAGGGCTTCGAGCTCTAACGGAGAAAACTCGTCGGAGGCAGGACGGTCGGGTTGCTCTCGAGAGAGGCGTTTGAGGCGTTCGGCGCGAAGAGCCACAGCGGCCAGGAACGTAGCCCACTTGGTGGCCGCTGCGCGGCTGCGAAGCTGCATCGTCTCGACCCCGCACACCCCGCTCTTCCACGCGCGATGAAATTCTTCGATGCGCCAGCGCTGAGCGTAGCCGTCGATGATGAGGTCCACATCGCTGGGCGTGGCGATGGGATGGTTGGTCAGAAGGGTCCACACCACCGGCTTTTCTCCCGGCGGAGCCGTGTGTGTCTCGCGGACAAACACGACGTTGAGGGGCAGTCGATAATGCGACTTGGTCCACGCGTTGAGCAGGTCGAGCGGCACCGAGGTGGCATGAACCTCCAGCTCGGCTACGCGCTTCGTTCGACGAGGACCCGCAGGCACGTGCAGCTGTCGGCTGCTGTGGCGCACCGCTGTGTCCCGGGCATCGTGCAAGTAGCGCTTGATGCCCCGGGCCGTGCGCAGTCGTCGGTTGCTGCGCGAGCGCACCGTGAACCAGCACTCCGACTCGGCGAGCTTTCGCAGCACCGGCCACGCGTCGCCTTCGCGGTCCAGCTGAAACCACGCCCGCGTCTCGGAAGGCACAAACGCCTGCGCGCTCTGCTCGATCGCGTTGACCCAGTGCTGCGTCTCCTTCTCGGCGACTTTGCGTGCGGCGCTGCAGCGATGTCGGTGCTTCGGCTTGTGCTTCGGACGTGCCCACCACTGCAAGGTGCAAACCCCCAGCGGAGAGCCGTTGGGACTGACCGCGATGGCGCCGAGCACCTTGAGCCCGCGGCCTCCTTGGGCATAGCTACCGACAGCGCCAAAGTCCTTCTTTTTGCCCCGATCTGTCAGCGACAGGCTCGTCCCATCGACCGGCACAAACACGAACGGATGCGAAGAACAGCGCTCCACGCACGCCTGCTGCATCGACTCCACCAGCGCTTCGACGCGCACATGGCGGCTCTCTAAAAAATCGTACGCGGCCTGCCTCTCCGCGCTGTTTTGAAAGACGTCGCTCACCCGTCCGCTCGGCGACTGCGCCGCGCGCTCGGCTATCCTCACCGCCCGCACACGTCGTCGCTCATCGCCGAAACGACCCCGTCCAAACTCCTCGTGCGCCCACCGACTCTCCGCCTGTTGCTCGACCTTCGCCATCGAGCACCACAAGCGTCACGAGCACGAAGAATTCCGGGATTCGTACGAGATGGAACCAATGCTCAGCCGCTCCGCGAGCGCAGGGAGGGGAAGCGTGTCCGGGAGCTGGAGCGGCTGGGAAACCTTGCACATCCAAGGTCGGGGGCGGGATGATCATGATCGCGCAAGGGTCCGGGGCGGGATGATCACGATCTCGCAAGGGTGGCAGGACCTCCGAGAGGCTTGCCGACGAGGCGCCGCGCCTCCGGGGTTTCTGCCGACGAGGCGGCTGCAGCCGTCCGAAGTGGCTTCGATGTCTCGCAACCGTTCCCCTCCCTGCGGCTGCGAAGCAGGCGCTTTGGGAGGGGCGGGCCGCGCGCAGCGAAGCGAGCACGGACCGGGGGTGGGCATCCCTCTCTTTTTCGATTCCCTTTGAAATAAGGCGAAATTGGCTCAGAGCGGGGAGGGCAGCGTGTCCAGCGGGAGGCGCGACGGCGGGCCGGAGGGGGCCGAGCTGTCCCAACCGGGGAACGTCGCGTCGCCCTCGGGGACGAGCGTGACCAGGTAACCGGCGATCGGCTTCTGGCCCGAGCCTCGGTGGCGCTTCGCTCGGGCGTGCAGGCGGCATCGGATCGGGGGGTCGCTCACCGTGACCGACGTGGTGAGGCCGTTGCCTCGCATCGCGCGGACGATGTCGACGTCGCGGTCGTCCGGGATGAGCTGCGCCAAGAGATCGCCGAGCATCAGCGCGTCGGTCGCCAGCACACCCTCGGCGGAGACCTCCGGCAACGCGATGCCCTTCATCGCGAGCACCTCCGCGAGGCGGCGATTCACGATGCGGACCCGGCCCGCTTCGTCCGCCCACGCCACCGCGATCGGGAGCGCGTGCGCCATCTCGGAGAAGTAGTAGGCGTGCTCCGCGATCGTCTGCGCGTTGCCCGCGATCTGGGCCAATCGCGGGGGTTTGCGCGGAGATGGCGACGGGGAGCTGCGGTCCGAGCCGAGGCGCGCCTGGTGCACGAGCAGGCCCAGCTCGTCGCCGAGCACCTGCGCGCGCGCCGGATCTTCGAGGTGGAGCTGCGCCGCCGCGTCGCCCACGAGCACGAGGTAGCCCTGCAGCTCGCCGTGCGCGATCAGCGGGACGAGCACGCACGGGACGTCCCGCTCGCGAAGGAATCCGTGCACCACGCGCGTCACCGGGAGGCCCGCGTCGTCGCGGTACGGGGGGCGCCTCGAGTCGCGCGCCGCCTCCGCGATCATGTCGCCGGGGCCCGGGAGATCGTGGAAACGGAGCGTGCTCGTGGTCACGTCGTGATCCGCCACCAGCACCGCTTCGGCCGGGAAGGAGTCCGCCGCGAGCTGCTTCACCGCCGACCAGAGCGCCGATCCCTCCGGCGTGAGCGGGCGGCGCGTCACCACCGCGGCCGGCTGCTGGAGGATGTCGCCCGTGCGGATCGCGATGCTGCGCCAGCTCTGGAGCGCCGCGACGAGCAGGCCGATCAGGCTCACCGCGAGCGCCGCGAGGACGCTGCCGAGCGGCGACAATCCGAAGCCCGCCGTCGCGAGCCCGAGGTGAAGGCCGATCGCCAGGAACGCCGCGCTCAAAGGGACGAGCATCGCGACGCGACCGCCGTACCGCTCGCGCACGTAGAAGGCGCCGACCGTCGCGAGCACCGGGAGCAACGAGCCGAGCCAGCGCGGCGTCTCGCTGCGGAGCTCGCCGTCGAGCGCCCCGGCCACCGTCGCGGCCACGCGGCGCTCCAGCGGGACGCCCAGCGGCGAGAGGGCGAGCGACGCCACCACCACACGGTTCGAGAGCACGGACGCCGCGACGCGACCGTTCGTGATCGCCGACAGCTCGATCACGGGGACGCTGTCGGTCGCGCGGGCGGAGATCCAGCTCGACGTGGGGAGGCCGAGCGCCTTCGCGGGCGCCATGTCCGGAGAGCTCACGTCGAAGCCGAAGATCTCGCCCTCGGCTCCGACGTGAATCGCGCTCTCCGGGAGCGGCGCGAGGGCTTCTTTTCCCGATGGATCGCACAGCGCGTCGAGCGGCGGTGGGAGGAGCGCGCCCTTCGCTCCGCCGCGCTGCAAGGCCTCCGGCAGCTCGCGATCGCAGGCGCCGCGGCGCAGCTCCGCGGGCGTCATCTCGACGACGATCACGCGATCCGATGGGCGCGAGGACGCGGTGACCGCGAGCGCCCACGCCCGGGACCGCTCGTCCAGCCCGGCGAACGGGGCCAGCGCCGCGACCGCGCCCGCCACCGCCACGAGCGCGACCACCGCCGACGAGGGAGGACGAACCGACGGCAGCGCTGGCTCTGGGGGCGGACGGGCGACCGCCGATTCGCCGCCCCGCGGGCGCATGGTGCGTCTCGATCGAGGCGAAAGTGACGTGACGGTCGGCGCGGCCACTGGACCTCGATCCGGGGCGTCGACGATACCAGCTTCGTCCTCGCGGATCACGAAACTAGCCCCCTCCACGCGGGCCACGCCGGGCAGGTGAGGACCGTCGTCCTGCAGAGAAGAGGCCTCAACCACTGATGTTCAGGGGCCGCGCTCACAGCGTCCACCGACGGACGGACAATGCCCGCGTCCGGCCCGCAAAGAACTGGTTCGCCGACGCCGAACGGCTCATACGATGGCGCCGAAAGCGAATGGAGCGGGGCCCGGTCGTCACGAGTCTCTCTGGAGCGCATCAAAACGGGACAATTCACGAGGGCTCCGGGCACCCTCTGCTCAGCAAGGAACTGGCCACGGGGCAGGTGCTGCAGGCGCGATCCGTGCTTGCATGACCGCCCCCACCGTGTGGCTCGGCCGGAAGAGATGGCGGATCGCGTGAAAGAACCAGGCAAACGAGGATGAGCTCCCTGCTCGCAGCCTCGATCGCCGTCTTTCCGTCGAACGGCATGGACCGCAGCCTCCACGTGGCGGTCCTGATCGGGCTGTGCCTGACGACGTTCTTCACCGAGGCGTTCGGCTGGACCTACGCCGGTCTCGTGGTGCCCGGATACGTCGCCACGGTGTTCGCGGCGTCGCCGGTCACGGGGGCCGTGGTCGTCGTCGAAGGGATCCTCACGTACCTGCTCGTCGCGCTGATCGGCCGGTGGGTCACGAAGACGGGCGCCTGGTCGACGGCCTTCGGGCGCGAGCGGTTCTATCTGTTCATCGTCTGCGCGGTCGTGGTGCGCATCGCGATGGACGGATGGGCGCTCCCACGGCTCGGCGAGCGGTACCACCTGGATCGCGCGCACGAGCTCTACAGCCTCGGGCTCGTGCTGGTGCCGCTCGTCGCGAACGCCTTCTGGAATGCGGGGCTCGTGAACGCGCTGCCGCGGCTCGGGTTCGTGTCGCTGCTCACGTACCTGCTGCTCGCGCTGCTGTTCCGGTACACGAACCTGTCGGTCTCGCGGTTCCAGGTCATCAACGACAGCTTGTCGCTGAAGTTCCTGCAGGAGCCGAAGGCGCACCTCATCCTCGTCATCGGCGCCTTCCTCGGCGCGCGAAACAACGTGCGCTACGGCTGGGACTACAACGGCATCCTCGTGCCGGGGCTGCTCGCGGTCGCCTGGTACGAGCCGACGAAGCTGCTCACGACCGGGATCGAGGCGCTCGTCGTCTATTTTCTGTGCGTGCAGGTGACGACGCGGCCTCCGTTCTCGCGGATGCTGATCGTCGGGCCGCGGCGCACGCTGATGGCGTACGTGGTCGGCTTCTTCGTGAAGCTCGCGGGGAGCCACGTGCTCGCGCGGGTCGCGCCGGGGGTGCAGCTCATCGACTACTTCGGCTTCGGGTACCTCCTGCCCGCGCTGATCGCGGTGAAGATCTGGAACAAGGACAACGTGGGCGTCGTGCTGATGCCGACGCTCCAGGTGTCGATCACGGCTTTTTTGCTGGGGAACGGGCTCGGCTGGGCGCTCGGGCGGCTCTTGCCTTCGTCGCCGTCCCTCGCGGTCGCGACCGCGGCGATCGAGGAGCGGCCGAGCGCGGCGCTGTCGCTGATGCTCGCGGACTCGTCGCGGCGGCTGTCGGTGGTGGTGTCGCGCTCGGAGACGCGGGCGAACGACGCGGCGCGGGACGTCGCGGCGGACGTGCTCGCGCGCGGCGAGGTGCAGGCGGTCACGCTCGCGGTCGCGGCGGAGGCCGGCGTGGAGGTGCACCGCGCCGGCAGCGATCGGCCGTTCTTCGTGCTGGGGCCGCACGTCGTCGATCCCGACATGACGCCCGCGGCGCCGCGGGCCGCGCTGCGAAAGAGCGAGGGCGCGTCGCGCTGGATGATCCTCGCGGAGCCGCGCGGCGCCGGATCCGGTCTGCCGGTCGTGGCCGAGCGCGTCGCCTCCGCGATCGGCGCGGACGCGATCGTGATGCTGTCGCCGTACCCGGAGCTGCACGCGGACGACGTGCTGTTCGCGCGGCGCGTGGAGCGGCTGCTCGCGCCCGTGAACGTGATCCTGATGACCGAGGCGGACGCCGCGGCCGGGAGCGCGCCGGTGCTACAGCTCGCGGATCGTCTCGGCGCGGTGGACGCGACGGCGCTGGAGCGCACGCTCGGGACGCCGATGGAGATCCGCTGGCGCGGCGGGGCCGAGCCGATCGAAGGGCCGTGGCCCGCGGCGCCGCACCTCCGGGTCGCGCCGGACGCGGCGGAGCGCCTCGTGGCGTCGATGCTGGACGCGCCGGAGGTCGTCGTCTGGAACGGCGCCGTCCTGCCCGAGCTGCGCGCGCACATCGGCGAGCTGACGACGATCGTGCCGCCGTACCGGCCGCCTTCCATCGAGGAGATGCGGCTGTTCGACGCGGTGCTCGTGCCGGCGATGCTGGCTCCTTCGGAGGCGCCTTCGGCGTGGGCGCGCGCGATCGCGGGGCAGCTCGGGTTCCGTTTCCTGCGCATCGGACCTTCCGGGGAGCCGCCGCGCGCGTGGGGGCTCGCGGAGATCGGGGTCACGCGGCGCGGATCGCCGACGTGGATCGTGCGCGCGGACGGCGGGCGCGCGGACGTGCTCGTGGAGGTGCCGGCGCCTCTCTGGGAGATGGGCACGGCGGGCGCGGGGATGGCGATTTCGGAGGCGCTCTCGGCGCGCGGGCTGCTGCTGCAGGGCGCGCTGCCCAACGCGGATCCGCTCGGCGCGTCGGATCCGCGGCGGTGGTCGGGGCGGCGGTCGTACTACCAGCGCGTGCACGAGACGTGGCTCGGCGCGGGGCGGAATACGGTTTCGATCCAGGCGATCGCGCCGGACCGCGGCTTCACGGACGACGCGGTGATCGCGTACGGCTTCGAGGTGCTCGACCGCAAGCAGAGCCCCGCGTGGGCCGCGCCGCTGGAGCGCTTCCTCGGGCACGATCTGCAGCTCGAAGCGGTGCTGTACGACGGCGCCGGGGAGCGCGCCCCGTTCAGCGGCAGCGCGGATCCGACGATGGCGTACGCGCGCAGGTTCGAGCCTGGATCCTCGGCGATCGTGTACATCGCGGGCCCCGCGCGCGTCGGGTTCGATCTGCTCACGTCGGAGCGGGACGAGCGCATCGCCCGCACGCTGACCGCGCACGGAGACGCCGTCGCCTCGCTCGACGTCGCGGGCCGCGCGCTCACGCTCGCGACGTGCCGATCGCGCGACGACGCCTGCTGGCCCGAGCCCTCCGCGCGCGCCGCGTGCGAGCCGGACCACGCGTGGGACCTGCTCGCGACGTACGCGGATCTCGGCTACCCCGCGGATCTGGAGGCGGCGCGCTCCTCGCGCGGCGGGTGCTGGCTGGAGGTGATCCGCGACGACGCGACGGGCCGGGTGTGGGCGCTCCTCGCGCGGCCGGGGGAGGCGCGGCTCGTCCCGCTGTCGAGCCCGCTCGCGCGGCGTCCGGCGATCGAGGTCGACGAGGCGGACGCGGCCCACCGGATCGTGCGGGCCGGGATTTCCCGCGTGATCGTGAAGGGGGCGCGATGATCCGCTGGCTCATCGCGGCCGTGCTCGTGATGATCGCGGTGGCCCTGCTGTGGCCCGTGGCCGGCCAGCAGACCGCGGCGGAGGCCCCCGGCGCGCCGCGCGACATCCTCGGCTACGAGCTCGATCCCGTGCGCCCGCTGGAGATCGAGGTGCCCGCGCCGATCGACGCGCTCTACATCTCCACGTGGGCGGTGCTCGACGATCCGGCGTGCGAGCCGGTGGATCGTTACGCGTACGGGATCGTGGCCTCGTTCATCGACGAGAACGGGCGCGACGTGGGCGTGCGCGAGTTCGATCTCGTGTCGCGGCGCGAGTGCGACGGTGAGCCGAACACGCGCCTCGCGGACTCCCCGGATCCCGTGGCGGATCATCGCACGCTCGTCCTGCGGACCGCGGACATCCTCCCGCGCGGCGGCCGCATGCGCCTCTTCGCGCGGCTCGGCCTCACGAAGGCGGTGATCGCGATGATCGAGGCGCGGTACCGGCGCGATCCGTACGCCGAGCAGGCGCGCGAGCTCGCGTTCAATTTGCAGGATCGCAAGCGGATCGCCGGGCGGATCACGTCGCTCGGGTTCGCGGATCTGCCGGCGAGCGCGCGGTCGGAGATCGCGGGCGCGTGGTCGAGGCGCGTGGACGCCTCCGGGATCGACGGGCGCGACTACTTCCTCCGGCGCCTCATGATCCGCGACTTCACGACGCCGCTGCCCGCCGCGGAGTCGCCGCCCGTGGGCTTCCCGATCAGCGCACGCCACTTCGCGGCGTACAACCTCGACGGCGCGCTCGACGTCGAGCTCGCGGGCCCCGCGGGGACGAAGGTGAAGGTGCGCGATCCGCGCGGCGCCGGCGCGGTCGTGCTGCTCGGCCCGGAGGGCACCGCGCGCGTGAAGCTCGCGGACGGGCCGCTCCGCACGGTGGTCCTCGAAGGCGACGGCGCCGACGTGCACGTGCAGACGATCGTGGGCTCGCTGCCGGACGCGCTGCGGCAGATCGGCGACGTGAAGCGCCGTCCGGTGCCGGGCGATCGCGTCGAGCTGGTGCCGGATCTGCGGCTCGTGAAGCACGCCTCGCTCGATCCGGTGCGCCCGGTGATCGCGCACGTCACGGACGGCAGCGTGCTGCGCGTCGAGCTGCGCGGCGCCCTCGCGGAAGAGGACCCGGCGGAGGAGATGACGATCCCGATCCAGGTCACGTGGGGGAGCGCGTCGGATCAGCGGATCGCCCAGGAAATCAAGCTCCCGCGCTCGCGCTTCGAGCGGTGGGGCGACGGGACCGACGCGACCGATCGCGTGAAGCTGCTCCTGCGGCCCGCGGCGTCCGCCGGGACGGCGCTCATCACGGGCGGCCCCGCGGGGCGCGTCGTGCTCAAGGTGTTCGATCCGCGCGTGCAGGATCTGCTGACGTTGCCGTACCGCGTCGAGCTGCAGCCCGAGGAGATCTGGCGCTACCCGCCCTTCGATCTGCGGCAGTGGGTGCCCGTGCTGCCCGAGAACCACGAGGAGCTGCGCGAGGACGGCCGCTGGTTCGAGCTGCGCGAGCAGGTGCGGATCGAGAAGCCCGGCTCCGGCGAAGGGGCGTCTTCGGCGCGGGCGCAGCGGCCGGAGCGCGTGCTCGTGCCCGAGAACAACCCGGTGCGCCGCCGCTTCTTCGCGAAGACGACGCTGCTCACCGGCGACGAAAAGCCCGGCGAAGTGTGGACCGCGCTCACGTCGGCTCCCCGGCGCGTGATCATCCCGTCGGAGGGGCCGGCGGCGCGCCGCGCGAGCCTCCTCTTCCGCGCGGACGCCTCGGCGCTCGGCGCGGTGTGGAACCTCCGCGAGGGCGACGCGATCATCGGCTCGGCGAAGATGCCGCTCACCTCCGGGACGCACGATGTCCTTCTGGATCCGGGTCCGCACGCGCTGCGGCTCGACGGCCCGAGCGACGCGCTGTTCTTCGTCGACGCGGCGCCCGAGAGCGGCGGCGAGGTGGTCCGCGAGCGCACCGTGTTCGAGCTGACGAAGGCCGCGCCCATCGATCTCCGCTTCCCGCAGCGCGCGGATCAGCCGCTCACGGTGGTGCTCTTCGTCGTCACCGAGGGCGAGGCCGCGCCGTGGTCGATCCGCTACCGCATCGATCGCGGCAAGCCGGAGGCGCTCGTGGGCCGCTTCTTCCACACGCTGACGGTCCCCTCCGGCGTGCTGACGAGCGACGGAGCCGGCGCGGCGCGGGGCTGGCTGTGGGAGTCGCCGAAGGCCGGCGTCACGCCGCGCGACGCGATGACGAAGGCGAAGATCCCGATCGGGGACGACCTCGTCCCGGGCCGCCGCACCGTGCACCTGGAGCTCGCGGAGGCGCGCGGTCCGGTGTGGATCGCCGCGGTGCTTTACGGGCAAGCTCCCGAGACGTCCGACGCGAGGCCGAGCATGTGGGTCGAGGTGCCGGAATGATGCGAACCGCCACTCTGGGGATCGTGATGACCTTGGCGAGCTGTGGAGGAACCTGCAAGCACGACGCGACGCCCGTCCGCGAGGTGCGCCCCGCGCCGCGGAGCGAGGCCATGGCGCCCCTCGCGACGCGCCTGGAAGAGCTTCGAAAAGGCGGCCGCCGCGACGTCACGTACCGCCCGCCGACGCCGGAGGAAGAGCGCGCGTTCGCGGCGTGGGTCGACGTCGTCGCGCGCGCCGCGATCGCCGGGAGGCCGCCCGCCGCCGCGCCGCCGCCGGGCTTCACGCTGGAGCGCGTCGGCGATCTGTGGCTGCTCGCGGAGCGGCCGGAGGCGAGGCGAGGCGCCGGCGCGATCGTGATCCGCGAGGGCGCCGCGGCCCCGGTGCTCGTGCAGGCGCCGCACACGTTCTTCGACGTCGGCACGCTCCCCGTCGCGCTCGACGCGTTCGACGCGGGCCGCTGCCGCGCGCTCTTCATCAACACGGTTCACCGCTACGCCGCGGGCCGCGGGGACGAGACCGGCGACGACGAAGGCGGCGACTCGATCTCGGACGTGGCGCACACCCCCGCGTCCTTCTTCCTCGCGGGCCACCGAGCGCTCCTCGCGGCGCAGCCCGGCGCGTGGACGGTGCAGCTCCACGGCTTCGGCGACGACCGCGCGCCCGGCGTCCTCGCGATCCTGAGCGCCTCCGTCACGACCGCCTCGCTCGCCGACGTGACGGCGCGCGCCCGCAGCGTCCTCGGCGACGACGTGCGCCGCTACCCCGACGAGATCCGCGTCCTCGGCGCGCTCCGCAACGTGGAGGCCGCCGCGAGCCGCGACGCCTCCGCGCCGTTCCTTCACATCGAGATGTCGCGCACCCTCCGCGACAAACTGGGCGACGACGCCGATCTGCGGCGCCGCGCGGCCGCCGCGTTCCTCCCGGTGGGCGCTCCATGAACGTGCCGGGCCTCGACGCGGCCCTCCGGCTCCTGCGCGAGCGGGCGCACACCCGCGCCATCGCCGCGCGCCTCGGCGAGCTCGTGCCGCTCCTCGACGGACGCCTTCGAAAGACGGCCATTCGTGACGTCGCGTCGCGCGTGGCCGCGGATCTCGGCGCGCCGCAGCCCGGCCCCCTCCCGCTCGCGGGCGCGCTCGTCCGCGTCGTGAGCGCGCTCCTGCAAGATCTGGCCGCGTGCGAGGCCGAGATCGCCGAGACGGCGCTCGCGTACCAGGCCGCGCCGGACCCCGAAGAGCAGCGCCGCGTCCTCGCGTCCTTCATCCGCGCGACCGTTCCGGAGCGCCTCCGCGCGCGCGCCGACATCAAAGCCACCGCCCGCTGGTTCGATCTCGAAGCCGCGCAGGAGCGGGGCTCGGCCCGCGTCGCCGATCGCGTGGATCGCCTGGAAATCGCGCTCCGATCGATCGCCCGCCTCGCGCACGATCTGGCCCCCGCGGAGGCCGTCACCCTCGCGTCGCGCGGCCGCCTCGTGGAGGTCGCGCTGCGCGCGGCCGCCGTCGGGATGCACCGCGCCGTCCGCGTCGTCGCGCTCCAGGCCTTGGGGCGCGTGCTCGCGGCGGCGCCGGCCGAGGAGCGCGCGGCGCTGCTCGGCGAGGAGGCGTGCGCCCTGATCCTCGCGTGGTCCCGCGGCGTGGACGCCGTGCGGTGGGCGCAGATCGCGGCCATCGAGATCGTGAGCGTGATCGCGCCGAACGATCTGCCTGGCCTCGCGAGCGAGCTCCTGGCGCGCCGCGAAGCGAAGGACGGGATGATCCTTCGCCGCAATGTTCTCCGCGTGATCGCCTCCGCGCGGCCTCCGGAGGCGATCGCCCTCGTGCGCTCCGCCGTAGACGATCCGAGCGAGCACGTCCGCCAGGAGCTGGCGCGCTCCCTCGCGGCGCTCTCCGCGTTCGACGAGCTGGCCGATCTCGTGTTGAGCGACGGTTCCCCGCGCGTGCGCGGCGTCGCGCTGCGGTGCCTCGCCGCGTCCGCGAGCGCCAACGAGGACGCGCGCGCCGAGATCCGCCGCGTGCTCATCGTGCTGCTGTCCGCGCCGTCGCCGCCCCTCGTCTCGCGGTGCGCCCTCGCGGCCGTGCGCGATCTCTCCGCGGGCGCCGGCGCGCCTCTCCCGGCCGAGACGTTCGTCGCCGCGGTGACGGCGCTCGCGAACCTCCGCGACGCGGATCCGCAGATCGTGGAAGAGGCCACCGCGACGCTCCGCCTCCTCGAAGCCGAAGCGCGCCCCCCGATGCGAGAGGCGCGCGACGCGATCCAAAGCGCCCTCGCGAACCTCGGCGAAGGCGAGCGCCGCCGCGTCCTCTTGCCTGCGAACGCCGAGCGCCGCGACGTCGAGCGCGCCCTCGCGGTGGCCGCGCGCGGCGACATGGCGGTCGCGCTGCATCCTCTCGGAGGCCACGTTTGGCTCCTCACGCGCGGAGAGCCCCGCCGCCTTCGTTTGTGGCGCTTTCTGCACGAGCTGAAGACGCCGATGCCCGACAAACGAAAGGGCTACGTGCACACCCGCGCGCGCGTCTTCGCGGGCGAGATCGTCGCGCCCCCGATCGGCATGGCCGAGGTGACGCCCACGCGCGTCCCCGGCGAACGTCAGCTCTGCCCGCCCGTCGGAGGGTGGGGCCTCTTCCTCCCGCGCGTCGACGATCTCCTCTCCGTGTGCGGCGTCACCCCGCGCGCGCTCTCCCTCGTCACGTCGGCCGGCACGATCACGGTGAAGGGCCCGAAGACGCTGGAGCAGCGCCTGCGCGTGCGCCTCGCGATCTCCCTGAAATACCCGCATTGGGCGGAGGTGCGGCAGCGCTCGCTCGCGGCGGTGGAGCCCGCGCAGAAGCGCCTCTACGCCGAGATGTGCGCCGCGAACGGCTTCGAATTCGCGATCGGCGACACCGGCGGAGAGATCGGCGACCGCCCCTTCGACGTGCCGCCGGTCCTCGCGCTGCGTTACCTCGGCGTCCTCCCGCCCGCGATTTTCCCTTGGATCCGTGAGATCGGATCGTACGTCGTCTCGCGCACCGGCAACTCGCCGACGAACCTCGCGTGGCTGATCCTGTTCGTGTTCGGCTTCCTGCTGGTGCGCTCCGCGTGGACGATGCGCGAGATCGAGCGCATGCGCGCGCGCATCCCGCTCACGATCGGAGGCTGGGGCACGCGCGGCAAATCCGGCTCCGAGCGCCTCAAGGCGGCCATGTTCCACGCGATGCGGTACGACGTCGTCGTCAAGACGACCGGCTGCGAGGCGATGTTCATCCACGCGATGCGCGACCTGCCCTCGCAGGAGATCTTCATCTACCGCCCGTACGACAAGGCGACGATCTGGGAGCAGAAGAACGTGCTCGCCTACGCGGTGAACCTCCGCGCGCAGGTCTATCTCTGGGAGTGCATGGCGCTGCAGCCGCTCTTCGTGGAGACGCTGCAGAACGAGTGGATGAAGGACCGCGTCACCACGCTGACCAACGCCTACCCGGATCACGAGGACATCCAGGGCCCCGGCGGCGAGGACGTCGCGCGCGTCATCGCGAAGTTCATGCCCCCCGGCGGCACCACGTTCACGAGCGAGGAGCAGATGCTGCCGCTCCTTTCAGACTCCGCGCGCCGCAAGGGGACGAAGCTCATCCCGGTGCCGCCGATCGAGGCGGATCTGCTCCCGATCGATCTCCTGGAGCGCCTGCCGTACCAGGAGCACCCGCGCAACGTCGCCTTGATCTTGGCGCTCGCGGAGCACTACGGCATCGATCGCGAGCACGCCTTCGTGGAGATCGCGGACCACGTGATCATGGACCTCGGCGTGCTCAAGACGTACGGCCCGATCGACGTCAGCGGCCGCGTGGCGACGTTCTCGAACGGCATGAGCGCGAACGAGCGCGCCGGCTTCCTCTCGAACTGGACGCGCCTCGCGTTCGACAAACACGACGTCGACGTGACGCCCTTCGAGTCGACGCTCGCGATCGTGAACAACCGCGCCGATCGCGTCGCGCGGTCGCGTGTGTTCGCGCAGATCCTGGTGGACGACGCGCCGTGCAACAGCATCGTGCTCATCAACTCCAACCTCGGCGGCATGCTCCAGTTCATCACGGAGGCGCTGGACGCCCGCATGACGGAGGCGACGCTCGCCGGTGAAGGCGGCCCCGAGCGAGCGCTGGAACGCTTCGACGCGCAGATGCGCCGGCTCGGCGTGCGATCGAGCGACGCGACGCTGGAGGAGAGCGTGCGGTTCATGTTGAAGTCGCTGCCCCTCGACGACGTGGAGGTGGCGGAGATCCTCGCGGGTCCGGACGTGGCGAAGGCGCTCGCGGAATTGAGCCCCGACATCGGCCCCGCCCTCGAAAAAGCGCTCGCCGCGCACGCTCCGGCCGAAGAGAAAGACGATCTGCGCCACGACATCGCGCGCCACGCGACGAGGTTCGCGACGCAGCAATCGATTCGAAGGAAGGCGCGAAAGGCGGTGTCGGAGGCGCTCGAGCGAGGTGCGCAATCGGAGGCGGACGCGGCGTTTCGCGCGGCGTACCGCGAGATCTTCCTCGGCCGCATCGCGATCCTCTGGAACACGGACGCGACCGGCGATCAGGTCATCGACTTCATGATCCGCGAGATCCCGCCGGGCTTCCGCGTGCGCATCATGGGCTGTCAGAACATCAAGGGAACCGGCCTCGACTTCGTGTACCGCTGGCTCCAGATCGACCGCGCCGCCCAGCAAATGCAGCGCGCCGGGGAGACGCCGAGCGCGCGAGCCGAGGTGTTGAGCTGGGTCCTCTCCCACGCCGACTGGGGCCTCTACGACGTCCGCGCGACCCTGACAGCACTGCGTGCATTCAAGGTCGAAGGCAAGGAGTGGAGCCAGCACGCGCCTTTGCTCGACAACGCGATCGCCCGCATGCAGAACCTCGCGCGCGACAAGAAGGCGGCCCTGGCGGCGACGGGAAAAGCGGGCCTGGGCGCCGTGATCCTCGGCCGCTTGGAGCGCTTCGTCGACCACCTCGACTCGGTCCGTCGCACCTACTGGGCCGCACAAATCATGGCCGATCTGTACGCGGGCCGACTGGGCCACGGAAGGGCCGCCATCCTGATGCGCGACGTCGTCGGCCGCGGCAAAGGCGGCTGGCTCGTCAAGGACCTCCGCAAGTGGAACGAAAAGCGCCTGGCAAAGAAGGCCGCCGCGCAAAAGAAACCAACCTGACGAGGGTGCCCCCACCCGCCGTCCTCGCCGCTTTCAGCGTCTGCGGGCGGCGCCGCCCCCAAATCGCATCGCTTCGCGCTGCGAAGGGGGCGGAGCGCACCGTCCATTCAGGAGCCGACTCGAAGCCTGTGTCGTGAGCGGAAACAAGCACTCTCCACCGGGCGGAGATTGGCCGTATTCTCTTCTTACGTCAGCGTTGTGCGGACTCGGACGAAATGCTCCCTCCCCGACCCGTGGAACATCCGATTGGGGAGCAACGTGGGCTGGCGCAGCCGGGGTCGGGCATCTCAGCAGTCGTCACATCTTCGTCGTCGAAGCTAGTTCCGACGGCCGTTTCGTCAGCGGGGGAGTGATACGAGGGGGCGGAGCCCCCTTGTAAATCCCACAAAATGGGGCGTTTACGGGGGTGAGCATCCCACCCCCCCCTTCTTCTGCTTCTTTGGATATGCTCTCAGTGGTGGGGAGTCGCGCGCGCCGCGTGCTGGCCGGCGAGGAAGCCGAACACGATGGCCGGGCCGATCGTGCCGCCGGCGCCGAAGTAGCCTTGTCCGGTCGGCGATGAGACGCAGTTGCCGGCGCCGTAGAGACCCGGGATCGCCGAGCCGTCCGCGCGCAGCACCTGGCCGTGCGTGCCAATCACCGGCCCGCCGCACGTGTCGAGCACGCCCGCGCCGAGCAGCAGCGCGTAATAAGGCCCCTTGTCCGAGAGAGGCGTCATCGTTCGGTTGGGCGCCCCGCGCGACGGTCCTTGCCACGCCGGCTCCAGCGGGGTCTCTCCGCGGTGGAAATCGAGGTCGACTCCCGTCTTCGCGAAACCGTTGAAGCGGCTCACCGTCGCCGCGAGCGTCTCGTTGAAGTCCGCCGACAGCCGCACGTCCGGGCCCACCCTCGCCGTGAGACCGCGCTTGCCGCGCAGCGCCGCGAGCCTCTGATCGACCGCCGCCGCGAGCTCCGGCAGCGTGTCCGCCTGGATCACGAACGGGCTCGTTTGGCCGGGGAACGGCACGCCGCCGCGCCACGGCCAGAACGTCGGCTCCTTCATCACCGGGTCGTCCCAGATCATGATCTCCACGAGGTTCGGATACTCGTTGTACGTGTAGACGAAATGGCTCTGCGCCCGCTCGTGGTACATGGCCTTTTCGTTGACGACGCGGCGACCGCGCTTGTCCACGATCAACATGCTGTCGCCGTACGGCAGGAACACGAAGGCGTCCGGCCGCGCGATGGCCCCGGCCGACTCCACCGCTGCCTCCACGGCGACCTGGAAATAGAAGGCGTTCGCGAGCCCGCCCGCCTTCGCCCCCAGCCGCGACGCGATGTCGAGCAGCGCGCCGTTCCCCGCCGGCACCGAGCCCGTCCCGAACAAGGGCCCTCGCGCCGACGACAGCACCTTCTCCGGATCGTGCGCGAACCCGCCCGTCCCGAACACGACACCCCGCTTCGCGCGGATCGCCTTCGTCTCCCCGTCATGCTGGCACACGACGCCGATCACCTCGCCGCTGCCGGTCGTGCGCACGTCGGTGACGCGGTGCCCGGTGAGGATCGGAATCCCCTTCGACCGAACGTGGGAGAGCATCGTGCCCGCGAGGAAGACGCCGGGCCACTCGAACGACCCCGGCGGCGTCTTCGCCGTGAGCACGCGCCCGTAAGGGGCCTTGTTCTCGGGCAGCTCAGCGTGGTAGTCCGGATCCGAGACGGGGTGCGGACCGAAGCCGAGCGGCGGCAGGATCATGAGATCGAGCGCGCCGAGCTGCGTGAGCTTGTCGATGACGTCGGAGCCCCGATCGTAGAACGTCGCGAGCAGCTCGAACGCGCCCTCCGAGAGGCCGTACCGCGGCGCCTCCGGATCGTAGAGCGACGGATACCCGAGGTGGGCCATCAACTTCAGCGCGTCCTCCCGCGGATCCGTGAGCCCCGCGGCGCGAAGATAGGAGTTGTTCGGGATCCAGACCCCGCCGCCGGAGCGCTTCGTCGTGCCGCCCGGCTCGGCGCCGGCCTCCAGCACGATCACGCTGGCCCCTTCGTCTGCCGCGGCGGCGGCGGCGGCGAGCGCCGCGCTCCCCGAGCCCACGACCACGACATCCGCCTCATGACTCCACTGCTGCGTCATCGAGCCTCCATTCGGACGGTTCCGCCGCCCGCGCCGCGGAGGATATGCGGATCTCCCGCGCGTCCATTCGGAAACAGCGCACCTCCGCGACGTTGTGAAGTCAGCCCGTATACGATGCCGATCCGACCGACCGTGCGGAGCGCCTCCCCGGCTCTCCTCGCGGTCGCGCCGCGATCAGGCCTTGTTCGCCATCTCCGCGCGCAGGCGGCGCAGCTCCTCGATCGCGGCGTCGCGTTCGCGCTCGGCCAGGGCTTTGGCCGCGGCCACCGCGAGGGCGCGCTGCTCGGCCTCTTTCCGGGCGTGCTCGGCGAGGAGCCGCTCGTGCTCGGCGACGGCGCGGGCCTTGCGTTCTTCGGCCAGCTCGGCGCCGAGGAGCGCCCTCGTCTCCTCCGGCGTCGGCAGCAGATCCCGCCCTTCGCGATCCCGCGCGAGCCGGAGCTGCGGTCCGTATTCAGAGGGCACGATCACCCAGTGGAGCTTGAGCGTCTGACACTCTCGCACGAGCGCGCTATCGGGGGCGCGCTCCATCAGATCCCCGTCCACCCTGTCCCACACGCGGAGCGGCTGATCGGCGCTCGCCGCGTCGAACCGGACGACCTCCCTAATCCCGCTCGCGTGATAGCGAGCCATTTCCTCGTCCCAATCGTCGTCCCAATCGTCGTCCCGTCGGTCCGAGTCGCTGACGATCTCCACCGCGAGATCCGGCGCGCCGCGCTCCCACACCTTCCAGTTGTCGAAGTTCTTCGCGGTCGAGTCGAGCTTGACGAACACGTCCGGCGACAGGCACTTCCGTGGGTCCGCCGCGTCGGAATACACGAATTGATCCGAGCCCACGGCGCAGCCGGCGAAGGCGTTTCGGAGCAGGAGATACAGCGTCGTTCGCGCTTCCAGGTGTCGCTTCGTCTCGGACACGGCCTCTTGCAGGCTCTCTTCGGAGGGGAAGTGGATCGGCTCGGGCGCCCTCACGTAATGGTACCGGCCGACCGCGAACCAGGGAGAGCGGCCCCCCGAAGGCTCGTCACGAGCAGGCGTCTCCACGCGGGACATGGTCCATGGCTAGCACATGGGCGCGGGAAGACCAAGCGGGACGGCTGTCAGAACGTGATCAGGCACTCTCCGTGGAGCGGCTCACCGCCGTACTTCTCCTTGCGCTTCGTGCCGTCCGGCGTCCAGTAGAGCCACGTGACGACCTGCTTGTCGTCCGCGTACGTGCCTTTGGAGGCCTTCTGTCCGTTGTCGTGCCAGGACTCCCAGCATCCGTTCTTCTTGCCGCCGACGTACTGGCCCTTCTCGGCGACCTCTCCATTGAAGTGCCAGGCCTTGTAATCGCCCTCCGGCACGCCGTCGCGGAACGTCACGACCGCGCGCTTCTTGTCGTTCGCGTAATACGACTCGAACGTGCCGGAGACGACGCCGGCCTGGAAGGTGGCAGTCCAGTCGGTGGCGCCGTTCTCGTAATAAGACTTCCACTCGCCGACCATGAGCCCGCCCTGGCACGTGCCTTTGACGAGCTTCTTGCCGTTGTCCCAGGATTTCTGGATCTCCCCGTCCCCCGTGCCGCTCGGGCAGCGGTTCGCGGAGCCGACGAATTCGGGGATGCCGGTCCGACTGAGGATGATCTGATTGCCGTGCGGCGTGGCGAGCGTGCCGTTGTGCGCGCACCCGCTCGCGCCCAGCACGGCCAATAGCGCCGGGGCACAGGTCCGCATCCTTCCCACGAAATCCAGCCGAAGACGCGACATGCGGCCCTCTACTCCTGCGCCGCGCGGCGGTCCAGCGGGACCGGCCCCCCAGCACGAAACGCGACGCTCAGGGGGACGTCGCAATGGCCTCGTTGCCGCGCGCGTCCGTGGCAGTCGCCTCCACGCGCAGATCGGCCGCGCTCGCGGGGCCTTTCAAGGACAGGAACGTGACGTGGAGCACGTACTCCGCGGTGCCTTGCGAGTACGGCTCCGGCGTGAGGCGAATCCCATCGATCTCCGGCGTGTTCACCTCGGCGTCGCCGCCGCTCTCCGTGCGCTTCCGGTTCCAGTCGGCCGACACGAAGTCGCGCGCGTCGATCGCCGTCCCCCCGGCGCCGAGGATCTTCACGCTCACCGACGTCAGATCGAGCTCCGCCGCCTTCGTCTTCGCCGTCACCGTCACGATGGGGTGCGTCGGATCCGCGGAGTCCACCTTCGTGATCGCGATTTCGGGCGGCCCCGCGTCCGGATAAGGCAGCACCGTGAGCGGATGGAGCGCGTCCTCCGCGTGGCCGTTGTCGTTCCGAACCTCGAAGTGCAGGTGCGCGAACCCGTTCGGCCCCACGCCGGATTGACCGAGCTTGCCGCCGACCGACACCACGTCTCCGAGCTTCACGTCCAGCGTCGATAAGTGGGAGTAGAAGCCGAAGAACGCCGCTCCGGCGCAGTCCTCCGGCGGCGCGTCCCCGTCCTTCGCCGCGTGACAGAGCTCCACCCGCTGGCCCTGCGTCGCGATGTCGTCGGTCAGGATGTTGTATACGCGGCCGTTCGTGATCGCGTGGACGTCGGTGCCGACGGGCGTGGGGATGTCGAGGCCGCGGTGAAACTCGTAGTCTCCGCCCGCCTGGAGCCGCGGCCCGTACGTGGCGGAGAACGCCGCGTCCGGCGCGTCCCGGCCGTGCAGAGGCCAGAACGGAGGCGCCCCGCCGTCCTCCCCGAAGCCGCTCTCACCGCCGCAGCCGCTCACGAGAGAGGCAATCACCACCGAGCCGAAACACGCCAGTCGACCGAAACGCACGCGGCCCTTTACCACGCCTGTGCGCGGCGGCGGACAACCGAATCGACCTTTCGAAAAGGGGAAAAGCATCCCCCAAAGGAGCCGTGTCCCGCCCCGAAACGCTCACGTTTTACTGGGGATCCGGCTTGTCGCCCGGCTTCTTCCCTTCGCCGCGGAGCACGCGATCCAGCACCTCCTGCACCTCGGGCGGGATGGGCGGCGGCGCCTCCTTGTCGGCCGCGGCCTTCTCCTCGGCTTCCATCTCCGCGATGCGCTCCTTGGTGCGGGCCCACGCGTTGGCCTCGGCGACCTCGCGGTCCTTCTGTTTGCGGCGCTCGGCGCGGGCGCGCTGGTATTCGATGCGCTCGTTCCGCGCCCGCCACAACATCGGGATCAGGGGCCACGCGCGGTGCCCGTCGAGCGGCGGGATCGGGATCAGGTTGAACAGGATCATGTTCAGGTTGGTGCTGGTCGCCGTGAGGGCCAGCGCAGCGAGGATCGAGGAGCTCGGGAATCCGAGGATCGCGATGAGCGCCGTCGCGATCACCCACAAAAGGGCCTGCGCGAGGACGCCGCCCCACGCCACGTAGGCGTCCTCCATCCGCGTCGGATCGCCCGCCCACTGGCAGTCTCCGCCGAACGCGTGCACGCGCACCGCCACGACGTCGTACCCGAGCCGCCAGGCGACCGCCGCGTGCCCCAGCTCGTGCAAGATCACGAGCCCGACGAACCCGACCCAGAGCAGGGGCGCGAACGAAAAGCGGGTGAACACGATCGCCCCGAGCGGCGCGCTCCAATGGATCCGGATCGGAGCCTTGCGGACCCGGCCGAGCGTGAAATACCCGCGGTCGAACATCGCGACGAGGATATCGATCCTCGCGGCAATGGGGTGCGTTTTATTTGATGATGGGGAGTCGCCGTGAGGGAGAGTCGCGCTCTCCCGTCACGGCGCGGGGGCGGGGATCAGTACGTGTCGTCCTTCTTCGGAGCCGGCTTCGGGGCCGCGCCCGGGGCCGCGGGGGCCTTGGGCTTGTCGGCGCCGGGCTTCGCGGTGTCCGCGGCCTTCGGATCGGCCGGCTTCGCGTCGCCAGCGGGCTTGTCCATCTGAACGCCGCCCGAGGCCGCGTCCTTGAGGGCGCGCTCGATGGCCTTCTTGAACTTGCCGAGGGGCTGCGCGCCGGAGACGAAGTAGCCAGTCAGCTCCTTGTCCTTCACGGTGCCGATCACGAACGCCGGCGTGCCGCTGATACCGGCCTTGTCGGCCGACGCGGACTCGGCGTCGACGAACGCCTTGTTGGTGTTCTTGTCGAGCGCGGCCTTGAACTTCGCCATGTCGATGCCGCCCTGCTCCTCGGCATACTTCTCGAGCGAAGCGCGCTGCAGAGCGTCCTGGCCGCCCTGCTCCTTGAAGAGGCGATCGTGGTACTTCCAGAAGGCCTCGTTGCCCTTCTGCTTGAAGATCTCCTGCGCGGCCTCGGACGCGAGCGGGGCGTCCTTGTGCATCGGGAGGGGCTTGTGGCGCCACACCATCTTGATCTTGTCGCCGTAGGACTTCTCCACTTCCTTCAGCGTGTCCTCGACGCGCTTGCAGAAGGGGCACTGGAAGTCGGAGTAGATGTAGAACGAGACCTTCGCGTCCTTCGCGCCCTTGGCCGGAGCGTCCGCGGGGGCGGCCTCGACGGCCTTCTTCTCGGGCGGCGGGGGCTCCTTACCGTCCTTGATGATCTCGTTGTAGAGGTCGGCCGGCTTCACGCCCTTGCCGAGCAGATCGTTCGCCTTCTTCATCTCCTCGTCGATGAGGGACTTGAACGCGTCGATCGGCTGCGCGCCGACGATGCGGCGGCCGTTGATGAACATGTGGGGCGTGCCCTGCGCCTGCAGGTCGTCCGCCTGGTCCTGATCGGCCGAGAAGACAGCCGCATACTTGTGATCCGTCATCGCGGCCTTGACCTTGTCGACGTCGAGGCCGAGCTCCTTCGCGTAGCCGAGCAGATCCTCGTCCGCGAGCTTCTGCTGGTTCTTGAACAGCATGTCGTGCGCGGCCCAGAAGCCCTTGTCACCCTTCTGCTGCTTGGCTTCCCAGGCGAGCTCCGCGGCGGGCTCCGCGCGCGGGTGGAACGGGAGGGGGTTGTTCTTCCAGACGATGCGGACCTTGTCCGGATAGGCCTTCATGACCTCTTCGAGGGTCGGCTCCACCTTGGAGCAGAAGGGGCACTGGAAGTCCGAGAAGAGGACGATCGTGACGGGGGCGGTCGCCGGGCCGCGCACGGGCGCGTTCTCGCCGACAACGACCTTCCAAACGGTCTTGTCGTCCTGCTTCGGCTTCTCGTCCGCCTTGGGGGCCGGGTTCTTCGCCTTGTTCTCCTTGAAGAGCTCGACGTAGACGCGGTCGGCCTTCGTGCCGGCGGCCTTCTTCGCCTCGGCGGCCTTGAGCTGCTCGTCGATGACGGCCTTGAACTTCTCGATCGGCTGCGCGCCCGAGAGGAACACGCCGTTGATGAACGAGGCCGGGGTGCCCGTGACGCCGGCGGCCTTGCCGTCGTTCATGTCGGCGTCGATCTTCGCGTCGAACTGCTTCGCGTCGAAGGCCTGCTTGAACTTGGCCTTGTCCACGCCGGCAGCCACGGCCCACGCCTCGAAGTTCTCGGGCGTGAGGGCGCGCTGGTTCTGGAACGCCGTCTTGTGGAAGCTCCAGAACGCCTTGGAGCCGCCGAGGCCGAACACGGTGTTCGCCGCGAGGGCCGCCGGGCGCGCGCTCTTGTGGAACGGGAGCGGGTTGTTCTTCCAGATGACGCGGAGCTTCTCGGGGCCGTACTGCTCCTTCAGCTGGTCGAGGGTCGCCTCCACCTTGCTGCAGAAGGGGCACTCGAAGTCACTGAAGAGGACCAGCGTGACGGGCGCGTTGCGCGAGCCCCACATCGGGTCCTTCGACGTGATCGGCGGCGTCGCGTCGGCGTCGCTCCACGGGTTCCCATCATCGAACGCCGTGACCGCCTCCGCGGTGATGCCCGCCTGCTTTCCCTGACCGTTGCGATCGATACCCCACATCAGCCCCATCCCTGCCAGGAAGCAGAGAAGGAAGCCGACGATGGCTGTCCCTTTATTCATGTCCTTTTTCCTCGATTCCCGAGCGTCCTGCCGGCGACTCCGGGGGGGACGCAACTCGATGCCTCCGCGGAACAACCCGCGGAGCAAAAGTCTCGGTTTCACGAGCAGCGTCGGAGAAAGCTCCAGCGCCGCGACCCTCGAACGCGATCACAACCGCGCTCACAGCCGCCTTTCGAACAGCCGAATCAGCGTGCTTGTCGAGCGAAGTGCCGATCTCGAAGGATCAGGCTTGCTCTGGGCAGCGGCGATTCATGGCTGTGGGAGAGCCCGGCTACGCGCGCGGCGCGGATTCAGCGGGGGGGGTGATAGATGCTATTCGTCACGCCCGCCAGCGGACCGTCGGTCCGGACGGGGAGCTCGATGACGCGGACCTCGCTCGGCTGGCCCACGATCTCCGGCGTCGGGAGCACGACGTGCTCGACCACGGCTTCGGGGGGGCTCATCGGGGGGTCGCCGCGTCCGGAGTCGACGGCTGTCTTCAGCGTGTCCTGTCCCTCGCAGGGACGGCCGCGATCGAAGCGCGCGTCGCTCACGCCGTGGAGGCGGGGCGGCGCGATCGCGGAGGCGCCGCGGTTATCGCAGATCGGCGCGACGCGGGAGTTGTCGATGTCGTCCCCGCGGGCGCCAGGATCGCACGACGCGTCCTGCTCCTGTTGATCTTGCGCCGGCTGCGCGGGGGCCGCGACGCGCGACACGAAGTCGTTCTCACAGGCCGGCACGATCGCCGCGAAGCTGCGAGAAGGCCACAGCACCACCGCGAAGAAGCCGAGCGCCGCGACTGCCACGCACGCGACGCGCACGAGAGAGCGCGCCGCACGCTTGGTAGCGTGGTGGGCTGCTCTGTCTCGACGCGGTCGACTCAAGGTGAGCGGACGATACTCGACTGCCCCGAGACGCGCAACGACTGCACATCGAAGCGGACGTTGATGGGCACCCCAGGATCGCAGAACGCTGCCCACCCCGGTCGCCACTGGGAGGCCGGAGTCCGCTCAGCGGAGGCGGAGCGGAGCCTGGCTCCGCGGAGTCCGCAGCTGAGTGGACGCAGGCCTCGACGTTGCGCCCAAATCTCTCGCGGTGCTCGTTCAGGGCGGGGGAGCGTCACCACGAAAACCTGAAGTCGAACTCTTGGCCCACCTTATCCTACATCTGTAGGTTCGGTGCCATGGCGAACCTCCCGACCGAGCAAGGGCCTTCGAAACGAGACGATCGTGCCTCGCGTCCGCACGCCGCGGCGCCCTTCGAGGACGAGCGCTCCTCGACGGACGACGTGGTCGGCGACGACCTGCCGCGGCAGCTCGGTCGCTACATGCTGCTGAAGCGCATCGCGCGCGGCGGCATGGGCGAGGTGCTGCTCGCCTCGACGATGGGCATCGAGGGCGCCGAGCGGCCGGTGATCGTGAAGATCATCCGCCGCGAGCACAAGAAGGACCCCAACTTCTACGCCCGCTTCCTCGACGAGACCCGCGTGCAGGCGCAGCTCGCGCACTCGGGCGTCGCGCAGGTGATCGACGCGGCCATCGACGATCGCACCGGCGAGCCGTACGCGGTGGTCGAGCACGTCGAGGGGCGATCGCTCGGCGAGGTGCGGCAGCGCGCGGTGCAGACGGGGCACCGCCTCTCGTGGGCCGACGCCGTCGCGCTCGCGCACCTCATCGCCGAGGGGCTCGCGCACGTGCACGAGCGCAAGGACGCCGCGGGCCGGCCGCTCGCGATCGTGCACCGCGATCTGTCGCCGCAGAACGTGATGGTCGGGTTCACGGGCGAGGTGAAGATCATCGATTTCGGCACGGCGCGAGGCCAGAACCGCCGCTGCCACACCGTCGCGGGCGTCGTGTTCGCGAAGCCCGGCTACGTCGCTCCCGAGGTGGCCAACGGCGACACCGGCGACGCGCGGGTCGATCTGTACGCGCTCGGCATCATGCTGTGGGAGCTGTGCAAGGGGAGCCGCTTCCTGCAGGGCGACGCGCAGGTGCACCTCGCGAAGGTCGGGCGCAACGAGATGGATCCGCCGAAGCTCGCGCACCTCATCGGCGCGCCGCTCGAGCTCGACGCCGTGATCGCGAAGCTGACCGCCTTCGACCGGGACGCGCGGTACCTCGCGGCGCGGTCCGCGGCGACGGATCTCGCGAAGCTGCTCGCGTCGGCGCCCCCGCTCCCGTCCGGTGAGCGCGGCGTCCGGCAGCGCGCGGCGCACCTGCTCGGCTCGCTGTTCCCGGGCGAGCCGCTCGCTTCGCGGAAGGAGTTCGCTCGGCTCGTGGCGGCGGCGCGCGCGATGAAGGCCGCGCCTGTTCCGGCGCCGCGTCCGTCGGCTCCGAAGGCGATCGAGATGCCCGCGAAGGCGATCGAGGTGCCCGCGAAGGCGGTGCCCGCGAAGGCTTCGGCGAGCGCGCCCGCGAACGATCTCGAAGGCTCGCGCTTCCGCAAGATCCGCGAGATCGGCCGCGGCGCGAGCAGCGTCGTGTTCGAGGTCGAGCACGTGGAGACGAAGAAGCGCGCCGCGCTCAAGGTGCTCGCGGGCGAGCAGGCGAACGACGGGACGGCCGTGCTGCGGTTCCGCCGCGGGGCGCGCGCGCTGTCGCTGCTCGCGCACGAGAACCTGGTGCGGGTGCACGATTTCGGGACCCTCTCGGACGGGCGGCCGTTCTGCGCGATGGAGCTCTGCGAAGGCGAGACGCTGCGCGACTACCTCGTCCGTGAGAAGGGCGCGGACTACCGCGAGGCGCTCGGCATCGCGTCGAAGATCCTCGCGGGCCTCGAAGCGGCGCACGCGGCCGGCATCGTCCACCGCGACATCCAGCCCGCGAACGTGTTCCTGCCGTCGGGCGGCGGTCTCAAGCTGCTCGATTTCGGCCTCGCCGCGGGGCGCGCGATCGCCCTGGATTCTGCGCCGAACGGGCCCTCGGGCGCGGTCGTGATCCACGGCACGCCGGAGTACATGGCGCCGGAGCAGGCGACGGGCGCGGAGGTCGACGGGCGCGCGGATCTGTACGCGGTCGGCTGCCTCGTGTTCGAGATGTGCACGGGCCGGCTGCCGTTCGAGGGGCCGAGCGCGGTCGCGATCCTCGATCAGAAGCGCAAGGGGAGCCCGGCTCGCCCGACCGAGATCGCGCCGTCGCGCGGCATCCCCGAGGCTGTTTCGGAGGTGATCCTGAAGGCGCTCGCGCGGCACCCGGGCCAGCGGTTCCAGAGCGCGACCGAGATGCGCAAGGCGATCGACGCGGCGCTCACGGGCGCGACGAAGCCCAGGAAGACGCGGCGGTTCGCGGGCGCGATCGCGGCGGTCACCGCGATGCTCGCGCTCGCCTCCGGGGTCGGGTTCGCGAAGTCGGAGTCGATGCGCAGCCACCTGCCGCCGCGGATCGCCGCGGTGTTCGTGCGGACGCCCGCGATCACGCCGGAGCCCGCGCGCACCACGGATCTCGCGACGGTGCCGCTCGGTGAGGTGCAGGGCGCGGAGGTCGCGCAGGCGGCCGCCCCGAGCCCCGCGGACGTGCCCACGGCCGAAGAGATCCAGATGGCCGAGGAGAACGATCCGGCGCTCGACGATCCGGCGGAGCACGACGACGTGCTCGCGGCCGATCAGCTCGGCTCCGGCGAAGGCGAGACGGCGAACGCGGATGTGCCGGCGAACGAAGGCGATACGGTGAACGCGGACGCGCCGGCCGAGGCCGAAAAGGCGGCTCCAGTGAAGCCTGCGCACACGCGCCACGCCCCGCGCAAGGCCGCGCCGAAGCCCGCGAAGGCGGATCCGGCCGCGCACAAGGACGCGAAGGACGCGAAGGACGCCGGCAACAAGGCCCACAAGGGCGACGGCGCGCGGCCGCTGAAGGACATCCTGCCGCCCAAGGACGACTCCGAGGACGCGCGCCGCAAGCTCAAGAAGAAGAAGGTCCGCCTCGCGAAGGCGCCCGCTCACTGACGCACGACCACCGCGAAACGTGACGTTCCCCTCCCTGCGGCTGCGAAGCAGGCGCTTTGGGAGGGGCGGGCCGCGCGCAGCGAAGCGAGCACGGACCGGGGGTGGGCACCCTCTCTCGATTTCGCACAAGCTGTAGGGGGCGCGACGATTCTTCACTCGACGTCCCTCCCTCCCGTTGTATGACGGGGCCCACGAAATGGCTGGATTCGATGCGCACGCCCCGGTAGCTGGGGGCGACACCGGGGGCCCCTCCATCACCTCCGGACCGCCCGCGCGCGCGATCCTCAAGCTCGCGATCCCGACGGTCGTGGCGATGCTCACGCAGAGCATCGTGAACGAGGTCGACATCGTCTTCCTCGCGCGGCTCGGCTGCCCCGAGTCGTCGAACGCGCAGAGCGCGCTGCTCCCGTCGCTCGTGGTGCTGTGGCTCTTCGGCGGATCGCTGTCGGCGATCTCCGTCGGCACGCAGGCCTTCGTGGGGCGGCGTTTCGCGGAGAAGAAGGAAGAGGACGCCGGCGCGGTGCTCGCGAACGCGGCGCTCTTCGCGTTCCTCGCGGGCATCGTGTTCTCGATCGTGGGCTACTTGCTGATGCCCTCGGTGCTGAGCGTCATCATCCCCGCCGGCGCGGGCGGCGCGATCCCGGCGGCGCGCATCGCGGCGCAGTCGTACCTCAAGTGGCGCTTCCTCGGCGTCACGTCGATGGCGACGACCTTCGCCTTCAAGGCCTTCTTCGACGGCATCGGCAAGACGCACGTGCACCTCGTGTCGGCCGTCGTGATGAACGCGCTCAACATCGTCTTGTGCGTGCTGTTCATCTTCGGCAACGAGACCGTCGGCGCGCCGCGCATGGGCATCGCGGGCGCGGGCCTCGCCGGCTTCGTGTCGACGTACGTGGGGCTCGCGATCCTGATCGGGTACGCGCTGCACCCGGCCTACCGCCGCCGCTTCAACCCGTTCCACGCGAAGAAGCTGTCGGGCGGGCTCACGCTCGACATCGTGAAGCTGTCGTACCCGAGCGCGATCGCCACGATCGCCGTGACGACGGGGCTCGCGCTGTTCGTCGGTATTTCGCAGCGGCTCGACGTGCTGTTCCCCGCGGGCGTCGCGTCGCCGGTGTGTCCGGGCGGCGCGGGGGAGCCGGTGAACGGCGCGGCCACGGCGGTCGTCGCGGGCGTCCTCAAGCTGATCTTCACCGCGTGCCTCGCGTTCGGCACGTCGACGGCCACGCTCGTGTCGCAGTCGCTCGGCGAGAAGGACCCGGAGAAGGCCTCGCGCTTCGGCTGGACGAGCGTGAAGATCGGCATCGCGGCCTTCGGCGGCATCGGCGTGCTGCTCGCGATCTTCGCGCCGCAGGTGCTTCATTTCGTGGCGAAGAGCGATCTCGTGCGGGAGGCGGCGCTCGGTCCGCTGCGGCTCATGGGCGTGGTGACGCCGCTCATCGCGATCGGGATGATCCTCACGCAGGCCTTGTTCGGCGCCGGCAACACGCGCTTCGTGATGGTGGCGGAGCTCATCCTGCACTTCTGCGTGTTCGTGCCCCTCGCGTGGATCTTCGGCATCACGCTCAAGCTCGGCCTCATCGGCATCTGGTGGGCCGGCGTCGCCTACGCGGCGCTCCTCGCGATCGTGATGACGTTGAAGTTCCGCTCCGGCGACTGGAAGAAGATCAAGCTCTGAAAAGAGCAGATGTGCCCACCCCCGGCCTTCGCTGCGCGCGGCCGCCCCTCCCAAATCGCTCGCTGTCGCGAGCTCAGGGAGGGGGGACGGTCTGGATTCCGAAAGTCGCTTTCGGTAGCCTGGCCGGATGAAAAACCTGCGCTTGACCCTGCATGCTCTTCGCTCGGCCAAAACCGTCGCGCCGTTGTGCGCGCTCGCTCTCGCGGCGGTCGTCGCGGGGTGCGGCGGCGACAACAACGGATCCGGCGGAGGCGGCGGGTCCACCGCGACGGGCGGCACCACGAGCTCCGGCGGGTCGACCGGCACCGGCGGGACGGGCGGCACCACCAGCACCGTGGATTGCACCGTCACCGTGAGCCCCAGCGCGGACGACCAGACCACCGTGCAGACGGCGCTCATCGAGGCGAAGGAAGGCGACGTCCTCTGCTTCAGCGAGGGCACCTTCTCGTTCAACACCGAGCTCGACCTCGACGCGAACAAGGTCACGATCCACGGCGCCGGCAAGGACAAGACGACCTGGGACTTCTCGAAGCAGGACGTCGGCGCCAACGGCATGCTCATCAAGAGCGACGGCGTCATCGTCGAGGGCATCGCCGTGAAGAACACGCCCGGCGACGGCATCCGCGCGGACGCGGTGGAGGGCATCACCTTCCGCGACATGGCCGTGATCTGGGACGCCGACTCCTCCACGAAGAACGGCGCCTACGGGCTCTATCCGGTCGGCTCGAACAAGGTGCTCATCGACGGGTGCGAGGTCAAAGGCGCGCGCGACGCGGGCGTCTACGTGGGGCAGTCGACGAACGTCCTCATCCAGAACAACGAGGTCCACGCGTGCGTCGCCGGCATCGAGGTCGAGAACACGACCGACGCCGAGGTGATGAAGAACCACGCGTACGACAACACCGCGGGCATCCTCGCGTTCAACCTGCCCAACCTGCCTGTTCAGGACGGCAAGCGCGCCAACATCCACGATAACATCGTGGAGAACAACAACCGCGCGAACTTCGGCGTCGCGGGCACCACCGTCTCCAAGGTGCCTTTCGGGATCGGCATCATGCTCCTCGCGACCGACGACAACGAGATCCACGCGAACACGGTGAACGACAACAACTCCGTCGGCATCCTCACGGTGAGCTACCTGGCCCAGATCTTCGGCGCCCCGAACGACCCCAACTACAACCCGTATCCCGAAGGCAACTACATCCACGACAACACCTTCTCCGGCAACGGGACGAAGCCTCAGGCGCTGATCGCGGCGGCGGCGGGCGGCATCAAGCCGATCCCCGACATCGTGTGGGACGGCTGCACGGACGCGAACGCCGTGGACGACGGCCACCTCACGAACTGCATCGGCGGCAACAAGGAGGGCGCGGGCGACGCGACGTACGCGAACGCGGACCTCTGCGGCAACCCCTCGATGGTGAGCCAGGATACGGCCCCGGTCACCTGCATGTACGACCCGCTCCCGCCCCAGAACTGACCACCTCGGAGCCCCATGCGCAGCACGATCACCCTCCTGTTCTTCACGGGCGCGACGGCCCTCTTCGCGGCGTCCTGCGCCGACGACGAGACCGCCTCGTCCGGGGGGGGCACCACCACGACGACCACGACAGTGACGCCTCAGGCGTGCGTGCCCAAAGAGGGGCCGATGCCCTTCGAGAAGCTCACGGATTACTGCATCTACCAGGGCGATCTGAAGACCTTGACGCCCGCCGAGGGGGTGTACGAGTACGACGTCGCGGCCGCGCTGTGGTCCGATCACGCGGCGAAGCAGCGGCTCATCGTGCTGCCCGCGGGCGGCAAGATCAAATTCGACGAGGGCGAGAACTGGCAGTTTCCGCTCGGGACGATCATCGCGAAGACGTTCAGCTTCTACGATGATTTCCGGGATCTGTCGTCGCCCCACCACATCCTGGAGACGCGCCTCTTGATCCTCGGGGCGGACGGGTGGACGGGCCATGTCTACCGCTGGAACGACGAGCAGACGGAGGCGACTCGCATGGTCGCGGGGGAGCGCGTCGACGTCAGTTACATCGACGAGGACGGGGAGAGCTACGCCGAGCAATACATCGTCCCCAACACCAATCAATGCAAGAGCTGCCACCTGCGGGACGACAAGGTGGTGTTCCTCGGGCCGTTCACGCACCAGCTCAATCGCACGATCACGCGCGACGGGAAGGACGTGAACCAGCTCGACGACATGGCGCAAAGAGGCATGTTCGACGCGGCGATCCCCGCGGCTTCGAGCCTCCCGGCGTTCCCGGCGCCGTTCGGGGACGCGCCGCTCGACGACCGCGCCAGGGCGTATTTGCACGCGAACTGCTCGCACTGCCACCGTCCCGGCGGCGGCGGCGGGCTCTCCGGCCTCGTGCTGCTCGATTGGGAGCACGGCGCGCAGAAGAACGGCGTCTGCAAGGAGCCGGCGGCGGCGGGCCCCGGAACAGGCGGCTTCGACTACGACGTGGTGCCGGGGCACCCGGAGCAGAGCATCTTGATTTACCGCGTCAGCTCGACGGATCCGCAGATCAAGATGCCCGAGCTGCCGAACCGCGTCGTCGACAAGAAGGGCGTCGCGCTGCTCACCGAGTGGATCCAGAACATGGACCCTCAATCGTGCCAATAAGACGGAGGAGACATCGTGGGACCAAACAAGTACGGCTTTCTTCTGGGGGTGATGCTCGTGGGGTGCGGCGGCTCGGCGCCGACGTCGAACGAGGCGAAGACGGCGCCTCCCGCGCCCGCCCCGGAGCCTGCGAAGGTGGCAGTGACGGAGACGCCCGCGGCGACTCCCGCGGAGACAGCCTCGGAGGAGAAGGTCTCTTCCAACGCCGCGCCCGCGCACGGGCCGAGCTGCGACGGCCGCGCCGGCGCCGCGAACGATTGCGGAAACGGCGAATTCTGCTGCGCGCGCTCCTTCGTGCCGGAGGGGGACGTGCTCTATCGGAAGCTCGACGCCGGGCCGGGCGAGAAGAAGCACGTGGCGGGCTTCTACCTCGATAAATTCGAGGCGACGGTCGGCCGATTCCGCACCTGGGTCGCGGCGGGGCAGCCCGTCCCCGCGGTGGGCGACGTCATTTACGACGACGGACAGGGCCACACGATGAAGTGGCCGGCGAACGCGAAGGTGCAGGACGAGAAGCACCTCGAAGGCTGGAAGCGCTACGACACGTGGACCGGCGGCGACGACAAGCGCCCGAAGAACAACGTGTCCTGGTACACCGCGGCGGCCTTCTGCAAGTGGGAGGGCGGCCGCCTCCCGACGGACGTGGAGTGGACCCGCGCGGCCCGCGGAGGCGAAGAAGACAGGCCGTATCCTTGGGGCGCCGCGTCCCCGAGCCCGGAGATGGCCGTCTACAACTGCATGGGAGACGGCAACAAGGCGTGCGGCCTGGTCGATATTCTGCCCGTCGGCTCGCGTCCCAAGGGCATCGGCAAGTGGGGCCATTACGATCTGGCAGGCTCGATGTTCGAGTGGACGCTCCAGCCCGGCAAGCTCGCGGGCGCCGACCCGACGGAGAAGGCCCGCGGCGGCGGCTTCTGCTACATCGGCGGCGTCGATCGGCGCGCGTCGACGGAATTGAAGCCGGCCATCTTCCGCGAGGACAGCCCCGAGACGCAGAGCCACATGACGGGCGTCCGGTGCGCGTACGAGTCGCCGAAGGGCGCGGCCCCGAAGACGGAGGACCACCCGTCCGAAGGCGGCGGCTCCCTCACGCACGCTCGCTGACAGGCCGCCTGGAGCGCCGGGGGGGCTACGGATCCAGCGGATCGCGGCCGTCCGCGTGCAGCGAGATCGCGACTGGCACCATGCAGATATCGTATTTGGACAGGGGCACGAGCGAGCGCCACGGCAGATAGCCGAGCTCGTCGATGCAGCGGGGGCCGAACGTGCCGTGCCAGAAGCCGATGTAGATGGCCTGTCCGGCGGTCGTCGTCACGAGGAGGCTTCGATCCGTGGGGATCCCGTATCGATAAAGGAGGCGCGAGACGTTGCGGAGGTTCGTGGTCGTGTGGCGCGCGTGCGGGTCGACGATCAAGGCCTCTTCCGGGATGGCGTAGGTGCTCCGGAGGTACTTCTTCATCTCGATGGCCTCGGAGTATGGGGTCCTGTCCGGGTGCACGTGGCCGCCCGAAAGCGCGATGATCGGCGCGAGGCCGGCGGCGTAGCGCTGGGCCGCGAGATCGGCGCGCGCCTGTCCGTCGGGCGCGAGGTTCACGCCGTCCATGTCCGGCCCCTGGCCCGGCACCAGGATCACCGTGAACGGGTATTTCGCCCAGTCGATGGTGGGGATATTCGCGAGCGCCTTCGCGTTCTCGCCCTTCGCGAGCGGCTCGTAGCGCTCGGCCTCGTCGCGTTCGTCGGCGGTCAGCGCGGCCAGATCGACGGCCAGGAGCGCCTCGTGGAAGAAGAACGTCGCGGGGTGCGCGGCGGCCGCGGAGGCGACGACGTCGTGCATGGCTGTCCCGCCGAGAGAGGATGTCTCGTCCTCCAACGTCTTGCCGAGGGCGACCGTGTAATCGAGGAACGCCGCCCGCACGAGCTCGTCATCGGAGGCCGTCGCATGGAGCGAAAACCGCCCGGACGCCCGCATGTTCGCCGCGAACGGAGCGAGCAGCCCGGCGTCGGTGAGCCGCGCGACGAGGGCCGAGGCCGCGTCGTCCGCTTCCGCCGCCAACCAGACCAGCTCGCCTTGGTAACAGGCTGTATCCGAACCGCACTTGTCCGGCGCCGCGCGGAGGCGGGCGTCGCGGTCCTGGGCGGCCAGGGTGAGCGTCGCATCCATCGCGAGCTCCAGGTGCAGGTTCGCGTCCGCGTCGAGGAGCGTCGCGAGGAAGAAGGCCTTGTCCTCTTCGATGGAGCCGCTCTCGGGCGCGGCGTAATCGATGGACCAGTCGGCCTCCGCGGCCGCCGCGAGCGCCGGATCCGCGCCGCTGTCCGCGGTGACGGGGCACGCCGCGGGGTCGAGATCCGGTAACGGCTCCCCGCCGGATCCGCCGGATCCGCCGCCGCCGAGCGCGGTCGTGGTCGTGGTCGTCGTGGCGCCGCCGCCGCCGGAGCCGGACGCCGCGTTCCCGCAGCCGAACGCGGCCGTCGCGAGGCCGATCGCCGTCACGAAGAGGGGGACGCGGCCTGTCCCGAAGATGCCAGTGCGTGAGGGCGTCGTGGACCGGAGAGCGACCGGGCCGGACGAGGAGAGGGCGCTTCGCATGGAGACTCCGTATCTTCTCTCGAAGGCATTCGAGCCGGCCTCGAAGGTGTTCGAGCCGGTCTCACCCTCTCCGAACACGAGACCAGCTCTCATTTCGAAGGGGCCGAGTCCGTCACCGCGGCGGCGCAGCGGAAGCCGAACACCTCGCTGCGGCTCGACGTGGAGTCGAAGCCGAAGAGCGCCGCCTGGATGTAGCCGTCGTCGACCGCGTACCAGCTCGCGCCGCGGAGGTGGCGGAGCGGCTTTTCGGGCGTGCCGTCGTTCACCCACTCGGAGACGTTGCCGGCCAGGTCGACGACGCCGTCGCGCGAGGTGTCCTTCGCGAGGGCGCCGGGCAGGCACGTGGACGGACGGCGCACCGGGCGGCCCCAGCAGAGCTCCTCGCCCTCCGGCGCCGCGGGGCCCCAGGGGAAGATCGGAGAGGGCTTGTCGCCGAGCGCCGTCCACTCCCACTCATCGCCGGTCGGGAGCCGCTCTTCGCGGGCCGCGCAGAACCCGGCCGCCTCGTCGTACGAGACGCAGTTCACCGGGTGATCGTCGCGATCCGTGCGCGAGCCGTTGCAGAACATGCTGGCGCGCGTGGCCTCGATCGGATCGGGCCAGTCGGCGTCGATCGGCACCGCCGAGCAGCGCCCGATTTCGAGGCACCGAGGAGAGCACTTCTTCTCCTTCACGCACGCTTTGTAGGCCGCGACGGTGACCTCCTGCCGGTCGATGCAGAACGCGGCGACGGTGACGGGCCCCCTCCTCGCGTTGGGCTTGTGGCGCCGGAAGGTGCCTCCGGAGATGCGGATCATGCCCGCAGGGCAGGGGCCCGAGGCCGCCGCGGTCCCGGAAGGAGCCGCCGAAGCCGCCGGATCCGCGCTCGTCGAGAGCATGCCAGTCGTGCCGGCAGATGCGGTGTCGGTGAAGGTGCCCGTCGTGCCGGCAGATGCGGTGTCTGCGAGCGTGGCAGTCGTGCGAGAGGCCGTGTCTGCGAGCGTGGCAGTCGTCGCGGCGGCTTCGGTGGACGCGCTCGCGCCGCCCTTGCAGCCGAGCACTGCTGCTGCGAATACGGCGATTCCGAGAAAGGCCCACCGATGACAGAAATGCCCCCCTCCCTTCGCGAACGAAGTGAGCGATTTGGGAGGGGCGGACGCGCGTAAGCGCGGCCGGGGGTGGGCAGCGTCGAGGACGGCCTGGGCACCCTCCCTTGATGCTGCGTCCCGCTTCGGGGCCCTTCGCGGCGTCACTTGAGCAACCTGCGCAGGAAGTGGAGCGCGATGTACGTGAGGACCACGAGGCCCACCGCCCACGGTAACGGGCGCAGCGCCGCGCGCCAGAGGCCTTTCGACTCGACGCGCGGCGGCGGGCCCTCCTGCGCGCTCTCCTGGCCGGGCTCCTGCGCGCGCAGCGAACGCTCGATGCGCTCCAGCAAGAGGCGGCCCTCCACGCTGCCTGGGAAGTCGCGCAGCAGCGCGTGCGCCTCGAAATGGCAGCGCGTCAGATCGAAGCGCGACTCGGCCTGCGCGAGGCGGTTACGGAGGGCGGCGACGGCGTCGGTCTCGCGGCTCACGCGCGCATGCTAGAGCGCCGCTCCGTTTCACGGAACTGCGCTCTAGCTTTTCCCCAAGCAAGGGGACGCCTCGCGTCCCCTCTCGCCCAGGCAAAGCCCGGTCGATTCACCCCTGGAGGCGGGCTCGCTCGCGAGCCCTTGCGCGCCGCCCCGTTCCACAGAACGGCGCGGCGCTCCAACGCCGATGAGCGCTCGGGATCGATGCCCGGATGCGAGGGGAGGCTCAGGCGATGCTGCGGATCGCGATCACGAGGATGGTCAGGAAGAACAGCGCGAACGCGGAGGCCGCGGTGATCATCGCGATCGGGTGCTTGTCGATCAGGCGCGCGCTCTTCATCGTCACGCCCTTCGCGAGCGTCACCGGGCAGTCCACGCAGATGTCGCCGTCCGCGCGGCGCTCCAGCACGTCGATCATCTCGCGCACCGACGCGCGGCGCGACGACGGGTCCTTCTCCAGGCCGCGCTTCAGGAACCACATCAGCTCGACCGGGACCGGCGGCTGGTGCGGGCTCACGCGATCGAAGACGTCGATCGGCTCCGTCCGAACGGCCGTGAGCACCTCGTCCAGCGTCGTCTTGCTGGTGAGCGGGTGGCGCAGGTAGAGCAATTCGTAGAACAAGAGGCACACGGAGTAGATGTCGGAGCGCGCGTCCGCCGGCTTCCCCGCGGCCTGCTCGGGCGACATGTAGAACGGGGTGCCGACGATCGAGCCGACCTGCGTCTCGAAGGCGCGCGCGGTGGAGCGCATCGTCGCGGGGGCCGACACGTCCGTGAACGGGAGCTCCACGCCCGGCGACGTGAGCGATTTGGCCACGCCCCAGTCCATCAAGAGCACCTCGCCGTAGCGGCCGATCATCACGTTCGCGGGCTTGATGTCGCGGTGGACGATGCCCTTGTCGTGCGCGAAGGCCAGCGCCTCCAGGAGCGCTCGGAAGATCTCCACGCGGCGCTCGAACGTGTAGATGCGGTGGTACTCCCGATCGCCGTCCGCGAGCTTCTGGATGATGGACTCCAGCGTCTCGCCGTCGACGTACTTCATCACGAAATAGAGGTCGCCCGTCGCGTCCGTGCCGACGTCGTGGATGGGGATGATGTTGGGGTGCTCCAGCTTGCCGATCGTGCGGATCTCGTCGACGAAGCGGGCCAGCGACGCGGGGGACTTCACGTGCGCGTGCAGGCGCTTGATGGCCACCTTGCGGCCGATGTCGTGATCGAGCGCGCCGACGACCTCCCCGAGGCCGCCCTCCCCGAGCAGGCGCAGCTTCTCGAACCGCTCTTTCCCGTCGAACACGATCTGCGCCTGCGCGCCGTTCACCTCGATGCGGGGCAGCACCGTGGTGCGCGCCGAGGAGCGCGCGGGGCCGTCTTGCACGATGGACACCGCGATCGGCGAGCGGTCCTGATCCGCCGCGAGGGTCGGCGCGGCGACGGTCTCCGCGAGGACGGCAGTGTGGGCGAGCTTGCTCGGGGCCAGGGGTGCGGTCGGCTGCATGGACCCGCGATGGTAAGACGCCGCGCCGCGCAGGCCAGGGCCGCGGTGCAAAGAAGTGTTGTCGCCGTGTGAAACGCTTGTTTCACGCCCGGATCGCGCGCACCGCGAGCCCCGGGGGAGGGGGGACGGTCAGAGGCGAGCCTTCAGCAGCTCCGCCAGGAGGTCCTCGTCCGTGTGGATCGCGGCGGACGTGCCGGACTGCGTGTGCTTGCGGTGATCCGCGAAGGTGCCGATCGGCGCGCCGACGAATCCCGGCACCGCGTCGTACGCGTTGTCGCCGAGGATCACGGAGCCCTCCAGGATCTCGGCCCCGAGCTCGCTCAGGAAGGCGTGCGACTTCACCTTGCCGACGAGCTCGTTCGGATCCGGGAGGCCGGTGACCTCGCTCAGGATGCGCACCGCCTCGATGATGCGGTACTTGCGGTTCTCGCTCTTGATCGTGAGCTCGTCGTTGCGCAGATCCACGCGATCCTGCGCGATCCACTCGTCGAGGGCAGCCTGGGGGAAGAAGACCCGGTTCTTCATGGGGCGAGGGGCGTGCGGTTGAGCTGTCGGTGGATACGTGCGGTGTCGTCGGTGCGTGCCGGAGGAGCTTCAGGTGGCGGGCGGCTCGGGCGGGATGCTCTTGGCCTCGTTCGCCTCTGGATCGCCGCGGCGCATGAGGCGGCCGGGAAGCTGCCACAGCGACTCGAACACGCCGAGGAGGATGTAGAAGCCGAGGAGCCACACGAGCACGAACGCGGGGCTCATGCGCATCGAGATGAAGATGCTGGAGCCGATCGCGAACGCGACGAAGAGGACCGTCCGCACGTTGAGCTTCACGTCCTTGAAGGAGCGGAAGCGGATCGTCGACACCATGAAGAACGAGAGGAGCGCCGTCACCGCGAGCATGCCCCACGCGTACTCCGCGCGGCCGATCGCGCCGCCGACGGCGTGGTTCGCGACGACGATCGCCACGAGGATGCCCGCCGCGCCCGGGATCGGGAGGCCGACGATGTACTTCGACGGCTTGGTGGGCTTGCCGCCCTCGCCCATCGACAGGACGTTGAACCGCGCGAGGCGGACCGCGCCGCACGCGACGAAGAGGAACGAGACGATGAGGCCCGTCAGCTCCAGGCGCTTCAGCGTCCACTCGTACACGAGCAGCGCCGGCGCCGCGCCGAACGACACCACGTCCGCGAGCGAGTCGATCTGGAGGCCGAAGGCGCTCTGCGTCTTGGTCATGCGCGCCACGCGGCCGTCGAGCATGTCGAACAGCATCGCGAACACGATGAGCAGCGCCGCCTTGTAGAAGTCCTCTTCTCCCTGCGCCGACGCGGACACGCGCAGCGAGTCGAACCCGCAGAAGACGGACGACAGCGTGATCAGGTTGGGGAGGATGAAGAGCGTCTTTCGAAGGTCCAGCTTGTTTGGTTTTCGCATCTTCGCCTCCGCGCGAACACTCAGCGTAATGGCGATATGTCGCGCTGCGCAAGGATCGGGGCAAGTTTGTGGTGCGAAGGAGTTTTCGCGAGCGCCGCGCGCCTCTCACGCCCCCGCGAGCCCGCCTCCAGGTGTCTTGTTTTGACGCGCGGGGTGGGGCGGTTCGGGGCGTCACCTCTGCTCGCTGGCGCTCAGGATCCGCGCGGGCACCGGCGTGTCCGGCGACCAGCGGCAGGTGAGGGGCCGGGCCTCGATCGGGGTGCGGACGGAGGCGAGCACGGCCTCGGGGGTCTTCTTCTTCGCGTCGGCGGGCGTCCGGGCGGCCTTTCGGAAGTACCAGCCGTGCGACAGATCGCCTTGGATCACCGCGCGTCGCTGCCGATTCGCGCGATCGCTGCCCACGATCGCGTCGAGGCACACCACGCTCCCGCGGCCGCGCAGCACGAGGCCCGTCGTGAGGAGCGCGACGTCGCCGATCGAGGGAGAGGTCTCCTCGTCGTCCTCTTCGGGCGCGGCGCTCATCGGCTCCTCTTCGATCTCCGCCTCCACGGCGGGCGGCGGGCGCTCGGTCTTCGGGCCGCCGTCCTCGTGCAGCACGATCGCGTGGCGCACGCCGGGGAGATCCGTGAAGCCCCAGCGCTCGAGGTTCACGCGCAGGCGCGGGAGCGTGCGGTGCTCGTCGGGCGTGCACGCGCGCGGCGTGGCGTCGAGATCGTACGGCGTCGGCACGCGCACCGGCGCGGAGAGCGTCCCGTCGGCCTGGACCCGCCGCATCCAGGCGATCGCGTAACCCACGTCCGGCACCGTGTGCATCGTCCAGATCGCGAGGTGCTTGTCGTCGTAGGTCCAGTCTCGTCGCGTGTAGCGGCGCTCCTGGTAGACCGTCCCCGGCGCGAGGAGCTGCGCCCACGGCGTCCACGGCTCGTTCGGCTTGCTGCCCTTCGCCGGCGGGCGCAGGAGCACCAGCAGCTCGAGCGGGCTCGACTGCGAGTAGGCGTCGACGTTCGCGATGAAGGTGCCGTCGACGTGGACCGCGTCGCCGCCGCCGAGCTGCGTCTGGCTCAGCACCTCCGTCGGGAGATCGGGGAAGCGGAACGCGCGCGCCTTGCCGCCGTCCTCGACGAAGAACGCCTCGTTCTGGCCGGCCGCGCGCACGAACATGCCGCCGGGGGACACGGAGAGCATCGCCATCTGGAGGTACGAGAAGCGATCGTCGCCGGACGCGCCGATCGTGTACCGCGCGTAGGTGCCGGCGTCGGGGATCGTGGCGTGGCCCGTGACGCCCGCCTCGAAGTTGTCCCAGGCAACCTCCAGGTTGCGTATTCGGCGGTCCGTCCACGGCGCGCCGTCGTCCGTCGGGCTCATCGGATCGATCGCCACGCGCGCGAGCGAGATGCCCTCGATCTGCGGCCGCGCGGAGAAGGCCCAGCGCGTCCCCTTCGGGACCGGGCCGAGCAGGCGGCGCGTGACGATCTTCGGCTCCTCCGCGGCGCTCGCGGGGATCGGCGCGCTCACCGAGAACCACTCGCCGGTCACGCCGTCGGCCGTCGCGAGGCTCCACGCGGCCTTCCCGCGCGAGGCGTCGCCCTCGTCCGGAGGCAGGCCGAACTCCACGTTGTCGACGCGCGTCCACTTCGATCCGGGGCGCGGCTCGCACGCGATCGTCGTGCGCAGCGCGCGCTTCGGCGGCTCGGGCTTCGGCGGCTCGAAGGGCGGGGCGCGATCCGCGGGGACGCCCCAGCCGATGCGCACCGCCTGCTCGCTCAGCACGCAGCCCGAGGCGCCGCACGCGATCTCGCCGCGGCGCGCGTAGCTGTCGTGGAGCGCGCCGGGCCACGGAGCGGGCTGCCACGTCGCGCCGCCGTCGAGCGACTCCGAGAGGAACGGCTCCGCGTCGCCGTCGCCGTGGGCCCCGTCGATCACGATCACCCTCGATCCGAAGCCCGCGAGCACCGGGTTGTCGATCGGGGGGTCGCCGACCTTCTCGTTCTTTCCGTCCGCGTCGGTCGTCACCCACACGGGCCCGTACACGTCGCCGTTCGCGTCGAGGTCCATCCCGAGCGTGCCGTCCTCGCCCACGTGGATCGACGCGATCTGCGGCACCGAGAGGCCGATCCGTCGGTCGTCGTCGTCGAGATCGAGCGCGACCTCCGCGAAGGTGCGCGCCCCGTCGTGCGACACGAGGAGCGACGTGCGCGCGTCCGTGCGACCCGTGAACAGCGCGTACGCCGAGCGCCCGTCCGGCGAGATCGCGGGCGCCTCGGTGCGTCCATCGAGATCCGGCACGCGCGAGAGCTGCGGCGCCGCGCCGAGCGGGATCACGATCGGCCCCGCGGCGCAGACGGGCTCCCCGAGCGGCGCGTCCGGATCGGGCGGCGGATCCGAGGCGATCGCGTCGGCCGCGCTCCTCGTCGCGGGGATGCAGAAGCCGGTCAGGAAGATCGTCCCGTCCGGAGCCAACGTCATCCCCATCGCGCCCTGATCCTCGAGGCCGAGCTCCGTCACGAGGCGGAACGTCGAGCCCGCGTCGTGGCTGAGGAGCACGCGCGCCGTCGGCCCCACGTCGCTCCACTCCAGCGCCGTCGCCGCGATGAGATCGCCGCGCGCCGCGATGATCGGGGAGCTCGGCGAGTTGCGCTCGATCTGCACCGCGCCCTTCACCTCGTGGAGCGGACCGTCGAGCTTGCCGCGGTAGATCGTCCAGTTGCCGTCTTCGCCGTTGCCGATCTCGACGTAGCGATCGCCGTCGAGCGCCGCGCGTCCGCTGCTCAGCGCGTAGGGGCTCGGGGTCTGCGACGTGGTGACGGAGAGCGCGACGGGATCGGCCGAGATCCGCTCGTCGGTCTTCGTGAAGGCGGGGCTGTCCTTGCGCGGATCCCAGGCGAGCGCCGCGAACAACCCCTCCGCGATGATCTTGCCCGAAGCCGAGCGATCGAGCCGCTGCACGCCGAGGCTCGGCGCGTCCTCGCGGCGGAACGTGACCCCGGCGTCCGTGGTGCTGAAGAGCGCCTCGGGCGCGGCGAGCACGACGGCCCGTCCGCGCGGCGCCGTCACCAAGCTCATCGCGTGGACGTCGCCGAGATCGACGCGCTTGTAGCCGGCCTCCTCCGTGAAGCGATAGAGCCGCCCCGTGTCCGAGATCGCGAGCACCGCGCCGCCCGTGCTCTTCGCCGCGCGGAGCCGCTCCGGAGGCGCGATCCGCCGCACGAACGGCCCGATCGGCGACGTCGCCACGTGGATGGTCCCGCTCGCGCCGAGGACGCCGTACGCGCCGGGCCACCGCACGAGGCCGAGGATCGGCTCCGGCGCGCGCTCGGCGGCGGCGAGGCCGTTGCCCGAGCACGTCTCCGGAGAGCCCATCACCATCGCGCTCGTGTCGATCGGCTCCCCGTCGTCGATCGGATCGCCGCCCATGTCCTCCGGCTCGTTCTCGACCGCCTCTGGAGGCGGCTCGCGGCGCGGCGACGTGAGCCAGCGCTGCCCGTTGCTCTCGAGGACGAGGCACCCGCCGTGCGAAAGCCTCAGCGAATCCAGCGTGATCGTGGGCGGGTACGGGTGCACGAGCCACCGCGCGGGCGACTCGTACGGCCCCTTCTGCGCGATCGCGGCGGCCGGCTTCTGCGCGGCGTTGCGGCTCTTCCCCGGGGCGATCCCGGCGCCGCTGCACGCTGCGACGAGCGCCGCGACGGAGAGGCAGGCGCCGCCCCGCGCGAGCCTCATGGCGTCTCGATCCAGCGCGCGACGAACACGTTCGTCTCCCCCGGCTCGCTGCCGAGTCGGTTCGACGTGAACACCAGGTATTTCCCGTCCGGCGAGAACATCGGGAAGCTGTCGAACTCCTCCGAGAACGTGACGCGCTCGGTGGGCGGCACGCCCGCGGCGGTGAGCGGTCCGTCCGGATCGATCACGTACAGATCGAAGTTCGGCGGCCTCCCGGACGAGGGCGGCGCCGCGTCGATGTTGGAGGCGAAGATCACGCGCCGCGAGTCCGGCAGGTACGACGGGGCGAAGTTCGCGCGCCCGTTGCTCGTGACCGCGCGCGGGTTCTGCCCGTCGGCGCCGCTCACCCAGATCTCCAGCCGGCCCGGCCGCACCATCTTCTGCGCGATGAGGGCTTTGTAGTCGTCGAGGTCCGCGCCGGTGGGCCGCGCCGCGCGCCACACGAGCTTGGTGGAGTCCGGCGAGAAGAACGCGCCCCCGTCGTACCCTGGAGCGTTCGTGATCCGCGTGATGTGCGAGCCGTCGAGGTTCGCGGTGTAGAGATCCAGATCCCCGTCGCGCACGCTCGTGAACACGAGGCGCGATCCGTTCGGCGCGATCGTCGTCTCCGCGTCGTACCCCGGCCCGGTGATGAACGGCGCCACGCCCGATCCGTCCGGCGCGGCGGTGAACACGTCGTACTCGTCGAGCGGCCAGACGTAGCCGCGCGAGCGGTCCGGCTTCGGCGGACAGGCGGCGCCCTGCGTGCGCGTCGACGAGTAGAGGATCCGCTTCCCGTCCGGGAAAAAGTAGCTGCACGTCGTGCGTCCGCCGCCCGTGGACACCTGCTTCACGTCGCCCGTGCCGAGGTCGATCGTGTAGATCTGATCGCAGCCCGCGCCCTTCGGAGTCGCCTGGAAAATGAGCGATTTCCCGTCGGGAGCCCAGTAGGCCTCCGCGTTGTCGCCGCCGAACGTGAGCTGCCGCAGGTCCGCGAGGTGCTTCTCGCGCGGGTCGGCGGCGACGGCCTTTCCAGCGCGTACGCTCCACGGGATCCACTCGGGCTTCGCGGTCGTCGTCGCGTCCGGCAGGACGCCGGTCTCTTTGGGTGGCGGCTGCGCCGAAGAGCAAGCGAGCGCGGACAGCGCGGAGAGCCCCGCGACCGCAAAGAGCCTGCAAATCAAGGGCGCAGAGAGGATCCGAGGGGGCATCGTCGCGAGCACGTTACTCCAAACTGAAACCCCGCGGGACCGTTCTCCCGCGTCGCGTTCACGTCCGGGGGAGTGATACGAGGGGGTGAAACCCCCTTGTAAATTCCAAAAATTGCGATCGTTTTCTCAGGTGCCCACCCCCGGCCGGGCTTCGCCCGTCCGCCCCTCCCAAATCGCTCACTGTCGTTCGCGAAGGGAGGGGATCGCTCTGTCACGCGAGACATCGCACGCGCGGTCTCATTCAGCCGAGCGGGCGCTCGTCGTCGAGGCAGAGCAAGCGCACGCTGCCCTTCGCCACGAGCTGATCCTGCTCGTCGCGGATCCACGCCTCCCACACCTGGCTCGTGCGGCCGCGCGTGACGGGGCGCGCGACGCCGCGGAGCTTGCCGCTGCGCACGGCGCGGATGAACGACGTGTTGTTCTCCAGGCCGACCACGCGCTGCTTGCGCGGCATCGCCACGAGCGCGGCGCCGATGGACGCGAGCGTCTCGATGACGCCGCAGTGCACGCCGCCGTGCACGATGCCGTAGCCCTGATGGTGCTTGTCGGTCACCTCCCACTCGCAGGCGACCTCGTCCGCCGTGGCGGACGTCACCACGATGCCCATCTCCTTCACCCAGCCTGGCATCGCGTTGATCCAGGTCAGCACCTCTTCGCTCTTCATCGCTCCTCGTTCGTTCGACTCCACCCCGAAAACCAACGTGCCAGTTTACTCACGGGCTCACCGTGACCTTCTGGATGAGATCGCCGTCCACGAAAGCCCCCCACGGCCCGGTCGCGGCGCCGACGACAGCGTACTTGCCGTCGAGGTGGGGAAAGCGCCCGTGCATCACGAAGAGCTGGCTCGACCCGGTGTCGCGGCCCGCGAGCGCGACGCCCACGGTGAGCGGATCGAAGGGCATCGGCGACGTCTCGCACCGCAGCGGCGGCTTGCCCTCCGGCCCGCCCGATCCGTCGCCGAACGGAGCCCCGAACTGCGTCACGAACCCGGCCACCACGCGGTGCACGACCATGTTGTCGTAATAGCCACTCTTGGCCAGCTCCACGAACCGGGTCACCGCCACCGGCGCGAGCGATCCGTCGAGCGCGATCGTGAATTGCCCCGCGTCCGTATCCAGCGTGAGCTTCGCGCGCCCGGTGACGAGCGCGTGCATCTCCGAGGGGACGGGGCCGCCCTCGGGAGGCGCCGCGCACTCGACCTTCTTGCCGCTGAGGAGCGCGATCGCCTTCGCCGAGTGCTCCCGCGTGGTGGGATACGGCGACTTGCACGTCTCCTCGATGCGGGGAGTCGCCTCCTTGAGCGCGAGCGCCCCGGCCGCGTCGATCGCCGAGTCGATGAGCTCCGGATCCGGCGCTTCCCCCTTGTTTCCGAGCACCGCGAGCAGCGCCTTCACCACCTGGGCCGACGGCGGCCCGAGCGCGATCGGCCCGTCCTCGTGCTTGTCGCGATCCTTGTCGTCGCGGTCGCGCCCCTTCTTTTTGCGCTTCTTTCCAGGCGAATCCGCCGCGCGCTCCGGGTGCTTGGTGAGCAGCTCGGTCGCGGCGCCGACCACGCCGGGGAGCTTCGAGGCGAGCGCCTTCGCGAGCACCGGCGCGGCCCCGTCGATCTCGTCGTGCTCTTCGAGCAGCTCGATCGCGGCCTCCCGCGCGCGGATATCGGCCCCCTCCGCGAACGCCTTCCACGCCGCGAGCCGCGCCCCGGTGATCTCCGCCCGCCCCAGCACCTCCACGGTCATCCGCGCGGAGATCGACGTGGCGCGCCACTCCGCCGCGCCCGCATCCCCGCCGCCCGGAGATGTCGAGCTTGCACTGGCTGTATTCTTACCTGCCGCGGGAGCAGCGGTGTTTGCGGCGGCCGCGGTTGGACCTGATCCGGGAGCAACGGTGTTTGCGGCGGCCGCGGTTGAAGGCGTCCCCGGAGCAGCGGGGTTTGCGCCGGCCGAATTGGGGGCTGACGGGGCAGGGGAGGTGCCTTGTCCGGGACTGGCACCCTCCGCGGCGGCGACATCGCACTTCGCGAGCAGCGGATCGCGGTAGTTCTTCCCGACGACGAGCTTCGCCGCGAGGCACCGCATCCACGACAGGCGCCGCGCGATCGACCGCGGCGGCGAAGGAGGCGGCGCGCGCCCCGCGATCTCCCGGAGGGCCTTCTCGGCGCTGCCCGGCTCCGTCATCGCCTCCAGCGCCGCGAGCGTCGCGGTGAAGTCCTCGCTCACGAGGCCCGTCAGCGCGACCGGATCGGCGCTCGGCAGGATCTTGGGGACCGCGTCCGCGAGCGCCCGCTGCCCGGCCTTTCCGAGGCGAGCGAGCGCGCGCGTCGCCTCCCCGCGCTCCGCGGCCAGGAACTCCCCCGGCGTCGCGATCACGCGCCCGAGCTCCGGCGCCGCGTCGTCCCCGCCGCGCCCGAGCGCGCGCACGGCGAAGATGCGGTGCGGCCCCGGCGATCGCAGCGCGGCTGTCGCGACCTCCCGCAGCCTCTCGATCGTGGACGCGGGCGGATGATCGAGCCGCCCGAGCGGATACAGCGCCGCCGGCAACGGAGGCTCGGCCGCGCTCCCGGAGGCGCGTTGCAGCAGCGCCACCACCGTCTCTTCGCGGAGCTTCTGCTTCGTCGTCGCGACCTCCCCGAGCCCGAGCGCCGCGGCCTCCGCGACCTCCCGCGGCCCCGCGAGCCAGGCCTGCAACGTCGCCTCCGAGGCCTCCGCCGCGCACGCGCCGATCGCCCGAGCGATCGCACGGATCGCCGGCAAATCCTGGGGCGCCGCGCTCTTCGTCTTCTCGGGGCCGGAGCCCGCGAGCAGCGTCGTCGCGCGCGCCGCGAGCGCCGCCACGTTCGCCTGCTCGTGACCGCGGCACGAGAACCCGAGCCCGTACGCGGCCCACGTCACCACGTCCGGATGATCGTCGCCGAGCAGCTTCGCGAGCCCCGGCGTCGCCGCGTCGCCGCCGATCCGCGCGAGCGCCCGAGCCGCCGCCGTCCGCACCGCGAGGCTCCGGCTCGACAGGTGCTCCGGCCGCACCTCCGCCGCGAGGCGCTTCTGCTCGGCCATCTCGATCGCGTCGAGCGCCGCAGCGTCCGCGCCGTCCGCCGTGGTCGCCGTCGCCGCGGCCGTCCCCGTGGTCGCCGTCGCCTCGGAAGGAGCCGATCCGCCGCCGTTTCCGCACGCCGCGATCCCGATCACCGAAGCCAGCGCGAGCGCCCGTCCCGTCCGCATCGTCCTCATCTCCTCGCGTCCCCGAGAGCGATCGGCGCGCCGAACCGAGCGCTCGTCATCGTCCCGCGTCCTCGTAGAACGTGTCGGCGCTGCCGCGGAGCACGCCGGTGCTCTTCATCGCGAGGCCGTCGTACGCGCGGCGGAAGCGCTCCGCGACGCGATCGTACGAGCCGGGCGCGCTCCGCCGGGGCCACGCGAGCGCATCGACGCCGGCCGCTCGGAAGCTCTGGAGCGCGCGCGGAAGGTGCCACGCGCACGACACGATCGCGGCCGATCGCGCGCCGAGCTTGCGCAGCATCGCGGCGGAGAACACGGCGTTCTCGTACGTGGTGAGCGACCACAGCTCCACGAGGACCGCGTCCTTCGGCACCCCGCGCGCGACGAGGGCCTCCGCGATCGCGAGCGCCTCCACCGCGCCGCCCCACCTCCGACCTCCGCTCACGACGACGCGCGGCGCGACCCCGGCGTGGAACGCCAAGGCCGCGGCCTCGGCGCGTCCGGCGGCGGCGGAGGTGAGCCGTCCGCTCGCCGCGACGCGGCACCCGAGCACCACGATCGCGTCGGCCTTCATCGCCGCGACGCTAGCACGGAGCCCTTCTCTTGACGTCCGGGGACCCTCGCATCTAGTCTCCGATGCCGCGCCATTCCGCTTCGAGTATCGTCGCGGGCAATCGCAGTAAACACCGGGAGATCGACGCGATCGGAGACGGTCGCGGCCGAGGGGTCGGAGAGGCGCGGAAGGCGAGTCAGGATGCGGATCAAGATGTGGGGTGTTCGCGGCAGCATCCCTTCTCCAGGTCCCGACACCGTGGAGTTCGGCGGCAACACGAGCTGCTACGAAGTGCGGTGCGGCGACACTCTCGTCATCCTGGACGGAGGCACGGGCCTCCGCCTCCTCGGCCAGGATCTCTTGAAGGAGATGCCGCTGGAGGCGTGGATGTTCTTCAGCCACGTGCACTGGGATCACATCCAGGGCTTCCCGTTCTTCACGCCCGCCTTCGTGCGCGGCAACACGTTCCACCTGCGCGGCGGCGTGAACGTCTCGCGCACGCTGGAGGAGACGCTCGCGGGCCAGATGGACTACCCGAGCTTCCCGGTGCACCTCTCCGAGATGGGCGCGACGATGACGTTCCGCGACCTCTACGAAGGAGAGAGCGTGACGATCGGCGCGAAGAACGACGTCAAGGTGACGAACGCGCGCGGCAACCACCCGAACGGCGTCTACGCGTACCGTGTCGAGTACGAGGGCAAGGTCGTCGTCTACGTGACGGACAGCGAGCACTACGCGATCGTGGACCCGAAGCTGAAGAAGCTCTCGATGAACGCCGACGTGCTGATCTTCGACGCGATGTACACGCCGGAGGAGTACGCGGGCCAGATCGGCGGCGGCCCGAAGACGGGCTGGGGCCACGCGACGTTCGAGGCCGGCTGTGAGCTCGCGAAGGCCGCGAACGTGAAGCAGCTCGTCCTCCACCATCACGACCCGAACCAGACGGACGCGATGGTCCGCGAGAAGGAGCGCCGCGCGCAGGCCCTCTTCGCGAACACGATGGCCGCCCGCGAAGGCGCCGTGATCGACCTCTAGAGCGCGTCCGGAGCTGCGAAACGCTCCCCGCCCTTCGCGACGGAAGGAGCGATTTGGGCGGGGCGGCCGCGCGGAGCGAAGCGAGCACGGACCGGGGGTGGGCACCCTGCTCATCTTCTTCCTTTGTTGAGCGGGGGCTCAGGATCAGGCGGCGGACGCGGGGGCTCGCGTGATCTCTTCGAGGCGGGCGCGCATGCGCTTCTTCGCGCGCTCTTCGATCTGGCGGACGCGCTCTTTGCTCACGCCGAAGGAGACGCCGAGCTCCTCCAACGTGACGGGGGACTCGGTGAGCCAGCGCTCATGAACGATGCGGCGCTCGCGCGGGGAGAGCTCTTCCACCACGCGCTTCAAGGCCTCCGACATGCGGGTCGCCTCGTCGCGCTCCGCGGCCTCGTCCTCGGGGGAGCGCTCCGCCGAGGCGATGCGATCCAGCGGCGCGAAGCCGTCGTCGGGGGCGCCTTCGAGGCTCACGTCGCGCGCCATCAACAGCGGGAGCAGCTCGGTCGCGCGCTCCTTCGTGAGGCCGGAGAGCTTCGCGAGCGTCGCCGGGTTCTTCTCGCGGGTGCGACGGTACACGCGGAGGGCGCGGCGCTCGCTCTTCGATGAGCCGAGCCTCACGATGCGGTAACCACGCGCCACGAACTCGCGGATCTCCGCGCGGATCCAGTACGCCGCGTACGTCGCGAGGCGGCAGCCACGGTCCGGATCGAAGCGCTCCGCCGCCTTGAGGAGGCCGATGTTGCCCTCCTGCACGATGTCCTCCAGCGGCAAGCCCCACCGACGGTACTCGAGCGCGATCGTCATCACGAACGGGAGGCACGCCTCGATCATCCTCCGGCCCGCGAGCTTCTCACCGCTGCGCCATCGCATCGCGAGATCGCGCTCCTGGTCGGGGGTCAACGTGGTCTGGCCGGAGAGCTGGGAGCGGTAAAAAGAAAACGCACCCCTGCCAAGCGCTGCGCTGCTGCCCATGGCAACGTACCTCCGCCGCCTCCTGGTCAACGAATCGTCGTGCGCTGTTTGCCTGGTTGCGCGGTTTCGGGCGATCCTGGAGCGGCAAAGTCCGCAATGCACGCCTGGTGCCGTGTGCAAAATCCGCAGAACGACGCGCAAGAGTCGCGCATGATCGCGCAACGAGTTCGGATCGTCTCCCGGCGGCGAACGGTTTGCGGGAATCTGCGCCCGCGCCTGCAAACGCGGCGTCGGCCCGCGGAACGGCCCCGTCGGTGCGGAGATCGACGCAGAAGACGCGGAGCTTCGCGGATGCGCATGCTATGAAGCGTTTCGTGCGTGCAAAGACCGCTCTGGGCTCCGCGCTCGCTGCGGCGCTGGTGCTCTCGGCGCTGCTCGTGCGGCGCGGGCCGGCGGAGCCGTCCCCAGCTCCCGCAGGTTCTGCGCCTCCCCCCGGCGCGCCGCTGATCGTCGAGGCGCCGGACGACCGAACCGACTCCGGCGACCGGCGGCTCACGATGCCCACCGGGGCGCCCACGATGCTCACGTGCGACGAGGGGCGGCGGATCGTGTCGCAGGCGCGCACGTCGCTGGCCGGCACGCCTCCTCCCGTCGACGCCGAAAAGCTCGGGGAGGCGACGGCGGACTGGCTGGATCCGCACGGCCTCTGGTCGGTCGCGCCCGATACGCCGGCCGGCCCCGCGATCAAACGAGCGGCCGCGGATCTGCTCGCGGAGCTCGAGGCGCCCGTCGGCTCCGGGCCGTGCAAGGCCGCGCTCGCGGTCGGCGGGACGTTGTCGACGTGGTCCGTCGACGTGCGGCGCGCGTTCGATGACAGCTTCCACGACGCGTCGGGGAAGGGGAGGGCCGCGGCCTCGAACGAGGTGTGGAGCGCCGCGACGAGCTCGCCGTTCGAGAGCGGCGCGGTGACGCGAAACGCCCTCGATCTGGCGCGCGATCTCGGTCGGTCCGCGGGGGTCGTCGCCTCCGGGTACGGCCACAAGGTGGAGTCGTTCACGCTGGCCGCGCGTGACCGCGTGGCGCCGGATCTCGGGGAGGAAGGCTGGGCGCGCGCGGTGATCGCGGCCGCGGTGCGCGCGTACGTTCCTCAGCTCGACGCGCACGGGGCGTGGGCGCCGCTCGACGAGGAGCTCTCGATTTACGATCTCGATCTGGAGGTCGATCCGCCGGAGCGCGTGTGGACCGAGATGACGCGGACCGCGATCGGCGCGCGCATCGACAAGGGCGCGCTGGCCCCGCTGCAGAACGGCGACGTGGTGCTTCGGATCCACGACGTGGCGCTCGCGGGCGTGAGCGTGGAGCAGGCCGAGCAGCTCGCGGTGGTGACGGACGCGCCGGATCCGCACGTGCTCGTGCTGCGGCCCGGCGTCGCGGAGCCGCTCGATCTCGCGGTCGCGCTGCCGATGGCCGACGGCGTGGCCGCGACGCCTCCGCCGGAGCTGCCGATCGATCTGGTGCGGTACGGCGACGGCAAGGTCGCGATCGTGGCGATCCCGGACGTGCCGGACGATCTCGGCGCGAGGCTCCAGGCCGCGCTGGATCGCGTGCGCGAGACGCCGAACGTGCGCGGGCTGCTCGTCGATCTGCGGGGCAACGGCGGCGGGTCGACGGACGGCGCGGCGGACGCGCTGAGCCTGTTCTTGCCGGGCGTTCCCCTGTTCCCGATGAAGCGGCGCGACGGCGGCATCGAGACCGAGCGCGCGCGCGTGGTGCCGATCGAGCAGCAGTGGACGGGCCCCGTCGGCGTGCTCGTGGACGGGGACTCGGCGAGCGCCGCGGAGATGATCGCGGGCGCGCTGTTCGCGTACCACCGCGGCGTGATCGTGGGCGATCGGACGTACGGGAAGGGGTGCGCGCAGGAGTACCTCGACGACGACGCGCGCGCCGGCGTGCTGCGGCTGACGACGCTGCTCTACGCGCTGCCGGACGGCTCGCCGGTGCAGAAGACGGGGATTTCGCCGGAGATCAAGCTGAGCTTGCCGGACGACGACGAGGCCGAGGCGAAGGTCGCGCGCGCGCTCGATCCGTGGCGCGGGCCCGACGTGCGCGACCCGATGCGCATCCGCGAGGTGCCGTGGCGCTCGCACGGAGGCCGCGTCGGGCCGTGTCGTGACGAGGTGACGTGCCGGGCGCTCCGAGCGCTCGGAGCGACCCCGGCGGCGTCGCGGTAGTGAAGGAGGGGACGGCTCGCGTCCCCCTGGGTCAGCCCGCGTCCTTCTTGGCGCGGTAGCAGTCGCGGCAGAGGATCTCGCGGCCCTCCTGCGGCTTGAACGGCACCTCGGACGCGGCGCCGCACTGAGCGCACGTGATCGGGAAGCTGGGACGATCGGGGCGCGGGGCGCGGGGCGCGTGATCGTGGCCGTGATCGCCGCGCGGGGCGCCGCGGTGCTCGCGCGGCGGTCCCTGGCGATCCGGAGCCGGGCCGCGTCGATCGTCGCCGCGACCGGGGCCGCGACGGAAGCCGCCCGGCGCGCCGCTATTGTCGCCGCGCGGCGGTCCTTGATCGCGATCGCCGCGGAAGGGCGCGCGCGGTCCGCGATCGCCGGGGGCGGGGCCACGATCGTTGCGGACCGGTCCACGATCGCCGCCGAACGAAGGCGCGCGGTACTCGCCGTCGTTGCGCGCGGGGCGCGGGCCGCGGAAGCCGCGATCGCCGCCGAACGAAGGTGCTCGGTACTCGCCGCCGCCGCGCGGTCCGCGATCGCCGCCGTACGCCGGAGCGCGGTAGTCACCGCCGCCGCGCGGGCCCGCGTCGCCCGCGAACGAAGGCGCGCGGTACTCCCCGCGAGCGCCCTGGCCCTGCGGCTGGTTGCTGCGCGGGTGGCTGCTCGGCGGACGCGAGTCGCGGAAACCGGGCGCCCGGTACTCGCCCATGCCCCGGGAGCGATTGTCCCGCCCCGACCCCGGATCCGACATGGGGGCGCGGTACCCGTTCACGTCGCCACCGAAATGACCGCGCGGCGGGCCCTCGCGGCGATCCCCTTGAGCCTTCTGCGCGCGGCGGGTGCGGCGGCAATCCGGGCAGCGCTTCGGCGGGTCGAGGCGCTTGCTCGCGAAGCTGTCGGCCTCGGCCGCGGTGAACACGAAGGTGGTGCCGCACTCGGCACAAGTGATGTGCTCGTCTTGATGATGTTCCATGGATGTCTCGAACGGTGGGGGTCGTGGCTCTTCGGGGGGCCTCACGGGGAGGCGTGACGTCATTCTTCGAGGGAGATGGGCCGGGGGATGGTGGGGGCGTTCTTGCGAGCGTTGCGGGGCGTGATGCCCGGGGGTGGTGGCCGTGGTGCCCGCGTGGTGGCGGGGCGTAACCCAAGGCTCATCAGCCTGCCAAAAACACGGGCCGGGTCAAGTGGAGGAAGGCGGCGGTGCTGCCGCGGCGCGCGTGTGCTAACTCGGCCGCACAAAAGCCCCGATGAACACCTCGCCCCTCGCCCTCACCGATCGCGACTTCGACGCCTATCTGCCAGAGAAGGCCTCGTCGAACGCGTTCACCCGGCCCCGGCTCGAAGTGAAGCAGCGGGCCCTCGCATGGGCGCGCGCCGTGACGGCCCGCCTCGCGGAGCAAGGCTTCGGCGTCGAGGTGCACGCCACGGACGAGCACCCGTCGCTCCGGAACAAGCGCCGCGTCGAGGCGCAGTGGGTGTTCTTCTGGCGCGACGAGGCCGCGCGGGACGAGCTGGATCGCCTGCTCGATCGGGCGCGCACGATCGCGGACGTGCTCGACGATCCGAGCCCGTACACGCGGCACGCGTTCCTCGCGCTGCGGATCGACGCGGGGTCGATCGAGGTGTGCTTCGCGGTCCACCCGGAGGCGAAGGTCGACATCGACAACCTGCGCGCGCGGCTCGGCGCGGGCTCGGAGCACCTCGCGGAGGAGCTCGCGAAGTCGCTGCACGCGCTGCCGGAGCAGTTCGAGGTGCGCGCCGGCGGGGAGTCCGGCGACGCGATGCGGCTGCCGTGCAGCGCGGCCACGCCGGAGCAGATCGCGGCGGTGCTCGCGCGGTGCACGAGCGAGAACGTGCCGCTCTGGATCGGCTGGCGCGTGCCGCGGGCGACGGCGCTCTCGCACGCGGAGATCATCGACGAGCAACTCGAGGACGCGGCGCTCGCGCTCTTCCCGGTGTACCGGCTCATCGCGTGGTCGCGCGACAACGATCGCATCGGCGTCGACGGCGTCATCGAGGATCGGAAGGCCGAGCAGGCGCGATCGCACGCGGAGGCCGTCGCGCGCGACGAGCGGTGGAAGGCCGAGCAAGCCGCGGAGCGAGAGCGCGCCACGCAGGCCGCCCGCGCGCGCGCAGAAGAGGCCGGCGCGGGTCGCAGGCCCGTGACGCTGGCGAACCTCTTCAAGGCCGCGCCCGTGAAGGAGCCGCCGAAGGAGGCGCCGCGCGAGCCCGCGAAGGAGCCGGCGCGGGAGCCCATGAAGGCGGCGCCGCGGGAGCACGCGAGGGACGCGCGCCCGCCGAGCTCGCAGGCCGACAGCAAGCCGCGGGGCGCGCCGGATCGCGCGGCTTCGTCCCGTGACAACGGCCGGGATCGCGGCGGTCCGCCGAAGGGTCGCGGAGGCGTCCCGTCCGGCTCGCAGGCGAGGCCCACGTTCGCGTCGCGTCCGGCGCATTTCGCCGCGCCGAAGCGTGAGGGCGAGCTCGCGTGGGAGAAGGGCGCGCGCGTCGGCATCATCTCCGGCCCGTTCGCCGGCAAGGTCGGTACGATCGCCGAAATGGAAGGGACCAAGAGCGCGCGCGTGCTGCTGGGCCTGCTCTCGGCTCGGCTCGACGTGACGAACCTCACGCTCCTCGAGAGCACCGCTCCGCCCGTGAAGACTCAGAGCGCGCCGGAAGGCGCCGCCGCGCGCAAGGCTCCTTGATGGACGCTCGCGCGACGAACGCCGCGGACGCGGCGCCCGTGCAGTATCCGATCGGGCTCGGGGACCAGTTCCGCAAGAACCTCCACCTCTACGGGGGCGGCGCGCTCCTGCTCATCGCGCAGCAGTCGCTGACGGGGTACGGCGATCTGCGCGTGCGCGTCGCGGTCGACTCGATCGTCGCGGGGGAGCATCGCCCGGCGGTGACGGCGGCGGCGACGTTCCTCGGCGTCAGCATCACGGCGGCGATCGTGCGCTGGGGCTCGCGCATCACGATGTTCACGGGCGGCCGCAACGTCGAGTACGAGATGCGCGCGGCGCTCCTCGCGCGGCTCCACACGCTCGGCGGCTCGTTCTTCCGCAAGATGCCGACCGGCGACATCATGAGCCGCGCGACCAACGATCTGACGCAGGTGCGCCTCCTGCTCGGGTTCGGCATCCTCAACGTGATCGGCTCGGTCGCGGCGCTGGTGAGCGCGCTCTGGGTCATGGTCGCGCAGTCGCTGCAGCTCACGCTCGCGGCGCTCGTCACGATGCCGCTCCTCATGCTCGTGACGCGGAGCTTCTCGTCGAAGATGTTCTCGCGCACGCGGGAGAACCAGGAGGCGATCGGCAAGATGAGCGACCGCGTCCTCGCGAGCCTCGCGGGCGTGCGCGTCGTGCGCTCGTTCTCGCTGGAAGAGGCCGAGATCGCCGCGTTCACGAAGACCAACGATCAGTACCTCGACAAGAGCCTCGCGCTCGCGCGGCTCCGCGGATCGATGGGGCCGCTCATGGGCGCGATCAGCAGCGTCGGCATCCTCGTCGTCGTGTGGTTCGGCGGACACCTCATCCAGAAGGGCGATCTGACGCCGGGCGCGTTCGTCTCGTTCTTCATGGCCCTCCTCCGGCTCACGTGGCCGCTGCTCGCGCTCGGGTTCGTGGCGTCGATCATCCAGCGCGGCCGCGCCTCGTACGCGCGGCTCCGCCAGATCTACGAGGCCGTGCCCGACATCGCGGACGGGCCGCTCCCGGCGCTGAGAGAGGTGCGCGGCGCGGTGCGCGTGAGCCACCTGTCGTTCGCGCACGGCAAGCGCACGGTCGTCGACGACGTGAGCTTCGAGGTGCCCGCGGGCGGCTCGCTCGCGATCGTGGGGCCGACCGGCTCGGGCAAGACCACCATCGCGATGCTCCTGTCGCGCCTCTACCCGACCCCGGACAAGACGGTCTTCCTGGACGACGCGGACATCTGCGCGCTGCCGCTGCGGACGGTGCGCGCGAGCATCGGCTACGCGCAGCAGGACGCGTTCCTCTTCTCGACGACGGTCGCGCGCAACGTGGGGTACGCGCTCGACGAGACGGACAGCCCCGACGCGATGGAGCACGTGCGGCGCGCCGCGCGCGAGGCCTCCGTGCTCGAGGAGGTGGAGGGGCTCCCCGACGGGTTCGATACGGTCGTCGGCGAGCGCGGCGTGCAGCTCTCGGGCGGTCAGCGGCAACGCGTGGCCCTCGCGCGGGCGCTCCTGCGCGAGCCGCCGGTCCTCGTGCTGGACGATCCGCTCTCCGCCGTCGACGCGAAGACCGAGGCGGCGATCCTGGAGGCGATCGATCGCCAGGCGAAGGACCGCACGCTCATCCTCATCTCGCACCGGGTCGCCGCCGCGCGCCGCTGCGATCGGATCGTCGTCCTCGACGAGGGCAAGGTGGTGCAGCAGGGCACGCACGACGAGCTCGTGAAGCAGGACGGCCTCTACGCGTCGTTCGCGGCCGAGCAGCAGATCGAGCAGGACCTGGAGGCGCTCGGCGCCATGGACTTCGGGCCGGACTCGTCGTCGGTCCCGCTCGTCTCCGAGGGGGCCGCGTGAGCGACGCCGCGCAGAAGACCGCCGACAAGGCGAAGGCGAAGGGCCGCGGCGCCGCCGCGCTCGACAAGTTCCACGAGGAGGCGACGCTCGGGGAGTCGTACGACGCGCGCATGCTCCTGCGCCTGTGGCCGTTCCTCCGGCCGCACGCGGGCGCGCTGGCCGTGTCGCTCTGCTTCCTCCTGATCGCGTCCGGGCTCGCGATCGCGAAGCCGCTCGTGATGCGCAGCGCGCTCGACGCGATCAAGGGGCCCGAGGGCGCGAGCATGCTGACGCGCTCCGGCGTGATCCTCGCGACGCTGCTCGTCGTGGAGCAGGCCATCGCCTTCCCGCAGGTGTACCTGATGCAGCTCGCCGGCGCGCGCGCCATGAACGATCTGCGCCTGCACGTCTTCCGCTTCCTGCACACGCGCAAGCTCGGCTTCTTCGACCGCACGCCCGTCGGCCGCCTCGTCACGCGCGTCACCAACGACGTCGACGCCATCAACGAGATGTTCGCGTCCGGCGCGCTGAACGCGTTCGGCGATCTGCTCCGCCTGCTCGGCATCGTGAGCGTGATGATCACGCTGGATCCGCAGCTCTCGCTGATCGCGTTCGTCGCGGTGCCGCCGGTCGCGATCGGCGTGAACTGGACGCGCCGCCGCATCCGCGACGCCTTCCGCGAGATCCGCGTGAAGACCGCCCGCATGAACACGTACCTGAACGAGCAGATCTCGGGCATGGGCGTGGTGCAGGCGTACGCGCGCGAGGAGCAGAGCGCCGCCGAGTTCGACGTCATCAACGCGGCGTACCGCGCGGCGAACAACCGCTCGATCCTCTACGACTCCGCGCTCGACGCGGCGATCGAGATGGTGTCGCGCGTGTGCCTCGCGCTCATCCTCTGGTGGGCCGGCGTGCGCTCGTCGAACGTGAGCTTCGGGACGCTGTTCGCGTTCGTGTGGTTCATCGACATGTTCTTCGGCCCGATCCGCGATCTGTCGGCGCGCTACACGCTCCTGCAGTCCGCGATGGCCGGCGCCGAGCGTGTGTTCGAGCTGCTCGACAACAAGGAGGAGGACGCGGGCTCGATCGCCGCCGATCTCCCCGCGGACGCGGCGACGAAGCCAGCGGGCGCCACCGTCCCGGCCTTCGAGATGTCGCACGTCTCCTTCGAGTACAAGCCCGGCGTGCCGATCCTCCGCGACGTCTCGCTCGCGGCGGATCCCGGCGAGAAGATCGCGATCGTCGGCGCGACCGGCGCGGGCAAGAGCACGGTGACCGCGGTGCTCCTGCGCCTCTACGAGATCCAGAGCGGCTCCATCCACGTCTTCGGCAAGGAGGCGCGGTCGCTGTCGCGCTCGGACCTCCGCAGCAAGTTCGCGGTCGTCCCGCAGGACGTCTTCCTCTTCCCCGGCACGGTCGCGTCGAACATCGCGGCCGGCGATCCGGATCCGGACATGGAGAAGGTGACGCGCGCGCTCCGCCGCATCGACGCGCTCGATCTGTTCGAGCGGCGCGAGGGCGGCATCCTGGCGCCCGTGCTGGAGCGCGGCTCCAACTTCTCCGCGGGCGAGCGTCAGCTCATCGCGTTCGCGCGCGCCCTCTACCGCGACCCGCCGATCATGATCCTCGACGAGGCCACCGCGAACGTCGACTCCGACACCGAGGCCCGCCTGCAGCACGCCCTGGAGAGCGCGATGAGCGGCCGCACGTCGCTCGTGATCGCGCACCGCCTCTCCACGATCCGCGCCGCGGATCGCATCGTCGTCTTCCACAAGGGCCGCGTCGTCGAGCAGGGCACGCACGAGGCGCTGCTCGCGCAGAACGGCGTGTACGCGCGCCTCTACGAGCTCCAGTTCGCGCGCACGGCCACGCCTTCGTCCACCCGCGGGGCCGCGGCGTGACGCGATGGAGCGGCGTTCCGAAAATGGAACGCTGCTCTACGGCGTGGCGCCGGCGCTCGCGACCACGAGCAGCCAGTAGTCGACGCACTCCGCGTTGCGCAGCAGGATGTGCTGGTCGGTCACGTCGAGCAGCTCGACCTGATTGCCGCTCGCGATCCCGAGCGAGACCACCCCCTCATCCGTCGTCGTGTCGGCGTCGAAGTCGCGCGTCCCGTGCGGATCGAAGCCGACGTAGGCCTCGATCATGCGGGGCGTCGCGCCGAGGTCGTGGACGAGCTCGTAGTGCATCCCGCCCGGGAAATAGAGCAGATCCCCGTCCCACGCGGACGTCATGTACACGCCGCCCTCGACGATGCCGCCGGTGTAGCGCACGGGCGGGTTCAGCTTGATCGAGCGGTCGCAGGTCTCGGGGCCGGGGTTGTAGTCGCCGGGGCCACACCCCGCGAGCGCGATGCCCGCGGCTGCGAGCGCCGCGACGCAGGCCGACGTGCAAGAGGTTCGCATCCGCCGGCCGGCGTACGATACGGGCGAGCGTGGCGCAAGGCGGCCACGCACAGGAGACGATCCAGCATGGGCGACGCGTGGAGCTTCATCGTGACCGGCCTCGTGGTCGGCGTGCTCTCGGGCCTCATCGGCATCGGCGGCGCGGTCGTGCTGGTGCCGGTGCTCGTGCTCGGGTTCGGCTTCTCGCAGGGCCGCGCGCAGGGCACGACGATCGGCGCGCTGGTCCCGCCCATCGGCATCTTCGCGGCGATTCAGTACTACCGAAACGGCATGCTCGACGTGCGCGTGGCGGCGCTGATCGGGCTCGGCTTCGTGTTCGGCGCGCTCGGCGGAGCGACGGTGGTCCCGTACATCCCGCAGGTCTGGCTGAAGCGGATCTTCGCCTCCGTGCTCGTGTACATGGCGATGCAGCTCCTCTTCGCGGACCCGAAGCGCAAGGCCGCGGGCGTCCTCCCCGGCCTCATCGCGATCGCCTTCTTGTGGATCGTCTACGCGATCAAGCGCGCGCTCGGAAAGAAGCCACCGCCGCCCAAGATCGATCCGCCGCCGCCCGACACCGAGTACTACATCTGACCGGGAAACGAGAGTGCTTCCAAGGAGCGCGGAACGAAGCTCAGGTGCCCACCCCCGGTCCGTGCTCGCTTCGCTGCGCGCGGCCCGCCCCGCCCAAATCTCTCGCTTCGCAAAACGTCAACGACTGCATCCGTTCCGCTGCGGACTCCGCGGAGCCAAGCTCCGCTCCGCCTACGCGGACCGGACTCCGTCGTTCCAGTGGCGGCCGGCTCGTTCAGGGCGGGGGAGTGAAACGAGGGGGCGGAGCCCCCTTGTAACGTCGAGGACTGCGTCCACTCAGCTACGGACTCCGCGGAGCCAGACTCCGCTCCGCCTACGCTGAGCGGACTCCGTCCTCCCAGTGGCGCCCTTTGTAAATCCGACTCGAACGAGACGAGATCTACGGCGAAGGCGGCTCTCCGTCGGGCGCGATCGAGTCCCAGCCCGTCGCCTTCGCGAGGCGCGCCATCGCCATGTTGTACTCGAACAGCGCGTTGAGCTGGTTCACCTTGTTGAGCGCGTAGCTCTTCGCCGGCTCGATGAGATCCTTCGTCTCCTTCGTGCCGACGTCGATGCCCTGCGACACGAGGATGAGCCACCGCTTCGACGCGCTGACGGCCTTTCCGTAGGCCTCCGAGCGCTTCTTCCAATCCTGCACCTCGTCGTACGCGATCTCGACCTCGGTGCCGACGCCGCCGAGCGCGAGCTGCTCCGTCGCGCGCATCTCCTCGAGCTGGGCGTCCGCGAAGCGCACGCGCGCCGTCGCGGGCAAAAAATCGAGCTTCCACTGGAAGACGATCGCGGCGCCGTAGTGGAAGTAGTTGCCGGGATCGCTGACGTACGGGTTGAGCACGTTCGCGATCTCCGGCGCGGCGGAGAGGCCCGCGGTGAGCAGCAGGCCCACGTCCGGGTACAGATCCGCGTGCGCCATCCGCACCTGCGCGGCGCGCGCCTCGATGCCCGCGTGCGCCATCTGCACCTCCGGCCGGTACAGCCGCGCGGCCGTGAGGTACCGCGTCATGTGCCCGAGCGGGTGCTTCGGCGCCGAGAGCGGGAGGTCCGCGATGTCGCACGTCGCGACGCCCGTGTAGAACCGCAGCCCCGCGAGCGCCGTCTGCTCGAAGCGCGTCGCCTCCGACTCGCGCGCCTCGATCTCCGCGGAGACCGCCTGCACCTGCGCGAGCTCGATCGGATCGCCGTCGTCCGTCTCGGCCGCCGCCGCGGCGCGCGTCTCGGCCTTCTCCAGCTCCTTCTTCACTTCGCCGAGCAGGTGCTGCGCGTCGCGCGCGAAACGGAGGCCGAAGAACGCCTTGCGCACGTCGAGGCGGACCGCGTCGCGCTCCTTGTCGACGTCGTGCTCGTGCACCTTCACGTTCGCGCTCGCGGCGTCCCACAGGTTCGTGATCTTGCCGAAGGTCCAGAGCGGGATGATGCCGTCGATGCCGACGCGCCACGCGACGCCGAGGCTCGACGTGAGCGACGCGTCGGTGTTCGGGCTGAAGATCGCGTTGCCCTTGATCTGCGGCGCCACCGTGAAGCCGCCCGTCAGCTTGAACTGCGAGAACGGAGCGAAGTGCGCCTCGTCGAGCTGCGCGCGCACCTGCTTCAAGCGGGCCTGCGCCGCGAGCACGTTCGGGTGGTTCGTCTCCGCGAGCTCCAGGATCCGCGCGAGGCTCATGCCGGTGGACGGCGCCGCGCGCGCCTCGTCGGGGGCGAGGACCGCCGCCGCGATCGCGGAGGCCGCGAGGAGAGGGAGCGCGCGCCGCAGAGACATGACCGCGCGTCCTAGCACAACGACGCGCGCGGAGCGCGAGCCCGCAGAGCGCGCAGCAACTACGCCACGATCAGCTTGTTTCCAGGCTCCGGCATGATCACGTCCGGGTGACCGCGCTCGCTCAAGAGGTCCTTCAGCACGCGCTGCGCCTTCGGCTCCCCGTGGACGAGCGCCACATGTCCGAGGCCGCCCCGCGCCTTCACCTGGTCCGCGTACGCGAGCAGATCCGCCTGATCGGCGTGCGCCGAGAACCCGTTCAGCACGACGACCTCCGCGCGCCGGTCCCGCTCGACGCCGAAGATCTTCACGCGATCGCGCTTCTCCACGAGGCGCCGGCCGAGCGTGTGCTGCGCCTGGAACCCGACGATGAGCACGGTGCTCTTCTCGTCCTCGATCGACGACTTCAGGTGGTGGAGGATGCGGCCGGCCTCGCACATGCCGCTCGCGCTGATCACGATCGCCGGCTCGGGGCGCGAGCTCACGGCCTTGCTGCCCTCCGCGTCCTCGATGTAGCTCAGATCGTCGAACTCGAACGGCGAGCAGTTCCCGCGCAGGAGCGCGCGCGTCTCCGCGTCGAAGCACTCCGGGTGCAGCTTGAAGATGTCGGTGATCTTCACGGTAAGCGGCGAGTCCACGTACACCGGCACGTGCGGGATCGCGCCCCTCGCGCGGAGCCGCTTCAAATAGAAGATGACCTCCTGCGCGCGCTCCAGCGCGAACGACGGCACGAGCACCTTGCCGCCGCGCTTGATGGTGCGGTTCACGACCGTCGCGAGGTCCTCCTCCATCTTCTCGATGCCGTCGTGCCGCCGATCGCCGTACGTGCTCTCGGTGATGAGGACGTCCGCGCCCTCCGGCACCTCCGGATCGCGCAGGATGGGGCGGTTCGCGCGCCCGAGATCGCCCGTGAACACGACGCGCCGCTTCTTCCCGTCCTCCGTCACGTCGAGGATCGTGATCGCGCTGCCGAGCACGTGCCCCGCGTCCAGGAACGTGACCTCGACGCCGTTCGCGATCGGGATCGTCGTCTTGTACGGCACGCTCACGAAATGCGAGAGCGCCTCCACCACGTCGTCGTCGTCGTAGAGCGGCTCGATCGCCTCGCCCTCGAGCCCCTCGCGCTCGCGATGCTTGTTGAGGAACCGCGCGTCGGACGCCTGGATCGCCGCGGCGTCGCGCAGCATCACCGCGCACAGATCGCGCGTCGCTGGGGTCGCGTACACGGGGCGCGTGTAGCCGTTCTTCGCGAGCATCGGGATGGCGCCGGAGTGATCGATGTGCGCGTGGCTCAGCACCACCGCGGACAGCTCCTTCACCGGGATCGGCAGGTGGCGGTTGCGCTCGAACGACTCGCTCCGCCTGCCCTGGAACATCCCGCAGTCGAGCAGCACCGTCGCGTGCTTCGTCCGCACGAGGTGCATCGATCCGGTCACGGTCTGCGCGGCGCCGACGAACTCGATCTCCATGCGCACGACGGTATGCGACCGCGCGCTGGAGAAGAAGCGCAGAGCCTACGCGTCCACCGGGATCCTGGTAGCCTCCGCGCGCCATGCCCGAACCCATCGTCCTCGACGCGGACGTGAGCGTCCCGGCGTCCGCGATCACGATCACCGTCGCGCGCTCGTCCGGCCCCGGGGGCCAGAACGTGAACAAGGTCTCCTCCAAGGTCGACGTGCGCGTCGATCTCGCGGAGATCGTGGGCCTCGATCTCGGCGCGCGCGCCCGGCTCCTCGCGGCGGTTCGCACGCGCCTCGACGCGGACGGCAAGCTCCAGGTGACGAGCTCGCGCACCCGCGATCAGGCGAAGAACCTCGCCGACGCGTACGACAAGATCCGCGCGTTCATCGAGGCCGCGAGGATCGCGCCGATCCCGCGCCGCCCCACGAAGCCGACGAAGAGCTCCGTGCGGAGGCGCCTCACCGACAAGAAGATCGCCGGCGAGCGCAAGCGATCCCGCGCGACCCGCCCGGACGTCGATTGAAGGGAAATACGAGGGGAGACAGCGCGCCGAAGCGGGCGGAGGATCAGTTCCCGGCGACCTGCGCGGGCAAGCACTCCGGGGGCGTCGCGTTCTTCGCGCAGTACGCGGCGTCCGTCGGCGCGCCGATCGTGATCACCACGTCCTGCGACGCGAAGCGAGGCCGCGTCCCGCACGTCTCGCCGCCGTTCGTCTGTTCCTCGGTGGCCGCGCACACGCCCGCCTCGTTCGGCACCGTCCAGGCCTGGCCGGTGCTGTAGAGCAGGTTCATCGCGTACGCGCCTTGCGGCAGGCAGCCGTACTTGATGCTGAACGGCCGCTTGAACTGCGCCGAGAGCCCCGCCTTCACCGACTCCTCGTCCGCGATGATGGGGTTGTCCTTCGTGTCCTTGTCGTGCGTGAGCAGGAGCACGCCGGGCTTCGAGGGGTCGGTCGTGTCGATGCACGCGACGGCCGGCCGCAGCGCGACCGTCACCTTGTCCGAGGGCACGTTGAGGTTCGCGGGCGCGGTCGCCGTCGTGAAGAGGTCCTTATAAATCGTGAGGCCCTGCAGCACGATCGTCGGCCCCACCTGCGAGCCGAGCCGCGAATTTTCCGGCAGCTTCGTGAAGACCGCGACCGGCAAGAGCGACGGGATCAGGTTCGAGTCCGGTACGTGATCCGCGGAGGTGATCTTGCCGTCGTTGTTCACGTCCTGCCGCGCGTAGAGGAGGAAGAGATCCTTGTTCGGCAGGTTGAACGGCGAGTCCGACGAGAGCTGCGCCTCCGTCTTGCCGTACGCCTTCAGCTTCGTGTCCGCGAGGCCCGCGCCGAGCACGACGCGGATCAGCGATTTCTCCGTCGCGGGCGGGTTCCCTGCGGAGAACTGGTTGAGCTGGAAGTCCGCCGGCATCGTGATCTTCTTCGCGTCCTTGTTGCCGACCGGCGACTCGTCGAGGACGTCCGCGACGTGGAAGATCGGGCGCTCCAGCGGCAGCGAGAGGCCGAGGCTCACCGCGATGCCCGACACGTGCACGCCCTCGTCCGGGATGACGAGCTTGCCGCTCGCGTCCGGCACGCCGACGGGGATCTCCTGGTACTTCACCGGCGCGCCCGCGAGCGCCTCCGCGGCGTTCTCGATCGCGCCGCCGGCGACGTCGCCCTTCGTGGGCAGGTTGGAGATCGAGAAGGCCGGATCGAAATCGCCGTATTTGTCGTAGAAGCCGCGGATCTGGTACGTGCCGGCCGCGAACGGACCGACCGCCCAGTTGCCGCTCGCCGTCACCGGATCGCCCGGATCGCCGCACACGCGCGAGCCGTCCGCCGCGAACGCGAGCTCGTGGCGGATGCTGCTGAACAGCGTCTCGCCGGGCACGACGTCGAGGCTCGCGGCGCTGGTGCCGAGGCCTTCCGGCGGAGGCAGCGCGCCGTCCTCGAACGCGAGCAGGACCGCCGCGCCGAGGATCTTCCCGTTCTCGGTGCACGGCGCGGGGCCGACGTACGTCACGCTGCCGTCGATGACGCCGCGGATGTCGCCGACGTCGACGGCCGAGGGCTTGAACAGATCGGGATCGCCGCAGCCGACGAGCGCGCCGCCGAGCGCGATCGCGACGGCGCCGATCGAAGAGGGAGCGTTGCGGAAGGTGCGGAGGGCCATCGCTTTCATCCTCACAGCGAGTACGAGAAGAAGCCCATGAAGCGCCGGCCGACGCGGTTGCCGAACGGGTGCTGCTGCGGCGCCTCGCCGCCCACGTCCGCGAACGCGTTGAACACGGTCGCGCTGATCTCGGCCTTGTCTTTGTAGAAGCGGTAGCCGAGGCGCGCGTTCACCATCGCGTAGTCGGGCAGATCGAACTGCCGCTGCTCGATCGAGGTGAGCGTCGTGATCTGCTCCGTCCACTGCTGGGCCGACTGGTAGTGGAACGTGAGCTCGCCGGAGATGCCGATCGGCGTGCGGACCTGCACGCCCGCGTTCACCTTGTGGTGGCTCGTGCGGTTGTCGTCGAACAGCGTGCAGCCCTGTGGCTTCTCCTGGTTCGAGTAGTTGATCGCGTAGTTCGCGAAGAGGTCGAGACCTTCGATCGGGTACACGCGCGCGCCGACCTCGCCGCCGACCACGTGGTACACGTCGCAGCGGTTGAGCCAGCCGCCGTACGCGACGTTGTAGCGCCCGTCCTGCGTGAGCCCGGTCTGCCCGTCCTGCTTGCCGCTCAGGCTCGCGAAGCGCGGCGTGTCGAGGAGCACCAGGTTCGAGACGCGGTTGTAGTACGCGTTCACCTCGAACTCGAAGAAGTCGCTCTGCTGGTTGAGGTAGCTGACCTCCGCGGTGGTGACCTGCTCCGGCTCCAGGATGAAGCCCTTCTTGTCGGGCGCGTCGGACGCCGAGATGAGCTGCACGCCGGGCAGCGAGACCTCGATCGGCAGCGCCAGATAGCTCTCCAGGAACGTCGGCGTACGGAACGCGTTGGAGCCCGAGACGCGGATCGCCTGCTGCTCCGTCGGCTTCAAGATCAGCGACGCGCGCCCCGAGGGCACCACGCGCCCGAGGTACGGCACGTAGTCGGCGCGCCCCGACAGCACGAGCGACGCGTACTTGTTGAAGCCCAGCGTGTCCTGCAAGAAGACCGAGCCGTGGTGCTCGGTGGGCGGGTCGTCGATGAGGTAGTTCCAGGCGATGTCCTTGAGCCGGTAGCCCGCGCCCACGTGGATGTCGTGGGACAGCGCGGTCGGCGCGTTGAACTTCCGCGTGAACTCGATCTCGCCGTTGAGGGTGTTCTGCACCGCGTGCGTCGGGTAGAGCGTGTGGCCTGAATACGCGTAGTCTTCACCGCCCTTCGCCTCGAACCGCACGTAGTAGGCGCGCACGTTGAGGAACTCGCTCTCGTAGGCGGCGGACGCGTCCGCGGTCTCCAGGTTGAGCGCGATGTCGTTGAAGGGCCCGATGCCGTACGTGTCGACGGTGGACCGCGCGTAGCTGCCGCCGAGCAGGAAGCGCTTCGTCGGATCGATCGTGGTCGTGGTGCGCAGATCGAGCCTCAGGTTCTGCGCGCCGACGTTCTGATCCACGTCGTTCGCGAACACGAGATCCTTGCGATCGCTCGCGACCTCCCGCGTCCACCGCGGGTACCGCGTGAAGCCCGCCGACGCGCGGTACGCGAAGCTGCCCTCGCGCCCGGTGACCCACGTCGAGCCGTACCCTTGCAGCTTGTCGCCGAAGCCGACGCGGATGCCGCTCTTCCCTTCGCCGGGGGCGATCGTGATGATGTTCACGACGCCGGAGAACGCGTTCGCGCCGTAGAGGGCGGACCCGGGGCCGCGCACCACCTCGATGCGCTCGATCTGATCGACGTCGATCGACAAGGACTCCCAGTACGTGGAGCCGAGGATGTCGTTGTAGACGGAGCGCCCGTTGACGAGGATGAGGAGCTTGTTGGCGAGGCGGCTGTTGAACCCGCGCATCGACACGTTGGTGTCGCCGCCGGTGATCTCCATCACGTCGGAGCCGGCCACGCGGCGGAGCAACTCCGGGATGCGCGTGATGCCCGAGAGCTGGATGTCCTGCTTCGTGATGATCGTCGTCGAGTTCGGGGCGTCGAGCGGGGTCTGCGCGCCGCGGGACGCGGTGACGACGGTCTCTTTGAAGACGTCCTCCGTCTTCGCCTCGCCGACGAGGCCCTTCGCTTCGTCGCCCGGCTTCGTCTCGGCCTTGAGATCGCCGACCTTCAGATCAGGGGGCTTGTTGTCGATGGGCTTGGCCGTGTCGACGGGCTTGGCGGTGTCGACCGGCGTGGCCGTGTTCGCGGGGTTCGCGTCGGGGTTTTGAGCCTGCGCGGCGCGCTTCGCGGCGAGCTGCTCTTCGAGCTTCGTGACGGTCGTCTGGACGGTCGCTTTGTCGTCGGGCTCGCTCTTCAGGTACTCCTTGTAGGCGGTGATCGCCTGCTCCAGGTTCCCGAGCGCCACCTGCGCGCGCGCGATGTTGTAGACGATGTTCGGAGAGGGGACGAGGCTCTGCGATTTCTCCAGCTCGCGCACGCCCTCCGCGTATTTGCCGACGGCGATGAGATCGATGCCGGAGCGGAACGACTTCTTCGCGGAGACGCGCGTCTCGAGCTGCGAGATGAGCGTGAGGATGTCGGCTTTGTCCGCCGGCTCCGACGCCGCGTACTCCTTGTATTTCGCGATCGCCTGTTCGAGGTTGCCGGCCTCGGCGTGCGCGCGGGCGATGTTGTAGACGACGTTGGGGTGCGGATAGATGCTGTTTGCGCGCTCCAGCTCCTTGATGCCTTCGTCGTATTTCCCCTTCGCGATGAGGGCCATTCCGGCCTTGAACGCGCGCCGACCGTCGGTGCGGGCGTCCGCGTGTGCGAGCGTGGGGACGAGGAGGGCAGCGAGCAGGGCCGCGCAGCCGACCAACCCAGGACGTGTGCGCAACATCACAGGGCATCCTAACGCGATCGACATGCGCTCCCCCAAGTAAAAGGGGAACGCGAACAGCTTGTGAGGAGGAGGTGAGAGGAGGGGACGGCGGCGAGGTTACTTGCAGGTGCCGTGATCGCACGTGCCGCTACGACACTCGCTGTTCTTGTAACAGATGTCGCCGGACGGAGCGTTTCCGCCCTTCGGAGGCGTGGTCGTGGTGACGGGAGGCGGCGCGCTGCCGCCCCAGGAGCCGCCGCCGCTGCCGCCTTCGAGCTTGATGGAGCCCTTCGTGTCGGTCGCCGCGACGGTGAGCGCCGTGGCCTTGAACCCCTTCTTGTTGAGCGCGAGCTTGTGCTCCTTCGGGGCCGCGCCGTCCTTGAACGTGACGTCGCACGGCGTGGCCGCGCACAGCTCTTTGCCGTCCTCGCTCACGTTGGCGCCGGCCGGATCGCTCTCGATACGGACCACGCGATCGGCCGCGGCGGCGCTGCCGGTGCTCGCGACGGTCGCGGAGGGCTGCGCGGCGGTCGCACTCGCGGTGACGGGCGTCGTCGTCGTCGGCTTCGCGGTGTCGCCCGGGTTCGCGTTGGCGCTGCCCTCCGGCGGCTTGCGGAGCGAGAGGAACGCGACCGCCGCGATCGCCGCGGCCGCGAGCCCCACGAGCACGTAGCTCGTGGCCTTGCTCTTCTTCTGCGTGAGGTGCACGAGCGAGGGCATCCCCGCTTGGAGATCCTCACCGTGCGCGTCCGCGGGCCGATCCGTGTTGAAGGGCCCCGGCGTGCGCGACGGCGCGCTGTGATCCGGGTTGGACGTCTCCCGCGCGAGCTCCGGCGCGCTGCGATCCGGCGTGCCGCGCACGGACGCGGGCAGAGCGCCCGACGTGGACATCGGCCCGCTGTCACCGCCGGGCGAGTTGGAGAGGCGACCGACGTACGCCGCGGGCAGGTTGTCGTGGGTGTCCGTCATCGTCGGATCGCCCGTCCGCTTGAGCGCCGCGAGCAGCTCGTTCATCGAGGCGAAGCGCTTCGAGGCGTCCTTCTCCAGACAGCGGTAGATGATCCCTTCCATCTGCGGAGAGATCTGGATTCGCGGGTTCGCCTCCGCGAGGGGAGGGGGCACGTCGTTCACGTGGGCCATAAGCGTGTTCACGCTCGCGCCGCGGTCGAACGGCACCTTCCCCGTCATCATCTCGTAAATCATGACGCCCAGCGAATAGATGTCCGTGCGCGCGGAGATCTCGCCGCCGGTGATCTGCTCGGGCGCCATGTACTTCGGCGAGCCCATGAAGAGGCCCTGCTGCGTGAGGTCTTCGGCGTCGCCGGTGACGTCTTTCACGAGACCGAAATCGAGGACCTTGACGACGTCGTTCTCGTCCCCTCGATTCGTCAGCAGGATGTTGCCGGGCTTCAGATCGCGGTGGACGACGCCGAGCTCGTGCGCCTCTCGCAGCGAGCGGCAGATCTGCCGCGCGACGTGGCTGACGCGAGCCTCGGTGAGGGTCGTCTCGTCGCGCAGGACGCGATGGAGAGTCCTCCCCTCGATGAACTCCATCGCGATGTAATAGATCTCTCCGTCTTCCGAAGAGCCGTAGTCGAAGATCGTGACGGTGTTCGGGTGCGTCAGCTTGGCGGCGGTGGCCGCCTCCAGGAAGAAGCGCTTTCCGAACTCGGGATCGCGGTCACCCTCGTAGCGGGGGTTCAGCACCTTGAGCGCGCAGATGCGGCCCAGGGGCTGTTGTTCGGCCTTGTAGACCTTCCCCATGCCGCCGCGGGCGACCAGGCTGACGATCTTGTATCGACCGTTGATCGTGCGGCCGAGGAGTGGATCGGGCCCGCTGTTCTTCTTCGAAGAAGAGCCGCTCTGGCGCTCGCGCCCGACATTCCTCTCGGACGCCTCTCCTTCCCGGTGATCGGCCATGGACGTTGCGTCTCCACACGCACGAGAGCGGCTACCAAACGCCTTGTCTCGACGAAAATCGATGGTGAACGAGTTTTCGTCACTGGTCAACGGCGCCGCGCTGCGCGCTCGTTTGACGTGCTGCGTCCGCGGCGAGCCCCCGCTGCTCGACGTCGCGTCGCTTCAGCGGAGCGGCATTCCCCGTTGATGCGAGCGCGACAGGAGGAATGGGCTGCTGGCCGGAGGCGCCGGATCCAGGTACCGCGAGCTCGTGCCGACGGAGGCTCCCTGCGACAGGCGCGAGGACGAACGGCCGCGCCCGTCCCGCGGCGCGCCGCGATCCGTCGAGGCGCGCGCCGTGGGGATGCCGTCTTCGAGATCGACCGGCACCGCGATCGCGGCGTCCACCGTCGCGGCGATGCGTCGCGCGAGGTAGTCGTCGTCGTAGCCACGCGGAGCCGGGGGCGGCGGCGGCAGCGGTCGCCACGGAGGCGTCGCGGCGCGCGGCAACGGTCGCGGAGGCGGCGGGGGCGGCATCGTGGACGGCCGCGTCATGTGCGGCACCATCGCCGGCGGAGGGATCGTCGGCGCCGGAGGCGGCGGAGCGGGCGGCCGCGACCCGTACGCGCTCGGGGCCGGATGCGCATGCGCGCTCACGGGCGGCGCCGACGGACGCTGCGCGAACGAAGGCACCGGCGGAAGAGCAGGCGGCGGGAACGAGGAGATGCGACGCGGCGGCGGGGGCGGCGGAGGGAGCGATCCCGCGTGCTGGTCCCACCGGTGCGGCGCCGGGATCGGAGGCAACGCGGGCAGCTCGTGCCGCGGGGCGTGCGCCGAGGGAGCGTGGAGCTCGTGCGCCGGGGACGAACGCAGCTCGGGGAGCGGGGAGGCGCGGTGATCGCGCTGGCCCCACCGCTGGTTCATCGAAGATCCATCCTGAGCTGCAGAAGATCCAACCGCGGGGAGGGAAGGCGCGCTCGGGACGCGCTCGCGGCGGAAGGCTCGGGTCGCGGAGGTCACGATGATGTGCGGGCCCTTCACTCCGTCGTTGCGCGTGTCGACGAGGATCGCGCGCGCCCCATTTTTCCAGGTCTGCGAGACCTCCGCGCGGGTCACGAACTCGAGGAGCCAACCCACGAGCTCCGCGCCGACGAGGGCTTGATCCGGCGCGGAGAGCAGGACACCGTCGAGCAGCCGATAAGCGCTGTTCCGCGTCTCGAACGAGGCCTCGCCCTCGAAATTCGGGAGGAGGCGGCCGTCGATGTAGGCGTTGACGGCGTGGCGGACGGCTTGGTCGGCGGAGGGCGCGAGCGGCTTCATGCGAGCCTCTTGGGAAGGATGGACCAACCGGCTCAAAGCACGCGGTGTGCCGGGACGCCCCCCGTTCGACGACAGACCTTCTGTCCGCTCGCGTAGAGCATGGTGCGCCGACCCGGAGCCTCAGCGGGGGTCGCGATGCCTAGACGCCCCGAACGGCGCACCATGTCCTCCGGCCCTCTCGTCACCAGTGACGCCAGGGACGCGAGCACTTCACAGCGGAAGACGTCTCTCGGGTCTGCGTCGCGGCGGCGCGAAACCATGGGCTGCTGGCTCGCGACGCTCACGACGGCCGACCCGAGAAGGACGGATCAACAAGGCTGTTGGTCACGAACGGAGGGCGCCCGGCCCCCACGGAAAGAGAGGCGCGCGGCTCTTTGCTCCACGCTGCCCTTCACTCTGGAATGGTCGCGTTCGGCCCATCTCGTTTCGAAATCGACATCGGCTCCCGAAGAGTCGGGTGAACTGCCGGCGATCAGGGTTTTCGCGCGAGCACGACGAAAGTGGTTGTCGTCTTGTCGCCTTCGTGCACCGGCACGCCGACCCACAGGCGCCCCTCCGGATCCGTGAGCATCGCTGTCGCCGTGTTCGTCTGCGGGAACGTGAGGAGCGGCGACGGCGCGCCCTCCGCCGTCACCGTCCCGTCCTTCACCGAGTAGCGGATCTGCAAGACGTCCAGCGCTTCGAACGAGGCGCCGTCGGACGGCTGGAACGCGACGATCCCCTTCGCGTCGCCGTCCGGAGCGATCGCCGCGAGGCTCTGACCGTAGCCCGGGAGCGTGAACAGCTCGTCGCCCTCCGCGGGGAGCGAGCCCGCGCCGATCGTGCTCGCGGCGAACGCGCGCGCGGTCTGATCGCCGGCGAAGCTCGTCATCACGACGAACACGTTGCCCGCCGCGTCCGCGAACACGGGGCCCGACGCGTCGCCCCACGCGGCGATCTTCGAGGGCGCGGCGCACGTCGCGTTGCCCATCGGGAGGAAGCTCCCCGAGCAATCGTCCGCGGCGTAGAGCCCGTTCGCGCCGGCCGTCGCGTCGCCGAGCGGTGAGGCGCCGCTGTAAACCACGCGTCCTCCGGAGGCCCCGCCGCTCGCGGAGAGCGCGCCGATCGAGAACAGCGCGTTGACCGCGTAGCGCTCCGAGGTGTCGCTGCCGTTGGCGATGATCAGCTCGCCCGCCGTGTCGGGGAACGCGCCCGAGTACGAGATCGCCGTGCCCGCGCGGAAGCCGAGATCCAAGGCCTCGCTCCCCGCGAACGCGCCCGTCGGGATCTTCGCGTCGATCGTGGTGCTCGCGATCGTCACGTCGCCGCTCGCGCCCGCGGGAGCGGTCCAGCGATCGAGCGTCACCTGACCATCGCCGGGCCCCTGCGCGACGAGGAGCGGTCCTCCGTGCGAGCCCCACGTCGGCTGCTGGTATTCGATCGCGGGCCCGTTCGTGTACACCGCCACCGCGCACAGATCCGCGGCGGCGAGCGTGAAGAGCGCGCTCGTCGCGGAGTCCGGGAGGCAGCCTCCCGTCGCGGTCGCGCCGCCTGCGCCGCCCGTGGAGGTCGCGCCTCCTGTCGACGTCGCGCCGCCCGTGCCGTCGCTGCCTCCGGTGGAGGTCGTGCCGCCGCTCGTCTCCGGACCGTCGGAGCAGCCTGTCGTGGCCGCGAAAAGAAGCGCCGCGACGGCGCAGAGAGAGGACCTCTTCAAAGTCGAGATGTGGGCCTTCATGCGATCTCCTCGGCGCTCACCCGCGCCTGTTGCGTGATGCGGCGGGTGCGGACGAGCGGCGAGGCGCACGAGGTCGCGTCGCCCGGAGAGGGACGCGCGCACGTGGGAGCCCGCCGCGCGCCTCACCCCGAAGCCGCGGCTTCTTCTCGCGCAGAGCAGGTCTCCTGGCTCCCGGATCGTCCTCCTCGCGACACCTTCCCACGCCCGCGCGGGCGCAGTGGACTCGTCGCGATTCGTCCCCGGTCACAGTGGCGGGGGCCGCGCCGGACTCGGAGACGCCGCGCTCGGCTGCGTCGTCTTCACCGGCTTCCCTTGCGGATCGTGAGATCCGCCGGACCGTCCGCGCGAGCGTGGCTCTCCACGGCTCGCTCTTCCGGCCCGCGCTCTGCGCGAAACGAGGGCCTCGGTCGAACGGAGCACGCTCCGGCCGGCCAGCGCCCGGCGCGCACCTTCGGACCTCGATGCCGCTCCCGTCAAGCCGGACCGCGCTTCGACGCGACAAATTCGCGCGTGAAGCGTCGTCGCATCACGAGGCCGTTGCGCTCTCCTCCGAGATGGACGACCCTGGACCCGTCCAGCCTGGCCCCATAACGTGGCGTCGGTACTGGGAAGTGGAGGATTGGTTCCTTGCACGCCCACGCCGGCCCGGCAGTTCGACGGTTCGGGCCTGTCGACATCGACGGGCTCGCCGCGATCGGCAAAGAGATGGGGGCCTGCTCAGGTCCTCCGAGCGTAGCCCCCAAAACATCTCGTGGTTGACGTGGTCAAGACGCCTCCCCCTCCGATAACGCCCGGTACGGTCATCAATGACCGATACGACATCCGTCAGAGCCTCGGCAAAGGCGGCATGGGCGAGGTTTTCCTCGCGTTCGACCGCTCGACGCAGCAGACCGTCGCGCTGAAGGTGGTGCGCGAAGAGTCGCGCATGCCCGGGGACGACGAAGCCCTTCGGCAGGAGCTGCTCCTCGCGAGGAGCGTCAGTCACCCGAACGTGTGCCGCGTGCACGATCTCGCGCCGAGCTTGTGGGGCCCCATCCTCGTGATGGAGAACATCCCGGGCCAGACGCTGCACACGCACATCCGGAAGAAGAAGGCCCAGGGCGGATACACCGCGGAGGAGTTCCGCAAGATCGCCTCCGAGGTGTGCGCGGGCCTCGCCGCGATCCACGCGCAGGGCCTGGTGCACGGCGATCTGAAGCCCGGCAACGTGATGGTGACCGAAGAGAAGGCGGTCATCCTCGACTTCGGCTTCGCGCAGGAGCGCGCGCGCGCCGCGACCCGCAAGCACGGCGCGCCTCCGGACGGCGGCACCCCGAACTACATGTCGCCCGAGCGCCTCAAGAGCGGCGGCGCCAGCGCCGACGACGACGTGTACGCGATGGCGCTCACGCTCTGGGAGATGTGGACGTGCCGCGTGCCGGAGCCGGGGTATCGCCCGCGCGGCAAGGCGATGCGGCAGCAGATCATGTTCGACGTGCCGAGCGGCCTCTCGATCGACGAGACGCGCCAGATCTTCCGCGGCATGTCGGAGGATCCGGCGATGCGCCCGCAGGCGCGTCACATGCGGTTCTTCAACTCGTCGCAGCTCACGACGGGCGCGATCCAGCTCCCGCGCGAGCGGCTCGATCCAGGGCCGCCTCCGGGGCGCGCGCAGACGCAGACGTTCACCGCGGCCGCGCAGTCGATCCTGATCACGTACGCGACCAACGCGACGGACGCGGTGGGCACGCTGCTGCCGCTGACGAAGAGCGTGATGACGCTCGGGCGCCGCACGGATCAAGATCTCGTGATCCCCGAGGCGACGGTCTCCGGCACGCACGGCGTGATGCGCTGGCAGAACGGCTCGTGGCTGATCGAGGACCTCTCCAGCACGAACGGCAGCTACGCGGACTACAGCTACGAGCGCAAGGCGCAGGTGCAGCTGCTGCACGGCGGTGAGGCGCAGGTCGGCGAGTGCCGCGTCAAGCTCGTGAGCTTCCCCGCGGACTCGCCGCACCACAAGAAGACGCGCCAGTACCTCGCGCGCCGCGACGGCCTCACGGGGCTGCTCGTGCGCGAGCACCTGATGAAGGCGATCGACGAGGACGGCGATTTCGCCGAGTGGGCCGAGGCGCCGATGCAGGTCGCGCGCTACGAGCTCCGCGGGCCGAACCATCAGGTGAGCGATCGGCCGACGATCCTGGAGATGCTCGCGCTGCGCCGCGCCGCTCAGCGGGTCGTGGAGCTGTCGGAGATGTTGCTCCTGTCGCTCGTGCCGCTCGTCGCCGGGCGCACGGGGCCGCTCAAGTTCGTCGTGTCGATGGTGGGGCCGTCGCTCGACGAGGCTCGCCACGTGGTCGAGCAGGTCGTCTCGCAGGTCCAGGGGATGCTGCCGGAGACGCTCGAGCTGCACGCGACCTTGATCAAGGGCGAACCGGGGCGTAAAGCGCGCACGCTCATCGACTAGGAAACGACCTGGATGGCCTCCCGACCGCCGCTCCTCGGACCTCCGTCTCAGCCCTCGCCGTACCGCTATCTCGGGCGCGGCGGCGGGGAGCGTCCCGTGCGGCTGCAGATCGTGATGGCGCTCGTCGCGGGGCTCATCATCGTCGCGGTGCCGCTCTACTTTCTGCGCCGCCCCCGGCCCGAGTCGATCCCTTCGGCGGACGCAGCGACGTCCGCGTCCGGCGCGGCCGACGCAGGGGCTCCTCCGGCCGACGGCGGGCCCGACGCGGGCATGTTCCAGCCGAGCGCGCCTTCGACTCCGCCGCCGAACGTGCAGCTCTCCAGCTTCACGTCGCTGAAGTGCGTGAACCCGGGGCCGGGCAAGACGCCGCCGGAGCGCTGCGATCACATCCCGTTCTTCGAGGACGGGCTCGCGCGGGCGATCCGTGACAACGCGGCGTGCGCGCCGTCGGGCTCCACGCCGACGAAGGTGAGCTTCGTGCTGGAGATGGACTTCCCGCGCAAGCGCACGAACCTTTTCATCGGCAAATCGAGCACGATCAAGAAGGACAAGGGCAAGGAGCTGCTCCGCTGCGTCTCGCGCGGGATGCCGACGCCCGACTGGGGGACGATCGTGCACCAGTACTCGCGCTACAAGGTGAACGTGACGGCGACGTACCCGCCGCGCGACACCTTCTGAGCGACGTGGATCGCCCCTCCCGCCGGCGCTCCGGCCTTCGATGCGTGCGTGCGATCGGCGGCGCCGCTCTCCGCGCGAAGGCGATCGTCGCGACGTTGACGGGCGCGGTCCTCGGGCTCGTCGCGCCGGCGGCGAGCGCGGATCCTCCTTCGATCAACGATCTCTCTTCGTACTCCGCGTACGAGCAGGAGACGGTCCGCATCGGCCTCGAGAAGACGGGCGGCGAGCTCGACGCGTCGCCCGAGGGCAAGCTCATCGAAGGCGTCGACGTCGTCACGCTCGAGGTGTTCGAGAAGCGCGATCCGATCCCGTCGCAGCTCAACGGCTTCGTGAACTGGTTCCACGTCACGACGAAGCCCCACTTCGTCGAGCGCGAGCTGCTCTTCAAGAAGGGGGATCGCTACTCGCGCGCGATCGTGGAGGAGACGGCGCGCAACCTCCGCGCGCTGTCGCAGCTCACCGTGGTGCTCACCCTCGCGACGAAGGGGAGCGCGCCGGATCGGGTCCGGATGCTCGTCATCACGAAGGATCTCTGGAGCCTCCGCGTGCCGGTCGAGTACCGCATCACGTCGAGCGGCGGGCTGGAGTCGCTCGACGCGCAGATCACCGAGATCAACCTGCTCGGGACGCACCACCAGATCTCCGCGAACTTCAGCTACGACCCGAACACGATCTCGTTCGGCGGATCGCTCATCGTGCCGCGCGTGTGGGACTCGCGGTACCGCTTCGTGCTCGACGTGAACCCCGTGTGGAACTACCGGAGCGGCGCGTTCGAGGGCGCGTACGGATCGGTGTCGTACTCGCTGCCGCTGTTCTCGCTCGCGAGCGAGTGGGCGTACGGATCGCGCATCGCGTGGAACACGGGCGTGTCGCGCCGGTACCTCGCCTCGCAGGTGAGCCTGTACGATCCGACCGCGAACCGCTGCGTCGCGGAGGCGACCGCGCAGACGACCGGCGCGGCGCTGATCCCGTGCGAGTACCGGCGCGATCGGGAGGCCGGGTACGTCTACGTGACGCGCTCGTTCGGCCGGGAAATCAAGCAGAACGTGACGTTCTCGGTGACGGCGACGCGCGACGTGTACCGGCCCGACGATCTCTCCGGCTTCGATCCGACGATCGCGAACAAGTTCGTCTCGCGCGTGCTCCCGCTCAGCGACACGCGCATCGGGCCGGACCTGCAGTACCAGACGTTCGCGGCTCGGTACGCGCGCGTGCTCGATTTCGAGCGGCTCGGGCTGCAGGAGGAGTACCAGCTCGGGCACAACCTGATCTTGCGCGCGTCGCCGGCGTACGCGCCGCTCCGGGACTCGAAGTTCGTGCTCGGAACGTACGCGGCGGCGGCGTACACGGTGGCCATCGGCGACGGCATCGCGCGCGGCTACGTCGAGACGGCGACGGATTTCTCCGCGGACGGCGTGCCGGACGCGTCGATCGACGTGGGCGGTCGCGTGATGACGCCGCGCACGGGGATCGGGCGGCTCGTGTTCGATGCGCGCGTGCTGAGCCGGTACAAGAACTACCTCAACGCGACGACGACGCTCGGCGGCGACACGCGGCTGCGCGGGTATCCGACGGGCTCGTTCAACGGCAAGGATCTGGTCACGTTCAACGCGGAGTACCGGAGCCGCCCGCTGGAGGTGCTGAAGACGCAGATCGGCGGCGTGCTGTTCTTCGACTCGGGCGCGGCGTTCGACGGGTTCTCGAACCTGCGGCTCGGCACCGTCCCGCCCACGACGTCGACCGCGAGCGATCCGCGGCTGCAGCTCACGGGCGGCATGTCCGCGGGCGTCGGGCTGCGGATCTTCTTGCCGCAGATCAACCGCATCGTGATCCGCGCGGACTGGGGCTTCCCGCTCGCGCGCGGCTACACGGAGCGCGACTCGTTCCCGGGGGAGCTCACCGTGACGTTCGGGCAAGCGTTCCCGATGCCGGTGATCCCCGTGTCGACGGCGACGACGCAGTGAGGGTGCGGCGCGCTCTGCGATCGGGGGAGTGATACGAGGGGGCGGAGCCCCCTTGTAAAACCGACAAAAGCGGGCGTGGCTAATTCTCTTCGCGCGACGGTTTGCCGACCCAGAGGGCCCACGCGATGAAGACGAATTGCAGCGGGAGGCGCGCCCACAACGCGAACGTCGACGGCTGGTAATCGCCGAGCGAAAGGTGGTGGATCGCCATGTTCACGTTCGCGGGGAAGACGGCGATGTACAGCGCGACCAGGCCGTACGAGGCGGCGCGACGGAGACGCGGGACGAAGAGGCCCGCGCCGCCCGCGATCTCGGCGACGCCGCTCACGTACACGAGCGCGAGCGGCGCCGGGAGCGCGGACGGCATCATGTTCACGAAGGGGGAGGGCGACAGGAAATGGAGGGAGCCGACGCCGATCATCGCGACGCCGAGCAGCGCGCGCAGGGCCTTGCGAACGGTCTCTCTGCGCTGATCGGAGCGTCCTCCCCCGCGCTCGGGATCGGTCATCGCGATTCGTACACGCGCATCGCGGGCAGCTCGATCGCGGTCAGGAAGCCGCCCTTGCCGCAGCCCGTGTCGAGGCCGATGACCGACGGGCCGATCCAGATGTCGCTCGTGTCCTCGGGCGTGTAGCTCGACAGCTCCGGCGGGAGGAACTGCGTCATCGTGTGGCCGAAGATGACGCGCTTGCCGCGGTACGTCTTCACGAAGTCCTTGTCGCGGCACCAGAGCAGCGTCGCCGCGAGCTTCGGATCCGTCGCGTCCTTCGGGTGGAGGAAGCCGCCGCCGACCGCGCGCGGCAGGCCCGCGTGCACGTAAATCGCGTGCTCGTCCTCGTAGTAGTGGTGCAGGCCGCGCATCCACTCGACGACGTCCGGCGGGAAGAACGTGCCCGTGAGCAGCGCGCGCAGATCCTCCTCGCTCGGCATGTCGCTGTCCTCGGAGAGGTAGCGGCCGACGAAGGACTCCATCGTCTGGCGGCAGCCGTTCGTCGCGACGAGCACGAACTCGGGCCAGCCCTTGTCGAGCACGCGGAGCCACGCGTCCTCGTGGTTGCCGCGGAGCGTGATCACGCGCGCGGGCGTGCGCCGCGGGAGGCGGCGGATGTAGTCGACGACCTGCTTCGACTGCGCGCCGCGATCGATGTAGTCGCCCACGAACACGAGCGTGTCGCGCGCGTCGAGCGGAGGGAGCCGCTCCAGGATGCGGAGGAGCGGCGGCAGCTCCCCGTGGATGTCACCGATCGCGAACGTCCGGTAGCCCATGGATGCACCTTCTCGCGGCGCGCCGGCGGTGCGCGGCGTCCGCATTCTCCCCGCATGTAAACGCGTTCGCGCGCGCAAGTAAACGCGTTCACATGCGCGCGTGGGCGCTCGCGGTCCGTGACGCGCGACGAGCCTCCGCCGCGGCGAGCCGGTGATCAGCGCGGCTTCTGGGACGGCGGCTTCGACGAGGGCGGCTTCGACGAGGGCGGCTTCGATGAAGGCGGCTTCGACGAGGGCGGGGGGACGCTGCCGGCGGTCGCGAGCGCGCGCGGGACGCGGAACCAGAACGTGGAGCCGACGCCCTCTTGGCTGTCGACGCCGATCACGCCGTCGTGCTGCTCCACGATCGCCTTGCTGATCGCGAGGCCGAGGCCCGTGCCGCCCTTCTCGCGGCCGTCGCCGGAGTACACCTGCTCGAACCGCTCGAAGATCACGCGGCGGTGCGAGGCGGGGACGCCGCGGCCTCGGTCGATCACGCGGAAGAGGATCGCGTCGGTCTCGATCGACGTCACGACGTCCACGCGGCTCGCGGGGGGCGAGAATTTCACCGCGTTCGTGAGGAGGTTCACGAGGACCTGCACGAGGCGATCGCCGTCGCCGAGGAGCACCTCGTCCGCGCAGCGCACGTCGATCGTGATGCCGGCCTGATCCGCGAGCGGCTTCACCGTCTCGAGGGAGCGCTCCACGATGGTGCTGGCGTGAACGGGCTCGATGAAGAGCTCCATCTTGCCCTCGTGCAGGCGCTCCAGATCGAGGATGTCGTTCACGAGCGTGACGAGGCGCACCGAGTTGCGCTCCGCGATGCCGAGCAGCTCCATCACGTCGTCGGGCAGCGGGCCGAGGACGCCGCCGCGGAGAAGGCCGATGGAGCCGCGCAGCGACGTGAGCGGCGTGCGCAGCTCGTGGCTGACGGCGGACACGAACTCGGCCTTGAGGCGCTCCATCTGGTAGCGCTCGGAGACGTCGTTCAAGATCGCCGCGTATCCGGGGCCGCGCAGGCTGTCGATCTGGAAGAGGCGCACCTCGCAGGGGAAGCGCTCGCCGCTCTTGCGGAGGCCTTGCCACTCGTCGACGCCGCGGCCGCGGGCGTGCGCGTGGAGGATGCTCGGGCTCATGTCGCGCGCCTCGAAGAGCGAGGAGAAGGTGCGGCCCAGGAGCTCTTCTTCGGTGTAGCCGAACGTCGCGACGGCGGACGCGTTCGACGCGGCGACGACGCCCGTCGGATCGATCGTCACCAGCGCAGCGGGCATGTTCTCCAGGATGGAGCGGCTGCGCGCCTCGGAGATGCGGAGCGCCTCGAACGCGAACGACGCGCCGAGGGTTTGTGCGATCTGCGCGCCGGTGGCGCGGAGGAGATCCGCGAGGTCGTCGGTGAAGGCGCTGCTGCGGCCCGCGGTCACGACGCCGAGAACGCGGCGCCGAACGACGAACGGGATCGACGCCATGTGGGTCAGCCCCGTCGCGCGGGCGTGCTCGATCTCGACCGGCGCCATCCGCGGATCCCAGATGTCCACGAACAGCGGCGCCGCCTGCTCCGCCGCGCGGCCGATCCACGTCGCGCCCACGTCGAGCGCCGGGCCGCCCGCGGTCGTCGCGTCGAGCGAGCCGACGCTGGCCTGCAGCGTGAGCTTCCCGGTCGCCTCGTCCGTGAGCCACACGCCGACCGACTCGAGATCGAGGTGGTGCTCCATCGCCGAGACGACGCGCTCGAAGTGCGTGGGGAGCGTCTCGTCCGTCGTCAACGCGGCGGCGAGATCCGCGCGGAACGCGTCGACGCGCGCGCGCCGCACGAGCTCTTGCTCGGCCCGCTTGTGCTCGGTGACGTCTTTGTGGAGCACGAGGCGCGCGCTCTGGCCCGCGTAGCTCACCTCGGCCGCGACGAGCTCCGCGTCGATCTCCTCGCCGTCCTTGCGGCGGTGGCGGATCGTGTTCGCGTGGTGCAGCACGCCCGGCCACTGACCGCGGCGCACCTCGTCGATGATCGAGTGCACGAGGTCCACGTCCGACGGCGCGACGAGATCGATCACGCTCATCCGCGACAGCTCCTCGCGGCCGTACATGTAGAGCCGCTCCATCGCGTTGTTCGTCGCGAGGATCTCCAGCGTCGTGAGGTCGTACACGCACGCGGGCGCCGGGCAGAGATCGAAGAGCGCGCGCCACCACGCGTCGGTGCGCTCCGGCGCCTTCGTGCGCGCGGGCTGCTCCGGGCGGGCGCGCGCCACCTTCTGCCGCGGCTCTTCCTCCACGCCGTGCGCGACCGCGAGGCGCGCGTGGCGCGTCATCGAGCCGAGCGGGCTCGACGAGACCTTCACGCGGGTCGGCGCGGCGCCCTTCACGAGGAGCCGCAGCGTGGACGGCTTCCCCTGCGAGAGGGCCACCATCGGCGAGCGGACCGCCAGCTCCAGCCGGAGGCCCTCCGTCACGCGATCGGCTGGATCGTACAGGTCGAGGACGTTGCTCCCGAGGAGCGCGTCGCGCGCGCGGCCGGTGAGCGTGACGAGCGCATCGTTCACGGCGAGCACCTTGCGGCGGTCGGCGTCGAACGCCCACGCGGGCAGCGCGATCGCTTCGATGAACGCGTGCAGAGACAGGCCGGAGTCGACCGATGGGCTCGGCTCGCGCTCGCGGACCCGGATCGCGGACGTCTCGTCCGTCGGATCTTCGCGGCCTTTGGCGTCAGCTCCCAATGTGCTCCCGGAGACGGTGCGTGGGCTTGCAGGCGGGGTCGCGAGGGCGGCCTGGAGATCGTGCGATCTGCGGCCTCGGTGAGCTGATGATACCGATTTCGCGAGCTTTACAAGTGCCCTCCCGCCGCCGGTCGTCGGATCGGTCGTACCTCTGCGCCCCTTGTCGCCGAGCGCGGTACGTCGACGCTGTGCGGTCACGCACGGCGGTTCAAGCGCGCGGGGCCGGCGCCCGTCCTGCGAAACGCTCCACGGCGAACGGCGCGAGATCGACGCACGGGGCCCTCCCGGCGACGAGATCGGCCACGATTTCCCCCGTGATCGGAGAGAGCAGGATCCCGTTGCGGAAGTGGCCCGCGGCCACCACGAGGCCCGGCACGTGACCGGGGCCGAGGAGCGGCAGGCCGTCGGGCGTCGCCGGGCGGAGGCCGGCCCAGGTCCGAGCGATCTCCGCGTCCTCCAGCGCCGGCACCAGCGCGGCCGCGCCTTCGAGCAGCCCGCGCACGCCGCGCACCGTCACCGCCTTGTGGAAGCCCGCGCGCTCCTGCGTCGACCCCACGATGATGCGGCCGTCGTCGCGGGGCGAGAGGTACGCGCCGGGGCCGAACACGACGTGATCGAACGGCCGCTCGGGCGTGCGCAGCTCGATCATCTGGCCGCGGATCGGCTCGATCCAGCCCGCTTCGAGGCCGCTCGCTTCGAGCACGGACCACGCGCCCGCGGTGAGCACGACCGCGCCCGCGCGCGCCTGCTCGCCGCTGCGCAGGACGGCCCCGATCGCGCGACCGTCTTCGAGGAGGAGCCGCGCCGCGCCGTCGTCGTTCGTGATCGTGACGCCCGCCGCGCGCGCCGCGCCCTCCACCGCGCGCATGAGCGCCGGAGGATCGATGCGGCAGTCCTTCGGGTAGCGGAGCGCGCCGATCATGCTCGCGGACAGCGCGGGCTCCATCGCGCGCGCGGCCGCGGGATCGAGCGGCTGCGCGTCGTCGCCGAAGGCGCCGTGCGTCCACGAGGACTCGCGCTCCAGCGCCGCGCGATCGGTGAACACGCGCATCGAGCCGGACGGACGCTGCCCCACGTCGATGCCGGTGACGTCGTACAGGTGCGCGGTCCACGCGGCGTACATCGCGAGGCTGCGGAAGCAGAGATCGGTGAACGGCCCCGCGTCGTGCGCCTCCACGTAGGCGCCGAGGATCCCGGCGGCCGCGCTCGACGCCTCCGCGCCGGGGTGGGAGCGCTCGACAAGGCGCACGCGCGCGCCCCTGCTCGCGAGGGCCAGCGCCGAAGCGCAGCCGATCGCGCCCCCGCCGATCACAAGGACATCGTGCATCATCGCGGCGACACGGCTTTCAACTGCGGCCGGAGATCATCGCTCCGGCGCGACGCGCGCTGTCGTGAGCGCAAGAGAGGGGGCGCGCCGACGTGGCGCGACCCGCGTCACTCCGAGGCTTCTTCTTCGGCCTCTTCCTTCGCGGCAGCCTTCGCGGCGCCTTCCTTCTTCCCCTTGCCGGCGCCGACCGGGATCGCTTCGCGCGCGCCCTTGCCGACCGCGCTCGGGTGACCGAGCGGGAAGGCGGCGGTGGCGGCGGCGTCGATCGGCTTGCGCTTCGCTTCCGGATCCTTCGACGGGTTCGGCGGAGGCGCGATCGGACGTGGGGCGCGGAGGCGATCCGGCAGGCCGCCGGCCGTCCAGATCTCGCAGTCGCCCAGCACCTTCGTGCGGTTCGCGAGGCGGCTCCATCCGCGGATGCCGAGCAGCTTCTCCATGAAGGTGGGCGGCGTGAGCGCGCCGTCGGCGCACTTCACGTAGACCGTCCAGTCGCCGAGGCCGCTCCCGTGGAAGGACTCGCGGCAGACGGTGATGCCGAGCTCGGCCGCGATGTCGCTGATCTTGCGGCCAGAGGCGACCTCGACCGTGCGGTGCTCGTTGATGAACGTGACCTTGGGCATGACGGGCGGCGCGAGGTTGGCCGACTCGGAACGCTTCGTCAACTGCAAGGATCGCGGGGTTCGCTCCCCGTCGGCGGCGACGCCTGCGCCTCAGGCCTTGCGCTCTTCCTTGCGGTCGTCCTTCACGGAGCGCATCACGCGGGCGACGCCGAAGATGTTCCAGCCCGCGAACGCCACGAACAGCGCGGCCAGCGCGATCGCCCACCGCGACGCGCGCGGCGACGACCCGTCGATCAAGAGCCACGCGTCCTCGGGGATCGTCACGTCGGTCTGATCCTTCACGGCCTTCGATAGCCCGACGTGCCGCATGCCCGCGTTCGCCATCGGCACGAGGCGGCCCGCGAATTTCGTCGGCGGCACGAAGCGCGGGCCTTCGAAGCCCTCCGGCACGCGGATCTCCACCCACAAGGACGGGTTGCCCGCGACCGGCATCAACCGGAACGAGTCGCTCTCGGCCGTGCGCGCGTAGCGGATCGCGCCCGTCGTCCCGAGGAGGCCCGTCGCGAACGTGTAGTGGTTCGTCATGTCCGCGGTCGGCTTCAGCGTCGCGAGATCTCCGACGTCGTTCGGCGAGCTCGGCGCGAGGGCGTAGCGCGCCTCTTCGAAGAGGAGCAGCGACATCGTGAGCGCGGCCGCGGCCGTGAGGCACATCATCACGACGGCGAACGTGCGCTCGCGCCGCGGCGGAGCGGGCAGCGCGGTCAGCTCCGGATCCGGCTCGGTGGCGCCGAAGAAGGCCGGATCGCCGGCGAAATCACCAGGCTTCACGGGCACGGAGGGGGCGGGACCTTTGCTCACCGAGGGGCTTTCCAGAGACGTGCGAGACGACAACAGAGGAGGACACCGAGACGACGGGCCCGCGCGGAGTATAGCCAGAGGAGGGCCCGCGAGGTCGAGACAACACATCACGAGCCATGTTCCGGGCGCCCCGCCTCCTCTCCTTCAGTTACCCGGACCGGCGGTGTCTTCGGTCAGCGCACGGATTCTGGACGAAACCCCGGCCCCTTGTACTAGCCTAGGCCCGCGATGGCGAAAGCTGCTGAGAGCTCGATCGTCTGCCCTGCCTGCGGACACAAGAATTCCCCCGTGCCCGAGAACGGGCGGTGCGTCGCGTGCGGCGCGCTCATGGAGCCCGTGAAGAGCCAGCGCCCCGGCGCTGCCGATCCGAAGCGACGCTACCAGCAGGACGGGTTCAGCCCGCTGTGGACGGTGATCGCGCTCGTCGTGCAGGCGGTGCTCACCGCCGCGATCGTGATCGGCCTGCCGATGGTCGTGAGCAGCCTCGATTTCGAGGGCTACTACGGCATGATCGTCGCGATCCCGGTGTGGTTCGTCGGCGGCCTCTTGCTCGGCATGATCTCGCCCGGCAAGACCTTCATCGAGCCCGTCGTCGCGTCGTTCCTCGTCGCGATCCCCGCGACGTTCTACCTGAAGAACACGGAGACGGTGCGCACGATGCCGCTCTTCATGTACCTCCTGCTCGCGACGATCGGCGTGCTCTTCTCCTTGATCGGCACGTACCTCGGCGAGCGCATCCAGATGGGCCCGCCGCCCAAGACCGCGTCCGCTTCCTGAGCGTGCGTCGCGCCGCCGCGATCTCCGAGATCGGGCTCCTCACCGCTGCGATCCTCTCCATCACGACCCTGTGCGCGTGCGGCCCGAGTGAGGAGCGCGCGTCCGACGTGTCGTTGCAAGCGGCGATCGCGCGCCTCCGCGACGACACGTCGAAGGTGAAGGAGGAGCGCCGGCAGAAGCTCGCGGCCGTCGAGCAGACGGCGGCCCTCACGGCGGAGGGACGCGACGCCAAGGCCGCGTGCGTCGGCGCCTACCGCAAGCTCTTCGACGCCGAGGAGGCCGTCGAGAAGGCCGAGCGCTCGATGAAGCTCTCCGACGCGCTCCACAACGGCGCCGATCCGAGCGCCCTCACGGAGATCGTCGCGGCCGAGCAGCTCCTCGAGACGGCGCGCGAGGCGATGCCCGCGTGCGACGCGGCGGCGGCGAAGCTCGCGGCATCCACAGGACGATCGCCCTCCCGGCGCGAGTAGTGCTAAAGGAGCGCCCATGTTCGAGACGATCGCCCGAGGCTTCCGCCAGGCTCGAAACCGCCTTGCCGGCCTCACCGAGCTGACCGAGAGCAACATCGACTCCGCGCTGCGCGAGGTGCGCCTCAGCCTCCTCGAGGCCGACGTCGAGATCGGCGTCGTGAAGGCCTTCCTCTCCCGCGTGAAGGACAAGGCCCTCGGCCGCACGGTCACGGCGAAGGTCAAGACCGAAGCGGGCACGCAGGAGGCCTCCGCGAGCGACCACTTCATCAAGATCTGCCACGACGAGCTGATCGAGATGATGGAGTTCGAGGGCGAGCCCATCGTGTGGGCGGACGCGGGCCCGACCGGCATCATGATGGTCGGCCTCCAGGGCTCCGGTAAGACGACGTCGTGCGCGAAGCTCGCGCGCTGGCTGGAGAAGGACGGCAAGAAGCCGCTGCTCGTCGCCGCCGACATGCAGCGCCCCGCCGCCGTCGAGCAGCTCAAGGTGCTCGGCCAGAGCTTGAAGATGCCGGTGTTCAACATCCCCGGCAAATCGCCCGTCGAGATCTGCGCGGCGGCTCCTGCGGAGGCGAAGAAGCTCGGCCGCGACGTCATCATCTACGACACCGCGGGCCGCCTCGCGATCGACGAGCCGCTGATGGCGGAGCTCTCCGACATCAAGTCGAAGACGTCGCCGCAGAACATCTTCCTCGTCATCGACGCGATGATCGGCCAGGACGCGGTGAAGACGGCGCGCTCCTTCAACGAGCGCCTCGCGATCTCCGGCGTGATCCTCACGAAGCTCGACGGCGACGCGCGCGGCGGCGCGGCGGTCAGCGTGAAGGAGGTCACCGGCGCGCCGATCCTCTTCAGCGGCATCGGCGAGACCACCGACAAGTTCGAGGTGTTCCGCGCCGAGGGCATGGCGAGCCGCATCCTCGACATGGGCGACATCGTCGGCCTCATGCAGGACTTCGAGCAGGTCGTCGATCAGAAGAAGGCGGAGGAGGACGCCGCGCGCCTCTTGCAGGGCGACTTCACGCTGCAGGACTTCCTGGAGCAGGTCCGCATGATCCAGAAGATGGGATCGCTGAAGGACCTCGTGGAGAAGCTCCCGCTCGGCGGCATGTTGCCCGGCGGCCTCCCCGCGGACGTGAACCTCGACGATCGCGAGCTCGTGAAGATCGAGGCGATGATCCAGTCGATGACGAAGCAGGAGCGCGCGGATCCGTACGTGCTCATCCGCGAGCCGAAGCGCGCGGAGCGCATCGCGCGCGGCTGCGGCGGCAAGACCGAGGCGGTCGGCGAGCTCGTGCAGCGCTTCCTCTTCATGAAGCAGATGATGAGCGGCCTCGGCCAGAACCTCGGCCTCATGGGGAAGATCCCCGGCATGAAGCAGATGGCCATGGCCCGCAACATGAAGAAGATGATGGGCGGTCAGGGTGGAATGCCCGGCATGGGCGGATTCCCCGGCATGCCCGGAATGGGCGGCTTCCCCGGAATGCCCGGCATGGGTGGTTTCCCCGGAATGCCCGGCATGGGCGGCTTCCCCGGGATGCCCGGAATGGGCGGCTTCCCTGGAATGGGCGGTTTCCCCGGAATGGGCGGCGGCGCGGCGCCGGAGCAGCCCAAGATGAAGTCCTTGTCTCCGAAGGAGCGCAACGCCAAGAAGGCGCAGCGCAAGCGCGAGCGTGACGCCCGCAAGAAGGGCCGCAAGTAAGGAGTCGGCCGTGCGCCGCTTCCTCCCGACTCTGCTCCTCGCGTTCGCCGGACTCACCGGTTGCAAGGCGGATCCTCCGAAGAAGCAGGATCCGCCGCCCAAGCCCACCATCGATCCCCGCACGGTCGTGAAGGAGCTGTCGCCTCCGAAGATCGACGGAGCCGCCCTCAAGATCGACGGAGTCCTCGACGAGGACGCCTGGAACAAGGCCGCAGGAACTGGCCTCTTCGTCGACGTCGGCACCGGAATGCCCAACGCGCACACTCCCGCTCAGGGAGAGGTGAAGTTGTTCTGGGACGACAAGGCGATGTACGTCGGCTTCGAGATCTACGACAAGCAGGTGAAGGGCGGATTCCCGGCGGACGCGAAGGACCCGCATTTGTGGGAGCGCGACACCGTCGAGATCATGACCGATCCGGACGGCGACGGCGACAACAGGGACTATTACGAGCTCCAGATCGGCCCACAAAACCTGGTGTTCGACAGCCAGTTCGACGACTACAACAAGCCGAACGGCGGCGCCAAAGGCCCCTTCGGACACGAGGAGTGGACATGCGGCTGCGACCACGCGGTCCAGATCCACGGCACCATCGACAACGACGCCGACACCGATGATGGATATACGGTCGAGGTCCGTATTCCGTGGACGTCCTTCCCGAAGGCAAAGACGCTCCCTCCGGCCCCCGGCTCGTCGTGGCGAATGAACTTCTATGCGATGCAGGACAACGGCGGCACGGCGTGGTCCCCGATCCTGGGAATGGGCAATTTCCACAAGGCCAGTCGCTTCGGCCGCGTGATCTGGTCCGCCGGTAAATAAGCCCTCCTTTGCGCGACATCCTGGGGTTTACAAGGGGGCTCCGCCCCCTCGTATCACTCCCCCGCTCCTACGGAATCAGGAGCGACGGAGCGGGTTTCAGGTGGGCTCGACTACCGAAGGCTCACCGAAGGACCACGCGGACGCCTCGGCCCAGAGCCACAGACCGACGCGTGCGACCGACTTGTCCGCGTGATCCAGGAGCGCGCGGAGCCCCGACGCGCCGGCCCGCGCGAGCACCATCGCTGCGAAGTAAAGGGGTGGATCGCTGTCGAGCAGGCGAGCCACCGCTTCGACAGGCATCCTCGGTTCTCCTCGGTTCTGGATGCGGTTCCACAGGGCCGTAACGGCGCTGGAGCGGACGTCGTAGGACGCGTCCCCGAGCAGGCGGACGAGCAGCGCCTCGCCTTCTTCTGTGGCCAGATCGAGGTGATCGGGCAGCGCACGGCGCACGCGCGGATCCGGATCCTCGGCGGCCTTCGCAAGCCGGGCGGATCTCTCATTCTCCGGGAGGTAACGGAGCACAGAGAGGCAGATCGCTCGGACGGCAGCGACCTCATCATCGAGGCCGGCGATGAACCGATCCTTGGGAATTCGGCCAGAGCGAACCATGCTCTCGTAAGCTGCCTGGCGTACTTCCGGGTTCGGGTCGAGGAGCGCGTCGAGGGCGACGGTGCACGCCCGGTCGAAGCTCGCGTCCAGGCGGTGAAGAGCTTCACGCCGCACGCGTGGATCCGAGTCCCGCAGACAGCCGATCAGCGCTGACTCCACTTCTTCGCGCCGCGCGTGACCGTCGAGGTTCCCATTCGTCCCGGAGTGGCCCAGCAAAAAGGCGGCGGTAGCGCGCGTCTTCGAGTCTGCCGACGTCGCCTGTGCCAGCACGTGCGAAAGCAGAGAATCGAGGTTCTGCGATCCGAACAACCATCTACGCCAGTCGCTCCAGATGGGCTCGTCCACGTTCTCGGCGAACGCCGCGAACGCTAGCGCGAAGCCGCTCTCTGCTCCGTTCTTCGCCAAGTTGATGGCTGCCTGTCGGCGCGCGCTCTGGGACGGATCCGACCGCAGGACGGCCTCCTCCGCATCCAGGACAGCGGGAATCTTGGAGGAGTGGAGTCGATCGAGCGCCATCTCGCGTACTTCAGGGCTCGCGTCGTGGAGGAAAGGTGCCAGTCGAAGCTCCTCCTCCGCGGTGAGCTCCTCGGGGAGATAGACGCCTCCCGGCCGCCGCGCGCCCGCCATGGGCAGCCTCGCGCTGATTTCGCGCACCAGCGGCGACGGATCGCCTTCGACCTTCCGCAGCACCGCGGCCCGGTCCTCCGTAGAGAGGGACTCCGCGGCCATCACCGCGGCCGCTCGGACTCCCGCGCTCGGATGGACCGCCATTTCGAGGAGATCCGATGACGTGGCGTCCGAGGTGAGGAGCGCCTTGAAGATCCAAGGTCGCGGCTCTTCGTCCAGCGACATGGACTCGACAATGTGCGACATCGGCACGTGCGCTCTCAGCTTCTCCAGCGCTCGGGCGGCCATCCATCGCTCGTGGGCCTCCGGGGAGAGCAGGCGACGCTGGAGGGCATCGATGAGCGGCGCGCTGAAATCGGAGAGGCCCATCTGTCGCAGCCAGCTGTCGAGCGCTTCGATCGGCTTATGAAACAGACCATGTTGTCCGAGATCCTGCGGCGGCCCCTCGCAATACCACCGGGCGAATTCCTCCGCGATTCGTCGCTGGAAGCTCGGCGGCAGCGCTTCCCCGGCCTCCATCGCGAGGAGCGCGGCGATCCCGATGTGCTTCCCCAGGATCTCCTCTGCGCGCGTCCCCGGCTCCGGCGCTCTGTACGCGAGCACCTTCTCCAAGAACCGCTTCGCGGCAACCGGCCTTGCCTGGACGAGCGCCAGATAACCCACCCCCAGCCGAATGACCTCTTCCCACCTCGGAGAAAGCAAGTGGGAGAGCGCCACTTCCTCGAACCGCTCGGTCGAGTGCAGCCCGGCCGCGACGAACATCTCTTGAAACGTGAGGTGCAGGAAACCCCACTGTCCTCGGCCCCGTTCGAGGAGGATCTGCACCTCTTCGCCCGCCCGCTTCAAGAATGCGTCCGCGAGCCCGAGCGCCGCCTCTTCGTCGATCTCTTCACGCCCTTGGAGCGCCTGCGCGATGCTCTTCCGCACCACCTCCGTCGGCGCGACGCCCCGCGGATACCGCTCGTGGAGCGCGAGCGCCAGATCTCCGAGCACCGGAATCGCCTCCTCCTCGTAGAGAACGACCTTCCGCTCGTCGGAGAGGGAGCCCTCCGGAACGAGCCGCCGCGCCTCTCCCCACGTCTCGCAGAGCGCCCGCAAGAACATCTGATACGCCTGCACGCGATGCCTCGGGAGGCGGCCCTCCGCGCGGTGAATCAGCGCCAGCGCCGAGAGCATGAACGGGTTCTGCGCGAGCGCCGAGAGCCGGTCGTTCGCCTCGATCGCCTCCAGCAAAGCGGTCGCCTGGACCTCCGCGTCCGCCGGCCTGTCACGGCCCGTCTCCCACTTCAAATATGCCCGGCAAAAGGCGTGAACGAACGCGCTCCGCCCCTCTTGATCCAGCGCGGTGAGCCGGCGCACCCCGGCGTCCTCCGGGAGGCGAAGGCCCGAGTAGCCGACGAAGCGCGACGTGGTGACGAATCGGCTCTTCGAATACCGCTCTGCGAACGCCCGCAACCACTCTTCGGTGCGCGCCCGATCGGCCGCGCGGACCTCGTCCAGGCCGTCGAACAGGACAAGGCACCTCCCCAGACGAAGCTGCCTGTCCAGAAACCGAGCGACGACCTCCGCGCCCGGCGTCGTGGCCGGCACATAATAGCTCGCGAGGGCCTCCACCCCTGATTTCGACGTCTCTCGCAGCACCTCGGCGAGCCTGCCCACGCTGATCAAGAGGGGCAAACAAGGGCGCACCTCGGACCTCAGCGCCGGCCACTCGCCGCTCGCCGCCACCAGAGCCAGCCACCTGAGGAGCGTGGTCTTTCCGGAGCCGGGCTCCCCGAGGAAGACGAGGTGTTCGCCGCCCCAGAAAGCGTACCTGAGCGGGGAGCCCGCGCGGTTCACGAGCGGGTACATGTGCGCCAGCTCCTCCGCGTCCTCGCCGCTCACCGCGCCCTCCCAACCGCGTTCCACCCACGTAGTGTTCGGCGGGACGAAGACGTCCAGCAGATCGAGCACCGGCGGCGCGCGCTTCGGCAAGCGGAAGCCGACATACCGCACCTCGCGCACCTCCGGGGAGAGGGCCACTTGCTCGAAGCCGTCCCACAGAGCGCGCGGATCGAGGTCGTCACATCTCCTCGGGATGGCCCCGGGAGCGGCCACATGAAACACCGTGTCCGCCTCCGCCGCAGCGGCCGGCCCGAATTCGAATCGCCGTTCCGAGGGCAAACAAAACACGAAGTCTTCGGTCGCGATCAGCCTCTTTTCCGGCGCGCGCGAGAGCATCGTGAGGAGATCTCCCCCCTCGATCGAAGGCCGTCCGTCCGCGCCCACCGCGGTGATCGTGACTGCCACTCTCACCGGCAGCTCCAGCGCCAGCGCGCCGCGCACGAGCAGCTCCTGCGCCGCACGATACGCTTGAAGCGCCCGCCGCTCGTGCGGTCCGTTGGCGAACGAGAGCCACGCGCGATCCCCGTCCCACACGGTCGGGGAGACCGCGCCCCAGGCCCTCGCGATGTGCTCCACGCCGTTGATGTACCGCGCGCGAACCTGGAAGTCCGACTCCGAGTCACCGTCCGGCAACGGACAGGCGATCACGACGACCGGAGCCTCGACGTTCCTCTGCGGAGGAGCCTTGTCGGCGGACGCGGTGTCTTCGCCGGAGATCGTGCCCGCCGAGTCGTCCATCACGCGCTCCCTTCGACATCCTTCCAGCGGAGGGTGAGCTGGAAATGGCCCCCGACGATCTCGATCTCAGGCTCCGGCAGGCCGGCTTTGCGCATCATGTCGAACATCCGCGGGATGCCGACGCCGGCGCTCTCTTGACGGCCGCCGCGCGCGATGATCGCCGTGATCGTCGCGTTTCTTCGCTGTTGAATGCCGGCGAGCTTGATGCTCTCGATCGTGAGCCGATTGAGGAGGATCCCAGGATTCAGGACGGTGAGCCGATCCTTGTAGACGAAGACATTCACCTGCGATGTCATGTTGTAGTCCCGGTGAGCGAGCGCGTTGTGAATCGCCTCCCGCAGCACGCGCGATGGGATCCCCAGCTCCTTTCGTTCCCAGCCCTCCACCTTCGAAGGCGAAGGCACCATCACCGAGAGCCACTTCTCGATGGCCTCGATCTGCTGGAAGATCGTCCCGCGGATGTCGGTGCTGTTCTTCATCGTCTCCAGCGATCCGTCCTCCGGGAACCGGACAGCCAGGATGCGGGCGTCGGGGAAGAACCTCTGTGGATCACGACCGAAGAACAGGATCCCTGTCACCGTCGGTTGCCCCCTGTCGAGGCACTTGAGCGCATGGAGATACGCCTCTTCGTCCTCCACATCGGTATCCGGGTAGAGCTTGTCGAAGACGCGCCGGATCTCGGCTGGGTCGAGGTCTTCCCGGGTCGCTCCCCGCACCACTTGCTCGTCGAAATGAACTGCCTGCGACTGGAGCATCCTCATGAGCTCGTCGCGTGTCGCCTCTCGCGATTGGGCCCCGTCGCGGAGATAATATCTGGAGTCCGTCTGGTGCGGCCGGTTCGGTGACCACTCGGGCACCTCCACCACGAGGAGGAGCTTGTCGTCGATCACCTCCTTGTTCGTTTGGCAGACGAGCGTCGGGTCTATCCGCGTTTGGCAAAGCTGCGTGATTTGCCGAGAAACCTTGTCTGCTGTCTTCGCGTCGCCAAGTCCTGTCGGCGTGCCGTCGTCCTCCACCCCCAAGATCAAGACGCCCCCGCGCCCGTTGGCGAACGCCGTCAACGTCTTCGCGACTTTCTTTTGGAGGCCATCCGTGAGCTGAAAGCCGTCGTGCGCGAGGCTCTTCAGCTCCGTCTCCGAGTCTTCGCCCAACCGAAGGCGCTTGCGCAGCGTCGCCTCATCCATGCGCGCAAGCTACCCACCGCGCAGGGAGCCTGTCAAACGCGAATCCCCTCAAACCGCAGCCGTTTCGCGCGACATCCTGGGAATCTACAAGGGGGCTCCGCCCCCTCGTATCACTCCCCCCTATTCAGGCGCGCCTCTTCAGCTCGCCCCAGGCGCGTTCGGGATCGCGATCCCCAGCCGGTGGCGCAGCATCGTCCAGCGGTCGCTCGCGAGGAACACGATGAGATCGTCCACCTTGCTCTCGCGATCCTCCGCGCTCCACTCGCCGAGCATCCGGTCCGCGGCGCTCAGATTCCCGCACAAGAGAAGGCCCGCGCGGCACGCGGTGCGGTCGGCGGCGGCCGTCCAGCGGTTCAGGTTCGTGCGGCCGCCCTCCTCGACGAAGCGCAGGAAATGGCCCCGCAGACGGTCGATCTGCGCCGCCTCCAGCAAGGGCTCCAGCGCCTGCGCGATCGGCGTCACGCGCTTCTTCACGTCGCCGGTGAGCGGCAGTCCGGGGTTGCCGATCGTCAGCGCCGAGAGGAACACGTCCTCGATGTCGAACAACGAGGGCAAGAGCAGCCGAATGAAGTGCTCCTCGCGGTAATACGAGAGGTGGAGTCCCGCGACGAACGCGAGCTCCTCCGGCGTGCGGTGCGACAGCGCGAGCTTGCCGATCCGCGACGCGGGCGGCACCCCCGGGATGAGCTCCACGATCCCGCCGTACGACGGGTCCGTATACAAGGGGGGAACCGGCATCCCGAGGATCTGCGCGGCCCACGCGAAGCAGCGCGCCGCCTGCACCGTCGACGTGCGCGGATCGGCTCGTTTCTGCGGATCCACGACGGGGAGCTGCCGCGCGTGCCGCAGCGCCGCGACGCGCCCGAGCAGCACCGCCGGCACCACCGCCGCGAAGATCTCGCCGGCCAGGATCTCCTCGTCCGGATGAAAGAGGAGCCGCTTCCACGAGTCGCGATCGAGCGCCGCCGTGGGCCGCGGCAGGCCCTCCACGCGGTGCGTCCTCTCGTGGTGCTCTTCCTCGGCGTTGGCGCCTTCGAGGAACACCAGCGCGTGCGCGGCGCCCCAGGCGCGGTCCGCCTCGCCGGCGCGCATCGCGGCCCGGAACAGCGCGCGGAGCGAGGCCACCTCGCGCGGGGCGTGCCGGATCCGCCGATAAATCTCGTCCAGATCCTCCGTCTCTTCCGCGGGCGTGGTGTCGACGCCGGCGAAGTCGACCTCCACCGCGACGTTGGCGTGCGCCTCTTCCAGTTGCCGCGTGAGGTCGGCGACGCGCGCCTCCAGGTAGGCGATGCGGCGCTGCAGGGCCTGCATCTTCGGCTCCGACGCGGGCGCGAGAGGCACCAGCGAGGCCGGCGCGAGGTGCTCCGACGTCGGCAGCGCGTCGTCGCGCCGGACGGACACGCGGTTTCGCGTCTCGTACGCGGCGGTGAGCGCGCGCTCGAGGTGCGCGATCCGCTCGCGATCCAGGCCGAGATCCGAGGCCGCGCGCTCCAGCCGTTGCCGCTCTTCGGCGGTGATCACCCCGTCTTCGAGCACCTCGGCGAAGAGCTGCTCGTAGGCAGCCTCGAACCGCCCGACATGGACGTGCCCGCCCACCTGGCCTGCGTCGAAGGACGATGAATGCTCGAAGAGGGGAACAGCCGGCATGCGCGGCAGCATCGCCGAAGACGGGGCGCCCGAGAAGAGGAGATCGTCGCGGCAACGTCGTGGCCTGCGTCCGCTCCGCTGCGGACTCCGCGGAGCAAAGCTCCGCTCCGCCTCCGCGGATCAGACTCCGGCCTCCCAGTGGCGCCCATCACCAGCAGCTAGCAGTCTTCAGCCCCGGATCCGTCGGCAAGGTGCAATGGTGATACAGCGGGTCTCCGGGCGTGAGACTCCAGTCCTCGTTCAAGCATGTGCCGTGTTTGCCGCCGGGGGATACCGGGCAGTCCGCGTCCGTCGTGCAGGTGTCGGCGTACGAGCCGTCGAAGCAGCCGCGCATGCCGTCCGCGAGGTCCGCGCAGGCCCACGTGCTGTCCTTGTCGCCGCAGTCCAGATCGCTCAGGCACGGTTCGCAGAATTTCCCCTTGCCGCCGATCCACTTGCCGAAGCGGGGCACGCACGCGCCCGCCGCCGCGCCCGACGGGACATCGCACCTCGTGTCGGCCTGGCACTCCGCGTCCGTCGTGCAGACGCGCGTGCAGCGCTTGTCCCCGGCCACGTCGACGCAGGCCTGTCCCTCCAGCCACGAGCAGTCCAGATCCGTCGCGCACGGGGCCGCCTGATCGCGCTTCAGGCAAGAATGACGCAGCATGCACAAGGACCCTTCGAACAGGCTCGTTCCGCCGTCGCCGGGGGATTTGCAGGGCTCCATCGTCTCGCCGCAGAACGCGCTGTCGCCCTTCTTCGGGTTCGAGCCGCAGACCTCGTGCGGGTCCCGGACGACGCCGCAGTAGTATCCAGACAGGCAGTCTGCGTCGCTCGCGCAGTCTCGTTCGGTGCAGTACGCCGTAGGGTCGGCCTCGCCCTTCGACTGGCACGCGAGGCCGGTCGCGCACTCGTCGCCGACCGGGCACGCGACGCCGACGCCCTGCGTCTGTCCGCTGTCCTTGCAGATGAAGATGGCCGCGCTCGTGTCGTCTTCGGTCGCGGGGCCGCACACCTGCGTCCCGTCGTGGAAGCAGTCGAGGTGCGCGTCGCACTTGAGCACGCAGCGGTTCTCCACGCAGGTGTTGTCCGCGTAGGCGCATTTGTCGGGCGTGCATTTCCCCTGGCAGACGCCGTCGATCACGACGCCGCCCACGCAATCGCCGCCGATCGACGCCTCCCGACAGCCGCCGCCCCACGCCGGCGCGAGCAGCGCGATCCCGAGGAAGACGACGGTCGACAGGGCAACACCGAGCCGCGACGTGGGCTGTTTGGAAGGTGCCGGTCCGGAGGTGGGTTGTCCGGAGCGTGCCAGTCTGGACGAGCTTCGCGTTCGCATGCGTGGGGACCTCGCGGGGGGCCGTCCTTTACCACATCCTCTCGACAAAGGGGTTGCGCGATCGCGGCGCCTCGTCGGAGGATGCCGGCCATGCCTCGCACGTGGAGCGCTCCGTCGCGCAGAGGACGCCTCCGCGGGGCCGCTCTCATGGCCGGTGTCGCGGCGTGCCTCGGCTGCGGTGGCGGCGCGTCCGGCCCCTCGGGGAGCGCAGAGGCCGCGCCTCCCACGTCCGGAGGTGCCCTGTCTGCTCCTCTCGCTTCCGGAGGTGCGCTGTCCGCGACAGGCACGTTGAACAGCCCCTCTCCGGCGACGGACGGCGCGACGCTCACGTGGGAGTCGGATCCTTTCCCCGGCCGCACGGACGGCGACGACGTGGAGGACGTGGTCGGCCTGATGCGGCGTGTCCCGCGCGGCGGCGGCCGTCAGGACATCGTGGTGGTCGCGTGGAGCGGCGCGACGCTCCGACCCCTCTGGGTGGCGGGTCCCTTCGGCGATTTCGGCTCCAGCGCGTTCGCGGTGCGGTTCGCGGCGTCTCCGGATCGCGCGCTCGTGGCGGACCCGCGCTTCGTGGTGCACGTGCTCGATCGCGCGACGGGCAAGGAGATCGGGGCCGTCCCGTTCAAGGACCGAGTCGACTTCATCTGCGCGGGCTTCGCCGGGGAGCGCCAGGCCTGGATTCCGAGCGTGGACCGCAAGAGCACGCTCGTCGATCTGGACACCGCGCAGGCGACGGAGGGAGAGCGCCCGCCGTTCTGCGCCCGCGCGAACCGGAGCGGCTGCGGATCGCCCGCGAGCTGCGCGGGCCAGGGCCTGGAGAGGCCGATTGACGAAGACGTGGGGGCCTATCGCCTGTTCGTGGAGGCCGACGTGACGGTGATGTCGAGCGCGACGGGGGAGCCACAGGTCGCCCGATTGAGCGGCGTGGACAGGCCCGCTCGCAAGCTCCGATGGACCGTGGATATCGCGCCGGACCCGGCCGTGGTGGAGCGCGCGTCGGTGAGCGTGGACATGGCCGGCGGCCGGGTGTTCGCGAGCTATCGAGTCGCTGGAGGAGGGGAGTCACGCCTCGTGAGCTTCGACGCGGCCACGGGACAGCGCCGCTTCAGCGTGGTTGTTCCGACGGGAGCGACCTCGGTGCGGGCGACGCCGACTCGGGTGTACGTGCGCTCGAAGGACGCCCTCTCCGCCTTCGATCCCGGCGACGGGCGAAACCTCGGCGCCTTCCGGTAGCCCGTTCGACGGGGGGCCGAGCGCCGCGCCGGTGACACTGTCACGCCGCCGTGACGCTGCGCCGATAGGACCTGTCACCCCCGCGCGACACTCCCCGCCACCGCCTCTCTCGGTCACCCTGGATCCGCCCAGGAAATGGCTGCGATCACGTCGATTCGCGGCCTTGGATCGCGCCTTGCCATTGTCTCGAAATGGGCGCCGCCTGGCTGCGGCGCCTCCTAACCTGAAAGGACGTTTCAATGACAATGCCTTCCTCGACGACCGACGGACTCCGCTCTTCCTTCATCGTCCGCGGGATCCGGGGCGCCATGTTGATGGCGGCCGCCCTCGGGCTCTACGCGTGCGTCGCGCCGGTCGAGAGCAACGACTCCCAGGACGACCTGTCCAGCGAGAACGTCGGCGAGGCGGAGCAGGCCCTCTGCAGCGTCTTCACCGGCGGCTGTCGCGCGGCTCAGACGTGCTGCTCCGGCGTCTGCACGTCCACGGCGAACGACCCGCAGAACTGCGGCGGCTGCGGCGTCGTCTGCGGCGCCAATGAGGTCTGTTCGGGCAGCCAATGCGTCTGCGCCGCCGGCTACACGGACTGCAACGGGAGCTGCAAGAACCTGCTGACCGACCGCTACAACTGCGGCTCGTGCGGCCACGCCTGCCACATCTCGCCCCCCGAATACTACACCAACTGGTGCGAAGACGGCGGCTGCTATTTCCCGTGAGCCGGGCCCCCAACCCGCCTGTCCAGACATCCGAGACGAGCTCTTGGGTTGACTGACCCGCTCCACCGCGCGATAGGGTAACGCGTATGCGTCTCCAAGGGTGGAGCGGTCCAGCTCTCCTGTCCTGTCTGCTCGCGACGGGGCCGGCCTACGCACAGAGCCCGGCCCCGCCGCCACCCTCCGCGCAGGGGACGAAGAGCGCGCCGTCCGTGGTGCTGCCCCACGTGAAGACGCAACCGGACGTGGCCTACCCCGAACAGGCTCTCAAAGACGGCGTGCGCGCCGTCGTGACCGTCGGCCTCACGATTGAAATCGACGCGGAAGGCACCGTCCGAAAGGCGACCGTGGACGCGCCGCAGGGCCACGGCTTCGACGAGGCGGCCGTCGCCGCGGCCGAGAAGAGCACGTTCGAGCCGGCGCGTCGGGACGGCGTCGCCTTCGCCGCGAAGGTCCGCTTCGCGCTGGTGTTCCACCCGCCCGAGGACGTCACCCCCCCGGACCCCACGCCGGACAAGGCCCCTCCCACCACCGGAGAGCCCACGCCGAACAAGGCCCCTCCCACGACCAAAGAGCCTTTGCAGCCGGTGGTCGACGTGGAGGTGCGCGGGGAGCGGGAGCGGCGCGACGTGACGAAGCGCACGCTCACCATGCAGGAAATAGCGCTGATCCCGGGCACCAACGGGGACGCGCTGGAGTCGCTCCAGTCGCTCCCGGGCGTGGCGCGGCCGCCCTTCGCCAGCGTCGGGCAGCTCATCGTGCGCGGGTCCGCGCCCGGCGACACCGGCTACATGGTCGACGGGACGCCGGTGCCCATCGTCTATCACTTCGGCGGCCTCGCCTCGGTGCTGCCGACGGAGGTCCTGAGCAAGATCGATTTCTACCCGGGCAACTACAGCGCCGCCTACGGCCGCGGCATGGGCGGGCTCGTCGACGTGGGGATCCGCGCGCCCCGGACCGACGGGCCCCACGTCATGGCGCAGGTCGATCTCCTGGACGCGCGGATCCTCGCCGAATCACCTGTATTCAAGACGGGATGGAACGTCTTCGCCGCCGCGCGAAGGTCCTGGTACGACGTCTGGCTCACTCCGATCCTGTCGGCCGCGAACGCCGGCACGACCGCTGTGTCGCGTTATTACGACTACCAGGCCATGCTGCAAAAGGACCTCACGCCGAGGTCGTCGTTTCGCCTCTTGTTCTTCGGCTCGGACGACGAGGTGAAGCTGCTCCAGGAGGATCCGAACGCCGCGACCGTCACGACCGGGTTCGGCTACCACCAGAGCTTCTGGCGTCTTCAGGCCCGCTACGAGCACCGCCTCTCGGACCGCACCGAGATCCGCGCCGTGCTCGCCGGAGGACAGGACGCGACCGACAGTCGCACGCAGCTCGCAGATTTCGAGTCCTCGTATCACGTCACGGAGGCGCCCGTCAGCGCGCGCGTCGAGCTGACTCAAAAGGTCCGTCCCGGCGTGATCGCGAACGTGGGATTCGACGTGCTCGCCGGCCCGTACGACCTCCGGATCGTCAACCCGCTCGACGCGAACGGGGTCTTCCTGAGCGGACCGGGGCAGAAGCCGACCGAGACGAAACAGTCTGGATTCCGGGCCTTCACGGCGTCGTACACCGAGTGGGAGATCCGGCTCTGGCGCGGGATGCGGGTCGTGCCCGGCCTCCGCCTCGATTATTCGAGCTCGACCAAATCCTGGGATCTCTCCCCCCGGATCGTCCTCCGACAGGACGTCACGCGGACCTTCCCGCGCACCACGGTGAAGGGCGGAGTCGGCCTCTTCTACCAGCCTCCGGCCACCATGGAGACGAACCCGGTGTTCGGCCAGCTCGGGCTCAAATCCAACCGATCGATCCACACGGACATCGGGATGGAGCAGGAGCTGAGCCATCAAGTCGAGCTGTCGCTGGACGTCTATTACAAGAAGCTCGACGACCTCGTGGTCGAGGGCGCCGGGAACTCCGGGGTAGGGGTCGCGTACGGCGCGGAGTGGCTCCTCCGCTACAAGCCCGACGAGCGCTTCTTCGGCTGGATCGCCTACACCCTGTCGCGCAGCGAGCGGCGCTGGTCCGACGCGCCGGGCGCTCGCTCCGCGCAGACGGACTTCGATCAGACGCACAACCTCACGGTCCTCGGGAGCTACCAGCTGCCGTACGGGTTCCGGGCGGGGCTCCGGTTCCGGCTCGTCTCGGGCAACCCGTACACGCCGATCAGCCCGGGCCTCTACAACGCGACGGTGGGCTATCAGGAGCTGGTCAGGGGGTATCCGCGCAACTCGGCGCGACTGCCGCTCTTCCACCAGCTCGACCTGCGCGTGGACAAGAAGTTTCAATTCAAGAGCTGGGCGCTCTCGGGGTACCTCGACCTCCAGAACGTCTACAATCAACAGAACGTGGAGGGTCTCATTTACAACTTCGATTCGACGCAGCAAGCCAACGTCTACGGGCTCCCCATCGTGGCGAGCGTCGGGATCCGGGGGGAGCTGTGAGCGCGCGCCGCCTGTCCCGAGGCCTTCTTTTTGGGGCGATCGCCGTCTCGGCCGCGGTCCTCGGTCACGGATGCAACCTCTTCCCCAATTTCCAGCCGCAGAGCGTGGTGAGCACCGTGCGGCTCCTCGCCGTCCGGGCTGACAAGCCGTTTGCGACGCCGGGCGACACGGTGACGCTGGACGTCCTCGCGGCGGACGGTCGACCGGACAAGCCGCATCCCATGAAGGTCTCCTGGTTGCCAGTCCCGTGCATGAACCCCGAGAACGGCGCCGCCGTCAATTGCTATCCGGCGTTCGCGGAGCAGTTCGAGCCCCACGTCGATTTGACAGACGTCCTGCCCAGCGGAGACAGCCTGTCTTTCACGGTGCCCGCGGACGCGCTCGGGGGCACGGGCGGAGAGCCCCCGCGCACGTTCAGCCGGATGGTCTTCTTCGTGCTGGCCTGCGCGGGACACGTGGAGCACCTCGGAAAGGTGCCCGGCCTCGCGACGGACGCGCTGCCGTTCGGGTGCTTCGACGAGGAGGGCAGAGCGCTCGGGCCGAGCGACTTCATGATCGCCTATGCCAACGTGTACGGGGTCCTGGGCATCACCAATCAGAACCCGGTCATCAGCGCCGTGAAGCTCGACAGGCAGCCGGTCGATCCGGCGGCGGGGATCACGCTGCCTCACTGCACGACGAGCGGCGACGAGCCGTGCCCGGGGGGCGCGCTCTATACCCTCGTCCCCAAGTCGAGCTGGGAGGACAGGCCTATTTCCGGCGGCACGTCCACCGGAGGCGGCGGCGCGGCCGGAGACACCGGGGCGGCCGGAGGCGGCGGCGCGGCCGGAGACACCGGCACGACCACGGGCCAGCCGAACCCCCAGAAAGAGAGCCTCTGGGTGGAATACTACGTCACGCAGGGCAGCGTGCCGGAGAGCCGCGTGCCTGTGTACGACTCCGTCAGCGGGGAGGTAGAGTACGAGGTGAAGTACCGCTCGCCGAGGACCCCCGGTGAGGGCATGTTCTACGCCGTGGTCCGCGACGACCGAGGCGGCGTCGCGTGGTGGAGCACCCCTCTCCACATCCAGTGACTGTCAGTCTTCGCCCTGCGGCCCGTCGTCGCCGGCGGGGCGTCCCGCGCGGGGGCTGCCGCCCGTCCCGTCCTTCGGGCCGAGCTCGGCGGTGAGCCGCCCCAGCGCGCCGTGCACGCGATCGAAGACGGTCGTCCGGCTCACGCCCAGTCCGGCGGCCAGCTCCTCCATCGTCTCGCCCCGGTAGTAGTAGCGATGCGCGGCCTCGGCGAGCGGCTCCGGCAGGCGCTCCACGGCCCTCCGGACCCGCATGCGCTCCGCGTCGCGCTCCACGTCCAGAGTCGTGTCCCCCAGGTCGTCCGGATCGCACTCCAGCCGTTCGAGCGGCCCGGGGGCGGCGGCGCCGTGCGAAGAGCCGGGGTGGGACTTGGCGCTCACAAAGATCTATCGAAGCGAGCCCCGAAAATCCTCGGAAAAAAAACGCAGACGTAGAGACGGCCTCGCTCGCCCGTATGACGGCGCCCTTACAACAGGCTGTATGCGCGTGTCTTTTTCGCGCGCGGCTCAAATAGCGACAATCTTCGCGGCGGCGCAGTCGGCGCGGATCGAGGGCGGCGCTCCTCTCCCTTGGAATCCACGAGTGCTCGGCGGTATCTTCGCGGGATGCCGCACCCGCTTCTCTCGGATCCCTGGATCGCCGAGCGGATCGACAGGGCTGTTCAGAAGTACGGCGCTGACTGGACAGCCGAGCAAATCGAGGCCTTCCGCGAGCAGATGGCGTGGACGCTCGCGACGCACCCGGACGCTCGCCTGGCGGTCCGCGTCGCGCGCCCCCCCGTCACCGGAAAGAGCGGCCCGCGATCGAGCCAGTGGATCGAAGAGGCGCTCCGCGAGGACGAGCCGACGTCGAAGGGGAGCCGAAAATGAGGCGAAAGCTCCTCTCCTTCTTTCGGCGCGACGACCGGGTGATCGCCGCCGCGGCCGCGATCGCCGCGCGGCTCCAGAACCGCATCCCCGAGCGCGATCTCTACGACATCGGCCTTCCGGCGCTCCACTTCGCGGAGAAGGCGTGGGACGGCCGCGGCAATTTCGACAGCTTCGCGATCCAGCGGATCCAGTGGTACATCCTCGACGAGCTGCGCCGGACTCGCAGGCTCGACGTCGCGATGGCCGCCGCCGCGGCGGAGCTGGCCGCCGAACAATACGGGACGTCGAGCTCCTCGCCTCGCGGAGCGCGCCGCCACGGGGACGACCCGGAGAAGAGCATCGAGGACATGATCGACGCCGGCGCCGCCAACTTCGCGCTGGAGCTGCTCGCCGCGGACAACGTGGAGGAGGACGTGGAGCGCATGAAGCTGCTCCGCGCGGTGGAGGAGCTGCCGCCGCCCGAGGACAAGGTCGTCCACGGCTATTACTACGAGGGCAAGACCTTCGCCGAGCTGAGCCGCGAGCTGAACATCGGGGAGACCACGGCGTTCGACGCGCACGCCCGCGGGCTCGAGCGGCTGAAGCAGCGCCTCCAGCGTCCGCCGCGACCGCTGCTGTTGCGCCTCACGACCGCGCAGGAATAGGCCCTTGCCAGGGCGGTCGAGCGCATTCGTTGCCGCCTTTTTCGCCCCGAAAACGAGGTCGGATGCGCCGCTACCACAAATTTCGAATGAGGCAGTCTGGGGCAAAACGGACAGTGACATTTCCGGGGACAGGGCTGCGCGCTCGCCCTTGACGCGCGGGCCTTTGCCTGCCACTTGAGCGGGCCATGACCGCACCGAAATACCTTGCGCTCGTGGGCCTGTCGTCGCTCGCTCTCTCCCTCGGCTGTGTCGCGTCCCAGCCTCCCGCGGAGGAGGGAACAGGTCAGTCGAAAGAATCGATCATCAATGGAACGAAGGACACCACGCACACCGCGGTCGTGGCGCTCCTCGGGCAGAACAGCGAGTGTACCGGCACGGTGTTCTCCGTCGATTCGAACGCGAAGACCGCCTATGTCCTCTCCGCCGGTCACTGCGTGAACGAGCCGGGGAGCCCCGCGGATCCGCCCCAGGTCGTGATGGTGGGCAACGACTACAACAACCCCACGACCCAGTACAACGTCGTCAACTACGTCGCTCACCCGAACTGGCCGAACAACCAGGACTACGACTATTCGATCATCACCATCGACTGGTCGAACAAGCCACAACCGCCGACGATCCCCCTCATCACGGCCGCGCAGGACAACCTCGCCGCCGGCACGCAGGTGGATTTCGTCGGTTACGGCGTCACGAGCGTGAGCGGACAGGGGCAGTTCAACTCCCTCCGTTACCACGTGAAGGGCCAGCTCGATCAGGTCACCTCCCTCAACGTGCACTACAACCAGTCGGCACAGGGCCAGTACGCGAACAACGCGGGTCCGTGCTCGGGCGACTCCGGCGGACCGGCGCTGCTCACGATCGCGGGCGTCGGCGAGGTGGTGGCGGCCGTCACGTCGCGCGGCGACGCGCAGTGCAACCAGGAGGGCATCTCCAGCCGCGTGTCGGCGGTCCTCGACTGGATCTCGGGCTGCATCAACGGCGGTGACTGCGCGAGCGGCATGCAGTCGCAGACGTGCGACCAGTGCGCGCAGTCCTCCACGAATTCGGGCGGCGCGTGCGCGAGCACCTGGAACACCTGCCTCAACGACGCCTCGTGTCTGGCGCTCGTGCAGTGCATGAACAACTGCCAGACGCAGACGTGCGTGGACACCTGTGTGCAGAACAACCCGAACGGGGTCGACAAGTACACGGCCACGCTCGACTGCATCTGCACGTCGGGTTGTCCGAGCGAGTGTGCGAGCGCCTCGTTCTGCCAGGGCCAGCAGCAAGACTGCGGATTTTCGTCGAGCGACGCGACGTGCAACACGTGCCTCACGGGCCAGTGCTGCGCGGAGGGCGCGGCGTGCGCGGCGGACACGGCTTGCACGGACTGCTTCACCAACGCCAACGCGGACCCGAACTGCGTGAACACCAACCAAGCGGCGAGCGACTTCGCGACGTGCCTCCAGAACAACTGCTCCACCGAGTGCGGCCTCGGCGGCGGCGGAACGGGCGGCACCGGCGGCACGGGCGGCACCACGAATACGGGCGGTGCGGTGGTGGCCGGCGGCACGGGCGGCACCACGAACACGTCCACGGGCGCCACGGGCGGCGGCGGCGAGGGCGGCGGCGGTGACGGCGGCGACGGCTCGACGAGCACCAAGATCTCCTGCGGCGCCTGCTCGACGGGCGTCGGCTCGAACAGCGGAGATGGATTGGCGGCGATCCTCGGTGCGGCGATGCTCGGTTTGTTCGGCGCGCGCCGTCGCCGCGAGCGCAACTGACACGCTCCCGTCCCTGACGGACGCTCCTCTTTCGACTCCCATCCAGCCATTCGACTCCCATCCATCCTGACGCGGGCGCGCCGTTGATTGGCGCGCCCGCGCGCTCGGTGATGGCTCCTCCTCTTGAAAAGAACCTCTCGTTGAGGAAGCGCGTTGCCCATCGGAGCTCCGGGAGAGAGTCGCCGGTGACGTAGTGTCGAGAGGCGGCTTGTGGCGGTGGTGAATTCATCCTAAAATTGACCATGGAATCGGTCCTGCTTGTTGCGCCCCGCGAGTACGGAGACGCTTTCAAGGCTCGCCTCGAAGGGCTCAAGGATCTCTCGGTGTCGGGAGCGACGGCATTCGTCGTGACGGATGCTCGCTCGCGCGTGTACGTCAGCCATAATGAATACGTGAGCCAGGAGCTCGAGCCGGAAGAGCTGGAACGCTTCAAGACGATGTTTGGCAACCCAGTATTTTATACGGTCGACTTCTCCGATATTCATCTGTGTCGTCGTGTTCTTTTCGCCTTGGCGGACGACCCTGCTCTTTGGGTCGACAACGATCACGGGACGCTGCTGTCTGGACCTGACTTCTTGGACTTGCTCCGACGTCGACCGGATTGGGATTGGCGCCGTAAACCCGGGTAAATGATCGGCCTCCCGACAGGACTCCCAAGGAGCTTCTCCGATGATCTCCCAATCCGCAAAGAAATGGATCGAGGCTGGAAAGATCCTCGCTCAGGACCCGACGAGCGAGGTCCGATGTCCGGAGCGAGACGACGGTGTTCTCCGCGTCCAGGATGTGCCCATCGCGGGGGAGCCGAAGAGAATGGAGCGCTACCTGGTGTGCGACACATGTGGAGCCCGAAACATCCTCCTCATGCGCGTCCCTCACTCGGGCTGAACAGGCTTGACGAGTCGGGAGTGAAGTCGGCGGAGAGGAGCCCGAGGCTTGCCGCCCGTGCTCCGCTCCGCTAGCGTCGCGAAGCCCGTCCTCCGTCACGGACTGGAGCCATCCCCAGAGAGCAAGTCACCTGATGGAACCGACAAGCGTCTTGTTTCGTCCCGTTGGGCCCAAAGAGCTGCAGTTGATCCGCGAGTCGGGGCTCCGGCGATTCCCTCCGAGGTTGCCCGAACAGCCGATCTTCTATCCGGTCGTACAGGAAGAGTATGCCAGGAAGATCGCCCGCGACTGGAACGTCAGCGCGTCCGGGAGCGGCTATGTCACGCGCTTTCGGGTGCGCGCATCCCACCTGGAGCGGTACACCGTGCAAGAGGCCGGTGGCCGAGGGCATACGGAGTACTGGATTCCGGCGGAAGAACTGGAGGCGTTCAACGATAACATCGTCGGCCGGATCGAGGTCGTCACGGAATTCGAGAACGGCGAGTGGGCGGTGGCATACGATCTATCGACTGAACAGGGGGAGATCGATCGAGTCCAGCGAGCCACGCTGACGACCGAGCGCTTTGGTGTTGTCCCGGAGATCGCTCTGTTCGGGAGCGATGCGTGGTGGCTCGCCGTCGGCGATGGTCGCATTCCAACGCACGTCCAGACAGGGAAAATTGTACGCCTGTACATGACCGGCCACGGTGACTGGCCCGAGTTCGAGCTCGCGCACGGCGACACGAAGACGGCCTGGAACCGGCTTGGAAATCGGTCTCTTTATGTGGAAGGCGGCGAAGCGAGAGTCGAATACGTTTACGAAAAGCTTCGGAGTCAGCCCGAAAGCCCGATCGAAGTGAAACAAATACTCCGCATCCTCCTGAGACAACCCTCTGTCTGAGGTCTTCGTGGGTTGGACTTCCCCGAGCTGCTGCTGCGCACGGATTGAGAAGAACCTCTTCCTGAGGGAGAATCTCACGCCGTGAGCATTGAGCTTGAGGTGCGACTTGGAGGGCGGCGAGCGTCCGTCGCAGAGCTCCTGGATGCGATCGCCCAAGAGCTTCGCGCGTGGCCTTCGCAGACTGACCACCACGAGCCGTGGGAGCTTTCTTCCTCCGAGGATCTCGCGCGGGTGCTCTCCGGTGAAGAGGGGAGCGCGGAGGTGACGCTGTCGAGCACCGTGGGGGCCGAGATTCTGGCTTCTTGTCCAGGATCGGAGGCTGAGCTTGGCGAGGATGGCGGCACCTGGCTCGTCATCTTGCCGAGGACTCGCTACCCGGCCGCCATCACCTTCACGCTCCTCGTCGCAGCGTGTCTGGCTCGTGTCTGCGGAGCGAAGGTGGTGGACGAGTCGGGACTGGTCAGCAAGGACCGATTCGTGGATGCGGAGACCGTGCTGGCCGTTGCCCGCGCGAGGAGAATCTCACTTCTCCGTGAAGGCCAGTCCTGAGCCTTGGGGCTCGTTGCTCGTCGGAGCTTCGAGATGGAGATCGCCGCCGGTGACGACGTGGAAAGAGGCTGCTTGTGGCTAGGGTGGATCCATTCTAGAGTTGACCATGGAATCGGTTCTCCTTATCGCTTGAGCGCGCAGGAATAGCCACTCGGGGACGCATGAAATCCAGATCTCGCAGCCGCACATCGGGGTCCGCGTCCAGCGGCGTCGCTTCCGGAGCGAAGGCGCCCAAGCGGCGGCGTGCGCGGTCGTCCTCCCCGCATGACGCCTTGTTCAAGCACGTCTTCGGGCGGCCCGAGCATGCCAGTGCGTTCCTCCGCGACGTCGCGCCCGCCGAGCTGGCCGCATTCGTGGATTGGTCTTCGTTGAAGCGTCGTCCCGGCAGCTTCGTGAACGAGGATCTCCGCGAACAGCACACCGACCTGCTGTTCAGCGCCACCCTTCGAGGCGGCTCCACGTGCTTCTTCTATTTCCTTTTCGAACACCAGAGCACGGCCGATCCGTGGATGCTGTTGCGTCTGCTCGAATACATGACGCGCATCTGGCGCGACTTCCTGGCCAAGCAGCCCAAGGCGACGCGTCTGCCGGCGATTCTGCCGGTCGTGCTGCACCACAGCGACACGGGCTGGACGTGCGCGACGGCGTTCCAAGATCTGCTCGATCTGGGCGGCGATGGGGACGGAAGCTCGCGCGCGTCCGGCCAGCACCGAGATCCGGTCGGAGCAGGGGACGGAGCGCACGCCGACGACCGCCTGCGAGCGGCGGTGGCGCCGTACACGCCGAGCTTTCGGATCATGCTCAACGACGTCAGCCACGCGACGGACGCGGAGCTACGACAACGAGCGATCTCGGCGCTGGACAAGCTGGTGCTGGCGTGTTTTCGGCACGCAAGGGACATGCGGGCGCTGCTCGTCAACCTCGCGGCGTGGAGCGCGACGTTCACCGAAGTGCGGTCGGCTCCGGATGGAATGCGCGCGATCGCCTCCGTTTTGCGGTATATGTTCGGAGCCGCCCGCGACATGGAGCCCGACGAGGTTCGGCTCTTGGTCGAGGGAATGGCCGATCCGGTCGTCTCGGAGGAAATCGTGTCGCTCGCCAAGAAGCTCAAGGATCAAGGCCGGCAAGAAGGTCGGCAAGAAGGTCGGCAAGAAGGCCAAGCAGAAGGCATCTTGCGTGGACGTCTGGAGGGGCGCGCGGAGGGGCGTCTTGAAGGGCGCGCCGAGACCGTCATCAAGCTCCTTCGGCTCAAGTTCCGGCGAGTCCCGGCCAGCGTCGTCGCGCGCGTGAAATCCGGCACCGAGGCAGACCTCGATCGCTGGACCGAGCGGGTGTTGACGGCCGATTCGCTCGCCGCGGTGATGGGCGACTGAGCCCGGAGTCCACGGCCGGTGGAGGCCGGATGGAGCGGAGCGTGCCACGCTGGCGGCCGAGCTTCATCGCGGCAGACCTCGCGCGCCTTCTGTCCTACGGAATACGTTCCTTCAGAGCGCCGCTCTCCGACCAGTAGCAAGCCCGACGTGCCCGAGCGTAACCGAGGTACTCGCGGACCTCGTTTCGTGCACCTCCTTCTGGCACGGTCGTTTCGATGGACTCCAACAGAGCTGCGCTCTCCGTGAAGCGTCCGAGGAGCAGCAGCGCCGTGGCCTTCTGCAGCGTGAACCCGAACTGGAATGCCCGCTTGTCACGGTCTCTGTCGAGAGAACGCGCAAGCAACAAGGCGCGTTCAGACGACGAGATGGCCTCTTCCTCACGCCCTATCCGAAGGAGCGCGCCTTGATGCGCAAGGTAGTTTAGACACTGCTTCAGCGTGTTTCCCTGCGATCCCGACGTTCTGCTCGACAGCTCTTCGAGCGCACGACCGTACCACTCTGCGGAATCAGTCAGCTTTCCACTACACTCGGTCAGCTCTCCGAGCGCGGAGTACGCCCTCTCCCTCAAAAGGGAAGGAGCATCGGGAGTCGTATTCAGGTGGCTCCTCAGCGCTTGCTCATGGGAGAGACACCAAGCTTTTTGATCCGTGCCTCGATGAATGAAGAGATAGGACGAGACAGCCGATGCCGCTTCGGTCTCTATCGAGAGGCGGGTCAGGGCATCGAACGCCAGCGCCGCTTCCGTCGCAGCGTCGAACAACGGAAGCGACCGTTCCAAGTCGTCATCGGCGAGCAGCGCCTTGGCACGCGTCAACATCGCCTTCACTTCATCGACAGTGATCGAGCCCATATTGACCGCCTAAAAATTCTTATGCCTTCGAGAAATGCGTCCAAGCATCGTTCTTCCGCAGATCCAGGACAGGCCGACTCGTAACCACCACTGTCGAGATTTCCCGTCCGGGTGCTCACATCCTCGATGTGTGCGGTGGCCGAGCGCTGTGGTGGATTGGATGTTCATGTGGAGTGTGGAGTATCGGAGCGATACAAGCACCCTTCCAGTGGGATGGATCGGTGGATCGAGCGCGTCCTGACGGCCGATTCGCTCGCCGCGGTGATCGACGGTTGAGGCTGCAACGGATCTTCACGCGCGCACGGGCAACGTCACCGTGAACGTGGCGCCTTGTCCAGGGGCGCTGTCCACGCGGACGTGGCCGCCGTGCGACTCGATGACCGCCTTCGCGATCGAGAGGCCGAGTCCCGTTCCGTCCTTGTCCGCGTCCGTCGTGAAGAAGCGGTCGAACACGCGCGACAGGTTGGCCGGGGAGATGCCGGGGCCGCTGTCCCTCACGGCGATCCGGAGTGACTCCGTATCTTCGTCCACCTCCACCAACACCGGCGCTCCCGGCGGCGAGAAACGAACCGCGTTGTCGAGGAGGTTCAACAACGCCGTCTCCAGGTCCGACTCCCGCGCTCGGACCTCACGCGTCATCGCACGATACCGCAGCTCGATGGGCTGATCCGGGCCGCTCGCTCGATCCGTGACGCGCGCGAGCAAGGCCGGGAGGTCGACTGGCATCAAGGGGTGACTCGACGCCTCGATGCGCGACAGCTCCAATAGACGCGACACCAGGCGATCCAGCCGCGCCACGTCGAGCTCGATGTTGCGGAGGAAGCGCGCGCGCGCATCCGGCTCGTCCGCCGCGCCCTCGCCGAGCAGCTCCGCCGCGCCGCGGATCGACGTGAGCGGCGACTTGAACTCGTGCGCGACGTCCGCCGCGAACTCGGAGATGTACCGCATCCGCGCGTCGAGGCGGTCCTTCATCAATGCGAACGACTCGCCCAGATCCGCGATCTCGCCGCCTCCGCCGACGGGGATCTTCACGCCCGGCTCTCCCGCGGCGACACGCTTCGCCGCGCGCGACAGGCGCAGGAGCGGGCGCGAGATCGAGTACGCGAGCAAGAGCGAGATGGCCGCGGTGAAGCACGACGCGATCAAGAGCACGCGGATCAGGCCCGCGCGGATGCGGTAGAGCTCCACCATCACCGGGCGCGTCGAGCGCGCCGCGTACACCGCGCCGATGATGCGGCCGGGGCCGCGGATGGGCTCCGCGACGAAGAAGAAGACGCCCGGATCGCGGCTGCGGATGCGCGTGTACGTGGAGGTCGTGCCGGTGAGCGCCGCCCGCACCTCGGCTCGCTCCGGGATCGGCGTCCACGTGGGGAGATCCGTCGGGTCCGCGCTGTCCGCCGAGCTCACGCTCGCATAGGAGCGCAACGAGCCCCGCCGGCCGGTGCTGATCGGGCGCGGCAACAAGTGCGGTGGAGGCGGCTCCGGGCCCTCGGGCGGGCCGTATTCATGGGAGTCGACGATCACCGCTCCGTCCTTGTCGAGGAGGCGGATCCGCGTGCGGGTGGAGCGCGCCGCCGTGCGGAGGATCGCCGCGTGGCTCGGGTCGCTCAAAGGCACGTCGCGGCCGAAGTCCTCTTCGACCTGCGCGCGCACCAGCGCCGCCTGGTTCTTCATGTCGCGCTCCAGCGCCTCGTTGAGCTGGCGCTCGTGGATACGCGCGAATTCGAGGCCCGCGATCGGCACGAGCAGCACGGCGAGGTTCACGACCAACAGGCGCGTTCCGATGCGGCCGAGCCGGTGCACGAGCCGCTGAACGAGCCCGCGCGAAGGCGGGCGCCGCGACGCGGGCAGGCGATCGAGGGAGCGCGCCGAATCAGGCATCCGCGGCCTTGTAGCCGACGCCGTGCACCGTCGCGATCGGATCGCCGCCGGCCTCGCGGAATTTGGCGCGGATGCGGCGGACGTGCGTGTCGATGGTGCGCTCGGTGATCAGGTTGTCGTAGCGATACGCGCGCTGCATGAGCTGCGCGCGCGACAGGACGATGCCCGGGCGCTCGATCAGCGCGCCGAGCACGCCGAGCTCCGTGGGCGTCAACGTCACGAGGCGGCCCGCGAAGCGCACCTCGTGGCGCTCGGTGTCGATCTCGATCTCGCCGTGACGGATCAACACGCGCGCGGGCTCCGGCGTGGCCGGCGGCGCTTCCATGCGGCGAAACACGGCCCGCACGCGCGCGATGAGCTCGCGGGGGGAGAAGGGCTTCGAGATGTAGTCGTCGCCGCCGATCTCCAGGCCGACGATGCGATCGACCTCCTCGCCGCGCGCCGAGAGGAAGAGGATCGGCACGCGATGACGCTGGCGGATGCGGCGGCACACCTCGAGGCCGTCCATCTCGGGGAGCATCACGTCGAGCACCACGAGATCGACGCCGCGCGCGTCCACCGCCGCGATCGCCGCGGGGCCGTCGGCGACGGCGGTGACGGTGAAGCCCTCGCGCTGCAGCGCGTACTGAAGCACCTCGCGGATGCGGGCTTCGTCGTCGACGACCAGGATGTGCTTGCTCACGTTCGCCTCTCGGACACCGCTGCTCCGCTCCACGAGCGCCGTCATCATGCGGCCTCGCTGGAGACCTCCGCCGGGGCTTCTTCCGCGCCGAGCGCGACGCCGAGGCCTTCGACCCGGGCCCAGAGCTCGGAGACGATACCACCGGCCCCCTCGGGTTGGGACCCCGCGAGCCGCGCGAGGGTGAGCTGCGCGCGCAGGGCCTGCACGAGGTCCGACAGCTCGTCGAGCGCCTTCGCGTCCCGCTCGCGCAGCGCCTGCAAACGCCGCACATAATCGAGGTGCAGGCGCGCGGTGGAGATGGCCCGCGGCGACGCGTCCGTCTTCGTGAGCTCCGCGAGGCGCGCTTCGGCGGCGCGGAGATCGAAGCCTTCGCGCGCGAGCAACGCGCCGATCTCCGCGTGCCGCGCGGCCGCGCGACGGACCTCGGCGAGGATGCGATCGGCCGCGGTCTGCGGGAGCAACGTGGCCAGCGAGGAGCCGGCGCACGCCTCCATGGCCTCGTGCAGCGCGGCGTCGATCCGCGCGACCGACGCGGCGACCTCCGGCTCGGCGGGGCGCGCCTTCCCAGAATACGCGGGTTCCGTAGGCGATCCGCGCTTCGCCGTGAGAGCGATCGGCGCCCACAGAGGCCAGAGGGGCACCGCGATCAGCGCCGACGCGACGCTCGACAGGCTGCGATCCGGGGCCGTGCGGTAGATCGCGACGGCGCACGCGAGGCCGGCGATCAGGTAGATCGCGAGGAGATCACCGAGCTTCATCGCGACCCCTCTTCCTTCGTGGGCAGCGCCTGCTCGTCGACGTTCAGGCGCGGGTCGTCGTCGCGGACCTCGCGGCCGTTGTAGATGTACGCGGAGCGGCTGCTCTCGAAGAGCGAGTCGGCGAAGGTGCCCTCGTACCCGCGCACGAACGGGATGCGCTGCGCGTGGTGCTCCGCGGCCTCCCACGTGCGCGGACGGATCAGGTACGGCCGCAGGATCCACGACGCCTGCCCGCCGACCGCGAAGAACACCGCGGCGAACGCGATCGCCGTGAGCGCGCGGTGCGGGCCTTTCCCGAGCCCGTGCACGAGCACCGAGAGCGCCGCGCCCCCGGCCCCCGCGTACGCGAGCGACGAGAGCATGACCGCGCGGTGGTAATCGAGGCCCCGATCGAACGCGAGCCACAGCAGAGGCGCGAGCGCGAACAGCACCAGCGCGGCGCGGCCCGCGGCGGCGAGCACGAGGCCCACGATCGTGCGGATCGGGAAGGCGCGGCCGAGGCCCGCGGCGATCGCGTGGAACGCCGGCACGCAGAACGCGAGCGTCGCCATCATCGCGAGCGGCACCTTCACCGCGCCGTAGAAGATCTGGATGCCGCCGCGGTAGCTGCCGATGACGCCGCCGAACACGGCCGCGCCGAGCGCGAGCGCGCCCAGCGACGTCGAGGCGATCGAGCGCATGTCGCGGTCGTCGCGGCAATCCGCGGCGATGTCGGCGGGCGTGCGGAGGAGGCGGTTGAGGACGGCGGCGCTCATCGGCCACCTCCCACGAGCGGCAGGAGCGACGCCCACACGCGCAGCGTCACGATCACGGCGAAGAGCCCGAACACGCCGAACACGACGTCGGCGAGCACGCGCACCGACCACGCGGAGGTGGCCACGGATTTGCGCAGATCGCTCACCACGTGACCGAGCCCGAAGGCCCCGCCGACCGCGAGCCCCGCGGCCGCAGCGAGCGCCGCCGCGCCGCGATGATCGCTGCTCACCACGAACAGCGCCGCAGCAGGCGCGAGGCCCGCGAGCACGAGCCCGGACACCGCACCGGCGCGCGAAGCGGCGGACGCCATCGCCGTGGGCGCGACGGGCGCATCGAGCATCGCCAGGAAGATGTAGAGCGCCGGGATGCCGACGCCGAAGGCCACGAGGAGCGCCGCGGGCACGCCCACCGCGTGCGTCAGGAACGAAGTCCGCCCGTCGCGCGCGCCGAGGGCCAGTCCATAGATCGCCGCGAGGCCGAGTCCGATACCGAATCGCTTCGCCTCGCGCCGCGCAGAGAACACCGCATCATGGGCCAGGAGAGTGCCAGTCCATGTGACGGACTGTGGGCTGGCAGACTCCATAGGAGGAGCGTCAGGGGCCGTGTCCAGAAGAGGGGTCTCGTCGGCGCGCGGGGCTTGATTTTGCGAGCTTTCGGGAGACGCCGCGCCGTCCCGCGGGGGATGGGAGACGTCGTCGATTTCGAGGGGGAACGCGACCGCTTGCATGCTGCCTCCATGAGCGCGGGCGCGGCCGACAAAGAGGCACGCCCGCTCGATGAGCAGCATGGATATCGAGCCGATGAGGCCTCCCGCGGGCGCTGAGAGGGAGTAGTCGAGGAAGAGATGTGGCGAAGTTGTGGCGGGCGCCGCTCGACCGCTCAGACCGCGTGCAGGCTCTCGACGACGAGGTCGAACGCGCGCTTGTTCACGGCCCACCAGTACGACGACGAAGCGCGTGAAGGGCCGCGCACCGCGACGAGGATGAGGGCGGCCTCGTTCTCGAACGTGGCGACGCGCAGCTCGGCGGGCGCTCCTTCACGTGACGACGGGACCGCGGCGAACGAAGCGCGATCGAAGCCCTCGGGCGCGGGGCCGTCTTCGAGATCGAGCGACGCGGCGAGCACCATGCCCTCCGCGCGCATCCGCTCCACGAAATCGGTGACGAGGCGGCTCTTCTGTCCGCGCCCCGGGAGGCGCGCCTGCACGTAAATACGGCCCGCGCATCGACCCTCGTGCAGCGCATCCAGCCGCACGTCCTGAGCGTCCAGATCGGCCCGCTCGTTTTCGTTGTGCCACGAGCGCGGATGGCGAAACCCCACCACGGCCGGATGGATCGCCGTGAACGACGCGAGCGGCTCGGCGAGGGGCGCGCGCTCCGGCGCGAGCAACGTGAACGACGCGAGCACCGCGAGGTAATCGGCCGCGAGATCGGCGAACCGATCCTCCCGCGCGCGGCACGTCACCGCGAAGATGCGCGCGCCGTCCTTCACCGTGTTCGTCCTCGCGAGGTGCGGTCCGCTCGCCGTCACGACGCGCGTGAGCAGATCGCCGGCCGCCCCGCTCGGACCGTCCTTCCGCCGCGCGGCGATCACCGCGTGTCCCGCCGACGCGAGGCGATCGCTCACCCAGTCGGCCGGATTCACCTCGCGCGGGACCTCATCGGCGATCACGGAGACCTCCGCGTCCGCCGCCGGCGAATCCACGGCCGAGAGGAGCTGTCCCGGCGCACCCTCGATCGGGCCGGGCACGCGCACCGTGAAGCCGCGCGGCAAGAGCACCCCGAAATGGAGCCGCGCGTCCGGCGCGAGCGCCACGCGGACGCCCCGAAGCCGCTCGCTCGCCGCGCCGCCGGCCTCCGGAGAGCCCGGGAACACGACCGCGAGATCAACAGAATACGTCATGTGGATCAGGCCCTGGACAGCCCCTCAGAAGTTCCCGGAGAAGTTGGTGTCGTAGCCGCCGTTCGCGCCCTGGATGCTGGTCCCGAGCGTCGACGGAGCGTCGTAGAAGGTCGGGTCCCACTGGCCGTAATACAGGCCCTCTCCGGTGACGTCCTTCCACGTGCTGCCGGCCCAGGTGGAGCAGTTGTTGTTGTAGAAGTTCCAGCTCTGGTCGGCCTTCGCCGTGTTCTGCTGGAACTTCTTGTACTGCTCCTCGGTGATCTCCTTGCAGCGCGCGTACGGGTACTGCTCGTTCTTGTCGTGGTCGAAGTCCTTCTTCAGCGTGCTGCCGCCCTCGGGCGTGTACTTCGCGGGCCAGTTGCCGTACGTCGTCGTCGTCTTGCCGGAGGGGCCGATCTCCACGAGCGCCATGTTCGCGTGGCCCCAGTGGTGAGGATACGGCTTGATCGTTCGATTGGAGCGTATGCACAGGATGCGCTTCGGCGTCTTGCACGTGGGGCACGGCTCGTTGAGGTCGATGACCTTGCGCTTCGGCGGGGTTCCGGTGGCACGTCCCATGGCGAATCCAGGCTCCTCAATCGCGCTCTCCGCGCGCAGCGATCCTCAAGGGGAGAACGGGGTGTCGAGCGGGCCGTCCCAGAACCGCCCCTCGTGCAATGCGGTCATCAGCGCCACGCGCATGTGACCGCTCCAGTCGTCGCGCGCGAGCACATCGCAAAAAGGCAGCTCCCGATCGAAGCCGGGGCCGAGCTCGAACAAGAGGTGCAGATAGCCCTCCACGTCGTCGTCCGCGGTGATGCCGTGCTCGATCGCCGCGCGGTGCCCCTCGTCGATGAGGCGGTCCATCTCGGCGTCGGACATCTCGCGCGTCGGCACGGGGTGCGCGGCCCGCAGGATCGGGCGCACGTGATCCCGGAACGCGGGGCGGCGGATCTCCACGAGGCTATCCATCTGCGAGGGCGTGATCTTCAGCATGGCGTCGCCACGACGTGGGTCGCGTCCGCACGATGGTAGGCGCTCGCGCGCGGTCGCGACAAGACGTGTTCGCTGCCCGCCCGCCTATGGACCCGCGGCGCGCATCGCTGATACCGTCGTCGCGCCTCCCCACCGTCAAGGAGACGCGGAGCATGAGCCACAATCAATCGGTCACGATCGCGTCGAAAGACGTGCTCGACGTGCGGCAATACCACGTTCACGAGGCCCTCTCGTCGCTGTTCGAAGTGACCATCACCGGCGTCTCCGACAACCCCGACATCCACTTTGACTCGGTGGTCGGCAAGGAGGCGAGCTTCACGCTGCACGGGCCGATGAAGGGCGTGCACCTCTCGCGCACGTGGACCGGGATCGCCGCGGAGCTGCAGCAGACGCGCGTCGAGCCGAGCGGCCTGTCGACGTACGAGCTCAAGATCGTGCCCGCGCTGTGGCTCACGACGCACCGGCGCAATCACCGCGTCTATCAGACGAAGACGGAGCTCCAGATCGTGGAGGCGATCCTCGCGGAGTGGCAGATCCCGTACGAGAAGAAGATCAGCATGGAGTACAAGACGCGGAAGTTCCGCGTGCAGTACGCCGAGAGCGACTTCGCGTTCCTCTCGCGCCTGCTGGAGGACGCGGGCATCACGTTCTACTTCGAAGAGCGAGAGGGCCAGTCCGTGCTGGTGCTCGCGGACGCGCCGCAGTCGAACGACGCGCGCCTGCCGCCGATCATGTTCCGCGACGATCCGAACCGCGCCGATCACGAGCACGTGACGAGCGTGCGCATCGGCCGCCGCGTGCGCCCCGGCAAGTACACGATGCGCGACGTGGATTACCGCCGCCCGCCGACGTATCCGCTCGTGTCCTCGGCCACGAACGGGGAGGGCGTCGAGCAGAAGCTGGAGCGCTTCCATTTCACGCCGGGCGCCTTCGTCTTCGAGACCGATCGCGGCGAGGAGACGCCCGTCGCGGACGATCGCGGCAAGCACCGCACCGACGAGGGCGAGGCGCGCAAGCTCGCGGAGAAGCGCCTCGCGGCCAAACGTGGCGACGCGCTCACGGCGAGCTTCAACACGAACGTGATCGACCTCGCGCCGGGCTCCGTGATGAGCGTGCTCGATCACCCGCACGGCGCGCTCGCGGAGGACAAGCGCCACCTCGTCATCGACGCGCGCATCGACGGCGGCCACAACAAAGAGCTCGTGTGCGCGGTCGAGGTGCGCAGCGCCGCGGACCCGTTCCATCCGGAGGTGCGCACGCCGAAGCCGAAGACGCAGGGCATGGAGACGGCCACGGTCGTCGGCCCCGCGGGCGAGGAGATCCACGTCGACGAGTTCGGCCGCATCCGCGTGCAGTTTCATTGGGACCGCGAGGGCGCGCGCGACGAGAACAGCTCGTGCTGGATCCCCGTGAGTCAGCCGTGGGGCGGCGCTGGATACGGCGGCAGCAACCTGCCGCGCATCGGGCAAGAGGTGCTCGTCGACTTCCTCGGCGGCGATCCGGATCGCCCGATGATCGTGGGCCGCGTGTACACCACCGTGCAGCAGACGCCGTACAAGCTGCCGCAGCACAAGACGCGCAGCACCTGGAAGAGCGACACGTCCCCGGGCTCGAACGGCTTCAACGAGGTCATGTTCGAGGACAAGAAGGGCGAAGAGCTGGTGTGGCAGCAGGCGCAGAAGAACCAGCGCCGCCTCGTGAAGAACGACGAGGTCATCACGATCGGCAACGACCGCGCGAAGCTCGTCAAGGCGAACGAGACCGAGACGACGATGCAGAACCGCACGCGCGTCACGAACCAGAACCACACCGAGATCACCGACCAGAACAACGCGGTGAAGGTCGGCGCCAACATGACGAAGCTCATCAGCGGCGACGAGATCCGCAAGACGGAAGGCAATCGTCAGCGCGCCGTGGAGAAGGACGAGGACGCGAACATCGGTCAGAGCCGGCGCGAGGCCATCGGGCAAGACAGCCACTCGACGGTCGGCGGCCTCTTGAGCCAGCTCATCGGCGCGGCGCGATCGCTCATCGTGAAGGGCGACGATCAGAAGCAGGTGGCCGGCAAGAACGCGGTCGAGGCCGGGCAGGAGATCCACCTCAAGTCGGGCCAGTTGTTCGTGCTGGAGGCGGGCGCGCGGCTCTCGATCAAGGGGCCGGCCGGCTTCATCGATTTCCACGGAGGCGGCATCGACATCGTGGGCGATCTGGTGCGCATCAACAGCGGCGGATCGCCCGCGGACGGCTCCGGATCCAAGCCCACGCCGCCGGCCGAGGCCGCGAAGGCCGCCCCGCCGGATCCGCCGAAGCCGACGATGGATGACGTCAGCAAGACCTTGATTGGCCAGTAAGCGCACAGCCTGTCACCCGAACCAGGAGAAGGCCTCATGCCGCCCGCCGCCCGCATCACGGACAACCACACTTGCCCCAAGGTCGATCCGCCGCCGCACGTCGGAGGCCCGGTGTCCTCCGGCGCGAGCAAGGTGATCATCGGCTTTCAACCCGCGGCGCGCGTCGGCGATCGTGCCGTGTGCGTCCCCGGCCCGGACACGATCTCGAAGGGCGAGCGCACGGTGATCATCGAGGGGAAGGACGCGGCGCGACAGGGCGATCCGACGGCGCACGGAGGCAAGGTCGTCTCCGGTTGTCCGACGGTGCTCATCGGCTCGGACAGCTATTGTTTGAAGCAGGCCGCCGCGAGCGCCGCCGCGTTCCTCGAAGGCGAGAAGTGAGCGGTCTCTCCCCGCGCGAACAGCCTTTGCGCGAACAGCCCACGAGCGAGCAACCTCCGCGCGAACAGCTCCCGCGCGTGCTCCTCGAGATCCGCGGCGGCGGCGCGTCCGTGCCGCGCGCCGTGATCGCGCCCGGGGATCGCCTCCGCGTCGGGCGCACGACGCTGTCCGAGATCGTGGTCGCCGCGGACGATCATCTCTCGCAAGTGCACTGGGAGATCGCGTGGGACGGCGCGCGCTGCGAGGTGCGCGACCTCGGCGGCGCGGGCGGCCTCTTCGTCGGCGGCGAGCCGCGGGAGAGCGCGGAGGTCCGCCGCACCGGCACGTGGCTGCGCGCGGGCCGCACGGATTTCCTCGTGCACTTCGAGGACACGCGCGAGGCGCCGCCGGGAGAAGCCGCCGTGGAGAGCCTCCTCGCGCGCCTTCGGATCGAGTCGACGAAGGGCCACTTGTTCGCGTTGCTCGACGCCGCGCGCGACGACCGCGTGCTGCGTCTGTTGCGGACCTCGGTGGACGATCACCAGTCGCTGTACGAGGGCCTCACGGCGGAGACGATGGCGGACGGCGCGCCGTACCTCGTGCGCCTCCGCGAGGGCAGCCGCCTGTTGCCCCGCCTCGTGCGCGAGGGATGGGGCCAGAGCTGGGGAATCGCCCTCACGAGCCGCGCCCCGCTCCGCGACCTCCGCGCGCATTTCCGCCGCCTGCTAACGGCAAATCGCGAAGACGGCGGCCCCCCGATGTACTTCCGCTTCTACGACCCGCGCGTGCTGCGCGCCTTCCTCCCGCTCGCCACCCCGCGCCAGGTGGACCTCTTCTTCGGCCCCGTGGACCGCTTCCTGATCGAGTCCGAGAAGGGCATCGGCATCCACCTCTTCAAGCATCAATCCGGCCGCCTCACCGAAGAGGACAGCGCCGCGTGGACGACCGCGAACGAATAAGAAACAAGAAGGGGTGCCCACGTGCCCACCCCCGGTCGCACCTGCGGTGCGCCCGCCCCTCCCAAAGCGCCTGCTTCGCAGCCGCAGGGAGGGGAGCCTCCCGTCCTCTTCGGAGCCGCCCCACAGCATCATTTCGAATGCAGTAATGCCCCCTCCCTTCGCGAACGACAGTGAGCGATTTGGGAGCAACGTCGAGGACTGCGTCCCCTCAGCTACGGACTCCGCGGAGCCAGGCTCCGCTCCGCCTCCGCTGAGCGGACTCCGTCCTCCCAGTGGAGGCCTGAGGGGCGGGCGCGCGTAGCGCGACCGGGGGTGGGCATCGTCTGCGCCTTATGTTCTCTCTCGTTCGGTGCGCGCCGCAGCTCGCTGCCACACGCGGGCGAGCGCCACCACGCGCAGCGCGGAAGACGCCGTCTCCGCTTGATCGACCGGCAAATGCGCCTCCGCGAGGAGCCTCACGCGGAGCTGCGGGAACAGCGGGAGCTGCGATGCGAGCGACGACGGCAAGTACGCGGGCACCGTCACCACGCCCGCGGGCGGCGCGTTCGCGGGGGCGTTCGGAGGCGGCGGCGCCGGGGTTTGCAAGAGCGCGCGCACGTGGCTTCCGCCGAAGACGTCGCGCTTCTGGAGGCGCCTCTTTTGAAGCAACGCGGCGCTCGCGTGCGAACGGAGGGCGTCCGCGCTCACCGCGCGCTTGCCGCGATCGAACGCCTCCCACAATCGCGCGGAGAGCGTCTCCACCATCTGCGGCGCGCACGCGAAATCCGGCGTTCCAAGGTATTCGCGCACCAGCGTGAGCTCCGCGCGGAGCTTGTCGTCCCCCGCCGCGAGCGGCGCGATCAACGCCACGTGCGCGCGCAGCGCCTCCACCTCGTCGAGAGGAAACGCGAGCGTCCCGGCCGCGAGCAAGAGCGGCGGCACCAGCTTGCCGTCCTTGCGAACTGCGCTCGCGAGCGCGTCCTCCACGCCGGGCACGTCCACCGCGTCGCCGCGCGACAGGATCTCGAACGCGTCGCGACGATCCTCCACCTCCGCAGGCGACGCGCCGAGCGTCACGTCGTCGAGATCCGGATCCAGCGGCCGATCCTCGATCGCCTGAAGGAGCGCGCGCCACTCGGCCTTCTTCCGCGCGCGCGGCAGGAACGCACGATCGAACCACAGCAGATCGAGCAGCCCCGCGCTCGTGACAGGCGGCTCCGGCGCGGCCTTCGTCTCCGTCGCGGTAGCGCGCTTCGCTTCCGCCGCAGGCTCCGCGGGCGCGGCGCGCGGCACCGCGAGGTTCGACGCCTCCAGCACCGACGAGAGCTGCTGCACCGGCGCGGGCGCGACGATCGGCGGCTTCGGGATCGCCGGTGCGGGCGTCACCATGAACGACGGCGGACGCTCCGCCTGAAGCGCGATCATCGGCGGACGCGGCGGTTCCGCGCTCTCGATGCCCGGCGACGAAGGCGACGGCGGTGGAGGCGGCGGTGGAGCAGGCGGCGGTGGCGGTGCGTGCGCCGGGGCCGAGGACGGCGCGCCGCCCATGGCCTTCCAACCCCCTGTCAGCTCCGGCTCCGGCAGCGGCGCGCTCTTGAACGGCAGCAGCGCCGACAGGTTCATCGGCTGCGGCATCGTCGAGCTCGCGTCCTCGCGGCCCGCGGGCGTATTCAAGCCCTCTTTCGCGCCGGATCGGCCCCCTTCGCGCAGCGCGATCACGATCTCCTGCGCCGGCCGCGCCTCGTCGAACGGCAGGTGCGCGCGCCACGCGAGCGTGCATCGCCCCGTGTCCGTGTCGATGGCCAGCGTGTCCGCCCGCATCGACAGCTCCTCCGGCGAGCCGCTCGCGAACCGCACGTGCGAAAACGGCGTCCGATCCACGAGGCTCGTCACGAGCCGCGGATACTCGGGGTGCAGGTTCTCCAGCACGATGCGCTCGTTCGGCGCGATCCAGTCGAGCTGCTGATCCGGCGGCGCCGCGTTGAAGAACCCCGGATCCAGATCCGCCGGCAGAGGCCGCTCGTGCCACCGCCGGAAATCCCAATTCGCGAGGCCGCGGTGCAGGAACGTCCGCCGCGAGGGCCACGTCGGCGCGATCGGCCCGAATCCGGCCGCGGGGATGAAATCGCGCCGGCTCGCGATCGTGAGGCCCGCCGGCTGCAGGTTGGGCAGCGGCGTCATCCCGTGACGATCCGGCCCCACGTCCGGCCGCACGCCCGCCGGATTCGACGTCTCCGGACCGCCCGCGGCGCGCTCCCACGCGAGCGGCATGTTCGTGAAGCGATGCCCTTCGAGCAGCGCCCCGTCCGAAGCGAACGCGCGCTCCGCGAACACCTCGATCGCCTTGTCGACGCCGCCCACTTGCAGCCGCGCGATCAGCGATCGAATCGGCCGCCCGCCCGGCGCGAACGCGTGCCCCACGAGCAGCACGTCCGCGCGCCGCTTGAACGGGACCAGATCGCTCGCGGCGAACAGGCTCCGATGCTCCTCGTCATTCCAGTGCGCGTCGGCCTCGTAGACGGCCTCTTGCTCCTCCGCGAGGTCCGACTCGTTCGGCGCCAGCGTGTACGTCGCCTTCGCGACGACCGTGAGCATCCATTGCCCCGCGGGGCTCAGCCACGCGATCCATCCCACCGAGAGGGGACATCGAGAGACGACGTTCACGGAGCGCTCCTCTCACTGGCACGGTGAGCCGAGCGGCTTCGGCGCGAGCACCTGCGCCTTTCCGGTCTTGAGGAACGTGGAGAAGAAGCAGCCGTATTGATACTTCACGTCATCGAGCTGCGAGTAAATGGCGTGCGGATCATAAACGCCGTCGCCCTCGTATTGCACGATGACGCCCGTATACTTGCCGCCTGCTTCGCTCGTCACGTCCTCCACCACCGGATAATCGAGCACGCCGTCGAGCCCGGCCAGCTTGAGCGCCTCTTGCATCGTGGGCCACACCACGTTCCCGGCCTCCTTGTGCCCGTACGCGAGCGCCATCGCGTCGTACGTCTCCATGGGAAAGTACGAGTCTCCCTTGCCGACAGGCTCGTAAATGGGTCGCACCGGGTGATTCGGCAGCGGCCGTCGCGCGAGCCGCGGCATCGACACCATCGGATCCACCGCCTCCGCCGCCGTCTGGAACAGGTTCAGTCCGGGGTGCAGGAACGTCAGCTTGGCCGTCGTGCCGAGGAGCGCGACTCCCACCTTGCCCGCGACGCCCGGGATCAGCGGCGTGATCAGGATGAAGTGGCTCCAGTACCCGCCCGCGCCCGTCGGCAGAGAGGCCTTGATCCGGGGCTCCGTCGCGCTGATGAGGTTCGTGTACATCCCGCCCATCGACTGGCCCTGTGCGTACACCGTCTGGAGATCGAACTTGTACACGCTCTGCCCCGCCGGCAGCGAGAGCCCCGAGCACGCCGCCACCTTCGCCGGATCGATCGTCAGCTTCGCGAGCGCGTTCAGGAACAGCCGCTGTTCGAGGATGCCTTGTCGGAAATTGTCCCTCATCGAGGACAGGTTTTCGAGGTTCAGATAGGCCGTCTCCCCGGCGTTCGGGAGGCGCTCCGGATTCAATGGCAGCGCGGATCCGGCCATCGCGAAGCCGAACGGCGCCACCACCCACGCGGGCCCCTCTCCCTTGGTGTTGCAGCCGGTGACTCCGTTCCACGTGTCGAGCCCGCTCGAAGGGCACTTGCTCGGATCGCTCTCCGGGTGCCATTTGCCGCGATCGACGACCGCGGTCGAGAGCCCGCCGGACCCGTGGAAATAAAGCACCAGCGGGAACCCGTTCGCCGGCATCTCCCCCTTCGGGATCGTGATCGTGATCGGCGCGTCCTCGTCCCGCTGCTTCGCCGGAAGCCCGTTGTCCGAGAAGTCGAAGGAGCCCTCCGTATTGAACGGCGGATCCCCCTTCTGGAACTGCGGATACGTGATCTTCCCGACGAGCTCACAGTACGTGTCGTGCTGCGCCCCGTCGTCCGGATCCACCTGCAATCCCTGGATGTCCGCCGAATATTTCTGCTCCAGCGCCGTGGCGAGATTGGCATTCTCCTGAACGACGTCGCCCGTCGTGAACACCGTGGCCGCCGCCACCTCCGCCGCGTCGACTCCGAGGGTCTTCAGCGTCTCCCAGAGCGGCGCATAGAGGGCCACCGCCTTCTCCCCGAGCGCGCCGGAGGGCGTCTTTCCGTCGCGGAGATCCGCGAGCGCGGCCGGCTGCGACAGGGCCGCTCCGCTCGCGTCCTTGAGGCTGCTCATCACGACGAACGCGTACTTCCGCTTCGGATGCAGCACGAAGCCGGGGCGCCCCGCGACCGCCAGCATGTTGTCCGTCACCCACCCATCCGTGGGCGGCGTCGTCGCGACGACGGGCGTCAGACTGCCACGCTCGCTCGAATCCGGATCCACGTCGACGAGCAGGATCGGAGAGGCCTTGTCCGCCGCGATCACCGCGGTCACATCCATCTCCGCGATCGGCGCCGAGAACCGGAAATACGCGACCGGCACCACCGGAAACCCCGGATGCTCCATGGCCGTCTTCACGAGGCCGGGCACCGACGTCGCGGTGGACGGAAAGGGGAGCCCCGTCAGATCCGGAGTCCCCGTGGCGGTGAGCCGCAGATCGGACGGATACGGCAGATCATAAAAGCTCTCGGGCTTCGTGAGGTCGGCCCCGAGATCGAACGCCGCGGACGTCCCCGCGCTCGCGCCGCCGGAGCTCGTCGTCGTGGCCCCGCCGCCTCCGCCGGACCCGGATCCGTCGCCTCCGCAAGCGCCGACCAGCGCGCCGGATGCGAGCAGAAAGAAAGCCGGAACATACGCGAGGAGAAGAGAGGAAGAGCGACGCATGGGCGCACTATATCCGAAGCGTGTCGCGGCTGTGTTATGAGGCCCCTCCCGCCTTGGACCGCCTCGTTCGCCTGTTCCCGAAGATCGATTTCTGGCTCTATCTGGCCTTCTCGATCGCGTGCGTCTCGTACGCGGCGCACACCTTCTACGGGTACATGCACATCCAGACCGGCGGCGAATGGTCCGCGCCGCTGGACGACGTCTTCATCCACTTCGACTACGCGCGCGCCACGGCCCGCGGCTACCCGTTCCAGTGGACCGAGGGCAACGGCTTCTCCAGCGGCAACACGAGCCTGTCGTACCCGTTCGTGCTCGCGATCGGCTACTGGGTGGGCTTCCGCGGCCTGCTCCTGATGAAGTGGGCGGCGATCGTCGCGTGCGCGTCGATGCTGTGGTTCTTCGTCGCGACGGCGCGCCTGTTCAAGCCGCTCGGGCGCTGGGCGAAGTACCTGTTGCCGCCCGCGGTGCTGTCGGTCGGCGCGCTCGACTGGTCGCTGTTCAGCGGCATGGAGAACGCGTTCCACCTCGCGATGTGGGCGCTCGCGCTGTGGGCCACGCTCGACGTGATCGACGCCGCGGACGAGCCGGAGAAGATGCCGCGCCTCGCGATCGGCGCCGGGATCGCGAACGTGATGCTCTACTGGACGCGGCCCGAGTCGGCGGCGTGCGTCGCGTCGTTCGCCTTGTTCGCGGCGCTCACGGTGCGCGCGAAGTGGCGTGAAAAAGGCACCGACGCGCGCTTCCCGTGGACCGTGTTCCTCGCGATGAGCGTGCCCGGCGCGCTCGGGTTCGCCGCGCAGACGGCCGCGAACAAGGTGTTCACGGGCGAGTGGTCCCCGGCCGGCGCGATCGCGAAGCTCGGCCTCAACCACCCGTACATGACGCCGTCGGAGAAGTGGGATCAGTACGTCGATCTCCTTCGCTACGTGGTGCTCCGCAACACGCACCACCACTTCGCGGACTTCGACGCGCAGCACCGGATCCCGTGGGGCTGGCTCGTCCCGATCGCGGCGCTCTTGCCGTTCCTCGCGCGCCGCGTGCGCCCGGTCGCGGCGCTGATCTGGGCGCAGGCGATCGCGTGGCTGCTCCTCGTCTCGCTGAACGGCCAGGTGCGCTGGCAGAACGAGCGGTACACGATGCCGGCCGTCGCGTGGCTCCTCGTGCTCGCGGCGATGGGCCTCGCGACGCTCGCGAAGGGCGCGTGGCGCAAGAGCGAAAACGTCGTCGCCGGCCCTGAAAGAAAGCGGATCGTGGTGGGGGCGCTGCGCGTCTCGGGCGCGTCCGCGATCGCGATCGTCTTCGCGCAAGCGCAGGCCCCGCGGATGCGCGACCAGATCTGGTTCTTCGGCCGCGCGAGCCGCAACATCCGCGATCAGCACATCGTCGCGGGCGGCATCCTGAAGCACATCGAGGCGGAGCGCGTGCTCGTCGGCGACGCGGGCGCGCTGCTCTACGCGTCGGATCGCCCCGGCATCGATCTCATCGGACTCGGCGGGTACCACGACTATCCGTTCGCGCGCGCGGGCGTGCAAGGCCTCGGCGCGACGCTCGAATTGCTGGAGCGCCTGCCGCCGGAAGATCGCCCCGACACGATGGCGATCTACCCGACGTGGTGGGGCGATCTCCCGGTGATCTTCGGCCGCCGCATCACGAGCGTGCCAGTGTTCGGAAACGTGATCTGCGGCGGCTCGGAGAAGGTGATCTACAAGGCCGACTGGAGCCCGTTCGATCGCACCGGCAGCCCGCGATCGCTCAAGGCCGGAGAGCAGGTGGCCGACGAGATCGACGTCGCGGATCTGATGAACGAGAAGGATCACGCGTACGTCTTCCCGCACCCCGCGGGCGGCTTCGTCGACTTCCGCGTGCTTCCGGATCCCAAGAAGCCGGAAGAGGATCTCTTCGACGCGGGCCGCGTGATCGCGCCGGGTCAGCGCGAGACGATGCGCGTCGCGTTGCCCGCGGGCCGCCGCCGCCTGGTGATGCGCACGCCGCCGGAGAGCCGCGCGAACATCCGCGTGACGCTCGGCGATCGCGACGCGGGCGTGCTCGAAATCAAGGGCCAGGACGACGCGACGCGCGCGAAGGGCCTGCCGCGCGGCGCGTGGATCGAGACGTCGTTCGCCTTGCCGGAGGGCCCTGCCGAGCAGGTGACGCTGTCGCTCCTCGCGGAGATGGGCGCCTTCGCCGATTTCCACGTGTGGATCGTGGCGACCGAGTAACGCCGTGATCGCCCTGCGCGTCGGCCCCCCGGTGATCGCGGCGCAGCGAGCGGTGCCGTGATCGTCCCGCGCGTCGGCCTTCCGGTGGATGCGGCCCAGTGGGCCGCGGTCGCGATCGGGGCGGCGACGCTCGCGTGGAGCGCGCGAATCGCCGCGTTTGCAAGGCGAAACGAGCGTCGCGCGGTGATCGTCCTCGCGGCGCTCGCGGCGGCGCTCTCGTGGCTCTACGTCGTATTCTACCTGCGCGGCGCCCCGCGGATCATCGACGCGACGAGCTACTACCTCTCGGCGCGCGGCCTCGCGGAGGGCCACGTGACGTTCCCGGCGCCGGATCCGGAGACGAGCGTGCTCGGCCGCTTCCTCGTGCGTAGCGAGGACGCGGCGGGCGCGCGCGCCGCGGTGCTGTTCCCGCCCGGTTACCCGATGGTGCTCGCGCTCGGCTTCCTCGTGGGCGCGCCGATGCTGGTGGGCCCGGCGATCGCAGCGGCGCTCGTCTTCGCGACGCACGCGCTGGCCAAGGAGGTGACACGCGATGCCCCGCGATTCGAAGGCGTCCCGCTCACGGCGGCGGCGCTCGGCGTGGCGTGCGCGGCGCTGCGTTACCACACGGCCGACACGATGTCGCACGGCCTCGCGGCCCTCACGTTCACGCTCGCCGTGACCTCCCTCCTCCGCGCGCGCCGGTTGGAGCGCGATGCGAGATCACAAGAGGGTGCCCACCCCCGGCCGGGCTATCGCCCGTCCGCCCCTCCGGCCGCCACTGGGAGGACGGAGTCCGTTCCGCGGAGGCGGAGCGGAGCCTGGCTCCGCGGAGTCCGCAGCGGAGCGGACGCAGTCCTCGACGTTGCTCCCAAATCGCTCACTACGTTCGCGAAGGGAGGGGAGCCTTTTGGTGTCCAAAGGAGCGAGAACGAGAGTGTGAGCACGAACGGCGGGCAGATCACAGAAAGCCTTGTTTCGAAGGCCCGCGGCCCCGTTGGGAGCGCCGTGATCGCGGGGCTCGCGGGCGGTCTCCTGTTCGCGACGCGACCGGCGTCCGGCCTCGCGTTCGCGGCGACCGCGCTCGTGATCCTCCTGTCTCAAGATTCTGCGACACCGCTCCTGCCGCGCTCGGCGAGCGTCCGCCGGACGGCGAAGATGCTCGTGGCCGTCGCCGTCGGGGCGATTCCGATGCTCGTCGTGTACGCGGTGCATCAGCGGCTCGCGACGGGGCGGTGGCTCACGAGCACGCACGCCGCGCACTACGCGCTGAACGACGGGCCGGCGGGGTGCTTTCGGTACGGGTTCGGCGAGGGCATCGGGTGTTACGGGGAGCACGCGGATTTCGTTCGCGCCAACCTGCCGCGCGGCTTCGGCCTCGTGCCCGCGATCAAGACGACGGCGCGGCGCTTGTGGATGCACCTCGTCGATCCGGCGAACGCCGAGCCGCTCGCGCTCCTCGTGCCCGCGGGCGCGGCGCTCGCGTGGAGGCGCCCCGGCGTGCGCGCGATCGCGATCGCCACGCTGCTGCTCATCGCCGCGTACGTGCCTTTCTACTTCGACGGCAACTACCCCGGAGGCGGAGCACGCCTGTATGCGGACGCCCTCCCGTTCGAGCATGTGTTGCTCGCGATCGCGGCCACGGCGATCGCCGCCCGAAGGTACAGCGACAGCGATCTTGCACGCGCAACGCCTCGTTTTGGCGCCGCTCTCGTCGGTCTGGTGCTGATCGCCTTCGGGGTGCGCGCCGGCTTCGATCACGCGATGCTCCGCGACCGCGACGGCGGCGCGCCTCTGTTCTCCGACGCCGCTGCCCTCTCCGCCGAGCAAAGCGCGCGATCTGCCGGCGGGCGTGGCCTTCTTTTCGTCGACACCGATGCGGCCTTCAACCTCGCGTTCGACCCGGACGCGCGCGACGAAGGGCACGTCGAGGTGGCGCGGCGCAAGGGCGATGCGCTCGATCGGGTCACGTGGATCGCGCACGGATCGCCTTCGTTCGTCGGCCTCGCGCGCTTCGTCGAGGATCCCTCCTCCGGGCGCGGGCACGTGGAGGTGACGCCGTATCCGATGGAGCCTCTGGCCTCGCTCGTCGCGATCGACGCGGGCTCCCTCTGGCCTCCGCGCGCGCAGGAAGGCTCCGCGTTCGCGCTGCCCACGTTCGCGGGCGGCACGTGCGCGAAGGCCGCGCGGCCCCTCCGCGTGCTCGCGACCGAGCCCGGCGGCGTCGTGCGCGTGGGGCTCCCGGACGTCGCGCGCGGGCGCTCGCTCTCGCTGACGCTCCTCCTCGCGACGTCACCGACGATCGACGCGACGTCACCGACGATCGACGCGACGTCACCGACGATCGCAAAGGTCCCCTCCGTCGCGCTCGGCGTCGAGGCGGACGGCGCCCCGATTTACCAGAGCCCCTTCACCCTGCCGCCGGGCCCTCTGCCTTCGTGCGTGTCCGTCTTCGTCGGGCCGCTGCCGAAGTCCGCGCGCCGGGTCGACATCACCGTGACGCCGCTCTGGCGCGCTCCGGCCGACCCGGAAATGCAGCCCTTCGTCGCGCTGGATCGCATCGAGCTGCGCGACGCGAGCCCCTAGTCTCACAACTGCGCTCCTCGACGGACTGGCACCCGCGCGCCCCGCGACCTCTCGGCACCTGGGCCTCGACGCGTGCCTCTCGGAGGTGTCCTGTTGCACGTTCGGTGCCGCTGTACCATTCGGCCCCACCCCCCATTGTCCGCGTAATTTCGGCTCGTTTAGCGATTGACCCGTTCCCTGGAAACGTGAGAGCGTCAATTCGGAAGGGGTACGCACCGAGATCGCTGCGGTTTCACGCGGAGGGTCACGGGTCTGCGTGCCCCCCCGAGGGAGCCAAACTAGCCATGACGAAAAGCGAGCTGATCGATGCGATCGCGGGGCGCGCCGAGCTGACGAAGGCGCGGGCGGAGCTTCTGGTCAATTGTGTCTTCGATGCGATGACCGAGTCGCTCCAGCGCGGCGAGGGCATCGAGATCCGGGGCTTCGGCTCCTTCACCGTGCGCCCATACAAATCGTACAGCGGCCGCAACCCGCGCACCGGCCAGCCCGTCCCCGTGGCCGCCAAGCGACTGCCCTTCTTCAAGGTCGGCAAAGAGCTCAAGGAGCTCGTGAACAACAGCCGCCACTACGAGATCTCGGGCGGCGACGATCACGAAGACTGAGGGCGCCACTGGGAGGACGGAGCTCGCTCCGCGGACGGTAGTCCTCGACGTCGGGCGGCGCTCGTGCGGGCGCGAGACACCTCGGCCGATTTCTACTAGGGTGCCGCCGCCATGGTTCCCGTCGAAACTCAGATGGACACGCTTTGCCGGGGCGTCGTGGATCTCCACGTCCGCGCCGAGCTCGAAGAGAGGCTCCGCTCCGGCCGGCCCCTCAAGGTGAAGGCCGGCTTCGATCCGACGCGCCCCGATCTCCACCTCGGGCACACCGTCCTGATGTCGAAGATGCGGCAGTTCCAGGAATTCGGGCACACCGTCATCTTCGTCGTCGGCGACTTCACCGCGATGGTCGGCGACCCCACCGGCCAGAACGATCTCCGCCCGCGCCTCACGCGCGAAGAGGTCATGGCCGCGGCCGCGACGTACCAGGAGCAGGCCTTCAAGGTGCTCGACAAGGACCGCACGGTCGTCCGCTACAACTCCGAGTGGCTCGACAAACTGGGCGCCGTCGGGATGATCGAGCTCGGCGCGAAATACACCGTGGCCCGCATGCTGGAGCGCGACGACTTCTCGAAGCGCTTCGAGGAAAAGCGCCCGATCCACATCCACGAGTTTTTGTACCCGCTCCTGCAAGCGTACGACTCGGTCGCGCTCGACTGCGACATCGAGCTCGGCGGCACGGACCAGCTCTTCAACCTGCTCGTCGGCCGCGATCTGATGCCGCGCTACGGCCTGCGCGCGCAGATGGTGATGACGACGCCCATCCTCGAAGGCACCGACGCGCGCATCGAGAACGGCAAGATCACCGGCAAGAAGATGTCGAAGAGCGCCGACAACTACGTGGGCATCAACGAGCCTCCGTTCGAGATGCTCCAGAAGCTGATGCTCATCGACGATCAGGTGATCTGGCGCTTCATGGATCTCCTGAGCTCGAAATCGAACGAGGAGATCGCCGCCCTCAAGGCGGAGGCAGCCGCGGGGAAGGCGAACATCATCTCCGTGAAAGAGGCCTTCGCGGTGGAGATCGTGACGCGCTTCCACTCCGCGGACGCCGCGTCCGAGGCGCTCGCGCGGCGCCGCAGCGTCGCGAAGGGCGGCCTGCCCGACAAGATCGAAGAGGCGCGCGTGACGGCCGGGGACGACAAGGCCGGCGTGTGGATCGCGAAGGCGATGAAGGACTCGGGCCTCGCGCCGTCCACGAGCGAGGCGCTGCGGCTCATCAAGGGCGGCGCGGTCTACGTGGGCGAGGGCGCTCTCCCCGACGAGGCGACCAAGAACGAGAAGCTGGAGCTCGCGAAGGGCAAGCGGTACCTCGTGCGCGTCGGCTCGAAGAACCGGCGTTTTCTGTACATCTCGGTCGACTGAGCACCATGGACGGGGCGCCCGCTCGAAGGTCGATCCTGCAAGGGGCGCTGGCCGCGCTGGCCGCGCCGTTCCTCTCGGCCTGCAGCTCGAATCCGGGGCCGGTCGGGCCGGACGGGCCGCCGCTGCCGCCGCTCGCGACGTCGCCGCTCACGGGCCTCGTCGCCGCGGCGGGCGTGCGGTGGATGATCGTGGCCGCGCCGCGGGATCTGCTCGGCGTGAAGTGGATCCCGCCGCTCCTGGACGTCGCGGTGTCGGGCGCGCGGTTCGACTCGTTCGCGATGGCGACGGGCATCGATCTGCGCACGCTGCCCGAGGCCGTCGCGGTGGCGTGCGCGCCGATCGCCTCGGGGGGGGATGCCGCGCCCTTGAATACGGCCAGTCCCGGAACGCCGCCTGTCGCGCCGGACGCCTCCGCGAAGCCGGATCCGTTGCCACCCCCGGAGTCGCTGGCGCCGCAGGATCCGCTCGTGGGGCCGGGCGACGTCGCGGGGAAGTCCCCCGCGGACGACGACGTGATGCTCTATCTGGCGCGCCACACCGGGAACGCACAGGCCATCGAGCGGAGCTACCGCGCGCGCTTCACCAGCCACGAAAAGCGCTCGGTGGAGCGGCCGGATCTGGTGCGCGTGTCCGGCAAGATCGGGCGCCACACGCTCGCGGCGGCGTTCCTCGGCGCGGACGTCGCGGCCTTTCAAGACGGCGGCAGCGCGTCGCGAGGGCCCGCGCGCATTGCCTCTCTGTTCGCGGAAGGCAAGCTGAAACATGCGCACTCGGCGCTCGCCGCGGAGCCTCTCCACTCCTTGGCGCTGCGGCTCGGGGCGGCACCTTTTGCCGCCTACGCGCCGGGTCCGTTCGAGGGAGAGGTGCGCCGCGGCCTGCGCGGTCTGCTCGGCGCCGCGACCGCCGTCGGCGCCGTTTTGCAGCCCACGGAGCGGAAGAGCTTCGCGCTGACCGCGGCCGTGACCGGGGATTTCTCGAAGAGCGCGGCCCCCGCGTCCGACGAATTGCTCGCGGCGTGGAAGGATCTGGCGGGGAGCCGGCTCGGTCACATGCTCGGCCTCGACAAGCCGGTCCGCGCGCCGATGACCTCGGGCGCGCCCGATGCGGTCATGATTGCCGTCGAGCTCGCGGGACAATCGCTCGCGGAGGGCCTCGCGGCCGCGACGGCGAGCCGCGTTCAGGATATCTTCCGGTAGTGCTCGCGGGCCTGTGCTCGCGAGATCGCCACCACCTCGAAGAGCTATTTCTGGAGGGCCCATGCGAAACGGCTCCTTGTCGCGACTCCCCACCTCGAATGCCACGCTCCGGGCGCGCCTCGTCCGGAGCGTCTTCCCCCTCGCGCTCGCCGCGGCCGCGATCGTGCCTGTCGCGGCGTGCAGCCCCGAAGCCGATCCGTACTGCGCGGACGGTGACATGTCCGAATGGATTGGCACGCTCAAGGTCAGCGCGTTCTGGATCGAGGACGGCTGGAGCACGAAGCAGATCGAGGTCCACTACAACTCCACCAACCTGGCCTACATCTTCTTCCCGGAGGACGGCTGGAACCCGGAGAACGGCAAGGTGATCTACGCGCGCCCGATCGATCCGCAGCACGAGAAGGGCCGCATGCTCGTCGTCCAGCCGAACACGGGCGTCACGTCGATGAAGCTCCGCGCGTACGTGCTGTGCCAGGGCATCCGCGGCGACTACCAGATCACGCTCACGTGGACCGGCACCCCGAAGGTGGGGGACCCCGTCGACTTCAAGCTGGAAGTCGCACAATAGGCACCCTCGCGCGGGCCGCTGCGGTACGTTCGCGCGCATGAGTCAGGCAGAGCCGCAGACGTATTCCTTCCTCGTCGGCTTCGAAGGGGACTGGCGCGACACCTGGTGGAACGCCGATTTCCTGGAGCTCACCGCCAAACGATGGGGCCTGTCGGGCGCGCGGCGCGTGCTCGACGTGGGCTGCGGCGTCGGTCATTGGGGCCGCACGCTGCTGCCTTATCTGCCGCCGGACGCGACGCTCGACGGCGTCGACCGCGAGGCCGCGTTCGCCGAGAAGGCCGCGGCGAAGGCTCTGGAGCTCGGCATCGCGCATCGGACGCGGTACCAGGCGGCCGTGATCGAGCGCCTCCCGTTCGAGGACGGCGCGTTCGATCTCGTGACGTGCCAGACGGTGCTGATGCACGTGGCCGACGTGCCCACGGCGCTGCGCGAGATGATGCGGGTGCTCGCGCCGGGCGGCCGCATCGCGGTCGTGGAGCCGGACAACTTCGCCGAGGCGATGACGTGGCACCGCGGCTCCCCCGGCGCGTCGTGGCCCACGTTGCTGAAGCTCCTCGATTTCCAGCACACGTGCGGGGAGGGCAAGAAGGCGCTCGGCCGCGGCGACGCGTCGATCGGTGACCTGCTCCCGGGCCTGTTCGCGCGCGCGGGCCTGACGGACGTGACGGTGCACCAATCGGACAAGTGCCCCGCGCTGATCCCGCCGTATCGGACGCATGATCAAGCGATCGATCTGCGGCAGATCCTCGAGTGGGTCGACGCGGGCACGTGGGGCTGGGGCGGCGGCACGCGCGAGGAGACGGAGCTGCAGTACCGCGCGGGAGGCGGCGATCCGGCCGAATTCGAGGCGCTGTGGACGCTCGCGCTCGCGGACCAGCAGCGGTGGAGGGCCGCGGTGCTCGCTGGCGAGTACCATGGAGGGCGCGCGATCACTGCCTATCTGGTGACGGGGAAGAAGCCTGTCTGAAACTGGCACTCTGAATCCCCGCCTTACGGAATGACCCCCCTCCCTTCGCGAACGAAGAGAGCGATTTGGGAGGGGCAGACGCGCGACAGCGCGGCTGGGGGTGGGCACCGAGATCGTCAGCGCCCGAGAGGCGCCGAAATCACGGTGACGGTGACCATCGCGATCCCCGCGCGATCCAGCCCGATCGCGCGCGCCGCGGCCCGCGAGAGATCCAGGATCCGCTTCTTCTTCCCGAACGGCCCGCGATCGTTGATCCGCACGCGCACGGTCTGTCCGTCTTCGCGCGTGACCTCCACGATGGTGCCGAACGGGAGCGTGCGGTGCGCGGCGGTGAAATCCTTCGGATCGTAAGGCTCCCCGCTCGCGGTGGGGCGGCCGGCGAGGGAGTCCGCGTAATAGCTCGCGATGCCGGATTGACGGGCGCCCGGCGTCGGTGAGAGCGGGCCGCTCACGCTCGACAGGCTCGACGGGCCGGTGTTCGAGACTGGCACCTTCGACGGGGGAGGGGAGCCGCACCCGTAGATCGTCGCCGACAGCGCGATCACGATCGTGACGCCTCTCGTCCTCGCCGCGGGCCTCTTTTGCTCGGTGTCGCGCACGCCTTCGCGAGAGAGGCTATCACCGCGGCGCTGCGGGGCGCGCGCAACTTTCGGGGTCACGGCCGCGCGGCGCGCCGATTCTTTGCTAGGCTCCGCCGCCCTCTTGGAACCCGCGCACCCAGAAGCCCGGAAGGCCGCTCGGCCCGCCACGATCCAGCACCTGCCCGCGCTCGACGGACTGCGCGGGGCCGCCGTCGTCGGCGTGCTGTTCTTTCACGCCGGGCACCTCCGCGGCGGGTACCTCGGCGTCGATCTGTTCTTCGTCCTCTCCGGCTTCCTCATCACGTCGCTCCTCGTCGCCGAGCAGCGCGCCACCGGAAGGCTGGATCTGAAGGCGTTCTGGATCCGCCGCGCGCGCCGCCTCTTCCCCGCGGTGCTCGCGCTGCTGCCCCTCATCGCCCTCTACGCCGTGCTCTTCGCGAAGCCGCAGGAGCTCGGGCGCATCCGCGGCGACGGGCTCGCGACGCTGTTCTACTTCGCCAACTGGCGCGCCATCTTCGCCGGCAAGAGCTACTGGGACCTCTTCAGCGCGCCGTCCCCGCTGGAGCACACGTGGAGCCTCGCCATCGAGGAGCAGTTCTACGTGCTGTGGCCGCTCATCTCGTTCTTCGTGCTGCGGCGCGCGAAGGGCTCACCGCGGGCGCTCCTCGTGACCTCCGCGGCGCTCGCGATCGCGTCCGGCGCGGCGATGTGGCTCCTCTTCGATCCCGAGCGCTCCTCGCGCGCGTACATGGGCACCGACGCGCGCGGCGCATCGATCCTCGTGGGCGCGGCGCTCGCGTGCGCCCTCGCCGGAAAGCCGACGATCGAAGGCAAAGGCGCGCTGCGTACGCTGGACGCGCTCGGCTTCCTCGCGATGATCGGGCTCGGCGTCGCGTGGGCGCGGATGGATGGACAGAGCGCCTTCCTCTACCACGGCGGCTTCTGGCTCACCGAAGCGGGCGTGCTGGTGCTCATCGCGTGCGCCGCGCAGGGCGACAAAAGCCTTGTTTCGAAGGTGTTTTCGTTCGCGCCGCTCCGGTGGGCGGGCCTCGTGAGCTACGGCCTCTACCTCTATCACTGGCCCCTTTTCGTGGTGCTCAGCGAGCAGCGCGTGGGCTTCGGCGGCTTCAAGCTGACGCTGCTCCGGTTCGCGGCGACGATCGCGATCGCCTATGTTTCGTACCGTTTCCTGGAGCAGCCGATCCGCAAGCGCGGCGTCACGTTCGGCCCGCCCGTCATCGTCGTGCCCGCGGCGACGGTGAGCGCGGTGGCCTGTCTGATGGCCGCGACCCGGCCCGCGCCCGGCGGGGAAGCGCCGCCGATCTTCGGCGCGCCGCCCGCGCCGTACAACGCGGACATCACCGCTCTGCCCGCGGCCGGCGTCGTGCCGGAGGGGACGTTGCGCGTGCTGGTGCTCGGCGACTCCGTGGCCGTGGCGCTCGGGGATCGACTGCGCTTCGTGCAGGAGGGCGGGCGGGCCAAGGTGGCAGTCCGCGCGCTCGGCGACTGCAACTCTCTCGACGAGCAACATCCGACCAGATCGCTCAACAACCGGCGTCACGACGGCGGCGACTGCGACGCGAAATGGGCCGCGGACACGGCGGAGCTGCGGCCGGACGTGAGCCTCGTCGTGCTCGGCGGCGGCTTCTTCGCGCCCGTCGAGATCGGCGGCAAATGGCGCGCAGCATGCGACAAGGAGTGGCGCGACGCGTATTTCACCGAGCTGTCGCGCCAGATGAAGATCCTCACCGCGTCGAGCGGCAAGGTGTTCCTCGCGAAGGTGCCTTATCCGATCGGCGGTTGGGCCAGCGAGAAATGGGACCGCGCGACGGACTGCTTCGACGCGATGCTCACGGACGTGGCCGCCGCGTCCCCCGGAGTGCGCCTCTTGCCATTGAAGGAGCAGATTTGCCCCGGCCCCGATCACACCTCGTGCGAGCTGCTGAGTCAGGGCGCCTCGATCCGGCCGGACGGCATGCATTTCGAGGGTCTCGGCGGCGAGGAGATCGCGCGCTGGACGCTCCGCCAGATCCGGAGTCTGTGAGGGGCGCGATCACCGTCGAGCCGAGACGACGCGTCGAGAGCCGGAGAGTGTGGTAGGGAGCCCGGGCCATGTCGATCCTGTCCGGTCTCGAAATCGAGCGCATCGCCGGCCGCGGCCCCACGCTGGTGTTCTTGCACGAAGGCCTCGGGTGCGTGGCGCGGTGGCGCGATTTCCCGCGGAAGGTGGCGAGCGCGACGGGCCATCCGGCGCTCGTCTACAGCCGTCGCGGATATGGCCAGTCGTCCCCGGCGCCGCTGCCGCGCCCGCTCACGTTCATGCACGAAGAGGCGCTCTCGGTGTTGCCGGCGCTGCTCCAGGAGGAGGGGATTCAGGATGCCATTCTGATCGGCCACTCCGACGGAGCGTCGATCGCCCTCATCTACGCGGGCGCCATCGGAAGAGGCATCCGCGGCGTCGCGGCGATCGCGCCGCACGTGTTCGTGGAGCCGATCTGCGTGCGAGCGATCGAGATCCTCTCGGCGCAGTACGACGACCCGAGCACGCAAGTTCGCGAGCGCCTCGCGAAGGCGCACAAGGACGTCGACAACACCTTTCGAGGGTGGGCGGCGGCGTGGCTCGACCCGAAATTTCTCGAATGGAACCTCACACGGTACCTGCCCACGATCAACGTGCCAGTGATGGCGCTTCAGGGTGAAGACGACGATTACGGCACGCTCGCGCAGATCGACGCGGTGTGCGCGGGCGTCGCGGGCTCGTCCGAGCGCGTCGTACTCCCGTCCTGCGGCCACGTTCCCATGCGCGATCAGCCGGCGGCGACGCTCGCCGCGGTGGTCCGTTTCGTCCGAAGCCTCGCGCCCGACGCCGCGTGATCGTACACAGGAGCCTCTTCGTGCGATGCGCAAAGTCGTCTTCTCTGTGGCGGATTGGATTCGTACTCAGCACACACGGCGCAAGCGTGGGGGAGTGATACGAGGGGGCTTTGCCCCCTTGTAAAACCACAGAAGCGTCTTTTTGCCTGTGATCGTCACGAAGTGAACCAGCTCCGGGGGCGGGGTTCTTTGGATAGCAGGGGCTCCGCCCCCGCAACCCCCGCCATGATACCCGTTCGCGCGGAGGTCTTTGTAGGCCCCCGCCATGATACCCCTTCGCGCGGAGGTCTTTGTCGGCCCCCGCCGTGATAGCCTCTCGCGCGGAGGTCTTTGTCGGCCCTCGCCGTGATAGCCTCTCGCGCGGAGGTCTTTGTCGGCCCTCGCCGTGATAGCCTCTCGCGCGGAGGTCTTTGCATGCTCTCTTCACGTCTTCGAACGGCCCTTTTCATTGCGGTCGCTGGCACGTTGGCAATCTCGTCGCTTACCGCGTGCGGCGGCTCCGAAACCGCATCTTCGTCCGGCGGAACCGGCGGCACCACCGCGACCACCGGAGGAACCACCGCGAGCGGCGGCGCCGGCGGAACCGGAGGAGACACCGGCACCGGCGGAACGGGCGGCACCACGCTCCCGGATGGCCGTCAGTTCACCGTGAAGAACAGTTGCGCATTCACGGTGTGGGCCGGCACCTTGAACGGCCAGCCGAAATACCTCCTCCCCGAAGGCGGCGGTTTCCAGCTGGATCCGGGCCAATCGAAGACGTTCACGATGCCGACGGAGTGGGGCGGTCGCTTCTGGGGCCGCACAGGATGCCAGTTCGACGCCTCCGGAATGGGCCCCTGCGACACCGGAGATTGCGGCAAGAAGCTGCAATGCGCCGGCGCGGGCGGAAAGCCTCCCGCGACGCTCGCGGAGTTTCAACTGGCCGGCTTCGGCGGCAAGGACTTCTACGATGTCAGCCTGGTGGACGGCTACAACCTCCCGATGCGCGTGGCGCCGGTCCCCGGCACGTTCATGGCGTCGGATCCGGGCAATCCGTACGACTGCGGCTCTCCCGGCTGCACCTCGGACCTCAACGCCACGTGCCCCGCGGAGCTGCAGCAGAAGAACGCGGACGGCAAGGTGGTGGCCTGTCTGAGCGCCTGTGAGAAATTCGGCACCGACCCCTACTGCTGCACCGGCCCGAACAACACCCCGGACACCTGCCCTCCGACGAGCTACTCGATGACGTTCAAGACAGCCTGTCCGACGGCCTACAGCTACGCCTACGACGACAAGGCCAGCACCTTCACCTGCCTCGGCACGAGCTACGAGATCACGTTTTGCCCGTAGATTCGGGGCACTTCATGAAGTGGTTATGAGGGGCGCGCGCGGTGGCCTGCCGCTTCTTTGGCCGTCCATCGGGGGGGATCCTATCGTTCGTTTCGAGGAACAATCATGGAGATGGTGCTCGCTTTCGATCGTCGCGCGACGCGTCGTTCTGTCCTGGTCGACTGTGAGGTCGTCCGCGAGGAGGGCTTTCGGCTCTTGGGGGTGCGCGCCGTGGATCTGTCCCCGCGCGGGATGCTCCTCAGCTCGAACCGGAGCGCGACCGTCGGCGAGGAGCTGATCGTCACTCTCCGAGTCCCCGGGACGCGCGTTTGGATTGACACTCTCGCGACGGTGGTCCGCGTCGTCCACGGCCGCCGCGCCGGCGATCGCGGCCCCGCCATCGCCCTCACGTGGGCCCCGCTCCCGACCGAGGAAGATCGCTTGTTGCGCTCGGCGCTCGGCGTGTTCCCCCCCATCCTGCCGGCGCGCACCCCCCGCGTCGATTACGCTGCGACCGCCGCGCTCATCGCCCTCGCATGAACCCCCCCTCCAACTGACACGTTCCACTCATCGCCCGAGCGAGGAACCACGCGAGGCCCGAAGCTTCTGGCCGGGCACGTTCATCGTGCGCGGATCGGGTGGGGTGGGGACCCCGACGGGTCCCCCGGCGGGGCGGGGCGGCGCGTGCCGCCCCGAGATGGGTGAGAGAGGATTGAAGTCGGCAACGCCGATTTCAATCCGCCTGGTAGACGATGCGCTCCCAGGTCGTGTCGCCGTTCAAGCCCGTATTCGCGCCGCAGCGCCAGCCGCCGTTGATGCTGCCGCTGCCCGTGTGCCAGCACAGGCGGTTCTCGTTGCCCGGGTTCGTCGTGTCGCAGGAGTTGCGGGTGATCGGCTCTCCCTGCGGCGCGAATCCCCAGGAATAGCTGTCGCTGTAATACCAGCCGACGCCGTTCGCGTCGTGCGGCGTGTTGCCGGTGCCCGTGTCGAAGATGACGTCCACCCGCGGCGCCATCGCGAGCGTGTGGAACGTCGTCTGGCCCACCGGACGGCACGCGAGCAGGAGCTTCGATTTGCTGCACTGCGAGAGGATCTGCGACATCGTCGGGCTGAAGTCCGCGTACAGGCCCTTGTAGCACTGCTGCCAACCCGTGAGCTGCGCCTCCGGGATGTTCTGCTGCACGCCGGAGGCGTACCACAGACAGTCACTGTCGCCCGCGCAGCCGGCCGGGCAGCACTGGTCGCCGTTCACGCACTGCTGGATCTGCGACTGCGGGTTTCCACACTGGCCGTTCATGCACGACGTGCCGCCGGTGCAGCCGTTTCCGTCGTCGCACATCACGCCGTTGTTCGCGGCCGCGCCGCCCGTGCACTGGCCGTTCGAGCACGTCTCCCCGGCCGTGCACAGGTTGCCGTCGTCGCAGGCCGCGCCGTTGTTGCCCGGCGTCGCCACGCACGTCGCCTGCGCCTCGTTGCAGACCGCGATGTAACAGGGGTTGTTCGGCTGGCCGCACATGTTCGGCTGGCCCTTGCATGCGCCCTGTACACATTGATCGTTCACCGTGCAGAACTTGAAATCGTTGCACGCGGTGCCTTCCGCCTTCGGGATCGCCTTGCAGCCGACGTTCGGGTCGCAGACGCCGTCCGAGCAGTCGGAGTTGAGGTAGCTGCAGTCGGTCATCTGGCTCGGCTGGCAGACGCCGGACAGGCACTTTGCTTGCTGGATGCACGAATTCTGGAGGTTGCAGAAGGCGCCGTCGTTGCCCGGCTGCTCCTTGCAGGTGTCGGTCACGACGTCGCAGATACCCACCATGCAGGTGTTCGAGGACTGGCACGATTTGAGGGCGCCGCCGACGCACTTGCCCTGATAACAAGTGTCGTTCTGCGTGCACTGCTTTCCGTCCTCGCAGGCCGCGCCGTCCGCGCTGGGGAGCTTTCCGCACATGCCGTTGATGCACGCGCCGGTGTTGCACGCGTCGCTGAAGGCCACGCAGTCCTCCGCGCCGACACACGTGCCGTCCGTCTTCGTGGTCGTGGACGTCGTGCCCGTCGTGGTGGCGCCGCCCGTGCCGCCCTGGCTCGTGGTGCCGCCCTGGCTCGTGGCGCCGCCCGAGCCGCCGCCGCCTTCGTACGTGATGTGACCCGTCGCGCAGGCCGTCAGAAACACCGCCGCAGACGCCACAGAAGCGAACCCAACCATTGCCCCGAGAAGCTTGCCCATGATCCATGGATACACGGATCGGGAAGGGCCGTGCGAAACTATTCGGGGACGCCGGAGATTGGCAGTCTGCGCGCGTCGAGGCCGGCGATCACACCCTCGAAATCGGGGGCGGCGGAATCGTCCCCTCGGTGCGGATCACGCGGTTTTTCCCGAGCCGCTTCGCGCGGTAAAGGCGGCGATCCGCGGTCTTGAGGATGGCCTCCACGGTGATCCCCGCCTCGGGGAACGCGGCCACGCCCGCGCTGAACGTGATCTGGAAAGGCTCGCCGCGATCGCCCTCGAAGCGCATCTCGCGCAGCTCGCGGAGCACGCGGAAGACGAGGCCCTCCGCCACCTCGGACGCCTCGCCGGGGAAGCCGATGATGAACTCCTCACCGCCCCAGCGGCCGCGCACGTCCTCGCCGCGGAACCGCGTCGCGAGCAGCCGGCCCACCGTGACGAGCACGCGATCGCCCGCGAGGTGGCCGTACGTGTCGTTGATGTCCTTGAAGCCGTCGAGATCGATGATGGCCACGCTCACCGGGGTGCCCTTGCGCTGCGCGTCCGCGAGCTTCGCGTGCAGCGCGTCGACGACGGGGCCGCGCAGGAGAAGGCCCGTGAGCGAGTCGCGCTCCGCCTGATCGCGCAGGAGGCGCTGCCGATCCAGCCGGCCGCGCACGCGCGCGAGCAGCTCCTGCGCGACGAGCGGCTTTCCGATGAGATCGTCGGCCCCGGCCTCGAACGCGGCGATGCGATCCTGCACGTCCTCGGTGCGCGAGACGAGGAGGATCGGCAGCGTGCGCGACGTGGGCGACGTGCGCAGGATCCGGCACAGATCGAGGCCGCTCACGCCCTGCATCGAGACCGCGAGCAGGAGCACGTCGGGCCGGTAATACTCGACCGCGGACAGCGCCGCCCGCGCGTCGGTGAGCGAGCGCGCGTCGATGCCGCTCCCGCGGAGCAGCTCCACGACCGACGCGCCGAACTGCGGATCCTGGTCGACGATGAGCGCGCGCGGGCGGACCGAGTGCGTCTCGCCCACCAGATCGCGCAGCGCCGCGGCGAGCGCGTCCACGTCGAGCGGCTTCTTCAGGTACAGCGTCGCGCCCGCGTGCACGGCCTCGATGCGCGTGCGGATCGAGGCGTCCGACGAGACGAACGCGAGCGGCAGCGACGTGTAGCCCGGCATCGACCGCAGCTCGCGCGCGAACGCGAACGGCGTCATGTCGCCGGTGTGCGCGCCGATCACGACGCCGTCGAACACGCCCTCGCGGACGCGCGCCTCCGCGGCGAGCACCGACGGCGCGCCGACGATCTCGATGAGCTGGCGCTTTCCGGCCTCCGCCGCGGCCGCGCGGAACTCCGGATCTTCGTCGAGCACGAGCACGCGCGTGCCGATGTTGGCGGTGTTCGAGGCCGGGCCCGCGACCTCGGGCAGGCGCTCGGAGGTGATCGCGCGCAGCGTCTCGCGGAGGGCGCCCTTCGTGACGAGCACGATCGGCTGGAGCGAGCTCTCGTGCTGGCGCAGCACGTCGAGCACGCGCTCCGAGGGCGACAGGAAGATGACCGGCGTGCGATCGCCGCGGTTGCGCCGGCCCTGGATCCAGGCCTCGCCTTCGCCGTCGGGGAGGTGGCTGTCGACGACCATCGCGTCCACGCGACGGTCCGCCAGGATCGCATCGGCGTCGGCCAGCGAGTACGCGTGCAACAGGCACACATCCTCGGCGCGCAACGCGGGGGCGATGGCGCGGTGGAAATACGCGTCATCGTCGAGCAGGAGCACGTTTCGTAGCATCGGGCGCTCGGCTCCGGTGTCGCGCTCGGGCGGGACGGGCAATGGCTCTCACGGAAAAGGAAAGCGGGAGCTCGCCCGGCGCAACGGTCTTGTCGCTGCGGCCCTTCGCGGGCCGCCGCGTGGACACTACCGCTTTCCTTTGAATCCCATCATCTGCTGGACGACCTGCTCACTCTCCTCGGCGACGGCCTCTTCCTGCGCGATTCGATCGGCGCAGTCCTCGCAAACCTTCTTCTTCTTGGTGCCGACTTTGACGGTCTTGAGGGTCTCAACCTCGCTGTCGCACTCACGGCATACGGCCATGGCGAGATGTTACCTCAACGTGGTGTCCGTCAAGCGGCGACGCTCGCCGGAGCGCCGCATGACGAAGCTTTTTCGGTCTTCCGGGCGACACGCGCGGCCCGTGCGCCGGTCGCCTTTCGTGCGCCGTGCGCGCGTCGGAGCGCGACGAGCGGGGTCAAAACTGGGCCCATCGGGCGCGGCTGTCCTACCGTTCGCCTCGCGATGGAACGACGAAACGCAGCTCGAATGGCCGTGGATCTGCCTGCCTTCTATCTCGTGGACGGCTACCGGCACGCGTGCAGGACCGTGGATCTGTCGACGACCGGGATGGTCGTCCAGCGGTCGCGCGCGCTCGCCGAGCGCGAGCCGCACCAGCTCGGCGCGTACGAGGTGCACCTCGAAGGCCGGCGCCCCATCCGCGTGAGAGCGCGCACCGTGCGGTCGGAGGGGCTGCTCGTGGCGGTGCGCTTCGTGGTCGTGCACGACGTGGACCGGCTCACGATCGCGGAGCACGCGGATCGACTCTCCCGAGGCCGCGGATCGATCCACGCGATCCACTGAGATCTGCAGGTTTTTACAGGGCAGAGAGCTTGAAGGCGGCCCACCGGCCGGGGACGGCGTCGCCCTTCGGTGCGGGCTCGCGCCACGCGTCCACCACGAGCGCGGCGCGGGCCTCTCCGCTCGCGAAGGCGCCCAGCGCGGCGGCGAACGCGAGCGCGAACGTGCCCTCGTGGCTGCCGGCGCGATCGCTCAGGATCACGCGGCGCGCGGAGGCCCAGGCGCTGCGATCGATCGCGGCGGCGAGGCGCGCGTCCGGCCGCGGGAGAACGACGAGCGCGGGGCCGTCCGGAGGCGGCGGGGGCGCGAACGTCGAGAGATCCGCGCCGTCCTGCCAATCGTCGAGCGCGCCGAGCGCGCCGCTCGGAGCCGCTCCGTCCTCCAGCGCGCGCAGCACGAACGCCGCGGCGGCCGGGGATCGCGGCGGGATCACGATGTCGGGGCCGTACGTGCGCGGGCCCACCACGTTCTCCACGATGGCGTCGCGCTCGATGACGGTGCACGCGACCGCCGCGTCGATCTCGCCTGCACGGAGGAGATCCGCGGTCGACGCGAGCGCGGTGCCCGCGGAGAGCGAGACGTCGTTCGTCGTGAACGCGGCGCCGCGCAGGCCGAGGTAAATCGACGCGTGGCCCGCGGGGGACGAGAGCAGGAGGTTCGGGAAGACGGCCGGCTTGCCGAAGCGGAAACCCTTCTCCAGCACGGGCGCGAGGAACGCGGCGAACTCTTCCTCCTTGCGGTACGCGATGCCGCACAGCATGCCGACGCGCGCGGGATCGCCGAGATCGCCCGCCTGATCGAGCGCGCGCTTGCTGATCGCGGTGACGAGCGCGGCGCCGCGATCGAGCCTGCGCGCGCGGTCCGGATCGAGGCTCTTCGCGAGCGTGTCGGCGGCGGCGGCGCCCACGTTCTCCGCGGGATCGCCCGCGAGATAACGCGCGGCCGCGGCGCCGTCGGAGACGCCTTCGGGCCCGAGGACGCTCGCCGCCGCGACCACGAGCTTGCGGGATTTCGCCTCGTTCGCGGGCGGCGCGGCGAACAGCTCCGGCTCCGCGAGCGCCAGCACCGTGTTGCTGCCGCCGAAGCCGAACGAGCTCGACAGCGCGGCCCGCACGCGCGTGGAGACGCCCGCGTCGCGCACGTGCCGGAGCGCCGGGATCGCCGGATCCGGCTCCGTGAGGCCGATCGTCGGCGGCGCGGTGCGGTCCGCGATCGCGAGCGCGGTGATCGCCGCTTCGATCGCGCCGGCCGCGCCGAGCGTGTGGCCGATCTGGCCCTTCGACGACGACACGTGCACGTCCGCGAGCCGCGCGCCGAAGACGTCCGCGAGCGCGGCGCCCTCCATGCGATCGTTGTGCGGCGTCGCGGTGCCGTGCAGGTTCACGTAGCCGACGTCCCCGAGCGTGAGGCCGCCGCGCGCGACGGCCGCGCGCATGAGGCGCGCCGCGGTGCTGCCGGTGGCCTCGGGGTTCGTGATGTGGTGCGCCTCGGAGCCGATGGCCCAGCCGCTGAGCTCCGCGATCGGCGTGACGCCGCGGGCGCGCGCGGAGGCCTCGCTCTCGAGCACGAGGAACGCGGCGCCTTCGCCGATGTTCATGCCGGCGCGCTTCGCGTCGAAGGGCCGGCACGGCGACGGATCCATCGCCTGCAGCAGGTTGAAGCCGACGTACGTGAGCCGGCACAGCGCGTCGGTGCCGCCCGCGATCACGCGGTCCGCCTTGCCGCTGCGGATCCACATGTCGGCGAGGGCGATCGCGTTCGCGCTGCTGGAGCACGCCGAGCACAGCGCGCGCGTCCGCCGGAAGGGGTGCGCCGCCTCGAACAGGCGATCGGCCGTGGCGCTCACCGGGTGGCTGCGGAGCGACTCGTCCGCGGCGGCCTTCCGCAGCGCTTCGGCGGCCGTTTCGCCGCCTTCCTGGAGCGGCCGGTGCAGGGACGCGATCTTCCCCTCGGTGACGAAGAGGCCGCCCGTCGTGCCGCCGATCACGAGATCGATCGGCGTCGCGGCGTCCACGCGGGCCTCGGCGAGGGCCTCTTTCGCGGCGATCAGCGCGAGCGCGTCGGAGCGGGACCACCGCGCGGCGTCCGCTTTCGGGGCGACGTCTTCGATGCGGAGATCCGCCACCTCCGCGGCGAGCTGCGCGCGCAGCTCCGACACGTCGAACAGCGTCACCTTCGCTTGCGCGCGCTTGCCGTCGAGCAGCGCGCGCATCGTCGCGCGGGCGCCGGTCGCGAGCGGCGATACGACCCCCAGGCCCACAATCCACGTTCGCACGCTCACCTTTTGCGTGCGCGGACCCGGCCCCGTCAAGCGACCTTTGGAAAAGGAGCGTACAGGGGCGACGTGACCGCAGGTTATGCGCGAGTATCCTCAGCCCCGATGACCCGCGCGCGACCTACCGGTGTCCTCCGAACGCGCCCGCAAGAGAGCCGAACGCCGCTTGAAATGAAGGCGATCGGCGATCGCGCCCGCCCGGTGATCGCGGTCGTGCGAGCGGCGTTCATCGGATGTGCGGCGCTCGTCGAGGGCGCGGCGTTCGTGCGGTGCGCGGCGCTCGTCGGGTGTGCGGCGCTCGCGGGATGCGCGACGGGGGCGCCCGTGGAGACGGTGGTCGTCGCGGTGCCGACCTCACCGCCCGCGCCGAAGCCCGCGCAGACGGCCGCGCCGCCCGCGTGCCCCGTGGGCATGACGTTGATCGCGGGCGGCTCGCTCCCCGCGAACGGCCGCGGGATCGAGGTCGCCGATTTCTGCCTCGACGTCACGGAGGTCACGGCCGGCGCGTACGCGCTGTGCGTCGGCCGAGGCGCGTGCGACGCCGACGATCTCTCCTGCGACGAAGCGCCGACGTACGGTCGCCCGGATTTGCAGGCGCACCCGATCAACTGCGTGTCGTGGGAGCAGGCCAGTCGTTATTGCCAGTCGGAGAAGAAGCGACTGCCCACCTTCGAAGAGTGGGAGTGGGCCGCGGGCGCGCAGGGCGAGCACCGCAAATTCGCGTGGGGCGAAGACCCTCCGGGCGACGCCGATCTCTGCTGGTCGCGCGGCGCGGTCCGGACGGGCACGTGCATCGTGGGCGGCTTTCCGGCGTCGCGCACGCCGCAGGGCGTCGACGATCTCTTCGGCAACGTGTGGGAGTGGCTCGCGCCCGAGACGCGGAGCAGCGCCCCGAACATCGCGCGAGGCGGCTCCTGGAGCAACGACACCCTCGACATGCTCGAATCCGACGGCGCCGGCGCCTTCTTACCGGGCTTCGTGCGCAACGACGTGGTCGGCTTCCGCTGCGCCGCCGCGGCTCCACGGGGGAAGTGACGCTGAGATGCCCACCCCCCGTCCGTGCTCGCTTCGCTCCGCGCGGCCGGCCCCTCCCAAAGCGCCTGTTCCACAGGCGCAGGGAGGGGACCCTCCTGTCATTCCGCTCCACCAAAGTGCCAGTCACGACAGGCGTAGATCGCGGAGCCTCTTGCCCGTCCGCAGCGAGATCACGAGCAGTCGGCCGCGGTCGTCGAACACCACGAGATGATCTTGCTGGATGCGGGCGCCGCAGCGTCTTCCGCGACCCCCGAGATCGACGCGCAGGCGCTCGGCGCGCGCGCCGACGGCGACCACGTGGATGACGGGCGACTTCGGTGGGCTCGCCGCCGACTCCGATAGTCGCGTCCCCGACGCCACGACGATCCAATGATCGTCGAGCGCGAATCGGTTCGTGCTCTCGGGCGAGATCGCGGCGTCCACCGTGAAGCGCTCGAGCGTGGGCGTGTGGATCCGGAGGCCACGCGCGCGGTCGGCGTCGAGCACCAGCTTGGCCACCGTCCCCGACGGCGTGACCGCGAGCGTGTACGTGGTCGTGCCCTCCTCTTCGGAGCTGAGCTGGGCCCCCGAGCTCGCCTCGCGGCGGTGCGTCTTCGTGGAGAACCGGATCACGCCGCACGGGTGCCGCCCCTTCCGGCCGTTGACGAGGCACGCGAGCGTCGACCGGGAGCGCGCGATCGACAAGATGTCCGCGTCGTGGGGGTAGCTCCAAAGGGCGCTCCATCCCGTGTCGATCGCGTCGATCGCCGAGAGCGTGCGCCCGCGCACCACGTACCAGATCGAGCCGTCGAAGGTCTCCGCGAACAGATCGAGCCGCGCGTCGCACCACGCTTGCTCGCGCTTGCCGGCGATGTCGATCCGAGCGATGCGCTGCGCCTCTCCGCGCGTCGCCAGCACCAGCGCGCGGTCGCCGTGATCCGAGATCACGATGCGGTGCGCCGGCTCGGAGAACCGCGCGAGCGTGCGGCCGGTGCGGGAAATCAAGCGCGATCCGGCCTCTCCGAGCGCGACGAGGAAGCGGCCGTCCGGCAGCTCCGCCGCGTCGAAGATCGGGAGCGCGCCCGCGTCGTCGGGGTGGATCCGGATCTCGATCGGCGACCGCATTTCTGCGAGCGACACAGGCTTTTCTCCGTCGCCGTCCTCGGCCGTCCACGCCTCCGCCGGGACGCCGGTCGCGTCGATCGTCGTGATGTCCACGCTGCTGTCACCCGCGCTCCGAGCGGTCCGCACGTGCGCGACCACCACCGCTGCGTCGTCGTTCGCGTCCGCTTCTCGCCACGTCCGCGCGATCCGAGCGCACAGCGCCTCCGGCGGGCCGCCGCGCGAGAAGATGCCGAGGAGGTCGTCGTCATCGACGTCCTTCCACAGGCCGTCCGTGCAAAGGAGCAAGACGTCGTTGTCGCAGAGAGGCACGCTCGCGATGTCGGGCTCCATGGTCGGCTTCATCCCGAGCGCGCACGTCACGATGTTCTGGTGCTTGAGGTTCAGGACCTCCGCTGGCAACTGCAGGCCTTGGTCGGTGTACATGCGGGCGAGCGAGTGATCGCGCGTGAGCGGCGTGAGCGCGTCGCCCCGGTAGAGGTACGCGCGGCTGTCTCCCGCGTGCGCGATCAGCAGCGAATCCCCCGCGATCGTGGCGGCGACGAACGTGGCCCCGCACCCGGTGAGCGCGATGTTCGTCCGCTGCGCGTCGAGCAGGCGCTGGTTGGCCAGCGCGATGGCCTTCCGCAGGCGCGCGATCGCCTCGGCCTCCGGCAGATCCGGCGCGCCCTCGCGGAGGCCTTCGTACACCGCGTCGCGCGTGATCACGGAGGCGACGTCGCCCGAGGCCGATCCGCCCATGCCGTCGACCACCAGCAGCAAGAGGCCGTTCCGCCCCGCGTCGTCGTTCGCGTGGAGCTTGGAGCCGTCGCCCGACATCTTCGCCAGCGTCGCGACGAAGACCGCGTCTTCGTTGTGGTGCCGCCGTTTTCCATGCTCGGTGAAGCTGTGCGCCGCCACGCGGACACGGCCCTTGTCAGCGCGCGTCTCTCTCGCCCGCGGGCGCTGGAGATCCGCGAGGAGCGCCGCGTCTCCGGTCTTCTTGAGGAGCTGCTTGATCGTGGATCGATCGTCCGGATCGCGCGACCGGAGCAGCGAGCGGACGATCGGCTTCGCGAGGGCGCGCGCGCCTTCGTCGTGCAGAGCCGATGTCCGAGGCCGCGCGTCCTTGCCAGTCTGCGGCGGGTCGGCGTGGAGGAGCTGCGGAGTCAGCGCCCGCGCGATCGCGAGGACGTCCTCTTCCTCCGGCTCGCCGAGGAGGCCGAGGACGACGTCGCGGACCTCGGGGAAAGACTCGGGGACGAGCCGCACTTTGTGGATGGCCGCGCGCCCCGCCGCGACGCCGCCGATCGCGATCGCCCGATCGAGCCACTCGCGGGCGAGAGGACGCGCCCGGACAACAGGCCAGATCGTCTCCACCGCCGCCGAATAATCGCCGATCGTCGCGAGGTGATCGGCGAAGAGGATCGTGAGCGACTCGGCCTCTGCCTTGTGGCCGGAGCCATCGAGTCGTTGAATGGCCTCCGCGAAAGCGCCGCGGGCGCGGGCGATCGCGACGGCGCGGGCCGGATCCTTCGCGAGGAACCATTGCCGAACCACGAGGCCCGCCGGCAGATCGCGCGCCTCGGCGATCTCCGCGGCGAGCCGATACCGACCGTGCCTCTCCAGGAACGACACGGCCTCTTCGTGCGCGTGGAGCAGCTCCGCGAGGACGAACGCGGCTTTATCGATCTCGCCGCGCGACTCCAGATCTTCGAAGGCCTTTCGGTACCGGCGGCGCAGCTCGTCGAAGAGATCGGGAGTCCCGAACAAGGATGTCTTGGCGGACCCGCGGTGCGGCGAGATGGCCAGATCCTCCCGCGGAGCGAGCCCGCCGAGGGCCGGGCCGCCGGGCGGTTTGCCCTCTTCGCCGAGCGAGATCGCGTGCCGCAGGGCCTCGTCGAGGTCGCCGCGATCGAACATCTCCAGCATGCGCGACAGGTACTCTGCCTGCTTCCTGCCCACCAATCGTGATAGCCGCGACCACGCGAGGAGCCGCGCCGCGAGCGTGCGGAGGCCGCGCGTGAAGGCCTCGAACGGCGACGACTCGGGCAACATGAGCTGCGAGGCGCCTCGTCGCGCGCCGGATCCACGCCGAGCCACCCGCCTGCCCCCGGCACCCCCGGAGTCCGGAGCACCGGAGTCGTCTGCCACTCTCCGCATCGGGAAAAGGGCAGAGAGCACCGAAGCGATCCCGGAGAGGAGCGCGCCGAGGAGCCCAGTCAGAGCGCCTGTTCCGACGCCGCCCCCGCCGTCTCCGCGATCGTCCCGGCCGAGCCGCGGCTCCCGCGACATGGCACTTCGGCCGTGCGGGGCCTCTCCGCCGAGGGCCGCGATCAGCGCCGCGCGCGCGTCCTCGGCGCCCGGAGCCGCCTCTCCGACTCCGAGGCTCCCGCGCACGTCGGTGTCGATGGGAGTGATCGCCTTTGCGGGGGCGACGTGCACGCGACCGAGCGGGGAGGGGCGCTGTTCAATCTGCCAGTCCGTGACGTCGATCCACGTGGACGGATCCGTGCGGGTAGGGACGCCGACAGGGTGCTTGATCCCGGCGCCACCCGCCCAAAAGAAGACCGATGGAGAGCCGTCGTTCCACGCGGCGATCTCGTCCTTGTCGAGGGGGGCCGACGACAGCAAGTCTCCCTGCCGCACGAGGAGGCCTCCGGGGGTCTCCGAGGTGTGGAGTCGCACGGGCTCCGAGAAGAGCAACACCAGGCGATCGCCGCACCGATGCACCTCCGACGTCGCGCTCCAGAGGCCGAGCGCGCGGCGCCGCGACTCCTCCTCTCCGAGGACCGCCACGTCGAAGTATACGCCGTTCGCGACCACGGAGCCGCGGTGTATCGGGTGGCGGAGAGGGCCTTTCACGAGGCCTCCTCTTCGGAAATGGAGCCATCATCCTCGTGAGAAAGGCTGTCTCTTGGGGCCGCGGGTGAGCTCTCGTCTCCCATGGGCGCGCCTGTCACGCGTCTCGGATGCGTCTCCTTTTCGAGCCGTTCGGCCGCGGCCACGGACACGAGCATCGCGCCGGACAGCCACGAATAGACGCCCAGGTGGCCGCTGTCCGTCAGATAGGCCACGAGGCGGTGCGCCTCCGACACCTCGACGTGCCTTATCGGCGAGGAGGTGCGCGTGAGGAGCTCGCCGCGGCCGTCCCGGTAGAGCTCCAGGCGCGTGCGCGAGGGATCGAGGATCACCGCGTGGGTCACCTCGCCGGTCACGATGTCTCGAATCACCGCCTCCACCGACGCGCCCTCCGGAATACGCGGCGGCTCCGGCGTGGGACCGCGCCACTCCCACGGCGGCTGGGCGTCGTCGCCGAACGCCGGGCGCGCTGCGGGGCCCATGTAGAGCTGGATCGGGCGGCCTTCGGCGTCGTGGAAACAGAGCCCGTGGCTCTTCGGGAACCAGATGCGCCCGAGCTTCGACGGGAGAGGGTTCGTCGGGAACGGCGTGCCCGGGACCAGGGGGTGCTCGCGGTGCAGGCCCGAGCCGCGGCGGCAGTTCTTCACGAGCTGGTAGAAGAAGTAACGCTTCTCGCCGGGGCACACCACCACCGCGCGGCCCGCCTCCGGATCGTGACCGACCGCGATCACCGGGAGATCGAAAGGTGGCTTGTATACGGACGGCGGCGGAGAGGCCATGAGGGGCGACGTGGGGATCCCGATCGTGACGAGCTCTCCGCGCGCGCCGCGCAGGTGGACGCGACGGCCCGTGTCCGAGAGGACGAGGCCCGCGGCGACGTCGATCCCCACCTTCGGCGCGGGCACGGGGACCGGGGCCGAAGACTCGAACGGATCGCGCAGGAGGCGCACACAAGCCTGCTCCGGCGGCAGCTCCAGGACGGCGCGGCGCTCGCGCGGGGGGCCGGCGGGGATGGCCGTGACATCGAGTCTGCGGGCGTCGATCTCGACCGGCTCCGTGACCCGCAGCGCTGACGTGCTGCCGCGCAGAGAGGCCGGCCGGAGATCCTCCGCGCCGACGAGCCAGCGCTCCCTGGCGTTTTGCACCTGCGGCTCCGCGAGGTACCGGGCGATCATCTCCTTCGACGCGGGGCGCGGAGAGGCGCTCTCCAGCATGGCTGTCAGAGAGGCGATCGAGAGGCCGACATGGAGAGTCGGCGGCTGCGACTGGAGCACGCCGAACGCGAAGGTGCCTTTCTCCCGTTCGGCGCGCGCGGCGAGCACGATGAGCGCGGCGAGGTGCGCGATCCGCGGCGATCCGAGCTGATCGGGGCCGGCGTCGAGGAGCGCCACGACGTCGCGTCCGACGGGGCGGCTCCGGTGCGAGAGGCGCAGAAAGGCGTGCTCGCTCATCGCCACGCGGCGGAGGAACTCCTCCGGTGCCTCCGAGAGGAGGAGCCACTCCGAGGGCAGGAGTCGCTCGTACGGCCCGCGGCGATCGATCCCGTCGAATCCGTCCGGCTCGCCTCTGGACCCGATCACGGGCCCTCCGCCGCCGAGGACGCCGGACAGCCGCGGCAGCAGCGGAGCGATCGACAGCGCCGCCGGCCCCGCGAACAGATCGAGCTGTTTCGCCCAGGGAGCGAGCGCGCGCGGCAGCACCTTCACGCTCATGGTGACAGGCCCTCGTGGGGTGCCCGGCGAACGTGGGTCGTCATCGCGACAGCCACCTTTCGAGCGACCGCCGATCGACGTGGAGCGCCGTGGAGACTGGCACGATCCGGCGCGGGGCCGGGAGGACCGCGAGGGGGCCTCTCTCCTTCGGGAGCCTGGAAAACAAGGCGTTTTCGAACAGCGCGGCGGGCACGTCCGGCCCGAGCGCCGTCGGCAGGAGCAAGCGAGGCGCCGAAGCGTCGACCCCCAGATAGACGATCTCGTCCACCCAGGGGAGCGACTCGGCCTCTCCGAGGACGACGAGCACGTCTGTCCCCGTGACGCCGCGGAGCTCCCCGAGGCGGCGGTCCTCCATGGAAAGCAGCCGCTCGGCGAGGCTCCGCGCGACGGGGCCGACGCCGGCCGCGGCCCTCGGCGAGAGCGGCAGTCTCCGCGGGACGAACGCGACGCGCACAGGCCCTCTCAGGCGCCCGAAGCCGCTTTTTCGGGCCGGATCGTGGACGCCACGCGGGCCCTCAGCGCGCGCAGGTCCGGCGGCATCGACTCCGCCGTGAACCCCGCGTCGATCTCCCGCGCCAGGCCCTCCACGCGGAGCAGATACGCCTGCTTTTCTGCGGGATCCGAGGGCGCATCCGCGAGCAGCGCGTCGCCTTCGCGGACCAGTTTCGCCGCGCGCGCCAGGGGGCCGAGCGAGCCCTCCGCCGCGGCCGCCGCGAGCGCCGCGCTCTCGGAGTGGGCCAGGAGATCGCGCAGCACGTCGCGCCCGAGGCGCTGGGCCTCCGCCGTCGGGAGCGCGAACACGAGGGGCCAGAGGTCCGCGTTCGTCGGCCGCGATCGCCCCGCGAGCGCCGCCGCCGCCGTCACGAGCCGCTGCGACCGCACCACGCGCCGATCCGTCCACTCGATGCCGGCCGACCGGAGCTGCCGCACCGCGCGCGCGATGGCGCCTCGCACGGGCGCCGGATCCATCGAAGAGGCCTGTTTCGCGAGCCTCTCGACGTGCTCCATCAGCGGCGGCCCCGACCCCGCGCCGTCGCCTTGCAAGGTCCACCCGGCCGCGAGCAGCTCCTCCAGCCCCGAGTCCCCGATCGGCTCCACGAACGCGCGCACGAGGAACCGATCCGCGAACGCCGCGAGCTGCTCGTCGTCGGGCAGCCGGTTCGACGCGCCGACGCACACCCGCAGAGGCACGGTGATCCGCGTGTGGCCGCGGGCGAACGTGCGCTCGTTGAGCATGCCGAGGAGCGTGTTGAGGATCGCGGTGGAGCCGAGGAACACCTCGTCGAGGAATGCGATCTCGGCCTCCGGGAGCATGCCTTTGATCTCGGTCTCGACGAGCCCCTCCTTGAGCTTGCGGAGATCGATCGGCCCGAAGATCTCCGAAGGTTCGGTGAAGCGCCCGAGCAGATACTCGAAGTAGCGCCCGCGCAGCCGCCGCGCGATCCGCCGGACGGCCTCGCTCTTCGCGGTGCCGGGGGGTCCGATCACGAGCATGTGCTCGCGCGCGACGGCGCTGAGGACCACCAGCTCGACGAGGGCCTCTCGATCGACGAGCCCGCGACTGGCGAGGACGATCGCCTCGTGGAGGGCCGCCGCGTCCTCGGACGCGCCCGCGCCGGAGGGCCCTGATCTCCCTGGTTCCATGGCGCACTTCTATCATTGAAGCGCGCCCGCGACTCGGGGTTCGTCGATCGGGATCCGCTCCGGCGCTCCGCCCGCGGCGGAGGTCAGTGCAGGACGTGCAGGTGGTACGTCGCCGACGTCTCGAACCAGAGCTCCGAGCCGTCGCACAGGCTGCCGCCGAGCTCGATCACGTGATCGCCGGGCGGGAGGGGCTTGAGCCGCGCGAAGTGGCCCGACGTGGACACGGGCATGTCGCCGCCCGCGATGTCGTAGCCGAGGGCCGTGATGAAGTTGTCCGGGTTGAGGTTCGCCTGGAACGGCTTGTCGATCTCGACCCAGAGATCGTCCACCATCTCCACGAACCCGCCCTCATAGGCGTCCTGGCCGTCCACCTTGACCGTGAGCGAGCAGGTGTGCGCGAGGTTGTCCGCGTAATACCCCTTGATCAAAGGCAGATCCGCGTCGATCGACGCCTGATCGGGGTACCACTCCGGCGGGAAGGTGCACCATTGATTGACGAGCGGGAAGAAGAGCTCTTTGTGGTGCGGGATGGTGCAGCTCCGCGTGACGGGGCCGCCCGGCGTTCCGGCCAGGAACCAGTCGTGTCCGTTCTGCCCGTCGGCGCAGGCCTCGCCGGTGGGGTCCGTGATGGGGCCGGTGCTCCAGGGCTGACCGAGGGCCCACCGCGTCCATTGCTTGGCCAGCTCCTTCGTCGGCGGAAGCCCGGCGTCGTCCTCGTGGCACGCCGAAGCGGCCTCTCCGACCGCCGCGACCTCTTCGGAGTCAGCGTCGGAGTCCGGGGACGCAGACTGGCACCCTGCGAGGAGCCCGCCCGTGAGACAGAAGGAGACGAAGAGAGCCGCGCGCGTTCGATTGAACATGTCGTATTCCTTTCCCCAAAGAAGCAAGCTCGGCCGGCACACCGGCGACCCGCCGAGCCCCGAGCCGAATGCACGCCGCATACCCTTGCTCCCGATCCGAGCCTGCCTCCGGGAAAGTCCGCGATAACCGCGCCGAATCCCCCTTCAGCGTCGGACATCGGGCCTCGGGATCTCGAAGTCGACCGGCAGATCACGGCGGTCGTTCTTGCTGGGGGGGCCGCTCTTGCCGGCGCTCCTCGTCCCTTGTCGGGCCGTTCTGCGTGGCGACGCCGAGCTTGGCGGCGGCACACTCGGCCGGAGATTGCCGAGGCGCTCAGACGCCGGTCCGCACGTCTCCTGGTGACCTTCCTACCAGCAGGCGCCCCGGGTCATCCGAAAAAAATGAGCGCTGATCGCGTGCTCGCAGGATTAAGGGAGTGACCGAGCCGGATGCCCCCGGGTGGCCGGTCGGAGGAGACCCGTTCCTTGCTCGCCATGGCCCCGCAAGAACCGCCGAAAACGAAGCAGCAACTGCCGCAGGAAGACAGCGAGTATCACCTCACGCCCGGGCAGAGGTACGAGGGCTTCGACGTGCTTCGTCGCATCGGACGCGGCGGCTTCGGCGAGGTGTATCTGGTCAAGGACGCGGACGGGAAGCGCGGCGCCCTCAAGGTCTTCGTCCCCGCCGACAAGAACGACAAGAAGAGCGCGCACCGCTTCCTCATGGAGGCGCAGATCCTGAAGCGCATGCGCCCGCACACGCACCTGGTCCGGTGCGACGGCCATGGCCAGGCGAGCGACGAGAAGAGGAGCCTCTGGATCCTCCTGGAGTTCCTGCCAGGGAACACGCTGCGCCGCGAGCTGGAAATCTCCGAGGCCGGGCGCATGTCGCTGGAGCGCGCGCTGCGCCTCGGCATCCAAGTGGCGATGGCGCTCTCACACTGCCACGCGCACGGGCTCGTGCACCGCGACGTGAAGCCGGAGAACGTGATGATCACGCCCGGCGATCTCGCGAAGCTCCTCGACTTCGGCATCGCGAAGGCGCAGGGCGTCCACCTCCGCACGACGCGCAACGTGCAGCTCGGCACCGGGCTCTACATGGCGCCCGATCGTCTCGTGCACCAAGGCGACGACGCAAACCCGCTCTGGGACATGTACTCGCTCGGCGTGATGATGTGGGAGCTGTGCACGGGCCATCACCCGTTCCACAGCCGGCCGGGCGAGGCGCTCACCGACGCCGAGGTGATCCACAAGCACATGAGCTACCGCATCCCCTCGCTCGCCGAAGAGACCGGCTATCCCGAGGATGTGTGCGCCCCGATCATGCGCGCGTGCGCCGGTGATCCGCGTGCGCGGTTCGCGAACATGGAAGAGCTGATCGTCGCGCTGGAGGCGGTGCTGCTGCGGTGGCGCGACATGTCGACCGAGAAGGTCAACGTGCTCGGTCGCGGCGTGCCGGACGAGACGCGCGCGCGCATCGTGCAGGCCACGACGGAGCCCAGCATCGCGTTCTCCGTCGCGAGCAGCGTCGAGCCGGCGAAGGAGATCGCGCAGCCTGCGCCGCGCTGGCTCCGCACGGAGCCGATCGCCGTGGTGCCCGCGCCGGATGCCGCACCGTCGGCCAAGCAAGCGCCCGCGCCGGCTGCGCACCGTCCGCCGCTCGCGCAGAGCACGATGCCGATCTCGCCGGCGGCTTTTGCTCCCGCAGCACCGCCCACGTTCGGGCTCCCCGGCGGCACCGCGCGGCTCGCCGTCCCGATGGAGCGCTCGGAGCCTCCCGCCCCGGCGCCGCAAGCACCTCGGCCCGCCGTATGGGATCGGAGGCCGCCGCCCGAGCAGAAGGCGTCCCCGCCTCCGGTGATCGCGCCCGTGCCCAGCGCGCACGTGCTGCACGAGCTCGGCCGTCCGCCGCGCACGCCCGCGGAGGAAGCCATCGTGGAGGACCTGGATCCCGAAGAGCAGGCGTTTCGGATCTTGTTCCTCCGCTACATCGACACGCTCCCCAAGCACTCCATGATCGACGGCGAAGCGACGGCGCGCGCGGTGTGGGACTACATCGACGAGCAAGCGCAGCTCGCCGACGCCGAAGCGGAGAGCGAGTCGCTCGAACCTGCGGCGCCGCTCTCTCGCTCGCTCCGAGGCGTGCCGGGTTGGGTCCTCGTGGTCCTGGGTGTCATGCTCGGAGCCGCCGCCACCGCGGCGATGATGTGGTGGCTCCTCCGACGATGAGGCCTCGATCCGTGATCCGCCGAAGAAGGAAGAAGGACCGATGAAGCCCGACGAGCCCGAGATCGATCCCGCGCTGCCGACCACGGTGACCGCGTCCGGACGCGTCGTGTACGACCCGCTGCGCGCCCGGCGCGTCGAGGTGGAGCCGGCGCCGACGGGCGACGTCGGAGAGCTCCTCCGGGATCTGCGCGCGCTCGACGAGCAGGACGCGCGCGACGTCGTGCCGGCGCCCGTGTCGCTCACGCCATCGGAGGGCGGCGCGCTCGTCACCGGCCCCGCGCAGGAGGCCGCGCGCGCGCATGTGGAGGCACAGGTTCCCGCGCCTGCGCCTCAGGGTCACGTCGACAGCGCGCCGGTGAAGATCGTGGATCCGCGACGCCTACCGACCGTTCGCGTCGAGACGAAGGGCCCGCCGGCGGCCCTCGAAGCTGAGACGCGCACGCGCGCGTCCTCCGCCGCGGACACGCGCGCCCACGCGCCGAACGCCCCCCCCGCAGAGCCGCCGGCGAGCCGACGAGCCGGCCTCGCGATCGCGGCGATCTCGGTCACAGCGGTGCTCGCCTTCGTGGCCTTCCGCGCATGGCGTGACGACGGAAGCAGCGGCGCGGTGACGCCGCAGACCTCGACGAGCGCCGCCTCCGCGAGCGAGACGACGTCGGATCCGAGCACCACCTTCGCGCCCACGACGAGCTCTTCACCCGACGCGGTGGGCACCACCACGTCGAGCGAACCGGAGCAGCCAGCGCCCACCACACACGATCCCAAGAGCCCCACCGGCACCGCGACGGGTGCGCACACGGCGACGCCGCCGAGCACGACCACGGTCACGACGACGAGGACCGCGACGCCGCCGAGCGCGACCGCGACGGAAACGCCCGCCGCGACGACGGCGCCGAACGCGCCGCAGACCGCCGCGCCTGCGGTATCTTCCGCCCCGACGACGAAGTCCGGAGGAAGCACGCCGCCGAGCGACACGACCTTCGTGATCCAGCCGAAAGGAACCATCCCGTGAGCTTTCGCTTTCTGCGATCCGGTCTTTGCTTCGCTCTCGTGACGGCCGTCGCGACGGGGGCCGGCGCGCCTGCGCTCGCAGGCGATCCGCCGAAAGCAGGCGCGGCGACGAAGCCTTCGAAGGCCGCGCCCACCGCGAGCACGTCCGCGTCCGCGAGCGCATCCGCATCCGCGAGCGCCCCGCCCGCCGACACCCCCGAGGCGTGGTTCGCCGAAGGAGCCACGGCGCACAAGGCGGGTCGTTTCGCCGAAGCCGAAGCGCTCTTTTTGAAGGCGTGGGCGGTGAAGAAGACGTGGGACATCGCCGCGAACCTCGGCCTCGCGCAGGTCAACCTCGGCAAGCACGTCGAGGCCGCGGAACACCTCGCGTACGCGCTCCAGTGGTTCCCCGCGAGCGAGCCCGCCGCGACGAAAGAGGTGCTGGAGCGCCGCCTCAAGGCCGCGCGCGAAGAGATCGGCGCGCTCGCGGTGAGCGTGAACGTCGACGGCGCCGAGGTCCGCGTGAACGGCGAGAGGAAGGGCACCTCCCCGCTGCAAGGCGAGCTGTTCATCGCGCCCGGCGAAGTGACGATCGAGGTCTCGAAGGCGGGCTACGAGACCGTGCGCCGCAAGCTCACCGTCGCGAAGGGCGCGAAGGAGACGCCGAGCCTCACGCTCGTACCAAAGGCGCCGAACGAGCGCAGCAAGCTCCCCGCGTACGTGATGGGCGGCGCCGGCATCGCGGCGCTGATCGCGGGCGGCGTCCTCATCGGCGTGGCCGAGTCGACGAAGAGCGGCCTCACGAAGGACGCGCCGCGCGGACCGGACGGGAAGCCCGTGTGCTGGACGACGCCGAAGCCCGGCGGCGCGACCGCGGAGTGCGACGCGTTCCGCGCGAAGATCGCGACCGTCAACACCGAGGGCGACGCGGGCATCGGCTTGTTGATCGGCGGCGGCGCGCTCGTCGCGGGCGCGGCCGCATACTGGCTTTGGCCGGCGAGCGCCGGCTCGAAAGACGTGCAGGGGTCGAAGATCGTCCCGGTGGTGGGCCCCACCGGCGGCGCGGTGATGTGGACCGGTTCCTTCTGAGGTGATCCCCGTGAAGCGCAGAAGTCTGTCGATCACAACCGCATGGTTGGGCCTTGGTTTGTGGGGCGCCGCGGCGCTCGCGTCCGGCTGCTACAACGCCGGCGCGGATCCATCGTTGCTCTTGCAGGGCGTCGGACAGGACGGCCTCGGCACGACCGGCACGGGCGGAGCCGGCGGCACCACCACGGTCCCGCCGAGCTGCGTCCCCTCGAACAACAGCGATCCGATCGACGATGCGTGCGGCGTCTTCGTGTCGCTCTCGAAGGGCGACGACGCGAACGACGGCGCCACGAAGGCGACACCGCTCCGCACGATCGCGAAGGCGCTCGGGACGGCGAAGGGCAAGCCCGTCTACCTGTGCGGTGAGACGTTTCCGGAGGCGATCGACGTGAGCGCGGGCGCGCTCCTCTATGGCGCCCTCGACTGCGCGACGGACTGGTCATACGCGGCCACCAAGCGCAGCGTGATCGCGCCGGACGCGGACGAGGTGCCGATGCGCGTCGCGTCGCAGGTGTCGGTCGAGGTGTACGACGTCGACCTCACCGCGAAGGCCGCGACGAAGGCGGGCGGCTCGTCGATCGCGCTGCTCGCGGAGGCGGGCGCGGACGTGATGCTCACGCGCGGGGACGTCACCGCGGGCGACGGCGCAGCGGGCGAGGACGGCGCGCCGCACGACATGCCTGCGACGGATGGTGGTGAAGGCCAACCGGGCAACGACGCCTGCACGATGGACATCAGCGGCATCATCGTCGGCGGCGGCAGCGTGAAGAACACCTGCGGCGCCGACGAGTCCGTGAGCGGCGCGGGCGGCATCGGTCAAGAAGCCGGCGGTGGTGATGGCTCTGATGGCCAACCTGTCAGCGCGATGAACGGCGGCGCAGGCGAAGGCGGCACCGCATGCACCCCCGGCACGATCGGCGACGCGGGCGCAGCCGGCTCCGGCGGCCCCGGCGCGACGGGCCTCGGCACGTTGAGCCCGCAAGGTTTCACCGGCGTCGCGGGCAGCGACGGCCAGCCTGGCAAGGTCGCGCAAGGCGGCGGCGGAGGCGGCGGCGCGAAGGGCGGCGCGGGCAACGGCATGGCTCCGCAAAAGAAGGAGTGCGGCACCGTCATGAACGCCCCCGGCACCGCGGGCGCGAGCGGCGGCAGCGGCGGCGCAGGCGGATGCGGCGGCCTCGGAGGCAAGGGCGGCGGCGCGGGCGGCGCGTCGATCGGCGTCCTCTCCCTCGGCGCGACGCTCACCTTCGAGACGGTGAAGATCACCGCGGGCCACGGAGGCAAAGGCGGCAGCGGTGGCGCGGGCCAGCTCGGCGGCGCGGGCGGCAAGGGCGCGGGCGGCGGCAAACCTCCGGCGAGCGCGCTCGACCTCAAGCCGGCCTGCGCAGGCGGCGACGGAGGCAAAGGCGGCGACGGAGGCAAAGGCGGCGGCGGCCTCGGCGGCCCGTCGATCGGCATCGCGTACACGGGCGACGCCCCAGCATCGACCGGCGCACAGATCGCGATCGGCGGCCCCGGCGACGGCGGCAAGGGCGACGGCACGCCCAACGACGGCGCGAACGGCATCGCGGCCGCGACGCAAAAATTCTGATCCCGAAGGCGAGAGCGTTTTTTTGAGCGCTCCCGCCTCCTCCCCGGAAAAGAACGGACAGGACACCTCGCGCCGCCGCGCTCCCGCGAGCGGAGAGGCCGGCGCATGTCCTTTCTCCCACCGTGGAGGGAAACCGTGCCTCAAGCGGCCAAGACCTTCGATCTCGTGATTGGCATCGACGTGCACCTCGTGATGGTGCCGTCTCCGACCGGCCTCACCCCCGTACCGCTGCCGCACCCGTTCATCGGCATCGTCTGGGACCCTGTCGGTGCGGCCGTCGCAGCGTGCCTGTCGCTCGTGTTCGGCGGCGGCCCCGTCTACGTGAACGGCCTCGACGCGGCCAATCCCGGCACCGAAGTCAAAGCGCTCGTCCCGCATTTCCCGATGCCGCCCGGCGTCAGCTTCTCCCCGAGCGATCGCCCCGACAACAAGGGTGCATTCATCAGCGGCAGTGAGACAGTCACCTTCGCGGGAACCTCCGCGAGCCGCACCGGATCCATGGTGTCGAGCTGCGGATTCCCGGTCAATCTCCCCACGTCCCGGTGCATCGCTGTCCCGATGGGCGCGCCGACGCTGGTCGGAGGGGGCGAGGCTGTCAACGCGATGGCGGCTGTTCTGCGTGGCATTCAGACCAAGTGGTTCTCGGACCTCCTGCATGCCATCCTGAAGCCGGGCCCGCGCCTTTCATGGCTGATTTGCACGCTCACAGGCCATCCGGTGGACGTGATGACGGGCGAGGTCATCGCGCACGCCGAGGACTTCGAGCTGCCGGGGCCGCTCCCCCTCAAGCTGGAGCGGCTTTATTACAGCCGCAGCCGGTACAAAGGCCCTCTCGGGCAGGGCTGGACGCACTCTCTCGATCTCTCGCTGACCGAGGCAGAAGGCGAGATCGTGATCCGACTGTGGGACGGCCGCGAGCGCACACACGACGTGATGACGCCGGGCGACACGCTCTGGGACGGCATCGACCGCTACGAGCTCGTGCGCACGGAGCGCGACTATCGACTGACCACTTGGGACGGCATCCGGTACACGTTCACGCGCAGCGACGCCCCGCCCCCGCCGCGCCGCCCTGGGATCGAAGGATCCATGGCGGACGTCGACTACCCCACGCACCGCCTCGCGGAGATCGCGGACCGCTGTGGAAATCGCATCGCGTTTCGGTACGACCGCGGAAGGCTCGCGGAGATCACCGACAGCGCCGGCCGCTTGCTCACGGTGCAGACCAGCCGAAAAGGCCACCTCGAAGGGGTCTATTTCGAAGGCCGCCCGCTCGTGCGGTACACGTTCGACGCGGAAGAGATGCTGTCTTCGGCGATCGATCCAGCGGGAAACGCATCCGCGTACGGTTACAAGGCGCGCCTTCTCGTGCGCGAGACCAACAGAAACGGCCTCTCGTTCCACTTCGAGTACGACTGGGACGATCCGGACGGCTGGTGTGTCCGCACGTGGGGCGACGATGGCATTTACGAACGCACGATCTTCTACGACAAGCTTCGTCACATCACCTTTGTCGACGACGGCCGCGGCGGTCGCACCTCGTACTACGGCGCGCGCTCGGGCGCGGCGGGCCTTTGCGATCGCATCGTGGATCCGATGGGCGTGGAGACGCGCTTCGAGTGGAATCAGCTCTACCGGAAGACCGCGGAGATCAACGGCGCGGGAGGCCGCAGCGAGTGGGAGTACGACGAGCGTGGCAATGTGATCCGCGAGAGAGACCCCCTCGGCGGGGAGACGCGGCGCACCTTCGATGATCTCAATCTGCCTGTGGAGATTGTCGATCCGGGAGGGGGCGTGTGGAAGATGGCCTATGATCACCGAGGAAAGCTTACGGGTCTCACGGATCCGACCGGCGCGGAGCGGCGTTACGAGCACGACGCGCGAGGCCTGTTGATCGAGGCGACGGACCCGCTCGGGCGCAAGTCACGATTCGCCTATTCGGCAGCGGGCGAGGTCGTGACTGCCACCGACGCCGAGGGAGGAACCACGGAGTACGGCTGGGACAAGCTCGGCCGCCTGGTGCGCCACGCCGACGAGATGGGCCGCGTGACGAAGCTCGCCTACGACGCGTGCGGCCGCGTGATTGGCATCCTCCGCCCCGACGAGTCCACGCTGCGATTCGCGTACGACCCCGAGGGCAACTTGACGGAGCGCACCGACGCGCTCGGCTACACCGTCCATTACCGCTACGCCGGCATGAACAAGCTGGTCGAGCAGAAGGACCCGCGCGGCCACACCGTGAAGTACGCATATGACGTGGAAGAGGACCTGATCGCGGTCTTCAACGAGCACGAGGAGAAGTACACCTTCGCGCTCGACAAGGCGGGCCGCGTCACGAAGGAGGTCGGGTTCGACGGCCGCACGTTGCTGTTCCGGTACGACGCTGCGGGCCGATGTTGCGAGACGGTGAACGCCGAGGGCCGCATCATGAAGCTGGAGCGTGACGTGGCGGGCCGCGTGATGAAGCGGTTCGTGCCGAAGAGGCCGCAGTTGTTCGTGCCGACCCCTGCGCCGGAAGTGGTGGAGTATCGGTATGACGCGCGGGGAGACCTCGTGTTCGCGAAGAACGAGGTAGCGGAGATCGCCTTGGAGCGCGATAGTCTCGGCCGCGTGGTCCGTGAGTCTTCGAACGGCGTGACGGTGGAGAGCGTCTATGACGCTTCGGGGACCCGCGTGCGCCGCCGCAGCTCGCTCGGGCACGTCACCGACTACGACATGGACGCGCGCGGCTTGTTGCGCGGCCTCGTCGCGGGCACCGATTTGTCGCTCGTGCAGCCGCCTTCGGAGAGCATAGAGGCGCCTCCGCCGAAGGCCCCGTGGCCGATGCGCCTCACGCGGGATCCGGATGGCGCGGAGCGATCCAGGACGATGCCGGGCAGCGTGACGGCGCGGTGGGACCGCGACAAGGCCGGACGCCCGATCGTGCAGCGGGTCACGCGGGGAGATGAGGCGTTGCTGGGCCGGGGATACCAGTGGCGCACGCTGGAGCAACTGGCCTCCATCATCGACACGGAGAAGGGCCCGACGCGCTACACCTACGACGCCCGCGGCTTCCTGGTCCACGCCCGCGGTCCGGACGGCGTCACGCAACACCGCTCTCCCGACGCGATCGGCAACCTCTACAAGACGGTGCGCCACACGGACCGTTTGTACGGCCACGGTGGCCGCCTCCAGCTCGACGGTGAGACAAGGTATCGCCACGACAGGGACGGTAACATCGTCGAGAAGATCGAGGCCGACGGAGCCACCTGGAAATACGAGTGGGACGGCGCAGGCCAGCTCGCGCGCGTCACTCGCCCGGACGGCGGAACGGTGGAGTTTGCATATGACCCCTTCGGCCGAAGGGTGAAGAAGACCTTCCGAGGAGTGACGACAACCTTCGTGTGGGACGGCAACGATCTCCTGCACGAGCTACGGGACGCGGCCCCGATCGTCACGTGGATGTTCGAGCCGGAGACGTTCGCGCCGCTCGCAAAGATCGAGGGCCAAGGAACACCGGCGGAGAAGCGATGGGGGATCGTGACGGACCAGATCGGCGCGCCGATCTCGTTGGTGGACGAGGTCGGCAAGCTCGCCTGGAAATGCCAGTTGGATGTGTTCGGCGTGGCCTCCACGGACGTCGCGAAGACCTCGTGTCCTTGGCGCTGGCCGGGCCAGTACGAAGACGAGGAGACAGGGCTCTACTACAATCGGTTTCGGTATTACGAGCCCGAGCTTGGGCGGTATGTCAGCCAAGATCCTATTCGGCTTGCCGGAGGAATGGCATTCTGGGCTTACGTTGGGGATCCCGCCAACTGGCTGGATCCATTTGGCCTGGAGAGCTGTGACAAGCTAACACGGCAGACAAGAGAGTTATCAGAGGACGAGCTGAACCATGCATTTGATCGACACGGCGACCAGATTCTCGGCCACGTCAGAGAGAGGGCTCGCGACTTTGCCACATTCGCCGCTATTGTCGACCAGGCACGGAAGAGTGGGCTGACGTTTTTCTGGAGCAGCAAGACGACCGAAACCATCGCACACTTGGCAAGGGTAGATGGTCAGTACGTCCTGGTACAGTTCAATCGAGATGGCAAAGATATCGGAAAGCTGTGCACGGCATTCCGTCCCAGCAATTCCCAGCTCAGCCGGATACTGAAGCTGATCAGCCGCTCGGGCCCTTGAGCGGAGGAGCTTACGATGGTGCAGATAAGGTTAGGCTTGGGGTTGTTCGGCGGACGAGAAGTGTCTTGGGTTGCGGCAGTGGCAAGACGTTATTTGGAAACAAATTGGTCACTCGTAGAGGCGAGATGCTGTTCGCCAGAAATAGCGATGATGCCAGGCATCTCCACTCGTGACCTGCCGGCGGCCCAGTACGTTCGTTGTCAGGACTTGACGCGAGAGTGGTGCCTTGCGGCGACGCTTCGCAAAGCGAGCTCCTCGCGACGGCAGCTCGAGACACGCTCCGTCCAGTTTGCGATGAGCGCTCTCGCTTGTTCCTGGGGGGAGCACGCCGTGGAGATCGAGCTGAGCGTGGCGGATGAAGTGCTATCCACCAACAAACAAGATGCTTCCGCCAGAAAAGCCGAGCGCGCGATCCTGGAAGAGCTGAAGCTCATCTGCGAGGCGCTTCCCGTGCACTGGGCCCTCGCCGCGTCGGATCGCGTACCAAGCTTACCGGAGCTTCTTCGCCCCGCCCCCCCCGCGTTTGTTGACCTGCGACATGTCTTTCTGGCGCACGGGGAGTTCGATGCGGCAGATATTCAGAAGCTAGGACAGGACCAAGCCGTGGAGGAGTGGTCGCGCGGATGGTCCATCAAGAGTCTTCCCCTGTTTGCGCCTTCCTCTGCCCGCAATCATCAATTTGAGGGGCAGGTATGGCGCCTTTTGTCGAGGTGGGGGCGCTTTGCGGCAGCACAGACATAGGCAGTGAAGAATAGCCATCAGTCGCCGATAGTGCAGGGTTCGGTGCCTGATCTTACACCCGGCACCATCCGACGAAGGGATGCCCCGCCCGCCAAAAAATATTTGAGCCCTCCCGCCGCCACCTTGCGAGTAACCCAGGGAGGCACCCGCACATGAGCACCGACTTCGCGTTTTTCTTCGAGGGCGAGGGCGGCCCCGAAGGCCCCGGATCCCACCTGCGCGTCGTGAGCTTCTCCGGTCGTGAAGCCATCTCCGATCTCCGCCGCTACGACATCCTGCTCACCGCCCACGAGCCCGCTCCCCCCGTCGACCCGGAAGACCTCGTCGGCCAGCGCGCCACCCTCCGCATTGCCACCCTCACCGAGCCCGCGGTCCGCCCCGTCCAGGGCGTCGTCACCGAGGCCGAAGAGATGGGCCTCACCCAATCCGGCGTCCTCTACCGCGTGCGGCTGGAGTCTCCCCTTGTCCGCGCCGCCCACCGCACGCGCTCCCGCATCTTTCTCGACAAGACCCTCCGGCGCATCCTCGAAGCCGTTCTCCTCGGCGATCCGCGCATGGAAGCCGCCTCTTCTCCCTCCCCTCAAACCAACGGAGATCGCCTGTTCGCCGACTACCGCCCTGCCGCCGAACGCTTCACCCTCCGCGTCCGCGACACTTCGCGCCTCGACTCCCCGGAAGCCCGCCCGTACGTTGTCCAATACAACGAGTCGGATCTGGCCTTCCTGTCTCGCCTCCTCGAAGAAGAGGGCCTCCGCTACCACTTCGAAGACACGGACTCCGAGTGCCTCCTCGTGATCTCCGACTCCGATGAAGGCGCCCTCCACCCCGAGATGAAAGCCACCCTCGGCCCGGAGCGGCTCAGTCACGAGCTTCTGGAGATGCGCCTCGGCCAGCGGCTCCGGGCGCACAAGGTGTCTCTCGCGGAGTACAACTGGAAGCGGCCCGCCCTCGCGATGGGCGTCGATCTGCCTGCGAAGCCGGCCGGACAAGACCTCTTCGAGGCCACCTATCCTGGCCTCTATCCAGACGCCCCGGAGCAAGGCAAACCGCTCGCGACGGCCCGCCTGGATCGACTCCGCTCCGAGGCTCGATTCGCGGCCCTCACGACGACATGCCGCACCATCTCCGCCGGCCAGATCCTCGACGTGCACCACGAAGTGTCCCGCTACCAGGGCGAATACCTCGTCACGGCGATGGAGGTCCACGGCGAATCCATGGGAGAGCTCTTGCCGGGCGCCTCCACCGCCCGCCGCGACATGCCTTATCGCGCCATCCTGGAGTGCGCCCGTCGTGGCACCTCTCCCGCCCCCGAAGACTCTCACTTTCGCCCCGCGCGCCGCACCCCGAAGCCCCGGATCCTCGGCTCCCAGACGGCCTTCGTCACCGCGGAGCCTCGCACCCGCGGCGCGGAGATCCACGTCGGCGGGCCTCCGGGCGTCGAGATCGGGTGTGTGCGGCTCCGCTTCCACTGGGACACCGAGACTGCCCGCCTCGATAAGGAGCCTTCCAGCGCCTGGGTGCGCGTCAGTCAGCTCTTCGCGGGCGCCGGCGAAGGCGCCGTCTGGCATCCGCGCGTCGGCGTCGAGGTCGTCTGCGAATTCCTCGACGGCGATCCCGATCGGCCCCTCGTCACCGGCCGCGTCTACAACGGCAAGAGCCTGCCGCCCACCTCGGGCTCCGGCGCGCCGACCGTGAGCCTCTTCAAGTCGCTCTCCACGCCCGGAGGCAAGGTGTACAACGAGCTGTCCTTCGACGACGCCGCGGGCAACGAGCGTGTCCACCTTCACGCCGGCAAGAACTGGAGCGCCGAGGTCGGCCACGATCGCACGGAGTCCGTCACCAACGACAGCACCTCCGACGTCGGCGTGCATCGCAGCGAATCGACCGGCGGCGACCGCTCCACCACCGTGAAGGGCAACAACACCGAGTCCGTCTCCGGCGATGAGGCCATCACCGTCGGCGGCAAACAGACACTCTCCGTCGGCGCCGATCAAACGCTCTCCGTGGGGGCTTGTCGCGCCGAGAACGTCGTCGCGAACGACACGCTCGGCGTCGGCGGCAATCGCTCCATGACCATCGGCGGCGACCGCTCCGAGGCGATCGGCGGCAGCGCGGAGCAGGCGATCGGCGGCAAGAAGTCGGTCTCGGTCGGCGGCCTGTCCGTGGAGACGGTGGGCGGCAGTCGGAGCATCGGTGTCGGCGGCTCCTCCACGCACGCGGCGAGCGGGGATTACACCCTCGGAGCCGGCGGCGACGTCGCGCAGAACGCCGCGGGCAGCTTCACGCTCACTTCAGGCGGCGCCGCCGGCGTGCAGTCGGGCGGCGCGATGAGCCTCCTCGCAGGCGGCGATCTCGGGCTCCAGGCCCCCAACATCTACGTCACCGGCGCGGGCGAGATCGTCCTCTCGGCCGGCGGCGGCTCGATCAAGCTGGGCGGCGGCGGCGTCGAGATCTCCGGCGGCACCGTGAAGATGGGCGGCGGCTCCGTCGAGATCGCCGGCGGCGTCGTCAAGGTGAACTGAGGAGATCGCCGTGGACCCCTTCGTCCAAGCCACGCGACGCTTCTGCGCGGGCGCCGCCATGTTCTGGAAGCTCGGCAAGCGGCCGATCCTTCGCGCCGTCGCCCCCGCCTCCCAAACAGCCGATCTCGTGCGGGCGCTCCGCTGGGAAGAGGCGCAGCCGCACTGCCGGAGGCCGCTCGTGATCGTCACGGAGGCCTTCCCCGGCGAGGTGCCGTATTTCGAAGCCGTGACCGCGCGGATCGCCGAGGCCTATGCGCTCCTCTGCGAGGCCGCAAAAACAAGAGGCCTCACGTTGTCGGAGCTCCACATCCCCCCCTCGTCCGAGCCCGTCGTGACAGCGGTACGAACGGCGGAGAACGCCGCCTCCGCGCTCCCGCCGCACCTCGACGGGCTCACCGTCGCGCTCGTCCCCTCCGCCGTCGCGCAGCCCGGCGCCTTCTCCGATCGCATGTCCGCGCTCGTCCGCGCGGCGGCGGCGCTGCGCGATCCGGATCGGCGCGTGCGGTGGATCGTCCACGAAGCGCCGGGCGGCCCGCTTCGAACGGTGCTCGGCACCGGGGTGGATTTCGCGTTCGACGAAGAGGCCTTGTTCACCTGGTGGCGCGACAGGACGGCGCGCGGCGGGGGCACGCCGGAAGACACGAAGCGACGCGCTGCCGTCCTGGACGCCGTCGATGCGCTGCGCGAGGGCGACCCCGAATCCGCGTTGAAGACCCTGGAAGCAGCCCTCCCCGAGGTCGCGGAGATGCTCGCCGCCTTGCCGGCGCCCGAAGGGCGCGAGGCCGACTGCGCCACGACGCGCGTGCCCGTCGCCATGCCGCGAAAGGTGCTGCCGTTCGCGCGCGAGACCGGGGAGAAGAGCGCACATGAGCCTTCGAAGAGGGCGCCCCACCCCCCGGACGTGACGCGTCCCCTCGCGGTGCGCGTGCCTTCTCCCGTCCTGCCCTTTCAGCCGGGGTGTCCGACCCCCGACCTCTTCGCAGGAGGTGCGGAGATCGAACCAGGAGACACACCCAGCGTCGAATTTCAAGGCGCCGGAGAAGACGCCGCGCGAAGATGAAGACGAAGGAGACAGCCGGTCTCCCATTTTCGAAGGTAGGAGAGAGACGAGCATGACCTCGAACATCGATGATCCCCTCGAGGATCCCGTCGTGCGCGCCGCCGTGGATCACGCGCTCTCGCCCTACCGCGCGGTGCTCTCCCCCGAAGCCTACGAAGAGATGCGGCTGGACCTCGCGGATTACCTCGCGGTCCATCCGGTCACGGACCGGCTGATCCGCAGGCTCCGGGACCGAGCCAACGTGCGGAGCGGCGTGGAGGGTGGAGAAGCGGACGCGCCGGCCGAAGAGGCGGTCCCGAGGCGAAAGGGGGCGTGAGCGTGGCGACAGGCGAAGAAGCAGCGCCGCTCACGGCCGCCCAGCAGAAATTGGTCGCGGCGAGCTTGCAGTGGGCGAGGGACGTCGTCCGGAGATTGGGAATCCGCTACGGCGCCGTGCTGGAGCGAAAAGACATCGAGCAGCTCGCGGCAGAGGGCCTCTCGCGCGCGGCCCGGGGCTACGATCGCGAGCGGGGCGTGCCGTTCACCGTGTATGCGCTGAAGTTCGTGCGCGGCTCCGTGAAGCGCGCCGGCAACTTCGAGCGGCGGTTCCACGACAGCCTGTTCGACGCGGCGGACGCCGTGCGCGAAGAAGGGGATTTGTTCGAGGAGACGGACGAAGACGCCCGCGACAAGCTGTTTGCGCACGCGGAGGTAGCGGCCGCCGAGATGTTCGGCGGAGGCCTCGGGCGCGCGACGGGTCTCCTGGCCCGCACCGGGGAAGACTCGATGTTTCAGGCCATCACGCACCAGCAGGTGCGGGCGGCGCTGACCACGCTGCCGGACCGTCCCCGCGAAGTGGTGGAGCGCCGTATCTTCGAAGGCCAAGAGGTGGACACCGTGGCGGACGCGATGAACATCAGCTCGGCGACGGTCCGCCGCGACTACCAGGATGGGCTGCGCCGACTGGCCAGGAGGCTCGGCGGGGCGCTCTCGGAGTGACGCCGCACGGTCCGAGGACGAAGCCGCACCTCTGAGAGGCGAGGCCGCAGAGTCCGGAGCCGAGGCCGCAGCCTCCGGGGACAAAGCCGCAGGGTACGGACCCGAGGCCGCAGCCTCCGAGGACGAAGCCGCAGCTTCCGAGGACAAAGCCGCAGCTTCCGAGGACAAAGCCGCAGCTTCCGAAGACAAAGCCGCATCGTTCGGACCCGAGGCCGCACGATCGGAGGACAAGGCCGCACCCGTCGATGCGAAGGCCACACCGTCGGGCATTGTGAAGTGTGGGGAACCCCCCTCGGTCGATGGATCAGCCGGGCTTCTTGTCGGCCTCGGGGGCGGCAGCGTTGTTCGCTGCTGCCGACTTCTTGCTCGTCTTCGCCCCCGGCTCCTTCGCTCCGGTGTTCCTCCGCGAGAAATAGTTGAAGAGCGTGATCGGCGACAGGCGCGGAATCTCCGGATCCTGCGCGTGTCCCGCTTCGAACACGCGGATCAAGTTTCCGAGCAAGAACAAGTTGATCCCATCCCACCTATCCACGTTGGACTGCGTCACCTGATCTCCGTCGCTCCCGACGACGCCCTCCGCTTCCTCTCCGACCTCCCGCGCCTTCGAGGCGAGCGCCCGATCCTTCTCCAGCATCTCTTTGGTGAGCCGTGCATTCTTCAAGCGCACCGTCAAGCTCGGGCTTGGCTTGTGGAGAAGACTCTCTCCGATGTCAGCGAGCGCAGAGAGAGCCTCCGCCAGCGTCTTTGGCTCCTTCGCGGTCCCGTTCGCGTGGTCGATCCGCGCCAGCAGAGCGCGGTCACCGGCGGCGAGCGCCTCCAGGCCGCTTCGAAGCGCCTTGCGGCGCGCCATCGCCTGCACCCGCACCTTCTCCGCGGCGATCGCAAGCTGTTCCTTCGTGCCGCCGGTCGATCGCTTCGTCTTCTGGAGAGCCTCGAACGCCTGGCTCCCTTGAAGCGCCGCCCACACCCCGACACGGACGTAATCAGGAGAGACGCCCATCAAAGCGTCTTGTTGCTCTTCCGTCGCGCTCTTCAAGAAGTCTGCGGCTCGGCCGTAAAGCCGTGCAGCATCGGTGTCGATGCGCTCCGTGCTGACACGGCTGCCCTCGTATGTCAGCTCGTCCTTGTCCAGCCCTTCGATGTAATGGTCCACCTCCTCTTTCTTGCTCGGCCCCAACTTCTTCACGAGGTTGGGGAGCGTATAAGTCTTGGTCGTCTCCGGCGCCGCCGCGATGGCATCGCCGCCCTTGCTGTTCTTTTTGGTAATGTGGTCCCTCGGCATTCAACGAAGGTACAAGGCACTTGCGCGGCGTTGCAATCGTGGAGTGGACACGATGAAATGCCGTGAGCGACACCGCCGCGTCTTCCCCTCTCGGCGCACGGAGCGCTGCGTCGTGAGCGCGAACGCCGCCGCGAAATGATCGCCGCTGACATCCGAGGAGCGGTGAACTAAGCCCGTTTTTCATGAGCCACTCCGACGCGAGCGGCGCCCACAAGGCGGCCGCGCACTACGACGCCCACCACGAAGATTACCTCGACGAGCTCAAGCACCTCGTCCGGATCCCGAGCGTCTCGTTCGAAGGCTTCCCGACCGAGAACGTCCGCGCCAGCGCCCGCGCGACGGCGGAGCTGCTCTCGCGCCGCGGCCTGGAGAACGTGAAGCTCCTGGAGCTGCCGGGCGCGCACCCGTACGTGTACGGCGACTGGCTCCACGCGCCCGGAAAACCGACGCTCCTGCTCTACGCGCACCACGACGTGCAGCCCGCGGGCGACGAGTCGAAGTGGCACTCCTCGCCGTTCGAGCCGGTCGTGCGCAACGGTCGGCTCTACGGGCGCGGCGCCGCGGACGACAAGGCCGGCATCGTGGTGCACGCCTCCGCCGTCGACGCGTGGCTCAAGACGGTGGGCTCGCTGCCGTGCAACGTGAAGGTGGTCATCGAAGGCGAAGAAGAGGTCGGCTCGGATCACCTCGGCGCCTTCCTCGCGGAGCACCGGGAGATGCTCGCGGCCGACGCGATGATCCTCACGGACGCGGGCAACTTCGACACGGGCCTGCCGTCGCTCACGATCTCGCTGCGCGGCATCGTCGTGATCGACGTGGAGGTGCGCGCGCTCAAGCAGGCCGTGCACAGCGGCATGTGGGGCGGCCCCGTGCCGGACGCGACGATGGCGCTCTGCCGCATGCTCGCGTCGCTCACGAACGCGGACGGCTCGATCGCGATCCCCGGCATCTACGATCGCGTGCGCCCGCTGACGGAGGCCGAGAAGAACAGCATCGCGTCGCTGCCCACGAACGACGAGAAATTCCGGCACGAGGCCGGCATGCTCGAAGGCGTGAAGCTCATCGGCGATCGCCCGCCGTGGGAGATGAACTGGCGCCAGCCGTCGCTCGCGATCAACGCGTTCGAGGCGTCGTCCCGCAAGGACGCGCGCAACATCCTCTGCGACAGCGCGTGGGCCCGCGTCGGCCTGCGCCTCGTGCCCGACATGGATCCGGTGGAGGCGGCCGCGATGCTGATCGAGCACCTGAAGAAGGCGGCTCCGTGGGGCGTCGAGGTGAGCATCCGCGATCACGGCGGCGCCCCTCCGTGGGCCACGAATTCGTCGCACCCGGCCTTCGAGCTGGCGATGCGCGCGCTGGAGCTCGGCTACGGCAAGGCCCCGGTGCTGATCGGCTGCGGCGGCACGATCCCGTTCGCGGGCCCGTTCGGCGAGGCGCTCGGCGGCGTCCCCGCGTTGCTCGTCGGCGTCGAGGACCCGTACACCGCGGCCCACGGCGAGAACGAGAGCCTCCACATCGAGGACTTCCACCGCTCGGTGAAGGCCGCGATTCACATGTTCGAGCAGCTCTCCAAGATGCCGCTCGCCCGCTAGAATACGCGTCTTTTCCCGCGACATCTTTGCGCAAAGATCGTGACGTTTCCGCTCTTGGATTGACGTCCACGCGCGGCCCGGCGAAGGGTGGGGCGGGTTCTCAGAATCGCTTCGTTGGCCCTTCCAACCCCCGAAAAAAGACACCATGAAACGGCTGACCCTCTCAGCGTTCGGTGTGTTCGTGGCCGCTATTTTTACGAGCGGCCTCGGATGCGAGCTTATCTCCGCCCCTGATCGATCCAAGATCGGCGAGGGCGGGAGCACCACCACCGCGACCGGCGGCTCCACCGGCGGCACCACCACGGGGGGCGGCGGCACCACCGGGGGCGGCGGCTCGACCGGCGGCACCACCGGAGGCGGCGGCACCACCGGGGGCGGCGGCTCCACCGGCGGCACCATGTGCCAGACGCCCGCCGACTGTCCGGACCCGGGCAACCCGTGCGTCGAGAACACCTGCGACAACGGCAATTGCGGCACGTCGCCGCTCCCGAACGGCACGCTCGCGGGCACGCAGACGCCAGGCGATTGCAAGGTCCACAAGTGCAACGGCGCCGGCACGCTCGAAGCGCTCGACGACGACACCGACCTGCCCGACGACATGAACGCGTGCACGGACGACTCGTGCGTCGCGGGGACGCCGACCTTCACGCCCGTCGCGGCGGGCGGCACCTGTTCGAGCGGCACCGGATCGCTCTGCGACGGCAGCGGCAACTGCGTCGAGTGCAACGTCGCGGACGACTGCCCCGGCAGCGACACGGAGTGCGGTGTGCGCACGTGCGACACCGGCGTGTGCGGCGTGATGAACGCGATGCAGGGCAGCCCTGTCGCCGCGCAGACGGTCGGCGACTGCCTCAAGAACCAGTGCGACGGAAACGGCGCGGTCGAGAGCGTCCCGGATGATCTCGACGTCGTGAACGACGGCAACGACTGCACCGACAACACGTGCGTGAACGGCTCGCCGATGGTCGCGAACACCGCGATCAACACGGCGTGCGGCGGCGGCGGCGCGCTGAAGTGCGACGGCGCCGGTCAGTGCGTCGGCTGCACGTCCGCGGCGGACTGCAACAACGGCGGCAACGCGTGCCTCGACGCGGTGTGCACCGCGGGCGTCTGCGGCACCGCTCCGAAGGCCAACGGCACCTCCTGCAACGACGGCGACGCCTGCACGCAGACGGACACCTGCCAGAGCGGCGCGTGCACGGGCGGCAACCCGGTCGTGTGCACCGCGCTCGACTCCTGCCACTCGGTCGGCGCCTGCAACTCGGGCACGGGCGTCTGCTCGAACCCGACGAAGGCGGACGGCTCGTCGTGCAGCGACAACAACGCCTGCACGCAGAACGACACGTGCCAGAGCGGCGCGTGCACCGCGGGCGCGCCCATCACCTGCACCGCGAGCGATCAATGCCACGACGTCGGCACCTGCAACGCGGGCACGGGCGTCTGCTCGAACCCGGCGAAGGCGAACGGCGCGTCCTGCAACGACAACAACCTCTGCACGCAGACGGACACCTGCCAGGCGGGCGCCTGCACCGGCGGCAACGCCGTCGTCTGCACGGCGAGCGATCAGTGCCACGACGTCGGCACGTGCGCGCCGGCGACGGGCGTGTGCTCGAACCCGAACAAGGCGAACGGCGCGTCCTGCAACGACAACAACCTCTGCACGCAGACCGACACGTGCCAGACCGGCGTGTGCACGGGCGGCAACCCGAAGACCTGCGCGGCGCTCGATCAGTGCCACGACGCCGGCACGTGCGCGCCGGCGACGGGCGTGTGCTCGAACCCGAACAAGGCCGACGGCGCCTCCTGCAACGACAACGACGGCTGCACGCAGACCGACACGTGCCAGAGCGGCGCGTGCACGGGCGGCAACCCGAAGACGTGCAGCGCGCTCGATGAATGCCACGTCGCGGGCACCTGCGCGCCGGCGACGGGCGTGTGCTCGAACCCGAACGCGATGGATGGCACCATGTGCACCGGCGGCGTCTGCGGCTCGGGCACGTGCATCCAGGCTTCGTGCGGCGACATGACGAAGAACGGCACCGAGACCGACGTCGACTGCGGCGGCGGCTCGTGCCCGACGTGCGCGAACGGCAAGGTGTGCGTCGGCAACGGCGACTGCACCAGCACCCACTGCGTGGGCAACCTCTGCGTGCAGTGCGCGGCCCCGAGCGACTGCCCCGGCGTCGACAACGATTGCCAGACGCGCACCTGCAATGCGGGCGTGTGCGGCATGTCCTTCCAGCCGAACGGCACCGTGGCGGCGACGCAGACGACCGGCGATTGCAAGGAGAACCAGTGCGACGGCGCCGGCAACTCGGTGTCGGTGGTCAAGGACACGGATCTCCCGGTCGACAACAACCAGTGCACCGGCGACGTGTGCACGAGCGGCGTCGCCTCGAACCCGAACCTCGCCGCGAACACGTCGTGCAGCCAGAACGGCGGCACGGTGTGCAACGGCTCCGGATCGTGCGTGACGCCGTTCACCGTGAGCACCGTCACGCCCGCGGACGCCGCGACCGGCGTCGTCACCCCGACCCCGATCGTGGTCACGTTCTCCGCGGCGCCTCTCGCGGCTTCCGTCACCGTGCAGTCGGCGTACGGGCCGTGCACCGGCTCGCTCCAGGTGGCGGTGGACAGCGGCTTCACCAACTGCGTCGGCTTCGTGGGCGGCGCGGTCACCGTCGCGGGCTCGGCGGCGTCCGGCTTCCCGACGCCCGGCCTCTCGCTCGGCCGCAAGTACTGGGTCCGCGTGACGACGGCCGTCACGAACGCGAGCGGTCTGCCGCTCCAGGCGGCGTTCACGCAGGCCACCGGCTTCACGACCCAGACGCTGCCCGCCACGTGCGGCGTCGCGGGCGTCGTGATCGCGCAGATGTACGGCGGCGGCGGCAGCGCGACGGCCGCGTACAAGAACGACTTCGTGGTGCTCTACAACGGCGGCGCCGCCGCGGTCGATCTGAGCACGTGGGCGCTGCACTACGCGTCGTCCACCGGGACGAGCTGGACCAAGAACAACCTCACCGGCACTATCCAGCCGAACGGGTACTTCCTCGCGAAGCTCGGCGGCGGTACGGGCGTCCTCGATCTCCCGACGGCGGACTTCACCGGGACGATCGCCGCGTCCGCGACCGCCGGAAAGATCGTCCTCACGAACAACCAGACCGCGCTCGGCACGACAAGCTGCCCGAGCGGCGCGGCCGTGCAGGACATCGTGGGCTACGGCACGGGCACCGACTGCTTCGAGGGCGCCGGCCCGACGGGCACGCTCAGCACGGCGACGGCCGCCGTGCGCAAGGGCTTCGGCTGCACGGACACCAACTCGAGCTCGGCGGACTTCGGCGTCGGTCAGGTGAACCCGCGCAACAGCACCTTCCGTCAGCCGCTCAACGAGACGGGCTTCTCCGGTCAAGCGGGCGAGCCCGGCAACGAGGCGGACTACTGCGTGCTGTTCTCGCCCTCGTCGATCACGGCGGCGAACGGCACCGTGTCGACGACGATCCTCGGCCGACTCTACGAGGCCGGCGTCACCGAGGCGGCCGGCGGCAGCGCGAGCGTCACGGCGCAGATCGGCTACGGCCTCTCCGCGGCGAACCCCGAGGTCTCGCTCTTCACGTGGACGAACGCCACGTTCACGCAGCAGACGGGCCCCTTCGGCAATGACGACGAGTACGGCGCGACGTTCACGCTCCCCGCGGCGGGCAGCTACAACTACGCGTTCCGTGTCTCGCTCGACGGCGGCTCCCGCTGGACGTACTGCGATCTCGACGTCTCGGCCTCCGGCGGTGACTCGGGCGCCGGCGCGAACGCCGGGGTCGACTTCCAGTCCGAGCGAATGGGCGTCCTCACCTCGCAGTGATCCCCTCGTGTGACGGCGGCGTTGAACGTCAACGCCGCCGCACGGATCACGGCAATCCCCGCATCGAATACCCTTCTTCGCGATAAAGTTTTCGCGACCCGGCGACGACCGCTTTGGGGCATTGACGTCCCGCGGCGAAGGGGCGAAACGCCACACGACTTCGCGGTGCACCCGCACCGCAGATTTCCCTTCAAATCGTGAGGGCGCAATGAATCGCCGGATAATCGCAGCGTTGGGGCTGTTAGCGACGGTGTTCGTGACAGGCGGTCTCGGGTGTGAGCTCATCACAGCTCCGGACCGCTCGAAGATTGACAGCAATGGGGGCGGAGGCTCCACGACGACCGCAGGGGGTGGCACCGGAGGCGGCGGCACCGGCGGCACGACGACGACCGGAGGCGGCGGAACCACCACGTCCGTCACGCCGTGCGAAACGCCGGCCGACTGCCCGGATCCGCCGAACGCTTGCGTCGACGCCACGTGCGACGCGAACGTCTGCGGCTTCAAGACGAAGGCGGACGGGCCGCTGCCGGATCAGAAGGCCGGCGACTGCAAGGTGAGCCAGTGCACCGCGGGCGTCCCGATGGACGTCGCCGACGACACGGATCTCCCCGACGACGGCAACGACTGCACGCTCGACATCTGCACCGAAGGCAACGCGAGCCACATGGACGCGCCCGCCGACACCGCGTGCGGCGCGAACATGCTGCTCAAGTGCGACGGCGCCGGGAAATGCGTCGACTGCACCGCGAACGATCAGTGCGGCACGGACACGGAGTGCGCCACGTGGACGTGCGACACCAACGTGTGCAACCAGCACTTCACCGCGCAAGGCACGCCGCTCGCGGCGCAGACCGCCGGTGATTGCCAGGTGGAGCAGTGCGACGGCAACGGCTCGACGGAGTACGCGGCCGACAACGCCGACGTCCCCGCGGACGCGACGGTCTGCACCAACGACGTGTGCGTGCTCGGCGTGCCGTCGAACATCCCGGTCGCGGCGAACACGACGTGCGACGAGAACAGCGGCACGATCTGCGACGGCAGCGGCGCCTGCGTGCAGTGCATCCTCCCGACGGACTGCCCCGGGGTCGATGACGAGTGCGGCGTGCGCACCTGCATCGGCGGGGTGTGTGGCAAGAACTTCGCCCCGCAAGGGACGCTCGTCGCGTCGCAGACGGCCGGCAACTGCGAGAAGAACGTGTGCGACGGCGCGGGCGCGATCACGAGCGTGACCGACGACACCGATCTGCCGAACGACAACAACGCGTGCACCGACGACACGTGCTCGATGGGCGCGCCGGTGTTCACGAACAAGGCTTCGGGCACGTCGTGCGGCGCGACCCAGGTGTGCGACGGCGGCGGTCAGTGCGTCGGCTGCAACGTGGCGAACGACTGTCCCGGCGTCGACGACGAGTGCAAGACGCGGACGTGCGTCGCGAACGTGTGCGGCTTCAGCTTCACGGCCGTGGGCACGGCGGTGGCCGCGCAGACCGCGAACGACTGCAAGAAGAACGTCTGCGACGGCAGCGGCAACATCATCAATCAGAACGACAACGCGGATCTCCCCGCGGACGACGGCAACCAGTGCACCGACGAGGCGTGCGCGGCGGGCGTGCCTTCGCACCCGGCGAAGACCGTCAACACGGCGTGCAGCCAGAACGGCGGCAGCTTCTGCTCCGCGGCCGGCGCGTGCGTGGCGTGCAACCAGGCCGCGCAGTGCCCCGGTCAGGACACGGAGTGCCAGACGCGGACCTGCGTCGCGAACGCGTGCGGCTTCTCGTTCCAGCCGAACGGCTTCGTGACGCCGACGCAGGTGAGCGGTGACTGCAAGGTGCGCCAGTGCGACGGCGCCGGCGCGTTCGTGCAGGCCACGTCGAACGCCGATCTGCCGGCGGACGACGGCAATCAGTGCACCGACGAGATCTGCACCGCGGGCGTGCCCTCACATCCCGCGAAGGCCGTCAACACGACGTGCAGCCAGAACGGCGGCAGCTTCTGCTCGGCCGCGGGGACCTGCGTAGAGTGCAATGCGGCGGCGCAGTGCCCCGGCTCCGACACGGATTGCCAGGCGCGCACCTGCAACTCGAACACGTGCGGCGTCAACAACCAGCCGGCCGGCACGCCCACGAGCAGCCAGGTCGCGGGCGACTGCAAAGAGAACCAGTGCAACGGATCCGGCGGCGTCGTCTCGGCGAACAAGGACGCGGATCTGCCGGCGGATGACGGCAATCAGTGCACGAGCGAGGTCTGCACGGCGGGCGTCGCGTCGCACCCGGCGAAGGCCGTGGACACGGCGTGCAACCAGAACGGCGGCAGCTTCTGCTCGGCCGGCGGGACGTGCGTGGCGTGCAACACGGCGACGCAGTGCCCCGGCACCGACAACGAGTGCCAGACCCGCACCTGCTCGGCGAATGCGTGCGGCTTCAATTTCCAGCCGAACGGCACGGCGGTCGCTGCCCAGACAGCAGGCGATTGTCAGGAAAACCAGTGCAACGGATCCGGCTCGATCGTGAGCGTCGCGAAGAACAGCGATCTCCCGGTCGACGGCAACCAGTGCACGAACGACCTCTGCACCGCGGGCGCCCCCTCGAACCCGAACCTCGCGGGCGGCACGTCGTGCAACCAGAACGGCGGCACCGTGTGCAACGGCACCGGCACCTGCGTGTCGGCCGCTTGCAACGACGGCTTCAAGGACGGCGACGAGACCGACGTGGACTGCGGCGGCTCCTGCGCCTCGAAGTGCGCGCTCACGAAGACCTGCAACGGCAACGCGGACTGCGCGAGCAACGCGTGCGCCGGCGGCGTCTGCGTGGAGTGCCTCACCGCGGCGAGCTGCCCCGGCACCGACAACGAGTGCCAGACGCGCACCTGCAACTCGAACACGTGCGGCATGACCTTCCAGCCGAACGGCACGGTGGTCGCGACGCAGACGGCGGGCGACTGCCAGGAGAACCAGTGCAACGGCTCCGGCGCGGTCGTGAGCGTCGCGAAGAACACCGATGTCCCCGCGGACGACGGCAACCAATGCACGAACGACACGTGCTCGGCGGGCGCTCCGGTGCATCCGCCGAAGGCGGTCGACACGGCGTGCAGCCAGAACGGCGGCAGCTTCTGCTCGGCCGGCGGGACGTGCGTGGCGTGCAACACGGCGACGCAGTGCCCCGGCACGGACAACGCGTGCCAGACGCGCACGTGCAACTCGAATGCGTGCGGCTTCAACTTCCAGCCGAACGGCACGGTGATCGCGTCGCAGACGGCGGGCGATTGCCAGGAGAACCAGTGCAACGGCAGCGGCGCGATCGTGAGCGTCGCGAAGAACACCGACGTCCCCGCGGACGACGGTAACCAGTGCACCGACGACACGTGCTCGGCGGGCGCGCCGGTCCACCCGGCGAAGGCGGTCAACACGGCGTGCAGCCAGAACGGCGGCGCCTTCTGCTCCGCGGCCGCGACCTGCGTGCAGTGCAACCTCGCGTCGCAGTGCTCGGGCACGGACAACGAGTGCCAGACGCGCACCTGCAGCTCGAACACGTGCGGCTTCAACTTCCAGCCGAGCGGCACGGTGGTCGCGACGCAGACGACGGGCGATTGCCAGGAGAACCAGTGCAACGGCTCCGGCACGGTCGTGAGCGTCGCGAAGAACAGCGATCTGCCGGTCGACGGTAACCAGTGCACCGGCGACGTCTGCACGAACGGCGTCCCGACGAACCCGGATCTGCCGCTCGGAACGTCGTGCAGCCAGAACGGCGGCACCACCTGCAACGGCACGGGATCGTGCGTCAGCGCCGCCTGCAACGACGGCGTCAAGAACGGCAGCGAGACCGACGTGGACTGCGGCGGCTCGTGCGCGCCGTGCGCCCTCACCAAGGCGTGCAGCGTCAACGGTGACTGCGCGAGCGCCGCGTGCGCGGGCAACGTGTGCGTGGAGTGCCTCTCCGCGGCGCAGTGCCCCGGCACCGACAACGCGTGCCAGACGCGCACGTGCAACTCGAACACGTGCGGCTTCAACTTCCAGCCGGCCGGCACGGTGATCGCGTCGCAGACGGCGGGCGATTGCCAGGAGAACCAGTGCAACGGCTCCGGTTCGATCGTGAGCGTCGCGAAGAATACGGACGTCCCCGCGGACGACGGCAACCAGTGCACCGACGACGTCTGCTCGGCGGGCGCGCCGGATCACCCGGCGAAGGTCGCTGACACGGCGTGCAGCCAGAACGGCGGCTCGTTCTGTGACGGCACGGGATCTTGCGTGGCGTGCAACACCGCGGCGCAGTGCCCGGGCTCGGATACGGAGTGCCAGACGCGCACGTGCTCGGCGCACGCGTGCGGCTTCAACTTCCAGCCGGCCGGTACGGCGGTCGCGTCGCAGACGGCGGGCGATTGCCAGGAGAACCAGTGCAACGGCTCCGGGGCGATCGTGAGCGTCGCGAAGAATACGGACGTCCCCGCGGACGACGGCAACCAGTGCACCGACGACACGTGCTCGGCGGGCGCGCCGGTTCACCCGGCGAAGGCGGTCGACACGGCGTGCAGCCAGAGCGGCGGCTCGTTCTGCGATGGCGCCGGATCTTGCGTGGCGTGCAACACGGCCTCGCAGTGCGCCGGAACGGACACGGAGTGCCAGACGCGCACCTGCGCGGCCCACGCGTGCGGCTTCAGCTTCACCGCGAACGGCACGCCGACCGCGTCGCAGGCGGCGGGCGATTGTCAGGAGAACCAGTGCAACGGCGCGGGCTCGATCGTGAGCGTCGCGAAGAACACGGATCTCCCGGCGGACGATGGGTTCGAGTGCACGGACGAGGTCTGCGTCCTCGGCGTGCCCTCGCACCCGAACAAGGCGGTCGACACGACGTGCAGCCAGGGCGGCGGCACGGTCTGCAACGGCGCCGGCGCGTGCGTCGCGTGCAACGTGGCCTCGCAGTGCGGCGCCAACACCGAGTGCGTCACCCAGGCGTGCACGGTCGCGGGCGCTTGCAACCCGAGCTTCACGGCGGCGGGCACTCCGGTGGCCTCGCAGACGACGGGCGACTGCAAGGAGAACCAGTGCAACGGCGCGGGCGCGATCGTCGCCTCGAACCACGACACGGATCTCCCGGTCGACGGAAACGAGTGCACCAATGACGTGTGCACGAACGGCGTGGCCACGAACCCGGCCTACCCGCTCGGCACCGTGTGCAGCCAGAACGGCGGCACGGAGTGCAACGGCTCCGGCGCGTGCGTGACGCCTCCGAACGTGACCAGCACCACGCCGGCGGACAACGCGACGCCCACCGCTTCCCCGAGCATCGTCATCAATTTCTCAAAGGCGATGAACGTCGGCACCGTCGGCGGACAGGCGGCTGCGGGCGCGTGCTCCGGGTCGGTGCAGGTGTCGCTCGACAACTTCACCTCGTGCGTCGCGCTCTCGGCCGTCGCCTGGAGCAACGGCAACACGACCGCGACGCTCACGGCGGCGCCGGGCCTGCTCGTGAACCGGAGCTACAAGATCCGTGTCACGACCGCGGCGACCGACTCGTCGAACGTCCCGCTCGCCGCGCAGTTCACGCAGGCGAACGGGTTCACGCCTCAGAGCCCGAACCTCTGCTCGGGCTCGACGGTCGTGATCAGCCAGGTGTACGGCGCGGGCGGCAACTCGGGCGCGACCTACAACCGCGACTTCGTCGAGCTTCACAACCGCGGCGCTTCCGCGCAGAGCCTCACGGGCTGGGCCGTGCAGTACGCCTCGGCGGCCGGTAACACGTGGACCGCGACCGCCCTCTCCGGATCCATCCCGGCGGGCGGCTACTACCTGGTCGGGCTCGGAAACACGGGCACCGGCTCTGCGCTGCCCGGGACGGACGTCGTCAACACCTCCGTCTCGATGGGCAGCACGCAGGGCAAGGTCGCGCTGACCAACACGACGACCGCGCTCTCGGGCACGTGCCCGTCGGGCGGGACGATCGTCGACTTCGTCGGCTACGGGGAGATCGCCGGCACGACGGGCCACTGCTTCGAGGGCGTGACCGGCACGCTCGCGCCGTCGATCACGAACTCGGCGATGCGCGTCCAGGCGTGCATGGACAACAACAACAACGCGGGCGACTTCTTCGCGCCTCTGGTGAGCCCGCGCTGGTCGGGCTCGGCCACGACGTCGTGCTCGTGCACGGTCGTGAACGAGTCGGGCTCGTCGAGCGAGGCGGACTACTGCAACGTGCAGTCGCCGACGTCGCTCAACGTCGCGGCGAGCACCAGCACCGGCACGGTGTACGGCCAGATCTACGAGGCCGGCACCACGGAGGCCGCCGGCGCCAACGCGAACGTGGTCGCGCAGCTCGGCTACGGCACGCCTTCAGTCAACCCGGAGTACGAGACGTTCACGTGGACGAGCGCGACGTACAACGTGCAGTCGGGCAACAACGACGAGTACCAGTCGTCCTTCAAGACGCCGGCCACGTCGGGCTCGTACCGCTACGTGTACCGCTTCAGCCTCGACAACGGCGCGACCTGGACCGTGTGCGATCGCGGCTCCGATACGGGCGCAGGGTCCAACGCGGGCCTCTCGTTCGAGCTCGCCGACGAGCCCGTCCTCACCGTCCCCTGAGCCATCCCGCATGAGCGGCGCCTGATCCTTCGGGTCGGGCGCCCGCTTCTTCCGCGAGCTGTTGCTCTCCGCGGGCGTCTCTGCTCCTCTCGCGAACTCCTGCGTTTCAAGGCGATCCTCTCCTTCTTCACGCGTCGACCCGGCCCGTCCGGCGGCGCGCTGATCCCGGCGCTCGACGCGCTCCGCGGCGTGGCGGTGCTCGCGGTGTTCGCGCAGCACCTCGGCGATACGCACATGCCGTTCGTGCGGGCGCGCGTGAACGAGGCGCTCCCTGCGGCGATCGCGCCGTGGATCCTGACGGTGCTCCACCACGCGCACTGGGGCGTCGATCTCTTCTTCGTGCTGTCCGGCTTCTCGCTGGCGCAGCCGCTCCTCGGTCGCGCGGCGCGATCCGGCGCGGAGGGCCTCGCGTTCTCCGCGTGGGGCCGATCGTTCTTCCGCCGCCGCGCGGCGCGCATCTATCCGGGGTACCTCGCGGCGCTCGCGCTCGTGATCGTCGCGGCGCCCGCGGTGCGGAATCACCCTTCATTCCCCGCCTCTCTCGTCGCGCACGTCGCGATGCTGCAGGGCTACTTCGTGCCGGGCGGCCTCGCGATCATCGGCGCGGCGTGGTCCCTCTCGACGGAGGTCGCCTTCTACCTCGCGTGGCCCCTGCTCGCGCCGCGCGTCCTCTCACCGCCGTCGGAGGATGCCCACCCCCAGCCGCCCTCCGGTCGGCTGCCCCTCCCAAATCGCTCGCTGCGTTTCACTCCGCTCGCGAAGGGAGGGGGACCGTCGTCTCGCATCGAAGCCCTTCGTCCATGGCTCATCGGCGCCTCGATCGTGATCGCCGCGTGGCTCCTCCGCGGTACGCTGCACGAGGTCGCGCTCGGCGACGCGGCGCACCCGTGGCTCCTCGAAGCGACGCAGCGACGGTGGGCCGTGTGCCGCATCGATCAGTTCGTCCTCGGCGCCCTCGCGGCCTCGGCGCACGCGCGGATCGTCCGTTCTTCGGTGGCGGATCGCGTGGCTCGGATCGCGCCGCTCCTCACGCTGATCGCGGCCGTCGCGCTGGTGCCTGCGTTCTACCTCGAAGGCTCGTTCTTCCTGTCGCCGCTCGGATCGTGGCCGTACGCGCTCGTCTCGATCGCGACCGCGGCCCTCGTGCTGTCGTCCGCGCTCGTCTCGCAATCGGCTTCGAAATGGCTGTTTCCAGCGCCGCTCCGGTGGGTGGGCGTCGTGAGCTACGGCGTATTCTTGAACCACCAGCTCGCGCTCGGCGCGACGGCGCACCTCGCGGGCCCGCCGGGATCGTGGCGCGCGCTCAGCGTGCATGCGGCGCTCGGCGTCGCGCTGTCGCTCGTGATCGGCTGGATTTCGTGGGTAGTGGTGGAGCGCCCGATGATCGAGCGCTCCCGGTGAAGGCTACTTCTTGTCGCGGCGACGGCGCACCGCCACCGCTGCGGCCGCGAGACCGATGCCGAGCAGGGCTGTCGCCGGGCCGTCGTTCGAGCCGGCGCCCTGCACGTTGCACGCGCTCTGGCTCTTGCTGAAGCCATCGCTCCCGCCGCTCCCGCTCGTCGAGCCGAAGCCGTTCCAGGAGCCCGCGCCGGGCGGATCACCCGCCCCGTTGTTGGTGCACCACGAGTAGTCCGGGCACTGCGGCGTGGGGCCGTCCGCGACCGGAGCCTGCAGGTAGTTCGACACCGGATCCTGCGCCGACGCCGCCTGGATGTTGAGATCGTCCGCGAGCGCCGCGCGCGAGAGCTGAGCGTGCACGCGCGTGATCCACGTGCTCTGCTCCGCCATCCCCGCGAAGAGCGTGTCGAGATCGGCCACCGCGTCGTCGTACTCGCTCACGCCCGTGTTCGGATCGCCCCAGTCCGTCTGGCCGGGCATGTTCTGCAGCACCGGGAGCACGATGTTCTCGAAGCTGCTCTTCGGGAAGGGGTTCGCGTACTGCGTGAGCCAGCCCTTGCCGTCCGACGCTTCGAACATCGACTTGATGAGCGGCTCGTAGTTCGACGTGTAGTCCTGGTAGTGGAAGACGAGCTGCGCCGGGTCCACGAGCAGGTTGGGGAAGTTCTGCGCCTCGTAGCGGCCCTCCGACACGATGAAGAGCGTGATCGGCGTGATCGCGCCGGTCCCGCCGGCCACCATGCGGAGCGGCAGCGTGAGGCCCGCGCCCTGCGAGGTGACGCGCACGGGGCGCATCGCGTTCACGTCCTGACCGGGCACGAGCTTCATCGCGAGGAAGTCGAAGCCCTCTTGCTGGTACGCGGTCACGACCGGCTGCACGTCCGCGGGGACGACATAGCCGTGGTCCGAGAGCCAGACCTGGAGCGCCGTCGGATCGTCCGACTTGAGCTGCACCGTCTCGTACGGGCCGACCGTCTCCTGCGAGATGACGGTGACGCCCGTGGTGGTGGAGGTGAAGGTGGAGTTGCTGCCGCCCGCGCCCCCGAACGCGCCGTCCTCACCGCCGGGATACGCCTCGCAGCCCGGGGGCGGCCCGGGACAGTTGAGCGGCGGCGGAGAGACCTGCACCGAGCTCTGCGCGCCGAGGAACGCGAACAGCGCGTCGGCCGAGAGCTTCACGTCGACCTGACCGTGGATCGGGAGCACCCAGGAGAACGACTCCGGGCTGCCGGCCCACGAGATCTGGTCGTAGAGCGTCGTCTGTTGCTGCGAAGTCGCGAAGATCATCCGGTGTCCGGTGACCTGCGTGTTCTCGTCCGCCGGGACGAAACAGGCACCGCACGCCTGGGCCTCGCGCGGAGGAGCCATGAGGGCGAGCGCCGCGAGAGGGATGGAAAGCAGAAGCGAACGGAACATTTTCATCGGCTACCTCCAGGCGCCTCAACTTCAAGGCGCGCGCCGGACCGCCCCCCCGTCAGCACGGTCCGTGCCGCGACCCGGGGCAACCCGATTGTCGGTGAGAGCGCGCATTTGTGCCAGACGCCCCGCAGACCTGGCACAGGGACGCGACAGAAAAGCCAGGCGGCCCGACATTCGGCGCGCCGGACATCACGGCGAGTGCACCCGGCGGAGGCCTGTATTAGCTAGCGCGCCATGTCCGAGACCCACGCTGTTCCGGCTTCGTTTCCCGGCGATCCGAAGGTCGATCTCGCGCTCGCGCGGTCGCACAAGCTCTCGCAGGACGAATTCCAGCGCGCTGTCCGCACGCTCGGCAGGACGCCGACCTACGCAGAGCTCGGCGTGCTCAGCGTCATGTGGAGCGAGCACTGCTCGTACAAGTCGTCGCGCGTGCACCTCGGCCGCCTCCCCACGAAGGGGCCGCGCGTGATCCAGGGCCCCGGCGAGAACGCGGGCGTCGTCGACATCGGCGATGGATTCGCGGTCTGCTTCAAGATGGAGTCGCACAACCACCCTTCGTACATCGAGCCTTATCAAGGCGCGGCGACGGGCGTCGGCGGCATCCTCCGCGACGTGTTCACGATGGGCGCGCGCCCGATCGCGTGCCTCGACGCGCTGCGCTTCGGCCGGCCGGAGCACCCGCGGACGCCCTCGCTCGTGCGCGGCGTGGTCGCGGGCATCGGCGGCTACGGCAACGCGATCGGCATCCCCACGGTCGGCGGCGAGGCGTACTTCGACGCGGCGTACGACGGCAACATCCTCGTGAACGCGATGGCCGTGGGCGTCGTGCACAAGGATCGCATCTTCTACGGTCGCGCGAGCGGCGTCGGAAACCCTGTCATTTACGTGGGCGCGAAGACGGGCCGCGACGGCATCCACGGCGCGACGATGGCCTCCGACGAGTTCTCCGCGGACGGCCCGAGCCAGCGCCCCACGGTGCAGGTCGGCGATCCCTTCATGGAGAAGCTGCTCCTCGAAGCGTGCCTCGAAATCTTCGCGGAGGAGCTCCTCGTCGGCGTGCAGGACATGGGCGCCGCGGGCCTCACGTCGTCGTCCGTCGAGATGGCCGGGCGCAGCGGCGCGGGCCTCGATCTCGACCTCGATCTGATCCCTCGTCGCGCGAAGAAGCTCCAGCCGTACGAGATGCTCCTCAGCGAGTCGCAGGAGCGCATGCTGATGGTCGCGAAGCCCGGCTGCGAAGATCGCGTGCTCGCGATCTGCAAGAAGTGGGAGCTCGATTTCGCGATCGTGGGTCGCGTGACGGACACGGGCCGGTGGGTCGTGCGCGCGACGCCCGGCTACGATCCGCTCGCGGATCACCCGATCCCGCGCGCGCCGGTGGTCGTGTGCGATCTGCCGGTGCCGCTCCTCCACGACGACGCGCCGAAGTACGATCGGCCTCGCAAGGACGACCCGTCGCGCGCCGCGCGGCAGGCGTTCGACGCGGGGACGATCGCGGATCCGGCGAGCTTCACGGACGAGCTCGTCGCGACGCTCGGATCGCCGAACATCGGATCGCGCCGGTGGATCTACCGCCAGTACGATCACATCGTGCGCGGCGGCACGCTCGTGCGGCCGGGCGGCGGCGCCGCGGTGGTGCGCGCGATCCTCCCGAAGGACGGCCGCATCGACGGCGTGGGCCTCGGCGCGCTCGCGGAGGGCGCGGAGTCGATCGAGAAGATCCTCGCGCTCGCGACGGACGGGCAGGGTCGGTACTGCGAGCTGGATCCGTTCGAGGGCGCGAAGATGGCCGTCGCGGAGGTGTGCCGCAACGTGGTGTGCGCGGGCGGCGAGCCGGTCGGACTCACGGATTGCCTCAATTTCGGCTCTCCGGAGCGCCCCGAGATCATGGACCAGTTCGCGAAGGCGATCGACGGCATGGCCGAGGCGTGCCGCGCGCTGTCGGTGCCGATCGTGAGCGGCAACGTGTCGCTCTACAACGAGACCGACGGCCGCGCGATCTTCCCCACGCCGATCCTCGGGTGCGTGGGCCTCGTCGAGAAGCGCAGCGACGTGACGTCCGCGGCCTTCCCGGCGGCGGGCCTCGCGATCGTGCTGCTCGGCGCCGAGAGCGGCGGACCGCTCGGAGGCTCCGAGTACGTCGCGCGCAAGACCGGAGCGATCAAGGGCCCGCTGCCGCGCCTCGATCTCGATCTGGAGCGCCGCCTGCAAACGCTGGTTCTCGGCCTCTTGCGGGACGTCGCGCGGCCGGTGCAGAGCGCGCAGGACGTCGCGGAGGGCGGCCTCGCGGTGACGCTCGCGGAGTGCGCGATCGCGGCCCCCGAACGCGTCGGCGCGCGCGTCGATCTGCCTGGAAACGAAGCCCCGGCCGCGTCCCTCTTCGGGGAGGCGCCGAGCCGGATCGTGATCTCCGTCGCCCCGTCGCACCTCGATCGCGTCCTCGCGGCGGCGAGCGCGGCGGGCGTCCCCGCGAAGCGCATCGGCGAGACCGGCGGCGATCGCCTCGTGATCACGCGCGGCGGCGCGCCCCTCGTGGACGCGGCGCTCGCGGATCTGCACGCCGCGCGAGAGGGCTGCCTGCGCTCGATCGTCGGGGAGTGATCCCATGGCCGACTCCACGCCTCCCACGCTGCGCGCGCGCGATTCGATGCCGGGGGAGGCGCCGGAGACGCCCGCGCCGCGGTCCTCGCGATCGTCGCGGCCCCCTTCGAGCCACGCCGAGCGATCGGCTCAGCTCATGCGGACGGCGGTCGGCGCTTCGCCGGGCACGCTGCACATCCCGTCGGAGGAGCGCCCGCCGATCATCCTCATCGACTACGGCCCCGAGGGCGTGGTGGAGCGCACGCTCGGCCACATCGACGAGGTGATCCCGTACCTGCACGACAGCGAGCGCGACGGCGTCTCGTGGATCGACGTGCGCGGCATCGGCCACGAGCCCACGTTCCGCCGGATCGGCGAGATCTTCCGCCTCCACCCGCTCGCGCTGGAGGACGTGGTGAACGTCCCGCAGCGCCCCAAATCGGACCTGTACGAGGACCACCAGCTCCTCATCGCGCGCATGGTGCGGCTCGACGCGGACGGCGACGTGGAGACGGAGCAGCTCGGCATCGTGTTCGGGAAGGGCTTCGTGCTGACGGTGCAGGAGGAGCCGGACCACGACGTGCTCGACTGCGTGCGCGAGCGCATCCGCCAGGGCCGCGGCACCATCCGTATGCGCGGCGCCGACTACCTCGCGTACGCGCTGCTCGACGCCGTGGTCGACGCCTTCTTCCCGACGCTGGAGACGATCGGCGAGCGCATCGAGGACATCGAGCTCGACGCATTGGCGGCGCGCCGCACGGTCTCCAAATCGATCCACGACGTGAAGCGCGATCTGCTCACGATCCGCCGCGCGATCTGGCCGCAGCGCGACCTCCTCAACTCCCTGTTGCGCGGCGACTCCCCGCTCATCGAAAAGGACACCATCCTCTACGTCCGCGACACCTACGACCACGCCGTGCAGGTGATGGACATGGTGGAGACGTTCCGCGAGACCGCGTCCGGCCTGATGGATCTCTACCTCTCCGGCGTGAGCAACCGGATGAACGAGATCATGAAAGTGCTCACGATCCTCTCGACGGTATTCCTGCCAATCACGTTCATCGCGGGCGTCTACGGCATGAACTTCGACACCGAGATATCCCCGTTCAACATGCCAGAGCTGAAGTCGCGGTATGGCTATCCGCTCACCGTCCTGGCCATGATCCTCAGCGTCGGAGGCTTGTTGTTTTATTACTGGCGCAAAGGCTGGCTGGGCCAGGACGCGGATTTCGGGAGCCGCAAGCCCAGCAAGCGCGATTGACCGAAGAGGACTATCGGGTTTGACAAAGGGGCTCCGCCCCTTCGTAGCATCCCCGGAGCTCGTCGGGTGCGTACGGGGGAGCGGGTGATATCAACGACATCACACGTCACTGCCTCTCTCCGAAAGCCGGAAAAGACATCAACGTGGGGCGCGCGAAGGGGTAGGATGCCCGCATGGGCAGCGTCACCGCGTGCATGATGGATGTCATTACGGAGAAGAGCGGTCACTCGATGACCGGACTCGCCGTGAGCGTGTGCCTCACCCCCGCGGCGCCGAGCCCGCTGCCGATCCCGTACCCCACGATGGCGACGGTGAGCGAGGGCGTGATCGACGAGTGCCTCCGCACCAAGATCGACGGCGCGAAGGTCCTCACGGTCGGCAGCTGCACGAAGAACTGCCACGGCAACGAGCCGGGGACGCTGAAGGAGGTCGTGAGCCTCAACACGGCGGGCCCGTGCTTCCCGATCATGGGCGCGCCGATCGTGTTCATCGAGCTCGGCATGGCCGGCATCACGCTGTCGCCGGGCTTCATGAACAAGAACCCGATCCCCGGCATCGGCGGCTCCGCGAGCGGCGCGGGCGGCGGCGGAGGCGGCGGCGGCGGAGCGGGCGGAGGAGCGGGCGGTCCACCCGGATCGAGCACGTCGGGCCCCTCCAACGGCGGCGGCGGAGGCGGCGGAAACAACAGCGCAGCGGCGCCTCCGAACGCGCCCGCGGCCCCCGGCGCCGAAGGGCAGGCGACTGCCACTCACCCGGTCGACGTGGTCACAGGGGCCATGTTCACGGGGCCCCTCGTCGACTTCACGCTCCTCGGCCCGATGTGGCTCCATTTCACGCGGAGCTACTCCACCTCTGCCGTGCGCCGCAAAACATCGCTCGGCTGGGGTTGGTCGTGCGGGCTCGACTGGACTGCACACCGCGAGTCGGACCGACTGACGCTCATCGACGACGAGGGGCGCGAGACGGTGGTGCCTTATCCGTCCGCGGACGAGACGGTGATCCTGCCGTACTCCCGCAAGCTGAGCCAGAAGGAAGGCGAGCTGCTCATCGAGATCGGCGACGATCTCATCCGCGTCCTCCGCGAGGACGAGACGCGCCGATACCGCCTGTCCGAGCTGCGCGACGGCTCGGGCAACAGCATCGAGATCCACCGCGAAGAGGGGGAGATCGTCGCCATCATCGACTCCGTGGGTCGGCGCGCGGAGCGGAGCGTGGACGGCGCGTGGATCCGCTGGGATCTCTCGGTCACGGACGAGGAAGGAAAGGCCCACACAAAGCGGCTCGTCACGTACGAGCTGAACGACGAGAGGCAGCTCTGCCGCGTGATCGACGCGGGCGGCGCGGAGACCGTCTACGAATACGACGCGGAGCATTACCTGGTCCGCGAGAAGCGCTCCGACGGCCTCGTCTGGCACTTCGTGTATGCCGAGGTGGAGGGCCAGAAGCGCTGCGTCGAAGGCTGGGGCGACATCCCCGGTCGCGACGTCCTCGCCGAGCTGGGAGATCCGGAGTCCGGCGGCCCGAACCGGGCGCGCGGCGTCTTCCACGCGCGGCTCGAATACGGCCCGGAGCCGCGCGCGTCGAAGGTCACCGACGCCTGCGGGTACGTGCATCGGTATTGGGGCAACGCGCTCGGCCTCGTGGAGCGGTATCTGGACCCGCGCGGCGTCGATCACCTGTTCTCGTACGACGACGTCGGCAAGCTCCTCGGCCACACCATCGGCGGCGTCAGCGTGCGCCGGCACTACGACGTCACCGGGACGCCCACGGCCGTGCGCATCGGGGACGGGCGCAGCGTTCATTCGCGCTTCGATCCGAAGACGGAGACCGTCACGACGACGCTCGCGGACGGGCGCAGGGCGCGGCGGCGCTTCCAGAAGGGCAAGACGGTCGAGCTCGTCGATCCGCTCGGCCGAAAGAGCGAGTTTGCGTACAACGAGCGCGGCCTTCGCAGCAGCGTGGCGTACCCCGGCTTCGGCAAGGACGAGATCGCCTATGACGCGCACGGCAACATCGCTGTGTACAAGCGCGCGAACGGCGGAGAGTACCGCTACACGTTCGATCTCTTCGGCCTGCCCGTCCGGCTCGAAGATCCGTGCGGGGCTGTCTACTCCATCAAATACGGCTCCCGCGGCGAGATCGTGGAGGTGCGCACGCCTTCCGGGCAGGTCGCGGCGCGCGCGTACGACCGGATGGGGCGCCTCGTCACGATGCGCCACGGCTCCGGCGAGGTGTCCACGTGGACGTACGTCGCGGACTCGCTCGTGGAGCAGACGCTGCCGGACGGCTCGAAATACAGGCGCGGATACGACGCGCTCCAGCGGCTGCGGTGGATCGAGAACCCCGCCGGGGAGCGGCACCGCTTCGAATACGACGAGATCGGTCAGCTCGTCCGCGAGACGACGTTCACCGGATCCGTCCGCGAGTACGAGCGCGACGCGACGGGCGCGATCGTGCGCCAGCGCACCGCCTCCGCCGAGACCCGGATCACGCGCGACGCGGTCGGCAAGATCCTCCGCCGCGAGCACTCCGACGGGACGTTCGAGACGTTCTCCTACGACCGATTCGGATACATCGAGTCCGCCGCGAACGCGCACTCCAAGGTGTCGTTCCAGCGCGACGATCAGGGCAAGGTCGTCCGCGAGACGCAGGCGTGCGGAGGGTGGGAGTTCGCCGTCGACTACCAGCATGACGCGCTCGGCCGCGAGGTGAATCGCTCGTTCTCGACCGGCTGGGGCATCCGCCGCGCCTTCGACGAGACGTCCGGCGACATCCGTAGCGTGGCCGCCGTGCCCGCGAAGGAGGGCGCCCCGGTCCTCGAGATCGACTTCGAGCGCGATCTTCTGGGCCGGGAGATCGCGCGCCGCCGGAAGGATACGGATTGTGCGGTTCGCATCCAGCGCGACGCGATGGGCCTGCCGAAGAGCGTGTCCGTCCTCGGGCCGAAGGACGACGTGCTGTGCGAGCGCACCTACGAGTGGGACAAGAAAGGCCCTCTCGCGGCCGTCCACGACGCGCTCGGGGGCTCGCGGCGCTACGATCTCGACGCGCTGGGGCGGCCCGTCAAGGCGACCGGCCTCTCCGTCAACGAGGAGTATCGTTATTCGCCGCAGGGCGGCCCGCTGCCCGCGAACGAGAACGTCCGCCTCGGCGCGGGGAGCCATCCGCTGGAGATCGGCGACGCCGCGTATCTGTGGGACGCGGCAGGGCGCCTGTCCGAGCGGCGCTCCGCGGATCCGCGCAAGGCGTGGGCGTATCGCTACGACGGCGCGAACAGGCTGATTCAGGCGACCCGCGGGGACGGCCTCGTGGTTCGTTATTTCTACGACGTGTTCGGTCGGCGCCTGTGCGAGACGGCGGCGGGCGCGTCCACGTGGTTCGGCTGGGATCGGGACGTCGCGGTCGAGGAGCGCCCCACGAGCGGCGGCGGTCGAAGGCGCCTGTTCGGGGAGGACGGATTCACGCCTGTCGCGGAGGGCGGAGAGGACGGACAGTGGCAGTTGTTCGCGACCGACGCCGCGTCCACGCCGTTCGCGGGCATCGGCGGCGACGGCGCGGTGAGCCGACTCGACCTCACGACGTGGGGGCAAGTGGCGAGCGCGAGCGGCGACGCGACGAATCTCCGATTCGCCGGCCAGCGGGCCGACGCGACGACGGGCCTCCATTACAATCGTCACCGCTATTACGCGCCGGAGCTGGGCACCTTCCTCACGCCGGATCCGCTGGGGATCGGCGCGTCCCCGTTCGACATCGGCTTCGTCCCGAACGCGACGTATTACCTCGATCCGCTCGGCCTCTTGACGGTCATCCTGGCGAGCGGCGATCCGGTCGTCGACAACGCGAACCGGGCCGCGTGGCCGGGCGCGAACTTCATTACAGCGGACAACCTCCAGGCCAATTCGCTGGCCGGCGAGCGCGACGTCATCGTCAGCAGCCACGGATCCCCCGGGAGCATCGGATTCGGCAGCGCGGGCCAGATCAATGGGCAGCAGCTCGCGCAGCGCCTGAACGCCGCGGGCTTCGACCGGACGTTGCCGGGCGCGCGCATCGCGGTCGCGGCGTGCAACTCGGCCACTCCGGGCGCCGGCACGCCTTCGGTCGCGCAGGGCGTCGCGGACGGCGCGCAGGTGCCGACGTACGGCGCGCGGGCCACCAACGTGACGGCCGCGCAGAACGGCACGCCGAGCAATGGACAGGCCGGCTTCGGACAGAACGGAGCGGTGTGGGTCGATAACGGCTCCTGGGTCGGCACGCGGCCGGGCGCCAATGATACGGGCGTGACCACACACGGCAGCACGACCACCAGCTACAGCCCTGTCGGATCCGGAGTCTTTCCGTGACAACCTCGCTCGAACAAGCCATCTGGAGCATCACGATCGCGCTGCTCGACCAGCCGGATTTCGCGGGGAAGAACCTGGTTCTCTCTCCGCACAGCGTCCGCACGGCGCTCTCCGTCCTCAGCGTCGCGGCGGACAACGGCTCGTCGACGCAGGAGCAGATCCACGCCTTTCTGGGCGGTGAGGACGAGGGTGAGATCGTCTCGCGGCTCGTCGCCGAGGCGGGCGAGGGCCGGAGAGCCGACAGCCCGCTCCGCAGCGCGATAGGCCTGTTCGTCGGCTCGCGGACCTCGCTGGACCCGATCTTCGCGGACACCGCCACGGACCAGTTCGCGGCCCTCATCGAGCAGCTACCCTACAGTCCGGAGGAGGCGGCGGCGCACATCAACGCGTGGGTGTCGAAGGCGACGGAGGGGCGGATTCCCAACATCGTGTCTTCGGTGGATTCGGCGGTCGCGCTGCTCGTGGTCTCCGCGCTCTACTTCCGGTCCGAATGGGCACATAAGTTCAACCCGACAGCCACCTTCGATCGCCCGTTCACGCTGCGCTCCGGCGCCGTGGTGCAGCGGCCCGCGATGCACAAGACGGAGACGTTCCCGCTGTGGACGGGCCCTGCGTGGCAGCTGGTGGAGCTGCCGTATCGAGCGAGCGACTTCGCGATGGTGGTGGCCCTCCCGTCGGACCCTGCCAGCGCGACGCTCGATATCGAGTCCGTTCGAGCGGGCATCCGCGCCGCGCAGCCCGCGCTCGTGCAGCTCCAGTTGCCGCGCTTCGACGTGAGCGCGGATCTCTCGCTCCTCGCGGCGCTGCGGAAGGCGGGAGTCCGCGACGCCTTCGATCTCCGCGAAGCGAGCTTCCGGAGGCTGGGGCCGCGACGGGGCGCCGCGACGGACGTCCTCCACAAGGCGCGCGTCACCGTGACCGAAGAGGGCACGGAGGCCGCCGCCGCGACGGCGATCCCCCTGGTTCAGAGCCTGGATCGTCGCACGAAGGTGCCTTTCGTGGTCGACCGTCCGTTCTGGTTCTTCCTCCGCGACCGCCGAAGCGGTGACCTCTTGTTCGTGGGCCGCGTCGAGGATCCGAAGGGCTCGTAGTCGCGGTTTCGAGTCGTACCCAGCCCACAAGGCGCAAGCGGGGGAGTGATACGAGGGGGCGGAGCCTCCTTGTAAACCCACAGAAATCACTCCAAAGCGTCTGTCCGCCTCGCTCGTCGCGACCTGAACCAGCTCGATAGCAAGTCCGGTCCGACTCGATCCCTGCCACCGTCCCCGCGGGGAACGATCGCGCAGGAGACGGGGCGAGATCGGCCCGTCCCCGAAGCGAGCGACCCCCGCCTCAAACGGGAGCCCAGCCCGGGGCCAGCATTCCGACGAAGCGGGCAGGGGAGGTGACGCCCTCTTCGCGCAACCAGCGGTCGGCGTCGACGAACAAGGCTCTTCCCGCGTCGCCGCCTTCGATCTGGCCCAATCGGAAGCGGGCGGCGGTCGCGTACAGGTTCATGTCGGCGGTCTCGAATCCAGGGGTCGATTCGAGCAGGCACGCTCGCGCCAGGGACGTGTCGCCTCGGACCTCGGCCACGCCCGCCAGCAAGAGCGCGGCGAGCGGCGCCGACCATGGCTCGTTCTCCTTGCTCATGCGGCGGGCGTCGCGCTCGGCGTCGCGGGCCAGGCTCGCGCGACGATCACCCTGCGACGCGGCGGCCAGCGCGAGCGCGCACCGGCCGCGGAGATGGAGCGCCTCCAACCTCGTGAGCTGCGCTGTTCGCAACAACAACGAGCCCTCCAGCTTCGCCCAGTCCGCTTGCAGATCCGTCCACGCGGACGCGAAGTTGCCCTGGTACATGTCAATCTGGCGCTCGCCGAGCGTCGCCCACCAATGCTCGACGTGGAACGTGCGCTGGGACCAGCGCGCGAGGGCGTTTCGGGAGCGCGCGCGGGCCTCTTCCGGGGCGTCCCGCGCGAGATCCACGAAGTTCGCGAGCCCCGTGGAGTGACAGACGTTGGCGTAGAGATCGCCTCGATCTTCCGCCTCCCGGAGCCTCTCGGGCACGCGGCGGCCGAGCTCGGCCAGCTTGCCGAGGTACGCCATCGACCAGAGTGACCACCACCGCATGGTGTCGATCTCCCACGCGACGCCCGTGCATTTGTCGCGGAACGTGGCCTCCGCGCGCTCACAATAGCTGTGGCCGTCGGACCAGCGACCCTCCAGCGTGGCGGCGATCCCGGCCGCAGCCGTGGCCCACGCGCGCGCATACGGGTGCAGGAGCTTGGTGGAGAGGGCCTCCGAGCGCTCCAGGAGACGGGCTGTGCGCTCCCGGGCCGGGCCGCCTTCCGCGCTCGAATAACTGGCCTCCACGGCGAGCGCCCGCGCGACGCGGTGAGGCTCCCCGGCCTGCAACGCGAGCAAGAGGCCGCGCTCCTGGAAGTAATAACCGCGGATCGTGTCGACGAGGCCGAGGCCCGAGGACACCGCGAAGCACGTGTCGATGCGGAGCAGATCCTCCGCCGGCACGTCCTTCTCCGCGCGCTCTTCGAATTCCAGGCCGCGCAGCTTCACCTGCACGATGCGCGCGAGCAGCGAGACGAGCGCCCTCCGCGGCGTGCTCGGCATCTCCATGCCGATGGCCGCGAGCACCTCGCGGAACGCCTCCAGCGCCTCGTCGATGTGGCCGCTCCGGAGGAACTGCTCGGCGGCGCGACGGCGGCAGTCGAGCGCCTCCGCGGGCGGCATTTCGGGGGCCGCGGCGAGGTACGCCTGCGCCGACGGGCGGCCGCGTCCGGCGTTCGCGAGCGCTTCGCCGAGGCGGACTTGAATACGCGCGCCCTCGATACCCGCGAGCGGACGCCACGCGATCGAGCGCTCGTACAGGCGCGCGGCGCGATCGAACGCGAGGGCGCGGCTCGCCTCTTCGGCCGCGCGCGTGACGTAGTCGGCGGCGCGGCCCACGTCCCCGGCGCCGTGGAAGTGCACCGCGAGCGCCTCGAGATCCGCGTGGCCCGAGGCCTCCAGCGCGGTCGCGAGCCGGCCGTGCAGCTCCTTGCGCGTGTCCGGCTCCAGGCGCTCGACGACCGCCTCGCGGACGCGATCGTGGTACGGCTCCACGACGTCGGAGCGACGGCTGCCGCCCGTGCGCACCAGGTTCTGCGAGCGGAGCTGCGTGACGACCCGCGACAGCGCGCCGAAGTCCATGCGCGCCGCGTTCGCCGCGGTCTCCTGCACGAGCGGCGTCCCCGCGAGCGCCACCAGCGAGAGCACCGCGCGCGCCGCGGGCGGGAGCGCCGAGATGCGCGCGAACAAGGCCTCGTCGAGCCGCATCGGGCCCTCGCCGTCCTTGCGCATGCGGCGCTGGCGCACGAGCTCGTCGATGAACAGCGGGTGCCCCCCGGCGGCCTCCGCGATCGACGCGGCCGCGGGCGCCGAGTCCACGCTGGTGCCTTCGATCAGCGACATCGCGAGCGCCCGCGCGTCCGACGGCGGCAGCGCGCTCACGTGCACCTCGCGCACGTCGTTGCACGCGCGCGCCAGCATCTCGGCGACGCGGCGGTACCCGGGCTCGTCCTTCGAGGCCGCGCGCACGGTGGCCACGAACATCAGCGGGGGCGCCTCCACGGCGGTCGGAGCGGTCGGCGTCGAGCCGGCCGGCGCCGCGGAGGGCGACGCGCGCAGCACCTCCGCGAGCAGCGCGAACGAGTCGGCGTCGGCCCACTGGAGATCGTCGATCACCACGACGAGCGGCGCCGATCGCGCGATCTTGTCGAAGAGATCGCGCAGCCCCGCGAAGAGCCGCGTCCGCAGCACGACCGCGTCCAGCTTGTCGAGCGGCGGCCGCGGCGAGCGCGCGATCGACTCCACGCGCCGCAGCACCGGGAACACCTGGCCCACGAGGCCCGCGTGCTCCGGCAAGAGCTTCTGCGCCGTCACCGCGTGCAGCGTGGTGAGGTAGCGGCTCATCGAGTCGATCACGCCGTCGACCGCTTTGTACGGCACCGTCTCGCGCTCGTAGCAGCGGCCCGTGAGCACCACGACCTTGGGCTGCTCCACGCGGATCGCCTCGATGAAGCGCTGCGCGAGGGCGCTCTTGCCGACGCCCGACTCGCCGTGCACGAGCATCGCCACCTGCGCGCCGTGCGTCATCGTCGCGAACGCCGCGCGCAGCGACGACAGCTCGTCGTTGCGGCCGACGAAGAACACGCCCGAGGGCCGACCGCTCGTCGACGTGGGCTCGATCGCGAGGCGCCGGAACACCTCCGGACCGTCGGGCCGCTGCGCCGGATCGATGCGCAGCAGGTCGGCGCAGAGCGCGTCCAGATCGTCCGGCACGTCGGCGATCGCGCTCGGCGGCACGGGCTCCACCGCTTGCTTGAGGACGAGCACCTCCTGCGTCGTGCCGCGCACCGGGAGCTTGCCGGTGAGCGCCTGGTACAGGACGACGCCGGTCGCGTACCAGTCCGCCGCGGGCCCCACCGGCTTCTGCGCGGCCTGCTCCGGCGCCATGTACGAGACGGTGCCGACGAGGTGATCGTCGGGCCAGATGCGCTTGTTCGCGGCGTCCGTGATGAGGCCGAAGTCGAGGATGACGACGCGCCCCTCGCGCGTGACGAGCACGTTCGACGGCTTGATGTCGCGGTGGACCTTGTGCTCGAGGTGCAGCGCCTGCAGGCCCGACGCGAGCTGCGCCAGCGCCAATCGCAGCCGCGCCTCGTCGTAGCCGCGCCGCAGGAGCCTCTTCTCGGCGGTGTCCTGCGTGTCGGCCTCGTGCGGATCGTGGGGCAGCGTCGGCTCGTCGTTCTCCAGCGAGAGGGGCGGCACGCCGTCCCCGCCGCCGCCCGGCCGCACGTGCTCCAGGAACGACACGCCCTCCACGAGCTCCATCGTGAAGAACCACTGACCGCCCTCCTCGAACAGCTCGCCGAGGCGCACGAGGTTCGGGTGGTCGATGTGCTGCAGCGCGCGGAACTCGGTCTTGAAGCGGAGCACGGCGTTCGCGGACAGCCGCCGCAGCGTCTTCAGCGCGACGCGCTCGTTCCGCTCCAGATCGAGCGCCTCGTACACGACGCCCATCCCGCCCTTGCCGAGCCGGCGCAGGACCTGGAACCGCTCGGTCCCGACGAAATCTTCGATCGAGGTGTCGACCGCCATGGTGCGTGCGCGCGGCGAGCGCGTGGCGGGAGGTTACACCATGCGGCGCGGACGCGCGGGAACCCGCCTCCTTTCCGCGGTGATCGTACAAATTTCCGAGCGGCGTCGCGCTCGCGGGAACCAGCCGGAGCGCGCCGTGTCAGCTCGCACCGATGGGAAGCGAACGAAGCGAAGCCGCGGCTCGCCGCGACATGGGCGTCCAGATCGTCATGCGGTGGGGCGACGCGGTGGTCGCCGCGCGCGACATCGAGGCCGGGAAGGCCGTCCACATCGGCGAAGGCGACGCTGCCAACCCCGTCGATTTCACGGTGCCGGAGGACAAGCTCGGCCGCCGCCGCGCGCCGCTCGTGCTGCCGGCCGCCCCGGGCGCGAAGGGCCCGCGCGTCGTGATCGCCCCTGGATCGAAGCTCACCGTGAAGCGCGGCGACGAAGAGCTGGGCCTCGATGATCTCGCGGCCGAGCTGTCCGACCTCGCGGAGATCGACGGCGCGCGCACGTTCGAGGTGCGGCCCGGCGCGGAGATCGCGATCGACGTCGACGACATCCGCTTCGAGGTGCGCCGGTGGACGTCGGACGAGGAGCCCGTCGGTCGCGTGCGGTGGGGCCAGGTGCGGCGCTTCGGCTCGGGCACGGCGCTGTCGCTCGGCGTGCACGTCGGCTTGATCCTCGCGGTCGTCGCGCTCGGAGCGCGCGGTCCGGATCCCGACGAGGCGGAGTCGGAGCGCCAGCTGATGATGCAGCAGTACCTCGCGCGCGCCGACGAGAAGCAGATGGAGGCGCTCGAAGCGGAGCGGGCCGCGGAGGCGAGCGCGGATCAGAAAGAGGCCGGCACGGGCACCCGCGCGCGCGGCGAAGAGGGCTCGATGGGCGCCGCTGCGATGAAGCCGCAGGACAACCGCTACGGCGTCGCAGGCCCGTCGGACGCGCACGTCGCGCGCGATCAGGCGCTGCGCGACGCCCAGCAATTCGGCATGGTCGGCACGCTCAACAGCGGCGCGGGCGGCGACCCGAACGCGTTCGGCAACGATCCGCTGAGCGCGCGCGGCAACGCGTGGGGCAGCCAGATCACCGATGAATTCGGCTCGAACGGCCTCGTCACGTCCGGCATGGGCGAGGGCGGCGGCGGCCGCGGAGAGGGCATCGGCCTCGGCAGCATCGGCACGATCGGCCACGGCGCGGGCACCGGCACGGGGCAGGGCTTCGGCAACGGCGCGGGCCCCGGAGCGGGGCAGGGCTTCGGCAGCGGTCACGGACGCCTCTTCGCGCCCCCGCCGCCCGCCGCCGCCGGTAAGAGCGGCTCCAAGGGCGGGGCCGGGCCGAGCACCACGACCGCGGCCTCTCCGGCGTTCGCGCCGCAGAAGGCGATGACGCCGCCTCCGCCCGTGGACGACGCGGACAAACCGCTCGATCCGAACGGCCGTTTCGCGACCACGTACCGCCCCGGCGGCGGCCACCTCGCGGCGTTCGACTCCGCGGTCGCGCGCGGCGTGATCCCCGCGGCCGAGCGCGAGGTCGTGAGCGACGTCGGCGCGCGCTACGTCCCGAATTTCGCGCTGCCGGAGGGCAAATCGCTCGGCCTGCAAGCGGACCTCGAGCGCGGCTCGCTGGCCCCCGCGGGCGGCGCGTTCCACCTCCGCCTCTCGCTCAAATCCGCGGCGGGCGAAGGCCTCTCGCGCCCGGATCTCGCGGTCACGCTCGTGCTCGACGTGAGCGGCTCCATGAGCGGCGCGGCCATCGACAACGCGCGCGCCGCCGCGAACAAGCTCGTCGATCGCCTCCAGCCGAACGATCGCTTCTCGCTCGTGACGTTCTCGTCCGACGCGCAGGTGCTGATCCCGATCGGCGCCGTGGGCCCGCGGCGCGGCTTCATTCACGCGGCGATCGACAAGATCGGCGTCGACGGCGGCACCAACATCAGCGAGGGCCTGCGCCTCGGCTACGAGCAGGCGAAGAGCAAAGCGGTGCCGGACGACGCGGTCCGCTGCGTGATGCTCCTCAGCGACGGCCACGCGAACGCGGGCGTCACCGCGTCCTCCTCGCTCGCGCGCATGGCGCTGGACGCGTTCCAGGACGGCGTGGAGACGAGCACGTTCGGCCTCGGCGCGGACTACGACGGCCCGCTCATGAGCGGCATCGCCGGCGACGGCGCGGGCGGCTACTACTACCTGCGCGACTCCGAGCAGATCGCGCCCGCGCTCGCGCTGGAGCTCGACAAGCGCATGGAGCCCGTCGCGACGGCCGTCGAGGTGCGCGTGCGCCTCTCGGATCGCGTCGATCTGCTCCGCGTCTACGGCTCGAAGCGCCTCGGCGAAGAGGAGGCGGCGCGGGTGCGCGCGCAGGAGGTCGCGGTCGACGTGAAGGCCGCGAAGAAGGACGGCATCAAGCGCGATCGCCAGGACGACACCGCGGGCGGGATGCGCTTCTTCATCCCCGCGTTCGCGCGCGACGACAGCCATGCGTTGCTCCTCAAGCTGCGCGCGCCGGAGGGCGTGGGCTCGCGCAAGGTGGCCCTCGTCGAGCTGCGTTACAAGGACCGGGTCTCGAAGAAGAACGTCACGATCGAGCTGCCGGTCGCGATCAACTACGCCGACAGCGACGCCGCGAGCGCCGCGACGATGAACGCGAGCGTCGCGCGAACGGTGCAGGGTTTCCTCGCCGGCGAGACGCTGATGACGGCCGCCGCGCGCGTGGGCACGGGCGATCGGGCCGGCGCCTCCGCGTTGCTCGACGAGCGCGAGTCCATCCTCCGCACCGCCGCCGAGCAGCTCCAGGAGCCGGCCTTCCTGCGCGACGCGGACCGCCTCGTGCGCCTCCGCTCCCACCTCGGCGCCCAGAGCACGATCAGCGAGCCTCTGGCCCTCGCGATGCTCCTCGAAACCGCCGGCCGCTCCCACCTGCACTGAGAAAAAAGCTCACGAGGGTGCCCACCCCCATCGCCCCGCGGCCGCCACTGGGAGGCCGGAGCCCGCTCAGCGGAGGCGGAGCGGAGCTTGGCTCCGCGGATTGGCCGCCGCTGGGAGGCCGGAGCCCGCTCAGCGGAGGCGGAGCGGAGCTTGGCTCCGCGGAGTCCGCAGCTGAGTGGGTGCAGGCCTCGACGCTTGAGTCCGCAGCTGAGTGGACGCAGGCCTCGACGTTGCCCCCAAATCGCTCACTCCGTTCGCGAAGGGAGGGGGGCGCCCGCGGGCGCGCTCACGTGGTGGACCGTCTGGGTCGGGAACGCGAGCGAGCTGCCGTTCTTCTCCACGATCTCCACGAAGCGCAGCAACATCGCCTGCCGGATCTGCGCGAACGCGTCGACCGTGTCGACCTCGAACCAGCACAGCACGTCGATGTCGATCGACGAGGCGCCGAGGCCGCGCACCACCACCGAACAGCCTTCTTGGTAGAGCTTCGGCTCCTCGTGCAGCGCCGCCTCCACGTCGCGCACGATCGCGCGGAGCTGCTCTGCGGTCGTGCCGTACACGACGCCCAACGTCGCCGCGAACTTGAACCGATCGCGCACCGAGAAGCACTCGATCCGCATGTCCGCGAGCTTGCCGTTCGGGATCGTCACGAGCGTCCGGTCCAGCGTGCGGATGCGCGTCGAGCGCAGGCCCACCGTCTCCACCGTGCCGCTCACGTCCTCGACCTTCACGAAATCGCCGACGCGGAAAGGCTGATCGACGCCGATCGACAGCGAGCCGAACAGGTTCTCCACCGTCTTCTGCGCGGCCAGCGCGAGCGCGATGCCGCCGATCCCGAGGCCCGCGATCAGGCTCCCCACCGGGTACCCGAGCTCCGACAGCACCATCACCGCGGCCGCCCCCATCACGAGCAGCTTCGTGATCTGCGTGCCGAGCGGCACGAGCGATCGCGCCGAAGCGCGCCCCGGCACCGCGGCCTCCATCACATACGATCGCGCCACGTCGAGCGCCCGCAGCGCCGACCAGAACAGCGCCACCAGGAACCCCGCGCGCACCAGCTTCTGCACCGAGTCGCGCGCCGGCTCGTACAGCCCGAGCCGCGGCACGAGCAGCGCGAACGCGCCGAGCCCCCACGCGAGCGTCAGCGGCGGCCCGATGCGCGTGAGCAGCGCGTCGTCCCACCGCGACGCCGTGCGCGCCACCATCCGCGCGATCACCTTCCGCGTGAAGTACCCGAAGAGCCGGCCCAGGAGCCACGCGACGAGGACGATCGCCGGCATCGCGATGTACTGCCACCACAGGATGTCGAACGGCCCCGGCCGCAAGATCGGCTCCGGCAGCGAGTCGAACAGCCACCGCTCGTCGAGGCGCGCGTACCACACGTCGATGCGCTCGACGGTCGATCGCGTGAACACCCACGTCGCGCCGCCCGCGCCCGGACGCCGCGTGATGCGCACCGGCTCCGGCGCGCCCGGCCCCGGGATCGTGCCGAGCTCGTCGATGCCGGGCGGCAGTTTGTCGGCCGTGTTGCCCGACGAAAAAGGCGAGGCGAGCGTCGCGAGATCGACGTCGTCCCACAGCCTTCGATCGAGCACGCTCTTCAGCTTCCGCGCGAGCGTCGGCCCGTCGGCGCCCTTGCCGTTCGGCACGTCGAGGAAGCGCGCGGCCTCCTCGTAATCGCCGGCGCGGCATGCGTCGACGTACCGCCGCACCGAAGCGCGCGGCGAGTCCGGCGCGGCCTCGGGCTCGGGAGGTGGGCCCGCGTCCGCGCTCGCGGTGGGCGCGGGCTTGGTCTGCGCGCTCGCCGCCGGAGCGAAGAGCCCCGCCGCCGAAATCACCGCCGCGAGCCACACGAGCGCCGCGAGAGACAGCCTGTGAGCGCGACGCGAACAGCCGATACGAACCATGGCGGCTCCCCCTTTGCCCCCTCCGCGAGAATTTGTCGACCCGTCCCGTGCGCCGCCCCCCCGAAACCCCCCGCGAGCGCCCCCGATCCCCGTCGCCGAAACAGCTTGTTTTCAAGCCTCCGCGCGGACCTTCCGGGGTCACGAAACGTCCATGCCGACGCCGATTTCCATGGAAGCCGAGATTGCCTGTTTTCATAGGGTTTCGCGCGCCCGAAAGTGGCCTGATTATGTCCTAGCAAAATCGTGATTTGCTGGGAAAATAAGCCTGAATGGCTTATATTCTTCTCCACGTTGACGCCGGGGAAAACAAGACTCGGGAGGGACGGCTCAAAACACCCGGTGGTGCTCGTGAACAGGAGAACTCATGGAGAGCATTTCGCTGAGCTATTTCGTCGACTTCGTGCTGACTTCGGGCACTGGCAAGCTGACATCCGTCAAGCAGCTCAAGCAGGGGCGGGACGAGCGATTCTCCGACTTTTATCGCCCCGTGCGAGAGGCGATCGTGGACATGCACCAGAAGGGACTCGACACCATCGTGCTCGACGATCTCTTGAGCACGCTCGTGGATCCGCGCGAGCGCCGCATTTTCCCGAAGGTCGTGAACGGATACAAGAAGTTCCTGCGACAAGGGAAGATGACGTGGTTCGAGCCGCCGATGCGAGATTATCCGCTCGGCCCGATCAACGTGCGAGTCAACCCGGAGATCGGACTCCTCATCGACGGCCGGCCTCACGCGATCAAGCTGTATTTCCGCGGCGATCCTCTGTCCCCACAGCGGATCCTGGTGGTCAATCAGCTCCTCGCGAACGCCCTGTCCACGACCTGGCCAGGCACGGTGTTCTCGGTCCTCGACGTGCGCCGTGCGCGCCTGTATGCGTATCGCCCGAAGTCCGAGGTCGGGCTCCTCTTGAAGGCCGAAGCGGCGAGCCTGAGCTCGCTGTATTCTTCGATCTGATCCGGCCCAATTCAATGGACGCGGCTTGAAACGAAGGGGGGCCGCGTCCGACTCGCTTTCTTCGCTTCCTTGCCTTTCTTATCCCCTCTTCATCCCCCAAACATCGAGTCTGAACCCCCCGTGAGCCGCCCTCAGCGGCGGCGGCGCTTCCTCAGCATCGCGAGCGCGGCCACGGCGGCGATCCCTGCCGCTCCGGCTCCTCCCTGCGCGCCCCCGGGAGCTCCCGCGACCGAGCAGCCCTTCTGCGCCTCTCCCGGCGTCTGATCGGCCCCGCACTTCGCGGAGAAGCCGTGACGTGGGGTGTCGTCGCAGTCGCTGCTCGCGGGCTTGTCGGGCGGGTACGTCGCGCAGATGCCCGAGACGTCGTCGTCCGTGAGATCGCGCAGCGACACCGAGCCTTGCTTGTAGTCGGTGAACATCGTCGCGTCGCCGTTGTGCGAGTGCGCGAGGCCGAGGAAGTGGCCAGTCTCGTGCGTCGCCACCGACAAGAGGTCGTATTGAACGTTGGCGTCGCCCGTCGTGAACGTCTTGATGTCCGCGGAGTTGATCTCCATGTCCGCGTCGTAGATCTCGCTCGTGTCGAGGTTGTACGTCACCGTCGTCAGCGCGAGGATGTTCGCCGTCCCCTCGTAAGGCCAGGTGTCGTCCCGGAACATGATGACGTTCGCGTTCCCGAGGTCCTTGTCCTTGTTGTACTCCTGAACGTGGCAGTCCACCGTGCCCTGGTAATTGACGGTCACGCTGGGGTGCTTGCCGCTGCCGCAGTCCGCGTTCATCCACGTGTCGAACGCGGCCTTGAACGTCGTCTCGGCCTCCGCGAGCGTCACCTGCGCGGAGGCGTCCTTCTGCAGCGTGAAGCCGACGCAGCGGTTCGCCCAGAAGAGCAGCGTGCCGCAGTCGTCGTCATTGGCCGGCACGCACACCTGCCATGCGCCCGTGTGCGTGGGGCAGTTCGCCGTCCGACAATAGGCCTGCGCGGCGAGGGGTGAAGCCAACGCCGCGACGAACGCGAGAGCGCCCGCGAGATCACTTCTTCTTTTCATCGAGCGCCTTCCGAGCCTTGGAGATCGCCGTCACCGCCGTGTCCAGAGGCTGCCCCACGAGCACGTCGCGCGCGGAGATGCTGGGGCCCGGAGGCCTCAGTTGCGCGCCCGCGTCCGGACTGGCCTTCAGCCGCGAGATGCCCTTTTCATCCACCTTGATCGGATAATGGCCCTGCGCCATCCCGGTCACCATCGTCACGTCGCCGCGCTTCAGGAGGAAGAGCACCGCCTTCGAGCCTTGCGTGAGCTGCGCCTCCCCGGAGACGGCCTGTCCGAGGTTGTCGACGACGCCGCCCAGCGTGCGGACCCACACCTCCGAGCCCGCGGACCCCGCGATCGTCTTGTCGACCTTGATCTTCGTGTACGTGACGATGCGCTTGCTGCCGCCGAGCTCCTCCCACTGGCACTTGTGCTCGGCCGGGGTGCCGACGACGACCGAGCTCGACGCGGCGACCAGCTCGTCGAGGCTGAGCAGCACGGACACCGACGCTTCTGCGGGCGCCGGACCCGAGAGGGGCGCGTCGGCCGAGAGGCTGACGAACGCGGGGGCCAGGACCAGGAAAGCGGCTGCGATCACACGGAGACGCATCCGCGAAGGGTATCACGGATCCCACCTTTCGGCGGCCCCGCGATGCGCGAAAAAAAACGGCTGGATCCGGCCGGGGCGGAGGACTACGCCTCGCGCGACGCCATGAGAGACGACACCCTCCGCATCGGGCGATTCAGCTTCTCGTCACGCCTCTTCGTGGGCACCGGCAAATACAAGGACATCGCCGAGACCGAGCGCGCGCTCGCGGCCTCCGGGGCCGAGGTGGTGACCGTCGCGGTGCGCCGCGTGAACCTCGCGGACCGCGGCGAAGGCTCGATGATGAACCTCCTCCGCTCGGGCAAATACACCATCTTGCCCAACACGGCCGGCTGCTACACGGCCGAGGAAGCGCTCCGCACGGCGCGTCTCGCCCGCGAATTGTGCGAGACGGACCTCGTGAAGCTGGAGGTCATCGGCGACAAGCGCACGCTCTTCCCGGACAACGAGGCCACGCTCGAAGCGGCGAAGGTCCTCGTGAAGGACGGGTTCGTGGTGCTGCCTTATTGCATCGACGATCCCATCATGTGCAAGAAGCTCGAAGACATCGGGTGTCCGGCGGTGATGCCGCTCGCCGCGCCGATCGGATCGGGCCTCGGCATCCGCAACGCGGCCAACCTGCTCATCATCCGCGAGCAGACGAAGCTGCCTGTCATCGTGGACGCGGGCGTGGGCACGGCGAGCGACGCGGCCCTCGCGATGGAGCTCGGCTGTGACGGCGTGCTGATGAACACGGCGATCGCCGGCGCGAAGGACCCTGTGCTCATGGCCGAGGCGATGCGCGACGGCGTGCGCGCGGGCCGTTCGGCGTTCCTCGCGGGCCGCATCCCGCGTAAATTGTATGCGGAGGCCTCGTCTCCCGAGCACGGCCTGATCGGGCGCGTGTGATGGCGGGGCAAAAGCTCTTCGCGACCGGGCTCCTCTTCGCGCTCGGCTTCGCGCCGTTCCAGTGCGCGCGCGAGCCGGATCCGAACCGCCGCATCGAGGACGAGCCGGCGGAGGTGGTCTATCGCCTGGCGGAGCGCTTCAAGGCCGAAGGAAAGGCCGACGCGCGCGCCGAGACGCTCAAGTTCCTGATCGAGCGCTACCCGACGAGCCGATACGCGAAGCAGGCCGGCGACGATCTCCAGGGGATGGGACAGGCCCCTCCACCAGCGACCACGGCTGCTCCTTAGAAGGCGCTCGTCCATGGCCTTCGTCCAGATCATCACCGATATCCCCACGGTCCCCGAGACGGACCTGCTCGATCGGATCGCCCGTGTTTCCAGGCTCCCCGCGGCGGTGCGCGCGCGCCTCACGGTGCAGATGCGCGATCCGGAGATGCCTGTTCGTGAGCTGGTCCGGCTCGGGGAGGCGCTGCGACAGGCCACCTCGGATATCGGGGCTCGCTTCGTGGTGAACGATCGCGTCGACCTGGCGCTGCTCCTCGGCGCGGACGGCGTGCACCTCGGCCGGCGATCCATGGGAGTCGCGGACGCGCGGCGCGTGCTCGGCGAGGGCGCGTGGATCTCGACATCGGCCCACGCGATCGAGGACGTGGTGGCGGCGGCGCGGGACGGCGCGAACGCAGCGCTCCTCTCCCCGATCTTCGCGTCCCCCGGAAAAGCCGCCCCCCTCGGCGTGGGGGCGCTCGCCGAAGCCCGAAAGGCCCTCTCCGCCGAGGGCCTCTATCTCCACCTCTTCGCCCTCGGCGGCGTCGACGCGGACACCGCGGGCACCTGCCTGACCGCCGGCGCAGAGGGCCTCGCCGCGATCCGCGCGGACCTCGTGGACTGGCTCGCAGTCGAGTAGACTGGCACCCAGGAAGCGGGAGCGTCCCGTCCATTCTGCCCCGAACTGGGTGGTCCATTCACCACCCACCCTTCCCTCCAACTGGCCCGTTCACGGCGACCCCGAAACGCAGATCGCAGCCGGATCCAAGCCGATTCGTCCGGCGCGCCACCTTCGAGACAGGACGTGCGAGGGGAGGGGACGAGGTAGGATAACGTGGCACGCACCGTGCTGTGAAATGGGCTCGTCACCGAGCTGCCGTTCCCTGTATGTTTGCAGGATCGTCGCGAGCTATCGCTCCAGAACGTCGCCCGAGAGGTCACCGCACATGTCCAGATTCCTCCGCATCGCTCCTCTGCTCCTCATCGGTCTCTTCGTCCCCGCGTGCGAGGAGACAGGCACTTCGAACAACGGCTCCGGCGAGCAGGTGAGCGACGGTCATCAGGCGATCGACGACTTCGTGAACAGCATCGACGACCTCGTCCTCCCCGCGGCGCAGCCCAAGATGGAGTCGCCGTGCGCCGACGCCTCGTGCCCCAAGGACGGCATGGAGGGGGATGAATACTGCACGTATACTCACTTCTCGGAGACGGTCCACTACGACAAGTTCGTGGCCTTCCAGCCGAACTCCGCCACGCTCTGGCCGGGCGTCGTCGTGAAGGGCGAGGACGCCGAGGAGGGCCTCCTCACGCCGATCGGCGCCAAGCTCGCGCCGGTGACGTTCAGCGTGTCGCTGGAGAACATCGCGAACAGCCCCGTGGGCCACATGGACGCGCCGAGCCTGTCGACGTTCCGCGACGCGCGCAACGAGATCCTCGCGGGCGGCGTGACGGGCGCGACGGCGGCGTCCCTCGACTTCAACATCGTGGACGTGCACAGCGAGTCGCAGATCGCGGTCGCGCTCGGCGCGGGCGTCAACTGGCCCGGCGGCCCCGAGATCATGGGCAGCTTCGATTTCAGCTCGTCGGACAAGAAGACGAAGGTCCTCGTCAACTTCACGCAGGCCTACTACACGATCGACGTCGACGCCCCGACCTCGCCGAAGGACTTCTTCGATCCGTCGGTGACGGTGGACGATCTCAGGCCGTTCTGCGGCCCGTCGAACCCGCCGCTCTACGTGCAGTCGATCACCTTCGGCCGCCGCGTGATCTTCTCGATCGAGTCGAACGAGACGGCGGACGCGGTGAAGGCCGCGCTGGAGGCGTCGTACAAGGGCGCCGTCGACGCGAACGTGAAGGTGAGCACCGAGCACAAGAACACGCTCGCGTCGTCGAGCATCAAGGCCTTCGTGCTCGGCGGCTCCGGCGGCGAGGCGACGGGCGCGGTGAGCGGCTTCGAGGGCCTGATGACGTACCTCAAGAACGGCGGCAACTACTCGAAGGACTCCCCCGGCGCGCCGATCGCGTACAAGCTCAGCTACCTCGACAACACGGTGACGAAGCTCGCGTTCACGACGGACTACTCCGAGCGTCAGTGCAACAAGGTGGTGGGCGACGTGCACGCGGAGCTCACGAGCATCAAGCACGTGGCGGGCGACGACGTCGGCTCCAACATCGAGTTCTACGGGTACGTGACGCTCCGCTACCCGACGCAGAAGAACGGCGTCGTGGCGTGCGATCAGGGCGGTCAGGTGGTCGACGTGTGGCGCCTCGACGAGGGCTCGTGGATCGACGTGCCGGAGTACTCGACGTACACGCCGAGCGTGCCGATCTTCACGGACATCCAGAGCGTCGCGTTCGGCAAGGGCCAGGCGATCTGCCTGGAGGCGCAGATCTGGGACGAGGACTACTCGACGGGCGAGCTCACGGCGGACGACGACTTCGGCAACGTCAAGCAGATGATCCTCTACGAGAACGGCTGGGACGGCGAGCACGCGCTGCACCTCACCGGCGGCGGCACCAACGCGGTCGACGTGACGGTGAAGCTCACGCTGAAGTGAGACTGGCAGCTACCAAACTGGCAGTCTGAAGAAGGCCGCTCCTCGAAAGGGAGCGGCCTTCGAGCTTTGTGAAGTGCTCAGTCTTCGTCGCCGAAGAGGCGGTCGGTCTCGCGGCGGTCGCGCTTCGTCGGGCGACCGGCGCCTCGATCGCGCGGGGCGAAGATGTCCATCTGGGCCTGGCGCGCGCGCTCGTACTCCTCCGGCGGCGTGAGATCCGTCACGAGGCCGGGCAGCTCCTTCGCGGCGACGCGCGTGCGCGGGATCGTCTCCACCTTCAGCGTGCGCGTGAGGCCGTGAAGACGGATCGTCACCGTGTCGCCCGTGCGCACGTCGCGGCCCGGCTTCGCGTCGTTCCCGTTCACCGTCACGGCGCCGTCGCGGCACGCCTCCGCCGCGGCGCTCCGCGTCTTCATGACGCGCACGCACCAGAGCCACTTGTCGATCCGGATCTCCGCGCTCATCCGCCGGAGAGCTCCTCGATCAGGCGCTCGGCGAGGCGCTCGGCCAATGCCATGTTGGGGACGCCGAGCCTCGTCTCCACGAGGGCGGACGTCGCCTCGCGCGCGGCGTTGCGGATCGCGGTGTCGCGGATCTCCCGCAGGCGCGCGACCTTGTGCGGCGGCAGGCGCTCGGACGCCCACGACTGCACGTCGATCGCGAGGTCCGCGTGGCGCGCCTCGTCCGCGGCGATGTGCTTCGCGAGCGAGCGCATCGAGAGGTCGCGCGCGGTGTGCGCCGCCCACGCCATCGTGAGCGCGTGGAACGCCTCCGTCCCGCAGCCCTCCGCGGCGTTGCGGCACGCGAACGCGGAGAGCGATCGCGTCTTCGGCTTGCGCTTGCGACCGACGCCGCCCGCCGTCGCGCCGTTGCGCGCCGCGAGCCGGCCCACGAGCACGACGTGCACGCGCTCCTCCGCCTGCGCGGTGCGGGCGCGATCGATCAAATCCGGCGGCGCGCCGTGCGCCGACAGCTCCTCCACGAGGGCCTCGAACGTGCTCACGCACGAGGCCTCCATGTTCGCGAGGCTCGCGAGGTACGCGCCGACCGCGGCGCTCGGCTGCGCGCTCGTGATGCGTTGCACCTCGGGCGCGCGGCGACCCGGCTCCTCCGAGCGCGCCAGATCGCAGAGGTCGAGCGGGTTGTCCTCCGCGTCGCGCATTGCCTCGAAGGTCGGCACGTCGAGCGCGACGTCGGGGCGCTCCTCCTGAAGACGATCGCCGCACATCTCCAGGCACAGCTCGCCGGGCAGGCGGTGGCACGCGCGGCCCTCTTCCTCCGCTTCGCACGCCGGCTCGGGCGCGATTTCCGTCGCGGCCAGCGGCAAATGGAGCCTCGACGGGGGCGGGCGCGGCGACTCCGTCCACGGGCCGCTCTCGGCGAGGACGGCGCGCACGATGCGTTCGCACAGCTCGCCGAAGCTCTCCATCGTGCCCGAAAATAACATGCCCCTCCGGCGTGGCACCCGCGATCTTTCGGTGAAATGTTCGCAAAAGCGCAGGGGTATGAGCGCGCGGGAGCCCACTCTCGGTCCGTCGTGGTATGTAGCTTCTTCACCCCCCGGTGAGCGGGACGGGGGGCCGGCAGTCCATGCCCCGGGGGGCCGAGATTGGGAGGCGTTCGTGGAGTCGATCACCAGCGGGCACGCGCTGATCCTGGATATGGATGCCGAGCGATCGGGATCCATCGCGCAGATCCTCAAAGAGCAGGGGTTCGCGATCACCCAGATGCAGGGGGTCGGCGCCGCGCTCGCGGTCTGCGCGCGCGTGCCGTTCGCGATCATCCTCCTCGGAGAGGTGCCGGAAGGGCACGACCGCCCAGCGGTGTGTCGGGCCCTGCGCCAGATGTCGAACAGCGCGCTCCTGGCGCTCGCGTCGGACATCAGCCCGGACGCGGTGATGCCGCTGCTCGACGCGGGCGCCTCCGACATCGTGCCGTCGTACCCGCTCGATCCCGATCGGCTGCGGCTGCGCGTCGTCGTCGCCAAGCGGCGAGCGGCCGCGCAGAGCCACGCGGAGGCGATGCTCCGCGCGATGCCGGATCTCGTGTTCCGGTTCTCGGGCTCCGCGGAGTTCCTCGCGTTCCATTCCACGAACACGACGGAGCTGTTTGCGCCGGCGGACCGCATCGTGGGCCGCAAGATCGAGGAGGTGCTGCCCGTCGAGGTGGCGCGCCTCACGCGGGCGGCGCTGAAGCGCGCGTTCGACACCGGGGAGCTGCAGGTGATCACGTACCGGCTCGACGTGCCGCGCGGCGCGCAGGACTACGAGGCGCGCATCGTGCCGAGCGGGCCGGACGAGGCGCTCGCGATCGTGCGCAACATCACCGCGCGCACGCAGGCCGACACGCTCGGCCGCGCGAACGTGTCGCTCGCGGCGGAGGTCGTGGAGCGGCGCCGCGCGGAGGAGGCGCTGCGGGCCTCGGAGGCGCAGTGGCGCTCGCTCGTGCAGTCGAGCCCGGACTACGTGGTGACGATCGACGGCGAAGGGCGGATCACCTTCGTGAACCGGCCCGATCCGAAGATGGGGCTCGTCTCGGGGCGCCGCATCTTCGAGATCGCGCCGCCGACGTCGCACCCCGCGCTCCGCGAGCAGCTCGCGCGCGTGTTCGCGAAGGGAGAGGCCGGCGCGCTGGAGATCGTGGTCGACGCCGAGCGGCACCTCGCGTTCGACGTCCGCATCGCGCCGATCACGAGCGAGGGGCCCGTGAAGAGCGCCGTCATCCTCGCGCGCGACATCGCCGAGCGCCGCGCCGCGGAGGCCGAGCGCGCGCGCATGCAGGAGCGCCTCCTCACCGCGCAGAAGCTCGACAGCCTCGGCCTCCTCGCGGGCGGCGTCGCGCACGACTTCAACAACCTGCTCACGGCGATCCTCGGGAGCGCTTCGGTCGCGCTCTTGAAGCTGCCGGCCGAGGGGCCCGCGCGCCGCGCGATCGAGACGCTCGTGGCCGCCGCGCGCCGCGCATCCGAGCTGACGCAGCAGCTCCTCGCGTACTCGGGCCGCGGGAAATTCGAGGTGAAGCCGGTCGATCTCTCGGAGCAGATCCGCGAGCTCACGATCGTGCTGGAGGCCGCGGTGCCGAAGCGGATCTCCCTCAAGACCGAGCTCGATCCGAAGCTGCCGACGGTGCTCGGCGACGTCGGGCAGATGCAGCAGGTCGTGATGAACCTGGTGATCAACGCGTCCGAGGCGATCGGCGATCGGGCGGGCTCGATCCAGGTGCGCACGGGCCGCGCGACCGTCGGCCCCGAGGAGCGCGACGAGCCGTTCTTCGGGGAGCCGCCCGCGCCCGGCGAGTACGTCTGCCTGGAGGTCAAGGACGACGGGTGCGGCATGGACGCGGAGACGATCGCGAAGGTCTTCGATCCGTTCTTCACCACGAAGGCGACGGGGCGCGGCCTCGGGCTCGCCGCGGTGCACGGCATCGTGCGGTCGCACCACGGCGCGCTGCGGATCAAGAGCTCGCCCGGCGGCGGCAGCACGTTCCGCGTCCTCTTGCCCGCGTCGGCCTCTCCGGCGGAGGCGCGCGGCTCGGAGCCTTCGCCCACGAGCGACGGCGGCGGCCTCATCCTCGTCGTCGACGACGAGAACCTCCTGCGCCGCGCGGCGTGCCAGATCATCGAGCACTTCGGCTACGGCGCGCTGGAGGCGGAGGACGGCTTCTCGGCGATCGAGATCTACCGCGAGCGATCGCGCGAGATCGCGATCGTGCTGCTCGACATGACGATGCCGGGCATGAGCGGCGAGGAGACGTTCCACGAGCTGCGCCGCATCCGGCCCGACGCGTGCGTGATCCTGTCGAGCGGCTTCAACGAGCTGGAGGCGACGCGGCGGTTCTCCGGGACCGAGTTCGCGGCCTTCCTCCAGAAGCCGTACACGGCGGAGCAGCTCGCAGAGTGCCTGTCTCGCGTGAGGTCCAGTCCGAACGGACGATCCTAGAAATCGTGGCGCTGGAATAGGGGCAGAGCGCAGCCTCGAAAAATTCGGGGGAACACCCGTCGCAATTCGTCACATCCTGTCGCAGATGTCGCGGCTTGAGGCGCCCGCGGCTCGGCGCAAGTTGCGCGATCCAGGCTGATTTCACGCGCGAGCCGTCGAGCGTCGGGTCGCGATTCGAGCTCCTGGAGAATGCAATGTCATGCCGGTGACATGGCACGTCCGTCGCACCTTGGACCGACCCTAAGGAGCGACCGTATCTCATGCTCACCGCTCTCAAGAACCTCAAGGTCACGTGGAAGCTGTTCCTCGTGGGGATCGCCTTCTTGGCGTGCGCCTTCGCCACGGGCGCTCTGGCCGCGAGGACGTTCGCGACGGTGCAGGTGGGGGGCCCGCTCTATCAGCGGATCTCGAACAACAAGGATCTGCTCGCGGACGTGCTGCCGCCGCCCGAGTTCGTGATCGAGTCGTACCTCGTGGCGAACCAGATCGTGATCGCGCCGGACCGCGCGGCGCAGGACAAGCTCGTCGGCCGCGCGAAGGAGCTCCGCGGTCAGTTCGAGGCGCGCCACGCCTTCTGGCTGAAGACGATGGATCCGGGCAAGACCAGGGACGTGCTGACCGAGGACGCGTACCGTCCCGCGCAGAAGCTCTACGAGATCCTGGAGGGGCCGCTCGTCCTCGCGGTGCGCGCGGGCGATCAGGAGAAGGCGCGCCAGATCCTCGCGGGGCCGATGGCGCAGGCGTACGAGGAGCACCGCGCCGCGGTCGATCGCGTCGTCGCGATGGCGACCGAGGACAGCGAGCGCGAGGAGGCCGCCGTGCGCGCGATGGTGTCGGACAGCGGCCTGCGCCTGCTTCTGGTCGGGCTCCTGTCGGCGGCGCTCGCGATGGGGATGCTCCGCTTCGTGGCGAACCTCATCGTGCGGCCGCTGCAGGAGAGCGCGACGGCGCTCGCGCGCGTGGCCCAGGGCGATCTCACGACGCGCGTGACGCTCGATCGGAAGGACGAGATCGGCGATCTCGTCAGCTCGCTCAACACGGCCGCGGAGTCGATGGCGCAGATGGTGAGCCGCGTGAGCCAGCTCGCGGTGACGGTGGCGGGCGCGTCGCACCAGCTCGCGGCGTCGGCGCACGCGATCTCGAAGGGCGCGCAGACGCAGGCCACGAACCTCGAGGAGACGGCCGCGAGCCTCGAAGAGATCTCCGCCACCGCGAAGAACAGCGCGAAGAGCGCGGGCCAGGCGAGCGACATGGCGTCGCGCTCGCGCGAGGCCGCGGATCGCGGTCGTGAGGTCGTCGGCTCCGCGGTGCAGGCGATGAGCGAGATCACGAGCGCCGCGAAGAGCATCGGCGACATCAGCGCGACGATCGACGAGATCGCGTTCCAGACGAACCTCCTCGCGCTCAACGCGGCGGTGGAGGCGGCGCGCGCGGGCGACGCGGGCCGCGGGTTCGCGGTGGTCGCCGCCGAGGTGCGCACGCTCGCGCTCCGCAGCGCCTCCGCGTCGAAGGAGATCAAGAGCCTGATCGTCGACTCGATCCGCAAGATCGAGTCCGGCGCGGTGCAGATCCAGAACGCGGGCGCGCGGCTCGAAGAGATCGTGCAGGCGGCGAGCAGCGTGACGGACGTGGTGACCTCGATCGCGGGCGCGTCGGTCGAGCAGAGCAGCGGCATCGAGCAGGTGACGCGCGCGATCACGCAGCTCGACGGCGTCACGCAGTCGAACGCGGCGCAGACGGAGGAGCTGTCGGCGACGGCGGAGACGCTGTCCATCCACTCGAACGATCTCAAGGGTCTGGTGCAGCGGTTCCGCGTCGATCAGGCGATGATGCGGGAGGCGGAGGTGGCGGAGGCCGCGTCGTTCGCCGCGGCCGAGGCCGAGGCCGCGCGGCACGAAGCGGAGCTCGCGGCGCGTGAAGGCGGGACGCCGGTGAAGCCGCGTCGCGACGGCCGCTTCCCGTCGCTGCCCCCGGCGCCCGCGGTGGCGCGGTACGCGCGTCGCGCCTCGTCGAGGAGCCTGCGCCCCGAGCCCAGGAGTCGCGCGGGCGGCGCCGACTCGATGCCTCCGCCGGACGGCGTCTGCGACTGACGGCTCGACAGATCCTGGTGGTCGATCTGGTGAGCACGGTCGTCGTCGGCCGTGCTCACGTCTCGCATATCAAGGTGCCTTGTCGTCAGGTGCCTTGTTGCCAGGTGCCTTGTTGCCAGGTGCCTTGTCGTCGGCGGGCGCGGGGGCCGCGGACGGCGCGCTCGACGGGGCCGGCTCCACGCTCGCGGGCGGCTTCGGGATCGCGATCTGCGGGGCCGACGTCGGCGCGGGCGGCGCGCTCGAAACGGCGGGCGCGGCGGTCTTCGCGGGGGCCGGGTCGCCCGGCTTCGCGATCGTGATCAGGGGCGCGACCGTCGGCATCGGCGGGATCGTGGACAGCGGCGCGACAGCGCCTGTCGCGGCTCCGGGAGGCGGCGCGTCCGCGGCCGGCGCGGGGGCGATCGCGGCGATCTCGATCTTCACGAAGGCCGAGCACGCGGGCGTCCCGGCGGTGCCCGCCATCATGCACGCGGTGAAGTCGCCGCCCCGCAACGAGGCCTTTCCGTCCTTCGGCAGCGGCGCGCCGAGCGGCTGCGGCGCCGTCGGATCGAGGCCGCCCGTCCGCTCGAAGGCGCCTGTCAGCCCGGCCCGCACGTAGTGAGTCGCGTCGCGGCACCCCTCGGCTGTGCGGGACGCGAGATCGCGCGTCGTCGGCTGATCCTTCGCCCCCGCGAGGTAATGTCGCCCCACGATGACGAAGCGGTAGTCGAGCACGGCCCCCTGCGCGACGTTCGCGGACGTGGCGGTCTGTTGCAGCGCGTCCTCCCGCGTGCCGGCGCCGCGAGCGGGGCTGTCCGCGCGGCGCACCTGCAGGAGGCCGCGGTACATGCCAATCGCGGAGGGCACGTATTTGCCCGTCAAGTGGCAGTCCGGCAAGAGGCGCATCACGTTGCGTTGATAGGACACCACGACCCCGCCGCCGTTCGGCGCCTGGAGGGCGGCCGTCAGACTGGCCATCTGCGGAGAGTCCCAGTCCACGATGAACGGCGCGTCCGCCTCGACGACCTGGAGCGGAGGCTTCGGGGTCGCGGTGGGCGCCGCGGGCGCAGCGGGGGGAGGCGCGCCGCACCCCGCGACGACGAGCGCGAGCGCGCCCGGGAGGAGCGCGGACGGCCCCCAAAGACTGGACCCTTCGAGGCGGCGTCGCGGCTTCATGCTCACCCTCGGAGGAACGCAAACACCCTCCCATCTGTCAAGCGCAAACCTCCTCCGGCGATATCCGGTGTAGCATCGTCGGAGGAGGCCTCATGATTCGACGATCGTTCTTCCTTTTTTCAATCGCGACTCTCGCGCTCCTCTCGGCGTCGTGCGGCGGCGGAGACAGCGGCGGCAGCTCCACCGGCGGCACGCGCAACCCCACCTGCGAGAAAGGGACGAGCGCCGGGGAGGTGAAGGCGCCCGTGTTCGTGCGGCACCTCGAAGGGCAGACGAGCTGGTTCGCGTCTCCGGTCATCGCGGACCTCGACGGCGACGGCAAGCGGGAGCTCGTGGCCGCGTATTATTCGATTTACGTGTTCGGCAGCGACGGGACGCTCCTCTCCAAGGCCGAAGACGGGGAGGGCCGCGTGTACGCGCCGCACGTGGTCGTCGATCTCGAAGGCGACGGGATCATGGATATCGTCGCCGGCAACGACAGGCATGTTCGAGCGTACGAGTGGAAGGACGGCAAGCTCTCCCCGAAGGCGGGGTGGCCCGTCGACACGACGACCGGCGGCAACGCCCCCGAGGTGCGCGGCCTCGCCGCGGCCGATCTCGACGGCGACGGAGACATCGAGATCGTCGCGACCACCACGCAGACCGCGTCGACGGAGGACGGCGGAGCGCAGGTGTTCGTCTTCAATCCGAACGGCTCCATGTACCAGCCGAAGGACCTCTCGTTCACCGCGTGGCCCCGGTACAATAACGCGAAGGGCCCTGGAAACGACGCGGATCGCAACGGGGAGGGCCACCACGGATACGGCTGTTACGGCCTCAACGTGGGCATCGGCAACATCGACGACGACCCGGAGCAGGAGATCCTCGTCACGTACGACAACCACGCTCTGCAGGCCTTCAATCACGACGGCGTCGCCATCGACGCGGCGCCTTATTTCACGAACCCCGCGAACGACTACGAGGGACAGCCGTTCACATGGGGCCAGTTCATCCGGTGGGCGGACCCGAAAGTGGAAGAGGACCACTACCACCTTCACACCGGCGAGTGGCCGAGCCCTTCGACGTCGGAGTGGCTCCAGTGGACCGCGTCGCCGCCCGCGGTCGTCGACATCGACGGGGACGGGAAGAACGAGGTGATCGGCGCGCCGAACGTGGAGATGCACGAGCCCTACGAGACGCAGGCGTACGCGCTCATGCTGCTCGAAGGGGCCCATGGCGACAAGGGCCGATCCGCGATGCGAAAGAAGGGTTGGGAGACGTTGCCGCGCGGTGAAAAGCCGATCTCGGTGGACGGGTATTATCCGCCCGGCGGCGTCCCCGCGACGGTGGCGATCAACCTGCAGGGCGACGAAAAGCCGGAGATCCTCGTCTCTTTCAACGACGGGAGGATGCGCGCGTTCGGCGCGGACGCGAAGGAGATCTGGGCCTTCGACTACCGCTCTGGCAAATCGATCATGTACGCGAGCGAGCCGACGGTGGCGGACCTGAACCAGGACGGCTCCCCGGAGGTGCTGTTCACGACGTTCGGAGATCCCGACGTGCTCGACTCCGGGCATCTCTTCATCCTCGGCGCGAACGGGGCGCTCCTGCACGACATTCCTCTTCAGAACGAGGGTGAGCAGAACGGCAACGGCAACGGCGCGCCGGCGGCGCCCGCGGTCGGCGATCTCGACGGGGACGGCCAGATCGACATCTTCGTGCAGACGTTCGAGCACGCGATGGACTGGTTCACGGTGCCCGGATCGGCCGAGAACTGCGTGCTCTGGTCGACCGCGCGCGGCGGCCCGCTGCGCATGGGGCAGCCGAGCGGCATCTGAGCTGTGGCCGCTATTTTCGCGGGGGGGACGGCGCGTTTCCTTGGTAGGGTGGCGGCTTCGTTTTCGACGAACGCTCCGAGGAGACGCGCATGGATGAGACCGAGCTCGACGTGGTTTGGAAAGGCAAGGACACCACCCTTGTCCTCCGCGAGGAAGGCGACGAGATCAAAGGCTACGTCGGCGGAAAGAAGCACGTGCTCACGATCACGTGGGACGAGGACGACGAGCTGATCGAGACGTTCTGCCACGATGATCTGGAGTACGACGAGGAAGAGCTCGCGGACGTCCTCGCCGGCGATGAAGAGGACGACGAAGACGAAGAGGACGACGAGGACGAGGAAGACGAAGAGGACGACGAAGAGGACGACGAGGAAGACGAAGAGGACGACGAGGAAGACGAAGACGAGGAAGACGACGGGGAGGGGGAGGACGAAGAGGGCGACGATGGAGGCGGCGAGTCCGACGAGGACGACGGGGACGACTACGATCCCGACGCGGACTACGGTGCTCCGGTCAAATCGGCGAACCTCCCCGGCGTCCCGACGCTGCACGCGGTGCTGGTGGCGTACGGCGCGGGCATCGGCGTCGAGGACGATGTCCGGTTGATGCGGGACTTCTTCCGGACTCTGCAGGACGAGAAGGTGGTCAATATCAAGGAGCGCGTGCTCACCGGCCCGGACGCGACCGGGGAGGCGGCGCTCGCGGCGGTGAAGGCGCTCAAGCCCGGCCCCGACGACGTGGTGTGGTTCGCGTATTCCGGCCACGGCGCGATGTCGGAGGGAGAGCGCCTCTTGTGCACGCGCGGCAAGATGCTCCCTCGGGAGGCCGTGAGCGCCGCGGTGAAGAAGGTCGGCGGCCGATTCGGCGTCATCCTCAGCGACTGTTGCGCCAACGAGATCGGCCGGGTCACCGCGAAGGAGCGGCTCGGCGCGGCCCGCGGCGGCGATCTGGGGAAGCGGCTCACCAAGCTGTTCCGCACCTACCGTGGTTATTTCGACGTCACGTCCTCCTCGGACTACCAGTATTCCTTCGGAGGCGTCTTCACCCCGTCCCTGATCAAGCGCGTGCTCCTCGGCGGCACGGAGGACACGTGGCGCGGCGTGCTGGAGCGCACCACGAAGCTGACGATGGCCGAAGGCGAAGGCGCCATGTCGAAGGACGGCCGCCGCGCCCTGCAAGCCCACGGAGAGCGCGTGATCGACGCCCAGAAGCCGGTCGCGTACACGCTGCCCGACGGCGACTGACGAGCAGCCCTCGAAAGAGAAGGGGCTGTCCTACGCAGACATGCGACACGCGTGCTGGTAGCATGGCCCCTGTGAGCACACGAACCGCAGCAGAGGTCGTGCGAGCGGTCGCGGCACGCGCGCGGCACGTCTCTGTCGCCAGACAGGAGATGAGGCTCGCGTCGATTCGCAAGGTGGCGAACATTGGCCGCGAGACATCCCAGCTACGAGGCGCGGAGATGCTGATGGCGCTCGAGGAGGCGCTCCTCGGGCACGAACCGATCGGCGTACCGCCGCCCCTCTTGCAGCTCTCTGGATTCAACGACATGGAGAGGCCATACACGCGACTTCTGGGCTGGCTTCTCGATCCCGAGCGTGACCATCGGGCGGCCGCTCCGGCGTTGCAGCTCATCGCCGAGGAGCTCGGCTTTGATGCCCTGCTCTCCGACCTCCACGCGTTGGAGCGTGGAAGGGGCCGCTCGGGCGCAGGAGGGCTCTCCGTGACCGTCGAACAAGCGTGGCCCGAGGGCGCGGGTTCCACCCAGGAGCCGGACATCCTCATTCGGTCCACGAACGCGTTGCTGGTGCTCGAGAACAAGCTGTGGAGCGGTGAGAGCGGTAATCAATTCGGGCCGTATCGAGAAGCGCTGTCTCGCCTCGCGGTCGCGGAGAACATCTTGCCGCAGAACGCGCGCCTACATCTGCTCGCGCCCGTCCTGCGAAAGGCCCCTGAAGGGTGGGGCCGCACCGTCAGCTACTCGGAGATGGGTCGATGGCTGCTGCGCTGTGCCGGCTCGAGCTTGCCGCTCTGGGATCGCGCGCTCGCATACCTGGTGGCGGAGTCCCTGCTGCGTGACGATGCCAGTGCGGAGCGCTTGAAACGCGCCCATGCCCTTTCCGCCGAGCTCAAGCGGCGCCCCCTCTCGCCTCGGGACGTCCTGGATTTGGCGGCGATCCTTCCGCTTCCGGCGCCGTTCTTTCCGGGGAGGACACCATGAAGATCGACTGGAATACGGCCTTGCAGGCTTTCGATGACGACTTCGAGGTGCTCGAAGGTGTTGCGCCTGGCTCGGGGATGCGCTGAGGCCCCTGCTCGGAAGAGAGCTGCCGAGCGGGATTCCCTCCAACGCCACCTGGATGTCCAGCAAGCTTCAGTTCTGGCGCGGTGGCTGGTATATCGAGATCAACCAGAAAGAGCCGAAACAGGATGTCTGGATTTGCGCACGCCCCCCGGGCGAGCTGGTCCTCGGGCACTGGAGCGAGGAGTCTCACGTCCAGATATGCGAACGACTGAGCGCTGGCCGCAAGGAGATCGCAGGGGAGGAGTGTCAACTCGCCGTTGTTCTGACGGCGGAGGAGGCCAGCGAGCTTCAGAGTCGGAATGACGCGGCTGCCGTCCAATCCCGCGCCGTGGCCGTCTTTCGGACCTACTTCGAGATCGCCGGCGCCTGAGCGCGGCATCTGCGCATGACGAAGGTCAGGAGGTGCGAAAGACGTCGGCCGCCGAGCGCGCGCCGAGGACGTTGTCCAGCCACCGATCGAGCGTGGCGGTGTCCACGCAGTCTTCGATGGTCTGCTGCTCCGCGGCGGTGAGCTGGATGCCGGTGCGCGCGAGGAAGTGGAGGAGCAATTCGCGACGCGCTTCCAGCTTGCCCTGCTCGACGAATCGGCGGAGGAACGGGGGGAGTCGATCTCCGCCGCCCGTTTGCTTCATCTGTTCCATAGCTTGCTGCTCCAGGGCTCTTTTCATCGGCTCGCGCAGGACGTCGTGCAGGATCTGAAAGTACACCGCCCCGCGCCCCTCTTCCAGTCGGAGCAGGGCATGAACCGCAGCCGTGATGACTTCGAGACCTCGGGGACCATTGCCGTGGGCCATCGCGGATAGCAATGTCACCTCCGGGTCCAACGCTGCAAGAGCCACATCGGTGATCGGGGGGAGCGCCGACGGACCAAGAACCAGAGGCTGAACCTTGGACAACCCAAGCCCCAGATCAATCGGGCGGGCGGCCCAGGCGGCGACGTCATCGCGCGACGTGACCACCAGAAGAACAACTGGTCCGCGACTGCGTGAACGTAGGCCCGTCAGGTAACCTGGCCACGCAAACTCTTTGTCTCGGTCAATCGCCCGCTGCGCCTCGAGAAGGAAGGACAGCACGACCTCGTCCTCTGAATCTCGAAGCTCCAGAATGAGATCTGCGCGCAGCTCGACTGGCACCATGGAGTCGAGCGTGGTGTCAGCAACGTGAACCTTTTCGTAAGGTGGCACGGGGAGATGGAGAAGATCCTGGACAAGCGCGGCGCCAGGTCCGGTGCCTGGCGAAACATGTCGACGAGCCCGTTGTGCTCCAGCGTCGGCATACGCAGACAATAATGTGTCTCCTTCGGGAGAAGCAAGTCTGAATGCGAGGTGTTGGATGCTTTCTTGGTGGATGCATTTTTATTCGCAAATCGACGATCATCGAAGAAAATCGTATTCGATGCCTGAGCCCTCGCCGCGTTGGAGCATCAGGGAGAGGCCGGGGGTGGGCACCTTCACTCCGGATCATCGCAGCACCGGAATCCCGTCGAATAATCGTGGTACCGCGGCTCGTGGGCGATCGTCGTGAAGGCGCAGCCGGGGCCCAGCTCGCCCTGGGTGCTGTAGAAGCCGCCCATGAATACGCCGTTTCCGGGGCTCCAGTACTGGAAGGCGCGGGGGATGCCCTCGGAGTCGAGGTGGGCGCGGAATCGGCCGTCCGCGACGTCGCTCACCCACTCGTGCAGGTTGCCCACCATGTCGAGGACGCCGTCCTCCGTCGCGCACTCGGAATACACACCCGTCCTCGCCAGGAAGCCGGGCTCCGTGTCCAGCGCCGGGTCATTGAAGCTCGCGTACGTCCAGCGGCGGTTGTCCGCGCCGAACCGCAGCGTCAAGAGGTGCGGCTTCTCCGTGTTGCAGCGGCCCGCTTCGTGGCGCGCTCCGTAAGGATACGTATTGTTCATGGTGCCTTTGCAGGCGCGCTGCCACTCCCGCCTCGTGCAGAGTCGCTTCCGGGAACCGGCGCACGCGGACTCGGCCTCGACGCGGCTCACGTACGCTTGCGGGAAGACGCCGGCCTCGCTCCGGGCCTCGTACGAAACGCCCTCCTCCGGCCGCTCGTTGTGCGGGTGACGCACGATCTCGCCCGCGGGGCCGCGCGTGACGAGGTGCGCCTCGTAGCGGTCGATGCAGAACGCATCCACCCGGACCATCCCGGCCGGACAGCCATGCTCGTGCACCGGAGTCTCCGCCGCGCCCTTCGCGGGAGTCTCCGCGCCGTCGTTCGCGGGAGTCTCCGCGGCGCCGTTCGCGGGAGTGTCCGCGCCGTTCGCGGGAGTGTCCGCGCCGTTCGCGGGAGTCTCTGCGGCGCCGCTGGCGTGGGTGTCCGCGGCGCCGTTCGCGTGCTCCGTGACGGGGCGCGGCGGCGAAGAGGGGCGATCCGACGCCTCCTGCGTGTCCGGATCGTTCACGCTGCACGCCGGGAAGAGGACCAGTCCGAGGACCACGAACAGACGAGGGGAGAGGCTCACCCCCTGTCATCGGAGCACCCCGCCCGACTGTGACAGCGCCCGCGAAGATGCGAGCCGAGAGCCCGCCACGCACCCCGATGAGCGCGCCAAAGAGCCCTGTCCGCTTTCTGATTTTGGTTTTCGTTGGCGCACGAATTTCGCTCGGATGCCGCACGAATCTCCCGCGGGAGAGCCGACTTCGCTCTTGATTCGCGCGCTCGTTGTTTGGTACCTTCATGGGATTATGAGAAGTCTGTTTTCGCTTCGTTCTCTGCAGATGATCGGCGGCGTTGGGTCCACGGTGATCGCCGTGGGGTTCCTGGGGTGCGCGGCCGGACCGGTCGACTCCGAGAGCGAGGGAGACGACCTCATCGGGGCCGTGGACGATCACGGGATGCCCCAGCCTCCGCCCGGCGAGGTGTGCGTCCAGATCAAGCGCGGCGGCGCCGGCAACGTCACCGACGCCTTCCTCGCGGCCGACTACGCGGGGTACAAGACCGGCTCCGAGATCAACATGTATTCCGGGATCTCGTCCGGCGGCGGCGTGAACATGGTGGTCGTCGGCTTCGATCTGAGCCCGGTCCCCTCGGCCGCGAACGGGACCGTCACCTCGGCGACCTTCAGCATCTACAAATCGTGGAGCTCCGACAGCGCGTCCGTCGCCGTCCACCGCGTCACCGCGGACTGGAGCGAGGCCTCCGTCACCCGCGAGGCCTTCAATAACGGCTACGACCCGAACGCGATCACCAACTTCTCCGGCGGCGGCGTCGGCATGAAGAGCGTGGACCTCACCTCGCTCGTGCAAGCGTGGCAGTCGGGGCAAACTGCCAATCACGGCATCCTCCTCGAAGAGCCGCCGGTCGCGGCGCACCACTATTTCAGCAGCGAAGCGGGCGCGGCGTTCGCCCCGACGCTCACGGTCTGTTACGTGGCGGCGACCTGCAACGACGGCGCGCAGAACCAGGGAGAAGCCGGCGTGGACTGCGGCGGTCCGTGCGCGGCGTGCCCGAGCTGCAACGACGGCGTCAAGAACCAGAACGAGACCGGCGTGGACTGCGGCGGCGTCTGCGCGGCGTGCCCGAGCTGCAACGACGGCGTGAAGAATCAAGGGGAGACCGGCGTGGACTGCGGCGGTCCGTGCGCGGCCTGCGCGACGTGCAACGACGGTATCCAGAACCAGGGAGAGACCGCGATCGACTGCGGCGGTCCGTGCGCGGCGTGCGTGCCAGTCGGCGCGTCCAACAACCCCGGCCTCTCGTGCGCGGACATCCTCGCGAAGGGCGGCAGCTCGGGCGACGGCAACTACTGGGTGAAGCCGAACGCCGGCGCGGCCTTCCAGGTCTACTGCGACATGACCACGGACGGCGGCGGCTGGACGCTCCTCAAGTCCGACTACGCGGCGACGCTCACCTCCGGGCCGACGCGGCAATACCTCTACAAATCCGGCGCGAACTGGTACCGCTCGCCGTCCACGACGCAGGTGTGGGCGTGGGGCTCCGGCAAGCAGCAGACTGGCAGTTACGCGTACAAGAAGAACGGCACGCTCGGCTCGTACACCTGCTCCGGCTCCGGCGAGGTGCCGCAGTTCGGCGTCGGCTGCTCGAACGGCGGCGGCGGGACGTACAAGACGCTGCCTTATTACAGCTCCAGCCCCTCGACCGGCACGGTGACGATCTGCCAGGATCAGCCGAACGCGTTCGGTGGATCGGTGTGTCAGGCCAACGTGCAGGCGTTCGTGCGCTGAGTCAGGCTCGGTGAACAACAGGGGGGCTCGGGGGGATTTCCGGAGATCGATCATGGGCACTCGTCGTCCCGCTCCCGCGCACCTCCGCCTCCTCGGAACGCTCGCGATCGGCTGGATCGCCGCGGGCTGCGGCCCTTCGGACACGGCCTCTTCCGGCGGCTCCGGGGGCGGCGGCACGACCACGTCTTCCACCGACTCCGGGGGATCCACCGCGAGCGGGGGGACGGGCGGCTCCGGCGGATTCACGGGGGGAGGCGGGACGGGCGGCTCCACGACGTGCACGCCCGGTGACGAGATTGCCTGTTACGAGGGGCCGGCGGGGACGGAGGGAGTCGGCGTTTGCAAGGCCGGGAAGCAGCTCTGCAAGGCCAACGGGGAAGGGTACGGGCCCTGTCTGGATCAGGTGCTCCCGGGCGTGGAGACGTGCGCGACTCCCCTCGACGACGACTGCGACGGCAAGGTGAACGACACCGGGCCGGGGTGCGCGTGCGTGCCCGGCGCCACGACGCCTTGTTATCCCGGCCCGTCCGGCACCGCGGGCGTCGGCGTCTGCAAGGAGGGCACGGCCACCTGCGACGCGGACGGTTCAGGATACGGTGAGTGCGTGGGTGCGATCGTGCCGGGGATCGAGACGTGCGACACGCCCGGCGACGACGACTGCGACGGGCTCGTGAACGAGGAGGGGGTCGGGTGCGGGTGCTCGCCGGGGGCGCAGATCGCTTGTTACTCCGGGCCCGCGGGGACATCGGGGGTCGGCGTGTGCAAGGCGGGGACGCAGACGTGCAATCCGGATGGCCAGTCGTACGGGCCGTGCACGGGAGAGATCGTGCCGTCCGCGGAGGTGTGCGCGACGGTCGCGGACGAGGACTGCGACGTCGCGCCGGACTGCGGGGCTGCGAGCTGGGCAGTGAGCTTCGGAGGCCTCGGAAACCAGCAGATCCTGGGCGTGGCGACGGACTCTGCGGGGGCGACGCTGTTCGCGGGGGCCTTCACCGGATCGCTCGGCGGCCCCGGGATCGACCCGCTCACGAGCGCGGGCGGGAGTGACGTCCTCGTGGGCAAGCTCGACGCCGCGGGGATGCCTGTGTGGCTCCATGGATACGGCAGCGCGGGGATGTACGAACAGGCGCTCTCCGTCGCGACGGACGCGAGCGGCGCGGTGTACGTGACAGGGTATTTCGACGGGGCGGTGTCGTTCGGCGGGCCGACGCTGACGAGCGCGGGCAACCTCGATGTCTTCGTGGTCAAGCTGGACGCGATGGGCAACCACGTGTGGAGTCGGCGCTTCGGCGACGCGGCCCCTCAGCTCGGCGTGGACGTGGCGGTGGACGCGAACGGGGACGTGCTCGTGCTCGCGAAGGGCTACGGATCGCCGGATTTCGGGGCCGGACCGCTCATGAGCGCGGGCCTCTTCGACGTGTTCGTGGTCAAGCTGGACATGAACGGCAGCCCCCTGTGGAGCAGGCGTTTCGGGGGCGCGGAGGACGACGACGCGACGGCGATCGGCGTGGACGCGGCGGGCGACGTGGCGCTCACGGGCACCGTGAAGGGCGCAGTCGATTTCGGGGGTGGGGCGCTGCCCGCGAAGGGCGGATTCGATGTATTCGTGGCCAAGCTCGGCCCGGACGGGGCGCACCTGTGGAGCAAGCGGCTCGGCGACGCGGCGAACCAGGTGGCGGGCGGCCTCGCGGTGGACGCGAACGGCGATGTGCTGCTCACCGGCGGATTCGAGGGCACGATCGATCTCGGGTCCGGCGCGCTCCAGGCCGCGGGCCCGGCGGACGTCTTCGCGGCGCGCCTCGCGGCGGACGGATCAGACTTGTTTTCGAGGCGATTCGGCGCGCCGAACGTGACGATCGAGGCGTACGGGATCGCGCCGGCGCCGGGCGGAGGCGCGTATTTCGGCGGCCCGGTGACAGGCAGTCTCGACTTCGGGGGAGGCGCCCTCGGCGGCGGGGGAGGCGCCGACGCTTACGTGGTGCGCCTCGACGGATCCGGACAGCACGTGTGGAGTCGCGCTTTCGGAGCGGGAGCGGACCAGTTCCCGCGCTCGCTCGCGGCGCACGCGAACGGCGATGTGGCGGTCGGAGGCTATTTCGAAGGCCAGATGATGGTGGGCGACGCGCTGCTCGCGAGCGTGGGCGCCTTCGACGTGTGGGCGGCGCGGCTCGCGAAGTGAGAGGGCTCCTCCGAGCACTCCTCCCATCTCCGAATCTCCTTCTTCCAAAGACTTTTTTGGAACGGCGTGGGCCGGAGTGGGACCGCGCGAGCGGAGCGGCCTGCTTCGCCATGACCGTGTCTGAGCGAACGTAGGCGCGAACGAAGTTGAGCGCCGGTGGAGCGAGCTCCCGCAGCGGAGCAGGACGCGAGCAACGTCGAGGCTTGCGGTAGCGAAGCTCCGGACTCCGTTCCGCCAAGCGGAGCTCCGCCTCCGCGGACCGGACTCCGGCCTCCCAGTGGCGGTTAGCACGCGCGCGGTCCCACGCAGGCCCGCGCGTCCCAGTTCCCCGCGCCCGGTCTCGTCAGCGGGGGAGTGATACGAGGGGGCGGAGCCCCCTTGTAAATTCCAGAAAATGTAGGCGTCCCCCCTCAGGTCTCTACTTCGAAGGTCGGCTGTTCTCGTTCACTTCAGGACGGTTGAACAACCCACCTTGATATCCACCTTCGCGGTCGTCGCCTTGGAGATGTCGTCGCAGGTCTTGCCGAGGATCTGCACCTGGCCGCCGACGTTGTAGTCCCAGCAACCGTCCGCGGCGCACGTGTCGTTCGGGTCGGAGCGCTTCAGGACTGCGGCGGTCACGCCGTCCAGCGTCGCGTCCACGTTGACCAGCGTCTTGTCGATCTCCTGGCCCGGAGGGGGTGGCGGCAGATCGTAGACGCAGCCGAGCGCCTTGCCCTTGATCGTCTGGATCGCGCTCGCCAGCGTGTCCGGGTTGAAGGCCGCGCCGCTCGAAAGGTCGATGTGGCACGGGATCGCCGGGTCCGCGCCTCCCTGCGTGAAGACCGCGTCCTTGCTGCACGCCGGGTCCACCGTGTCGGGGGATCCGTTCACTGCATACGTGCTGAGCGCGAGGCGCATATGATACGGCGGCGTGTCGAAGGTGCCCTGTTTCTGGCCCGTGCTGTCGGAGCCGGGGACGCCCACGATGAACGTGAAGATGGGCTTCTGCGGGTCCTTCCGCGCGTCCGAGATCAGCTTGTTGACGCTGTCCGGGAACTCCCAGTCGTGGCAGCCGTAGCCGTCGACGAAGCCGTCCCGCGCCGTCGTGGACGTGCACGAGAAGCCGCCGTCCGTGATGAGCACCAGAATACGGCGGTCGAGCGCCTGGCCCTTCAACGCGGTGTAGCCGGAGACCATCGCGTCGTACACCGGAGAGCCGTCGTCGTCGTTGCTCTGCGGGGCGTGGTTCACGAGGTATTGATAGATGTCGTGGCGCACGCCGCTCGCCGCGTTCGCCTTGTCTTTCCCGGCCGGCGCGATCGCCACCTGGGGGAGGCCGGAGAAGCCGCAGGAGACGCCGTCGGGGATGACGAGGCTGCACGTGCCGGGGCCCGCCTGGCCTTCGATGTAGTCGCACACGCACTTCGGCGGATCGACGAACGACGTCGGGAACGTCACGAGGCCGAGCGAGGTGTTGTCGAAGGCGTCCTTGTCCATCGCGGACGCGACCGAGGTCTGCGCCGTTCCCCACTTGTTGGAGGCCTTCATGCTCGCGCTCATGTCGAGGGCGAAGAGGATCGCCGCGGGCGCCTGCGTGGCCTCGCTCGTGAACTTGGTGCACTCCTGAAAGCCACCCTGTCCGCCGGTCGTGACGCCGCCCCCGACGCTGCCGCCCGCGCCGGCCGTGCCCCCGGTGGAGGTGGAGCCGCCGCCCCCTGTCGACGCGCTGTTCTTGCTGGCCGCGCACCCGGCGCTGACGAGCGCCCCCAACGTGAGTCCCAAACCAAGCCACGTGATCGCCCGCATTTTCTGGCCTCCGCGCAATAAAGGAGAGGCGAGCGTATCGGACGATGCGGGGCGGTCGCTACTCGCTCAGATGTCCTCGTCGTCCGGAGCGCCCGTATCCGCGAGCAAATCACGGAGGCCGTCGAGGCGCGTGTCGATGCCCCACTTCTGCGCGTCCTCGGCGTGGCGGCCCTTCTCCAGGATCTCGCGCGCCTTGTCGATGTCCGCGGGGGTGAGGTCTTCCTTGTCGAGGAGCGATTCGGCCAGCATCACGTAGCCGATCCCGCGGTGCGGCGAGCGCTCGATGAGGCCTTCGAGGATCGCCGACGCGGCGTCGTAGTCCTGGATCGCGTCGAAGACGCTGGCGCGCGTGGCCTGCAGGAGCTCGAGGTGCTCCAGCTTGCTGTCGGGCAGGCGGGTCACGATCTCGTCGAGGTACGCGGCGACCTTGCGGGCGCGGGCGAAGGCGGCCTCGGGATCGTGCGCGTGGCCGTGATCGTGGTCGTCGCCGTGATCGTGGCCGTGGTGCACCGCCTCCTCCGTCGCGAGGCCCGCGAGCACCTCGGCGAACGCGTCGAAGAAGAAGCCGCCCTTCTTCGTGGGGCCGTTGAGCGCAAGGTCGATCGCCTCCATCGAGCGCGCCTTCGGGAAGGCCTTCCACAGCATCTGGCCGAATTCGAGCCACAGGTCGATCGCCTCGTCGGGGCGGCCGCGTCCGTCCGCGTCCCAGCCTTCGAGGTGACGCACCAAAAGCGCTTCGATCGAAGGCGTTTCGGGGCGGAGGCGGCGCCACAGATCCCACGCCGCGAGGCGCACGAAATCTTGATCCGCAGGCGTCGCCGCGGCCGGGAGCGAGCGGGCCCACGGCTCGCCCGCCTTCGTGAGGGCCGACGTCTCGCCTTCGGTGAGCGCGAGGAACGCCGCGCGATCCGTCGCGATCCCGAGGGACGCGAGCTTCGCGAACAGCTCCTCATCGGAGAGGGCCGCGACGCGCGACGGCGTCCAGATCGAGCCCGCGCCCGGGTGGCCTCCGCGCTGCGCGGACGCGGCGTAGTGCGCCGCCTCCACGAACGGGAGCTTGCGGCGCTGCGCGAGGCCCACGACGCCGTGCTTCGTCGGGTCCCAGCCCTTCAGCAGATCGGCGGGCTTCTCGCGGGCTCCGAAGCCGACGGGGAGGGCCTTGCCGTCGCGGCGCGCGAGCTTCTTCTTCCGCTGCTGCTGCTTCTGCTGCTTCTTCTTCGCGCGCTGCTTCGTGTTGCCCTTCGCCATGCGCGCGGCCTACCGGGGCTCGGGCGAGATGTCCAATGCAACGTACGTAGCGCGGGCCAGAGACGTGCTAAATGCGCCCGCCATGGCGCTGCTCAGTGTCGCCGATCTCGGTTTCGGGTACGGCGCGGACAAGCTCTTTCAAGGGGTGACGTTCACCCTCGACGCGGGTCAGAAGGCCGCGCTCGTCGCGCCCAACGGGGCCGGCAAATCGACGCTGCTGCGCCTCCTCGGCAAGGAGCTCGCGCCCGACGAGGGGACGAGCGTGATCCGCCGCGGCGCGAAGGTGGCGTACTTCCGCCAGTCGCACGAGGTCCTCGCGCAGGGCACCGTGATGGACGCGTTCCTCTCGGGGTTCCAAGAGATCCTGGAGCTGCGGCACGCCCTCACGAAGGCGCAGCACGACGCGGCGAGCGGCACGGACGCGGCGCTCGACGCGATGGCGAAGGCGCACGACCGCTACCACGCGAAGGGCGGCGACGCGCTCGAACGGCAGATCGAGATGCTCGCGGGCCACCTCGGCTTCACGGCGGCGCAGATGGATCGCCCGGTCGAGAGCCTGTCCGGCGGCGAGCGCGGGCGCCTCCACCTCGGCGTGGTGCTCGCGCAGAACGCGGACCTCCTGTTGCTCGACGAGCCGACGAATCACCTGGATCTCGACACGATCGCGTGGCTCGAAGGGCACCTCCGCGACGCGCAGTGCGCGATCCTGTGCGTGTCCCACGACCGCGCCTTCCTCGACGCGGTGTGCGGGGAGACGTTCGAGCTCGGGCGCCGATCGTTCCGCACGTACCCCTTGAAATACAGCGATTACGTGATCGCGCGCGAAGAGGACCTCACGCGGGAGCGGGAGCTCGCGGAGCGGCAGGCGGACTTCGTCGCGAAGACGGAGGACTTCATCCGCCGCAACATCGCCGGGCAGAAGACGAAGCAGGCGCAGAGCCGCCGCAAGATGCTCGACAAGATGGACGTGCTCGATCGGCCCGAGGACGTGTGGGCGCTCGCGGAGCGCGTGAGCTTCCGGTTCGCGCCGGCGCCGCGCTCCGGCGACATCGTCCTCGACGCGAAGGGGCTCGCGGCGTCGCGCGGCGGGCGCGCGCTGTTCGAGGGCGTCGACCTGTTCGTGAAGCGCGGCGAGCGCATCGGCATCATCGGGCCGAACGGATCCGGCAAGAGCACGCTGCTCAAATTGCTCGCGGAGCAGGGCGGGCCGGAGGATCGCGGCGAGATCCGGCGCGGCACCAACCTGCGCGAAGGGTACTTCGATCAGCACCTCGGCTCGCTGGATCCGGCGAAGACCGCGGTCGAGGAGATCCGCAGCGTGCGCGGCGACATGAACCAGGACGGGTGCCGGCAGTATCTGTCGCGGTTCCGGTTCTACGGCGACGATCCGCTGCGGCGCGTGCAGGGGTTCTCGGGCGGTGAGCGGAGCCGGCTCGCGCTCGCGAAGCTGCTGCTGGAGCCGCGGAACCTGCTGTTCCTGGATGAGCCGACGAACCACCTCGACATCCCGGCCGCGGAGATCCTGGAAGAGGCGCTCGCGAGCTTCGAGGGCACGGTGATCCTGGTGTCGCACGATCGCCGGTTCCTCTCGGCCGTGACGACGCGCACCGTCGCGATCCACGACGGCGTCGTGGACGTGTACCCGGGCGGCTTCGACGACTACCTGCACGCCCGCGCGAAGGCCGCGGCGGCGCCGGATCCGGAGGAGGACGAGGCGCCGGATCCCACGCCCTCCGCGAGGCAACGCGCCGTGAAGCGCAGCGCCTCGACGCGCCCCGGAGCGCCCGCCGCGAAGGTCGACGCGCCGCAGACGCCCGAAGAGAAGCGCCGCGCGTTCGAGGCGGAGAAGGCCGCTGCGCGCGCCGCGGACCGAAAAAAGAAGCGCGTGAAGGAGCTCGAAGGCCTCATCGCCGACGGCGAATCGAAGCTCGCGGCGCTGCGGGAAGAGCTGAAGAACCACCCCGGCGGTGACTGGGCCAAGGTGGCGGAGCTCGCGAACAAGGAGCAGAGCTTGTCCAAGGATGTCGATCGGCTCATGACCGAGTGGATGGAGCTCTCCAGCGAGGTGGCCTCGTGATCGGACGTCGGGATCGCGCGCGATCGTGGGCGGCCGCTCTCCTCGTCGCGCTCGCGGCGCAAGGGGCGGCGTGCAGCGGCGACGCGAAGGACGACGGCACGAAGCCGGGCGGCGAGGTGACGCTCCCCGCGCTCACGATCAAGGAAGACACGCCGAACCTCCTGCTCACGTGGATCGACGATCGCGGCGACACGCACTCCGCGCAGCACCCGTCGGAGGTCCCGCAGGAGGGCAAATCGCCCGTGCGCGTGGTCGTCGCGGATCGCGAGGCCGGCACGCGCGATCCGCTCTACGTCGTCGATCTCGGCCAGGCGTCCGCGGACGGCTCGTTCACCGCGCGGGCGATGGCGCGCCGCGAGTGGGAGGGCATCCTGGAAAAGCGCCGCGAGGCCTTCCTCGGCAAGCTCAACCCGAAGCCGCCCGCGACGCCCGCGAGCGGCTCCCCCACCGCGACCGGCGCTCCGCCGCCGTCCTCGACCGCGGTCGCCGCGGGCCTCGTCGTGATCATCTACGGCGCGTCCTGGTGCAAGCCGTGCCACCAGGCGCAGGATTACCTTCGATCCAGGGGGATCCAGGTGATCATGAAGGACATCGAGGAGAGCCAGGAGGCCGCGAGCGAGATGACCGCGAAGCTGGAGAAGGCGAACCGCCGAGGCGGCGCCATCCCGGTGATCGACGTCCGCGGCCAGATCCTCGTGGGCTACAACCGCGCGGAGCTCGATCAGGCCGTTCAAAAAGCGAGCGCCGGCACGGTCCTCTGAGCGTCCCCATCGGTGGGCGATCCGGGTTACAGTGCGCAGGAACGGCAATGGGAAACGAGCCGAACGACGAGCCGCCGCGGAGCGCAGCGCGACGCCTGGATGTACCGCTGCGGATCGAGGCGCTGCGGGCCCGTCTCGCGGGAAAGCCCGAGGGGCAGCGCATTCTGGAGCGCGCGACGGCCATCGAGCAGCGCGTGCAGGAGCTGACCGCCCGCGCCCGTGAGGCCGGGACCGGCGGCTCGCCGAGCCTCGCGACCGAGGTGGCGGTGCTGCGGTTGGAGCTGTCGGTGCTGCTCGCGGACGCCCTCGGAGACGAGCCGCAGAAGGAGCGGGCGCAGGCCCTCCGCGCGCTCGACCCATCGATGCGGCACCACCTGGCGGCGCTGCTCAACGTGCCCGCGGACGATCGGCACCACGCGCTTCTGGAGGTGAAGGCCGCCGAGTACATCGAGCAGGCCCGCGCCTTCGACGAGGTGGCCGAGCAGTTCGGCTTCACCGAGGCGACGTCCCTCGACATCGACGAGCCGCGCGGCGCGCTGGTGCTCACGTACAACGGCTCGCTCTTGCAGCTCTCCGCGCCCGGCGCCGATCACCAGCGCCTCTCGCGGCGCCACGTGTACGAGAGCATCTACGGCAACACGAGCATCCCGTCGCGCGGCACGCTCGCGCTCTCCGCGCCGATCCGCGTGGGGGATCGCGTGCGCACGACGGTGCTCAACACGTCGCCGGTGCGCAGGCTCCGCATCGCGACGCGGCCCGAAGAGTGGGATCGCGATCGCCAGGTGGTGAAGCGGATCACGATGACGTTCTCGTCGCGCGCTCCGGGCGCGGGCGGCCTGCGTCCGCCGGACGCGAAGCCCGCTCCGCAGGAGGCGCCGTTCCGCACGGTGTGGGGCGCGAAGGGCGCGTGGTTCCCGACCGTGGTCGTCCCCCTCGTCGAGGCCGAGCGCGAGAAGCGCGCCACCACCGAGGAGCGTGAGGAGCTCGCGAGCCTCGTGCACCGCCTCGCGGACCCGAGCAAGCCCGCGCCCGACGCCGCGGACGAGGCGAAGATCGTGGGCCTCGTGTTGTTCCTCCAGCAATCGCGCGTCGACATGGGCGAGCGCAGCTACGGCTTCGGGGAGATCGCGGCCTTCGCCACGGAGCGCGGCGAGCGGTGCGTCGTCGAGCGCGACGCGGACAAGCGCGACGCCGTCCCCGTGATCGTGCTGCACCGCGCGGGCGCCGAGCCGGTCCGCTTCGTCGGCGCGGGCATCGGCGCGCAGCGCGCGGTGGTCGGCGCGCCGATCGTGATCATCCACCCGACCGGCGCGATCGCCGCGGTCCTCGGGGACGTCGCGCGCGTCGAAGCGCGGTAGCGCCCCGTGCCCGAGCGACCGGATCTCGAGTACGTCGTCCCCATCCTCGACGAGGAGCTGCGCGGCGCCGAGATCGCCGCGGTCCGCGTGGACAAGCCCGTGGTGCTCCGCGTGCTCCTGCCGCAGAAGCTCGAAGAGCTGCTGATCGGCCGCCGGATCCTGCGCGTGCAGCGGCGCGCGCACTTCGTGAGGTTCGCGCTCTCGGGGGCGCCCGCGATCGAGATGATCGTGTCGCCGATGCTCGCGGGCCGCTTCACGATCGGCGCCGCGACCGACAAACCGCCGCGCGATCTCGCGATGACGTGGACGCTCGCGGACGGCCGCGCGCTCTCGTACCGCGACGACGTGCAGATGGGGAAGGTCTACGTGCTCGCGGAGGGCGACCTCGCGAGCGTGCCCGGCGCGGCGACGATCGGCGTGGACGTGCTCGATCCGAAGGCGTTCACGCTCGATGTGCTCAAGGCGCTGGCGAAGGCGCGGCGCGATCAGGCGAAGGTCTTCTTGATGGACAAGGGCGCGCTCGACGCGATGGGGAACGCGTACGCCGACGAGGTGCTCTTCGAGGCCGGCGTGCACCCGAAGGCGATGGTGCGCAGCCTCTCCGCCGAGCAGATCGCGCGGCTTTACAAGGCGATCGTGACGGTGCTCGGCGACGCGAAGAGGACGATCGCGGAGCGCAGGCCGCCGCTCGACGAGAAGATCCGCGATTTTCTCAAGGTGCGCGGGCGCCCCGGCGAGCCGTGCGTGCGCTGCGGCGCGAAGCTGCGGCGCGCCGGCGTGCACGGGCACGACGCGATCTTCTGCCCCGAGTGCCAGCCGGACGGCCGCGGGAGCGCGATCGTCGATTGGCGCAAGACGAGAGGCTCGTAAGCGCCGATTGGTGCGCGCTGCTTTTGCGTGGCCGCGACGCGTTGCCGTTCCCGTGGGCTCAGCGTAAAAGGGGCGCACTTGAAAGTCGGCGCGGCCGTCCCTACGGCGACCGGCCCACGAAGGCTTCGGAGAGACCGGAATGATCGATGTCGTGATGCCTCAGCTCGGCGAGAGCGTGGCCGAGGGAACCGTGACCAAGTGGCTCGTGCGCGAAGGCGACATGGTCGCGCGCCAACAGCCGATCGTGGTCGTGTCGACCGACAAGGCCGACTCCGAGGTCACGTCCACCGCGACAGGCCGCGTGGTGAAGCTCGTCGCCGCCGAGGGCGAGACGCTCGCGTCCGGCCGCCTCCTCTGCACGATCGACGAGACCGCGACGGCCGGCGCGTCGGCGCCCGCACCTGCCGCGGCGCCTGCACCTGCCGCGACGGCGCACGCGCCCGCGCCCGCACCGGAGATGGACGGTTCGCGTCCGCTCGCGTCGCCGTCCACGCGCAAGGCTGCGCTGGAAGCCGGCGTCGATCTGCGAGCGGTCCCGCCCACGGGCGAGCGCGGCCGCATCACGCATGAAGACGTCCGCAAGGCCGCCTCGCCGGAGCCGCTCGCGCTCGCGAAGGTGGAGGCGCCGATCTCCGCGCCCGCACCGAAGGCGGAGCTCGCGCCGGTCTCCGCGCCGCCGATCTCGGCCCCGCCGATCTCGCCTGCGCCCTCGCACGACGCGGCCGAGCTCGCGGCGATGTTGCAGGCCGGCGGCGGCTTCGTCCCGCCGATCCCGGGCGTCGGGTACGGCTCGTACAAGGTGCCCGCGTACCAGCAGCGGCCCGGGGACAAGGTGGTGCCGTTCACGCGCCGCCGCCGCATCACGGCCGATCACATGGTCTACTCGAAGACCACGGCCCCCCACGTCGTGACGGTGGCGGAGGTCGATCTGCACGCCACCGCGAAGCTGCGCGACGAGCACAAGGACCGCTTCAAGAAAGAGGGCCTCTCGCTCACGTTCCTCGCGTTCGTCGCGGCCGCCACGATCAAGGCGCTGCGCGAGCACCCGGACCTCAACGCGCGCGTGCTCGAGAACTCGTACGTCGTCCTCAAGGACATCAACCTCGGCGTCGCGGTGGACACGCCCGGCGGCCTCATCGTGCCGAGCATCAAGCAGGCGGATCAGCTCTCGCTGCGCGGCATCGTGAGCGCGATCGACGCGGTGGCCTCCCGCGCGCGCGCCGGCAAGGTGACCGCGGACGACCTCGCGAACACCACGTTCACCGTCTCCAACCCCGGCCTGAAGGGCAACCTCTTCGGCGGCGCGATCATCTCGCAGCCGAACGTGGGCATCCTCCGCATGGGCGAGATCAAGAAGCGCGCGGTCGTCGTCACGAAGGACGGGGAGGACATGATCGCGATCCACCCGGTGATGTTCGTGGCCCTCTCGTACGATCACCGCATCATCGACGGCGTGCTCGCGAACTCGTTCCTCTGGCGCGTGGCCGAGATCCTCTCGAAGGGCGAATTCGAGGTCGGGTGATCTCCCGGCGGCACACTGGCTCTCTCCTTTCCCGAGGTGTGAAATGACGACGACTCCCAAGAACCCCGGCCTCCGCCCCCTCACCGACGTCGACCCCGAGATCGCGGGCCTCGTCCGCGACGAGGAGCGGTATCAGGCGCGCACCGTCCGCCTCATCGCGAGCGAGAACTACGCCTCTCGCGCCGTGCTGGAGGCGACGGGCACGGTGCTCACCAACAAGTACTCCGAGGGGTACCCGCACAAGCGCTATTACGAGGGCCAGAGGCAGGTCGACGCGGTCGAGGAGCTCGCGAAGGAGCGCATCAAGGCCCTGTTCGGCGCCGAGCACGCGAACGTGCAGCCGTATTCCGGCAGCCCCGCGAACCTGGCAGTCTATCTGGCCTTCTGCAAGCCGGGCGACACCATCATGGGCCTCGGCCTCCCTGCGGGCGGCCACCTCACGCACGGCTGGAACGTCAGCATCACCGGGAAATACTTCCGCAGCGTCGCCTACGGGGTCCGCCAGAGTGACCACCTGATTGACATGGATCAGGTTCGCGAGCTGGCCCTGAAGGAGCGCCCGAAGCTCCTCTGGTGCGGCGCCACCGCGTACCCCCGCTTCATCGACTACGCGGCGTTCCGCTCGATCGCGGACGAGTGCGGGGCGATCCTCGCGGCGGACATCGCGCACATCGCCGGCCTCATCGCGGGCGGCGCCCACCCGAGCCCGGTGCCCTACGCGGACGTCGTCACGTCGACCACGCACAAGACCTTCCGCGGCCCGCGCGGCGCGATGATCCTGTGCAAGGCGGCGCACGCCGCGGCCATCGACAAGGCGGTGTTCCCCGGCCTTCAGGGCGGTCCGCACAACTCCACGACCGCCGCCATCGCGGTGGCCGCGAAGGAGGCGGCGGAGCCGTCGTTCAAGGAATACGCCCAGAGCATCGTGTCGAGCGCGAAGGCCCTTGGCGAGGAGCTGTCGGCGCGCGGGTTCCGCCTCATCACGGGCGGCACGGACAACCACCTCCTGCTCGTCGACATGACGCCGAAGAACATCGCCGGAAAGCCGTACGCGCAGGCGCTGGACCGCGCGGGCATCGTCGCGAACTACAACTCGATCCCCTTCGATCCCCGCAAGCCGTTCGATCCGTCGGGCGTGCGCCTCGGCACGGCGGCCGTCGCCTCCCGCGGGATGGGCGCGGCCGAGATGAAGCGCGTCGCCGCGTGGATGGATGAGGTCGCGCAGAACGCCTCGGACACGGCCGCGCTCGACCGCATCGCCGGTGAAGTGGCCGAGATGTGCAAGGACTTCCCGGCGCCCGGTATTCTGCTCTAAGACCCGCTTCGCGCTGCGAGAGTGGTTGTTTGCGGGGGGGACGTGGGGTGGGCATTCACGTTGCGGGCGGTTCGTCCCGGACGAAGGCTCCTTCGATCAAGAGAAGGAGATCGAAGGAGCCTGTTCGCGAATCGGCTTGATCTGCGCGTTCGACGTCCCGCCCGGGCAGGGGACCCTCAACTTGCTCCGCGTGTCATTCCGCGGCGAATGGCGTGGTAGAGGAACAGGAGCACCACCGAGCCCACGACCGCGACGAGCAGGCTCCAGAGGTTGAAGCCCGTCACGCCGGCGGCGCCGAAGAGGTTGAAGAGGAAGCCGCCGACGAGTGCGCCGACGACGCCGACGATGATATCGCCGACGACGCCTTCTCCACGGCCTTTGACGATCTGACTGCCGATGAAGCCTGCGATCAGGCCCAGCACGATCCACGCGATGATTGACATGTGACAACCCTCCTGGTTCGGGGAGCACGGGGCCGCGTTTGTCGGGGCACGCTGCCCCTCGGCCAGTGACGGGAGGACCATAGCGCGAAACGCAATGGAAGCCCGTCCAGCCCGAGCGTTTCTTTTCGATGGGCCCGCGGCTGCGTACGATTGCGCGCGCAGCCCTTCAATGAAAGCGTTTCAATGCATGGGGCGATACGGATCGCTGATTGAAGTGCGCCGATCCTGCGCAGAATACGGCTCGCGTCTTCGAGCGGGCCGGGGGCGGGGAGGCGACTCTCGATCTCGTGGGGCGACCGAGCTGCACAAAAGAGGAGAGGCCCCGTCGCTTCCGCGAGAGGGCCTCTTCCTGCGCCGTCCGGCTCTTTTGGACCGGAGTGTCAGAGGGTCACTTCGAGTAGAGCTGGCCGGCGGCGATGCCCTGGCCGGTGCGCGCCTTCATCACCCACTTGGCCGGGGCGGCGAGCGGCGCGGACCACTTGTAGCAATTGCCCTTGCCGCCGAGCGAGGCCGACGCGCCCGACCCGGAGTCCTGCGCGAGCACCGAGCTCATGCCCGGGATCGCCGTGGCGAGGACGATCGACACGTCCATCTCCGTGATGCCGGCGCCCACCGCGAGGACGGTGTAGCACTTGCCGGGGTTGAGCTGGAACGACGACTCCAGCGTCTGGCCGTTCTGGAAGTTGCCGGCGACGACGGCGCCCTCCTTGTTCATGCCCTGCGCGTCCGTCTGCGCGAGGAGGAAGAGCGGGCCGGTCGCGACCGACGCGAGCGTCGGATCCATCGGCGTCGCGGCGCCGGTGCTGCCGCCCTGCTGCGGAGCCGTGCCGCCGCCCTGAGGCGCCGTCGACGAGCCGCCAGGCGCCGGGAAGCCGGGGAGCTGCGGGAGCTGGAAGCCGGGGAGGCCCGGGATCGTGGAGGCGGGGGCCGTCTGCGTACCGGCCGGGGCCGTCTGGGTCGGCTGCGGCTGCTGCGGATACTGGCCCTGCGGATACTGCTGCTGGGGATATTGCCCCTGCGGATACTGCTGCTGGGGATACTGCCCCTGCGGATACTGGCCCTGGGGGTACTGCTGGCCTTGCGGATACTGGCCCTGCGGATACTGGCCCTGGGGATACTGCCCCTGCGGATACTGGCCCTGGGGGTACTGCTGGCCTTGCGGATACTGGCCCTGCTGGTTGTACGCGTTCTGGGCCGTCTGCGGCTGCGGGTCGTTCTTGTCACAGGCTGCGGCGAGCGCGGTGACCGAGATGGCGATGGCGACGGGTGCGAAGCGAATCGAGCTGTTCAAAGCGACCTCCTGCGGACGGCGATGGGGAACACGGCGGCGCCCCAGTGGACGCCTTGGTTTTGCATGAGAATGGACGGCGGGTGGAAAACTTTCATCGCCGATTTCGTGCGAGATACCTACTTTTCGTGCGGGCGTCGCATCGTACACGCGGGCAGAAGTTTTCGCATCCGGCTTGTGACGTCGCGCCCCGGGGATGGGAGATGTCCGAAGGTGCCGCAGCCTCGGACTCGGAGCGGCCGGCGCGCGCGGCGGGTCTCGCCGCCGGAGCACGTGCCGGACGCCCGGAAGAGCCGTTGTCGTGGCCCCGCGGAGCGGGAGGTAGTATGACGCCGGCCCAGCGCTGCGGGCCACATTTGCAAGGTGATCCGCGCGCGTCTGCGCCCGGAGCCGCCCGTGGGCCTCTTCGCCCCGTCGGTCCCGCGCGCGGAGGCAGCGCACGAATTGGCCTGTAAGGGTGCTCGCCGCGGGCCCCTTTCCGGAGACGCGGACCCGGGCCGGAAGGCGACGGAAGGAGATCGACCAGGATGACGAAGCTTCGCAGGACGATGGGTTTCGTGATGTTCACGACGGCGGTGGGCATCGCCTGGCTCGCGGGGTGCCAAGAGAAGCCGGCCGAGCAGCCGGTGGTGGTGGCGCCGGTGGACGCCGGCCCGCCGGTCGACGCGGCTCCGCCTCCGCCTGCGCCCGCGCCGCAGGCCGGTCCGTGCGACACCGTGCAGCTCGCCGCGCTGACGACGATGTTCCCCGCGCGCGCGAAGGACGAGGCGCCCGGGATGCAGCCCGAGGGCTCGCCGATCTGCAACGTCTTGCCCGAGGGGCAGACGGCGACGAGCGAGATCTTCACGCTGCAGCAGGGGTATTGCTACACGGTGATCGGCGCGTCGCTGCCGGCCGTGACGGAGCTGGATTTGCAGCTCATCGGTCAGCCGGCCGCGGGCATCCCGGTGCCGAGCCTGCAGGCGGTGACGGTGCCGCTGATGACGGACACGACGACTGGCCCCAACGCGGTCGTCGGCCCGAAGAACGACTGTTACCACTACACGTTGCCGGTCCCCGCGACGGTCCGCGTGACGCTGAAGGCCCGCGCCGGCGGCGGCCCCGTGGCGGCGCAGGTGTACAAGAAGAAGAAGTTCTAAAGCGCTGTTCGAATCCAAGAACGGTGCCCACCCCCGGTCCGTGCTCGCTTCGCTGCGCGCGGCCCGCCCCGCCCAAATCTCTCGCTTCGCTCGTTCAGGGCGGGGGGAGCGTCACCTGAAAGTGACCACCCCCCCGGCCTTCCCTGCGCGAAGTCCGCCCCTCCGGCCGCCACCGGGAGGATGGAGTCCGGTCCGCGGAGGCGGAGCTCCGCTGTGCCCTCGACGTTGTTCCCCGATCGCCGTCTCACGTCCTCGGGGAGGGGCCGAGTCGGTGCATGGGTGTTTCGCGGCGCGGCGCAACGGAAAAGTCCGCGAGATTCGGTGCGACTGGCACTCTGCGGAGAGGGCGCGGATTCGACCCCTCCGGGCTCCTCATGAACAGCCCAAAAACAACGAGCAACGGCGGCCCACAAAACACGAACGGCCACCTCATCGGTGGCCGTTTGCGCTTCGCCCCGGCGTTTCGGCCGGGCGAACCAGGGAACCGGAGCCCCGGCGTTTCGGCCGGGCGAACCGGGGAACCCGGAGATCAGGCGACCGCGTCCTTGATGGACTTGATCGGACGCGCGCGGACCGCCTTGCTGGCGGGCTTCGCGGCGAACGTCATCGGCGCCTTGGTGAAGGGGTTGATGCCCTGGCGCGCCTTGGTGGCGGGCTTCTTCACGACGCGGAACTTCGCGAAGCCGGGGAGCGTGAACAGACCGTTCTTCTTCAGCTCACGGTGCCCGACCGTGGTGAGAGCGTCGATCACGGCCTTCACCTGCTTGCGGCTGTAGCCCTCGCCCGCCGCCTCGGTGATCGCCTGGATGAGGGCGCTCTTGCTCAAGGACTTCTTCGACGCGCCCCCAGCTGCTTTCTTCTGAGCCATTTCTCGAAACCTCCTGCTGTTCGCGCAGCACCTCGCCGCCCGAAAGCAGGGCCAAGATACACGCGGATCGAAGAGGGGAAAGCGAAAACTGCTTCGAAACCAGCGTTTTTTTGCTGAGCGTCCGCGTCCGTCTCCGAGGCGGAGCGCCCCAACGGGCCGTCGATTTGCGAAATTTGGCTGAAAAACAAGGGGAATTGGCCCCGGGGTCAGCGGAGGGCTTCGAGCAGGGCGCGCGCCTCGGCGAGGGAGGGATCCTCCGCGAGGGCTTTTTCGACCATGAAACGAGCCTTGCGGCGATCACCCTGCGCGTTCGCGATGAGCGCGAGGCGGTGGTACGCGGCCGCCTTCATCGCGGTCGTCGCGCCGTCCGACGCTCCGATCGCAGTGGTTCTGAGCAACGTGACGGCGCGGAACGCGCGCGCCGCGGCGTCGACGTCGCCGCGATCGAGCGCGAAATTGCCTAGCTCCATCGCGAGATCCGCGTTCTGCGGATCGTTGTCGAACGCGCGCAGCATCGACTCGCGCGCGGCCTCGTGGTTGTTCGCGTGCTGCTCGATGTGCGCGAGCGCGAGGTGGATCGCGCCGAGCTGCTTCGAGCGCTTCCCGCGGTGCGACGCGGCGGCCTGCGTGAGGAGCGCGCGCGCCTCTCCCGCGCGGCCCGACGTCGCGAGCGCCTGCGCGTAGGCGAGCGGGATCTCCGAGAGCTCCGGGCTCACCTGGCGCGCCTCGTCCAGGATCTGGAGCGATCGCGGGCCGTCGCCGGCCTCGATCGCGAGGCGACCCGCGCGGAGCAGCGCCGCGCCGCGCTTCGAGGGCTCGGCCTCGGCGCGGGCGTCCTCCGCGATCATGATCGACAGCTCCACCTTCGCGCCCGTCGCCTCGTAGAGCTGGCGCAGGCGCTCGCGGACGGCCGCGTTGCCCGGGGCCGCGCGGAGGGCGCGCTCCAGGCCGCCGCGCGCGTCGCCGAGGCGCTCGGCCCGCTCGCACGCGTTCGCGAGGCGCAGCGCCGCCGCGGAGAGCGCCTCGCCCTCTTCGAGCGAGATGAGGCGGCGGTACACCGCGCTCGCGGCGTCCCAGTTGCCCGCGCCGTCCTCCAGCGCGGCCAGCGATCGGAGCGCCGCCTTGTCCTTGCCGTCCTTGCGCAACAGGTCCGAGAGCTGGGCCCGCGCGCGCTCGAGATCGCCCGCGCGCGCGCTGTGCTCGGCGAGGCGGATGCGCAGCTCGCGCTCGGGCAGATCCTCCGGAAGCGCGCGGCCGCCGGCGCACCGCTCGATCGCGCGATCGAGGGCCATCGCGTACTCGGTCCCGTAGCCGCCGCCGCTCTTCTCGACGGCGTGCGCGAGATCCTTCACCGCGAGATCGAAGCGGCCCGCGGACTCCTCGAGCGAGGCGCGCGAGCGGTACAGCCACGCGTCCTCGGGGCTCGCGGCGAGGGCCGTGGTGGCCGCGGCGATCGCGCGCTCCGGCTGCCCCAAGGCCTCGCACGCGTCGATGAGCGCGAGCAGGATGTCCCGTTCGCGCGCGTCGAGCGCGAGCGCCTGCTCCAGGACGTCCGCGGCGCCCGCGGGATCGTGCGCCTTCTCGCGCAGCACCTCGGCCGCGCGGCACAGCGCGTCGACGCGGTCCGTGAGCGCGGGCAGCGCCTTCGAGCGCGCGACGTGGGCCTTCGCGAGCTGCGAGAACGCGCCGCGCGCCGCGTACCGCTCGGCCAGCAGAGACAGGAGCCGCTCGTCCGCGGGGCACTTCCGGAAGCCGCTCTCGAGCGCGCGCTCGGCGCCGGGCGTGTCGCCGTGCGCGGCCTTCAGCTCCGCGAGGCGCACCGCGAGCGTCGCGGCCTCGGGGCCTTCCTCGACGTCGAGGAGCTTCTCCAGCGCGTCGCCGAGATCGACCGAGTTGTCGAGCTCGACGCTGAGGCGCAGGACCGCTCGGAGGGCCTCCTTGCTCTGCGGATCCCAGTCGAGCGTGCGGTGGTACACGTCGAGCGCGCCGTGCTCGTCGCCGCGCTTCTCGAGCAGCGCGCCGAGGCGCATCGAGAGCTCCGTCACGGCGCGCGCGTCCTCGCGATCCTTCGCGGCGTCGAGCTGACCGCGCAGCAGATCCGCGAGATCGTCGAGCCGACCCTGGCGCTCGAAGACGCCCGCGAGGAGGCGCGCGGCCTCGGCCTGCGACGGATCCTCCTCCAGCACCTCGCGCAGCAGATCGATCGCGCGGGCCTCGTCCTGCGAGAGTACCAGGCGCGCGCGCTCCAGGCGGAGGCGGCCGCGCTCGTCCGGCGAGTCGATGAGGGGCACCGTGTCCTCGATCAGCGCCGCGAGCCGCGCGGCGTCGCCGAGCCTGCGGTACACGTCCGCGAGCGGCTCCCACACCTCGCGATCCGCAGGCTCGCGGAGGCGCAGGTCTTCGTAGGTGCGGGCGGCGCGCGCGAGGTCGTCGAGCGGCCCCGCGGCGTCCCGCGCGACGCGGAGGAGCAGCGCGCGCTCCTCGGCCGGCTCCGCGTGACGGGCGGCCGCCTCGCGGAGGTGCGCGGCTTCGGCGAGCTCGCCCGCGGCCTCGCGGAGGTTGGACAGCGTGACGCGGGCCCACACGCGGAGGCCGGGGTCGAGGCCTTCGCCGGCCTCGTCACGCTCGACGGCGCGGCGGAGGAGCTCCTGCGCGAGCGCGGGATCCCCGAGCTCGTTCGCGAGCGCCACGGCCTCGCGCATGGCCTCTTCGCCGAGCGGCTCCGTCTCGAACATCGCGAGCAGCGCGTCGAGGAGCGCACGCTTCCGGCCCTTCTCGCGCGCGAACAGCTCGAGGAGCTTCGGCGCGCGGGCGGAGCGTCGCTCCGTCGTGATCGCGCGGCGCAGCGCGGCCTCCGCGCGATCCTCGTCGGGATCGTTCGCGGTCGCCTCGACGAGGAGATCGAGGCCCTCGTCGTACGTGGTCGGCTTGCGGAGGCGCAGATCCGCGAGCCCGTACAGCGCGTCGATCCGCTCCACGCCGGACGCGACGCGGATGCGCTTCTCGATCACCTGCGCGACGAGATCCGGCTCGTTCTCCTCGGTGAAGCAGCGCTCCAGCGCCTTCCACAAGATCTGGAGGCGCGGATCGAGCGGGCGATCCTGGAGGAGCGCCTCGGCGCGCTGGTACACGGTCACGGCGCGGGCGAGCGAGCCGCCCTCCCGCTCCAGCGCGCGGCCGAGGCGAATCAGCAGATCGACGGTGCGATCGGAGCCGCCCGCGGCCTCGCTCTTGTCGACGAGGTCGGCGACGGCGCGCGCGTACCGGCCGAGATCGCCGCTCTTTTCGCACGCGGCGATCGCGGCGTCGTGCACCGCGGCCACGTCCGGCGCGAGCGTGAGCGCGCTCAGGCGGGCCGCGGCGGCCTCCGTGGGGCTCGCCAGCGGTCCCTCGTGGAGAGCGGCCAGCTCCGACCAGAGGCGCGCGGCCTCTCCGCCGGTGGCGCGCTCGATCTCGGCCGTCAGCGCGCGCGCGAGATCCTTCGGGCGGCTGCGGGCGGCGAGGGCGCGGAGGAAGCGCTGACCTTCACCGGCGGACTCGCGCGCGGCGTCGAAGGCCGATTCCATGTACTCGATCGAGCGCGTCTCGTCCCCTTGCCGCGCGGCGATGTCGGAGAGCTCGCACAGGATCTCGGTCCGGCTCATCCCGCCCGGAGGCGGCGCGTCGCCGGGAGCGCCCCCCGGCGGCCTCCGCGCGCCGCGGAGCAGCGCGCGGAACGTGCGGTGCGCGCGCTCGAGCTGACCCTCCGCCAAGGACAGCTTCGCGAGCGCCTGCAGGATCTCGGGGTGCGCCGGATCGATGCGGAGCGCGACGTCGAGCTCGCCCATCGCGCGGGATTTCTCGCCGCCCGCGAGCAGCACGCGCGCGAGCTCGTGGTGCACGAGCGCGCGCTCCTTGGGCCGACGCCCGCCGTACGCGTCGATCAGCGCGCGCAGCGAGGCGAGCGCGTCGTCGCGGCGCCCGGACTCGGAGAGGGCGCGGCACCAGAGCAGGCGGAGGCCGAGGTCGTCCGAGTCGAGCTCCAGCGCGCTGGAGAGCAGCGGCACCGCGAGCGCGGGCTCCTTCCGCTCCAGCCGGATGTGCGCGGCCTCGCGGAGGAGCGCCATCTTCTCCGCGGGATCCGTGGATCGCGCTGCGTCCTCCGCCATCATGTCCGCGAGCGGCGCGAAGTCGCCTGCGGCGCGGTACATGGATCGGAGCCGCGCGCGGAGCGGGGCAGGATCCGGCACCTCCGCGAGCGCGCTCTCCAGGCGGCGCCGCGCGCGCTCCGGCTCGCCCGCCTCGACGAGCGTGTCCGCGAGCGCGAGGAGCACGCCCGGGCGCTCGGAGGGCGCGGCCAGGGTCGCGAGGGCCTCCATCGCGCGCGCGGCCTCGCCGTGCTGTCCGGACGCGGCGTAGAGGCGCGCGAGCGCCCGCAGCGCCTCGGGGGAGTCGAAGGCCGCCGCGCGGCGGTACGCCTTGATCGCGCGCAGCGTGTCGCGGAGCTTCGTCTCCGCCGTGACCGCGGCGCGCGTCCACAGCGTCGCGGCGCCGTCGCGAGCGCCCTGGGATTCGCGGCGCGCGGCCTCGTCTTCCCAGAGGGCCGCGAGATCGGCGTGCCGTCCTTCCACGGCGAGCAGATCGCCGAGGGCCGTCACCGCGTCGTCGTCGCCGGGGCTCTCCGCGAGGCTCGTCCGGAGCACCACGATCGCCGCGTCCCCGCGGTCCGCCCGCGCGAGGCGCCGCGCGAGATCGAGCCGCAGACGCGCCCGCTCCGCCGCGTCGGCCGAGCTGTCGATCTGTTGGCCGCGGATCGCGATGAGCGCGTCGCGATCGTCGCGCGCCTCGTGCAGATCGAAGAGGCTTTGACCGACCTCCGCGTCCGCCGGGTCGCGCTCGAACAGCTCGGCGTAGATGCGGATCGCACGATCCGACGAGGCGTGCTTGGCCGCGACGACCCGGAGCGCGCGCACGTCGGAGGCGGGGAGGGGCAACGTCGCGGCCCGCTCGCCGAGCTCGACCACGCGCGCGGCGTCGCCGGCTGCGCGCGCGATGTCGATGAGCGTCCGGAGGGCCCACATCGTCGCGCTCGCGGCGGCGGAGAGCGCGTCGCTGCCGCCCGCGGGCAGCTCGGCGACGGCCGCGGCGAGGAGCCGCTCGGTCACCTCGCGCGCGAGCGTCGTGTCCTGCAGCGCGTCGACGGCGTGCGTCGCGGCTTCGCGCAGCGGAGTCAGCGGATCGACGAGGTCCGCGAGCGCGAGGAGGGCGCTCACCAGCGCTCGGCTCGGCGTCCCGCGAGCGCGGAGCGCGTCGCACAGCTCGGTGTGGAGCAGCACGTTCGTCGGCTCCGCCGCGAGGGCGCGCCGCAGGAGCTGCTCGGTCAGATCCGCGTCTTCGCCCGTGCGGCGGAAGTGGCGGGCGAGGTCCCAGTGGAGATCCCGCACCGCAGCGGGCGGCATGCCGGAGGCGCCCTGGAGCGCGCTGGGGAGCCGCTCGGCCAGCGTCGCGTGGCGCTGCGCCGGGTTCACGAGGCGCCGCAGCTCCGTCGCGAGCTCGGCGGACGGCTCGATCTCGAACGCGCGCAGCGTGGCGTCGAAGGCGGCGGTCGCGTCGCCCCCTTGCCGCTCCCAGTGCGAGGCCGTCTCGTGCAGGATCGCGATGCGCTCGGCCTTCGTGTCCGCGGCCGCGATGCGCGCGTCGGTGAGCCGCACGAGCTCACGCCACTCACCGCGATCGTTGCGGGCCCGCGCGAGCGCGTGGACGGCCGCGACGAAGGACGGTCGGTCCACCTTCGACTGCGGATCGAGCTTCGTCACCAGCGCTTCGAGGCCCGCCGTCGCGCCCGCGCTCCCCTGCTCGCAGGCGAGGGCATAGCTCGCGATCGCGTCGGCGATCCGGCCCGTGCGCTGCGCGTGCAGGTCGCCGAGCTTGCACAGGATGGGAGCCGTGCGCTCGACGGAGCCGTCCGCCGCGGCCTCTTCCTCCAGCAGCTTGGCGAGCTCCTCCCACTGCTCTCCGCGCTCGTACAAGCGGATCAGCGCGTCGCCCGTCTCCGCGTCGCGGCCGAACGTCGATCGGACGCGCGCGTAGAGGCCGGTCGCGAGATCGAAGTCGGCGACATGATCCTCCGCGATCGCCGCCGCCTGAAGCAGATCCGCGCGCGCCGCGTCCCCCGTCCTCGCCGCGGCGCGCCGCATCAGGGCCGCCGCGAGCGCCTCCGGCCGAGCGCTCCGAGACAGCAGCTCGACGAGGCCGTCCAGCGCCTCCGCGTCGCGCGGCTCGATCACGAGGATGGCCTCTTGGGCCTTCGCCGCGCGATCGAGATCGCCGAGCTCGCGGTCCGCGATCCGGGCCACCTCACGCAGCGCGCCCACGCGCTCGGCCGGCTCCGTGGCGAGCTGCGCGAGCCGCTCCAGCGTGTCGCACAGCTCCGATTTCTGCCCCGTCCGCGACAGCAGCCGCGCGAGCTCTCCGGCCGCCGCGAGGAGCATCTCTCGATCGCCCTCCGCCAGCGGCAGGATCGCCTTCTGGAGCGCGATCGCGCTGTCGAGATCGCCGATCTTGTCGCGGTGGACCGCGGCGGCCTCCGAGTAGAGCTGAACGCGCCGCCGCGGATCCGGCGAGCGCTCCGCGGCCTCGGCGAGCGTCGCGGCGAGCCGATCGAACTTGCCGACGCGCTCCGAGAGCCGGACGAGCGTGTCTTTGTGCTCGTTGTCGCCCGGCTCCAGGAGGAGCAGCGCGGCCACGTCGTCGAGCGCGCCCGCCTCGTCGCCGAGCGAGGACAAGCGCAGCTTCACGATCTCGCGCAGGCGCGGGATCTTGCCGCCCGGCGTGCGCGCGGCCCACAGCTCGATCTCGAGCACGCGGATCAGGTCCGCCGTCCGGTTCTGCGCGCGGTACCGCTTCTCCAACAGCGCCGCCGCGCGCCGCCGCGCCGACAGGAGATCCTCGCCGTGATCCGAAGGCGGGTCTTCCTGCGTCGCGCGGAGGATCCGCTCCAGGATCTCGTACGCCTCGGGCTTCTCCGGATCCGCCGCGAGGACGGCCTCGACCGTGTCGTACGCGGCCTCGGAGTCGCCGGCCTCGACCGCGAGGTTCGCGATGCGCATCCGCGTCGCGAGCGCGGCGGCCGCGTCCATCTCGCCGAGCTGCGCGGTGAGCAGCGCGACGAGCTTGTCCTTGCGGCCGTGCCGCTCGTAGAGCCGCTCCAGCGCGCTCCGCGTGCGGGCGTCCTTCCGCAGCGGGAGGATCTGCTCCAGGTAGCTCATCAGCCGCTCGGGATCGCCCGCGAGATCGCGCGCGGTCCCGGCCGCGTCCTCCAGGAGCTGGAGCCGGAGATCCGGATCCGACGTCGCGGCCAGCGCCTGATCGTAGAGCCCGAACAGCTCGCTCCACTGCTCGCCCGCGTTGTACACGAGCTTCAGGCGCTCGAAGGCCCAGCCCGGCGTCGGGGCGCGCTCCACCATGCGCCGCAAGAGCGCCGCCACGTTCTCCGGCTCGTCGAACCACTCTTCGTGGAACTCGACCGCGCGCCGGCCCAGCTCCTCGAACGACTCCAGATCCGCGCCGCTCGCGCCCTCGCCGAACGCCGCCGCGCGGTACGCCGCGGCCACGGTGTCCGGCTTCGAGAGATCGCGCGCGAGCCTCTCCGCGCGCTCCCACAAGGACCATTCGAACGGCGACGCGCTCGTCCCGGAGAGCGCGACCTCCAGCGCCTCCTCCGGACGTTCGCTCAGGCAGTCGAGCAGCCGCAGCACCCAGGCCGCGCGCCGCGGCGCGAGCTGCGTCGTGGAGAACGCTTCCGAGGCCACGATCCGTCGGAGGATCGCGGCGGACTCCTCGGGATCGACCGCGGTCTCCGCGGCGCGCGCGAGCACGTCCGCCGCGCGCTCCGCGAATTCCTCCGCCGCCAGCGCGCGCTCCGCGGTGTCGAGCGCGTCCCTGTCGGTCGGGGCGTGCTCCAGAATACGAGCGGCCGTGTCGAGCGCCTCGCCCACCGAGCCGAGCTGCTCGAAGAGGAGCGTCATCAGCTCCTTCTCGACCGCCACGCGCGCGTCCCCCTCCGCGCGATCCCGCCGAGCGAGCAGCGCCCGCACGGCCCCGTTCACGTCCCCGGTCGCGAGCAGCAAACGCCCGCGCGCCGCGAGCGCCTCGTCGTTGTCGGGCGCGAGCGCGAGCGATCGCTCCACGAGCTTCAGCGCCATCGTCGGATCTCCGGCGCGCTCCTCGTCGCACGCCCACCGGAACAGCACCGGCGCGCGCTCCGTCTCCGGGGCGGTGCGCGCGCGCAGATCGAAGAGCCACCGCTTGTCGGCGCGGCGAGACAGGGTGTCCGGCGCCGTGTCCAGGAACGCCTCGAACGCCTCGCGCTCGCGCTTCGACTCGGGCGGCGCGTTCTCGACCATCGCGCGGAACACGGCCGCGGCCTCGTCCTGCCGCTCCACGTCCGACGCCAGCACGCGCGCGAGCGCCGCCTGCACCTGCTTCCACAGATCCTGCGAGAGCGGGCCATGCTTCTTCCCGACGGCGGCGATCGCCGACGAGAACGCGCCCGACGCGCGCGCCTTGATCGCGGCCGGCTCGAACGCGAGCAGCGCCACCACGGCGTCTTCCTGCGTGGGCGCGGTGCGGATCAGCACGTCGTGCACCGCGGGCAGGCTCGACCAGTGCGCGGACGTGCGCTCGTACATCCCGGCCAGCTTCGACGCGGCGTCGCGATCGTCCTGCGCCGTCGCGAGCGCACGCTCGTACAGCTTGCGCGCGCGGTCCTCGTCCGAGGCCGCCTCTTCCACGAGCCGCGCCGCCCGCTTGAACGACAGCGACGCCGCCGCGCGATCGTGCAGGACGTCCGCGTCGTGCTGCGCGAGCCGCTCCAGCCACTGCGCCTCTTCTTCGGGGGACGCCGCCATTTCCACGCGCCGCGCCAGCACGAGCCGCACGAGCCGACCGTCGCCGAGCGAGAGCGCGAGGTTCTCCACGTGCGTGAGCCGCTCCTCGCCGAGCGACGCGCCCGCGGCGATCGCCTCGTGGTAGTGCTCCGCCGCGCGCTGGCTCCACCCGGCCGACGCCGCGACCTCCGCGAGCCGCACGAGCAGCCGCGCCCGCTCCTCGCCGTGCGCCCGGTAGAGCCGCGCGCCGAGCTCGGTGTAGAGCGCGTCCGATTGCCCGGTCTCCGCGTACGCCTCGAGCAGCGCGTCCTGCGCCGTCGCGTCGTCCGGATCCGTGCCGAGGATGCGCCGGTACGTCTCGATCGCGCCCGTCACGTCGCCGAGATCGCGCCGCTGGATCGCCGCGATCGCGTGGAGCAGCTCGCGCTTCCGATCCGGCTCCTGCGCCTTCTGCAGCAGCGTGCGGAACAGCGCGACGCGCTCCTCCGGGCTCCCTTGCTCCTTCAGCAGCGCGTCGATCTTCTGCACGAGATCCGGCGATCCCGGCTCGAACGCGAGGGCCCGCCGCAGGATCGGAAGCGCCCGCGCGACGTCGCCGCTCACCACGAGCGCGTCGCCCGTCTTCTTCGCGAGCTCGCACAGGGCAGGGTGGTTCACGTCGTGATCGCCGAGCGCGCTCGCGAGCGCCTCCGCGAGCTTCTGTTTGTCGGCGCCCTTCTCCGCGAGCCGCTCCACCCGCGCGAGCCAGTCCGGCACCGCGACGACGACGGACGCGGCGGCCTCCTTGAGACCGCGCGCCGCGAGATCGAACGCGCGCTTCGGATCACCGACCTCGCGCTCCATCACGGTGGCGGCCTCCACGAGGGCGCGCAGCCTCTCCTCCGGCGTCCCGAGCAGCGCCGACTTCGCGTCGAGCACGCGCACCACGGCCGCGGTCGCGCCCTCCGCGCGGTACACGTCTTCGAGCAGCTTCGCCGCCGCGAGCCGGTTCTCGATCGTCGCGGCCGGCGGTCCGCCCGCGCGCGCCGCTTCCACCGCGGGGCCGCTCAAGATCTTCTCCAGCGACAGCCGCGCGTTCTTGTCGAAGCGATCCACCGCGAGCGCCGCGCCGAACGCGCGGATCGCGCCCCCGATATCGCCGAGCCGCGCGAGCCGAAGCTGCCCGAGCCGCGACGAAATGGCGGCGCGCTCCTCCTCCGGCGCCCCCGCGGCGTCCGCGTCGAGCGCGGAGGCCAGGTCTTCCCACCGCCGCTCCTGCTCCAGAAGAGGCACGAGCCGCTGCGTCGCGTCGCGCCCCGGACCGAACACGCTCACGACCTTGCGCAGCGCCTCGATCGCGGCCCCGCGATCGCCGAGGGCCGCTCGCAGCTCCGCCACCTGCAGCAGCGCCGCGCGCCGCACGTCGGGGCCGGCGCTCGAATCCGCGCGCCGCTCCAGCACCTGCGCCAGCTCCTTGCGCGCGCCCGTCACCTCGTACAAGCGCGCGAGCGCCCCGAGCGCCTCGTCCTCCCGCGACGTCCCGAGCACCTTCCGCCACGCGTCGATCGCGCCCGCCGGATCCCGCAGATCCGTCTCGTAGAGCTGCCCGAGCTCGGCCGCGGCGCGCCCCCGCTCCTCCGGATCCGCCTCCAGCTCCGCGAGCTTCCGCAGCGCGAGCGCCAGCGCCTTCGAGTCGCGCGCCTCCGTCGCGATCGCCGCGAGGGCCCGCGTCGCGCGCAGCACCTCGGCGTCGCCTCCGCCCGCGTCCAGCACCTGCTGGAGCGCCACCTTCGCCTTCTTCGCGTCCCCGAGCTCGACGAAGATCTCCCCGATTTCGAGCCCGATCTTCGCGCGGAGGTTCGCGTCCTTCGCCCCGGCGAGCGCGCGCGTGAGCACCCGCGTCGCGTCGAGCGACTTGTCCAGCGCCGCCGACAGCGAGCGGTACCGATCGCGCACCTCGTCGTCCGAGGGATCGAGCACGACCACCTGCTCGTAGAGCGCGAGCGCCCCCGGCAGATCCCCGAGCTTCTGGAACCGCAGCGCCGCGAGCTTCTTCTGCGCGTCCACCCTGCGCGCGCCGCGGAAATGATCGACCTCGATCGCGATGCACCGCGCGGCGTCGGCGTAGCGGCCGAGCCTCTCGTGCGCGGATCCGAGCGCTGCGGCGGCGCGCGGCGCGAGCACCTTGTGACCGAGCAGCGCCTCCGCGGCCTTCCGCGCGGGCTCCGAGTCGGGGTGCGCCTTCAGCAGCTCCTCGGCGTGCGCGATCGTCTTCTCCGGCTCGCGCAGCCGCTCCACGTACACCTCGATGAGCCGCTCGCGCGCCGCCCGCGCCTCCGCCGGCGGCAGCTCTCCGTGCAGCGTCTGCTCCAGGAGCTTCGCGAGATCGGCCACCTTCCCCGCGCGCAGGTACGCCTCTTCCAGATCCTTGCGCACCTTCGCGTCGCTCGGATCCAGCTTCATGAGCTGATGGAACAGCTTGATCCGCCGGTCGTCGTCTTCGGATCCGCCGAAGCTCTCGCACAGCTCCAGCGCGCGCCGCAGCATCGTGATCTGGTCGCGCTTCTCCGTCTTGTGGGGCGCCGCCGCGGCGTAGAGATCCGACAAACGCAGCCCTTCCTGCTTGCGGATGAGCAGCGCCTCCAGCTTCGCGAAGGCCGTCGCGTGCGCTGGGGACAGGCCGATCGCCTGCTGCAGGTACACCTCCGCGCCGTCCGGATCGCCGAACGCGTCCGCGAAGAAGGCGCCGATCCGCGCGAGGATGTCGGCCTGCGTGTGCGGCGGCAGCTTCGCGAGCTTCTTGTCGCGCGACAGCCGCTCGTACGCGAACGCGAGCTCCGCCAGCCGATCGTCGCGCACGGCGGCGGCGTCGAGCTGGTCCCAGAGATCCGCCGAGTCCTGCGACCGTTGCGCGGCCGTCACCAGGACATCCAAGATCTCCGCTTCGTTCTGGAGGGGTTGCTCGAGGGCCGCGGCAAGGGTCTCGAGCCGGAGCGGCACGCGTCGCGTCTTCGCATCAGGCTGCATGGTTTCGCCTCCACGAGGGGCCCCGGGGCCTTTCGCGGGGTCAGAAGGTTCGCGTCCTTCTCCGAAACCTGCAAGCACCATGGCGGCGCGCTCGTCAGGGCCCGGCAGGACGCGCCGCGCGCGCCGTTTCGCCGTCGGTTTCCCAGAGGATCTCGCCTCCGCGGTCCGTGCGAAAAACGCTTGCCCTCGTCGCCGCGATCCGCTCCATCGCCGCCGGGTGGGGGTGCCCGAATCGGTTCCGCACCCCACAAGAAATCATCGCGTATCGGGGATCCACCGCGCGCAGGAAGTCCTCCGACGACGACGTGCGGCTGCCGTGGTGCCCCACCTTCAAGAGGTCCGCGTGGAGCCGCGCGCCCGACGCGAGAAGCGCCCTCTCCGCGTCCCGCTCCGCGTCGCCGACGAGCAGCGCGGACCGCTCCCCGAAGTCGATCCGCAGCACGAGCGACGCGTCGTTCGCGGGCGTGTCGGCCAACACGTCTGGGCACGGCGCGAGCACCTCCACGCGCGCCTCGCCGAACATCCGCGGCCGCCCGCAGAGCTCCTTCGGCCTGCGGATCGCGGCCCCCTTCGATCGCGCCGCGCCGAGGAGCCCCGCGTACGCGCCGCGCGCGCCGACCATCTCCCCCTGTCCGGTCTCCCACAGCTCGCCGAACGGAACCGCGCGCGCGACCGACGCGAGCCCCGTGAAATGATCCGGATGCGGGTGCGTGAGCGCGATCACGTCGAGCCGCGTCCGCCTCCGCGCAGCGAGCACCGGCAAGATCACGCGCGCCCCTGGATCGACAGGGTTTCCGACCATCCCGCCGCCGTCGACGAGCATCCCTTCGCCGTCCGGAAAATCGATCAGGATGGCGTCCCCTTGCCCGACGTCGAGCGCCGTCACGCGCAGCTTCCCCCGCGGCGCCCCCGCGCGGACGTTCGCGATCTCCAGCACGAGCAGGGCCGCCGCGAGCATCGCGCCGCACGACATCCGCGCGCGCCGATCCCCCGCGAGCGCGATCGCGGCCCCGAAGATCGCGATCGCCGCGAGCTGCCAGGGCGAAGGCGGCGGCACGTTCACCGCGCCCCCCAGCGAAGCGGCCCGCCGAGCGATCGCGCGCACCGCGAGCAGCGCCCCGGATCCGACCAGCGCGAGCCCGCGTTCGATCGGCCCCACCGGCGATGCGACCGCGTGCCCGAGACAAACCGGCAGCGCGACGAGCTCCCCGAGCGGCGCCGCGACGATGTTCGCGATCACCCCGAGCACCGGCATCCGAGGCGCAAACCGCAGCAGCGCGGGCGTCGACCCGATCGTCGCCGCGAGCGTCGTCCCGACGGACGCGAGCACGAACCGCAGCGCCCCGAATCCAGCCTTTTTCAGCCGCAACGCGAGCGATGCTTCTTCATGGTTGGTGTTTTTTCGGGGGGCGCGCCCGAGCTCCCGTCGTCCCTCCGGCGGGCCTCCCCGGCCCGCGTCTGGAGCGCTTCCAAGAAGCGCGGAGCGAAGCTCAGGTGCCCACCCCCGGCCTTCGCTTCGCGAAGTCCGCCCCTCCCAAATCGCTCTCTTCGTTCGCGATGGGAGGGGAACGTTACGTGAGGCCTGGAGCGGCTCCAGCTTGCGGCTCGGCGCGCCGTCTCGTTCCTCCGCGGCCTCTTTTTGCCCTCCGGGGACCCACCCCGAGAGCCGCTCCGAGATCGGCCCGCCGAGCAGCACGAGGCCCGCGGTCGCCCCCGCCGAGAGCCCGAACGACATGTCCAGCGCCACGAGCGGATCCACGATCGCCGCGCCGAAGAGCCCGAGCGCGAGCGCCCGCCCCGGCGAAGGCCGCGCCCCCATCGCGCGCGCCGCGAGCACCACCGTCAGCATCGCCGCCGCCCGCACCGCGGACCCGCTGCCCCCCGCGAAATCCGAGTACAGCCACGCGATCGCGATCCCGATCACCGAAGCCGCGCGCCCCGCGTCGGTGCGCGCCGCGATCGCCTCGATCCGCAGCAGGATCCACCGCAGCGCACCCGCGAGCGCGCTCACCACGAGCACGAGGTGCGTCCCGCTGACCGCCAGCAGATGGAGCAGCCCGCTGTCACGAAACGCCTCCGAGTCCTCGTCCGCGAGATCCGTCTCCCCGAGCACGAGCGCCCGCGCGAGCTCCGCGGCCCCCGGCGCGTACGTCGCGAGGATCCGCCGCCGCACGAACCCCCGCGCCGCGTCGATCCCGGCCGCGATCGAGCGCTCCCTTCGCACGACGACCGCGTCCATCGCCGCGCCGCTCCCCACGATCTCCGACCGCGCGATCCCGGGCCACGGCGACGGCAGCTCCGCGTGCTCGAACAGGTGCGCGGGCAGCACCTTCGCGGTCGCCTCGATCTCGTCGCCGCGCCTCAGATCCTCGGGCAAATCGTAGAGCCGCAGCACGAGGCCCACCGGCACGACGCGGTCCTCGCAGGCGCCCCCGTCCTCGGTGCGGACGCTCGCGCGCAGGCTCACGTTCGCGCGCGCCATCGCCTCGATCGTGGCCGGCCGCTCTCCGGATTCGTCGCGGATCGAAGCGATCGGGGACTCCACGACCACGCCGCGGATCACGCACACCGCGGGCGGCGTGAGCGCATCGACGGCCGCCGCGTGCGCCTCGCGAGCGTGCCCGATCGCGCGCGCGCCCCGGATCGCCTGCACGACGAAGAGGACCGCGCACCCCGCGAGCAGCAGCGGACGCGCTCCCCGACGCCACGCGACCATCGCGACGCCGAGCGCCCCCACGACGCCGGCCGCCGGCGCCCCCGCGATCGCCGCCGCGCCCACCGCCGCCGCCGCCCAGAGGACAAGAGGTTCCATCCGGGGGCACCATGGCAATCGGCGGGCCTTCCGTTTTGCCCTTGTATTTCAGGGAAATTCGCGCGCGCCGGGTGTCGGCCGTCATCGGAGCCTGTCGGGCCGACAGCGGGCGCCTCAGCAGACGCTCGCATTTTCGTGGGGTTTACAAGGGGGCTCCGCCCCCTCGTATCACTCCCCCGAAGACGAACGCGCCGCTGGCAAGGCGTCGACGAGGAAGAGCGTCGCGGTCGCGTGTCCGTCCCCTCGCCGAGGAACGAAGGCCCGCCGTCCCCGATGTGACGAAGGGGGAGGTGGCACCACCACTGCGATTTCGAACGACGCTCCTGGCAAGTGCCGTGTCCGCGGAGCATGCCAGTGTCCCCGTTTGCCCCAGTGTCCAGTTTCCGGACTACCCCTCTCCAGCTCGCGCGAGACTGGCCCTCTGTCCGCGGGGCGCGCCTCGATTGGAGAGCCATTCGGGAGATAGAGAGGCTCCCCTCCCATCGCGAACGATAGTGAGCGATCTGGGAGGGGCGGGCGCGCGTCGCGCGACCGGGGGTGGGCACCATCTCTCGACGTTCGAGCGGGCATGTCCGCGCGTCCATTTTTCGCGATTTCGTGGGCGCGTCCGCTCTCGGGGGATGTTTCCAGCACGGTTGTCTGCATGCCGCGGCGCGACGCGGAGAGTCGTGGTTTGCGGCATGACGAACATGCCTGTTCATCGCACTCCGGCGTGGACGTTTGAAGTCTTCCGCCTAGAATGCCCGCGCCCCTGAACGCACCCGAGTCTTCGCTCGGTGGAGGTCCTTCGAATGGTGTTTCGCCCCTCGGTCGGTCGGCTCCTGACCCTCGCTCTTCCTTGTGCCGCTCTCGCTCTCTCCGTCACCGGCTGCGTGGCCCAGCCCGAGGAGCCAGCGGAGGACGAAGTGGTCGGCGTCTGGGGAGCGCCCATCAAAGGCGGCTACAACGACACCACCGACAAGGCAGTCGTCGGCATCTACGACATCTCCGTGGGCGCCCTCTGCTCCGGATCGCTCCTCGCGCCGAACATGGTGCTGACCGCGCGCCACTGCGTGTCGAACACGCCCGAGAGCGTCATCTGCGGTCAGGCCAAGCCGAGCGCCCCCCACGCCGCGAAGAACTTCTACGTCACCACGCGCGACAACCTCAACAGCCAGAACCCCGCCGACTACCACGGCGTGAACGAGGTCATCATCACCCCGCTGGATCCCGCGTCCCCGGATCCGATCCTCAACAAAGAGGACCTGTGCGGGCGCGATCAGGCGATCCTGATCCTCGCGGACAACATCCAGCCGACCGAGGCCGTCCCGTGGGTCCCGCGCGTCGACATCGAGCTGAACCCGGGCGAGCAGTACTACGCGATCGGCTTCGGCGCGACCGACGATCAGGGCAGCGGCGCAGGCTACCGGCGCCGGCGCGACAACCTCTTCATCGACTGCGTGTCCACAGGCTGTCCCTCCTTCGAGGCGAAGCGCACGGAGTTCATCGGCGACACCGGCATCTGCCAGGGCGACTCGGGCGGGCCCGCGGTCGACATGCAAAACCGCGTCGTCGGCGTCACGTCGCGCGGAAACCTCGGCTGCACGAGCCCGGTGTACGGAGACGTCTTCGGCTGGGGCCAGTGGATCAAGGACACGGCGCTCCACGCCGCGCAGGTCGGCGGCTACGAGCCGGCCGGGTGGGCGAAGGGGCTGTCGACGGATCCGGCCTTCAACGGCCCGGTCGGCGGCACGTGCGACCCCACGATCTGCACCTCCGGCATCTGCGTGAACGGCTCGTACTGCACGCACAAGTGCGACGCGATCAACATCTGCCCCGACGGCTACGACTGCAGCCCCGATCTTGCCGTCTGCGTCGAGAAGCCGAAGCCCGTCGATCCGAAGCCGAACAAGGACGACACGAAGAACAACAGCGACGTCAACCAGGAGGGCAGCTGCTCCGTCGCGAGGCTCGACCCGACGAAGCCGGTCCCGTGGAAGGGCGCGTCGATCGTCCTCGGCGCGGCGCTCGCGCTCACCCTCCGCCGCCGCCGCCGCGCCTGATTTGATCCCCCTCTCTCGACGTACCTTCCTCGCCGGCCTCGGCGCGACGATCGCGGGCTGCGCGCACAAAGGCGCCCCCGCGGGCGCCGCGCCGCGCGTCGTGTCGCTGTCGCCGTCCACGACGGAGGCGGCGTTCGCGATCGGCGCCGGCGCGCTCCTCGTCGGACGCTCGCGCTTCTGCGACTTCCCGAAGGAGGCGCAGGCCCTCCCGGCGGTCGGCGGCTTCTCGGATCCGAACATCGAAGCGGTGCTCGCGCTCGGCCCCACGCTCGTGATCGGCGCGCACGGGCCCGCGGGTCCGTCGCTCGCGGACACGCTGAAGGCGCACGGCGTCGCCACGTATTTTCCGGAGACGGAGAGCTTCGCGCAGATCGCCGAGATGATCGCGGGCCTCGGCGAGCGCCTCGATCGCGCGGCGGGCGCAGCTTCCGTGGTCGCGCACATGAACGAGCGCAAGAGCGCGGTCGCCGCCGCGACGAAGGATCTGCCGCCGCCGCCCGCCGTGATGCTGTTCGACGTGGGGCCGATCGTCGTCGCCGGACCCGGCGGCTTCCCGGATGAGATGATGCGCCTCGCCGGCGTGAAGAACCTCATCACCGAAGGCGGCGCGTACCCGACGATCGGCCTGGAGCGGCTCGTCGCGCTGGATCCGGAGGTGCTCCTCGACGGCGCGACCGCGGGCGTGGAGGGGCCGTCGCCGCTCGCCGGGCGCCGCGAGGACCCGGGCTGGCGATCGCTGCGGGCCTTCAAAAATGGGCGTTTCGCGACGGTGACGTCGACGGTGCTGCGGCCCGGCCCGCGCATCGGGGACGGCCTCGTGGAGCTCGCGCGCGCCGTCCACGGCGACAGGATCACGCTGCGATGAGGATCGAACGCGTCCGCGCCGACATGCTCCTCGTGACGCGCGGCCTCGCGCCGTCGCGCACGGTGGCGCAGGCCCTCATCCTCGCGGGCCAGGTGCACACGCCGAGCGCCCGCGTCGACAAACCCGGCACGTTGCTCACGGCCGACGCGGAGATCGCCGTGCGCGAGGGCCCCCGCTTCGTCTCGCGCGGCGGCGACAAGCTCGACGGCGCGCTCGCCGCGATGGAGCCGGAAGGCCTTCTTTTGAAGGACTTCGTGTGCGCGGACATCGGCGCGTCCACCGGCGGCTTCACCGACTGCATGCTCCAGCGAGGCGCCGCGCGCGTGTTCGCGGTCGACGTCGGACGCGGGCAGCTCGCGCAGAAGCTCCGCTCGGATCCTCGCGTCACGGTGATGGAGGACACGAACGCCCGCGGCCTCTCCGCCGCGGATTTCGACGCGCCGATCGATCTCGTCGCGGTCGACGCGTCGTTCATCGGCCTCGGGGCGCTGGCCCCGGCGCTCGCTCAAATCGCGCGCCCCGGCGGTCACCTCGTGGCCCTCGTGAAGCCCCAGTTCGAGGCCGGCCGCGACGCCGCGCGCAAGGGCAGGGGCGTCATCCGCGATGAAGAGACGCGCCTCGGAGCGATCGCCTCCGCGCGCGCCGCCCTCGAATCCGCGGGCTTCGTCGTACGAATGGAGGTCGACAGCTCGGTGCGCGGCCCCAAAGGCAACCTCGAGCGATTCGTGTGGGCGCGCCGCGATTCGGCGCCGTCCGGTTTGTGAGCCCGCCTCCCCCCGACTCGAACTAGGGTGCGTCGCACATGCGGAAGGCCTCCCTCGGAACGATCTTCCTGACGGTCTTCCTCGACCTGCTCGGCTTCGGCCTGGTCGTGCCGTACCTGCCCGGCGTCGCGCGCGATCACGGCGCGAGCCCGCTCGTCGCGACGCTGCTCGGCGCGGCGTACTCGGCGATGCAGTTCCTCTTCGTGCCGTTCTGGGGCCACCTCTCGGATCGCACGGGGCGCCGGCCGATCCTGCTCGCGAGCATCGCCGCCTCCGCGATCGCGATGGCCGCGCTCGGCATGGTCGACTCGCTCGCGGGCCTCTTCGTCGCGCGCATCTTCGCGGGCATCGCGACCGCCAACATCGCCGTCGCCGCCGCGTACATCGCCGACGTCACCAAGCCCGAAGAGCGCGCCCGCGGCATGGGCATGATCGGCGCCGCGATCGGCCTCGGCTTCGTGCTGGGCCCGGTCATCGGCGGCCTCCTGCAGGCGCACAGCCCGATCGAGCGCGTCGGCGCGCTGCCCGCGTTCGCCGCGGCCGCCCTCTCGCTCCTGAACCTCCTCTTCGCCGCGCTCTTCCTGCCCGAGTCGCTCGCCGAGGCCGATCGCGGCAAGAAGGTCCGCAGCGCCTCTCCCCTGGATTTGCAGCGGTTCCGCGTCGCGCTCGCGATCGACGGCGTCGCGGCGGCGGTGCTCGTGCAGTTCATCGTCACGCTCTCGTTCTCGGGGTTGGAGCAGACGTTCCGGCTCTTCACGGAGGACGGCTTCCACCTCGGCGCGAAGGAGACCGGCTACATCCTCGGCGTCGTCGGCGTGACGTTGATCCTCGTGCAGGGCGCGCTCATCCGGCCGCTCCGCAAGGTCTTCGGCGAGCGCACGCTCGTGCGCGCCGGCGCCGCGATCGAGGCCGCGGGGTTCGCGGTCGTCGCGATGTCGCCCGTCCTGCTCGGCGGCAGCGTGCCGATCCTCGTCGTCGGGATGGCGGTGATCGCCCTCGGATCCGGCCTCGTGAACCCGTGCCTCTCCGCGCACGTGTCGCGCCTCGGGGCGGCGGAGGGGCAAGGGGCGATCCTCGGCGTGCTCCAGGCGTCGGGGGCGCTCGCGCGCGTCTTCGGCCCCGCGAGCGGCGGCCTGCTCTATCAGACGCTGGGCCCGCGCGCGCCGTACGCGACCGGCGTCTTCGGCATGCTGCTCGCCGCGGCGCTGTCGATCCGCCTGCGCGATCCCGGCCCGACCGAGGCCTCCGTCCCGCTGCCCGCGGGCGGGGACGCCCCGTGACCTCCGCGCCGGATCGGCCGGAAAACAAGCCTCCGGACGACGAACGCCCGGCCGACAGCCTCCTCGAATGGATCCGCGGCCGCCCGCTCCCGCGCGACTCCCACCTCGTGATCGGCCTCGCGTTGCCGATGGTGCTCCTCGCGATCGGCATGTGGCGCGTGCGCGCGTACACCGTCGACGACGCGTACATCTCCTTCCGTTACGCCCGAAACCTCGCGAACGGCCTCGGCCTCGTCTTCAACGCGGGCGAGCGCATCGAGGGCTACACCAACTTCCTCTTCACGTGCCTGCTCGCGCTCGGGATGAAATGCGGCGTCGATCCCGAGCGCGCCGCGAAGATCCTCGGCGCCGCCTCCGCGCTCGGATCGATCGCGCTCACGTACGCGATCGCCGCGCGGATCAAGCCCCCGCGCCGCGTGCCGGTGATCGCGACGTGGCTCCTCGCCGGCTCGCTCCCGACGGCCGGCTGGGCGGTGTTCGGCCTGGAGACCTCGTTCTTCGTCGCGCTCCTCCTGCTCGGTACGTGGCTGTTCCTGCGCGAGCGTGACGCGCCGTCCGCGTTCCCGTGGTCCGGCGCGGCGCTCGCTGCGGCTGCGCTCACGCGCCCCGAAGCGCCGCTCTTCGCGGGCCTCCTGATGATCTTCCTCGCCGGCCCGAAACGCGAGATCACCGAGAAACGAAGCCTCTTCGCGCCGATCGTGGATCTGCTCGATCGCAAGAACTTGATCCGCGCCGCCCTCTTCGTCGCCCCGATCGCGGCGCACCTCGCCTTCCGCCGCCTCTATTACAGCGCGTGGCTCCCCAACACGTTCGCCGCGAAGACGGGCGATCTCGCGGCGCAGATCGAGGGCGGCCGTCGCTACCTCCTCGCGTACGTCGAGCACGTGGGGCCGCTGCTCGCGATCGTCCCGCTCGGCGTCGTGCTCGCGATCGCGCGCCGCCGCGCCGATCTCGGGGCGATCGCGGCGATCGCGATCGCCGTGCCGATCTACGTGCTCGTCGTCGGCGGCGACTGGATGCCCGCGCACCGCTTCCTGGCGCCGTTCGAGCCGTTCGCGTTCCTCCTCGTCGACGCGGCCGCGCGCGCCCTCCTCGAAGCCTTTCGCCCCATCGAGGATCGCGCCCTCGCCCGCGCGCGCATCGCCCGCGCGCGCCCCGTCCGTGTCGCCGCGCGCGTGATCGTCGGCGCGCCGCTCGTCGCGTTCGCGATCCACACCGCCACGTCACGGAGCCGCGCGTTCGCGGACGGCGCGCAGCAGATCGAGCGCGACCGCCTCTTCTGGACCTCCGCGGCCGGCGGCGTCGCCGCGTGGTTCGCCGAGCACGGCCGCCGCGGCACGATCGCGATCGCCGACATGGGGTTCGTCGCGTACGCGACCGACTACCCGATCCTCGATCTGCTCGGCCTCGTCGATCCGGTGATCTCCAAGCTCCCCGGCGGCTACACGCGAAAGGACGGCGCGGGCTACGTCGAGCGCGTGTTCGACGTCGCGCCCCGTTACTTCGTCTTCGTCGGATCCAGGACGGGCTGCGCGGAGCTGCCGTTCCCTTCGCAGGCGCGCCTCCGCGCGGATCGCCGCTTCTGGAAGGACCACGCGCTCGTCGCCGAGGTGCGGCACACGCTGGACGGCTACTGGTGCATCTTCGGCCCGCGCGACGAGGCCCCGCGGTAGCGTCGCTGGATTCGCGTGCGTCGCCGTGCCCGGCGCATCGCGTGCGTGGATCGTGTCCGCTCCGCTTCTTTGTGCGCGCGCGTCGCGCGAGCGCCCGCGGGGCAAGGTCGCCCTCTGCTAGGCTCCCCATCGAGGACCGGCCCTTTCCACGCTTCGCCTGCGCTTCTTCGAAGGAGGATGCTGATGCTCCTGCCCCGTCCCACGACGATCATCGCCGCCCTCGCAATCGCTCTCCCGGCGTGCACGGAGACCTTCGTCGCGACCGGCGGCAGCAGCGCGGGCGGCACCTCCTCGTCGACCAGCGTCGCGTCCGGCGGCGCGGGATCGGGCGGCGGCGCAGGATCGAGCGGCTCCGTCGGCGGAGGCGGCGGCGCCACGTGCGACGACACGGACGCGGACGGCGACGGCTACTCCCTCTGCGAGCACGACTGCGACGACGACAACCCCTTCGTGCACCCGGACGCCCTCGAGATCTGCGGCGACGGCGCGGACGAGGACTGCGACGGCAAGGACAACACCGGCGACGACTGCGCGGACTACACCGTGTACGTCTCCGCGACCGGAAACCCCGGCGCGAAGGGCACGATCGAAGATCCGTGCTCCCTCGTGAGCGAGGCCGTGCTCATCGCGAACGGGTGGAGCCGCCCGGCCGCGATCCTCGTCTCGGCCGGCGCCTACACCGACGACGTCCTCGTCACGGGCTCGATCAGCGTCGTCGGCGGCTACGACCCGAACGACTGGAGCACCCGCGATCCGAAGGCGTTCGAGACCACCTTGAAGAGCAAGGTCGCGGAGGGCGTGCGCCTCGTCGACCTCGGTCCCGAGATGCTCGTCGACGGCCTCAAGATCGTCGGCCGCTCCGTCAACATGGGCATCGACTCCTCGGTCGCGCTCGCGATCGACGGCGGCGGCCCGGTCGTCTCCAACTGCGTGATCCGCGGCGGCGACGTGTCGGTCGGCCCCGGAAAGAGCGTCGCCGTGAGCATCGTCGCGCAGGCCGCGTCCGCGACGAAGCCGCGCCTCTGGCTCGACGACATCCAGAGCGGAGCCGCCGCGGCGGGCCCCTCGTACGGCCTCGTCCTCGACGCGCCCACCGCGGATCTGCAGCTCATCGGCAGCGTCGTCACCGCGGGCAAGGGCACCGACTCCGTGGCCTTCCTCATCGAGGACAGCAAGAGCGTGATCGCGTGGCGCGACTCGCTCCAGAGCGGCTCCGCGGTCGGCAGCGCGCAGCCATCGGTGTCGCTCGGCCTCTGGGCGAAGCGCGGCGCGCTCTACTTCGACTCCGGCATCGTCAACGCGGATCAGATCACGGCGCCCCCGCTCTGCTTCACGCCCTCGGTGTGGTGCGGCGGCGCGCGCATCTCCACAGGCACGGCGATCTTCTCCAACAACATCGTCCTCGGCAGCGCGTCCGAGCGATCCGCGGCGATCCACCTCCTCGAGATCGACGACGATCTCGCGGACGTCGTCGTCACGTCGAACCTCGTGTACGCCGCGGGCGAGCTCTCGGCGGAGTCGGTGAGCGCCGCGGTGCTGCTCGGGTCGCCGCGGTCGGATCCGGTCGTCACGATGGTGGGCCGCTTCCGCGACAACGTCTTCGTCGGCGGCACCGCGACGTACAACTACTCCTTCTTCGAGCAGCACACGCCGGGCGAGAGCTGCGACCCGGCCGCGCTCGATCACGACCTCTTCTATTTCCCCGTGATCGTCCCGAACGAAGGGCGCCTCTACGCCGACTGGGACGGCAACAACGCCGCCGATCTCGCGACGCTCGCGGACCTGCCCGGCGACGGCTCGAACCTCGAAGGCGACCCCAAATACGACAACGGTCACCTCCAGTCGGACTCCCCGTGTCGCAACGCGGGCACCGACCTCGACGCGCCGAACCACGACATCGATCAGGACGTCCGCCCGCAGGAGGACGCCTACGACATCGGGCCGGACGAATTCATCCCCAACTGACTTCCCGCGCGCGCGCCGCGCTGGCAGGAGAGCGCGCATGGTGTACCGAGTCGGCCTGCTCGTCGGGCGAGAACGCTCCTTCCCCGAGGCCCTCATCGAAGAGATCCGCGCTCGCAACGAGGGCGTGGAGGCTTCCTATGCGGAGATCGACGCGACGCGGATCGACAAGCCGCCCGCGTACGACGTGCTCGTGGACCGCATCTCGCACGACGTCCCTTGTTACCAGCCGGTGCTGAAGCTCGCCGTGTTGAACGGATCGCGCGTCGTGAACAACCCGTTCTGGCGCATCGCGGACGACAAATTCTTCAACACGGCGCTCGCGCAAAAGCTGGGCGTCGCGGTGCCGAAGACCGCGGTCCTCCCGTCGAAGGAGCACGGCCCGGACATCACGAGCGGCTCGCTCCGCAACATGAAGTACCCGATCGATTGGCGCGGCCTCGTCGAAGAGCTGGGCCTCCCGATCTTCATGAAGCCGCACTGGGGCGGCGGTTGGCGCGACGTGCACCGCGTGACCTCGCTCGAAGACCTGCTCAAGCGCTACGACCGCACGGCCCGCACGACGATGATCGTGCAGGAGGCGATCGAGTGGACCCAGTACGTCCGCTGCATCGTGATCGGCGGCGACGAGGTCCGCCCAGCGTTGTGGGATCCGCGCCACGGCCACTTCGACCGTTACTCGAAGGCCGCCGCCTCGATGCCCGCGCTCGACCCAGAGCTCGAAGCCCGCGTCATCAAGGACGCCCGCACCCTCTGCCGCGCCCTCGGCTACGACATGAATACCGTGGAATTCGCGGTCCGTGACGGCATCCCGTACGCGATCGACTTCATGAATTCGGCCCCCGACTTCGACATCACGTCGCTCGGCGAAAACCACTTCAAGTGGGTCGTGGAGAAGATGGCCGACCTCTGCATCCGCCTGGCAAAAGCGGGCCCCACGCCGACGGCGATGCGCTGGGACGTGATGCTCGCCCGCTGAAGCGCAGAGCAAAGGCGAGCGCGGGGGAGTGATACGAGGGGGCGGAGCCCCCTTGTAAATCCCACGAAATCAGAGACACGCAGGTGCCCACCCCTCGGTCCGTGCTCGCTTCGCTGCGCGCGGCCCGCCCCTCCCAAATCGCTCCCTGTCGTTCGCGAAGGGAGGGGCACCTCACATCACTTCGGCACGCCCGCGCACTCCAGGTGCGCGTTGTCCGGGCACGACTCGCAAGGCCCGCTGATCGGGCACACGTCGCACAGCGGGCAGACGCAGCCGTTCGCGCAGCCGGGCGGCAGATCGAGGCACGCGTAGCTGTCCTGGAACGACTTCGTGATGTCCTTGCTGTGACGGCAGATCTGCATCCCGCTCTTGCAGTAGTACCCGCCGCATTTGATCATCCCCACGGGCGTGATGCACTTCGAGTCCTGGTCCACGTCGACGCCCGCCGCGAGCGCGTCGCACCGGCTCGGATACACGTGCTTGTCGCACCCGCACACCGCCGGATCCCCGAGGTTGCAGTCGCCGGGCGGCACGCACTTGCCGTGGTAAATCGAGGCGCCGCACTGATCGTCGGGGAAATCGCACACGGTGCCGAACCCGCACGGCAGCGACGACGTGCACATGTCCGGCGGCGTGCACCCCGCCTGACCATAGAGCGGCTCCCCGGGAGGACACGTCCACGCGCCGTTCACGCAGCTCGCGTCCTCGAGATCGTACTCGCCCTTGCAGCACACGTGCGGGATGTCGGGGCACTCGCACTTCTTCGTGCTCACCGTCCCGTTCGCACAAACCCACTGCGAGCCGTCGCACACGGGCGGCGTGAAGTCCGTCGCCCCGCACGCCGAGACGCACGAGAAATCCACGCTCGAACCGCACCCGGGCGCGTCCGACGCCGCGTCGGGGATGCCGCCGTCCGTGCCCATCCCGCACCCCGCCGTCACCGTCACCGTCGACTTCGCGGCCCCGTGCACCGCAGCGCACGCCGCGGGGCACAGCGTGATCGTCCCCGGCGCGTCCAGATTGTCCGGGAAAAAGCCTTCCCCCGAGCAGCTCCCGAGGCTCGCCACGATCGGCAGCTCGACGGGCGTCGCGCCCGGCGCCGTGCGGTAGCGCGCCGAGAGATCCGTCGCGAGCACCGTGGCGCCCGCGGGGATCGGCACGCCGAACACGCAGCTCTCCTGCGCGATCTTCACCTCCGTCATCGCGTCCACGATCTTCTGCGCAGCCTGCGCCCCGTCGTCGACGAGGATCGGCTTGCCCGTCCCGCCGGCCGCCGCCATCAGCGCGATCTCGTCCGTGTACCCGGTCGCGAGCCCGATCACGTACGTGAGGATCTTCGGATCGCTCGCGAGCGCCTCCTGCTCGGCCTCCGCCACCTTCGCCGCGCTCGAGTCGCACGCGTTCGGCGCGCCGTCCGTCACGAGCGCGATCACCACGCGCTCCTCCGGGTTCGCGATCGCGACGCTGCGCGCGTAGTAAACGCCGCCCTTCAGCGCCGGGAGCGTCGGCGTCTCCCCGTAGGTGCTCGTGCTCTGGAGCGCGTTCGTGATCGCGACCGTCGCGCCTGGCAGCTTCCCGATCGGCACCGCCGGCACCGCGTAGTCCTCCGGCGCGCACGAGTCCTTCACCGGATAGAACTGCAGCCCCATCCCGAGCCCCGCCGCCTGCGGCGAGGTCGCGAACGCCGACAGCGCCGCGGTCACGTGCCCCCACCGATTGTCGTCCTGCATCGATCCGGATCGATCGAGCAGCACGAACATCGAGAGCTCCGTCGGCCCGCTGTCGTACGTCGACTCGCCGCAGAACGCGTTCGTCGGCAGCACGTCCGGCCCCGCGTCCACCGCCGCCCCCGCGTCGTCGTCGCCGGCGACCTGACCGCTCCACAGCTCCGAGCGCGCGCCGCACCCGGCCGCCGCGGCCCACGCGACGGCCACGAGCCCGAAGCCGAGCGCCGCGCCCCGCGCGAGCCTCCGTCCCCAGCGTCCTTTTCCACGGACCGACCCAGCGGTCCCGCCCCGTCGCGACAAGTGCAAGCTCACCGCCGTATCGTACACCCCGGCCGGAGAGCAGGCCTGCGCGCGCGCGTCGACCCCCTGCGAAATAGGTGCTAAGGCGCGGTCGTGCGAGATCCGTACGACGTGCTCGGCGTGGATCGGTCCGCGACGCAGGACGAGATCAAGAGCGCCTTCCGCAAGGCCGCCGTCCTGCACCACCCGGACAAGAACCCCGACGATCCGGACGCGCAGCAGCGCTTCAAAGAGGTCAACGCCGCGTACCAGATCCTGAGCGATCCGCAGAAGCGCGCGGCCTTCGATCGCCTCGGCGCCGCGGCCTTCGATCCCACCGCGGCGGCCGCGAGCAACCCGTTCGGCGGCGGCATGCCGTTCGACATGAGCGAGCTCAACATCGACGGCATCTTCGGCGACCTGCTCGGCGCGCTGGGGATCAAGGTCGGCAACCAGGGCACGCTCCAGCGCGAGGTGCGGATCACCTTCGAAGAGGCCGCGTTCGGCTGCGAGAAAGAGATCACGTACGAGCGCGTGGAAGGCTGCACCGACTGCGGCGGCTCCGGCGGCGCGCCCGGCACCAAGATGGAGCGCTGCCCCGCGTGCCAGGGCCGCGGCCGCGTGCGTTACCAGCAGGGCGTCCTCCCGATCGCGATCGAGCGCCCATGCTCGCGGTGCCACGCCACGGGCCGCATCGTCGTCGACCCATGCAAGACCTGCCGCGGCGCCGGCCTCGTCGGAAAGCCGCGCACGATCGAGGTCACGATCCCCCCCGGCATCGAGAACGGCACCGTCCACGTCGTGGAGCGCGCCGGCAACACGGTGCGCGCCGACCGCGCCCCCGGCGATCTCGAGATCACGATCCGCGTCCAGCCGCACGAAATCTTCCGCCGATCCGCCGACGACATCCTCTGCACGATCCCCATCAGCGTGCCGCTCGCCGCGCTCGGCGGAGAGGTCGAGGTGCCCACGCTCGACGGCAAAGGAAAGCTCCGCGTCCCGCCCGGCACGCAGCCGAACACCGTCCTGCGGGTGAAGGGCCGCGGCATCCCGAAGCGCCTCGGCGGCCGCGGCGATCAGCTCGTCGAGGTGAAGATCGAGATCCCGACGAAGCTCACCGACGAACAAAAAGACCTCCTTTTGAAGCTCGCCGCGACGCTCGGCGAGACCGTGGAGCCGGCGGGCGAGCCGTCCTTCATGGACAAGCTGAAGAACCTCTTCGGGTAAGCTCCCGGGGCGCCGCGCGGATCGAATCCGCGGACGCGCGCGCGCCGCCACGAGCCCCGCCACCGATCATGAACAACGAGAAACCCCGCTTCATCGACGTGCTTTCGGACTCCACCGGCGAGACCGCCGAGAAGGTCGTCCGCGCAGCGCTGCTCCAGTTCCCGCAGGCCGGCGCGGCGATCCGGCTCCACACGCGCGTCCGCACGAAGGAGTCCGCGCGCCCGGTGCTGGAGCGCGCCGCCCGCGAGGGAGCGCTCCTCGTCTTCACCGTCGTCAGCCCCGAGCTGCGCGAGTACGTCCACTCGATGACGGCGGAGCTCCGGATCGAGGCGATGGACGTGATCGGCTCGCTCATCGGCAAGCTCGGCACCTTCCTCGACCGGGAGCCCATCAACCTCCCGAGCGCGATGCTCCCCCTGAGCGAGGAGTATTTCCGCCGCATCGAGGCCGTCGAGTTCGCCGTGAAGAGCGACGACGGCAAGGAGCCGCGCAACTTCAAGAAGGCGGACCTCATCCTCTGCGGCGTCTCCCGCACCTCGAAGACGCCGCTCTCCACGATCCTCGCGCAGCGCGGCCTCCGCGTCGCGAACATCCCCCTCGTGCTCAACGTGGAGCCGCCGCGCGAGCTGTTCGAGGCGCAGCAGGACCGCGTGGTCGGCCTGATGATCGGCCTGGAGCAGCTTTGTGAGATCCGCCAGGCCCGCCTCCGCGCGCTCGGCATGCCGGCCGAGACGAACTACGCGATGCGCGAGCACGTCCGCCAGGAGCTGGACTACGCCGAGCGCTTCTTCCGCAAGCACCCGGAGTGGCCCGTCGTCGACGTGACCGGCCGCGCGATCGAAGAGACGGCCGTCATCATCCTGGAGCACCTGAAAGAGCGCGACGAGCGCGCGAAGGCGGCCCGTTCCTCCCTCGTCAGCGGCTGAAAAGACCGACCGCGTCCCCCCCGAAACGGCTCGAAATCAAGCCGTTCCGTTCCCTCGACTCAATCAGTAGTCGTGCTCACACACGAACCCGCGAGCCTCGGCGCACACGTTGTCGAGCCACAGCCCGCTCACGCGATCGATCACCGCGCAGTTCGCCGCGGGCGCCGGCAGGTTGTCCGGCTGGCCCGGCTTCCACTTCAGGAGCGCCGGGAATTGCAGGTTCTGCCCCGCCTGATCGAGCTGCCACACCCACGCGCTCTCCACCTGCTGATCCGTGAGCCCGATCCACGCGTCCGCCGCGTCCGCCGGCAAGAGCCCCTGCACGAACCCGTTCTCGCCCGTCGACTCGATCGTCACCAGATGCGCGTCCAGCGCATTGCAGTTCGCCTGCGGCCACCCGAGCGGCCCCGTGTAGTACACGTAGCAGTGCCCCTCGTAGATCCCGGCGTTCGGCCCGAAGCACTCCTTCTGGCACGTCGGTGAGCAGTAATCGCCCGCGAGCTGGTTGCCGTCGTCGCACTCCTCGGCCCCTTCATCGAGGATCCCGTCGCCGCACTGGGCCTTCTTGCAGTTCGGCAGACAGTCGTCGTTCGAGAACTGATTGCCGTCGTCGCACTCCTCGGTCGCCGGATCCACGAAGCCGTCCCCGCACGTCGGCAGCTTGCACGAAGGGCACGAGTCGGCGTTCGAGGTGTTGCCGTCGTCGCAGTCCTCGAAGCCGGCCCACACGTACCCGTCGCCGCACACGGCCTTCTTGCATTCGGTCGTGCAGTTATCGATGTTCACGTCGTTGCCGTCGTCGCACTCCTCGACGCCGGTCTGGATGAACCCGTCCCCGCACGTCGCGGCGAGCCCGGTCACGAGGCACGCGTCGTTGTCCGAGTTGTTGCCGTCGTCGCACTCCTCGACGCCCTGGTTCAGGTACCCGTCGCCGACGATGTTGAGCTGGCAGGCCGGCGTGCACCCGTCGGTGTCGATCGCCTTCGATTTATCGGACGACAGCGTCACGCACTTCTTCGCGGCCATGTCGCAGCGCTGGGTCGCCTCGCAGGGCGGGTCGCATTTCCAGTACGCGCCGTAGTCCGTGTCGTCGCACTGCTCGTTGTTCGCGGCCTGGATGAAGCCGTCGCCGCACGCCGAGAGCCGGCACGCCTGCGTGCACGTGTCCGTGTCGATGGTGTTCCCGTCGTCGCACTCCTCGTCGACGAGCGTGGGATCCGAGGCCTTCTGATCGTCCGTGTATTTGTCCACCCGCGCGTCGCCGCAGACCCCCGGCGAGATGGAGCACGAAGGCAAGCTGAAGGCCCCGATGGGAGCCAGCGCGATGGCCAGGTAAATGGGAGCTTTGAAGGCGCGACGAGCGAGAGAAGAAGCCATTTTTCGAGGATCTCCGGCCGCCTATCGTAGCGCGGAGGCCCTTCGAACGGGTCGCCTTAAATCCCGGGGACGAGGAGCTGGAACAGCCGCACGTCTTTGTAGATCGCGCCGAACGGAGCGAGGTTGCCCGCGGCCTTGAGCACGGTGTCGAGCTCTTCGGCGGTGAGGTGCATGTGCCCGACGACCTGCGCGTCGACGGTCTTGAGCTCGGCCTTCTTGAGCGCGTTCGTGAGCGTCTCCGCCGCGGACCCGGTGATGAACGGCCCGAGCGCGCCCGCGTTCTGGCGCTTCTCGTCGAGCAGCTTCCGCAGCTCCTCCGCGGACCCGGCCGACTGCGACTCCACCGCGGCGTCCACGTCGAGCCCCGAGAGCGTCGTGAGCCCGATCGTGACGGCCTTGGGCCCGGTCGACCCGGTGAGGATGTCGCGCACGCTGGGCTTCGCCTCGCCGAGCGAGATCGTGAGCAGCACGGGGTGATTGAACCCCACGCCCTTCAGCCGATCGACCACGCCTTCCTTGTTCTCCATCGATTTGCCGGTCTTCTTCGCGGAGAGCGCGGCCTCGATCGACGAAGAGTCCCCGTAGAGCAGCAGCGACCCGTCGACGACGCACACCGCATCTTCCCCGGACCGAGCGAGGTACTTCGTCCCGTCGTGCTCCGCGGGCTTGTAGCTCATCTCGCCGAGCTTCTTTTCGAGCCCGTCCTTGTCGAAGCGCCCGCGCACGACCGCGATGGACGGCGCGATCGCGATCTTGTCCACGTCGAACAGCAGATCGACGCCGGTGGCCTTCTTCATGTCTTCGCGCGTGCGCACGAGCCATTGCCGCACGGCCCCGCTCTCGCTCCCGAGCGCTTTCGGCTCGATCTGATGCGGATCCACGATCAGCACGCCGCCCTGATCCTCGGGCACGTACGCGAGGAGCCCTTCATCCCCCGGGAACACGGAGCTCTTGAACATGGCCCAAGCGAGCCCGGCCCACCCACCTTGAACGCCGATCACGACCGCGAGGAACACCCCGCCGAGAACGGCCAGCTTGAATCCGGAGCCTTTTTTGCCAGACGAACCCACAACCTTGGAGTCGCTCTTCGATGGCATTTTCTTTCGCTCTCTCCTGACGAGGGCCGAAAAATCTCCTGGGACACGCCCGGAGCGCGCCTCAGTTAACCACCGCCCCCCCGTTCGCCAGCCGTTTTCCAGGCGTTTTCGTGGCATGGCCCGTGCGCCGCTACGTATCTCGAAGCGCGCAATCCCCAAGCCATGAGGTTGCCCACCCCCGGTCTGTGCTCGGCCTGCGGCCTGCGCGCCGCCCGCCCCTCCCAAATCGGCTGTTTCACAGCCTCAGGGAGGGGATCACATCTCCACGCCGGTCACGGCCCGGACCCACACACGCCCGAAGACGTCTCCCACCTCGACGGGTCGCTCCACGTCGCTGACGCGGAAATACGTGCCCAGCGAGAACCACAGCTTGCCGAAATTGGCCATCACCGTCGGCCCCACGTACGCGTGCGGCCCGAGCCCGTACGGCCGCGTCCCCGTGAGGCCTTCGGGGAATTCCGCGCGCACCCACGACTCCGCGCCGATGTGCAGCTCCGGCATGAGCTGGTACGTCGCGCCCAGCGTCGGGTTCAGGACCCACTCCCGCTTGCCGTCGAAGTACAGCTCGTATTCCGCCCACAGGTTCGACATGATCCTGAGCCCGCCGAAGCGCTTCTGCAGGTTCAGCTTGGCCTCGATCTCGATCTCCCGGTCCGACTCGGCGAGCTCCCCGTACACCGACATATCGATGGGCAGCTCCCCCTCGCGCCCGATCCGGTACCGGAGCCGCTGCTTGATGGCCGTGTTCCCGAGCGCTCCGGCGCTCGCGAACCCGTCGCCGGCGGAGGGCGCGAGCTGGAAATAGAGCCCCAGCTCCAGCCGATCGGTCAGCCCGTATTCAAACTCCGTCGTGAACAGGAAGAGCCCGAGGTTGGCCGGCTTGCCGGTCGACGTGGAGAGCGCCACCGAAGGCGTCAGATCCGCGAACTGCTCCAGCTCGAAATCCCCCTTCGCGAGCGTCTCGTACGGATACGTAAACGGCAGCGCCCGCGGGTTCGCCCCGGCCGAAGCCGCCGCCGCACACACCCCCACGAACGCGAGCGCCCCGAGCGCCGCTCTCGCGAACAGCCTCATTCGTGTCGAGCGCCCTTGTTTCGCGGCCCCCGCGGGCGAGCGCCCCGAGGAGTCTCGTCGCCTCACGCGCCTCACAGGTCCTCCAGCGTGATCTTCGTCGAAAGCACGAAGTCGTTGGCCTTGGCGCCCACGTGGCATCCGTTGCATCCGGCCGCAGGATCGCCGCCGTACATCTCCCCCGCGGGCGGCCCGACGCCGCGCCACACGATCAGCACCTCTTGCTCGGTCACGTTCTGCAGCTCGAACCACTCCCACCCTGCGGCGCCCTCCGCGTTGTAGCCGCCGCCGCGCTTCACCATCGCGAACACCTTGCGATCCGCGAGCGCCTCGCTCGTCGTCTCCTTCACGATGATGGTGCCCACGGGAAACTCCGTGCTTCCGTCCGCAGGCCTCTTGTTGAGGTGCTCCGTCCGCGCCCCGAGCGTGTGCACCGTCCCGTCCCCCGAGCCCGCGGGCACCTCGAACGCCTCCCAGCTCCGGTACCCTTTGAAGCTCGAAGCGAAGGCCAGAAACGTGTCGCCCGTGTCTTCCGTCTCGCCGGAGGCCGGCGCGCACCCGAGCCCGAGCGACGCGCCGAGAACGCCGATCACGAGGAGGGGAGTCGCAGAGGAGAGTCTCATTCGCCTTCCTGGAACCGAGGGAAGCCGATGAGCCCGGCCGCCGTGTTCATCTCGTCCACGATCGAGCCGTCCCGCTGCGGATCGACCGCGGCGCTCACCGTGGTGAAGAGCTTGCCGAACGGCGTCGCGAGATCGCCCTCCGAAGGGTCCGCCGAGCTCCACGTGGCCGGCGGGGCAGGGATGGAGTCCCCGGCCGTCGCCGAATACGCCTTATCCAGCGAATCGAACCCGGCCTGAATCCCGGAATCGACTTTCGCGCCGCCCTCCTTCGAAGCGATCCACGGCTGGAAGAGCGCGTAAATCTGCCGCGTCCCGACGAGGTTCGCGCGCAGGTCCGCGAGCGTCTTCTGCGAGTACCGCGACTCCTCCTCGCCGGTCGCGGCCTTGTTCACCTTCTCGTGCTGCTCGTTCATCAGCGAGATGAGGCCGTCGAACGCGCCCGGCAGATCGATCGCCGCGGAGGACCAGGCCTTCTGCATCGACTCGATGTCGGCGACGAGCTTCGCGCAGAGCTTCGTCTTCATCGACAGCGCCTCTTGTTCCGTCGCGGGGAACGCGGCCGGCGAGTACCCCGGGAGCCCCTTCTCGAACGTCACCACCGCGGCCGGCGTCACGTCCGAGAACAGGATGCGCTCGATCGCGTGCATGCCCGTCACGCCCTCTCCATCGAAGAGATCCGGATCGGCCTTGTTCCCGAGCTGCACCAGGAACGCCTCGTACCGCGCGTCCGTCGAAGCGTCGATGTCGGGGAACAGCGGCGCGACGGCGCCCTCGATGTGCTCGTACGTGGTGCGCGTCTTCGTCCAGGCAGAGCGCATCTTCGCGATGGCGTCCGCGTCCTTCGCCGCGTCCCACCCGCGCCCCGAAGGCGTCGGAGCCGCGTCCATCATCTCCACGGCGGCCGCGTGCCAGGCCTCGAGCTCCTGCCCGATCACGGTCTGTGCGCTCTCCGCCACGTCCTTCGCGCGCTCCTCGTCCGAGGGCTCCCCCGAGCACCCCGCGAGCCCCATCGGCGCCGCGATCACCGCCGTCCACAACCAGCTACGCATCCTCATGACAAGCACTCTCCAGTCGAGCCGACAAGGCCCCTCAAAGCGACCCCACGAAGCGGATCAGCGCGTCGCGATCCGCCGCCGACAGGGCCGAAAACCGCTTCACCGAGTCCGTCGCCTCCCCCGCGTGATCCAGGATCGCGTCCTCGATCGACGTCGCGCGCCCGTCGTGCATGAACGTCGCGCTGTGCCGCAGCCCGATGAGCGGCGCCGTCCGCCAATCTCCGCCCTTCGCGACCCCGTCGGTCATCCCGTCCGCGAGATCCGGCCCGAGATCGTGCAGGAGGAAGTCGGTGTAGACAGCCACCGTCTTGTCGGCGAGGAGCGCGATCGGATAATCCGCCCGCGTCTTCAGCGCCGGCGCGTGGCACACGTCGCAGCGCGCCCCCGCGAAGAGCGCCGCCCCGGCCGCGTCGTCCGCCCGCTTCGGGATCTCCAGCGCGCGCATGTAAAAGGCCGCCTGATTGACGCTGTCGATCGCGAGGTCGACTCCGGGCTTGTCGTCGTCGGTCAGCCCGTCCGGATTGAGGGGCTCCGTCGGCCGCATCGGCGACGTCATCCCCATATCGCCCTGGAACGCGTCCGCGGTGAACTCGTCGAGCGTCGCGATCCGCGCCTTCAGCCCGAAGCGCCCGATGAGCCCCGTCTCGCCCTTCTGGTGCGCGTTGAACGTCGGATCCGGGTTCGCCTCGGACGCGTACGTCACGCGGTTGATCCGCCCGTGGATCCCGTCGTCGCGCGTCTTCTGCTCGGCCTCCATCCGCTCGATCTCGGAGTCGAGAACAGCCTCCATGTACCCGCGCCCGATGACCGGCGGCCCGACGCGGACAGACACCTTGAGACTGTCCACCTCGGGTGGCAGGATGGGAGTCGTCGCCCCGGCCGTCACGAACGGACGCACGGTGTGCCCGTACGTGAGCGCCGACTGATCCGCCGCCGCGGTCACGCCGTCTTTCTCGACGATCGACATCTTCTGCACGAGCCCCGGCCCGCGCACGCCCGTCTCGTGGCAGTCCGCGCACGCGTGCCGGATGTAGAGCGGACCGAGCCCGTCGGCGGACCGCATCGGCAGCTCGAACACCCCATCTCCGTCATGAAACTTCGACACCATGTCGGCGTCGGAGCCCTTGAGCGGAGTGTCCACCGGGTCGGCGGAGCTGGTCAGTGGAGAGTTGGTTTCTTCGGCGCCGGAACAACCGACGAGGAGCGTGGCAGTCCAGACTGCCGCTCTGGCAAGGGTTCGTGAAGTCACACCCCTCTCTTACAGAAATTGAAAATGATGTTCAACTTCATTTTTAACGAGACGCTCGTTCTTTTTCACGGACCGGCCCTCCGGCCTCGCCGACGCGTCAATTCGTCGCATCACGCGCCGGCGTCATCCGGGCTAAGAGAGGCCGCGATGCAAGCTCTCTCCGCGCCGCAGAACCTCGGGGCGTCGCCGGGCGCGCCTCCTCGCGACGCCGAGGTCCGAGGGCCCGCGCTCGCGATCTTGCAGCGGTGGCTCGTGGGGCTCCGGTGGGTGGCGTTCGCGCTGCTCGCGCTGACGCTGCCGGTGAACCAGCAGATCTTCGGCTTCCACGTGTACTACGCGCTGGCGCTGCCGGTGATCGCGCTCGCGGCGGTGGTGAACGTGATCGCGGTGCGCGTGCTGCGGCGCACGGCGGAGGGATCGGGCGGCGGGCCCCGGACGATCGCGGCGTTCGTCGCCTTCGATCTGATCGCGATCGGCATCGTGCTCGCGGCGTCGGGCGGCGCGGCGAACCCGTTCAGCGCGCTGTTCCTCGTGCACGTGGCGCTCGCGGCGGCGGTGCTCCCGGCGACGACGACGTTCGCGCTGTCGGCGCTCGCGGTCGTGGTGTTCGCGGGCCTCTTCGCGGTGCCCGCGGGCTCGTGCTGCGCGGCGCACGCGCGCGACGGATCGTTCTCGGCGCACCTCTACGGCATGTGGATGGCCTTCGTGATGTGCGCGGGCCTCGTCGCGTTCTTCGTGACCCGCATCCGGCGCGCGCTGGAGGCCCGCGAGGCCGAGGTGCAGTGCCTCCGTCGCGACGCCGAGCTCGCGTCGCGGTTCGCCTCGCTGGGCACGCTCGCGGCCGGCACCGCGCACGAGCTCGGCACGCCCCTCGGCACGATCGCGGTGCTCGCGGGCGAGATCGCGGAGGAGGACCTTCCGCCGGAGGAGGCGCGCTCGCACGCTCGATCGATCGCGTCGGCGGTCGCGCGCTGCCGCGACGTCCTCTCGAAGATGCAGGCCGCGGCGCACGCGTCCCGCGCGGTCGCGGCCCCGCTCGATCTGGCGTCGTCGGCGGCGCGCGCGGTGGACACGTTCCGCGGCGCGCACCCTGGAATCCGAGTCGATCTGGAGATCGAGGCGGCGGGCGCGCGGGCCCCGATCAGCGACGAGGACTTCGCGTCCGCGCTCGGCGTCCTCCTCGACAACGCGGCGTTCGCGACGCGAAAATGCGGCTCCACCGCACCGATCACCGTGCGCCTCGATCGCGACCGCGGCCGCGCGATCGTGATCGTGGAGGACGGCGGCGTCGGCGTGCCGGAGGCCTTGATCGAGCGCCTCGGCGAGCCGTTCCTCACGACGAAGGAGCCGGGCGAGGGGATGGGCCTCGGCCTCTACCTGGCGCGCGGCCTGGTGGAGCCCGTCGGCGGTCGCCTCGCGATCGCGAACCGCACGCCGAAGGGAGCGCGCGCGACGATCGAGCTGCCCCTCGTCGCGTCCGCGGAGATCGCGCCGATGCTCGCGCAGGCGGCGGAGTGAAGGCCCCATGACGGAGCGGCTCACGACGCTGGATCACCCGGAAAACCAAGCCTCGGACGCATCGGAGAAGGAGGCCCCGAAGGCGCCCGCGGAGCCGACGTTGCTCCTCGTGGACGACGACGACGCGTTCCGCCGCGCGCTCGGCGGCGCGATGCGCAGGCGCGGCTTCGCGGTGTCGCTCGCGGCGAACGCGGAGGAGGCCGAGGCGCTCGCGAAGGAGCAGGTCTTCGAGTACGCGCTCGTCGACGTGCGGATGCCGGGCAAGAGCGGCATCGATCTCGTGGCGTCGCTGCGGGCGCTCGACGAGGGCACGCGCATCGTCGTGCTCACGGGGTACGGCACGATCGCGAACGCGGTGTCCGCGATGCGCGCGGGCGCGGTCGATTACCTGATGAAGCCCGTGGACGCGGCCGCCTGCGAGAAGGCGCTGCTCGGCGTGGGTGTGCCGGCCGACGTGCCCGAGGACGAGGTCCCTTCGCTCGACCGGGTCGAATACGAGTACCTCCAGCGCGTGGTCACGGACTGCGGCGGCAACATCTCGGAGGCCGCGCGGAGGCTCCGCATGCATCGACGCTCGCTCCAGCGGAAGATCAGCCGCCTGCCCCCGCTCAGATAAGGAAACGTGGCCGTCACCGCGAGCGCGCCGCGCCCTCGACGTCGCGCGATCCGCGGCAAATCAAGGGATCGGAACGAGCGTGGCGAGGACGCTCCGCGCGCGGCCCGTGAGGCGGCGGCGGTTCAACCAGAGCCATGTTCGGAGGTGCGAGCGCACGACCGCGCAGCAGTCCATCAGCCGGAAGACGGGCTTGTTCGAGGCTTCCATCCACCATCCCTCGCCGTTCGCCACGCGAGCCACGTGGCCGGTTCAATTCTCGACATTCATCGCGCTTCGGTCACTGCCTGTCAACTTCGGGCAGCGCGTCGCGTGCATTTTTTTCGGAGGCCGCGTCGAGCCATTTCAAAGGCATTTCAAGCCAACGTTGCCTCTCCGTGCGAGGGGGCGTTGCGGTTCCGTCTTGGAAAACGGACGCGTCATGGTAGATTGCGCGCCCTCGTTCTGAGGGGCGGCGGCTTGACGGTCGTCGCTCTGCTCGGTCGACTGCTCGGCGAAACCCGGGCGCTCGGCCATCGGGTCGGTAGCTCAGTCGGTAGAGCTGCGGGCTTTTAACCCGTAGGTCCAGGGTTCGAGTCCCTGCCGACCCACAATGATTTCGGTACTTTAGCCCCGTTTTGGGCCGATTCTTGGGCTAAACCGGGCCGTTCGTCGGTGCCTTCGGGGAGGCTCGCGGGCGCAGCTCCGGACGGTTGCTCGGGGGGAGGTACCCCGAGCGATTCCAGGGGGAGAGGCGGAAAGACCGCCCCGATCGATTGGCTCAACAGGCCCCCGGTCACCACGTAGCCCTGCGTCGTTGTGATGTCCTCGTGACCCGCGCGCGCCATGATGCGAAGCACGTCATCGCCCCGCGCGGCCGCCCACGTGCAGAAGGTGCCTCTGAGGTCGTGCCAGCGGAGGGAGACGCGCGTTCGGTCGGCTCCCTTCACGTGAAGATCGGACCGCGTGATCCCGGCTTGGATCAAGGCTCGTTTCAACACACTGGCGACGTCGCGATCGATCTTGAATTGGAGCACGAGATCCCGCCCGTCCGCGGCGTCTTGCATCGCCTTCAGAAGGGGTAAGAGGGGCCGCTCGATTGGCACCAAACGCCCGCGCTTCGTCTTCGTAGGAAGCTCTTTCTTGCGCCGATCGATGCTCCGATGGACGTTGATCGTCTCGTGTTCCAAGTCGACATCCGCCCATCGCAAGGCGCGTAATTCTGCTGCGCGCATGCCTGTATACAATGCGACCGCGATTGCTTGACGCAGGGGGAGAGGGACCGCGGCGCAGCTCAACAGACGCAGCGCTTCGGACGGGTAAAGGAACGTCTTCGAGCGTCGCACACCCCTATCCGGACCGCGCACACCCGTTGTCGGATCATCGGTGCGCACGCGGAGCGAAAGCACCTTGCTAGAGCACGCATCGCGGAAGGCGCACCGAACGAGCGTCCACACGTTCAGAGCCGTTTTCCAGCTAAGCGCGTCGTCGCGGATCCCTTCATCCAAGCTCGCTACGAAGCCTTCGATATCCTGCTTTGAGACGCTGGCCGCTGGCTTCGAGCCCAGTTTCGGAGAAATCCACTTGTGCCACCGCGGCCGATCCGCCTCGACGGAAGAGAGCTTCCGCTTTTCCCGCTCGTCAAACCAGTCTTCGGACCACTTGTCGAGGGTTGGACCGCTCGGCGCAGGGGCGCTCGCTTGCTTTGCATGCTCCCTGTCTGCCAGCCGTTGCAACTCCGTTGCTTCCCTGCGCGCTTGTTCGCGCGTGAGCTTGGAATCAAGGCAGATCCGCGGGGCCCTGCGGCCGTCGGGGTGCCGTATCCTCGCGTCGAAGTGATCGCCGTGGACCTCGATTGTCCCTGTTCGGGGGCGCGCCATGGTGCCTACTTTCTACCTGTTTGCGGGTGGGTTCGCGCGGTTCGCTTCGAGCGAGCGGCTCATTTCCGAGAACGGGGACGCGGTCCCGTCGCGCGTGATCCTCGTGATGGAGACGTGCTCCGGCAAGGTGAACGCGGCGCGGATCATCGTCGGCCCCTTCGCTTCTTTGCGTCCCTCTCCCGCGTGAAGCGCGCCGTGGCTTCCTCCCGCGCGAGCATCGCCGCGAGGTCCTCACGTGCGAGGCGAATGCGCGTGTAAATCGTCATGGTGGACGTCCCTTCTTGGCGCGCGATTTCCTTCACGGGTACGCCGTCCACCTCGAACGCGATCCACGCGCGCCACTGCTCCGGCCGGTCTCGCGTCGCCTCGTAGAACCGTCTCAAGATGCCTGTCGCATCGTGCTGAACGGCGATGCGTTCCCCGTGGTTTTCCTTCGGATCCATGAGGTCCGATTCATCGTCCGGATCCGCGTACGCGCGCCCGTCACCATCGCGCCGCAGATCACGAACGCGCGCGCGGAGGTCGAGAGGATTGTGGGCCGCGCGCGCGTGCTGCCGAGCGATCACTCTCGTCAGGATGGCGAGCAACCATCGGCGCTCCGCGATATCGCGCGGGGCGTCCGGCGAGGGGTTGAACGAGTGCGCGTAGCGCGTCGCCCGCGCGAAAACCTCTTGAACAACATCTTCGATCGTTCCGTGGCGAGCGCCCAGTTTCCAAGCCATTCCTTGCGCCCACGCGCGATGCCGCTTGACCATGGCGCCGTCGACCACGAGCCCCGGCGCGCGCCCCCCACCATCGCCGCTCCCTTCGGAGGGGAGGGAAGCCACGGGAGGCGACGCGGGGGGCCGCGGAGCGTCGAAGCGCCGAGACGCGGTGAACCGTCGAGGGGCCGATCGGTGAGGCCGGCGCGAGGGCCGCGGAGCGAGACGAGAGAGGCGCGGGCGCAGCATCACGAGGCACCTCCCGTGAAAGCGCGACGCGCGGCGCGCGCTCGCCAGTGCATGCGGATACGATTTCTCGCGACACCGACGGCCCATCTTCGGAGAGGATCCGGCGCGGCGATCGGCCGGTATTCGGTGCACTCCGAGGCGATGCTCAGGAGCACTTCTTGTGCGATGTCGTCGGCCGAAACAGGGTCCGGGATGCGCCGCTTGATGTAGCGAATGATCCACGGGCGCAGCTTGGCGAGCGCTTCGGTAGAGGGTCCGGGGAGCGCGGACGGCGGCCGTTCCTCCGCGGCCGCGCGAGCGAGAACTACCAGGGCAACGAACGCGAGGAGGATCGCGACGCACACCACGAACGCGAGGATGGAGAGCGTCATGACGCGGCCCTCCCTTCGAGCGCGCAGGGAGCTACCCCGCCAAGAAAGACAAGGCGCCAAAAAGGCGCAGAAATGCGATGATCGCGCATAGGTCGCAACCTCGGGTTACACGGGGTTTCGGCTCAGGCGTCCGCGCGTGTGTCCAGCACGTTCGGGCGCCGCTTTCTTTTTCAGACTTCACTCACGGCTTGCGGGCCGTCCGTCTCGCTCCTTTTCGTACGTGCCTTGCATTGCATCGTATATGCGAAGAATTGCAAGGCAATTCGTGAGCCAACATCGTTGCGTGACTATGGGGGCCGGTGTATGCGCCCAGCATGGCACCGCAAGGCAACGCGACCGAGAGCGTTACCGCTCGCCTTACCCCCGGAGAGCGTGCGGCCGTGGAAGAACTGGCAAAGCGACGTGCCGCCGAGATGGAGGCTCAGGACATGCCCGGCGATGCCACGTTCGCGGGGTGGCTCCGGTGGATCATCCGCCGCGAAGCGCGCGCGGCGGGGATCGTGATCGAAGGGGTTGCAGCAGCAGCGCCCCCCTCGACAACGGCGAAGAAGACCGGAATCAAGAAGCGCACGCGCGGGCGGTAGGTCGCGCATGCTCCGCTCGCGGGCGATGGTGGATCCTTTCGTGCGGGCGGAGGACGCGTGGCGCGACAACGCGGCGGCGGGCTGCTGTAGACGCAATCACGGGTCCACCATGACCGTTCCCGCGACAAACGACGACGCCGGTATCTCCGGTCCGACCTCGTAGAGTTCGACTCCCATCCCAGATGTCGAGATGCAGTTAGCCCCCGACTTGACATAGACTGTAGCTAGATTTGCTTTCGCGCCGAGAGTGAATAGCTGCGTTTCCGTAGACGTGAACTGACAAGAGACGTTAGTTTTCGAGCCCGCAACGTACTTGACATCACAGCCGGGATAGAGGGCCAACGCTAGAGAGATGCTACAGGCGGCGTCCGAGAAGTATATTCCGGGCGCCGCGTTATAGGTGCCTACCGGCAAACACCGCTCTTTGCCATCCGCGGCGAGGGCGAAGCCGCAGTCTTCCTTGCGTTGGCTGTCGTACCAGACGTAGGGAAGGTAGGACTTTGAGCCGTCCTCACCGACACGATACTTCGCTTTGAGCCTCGAACCGCTTACTGGATCGGCGGCAGCGTCAGGCACTGCATCCGTGAGAACGTCCATGATCCCAGCGTCATCCTTCCCGCCCTGTCCCAGTTGGCCACCTTGACCGGAACCTCCCCCGCCGCCCGAACTATACAATATCGGGCCTGATTGGGTGCAAGCGACCATTGCCGCATACACCGAGAAAGAACCCAACAGGGATGCGAGGATGAGTTTCGGTCTCATGCACTTTCGTCCTTTCTTTCGGGGGAAGGACGAATGCTATCACGGTACTGCTGCGGGCGAATGTGAAGAGGCCGGCAAGCTCGCGGTGCAGCTCGTGAGCGAGGGCGTCGCGGCGATCGGCGTCGAGGCCTTCGTGGGCGGTCGTGCACCACCACCACGGCGAGCGCGTTGAGGCGCGGCGAGAGGGGTTGTCCGTGCAGCGGAGTCGTCCCCGTCGAGGCGCCCCGTCGAGGGGCCGCTGGGCGACGTGCTCGCGGTGCTCGTGAGCGGGGACGTCGAGGCCGGCAAGCTCGCGGTGCAGCTCGTGAGCGAGGGCGTCGCGGCGATCGGCGTCGAGGCCTTCGTGGGCGGCGCTTTACGCTGCGGCTTTCTCTCGTCTTGCGAGGGATGCGGCTTTGCGGTGCGTGGCGCCGCAATACAAGGCGTCTCGGCGCTGTTTCACAAGGGGGCAACCGCAGTGGGCGCATCTGCGGTGCGACACGAGAGGATCTGTCGCGAGAGGATCTGTCGCGAGAGGCGCCGCGGACGCTGCGCCCTTGGCTGCGCGCCACGACGCGAGAAAGACGCCCGTCGCATGGACGTCGGTTTCCAGGGACCGCCGGCCGTGACCGGGGGGCCACGGTTTGAAGTGGTAGAAGAGGATCCTCGACACGTTGGCCCCCAGGGGATCGCTGTACATGCAAGGGGTGCGACCCGCCCAGCCGGTTACGGGCTTCCACGTGGCCTGTCTCGCGTCATCGCCAGCGATCTCGCTCCAAATGTCTTTGAGAGCCCTACGATCGCGCGTAAGGGCCAGTCCGTGGAAGTGTGCGCGGCCGCCCTCTGGGCCGATGTCTTTCACGAGAAGCACCCCCGATCCGGGCTCGGATCCCGCTTGAACCGCGAAATCCCGCGCGAGAGAATCGATCTCCGCGCCATCGGCGACTGTGAGAGTGATGCTCACGAGATCGAACGAGGCCGCATTGTACCCTTCGAGGATCGGCATAATCTCTCGGAGAGCCTCTACCGGCGCGCGCCGCTCGATCGCATCGGCCTTTTCGTCGGTGAGACGTACCCCAGAATCCCGAAAGGGACGGGGAGAAGAAGGGACACTATCAAGTAAGGCGGGGACCCTTGACCGGCCCTTGCCGCGGACCCTCCCGATACTCTGCTTTTGCGTTTCGGGCGCCCCTTGTTTTTCCGATCGAACGGCCCTTTCGCCCCTTCCGCTTGCACGCTTGTTCGATTCCGAGACTCGGTCCCCGGATCCGTGGGGGGCGTGGTCGGATCCGTGGGGGGCGTGGTCGGATCCGTGGGGGGCGTGGTCGGATCCGTGGGGGCGCATCATGCGCCTCGCGAGCGGCGACCCGGACAGGCATCATTCGCCGCAAGGGTCGGAGTCGTATCAGAGGCCGAGATGACGCCCGCAGCGATAAGCTGCGCGCGCCGCCTGCTTTCCGGCGTGAGGGGTTCTGCGTCGTTCGTGCGATGCGTACGTGGCTTTCGCGCGCACTGTCGCCCTTCGATGTAGGCCACGACATCGGCCCACCGTGCGACCACTTCGCGCCCACGTTTGAACGTCTCGAAATCACCCCTTCGACCCGCGTCGAGGAAAGCGCGCGAAGATCCAAGGGGGTTATCCTTCGCGGTCGCGAAGCGAGCGTTCGGATCCGGTGCGATGCGCGCCGCGAGCCTTTCCGCAACGCGATCCGTCAACGCGTCCAAAAGGGCCCCCAACAAGGCATCTGAACTGACGCCTTCGAGCGCTGGGCGCACCTCCGTTTTCGCGTCCGGTGAAGGTCGCGCGTGTCGAGACATCATGTCGGACCCCTCCCTATGCTGCGGTGTGCTCGGGGCGATGATTCGAGGCGACATCCCCCGACGTCGCGGACGCGCGCCATTCAGCGGCGGCCGCGCTCGCGCGACGCCCCGCGAGGCCACGAACAGGCTTGTTCATGAGGGCGCGCTGGATGGACCGCGGATCGCATTCGTGACGGACTGCGAGTTCGCGAAGGGTCGCGGTGTCGGGGAGCTTGTTCTCGTGCGGCATCTTGGTGAGAGCACGATGGATCCGCCGCGTACTCACTTCACCGGCATTCTTCGGCTTGTCGGAACGGGGGGCTACTTGTTCCGATTCTTGGCCCGCAGCGTCCGCAACGCGTTGTCGCGCTCCGTCCTGCTCATGCCGAATGCTCCGAGAGTGAGACTTACCAGCTTCTTCGCATCGAATCGGGTTCGGCCGAAATGCGCTTCGATCTCCGTTGTGAGAGCTTCACGCGTCCGCGAAAGCAAGTCGGTGTCGAACGGGCCGCACAGCCATGGTGCCATTCGTGCGACGCTGCTGCACATCGCGCGTGCGACAAAGGAGGCGTCTACACGCTTTCGTTTTGGTGCCGGTTTTGTGCGTCTCGCCCGTTGCAGGTATCCAAGTAGTTCTTCGGCACATTCGAACATATGCCCGATCGCCTCGTGCTGCGAAGCCACGGGAAAGTAGAAGAGGGCTTCATTCTCACCCCTTGGGGTTTCCAGGATGCTGGACGCCCAAGCGTCGGGGAGCTTGGTGCCCCGCCGAAGAGCGAGCCAAAGAGCCTCACAGACCCGCGCCGCGTCGAACAAGGGATCATCGTGCCTCTTTCCAGCGGCACGAAACACGCGATACCGCAGCGCGATCGCCGTCGCGCGCAGGATGCGTTCCGGATCTTCGAGCCGGTCGAGAAGCCTCGTCACTTCTTCGATGCTGGGGGCGCCCGGCTCGGCGCTCGCCGTTGGTTCGCCGTTGCCCTTCTCCCGGTCGCCCGGTATGCCCTTCGTCACGGGAACACCTCACGTTCCTACCCGCGCCCCGCGAGGCTCCACTCCCGCGGGGCGCTTTCGCGCGCGAGCCTACCTCATGCGCGGAACGCGCTCGCCCCCTTCGCGCCCCGATGCACGGAACGGATCCCGGTTCAAGAGAAAAACGCGCCGTCTATCCCGCTGCGCGGCGCCGACGCTCCGCGCCCAGATCCACGACTGCGGCGCCCTCATTCGGGACCGCGGGGGGAGAAAGGAGCCGGCCGATCGCCTCGTGCATCGCACGTGCGCCTTCGAGGTCCCCGGCGGCCGCGAAGGTTGCGAGCATGCCCGCGAGCCGCGCCACCGCTTCGCCCCTTCCGGCTTGGTTCCGCTCGGCCGGCGCATCGGGCCGATCGGCCGCCACGTTCGCGCAGGGGTCCGCATCCATCGCGGGCCTATCGCTCGGGTCATTCGAGCGAAAATCTACGTTAACCATTCGAAATGACGCGGCTTTATCAGGTTTCGAGTCCCTGCCGACCCACAACAATTTCAAGGGGTTGGGGTGCGTCGTGTCCAGCTTCATGTCCAACCGTGTCCACGGTCGGACCTTGACCGAGTAGCTCGGGAGGAAGGGCCGGGAACACCTGGGATCCGATGGATGCCCGGAGAACCTCGCCGGCCTGCACGTACTCGCTCGTCATCGTCAGCGTCGTGTGACCGAGTACCGCTTGCACACGAAACGCAGGGTCTCCACGTGCGGAAAGCCACGTCGCCGTCGTGCCTCGGAGGTCGTGCACGCGCAGCGGGATCCTTGTCTTCGAGGGAGGGGCAAGGAGCTCTGCCCGGGTGACGCCCGCACGTCGGAGGGCCGCCCGGAACTTCTTGGGCGCGTCCTTCCTCAGCTCGAAGGTGACCACCGGACCACGTCCTCCCGACTCGCGGTGCATGGCCTGGAGAAGGGGTAAGAGAGTCGGCTCGATGGGGAGGCGCCTGGTAGCCCGCGTCTTCGTCTCGCGGCGCTCACCCTTCCGATCGACTTGCTCGTGAACCAGCACGGTCCGGCCTTCGAGGTCCACGTGCGACCACAGGAGACCGCGAGCCTCCCCGGACCGGCACCCAAGGTACGTCATCAGGGCCACGCACCGGCGGAAGTCGAGAGGAATGAACTGGCACCGGGTGAAGGCCAAAAGCTCGGAGGGGAGGAGGATCGCCTTCGAGCGCTTCCCACCCCGGTCCGGTCCACGGACGCCCACGCACGGGTTGTCGGTCCGACACCGAAGCGAGAGGACCTTCGAGCTGCACGCATCCCGGAAGGCCGACGTCACCAACGCCCACGCGTTTCGGCTGGTCCTCCATGCGCACCGGCCCTCGATCACCGCGTTGTCGAGGGACTCCACGATGCGCTCGACATCGAGCTTGGAGACGGACTCCATCGTGCGTCCGTCCAACGCCGGAGCGATCCACTTGGACCACCTCGGCTCGTCGGCTTCCACGGAGGAGAGGCCCCTCCTCTCCCGATCACGGAACCAGCGATCGATCCAGTCAGACACCGGCACTCCATCAACGACTGCCTTTGAGGTGGTATCCTGTCTCTCCTGATCGCGTAGGACTCGGACCGTCTCGGATGCCTCTCTGTCGGCCCCCTCTTTGTCAGATACCCCATGCAGCTCAACTGACACTCTGCGACCGTCCACGGTGCGCACGCGAGCACACCAAACGCCGTCTTTCCGCTGGTAGGTCGAGCTCATCGAGAAATCGTCTCGCGCGGGTCCGTGGTGGCGTCAATACGTCTGCAAGATGCGGTGAGGTGCTTAGCGTGGCCGGTACATCACGAACATGGACGTCACCACCACCGACACCGACATCACCACGCTTTCCGCCCATGACGTGCGGAGGCTCGCTGTGGAAGCGATGTGCGACCCGAGAACGGTCATCTCGTTCATGAAGGGCGCACCCATGAAGGGGACCACGCGCGCACGTCTCGTGAAAGCCGCCCTCGCTCTCGGGTTCAAAGCTCCTCCTCCGCCCGTGAAGAAAAAGATGGGGCGCCGTCCGTGAACACGAAGCTCACCGGGGACGACGTGCTGGCCTGCCTCGTGAACATGATCGCGGAGCGCGTCGTGGACCTCATGGAGGCCCGCGGAGGTGCCCCCAAAACCCCCGAGTGGGCGACGGCCCGCAACAACCCGCTGGGCAGTCCGAGAGCATTCCTGGACGCCGCACGGGCCGGCCACTTCCCATCATCGAAGCGAGGTCGTGAGGTGGTGGCGAGGTGGGAGGACGTCGAAGCCTACGATCGTGCTCGTATGCGTCCTCGCTCCAGTGGCCCGAAATCGGGAGTCACCCATACCACCTCAAGTGACGAGCGGCGCCTTGCTGCTCTCCGCCGAGCACGAGCCCTGTAGTCGCCCCTCGCCAAAGCCTTCGTTTCAAGCACATCGCCAACATTCGATACGTGCGCGATGCGATGTTGTTGTGCGTCGTCTTACGTCGTGTTAGGACGGTGGCATGTCCACCAACGACTTCCTCACCGGAACCAAGTCCGTCACCGTCAGGATCCCGGCCGACCTCCTCCGTCAGATTGACGAGTACGTCGAAGGCCTCCCCGTCGTTGAGGTGCACGGAAAGACTCTCCGAGCCACGCGGACCGACGGCCTCGTGATGGCCCTGCGCAAGGGGATGGAGGCGCTCCGTGCTGCTCGGGCGTCCGATGCGTCCCCCCCTGACCTTCCCACCACGGACCGGGTGTGATGAAGCTCGGGTAAGAAAAAGGCCGACTGCGGGTACCAACCGCGCCGGCCTGGGTGTCCACGCACGAGGAGAGTTGTGAACAAGCCGACTGTACCCACTCGCCATGTCGTCGCAAGTCAGCGGACGACCGATGCGGTGTTCCAAGCCGTCGTGGCGGTCCGAGCGTCGGGCCTCTCGAAAGTGGATCGGCTGCTCGCCTTCGAGCTTGCTGCGGAGACGCAGGAGACCGGATGCACCTCGGAGCTGACTCTCGACGAGTTGCATGTTCGTACGGCCTCCAACCTCAGCACGTTGATCCAGGCCAAACGCCGGCTCATAGCGTCCGGCCAGCTCATCGTGGAGCAAGAGGGACGACGTGGACGGGGCACTGTGTACAGGCTGGTCCTCCCCGCTCTCCGCGACCGTGGACGCACCCCCGACCGGGCCAAGAGGGAGGTCCCGACGGAGTTCCGCAAGGTCCGCAAGACGCGATTCCCTTATGCTGACGCAAGGGAATCGTTGGGAGCGGATTCCCTTATGCTGACGCAAGGGATCCGAGAGATCCCTGCGAGCGAAATCCAGGACCCTGGATCCTCGGGTTTTGAGGGGGAGAGCCAAGACGAGATCGCAGGGGGTTCCACCCCCCCGGGGCTTTCGCCCCGTCCCCCCGTAAGGGCGTCGCTTCGCGATTTTGAAGCGGGAGAGGCAGATCCGGAGGAAGAGGCTTCGAGTGCGGAGTGGGCAGCCTACGTGTGGGAGCACGAGCAGCGTTCGTTGGAAGCCTCGCTCATCGAGGACTCTGAGCCTCTCCCATCTGCCCTCTCCGATCTCGAAAACCCGAAGGGTGTACTTACAGGGGGAGCCGCGGTAGCGGCGGGGGACGCAGTCCCCTGCGATCTGGATCTCCGATCCGATCTGAGTTCTCAGGAGGATCGCGCACCCGCGTACGAGCCCGGTGAGACCCTGGTCACGATCGCTCGGATCCAGGACGCCTACGCCCGTGATGAGGCCGAGGGGATGATCACCCACGCTCTCACCTACGCGTTCCGCGAGATCCTCGACTGGGATCACCCCGAACGTCGCGACCCGTTCGTCCAGCGGTTGATGGACCTCCCGGGGAAGGATCCCGAGCAGAAGGTCCTCGCGATCCGACTCGCCCATGAGGTCCGCATCGGCGCTCGCAAGCCAAGCGGATCCCGGATCTCGCACCGTGGGATGCACTGGTACCAAGAGACCGGGGGTGAGGCGGAGATCATCCTCGCCCCGGGGATGTTCGCCGACACTCTCCCCGCGGACCTCCTACGGGCCAGACTCTATGCGTGGATCCGCAGCGAGCGGACGATCCACGGTGCATCGGAGGACGCGTGTCCGTGGGATGGTCCTCGGTGTGCTGCCGCCCTCCGGAGCATCCCCAAGCCCTCGTTCGATGGGGAGCACGAGAGAGCGATCGCGGACGCGTTCTGGTGTGAGTCCGTCGACCTCGGGCACTGGGACATCCGGACGTCGGAGTGGTCCGACACGGGACCTCGCAGGGTGCGCAGGCACTACAGCGGCTCCGACGTGCGCAGGGTCGTCGAACTGGCCGATCGTGCTCGGGAACTGGGTCTCACCCCAGAGGAGGCCGCACAAAGGGCGAGCCAGGCGGCATGGAGGGCCGACAACGTAGCGAGCCAGGCGGCATGGAGGGCCGACAACGTAACACCAAGTCCGATCCTCAAAGGCTCCTCGGTTCGGAGGTTTGTGATGGAGGCCCTCGAAAAGCCCGCTCCACGGGGTGATAAGGGCCACGACTACCGAACGCCGACCGATCCCGCTCTCCTCGCTGAGATGCGAGAGGACCTCATCACGCGACTGGCCGAGTTCAGGCGTCGCCACGGGTGGCGCTCGTAGCCGATACTCGAGGATCCAGCCGACACCCCATCCCCACCGATCCTGGTAACTGCCAGGTCCCACGGTTACCAGGACGCATGGATCGCCTCAATTTGCCGAGGGTTCCGCTGGTAACCGTCCACTCGCACTGGTTACCAGACCGACCCGCACCCATCGACATTCAAGGCCATAGCGCGAAAATCTTCGATCGCGTGTCGCTTTTGGCTTGCAAGATGTTTACAAAAATGGTAGCTCTTCGGAGCATGAGCAGCAATGACGTTGATGGTCCGGGACGCGGGATCGACGTTGCTGCCCGTCACGGCGATATCAAACGGATCGTCGCTGCGTGGCTACGAGAACCAAAAACCCAAAGCTGGCTAAAAGCCAAGCGGGCCGAGGGGAAGGCGGCACGTCGCATCGAGCTCGATGACCTGGTCCAGGACGTGATTTTGCTGGTTCTCCGCAGGCAAAACACTGCGTCTGCATACGATCCGTCCCGAGCATCACTGTCGAAATACGTGCGACTCTGCGCGTTCACGGCGGTGACTCACGCGGTGGATCGCACTGACCTCGAGCAAACGCTCGACGACCCCGCGCGCTGGGGCTCGTTCTCGGCCTGCAACGACAACCTGTCCGAGGGTGTTCGGGCGATTGTTTCCGCTCGCGAGGGGGAGTTCCTCTCACTGGCTCGCGAGATTGAACGCGACGCCGCCTCTGGACAAATCAGGATGTTTGCGCCGGAGCAGGAGTATCCCGAGTTGTCCGAGGCAGCGGAGTGACGGGGATGGAGGACCTTATGGGCGACAGAGTGATTGAAGCGCTGGATCGATTGAACGCCGCCATGGAGCGGCTTCTGGCGGCCCTCAAAGAGGCCGATGACACCACCGACTCCGAGGAGAACTAAACGATGTACACGCACGGACTGGCCCACGTTCGCAGGCTCGCCACGCTGCTCGAGAAGACGATCCGCACGGAGCGCCCGATGGCTCGGGTCTACGGCCCGAGCACGATGCTCAAAAAGTCGGCGAGGGAACGCCCGACCTCGCGACGGGTGTTCTCGCTCACGATCGACGTGAACGATCAGCTCGCGCGAGCAAAGGTCCAGTGGATCGCGCAACGCGCGGCTGCGTCTCGCTCGCAGTTCTGGATTGATCCCCCGGTGATCGACATCAACGGGCTCGCGACGTTTCGAGTCGTCGCTGGTGAGCCGGTACCCCGTGCTCAACGGAATCGCACGAGCCCCATCCCTCCGCTCTCCGATGACCCCCGCCGCGACCTCCTCCTCCGTCGTCGGCTGGTGGACCAGCGGGAGGAGCGCCAGGCTCGTAGGGTGGCCGCTCGTCGTCACGGACGGGACCTGTACTGAGCGCTGACGTGCACCCCCTGGAGCGCTCCCTCCTCGCTCACCTCCAGCTCGGCGCTGCCGCTGCAACCCGCCCGGCTAGACTCTCCCCCGAACGCCCAGCCTTCGAAGCCGCCCACGGGATGGCGGTCCGCCTCTACCCGCGAGACTTTGCGATCGACCACGCCGTGCTGGCGATGCGACTCGCAGGTGAGGGCGCTCGCAGGATCGTGGTGAGCCGGCCCGTCATTGAGCACGGCGGCAGCATCGTGGTCCGCATCGAAGGCCGGGCGTGAAGATGCCATCCCGTTCAGTGGTCCGTGGAAATGTCCGCTCGGTTGCGATTTCGCCTCGCGTCACGATCGTCCGGTGCGTACCATGCTGCGCACCAAAAAGGAGTGGGTATCCATGGAGCCCTGGATCGTCCTTGTTCTCGTCGTAACGGGTGCGCTGTCTCATTGCTCGGGTGAGGCCGCACCCAGTGTCGATGGAGGCGGTGGCGCTGGCGGTGAGGGAGGCTCCGACGGTGGGGTGGTCGTGACGTCCAGCTCAACAACAACCACGACGTCCACATCCTCCGAGCAAGGTGGCGCCGGCGGGGACGGTGGGGAGGGCGATACGGGCGGAACAGGCGGCATGGGTGGCGAGCTCAACCAGGGCGGTTCGGGCGGTACGGGTGGCGTGGTCGAACCCGGTCCGGTGGGAGCCACGTGTACGAGCGACACCGGGTGCCTGTCCGGGCACTGCATGACCTACCCCGACCCGAGCGAGGGATCGTTCTGCTCCGGGTGGGCGCCCATCGGGGCCGAGTGCACCACGGCCTGGGACTGCGAGTCGTTCCGCTGCACGACCCTGGGAGCCAACGATCAGGGGGCAACGGGTATCTGCACGCGGACCCCGTGCGCCAACGACGCGAGCTGTGGGGACGGCGGGGTGTGCGTTCACGAGCCGATCGGGGACAACGCCTTTTGGTGCAAGCGCGGGTGTGCGTCCGACGTCGACTGTCTCGCCCCCTTCGTGTGCTTGGCCAACGGCACGTGCGGCGTGACCGTCCCCACGACCCCCTGACGCCCCCCGGTAGGGCGCTGCATGCCCCTACCACGCTACCCGACGCTCGGCTGCGACGTCTCCTCCCACCAACCCACCTCACGCGTCCCCTGGCGGCGTCTCGTCGCCGAGAGGGGCGTCTCGTTCATGTTCGCGAGGGCCGGCCTCGGCATCGGCAAGGACGCGGCCTTCCTGAGCCACGTGGACAACGCCCGAGCCGGCGGTGTGGCTCTCACCGGCGGCTACTGGGTCGTCCGTCCAGCTCGAAGAGTCGACCCACAGGTGGACCTCTTCGTGGGGCAACTCGAAGAGGCCGGGGGTGAACTGTTCCAGGTTGCCGACATCGAGCTGATCGACGGGATGGGCCCCAAGGCTGCCGCCAACCGGCTCCTCGAGTTCTGCGATCGCGTGGAAGCCCGGACCGGCCGAGTGTGCAGCATCTACTCCTACGGCGCCTTCCTCGCGGCGTTGAAGCTGGGGGAGGGCTTCGCCAAGAGGCCGCTCCTGCTCGCGAAGTACGGCGGCACGGGCGATCCGACACCTCCCGCTCCGTGGTCGCACGTGACGGTCCACCAGTTCGATGGTGACGGTGGTGAGCGTGCCCCGAACGGACTGGACCTCGACTTCGATGGCAGCTACCGCTCCCTCGAAGAGCTGCGAGCGATCCTCCTCGCACCCGTCGGTCGGTGATACGGTGCGGGCCGGGCCACCCGTAAGCACTGACCGCGACCCCTCTGGAACGTGCAGCGGGTGGTCCTCTTAAAAACCCTATGGACCAAGGCGGTCCGTGGTGGTCCGGACCAGTGCGGACCAGTCGGTACGGTCGTGCATGTCGTGCTCGATCTGCGCCCGTCCCGACGTCGCCGACCTGAACAAGGCCCTCGCCGGTGGGGAGGGGGTCAACGCGACCTCCCGGCGGTTTTCCGTTTCGAAGACGTCGATGCTGCGTCACCGGGATGGGTGCCTCACCAAGAAGCCGGAGCCCCCTCCTCCGCCCCCTCCGCCCCCTCCGCCGAGCTCCCCCGAGATCGTCCCGTCCTCGGACCGTGACCCGATCCGGGGTGTCGGTCAGCCGTGCCGAGTTTGCACGTCACCCATGCGGGCTGAAATCGAGAGGCGGCTGATCGCAAAGGAGCCAGCCCTTCGGATCCAGCGTGAGCTTGGGCCGGACTGTCCATCGCACTCGTCGATCATGGGGCACGCTCGGAAGCACGTGAAAGAGCTTCTGGTGAAGGCTCACGCCGAGTCCGACAACGTGGATGCTCTCCGGATCGGCGGTGACCTACGGTCCGTGCGAGACGCAGCCTTCGATCTGCTCTCGAAGGCTCAAGCGCTCGTCGACTCCGCTCAGGCCAGACTCGAAGCTTCGGGTGCCGACGGATGCGAGACGTGCGGACGTGGCTCCGACGATGACCACGCGCTGCTCGCGAAGACGGTGAAGGACGCTTCGCAGGTGGTGGGGCGGGTGAAGGACGTCGCACGGCTGGTCGGCCAGTTCTCGGGCGAGCTTCGCGAGCGAGACGAGATCGATCTCCGTGAAGCGAAGGGATGGGACCGCTTCGTGATGAGCATCGGGAAGGCGGTCCACGACTGCGAGAACTGCTCCGAGCGCGTGGCGGCGGCCCTCGAAAAGCTGGACGAAGCGTGAAGCCGCCCGTCGAGTGGCTGGACCACTGGACCAGCGAAAAGGACCAGCACCGGGTGCGGGTCGTTGACCTGCACGAGGGGCGCGTCCGGTGGGAGGGCGTCTCGCTCCCCACGTTCGGCTCGTGCTCCATCCGGGCCTTCGTTCGTCGTCGTCGTCTCGCGTGTCGGAGCGCCAGCAAGGTGGTCCAGTGAGCGCCAAGAAGAAGGGCGGACCGGGGGCCGAAGCGGCGGCATCGATCCGTGATGCTCGTGCTCGCCGGAAAGCTGAGTCGGCCAACGCGGCAGTGATCCGTGGTGAACTGTCCTTCCGGGCGTTCGTCTCGTCACGGGACTACTTCCCAGGTGGGTTGGAGCTGTCTCCGGCCATCGCCGCGATCATCGATGCGAGCGACGGGCGTCCGGACCTGATCGAACCGGACCTCTGTCGTCGGCTGTTCAACTGCGACCCCTCGGCACTCCCCACCAAGCGCCCCCGTGTGATCGGTGTCGCCGCTGGCCGTCGTGGCGGCAAGACCTCTCGCTTGCTCGCACCGGCGGCCTTGTTTTTGGCGTGGACGTGCCCTCTCCCCAACGTGCGAGACGGGGAGGTTGCCCGTGTGGCTGTGCTCGCCACCGACATCGACGCTGCGGGAAGCTGCCTCTCCTACGTGAAGGGGATGATCGCAGGCTCTCCCATCCTGCGAGCCGCGGTGATCGGGGACTCGCCACCGGACGATGCGGAGGACGTCGGGACGGCATCCGGTGTTGTCCTTCGCCGGCCGGACGGGAAGCGCGTCGACATCGTGGTCCGTGCGGCCTCGCGTGGTGGGCGATCGGTCCGTTCACGCACGCTCGCCGGGCTGGTGTTGGATGAGGCCGCGTTCCTCTTCGGGGAGGACGGGCGGACCGCCAACGACCGCAGCGTGTTCGATGCTGCCTTGCCGGCGCTGGAACCTGGCGGTCAGGTGTGGGTGGCGTCGACTCCATGGATCGAAGGGGAGGGGTTGCTCGAGCAACTCATCACGGAGAACTGGTCCACTGGTACCCAAGGGCGGACCGCGGTTGTGGCTGCACGGGTGTCGACTCGACTGCTCCGTCCGGAATGGGATCCCGATGGATCGATCGAACAAGGCATCCGGAATCAACAGGACGGCGACCTCACAGCCGATCGAGAGATCCACGCGATCCCCCTGAAGGCGGGCTCACGAGCCTACTTCCAAGGGAGCGATGTTGAGGTGGCCATGGGTCTCCTCCCGCCGGACCTCGCCCCACAGCAGATCGGCGCAGGGGCGGACTATGCGCACGTCTCGGACCGATCGGCGCTCGCACTCGTCGCTCGCTACCCGGGCGGCATCTTCGGGTGTTCCCTCGTGCGAGAGGTTGCGCCCGCACCGGATATCGCCCCGTCCACCACGTACGCGGACTTTGCTCGGACCGCACGGGCCCACGGAGCGAGAGCGATCGCATCGGACGGGCATTACCGGAAATCGGTCGAAGAGGAGTACACGCGGCACGGGGTGTCGTTCGAACTGGGCGGTCCCACCGATCGCCTGTTCGCCGCTGGACGCACGCTCTTCCGAGAACGACGCCTCGCGCTTGGAGCTCTACCCGAGCCGGACAAGGCTCTTCTCCGCCGGCAGCTCGCCGTGGTGGTCACCATCCCAGGCCCGAACGGGAAGTCGAAGGTCCACGTCCCTCGGACCACGATCAAGGACGCTGCGCAAGGCAAGGGAACCTCCCACTGCGACGCCCTCGTTGCGATGCTGACTGGCCTTAACGAAGTGGGCAGCGACGATCCCGCTCTCTGGGCTCACGAGGAAGAGAAGCGGGCCAAGGAGGAACAACTCGCGTCCGAGCCATTCACCCCACCTCCCGGATCCCTCGCCTCGCTCAACGCCTACCGCAACAAGGGCGTCGTCTCCACTGGCAAGTTCTGGTGATCGGTCGGTCGGTAGGGTCCGACCGATGGGCATCCTCGACACGCTGTCTGGCTGGTTCCGCCCGCGGTCCACCGCGATCACCACGCGAGTCCTCCCCGGTCCGAGCGATGCTGTTCGTGGCCCCATGGTCCTCTCGGGCGCCGGCCGTCTCTGGGAGCCGATCGATCGTGAAACCGCTCTTCGTGACGCTGAGTCTGGCAACTACAAGCTCGTCGCCGACCTCTGCGATGCGATGCGGTGCGACGGCCTCATTCGTGGGCTCCTCACCACGCGCACGTCCGGGCAGTGGTCCCTCCCCGTGCAGTACGACGGAGACCCTTGGGTGACAGAGGTCCTCCGTGGTCGCAAGGCCGAGTATTCGACTCTCGGGGCGCTGGACATGCCCGCGATCGCCCCGATGTGGGAGAGGCTCCTTCCGCTGGCCGAAGCGTCCGCGGTTGTCGAGGACGGCATCATGGCCGGGGCGGGCATCGGCTACATGGAGGACGATCCGAGCCCTGGCGGATGGCGCCGGCTCAAGAGGCTCGATCTCCAGTGGTTGACCTACGTCCACACCGAAGACGCGTTCTACTACCAGAGTGCCAAGCATGGGCGCCTTCGGGTGACACCGGGTGACGGTCGTTGGGTGCTGTTCACCCCGTATGGGAGATCGCGTCCGTGGGCCCGTGGCGCCTGGTACCCGTGCGCTGGTCCTTTCATCTCCAAGCAAGGAGCGGTGATCGATCGCACGCGATGGTCGAAGTTCCTGGCGGACGGACTGCGGTGGATCAAGGCGAACGAGAACGCCAGCGAACTCCATCTGTCGGCCATGGTCCAGTTCATCCGACAAGGCTGGTCCTACGCCCCTGGTATCGCTCTGCCGAAGGGATACGAGCCCGGGATCACCGAGAGTCAGGGGAAGGGCTACGAGGTCTACACCGACACCGAGGAACGTGCGGACCGCGAGATCCAGGTGGCGCTCGCCGGCCAGCTCGTGACGGTCGACGGGACGGCGGGCTTCTCCTCGGGGGACGTGTGGCGAGACATCGCAGCGGCGATCATCGGGCAGCAAGCAAAGGCGGCGTCCGAATGGATCACGACGGATGTCCTTGATCCGTGGACGAAGGCGCTCGGGCTCGGGGCGGGCATCGTCTCGGTTTCATGGGATACCCGTGACCCATCTCAGCGGAAGGCGGCCAGTGATGCGGCCAAGGCTGCGGCCGAGTCGATCAAGGCGATCGATGAGGTGGCGAAGGAGAGGGGACAACGGGTTCGCATCGAAGCGTTCTTCATCTCGAACGGGGTGGACGTGGAGCTCGAGCCAATCGATGGACCGAAGCCGACCGCTGCTCTCCCCGAGTCGACGTCTCACGTGTCGGTGGCTGGGATCCCGGTGATCGTCGAACACCCGAAGGGCTCGATGCGCACGGGTGTCGGCCCGGACCTCCGCCCGTGGTCCACTCGGATGGTCTGCGATTACGGATCCATCCCCGGCACTCACTCGCCCGATGGTGAGCCAGTCGACGCCTACGTGGGCCCTGACGACAAGGCCCCGTTCGCCTTCGTGGTCACCCAGAACAAGCCGGATGGGACCTACGACGAGCCGAAGGTGATGCTCGGGTTCGACACGGAGCAAGAGGCTCTGTGGATGTATCGAATCCACGTACCCCATACGTGGGCGTTCGGTGGGATTGAGGCAGTACCCGTTGCGGAGCTTCCTCGAAAGCTCGGCAGCATGGGAGCGCTCGTCTCGAAGACTCCGGCCCTCCCGGCTCCGGCCGGTACGGTCTGACATGCCGCCCATCATCCCTCTTGGCGGGAAGCTCCAAGCCCCGGTCCGATTCCGGATCTGGTCCCCTGGCAACAACCCCGGGGACTATGGGGACTGCCTCGTCAACGACGCTGCGATCCAGCGCGTGATGGACCGATTCAACGAGCGGGGCGTGGCCCTCGCGATCGACTACCAGCACGCCACCAACCCGAAGGAGAACCCGGACCTCGATCCGGCGAACCCTCCTCCGATGGCTGGATATGCGGTGCTGAAAGTCGTCGCCTCTCCGTCGGGAGCAGAGCTGTGGGTGGACCCGTGTCGCTGGTCCGACTGCGGGCGTCCGAACGCCGTTCCCGGGATGGTGTGTTGTGGACGACACCAGATCGAGAGTGGCCAGCGCAACTACGTGTCTCCCGACTGGATGATCGACCCGAAGACCAGAGAACCCATCTCCATCGAACGGCTCTCGCTCGTAGCGGAACCCGGTACGTACGGAGTGAACCTGCTCGCCTCCCGTGCGAGCGCCAACCCCAGTGACAGGAAACTGACCATGGACGACATCTCGATTCTGAAGGCGCTTCTCGCGGCGGCGATGGGCTGTGCGCAGTGCGCTGATTCGGACTGCCAAGCGATCGGCGTGGACATCGCCAAGCAGGTGAGCGACTTCGCCAGCTCGAAGGGACTGGACCTCACGAGTTCGGCTCCCCCTTCGGAGGCGACTCCCGTGCAGGCGGCGGCATGCGCTCCCGAAGAGGACAAGAAGAACATGACCGCGAGCAAGCCGGTCCTCACGTACGAAGACGTGGAGAAGCTCGTGACGGAGCGGGTCAACGCGGCCCTCGCTCAGAACGTGACGGCGGGCAAGGCCATCTCCACGGAGGTCCGCACGGTCCTCTCGGAGGAGAGCGAGAAGCGGGCCCTGCTCGAGGCGAACAAGGACGTGCTGGGCGGGATGCTCCCCCTGCTCGCCACCAAGTCGCTCGGCGAGGTGAAGTCGTTCGTGGCGGCGGCCAACGTCACGGCCAGCAAGAAGGATCCGAAGGACGGCGAGGCCCCCCGTGGACCGGCCATCGAAGAGGACCTCTGCCAGCCCGTCTCCATCGTCGATCGGTACAAGAACAAGAAGTGAGGCCTCCGGGCCACTGACGTCAACGGCTACCAGACACGGAGTTTCTCACCATGGCGATCACGCAAGCAAACGACACCCCCGGCCTCGAGTTCACGGACTTCGAGTACCTCGTGAAGGGGTCGACCACCATCTACCAGGGCACGCTCGTCGTGACCTCTGATGGCTACGCGAAGAGCGGAGTCAAAGCGACCGGCCTCAAGATCCTCGGCATCGCGAAGACGACCGTCGTCAACGCCGGCTCGGACGGAGCCGCGAAGATCGTGTGTGCTGGCCCCGTGGCAGCGAACGGCAAGCGCATCCTCTACAAGCTCGCGAACGACGCGACCGACCCGGTCACTCAGGCCCACGTCGGGGGCCCCTGCTACGTTTTCGACAACTTCACCGTGACCAGCCTGGCGACGGGTTCCACGCAGTGCGGCACCGTCCGGCGCGTGGACTCGGACGGTGTCTGGTTTGAGCTGGTGAGCTGATAGGGCGCACCTCAACCCCAACATCTGACCACCAGAAAGACCATCGATCATGTTCCCGAACATCCCCGCCAAGGCCCGCGCCCTCAACGCCAAGCTCGTCAAGATGTGGAAAGAGGGGTTCGATCAGGGCTCGCTCGGCACGTCGCAGATCATGGACGTCGCCCGCATGGTCCCCGCTGACAGCGGCGAGAACGTCTACCTGTTCCCGCAGGAGCTTCGTGGCATGCGTACGCGCGCCGCGGGCTCGAACGAGCTGATCCCCGATGCGTACAACGTCTTTGAGGCGTCGATCCTCAACAAAGACCGATACCGCGTGCTCGACGTTCCGCTCAACGACTTCAAGAACGATCGCATCGGCCAGTACAGCGGAATCGCTGCGTCGCTCGGCAAGACGGCTGCCAGCGGTCCGTTCATCGATCTCGAGGAGCTGGTCGAGAATGGCGACGTCCTCGCCAGCGCTCCCTGCTACGACCAAAAGGCGCTGTTCGCCACGGATCACCCCGTGGACCCCACGAAAGCTGGTTCGCCGGCCTTCGCGAACAAGATCGTCCAGTCTGGTGGACTCACGATCGATAACTTCGGACTCGCGCTCGCGGTGATGACCGCGTTCCCGTCGGCCACTCCCGGCAAGGCGGTGGGCTCGCGTCCCTCGCACCTGGCGGTCTCGAGCGGCTACGAAGGCGTCGCGATCGACGTTTGCAAGAGCCGATTCCCCACTGGGCTCCAGGGCGCCGAGAACAAGTGGCTCGGACTCGGTATCACCCCGATCGTGGTGCCCAACTGGTCCCGCGAGATGTTCGTCCTGTTCGACGCTCGCGACCCCGACGAGCGCGCGATCATCTTCCAGGAGCGCGAGCCGCTGGCTCTCGTTCCGAACGGCATCGATCCGAACGGTGCCATGGAGTACGAGCGCAACGCGCTCCGCTGGATCGTGAAGGGCCAGAACGGCGTGGGCGCCGGCATCCCGCACAAGGCCCTGCTCTCCGTGAAGTCCTGACGTTCCTCCCTCCCGCTGGTCCTGGCGCATGTCGGTTGACCAGCGGGGCCCTCCCCACAACTCCCGATCTCGCCTTCCGTCGATCACGGCAAAGTGAGTGATTCACGGTGGTTGGCCCTGAAAACGGGCCTTCCGTCGATCACCCGGTGTCCGTCGATCGGTAGGGTCCGCCATGTGGCAGCGGCTCGCTACGCTCCGAGATCTCCATGAGGTCGGGCTTCCTCCCCCGGCCATCGCTTCCAAGAACGTCGCCGAGAAGGAGCGCGCCCTCACGAGGGGTTCGTCCCTCTTCGCTGCACGCGTGCGGAAGCGGTACGCCCCTCCCCTCGTGCTCGTGATCACCGACGTGGTCCACACCCTCACGGCTGGGGATGCGACCGTAGAAGGGACCGCCACGGGCTCAGCGGCCGACGTGCGCGTGGAGGTGGTGGCCGGCGGGGACGTGGCCGACGGGACGGTCACCGTGAAGGTCTCCCGCAACGACGGGGTGACATGGGGTGCGACTCAAACGCTCCCCTCGAATGGGGTGATCACCGTGGACGGTGCAACGGTCACGATTTCGGGCGCACCCGTAGCAGGTGAAGCGCTCACCTACACGGCCGGTCCGGACCCTGGCATCCGGTGGGCGGTGGCGGCCCTCGCGGCTCACAGCCTGTACTACAACCGTGGCTCCGACCCGAAGGCCTCCGAGCCGTACAAGGATGCTCGCGATCAGGCCCTCGCGTTCGCCAAGGAGCTTGCGAAGGGGGAAGAGGCCGAGCTGGACCAGTCCCAAGACTCAACCCCCGAGAGGGCGGAGGGCGGTCCGCTCTTCACGACTCGCACCCGTGACGGCTTCCTTCGAGGGGAGGACTGAGCCATGGGCGCCGGCATCACAGGGGGCTTTGGGGAGCTCGACGCACTCATCGAGTCGTTCAACCCGGGCACGCTCAAGACCGCCATCGTGGAGCGTGCGACCGCCAAGATCGCGGACCGGGCTCGTGCTCAGTACGCGTCCGGACAAGGTCCCGATGGAGAGGCATGGCCCCTCACGAAGGACGGACAGATTGCGCTCCAAGGCCCGACATCCGAGATCGTGTTCCGAGCGGAGAATGAGGCAGTCACGGGTACTGGTCCGGACGTGCTCGGGTACCACGCGAAGACGCGCCCCGTGTTCCCTCCCGCGGGTGAGCTTTCCCCGGCATGGATGGAGGCGGCGGACGAAGGCGTGGCCGAGGTGATGGCCGAGCGGTTCGGAGGGACGTGAGATGTTCAGCGTGAGACAGCTCGCGGTGAAGCTGCAAGAGGACTTCACCCTTCGGAACGTCGGGGCAGAGGTGGTGTTCGGCAACTGGTCCGTGGAGCAGCACGCCGGTGCGGACCGGGTGATCCTCGGACTCGGGGACTTCGACCCTGCGAGCGCTGGTGTGTCGACTGCGAACCGTCCTGGTGTCGTACTCCAGACCGGCGTGAACACGGCCTCTCAGGTGGTATCCGTACACGCTCAAGAGGTCCTCGTTTGGGTGCATGGGGTAGCACCTGAAGGGACCGCCGAGATCGACGTTCCAGCGCTCTCCCATGACCGGACTGGGGTTCTGCTCCATGCCACGATCGCGGGACTCCTTCGTGTCGTCGGTCGTGGTGCCCTCGCCTTCGGTAAGGGGACGTGGCCCACAGCCGCTCAGGGGGACGTGACGTATGGGGCCCTCGCGAGGCTCAAGTGCATGATCGACGTCCCCGTGCTGGGTGACGCGTGGTCCGTGGTGCCGAAGCCCTACAGCGTCACGACGCAGGTGGTGGCAGAGCTTCCTGGCGGTGACGTGGTGGCGAGTGAGGCGACGACTCCCACGCCTCCCGATCCACCGTAGTTGAGTGACTCGGCCGGTACGTCCCGGCATGGCACTGACCCTTCCCTCTGCAAACGTATCGGTCCGCAAGGCCGGGCTCGGAGTCGCCACAAGCGGCCCGACGAACGTACACGTGGTGATCGGGCCCTCTTCGAAGGGTCCTTTGCTCACTCCCCAAGCCTTCAACGTGCCCGAAGGTGCTGCATCGGTGTTCGGCGCTGGTCCGATGCCGAAGGCGGCGGCCTACTGCACGCGCACGCGCTCCTCGCGCTACATCGTGGTTCGTGTCCCGAAAGTGGACGTGAACCCCTTCGTCTCGGCGATCACGAAGCCGAACGGCAAGACTGTCGACGTCACCGCCGCTCCCAACTGGGGCTATGACGTCGTGATCCACTTCGTGGCCGGCGGCACCGTGGGAGTCGCTGGAATCACGTACAAGGTGAGCCTCAACGGCGGTCTCACATTCGGAGCCACAACGCCTCTCGGTGTCGCGGACTCCATCGCCGTGGATGGGGCTTCGGTCGACCTCACTCTCGGTGAGTCGTGGTCCGCCGGACAGGAGATCCGATACTACACGCTCGCCGGCTCGCAGGCGGTCAAGACCCCGACGATCACCCGCGTGGGATCGAGCACGTGCGTCGTCACCATCACGGGGACTCCCGAGGATGAGTACGACATCGTCTTTCAGTGCATGAAGGGCGGGACCATCGGCACGACCGGGATCACGGTCCGCTACTCGCTGGACGGTGGTGAGAACTGGTCCCCGACGATCGCCCTCGGCACCGCGAACACCCTCGCGATCGACGACGGGACGGAGCCGTCCGGGCTCTCCTTCGCCTTCGCGGCTGGCACGCTGGACACGGGTGACAAGGTCACCAGCAAGACGACCGGGCCCGCCTGGCAGGGCAGCGACGTGCAGACGGCCATGGACAAGCTCCGGGCGAGCAAGCACGAGTGGCGGTTCGCCCACCTCGCAGGGGACTGCACGCCGGCAACGGCTGCGACCGTGGGCTCGAAGCTGAACGCGCTCGCCGGCCTCAACATCTTCACGTACGGGGTGCTCTCCGCTCGCGATCGCAACGAGGGAGAGGTGGACGATCTCGGGGCGCCCTCGACGGCATGGATGGAGCGCATGATCGCGGACTACGCGAACTTCGCTTCGGACCGGGTGGCCATCTCCGCCGGACGTGCACGGGTGACGTGTCCGATCACGGGTCGCACGAATCGCCGGCCGGTGAGCTGGATCGCGGTCACCAAGCTCGTCGAGAACACGCCACAGGTCGACCCCGGGCGCGTGGCCGATGGTCCTCTCTCCGAGGACGTTCGGATCTACGACGACAACGGCAACCTCGTGGAGCTCGACTCGCGGGTTGCAGACTCGCTCCATGCGGCTCGGTTCCTGACCCTGCGCACGCACGAGAAGCTCACCGGGATCTTCATCACCCGGGGCAACGTGAAGTGTTCGGAGGCGTCCGAGTTCAACCGCATCGCCCTCCGAGCGGTGATGGACATCGCGTCGGAGACGTACCACGCGGTGCTGCTCCAACAGATCGAGAACAACCTCCTCGCCAACCCTCTCTCTGGTGCACAGCCCGGGGCGCAGGGCGGCGACACGGTGGTTCCCGGTGCTCTCGCCGAGGTCGACGCTCGCATCATCGATCGAGAGTTGCTCTCGGCCCTGAACGCGGTGCTCGTCGCTCCTGGGTACGTGTCCGGTGTGAAGGCCCGCGTGTCCCGTACGGATCCGTTCCTCCTGACTGGCAATCTCACCGCCAAGGTTTCGATCACGCAACTGGGCTACGTGGACCAGTTCGATGGCGAAATCTCGTTCGAAAACCCGAAGTTCGCGGCGCTGGTCGCGTGAAGGACTGACGACCATGAACCTCCAGTATCCGCAGACCACCGGGTTCGCCTACACGCTCGCGAGCGCTCAGATCGACGTCGGAGGGCGCCGCATCGTCGGTATCCGTAAGGTCGACTGGTCCGAGTCCATGGACGGCTCGGAGAAGATTTACGGGGCATCGAAACTGCCCATCGCCGAGACGGAGGGTCTCTATGCGGCCGAGTGCGGCTTCGAGATCCTGCACTCCGAGTTCGACGCCCTGATCGCGGCCCTCGGACCGGGATACATGCAGGTCCGGTTCAACTTGGGCGCGCAGCTCATGGACACCGGACGGGGCCTCTCCTCGCTGTTCATCCCGTCGTGTCGCATCATCAACTCGTCGGGGACTCTCGACGACAAGGCGACGTACACCGCCGTGAAGTGCAGCGTGCTCGGCCAGATCACCCGTAACGGTATCTCGGCCATCGCGAGCGGAGCGCTCACCCTGGGAAGCACGATCGGGGGCTCTGCCACGGTCGTCTCGCAGGTCGGGGCCACGCTCGGCTTCTCCCTCTGATACCCTATCTCAGGCATGCCCGGTCGGTAGGGTCCGGGCATGCCGAACCCCATCTCTGCCCCCGAGTCCATCGTTCAAGAGCCCCCCATCCCGGCGGGACTTGGACCCGAGCACGCCGCTCGCTTCAAGGCACTTCAGGAGCGCAAGGCCGCGGCTCAGGCCCAGCGTGCGCTTCGTGAGCAGTCGGCATCCATGCCCCCCTCGCCCGAAGAGATCCTCCGTGCCGAGGAGGAAGAGGTAGCTCGCTTGGAGCGCGAGGAGCGCGATCAGGAAGCCTGGAAGTCGCTCCGAGCGAAGCACGGCAAGGGGCGTGTGGCGCTCATCCAGACTCCCATGGGCGCGATCATCATGCGCGTGCAGACCCTCGCGGAGCAGGACGCGGGCGGGCAGCGGATCAACGCCCTCGAGAACGAGACAGACCGTCTGTCGGTGGTCCGAGAGACCACGCTCGACTGCGTCGTCTACCCGTCCCGAGAAGATGCACGCAAGGTGACGGACGCGTTCCCCGGTCTGTGGGTCCGCCTGTTCCAGGCTCGTGATGCCCTGTCCGTGGGCGAGTCGGAGCGACTCACGGGAAAAGCCTGAGCCTCGCTCGGACGGCCGGGGACGACGTGGGGCGCATGGCCGAGTTGCTGTGCGCCCTCCTCCCCCCGGGTGAGCGCCACGACACGCGTGTTCGGGCGGCGCTCGCGATCCTGGCAGAGGCGTGCGTGAACCTTCGATCGTGTGGGGCCCTGGCGCGGGGCTTCATGAAGTCTGGAAAGTGAGCCTGTGATGGAGTGGTCCGCGTCATTCGATACCAGCGGCGTGGTGGACCCCGCGAAAGCAGCGGAGTCGGCGATCACGGCGATGCGGTCGGCCCTCATGGAGGCGGACTCTGCCCTCAAGTCCTTTGGGAGCGGTGCCGCTGGATCCATCGGTGCGGGCGTCGATGCGGCCGAGAAGCTTGCGGGCGCCACACAGGCGGCTCAGGACGCTCTCAACAAGCTCAAGGCTCCACAGGGGGCTACGGTGGTGCCACCGTTCTCCCCGTCGTTCGATAAGCCGGAGTCGAAGGAGAAGGCCTCTTCGTCTCCATCGAAGAAGAAGGGGAAGAAGGACGGTATTCCCGACGTCTCCAAGGCGGCTGGGGACGCTGGCAAGGCCGGGGAAAAGGCGGGCGCATCCCTCGCCAAGTCGTTCTCGAGCGCGAAGGACGGCGCTGGATCCATGGTGAGCACCCTGAAGGGGGCGCTCCCGCTCATGGCGGCGATGGCGGGCGGGGCGGGCTTCGTGGGGATCGCCAAGATCGCGATCGGGTATCGGGCTCTCTCGCAGATGCAGGGGATCCTTGCTCGCACACAGGTCGGGTTCCGGCAGCTCTTCACGGGTGTCGACCCTCAGCCGCTCGTGCGGGCGCTCGATCGGTTCTCCAAGAACTTCACCGCTCAGACCGTGATGGGGAGGGCGCTTGGGGACGTCATGACCCGAGCGTTCAACGGCATCTTCTCCGTTGTCGAGAAGGTGGAACCGTACGTCACGGCCTTCGGTCAGGGCATGGTGCTCGCGTTCTTGCTGGCCGAGAACGCCGTGCTTCGGGCTCGGATCGCCCTGCAACCGTACACGGGCGCTCTCGACGGTCTTGTGTCGTCGAGCTCCCTCATGAAGGCGGCTGCGCTGGGTGGTGGCCTCGCACTGGGTGTCATGGCGGGCTATGCAGTCGTGGCCGCGGCTCCGTTCCTCGCGCTGGCGGCTGCGATCGGGGCTGTCACCGCAGCCTTCGAGCAGGCTTCGAAGCTCGCGAAGGAGTGGGATGGGAGCGCGCTCGTTCGACAGGTCGGATCCGATCTCGGACTGCTCTCCCAGCAAGACTGGGAGAAGTCTCAGGGAATCACGGTCGGCTCCGACAAGGACGTGACGAAGGCGAACGACGCCGGGATGGCCACGGGGAAGGCGATGGGGGATGGTGTCGTCGCCGGTCTCAAGTCGAGTGAGGCGGCAGCAAAGGCGGCTGGTGAGAGCCTCGCGGCGGCGGCTGACGCAGGCGTGCGAGCAAAGGCCGAGATCCACTCTCCCTCTCGCCTCTTCCGACGGACTGCCAGGCACATGGGTGAGGGACAGGCACTCGGGCTCGAGGACTCCGAGGACCGCGTGCAGAAGGCGGCTGCGTCCTCCCTTGTCCCCGATCCTCAGAAGCTCCCCGCCCTTGGAGCGCGTGGCGCCGGCGCATCGTTCACCGGACCGCTCGTGTCGATCGGCCAGCTCATCGTGCAGGGCGGCGACGACTTGGCCACGGAGATCCGTCGAGTCATCGCCGTTGAGGCAGCACGGGTGGCCGAGAATCTCGGGCTCACCGTCCCCTCCGAGGCGTAGACCCGGGCCCGGTACGGTCGGACGTGGCAGCCGACCCCTCCGAGGCACCGAACCTGTGGGACCACCCCACCTTGGAGGGGCAACCCATCCCGGGCACTCGTGTGGTCCGGACCAGTGGTGGTGACCGTTCCCAGAAGGTCGAACAGCAGCAACAGCCTGGGTACGCGGGCGCCTTCACGATGGTGAAGCTCGAGGACATGGCCACCGTGTCCTATCGCATCGAGTGCGTGGACAAGGCGGCTCGTGACGCCGTGAAGCCGTTTCTCGAGGTCCTCCGCAAGGGGCAGAAACAGCGCCCCAAGCCGGCGGTCTACCGCTTCTCGGATCCAGCGTTGGAGCACAACGAGATCCGGTCCGTGGTCGTGCAGTCGATCGGTGGCTGGACCCGTGACGAGAAGCGGAACCTCTACAGCGTCGACCTCGTGCTCGCCGAGTGGAAGAAGCGGGTACCCGTCGGTGGTCCGACTGCTCCTCGCGCCAAGACCGACATCGAGAAGCAGATCGAGGCGCTCAACGACGAGAACAAGAAGCTCGCTTCGCGGCTCGACGCCATGAACAAGGGGAAGTGAGATGGGGTGCACCCTCAACGGGTGGGGGGTGATGCGGGGTGAGCTCCTCCTGTCCTCCCGTGGTGTCTGGACGGCCGATGTGGAGCCGACCGACGACGCCGAGATCGTGAAGGGTCAGACTGCCACCCTCGTGATCGGGGACCTCACGCTCACCGGCACGATCCTCTCGGGGGCGATGGGTGTCGCGAACAGCTCTTTCTTCGTGGTCGGTGGTGCGGGCGGTTGGCGCAAGAAGGTCCAGCGGCGGCCCTACTTCGACTCGCTGGGGGTCCGCCTCTCCGACGTGGTCCGCGACCTCGCCACGGAGACGGGCGAGAAGGTGGCCCTCGGCTCGTCGCTGACGTCCAAGGTGCTCGGCGAGTCCTGGGTGCGTCCTGAAGGCACTGGGACGGACGCGTTGGCCTATCTCGGGGTGCCCTGGCGCGTGCTCCCCAGCGGGACCACGTTCATCGGTCCCCTCGCCACCACGGAGGCCGCGGGCATCGTCTCCCTGCGTCGGTACATGGCTTCGATCGGTCGCGCGATCGTGGACCTCCCCGACTCCGAGCTGACGAGCGTGGTACCCGGTTCGATCGTCGACTTTGGGGAGCTATCCATGACGGTCGGAACGGCCCGAGTTCTGGTGTCATCCGGTAGCATCTGGGCGGAGTTGGACCCGTGAACCTTCAAGACTTGGTTCAGCAGGTGATCGACGCGGTCTTGCGCCGGACTCGGTTCTACGGGTTCTACCTCTACGAGGTCACCAAGGACGAAGCGGGACGCATGGCCCTTAAACGGGTGGGCGACGCGGGCGGGCATCCGGACCTCCCGGGCAAGATCGTGAAGGTGTACGGGGCACACGGCATCACGACGGACTCCACGGTCGGATCGCAGGTGCTCGTCGGCTTCGAGGGCGGTCGTCATGATCGCCCCTTCGTGGCCCACTACCTCACGAAGAACCCGGTCTCCATCACCGTGGACGCCGACTCTGTGGTCCAGATCGCGACCACCGTTCCCCATGGACCGGGTGCGACCACGAAGCACGTCTATGTGGGGAGCCACAACAGGCACCCCGTGGCCCGCAAGGATGACGGCGTGTACGTGGGGCAACTTCAGTTCGTACCCGGTGCGGGTCTCGTGCAGATCGTCCAGATCATGCACAACGGGAGCACGCGTCCGATTGGCACTATCGCCGGCCCGTCGCTGGTGTTCACCCCGGACCCGGGGAGCTTCGGAATTGCTCTCCTCGATGGGCACATCTCGACGGGCTCGGACCTCTTCGAGTCGGAGTAGGACCAGTCGGTAGGGTCCGCCGTGGGCAACTACGGCGAAACGATCAACATCGACTCACCGCTGTTTCGGCGGCTGTCGGACGATGCCGCGATCCTGGCGCAGGCGCTCAACATGCGTCTCGACACGGAGAAGGGGACGTACTGGGATGATCCCGATTACGGCCTCTCCGTCTCCAACTACGAGAACGCGGGGCTCACCTCCGAGTCGCTCGCCTACGTGGCATCTGCGATCAAGTCGGAGTGCGAGAAGGACGAGCGGGTGTCCTCGGCGGCAGTCGACCCCGGACTCGAGATCATCGAAGGGGGCTATGCCCTCCGCCCCAAGATCAAGATTTTCCCGGTGACGGGTGACGCTTTCTCGTTCGTGGGCCCGCTCATGAACTTCACTGGGGCCTCGCTCCGAAGGGCGGTGTGACGTGGTCATTCCGACGATCCAGGAATTGCTCGGCGACAAGACGAAAGAGTCCTACTTCGACGAGCTGGTCCAGGCGGCGATCGACGAGAAGATCAGCACGTCAGCGTGGCAACCCGGAGAGCCAATCCGAGCGATCATGGTGGTGGTGGCGTTCGTCCTGGCGAAGCTCTGGACGCTGATCGCCGTCCCGTCTCTCCGTGCGGCCTTCCTCGACTATGCGACGGGCGCGTGGCTCACCCTGCTCGCGTGGACCTCGTACGGGGTGAAGCGCAAGGGGAAGGAGTTCGCGACTACCACTCTCACGGTCGAGAACCACAGCTCCGTCTTCGTCACCATCGTCCCCGGCCAGATTCGCCTCAAGAACACGGACACGGGGAAGACGTTCACGAACATCACCGGGGGCTCCGTCGCAGCATGGCCCGGAGCGCCGGACCCTTACTACACGGTCGATCTCGTCTTCCAGGCGGATGAGGCAGGCACCGGATCCGACACGTTGAGCGGGGCGATTGACCCGTCACCCATCACTGGTCCGGCCGGCGTCTTCGTTCAGACGAACACCTCTGCGATCCTGGGTAGCGACGAAGAGACGGACGAAGCGCTCAGGATCCGGTGCCGCCTCGCGATGGCCCCTCTCTCGCCGGCTGGTCCTCGTGCAGCCTACGAGTTCATCGCCCTCTCCACGTATCGCCCGGACGGGACGACGCCCGTGGGGGTGAACCGGGTGCGGGTTCTCGACATGGGCAACTGCCAGGTGGAGGTCTACTTGGCGGACCGTTCTGGGCCCACCACTGGCTCGCTCATGGTCCCTGGTTCGGACCTCTTCCTCGTGTGGCAGAACCTCTTGAAGCTCGTTGTCCCCGTGGGGATCACAGCCGGCGTGTATGCTGCCGCGGTCGTCGCCGACTCGCTCACCGTGAAGGCGTACGTGGACGTGGACTCGGGCCTCTCGCAGCAAGAGGCCTTGGACAAGATCGCTGGCGTGATGGCGGAGTACATCTCGAAGGTGCCTATCGGTGGCAACCGGACGGCGGCGATCGTCCTCAAGACGGACCCCGGCTACCTCTACAACTCGGAGTTGTGCGCGAAGGCCTCCGAGTGCGCGAACGGCATCGTGAAGGTGGTCTGCACGTTCGGATCGGCCGTCACCGACCTCGAGTTGCCGTACAACGCGATCCCCGACATCACGGTGGACGTCACCGTCGAGATGGTGAAGCAGTGATTGGCGAGGCCTTCCTCCGCGGCATCCTCCCCGGGTGGATGCTCAAAAAGGACCGGGCGCACTGGAAGTCGCTCATGAAGTCGACGCTGGAAGTGATCCAGCGCACGCACGACAACATCGAATTGGGTCGGCTCGCGAGCATGCCCGGCCAGATCGATGATCCGGAGTTCGGGGGCTTCGGGTCGATCGAAGCACTCCCCATGATCGCGAGGGACCGCCGCATGCTCCTCGGCAAGAAGGAGAGCCCCGCCGCGGCTGCCGCTCGTCTGCGGTACTGGCGCCAAGCCTGGCGTTCGGCTGGTACCCCATACGGTCTACTTTCGGCCCTGCGAGGCGTCCTGTATCCCATGCCCGCGAAGGTGCGCCTCGTGAAGGGCGGAGTCCTCCCCTCGGAGGGGTATTGGTGGACCCTCGACGACACCGGCCTTCGATACCAGTCGAGCGATGGTCTGGGCGTCTTCTGGCCCGAGGATGGGAGCGCCGCACAGCTCGACTCCACGGTGGCGCACGCCTGGGATTGGGACTCCGAGACGTGGGCGAACCCCGCTGGTCCGAACCCCGACCCGTCGCGTCTGTGGGCGATCATCTATGCCCCGTGCGGTGACACCGAGCTCTCCAACTACGAGGGGCAGTACAACAGCGCTGGTAAGTATGGAGACAGGGAGAGCGTGACGAACGACGCCTACACCATCGGCACGACCGCCACGAATCCGTACGTCTCAACGGCCCGCGCCGTCTGCTCCAACTTCAAGGCTTCCGGCGTGTCGGTCTCTCACATCATCGTGACGTTCACGCCGAGTCTTCTCGATCCAGCGGACTCGCCCGGGGACATCAATCACCCCGATGGGAAGTGGAAGCACCACGGCCGCATCGTGAGCACCGGGTTCGGGTACGAGCGGGTGAGGGCGCGCAGCACACGCGGAAGATACTGGCTCGGTACGGTTTGAGACCATGGCTCACCCGTACCCCGGACAAGACTCGGCCGGTCTCGTCATCAACCCCTACATCGCCGGCAAGGGGTACTTCGTCATTCCCGACGTCCCCGACGACAACGACGATCGCGACGCTGGCAGTGTAGGGGTAGGGGTCGAAGCTCTCACGGACCGCACCGTGTGGATCGGGTGGCGCATGGTGAACGGCCTCGAAGGAGGCACGTATCCAGGCACGATTGTTTGGACTGGGTCGCACACGTTCCAGGGCAACAACGTCTTTTCGGGACACAACACCTTCTCGGGAGTGGTGGAGTTCACCAACGCCGTCACGGGCGTCACGTTCGCCACGGGCATCACGGTATCGGCGGGCACTTCGAGCTTCCACAACGTGGACGTCGAGAACCTGAACGTTGGTGGAGATGCGGTGTTCGCCGCCGGCAACGTGATCCAGGTGGCCAGCAAGACCATCTACACCGGCGACGAGGCCTACGAGGCAAAGAGGTCGTCTACGCCCGGGACGGGTAACCGGACCATCGAGTTGTGGAAGGCTGATTTGTGGCTCTCCCCAAGCCAGCCCGCGCCGGCAACGTGGACCCTCACCCATCCTCCCACAGGGGAGATCATCGAGGCGACCGTCATGTGGTTTGGGTCGGGCTCCAAGCTCGCCCTCCAAGACCCGTCCTTCGGCCTTCCGCTCATCGAGCTCAACGCAGGCTCCTATCTCGCCTGCAAGCTCATCTTCGACGGCACGTCCTGGCGCGTGTCTGCTTCGAACAAGTGAGGGATCACCATGGACGCAGCGCTGATCGATGCGGTGGCGAAGGGGATCGAGCGGGTGGGCATCCCGGCCGGCTTGATCCTCGCCGGCATGTTCCTTTTGCACAAGCTCGCGACGAGCATCGGCCCCTCGATCGCCAAGTTCTTCGAGACGCTGTCCGAGCGTCTCGTGACTCACTCCGTGGAGCACAAGGTCCTCGAAGGGAAGATCGAGACGGGCCACGCGCAGCTCGAAGGGAAGCTCGATGTCCATCACGAGCGGACCGTGGCAGAGCTGCGACGCACGCAAACCGTGGTGAAGGCGTCCGTTGATTCGGTCCGTGCCGAGGTCTTGAAGGCGATCGACAAGAGCACGGACCGCATCGTCGACAAGGTGGCCCCTCCCGCGATCGTTCGCGAGGCATCGACGACGCCTGTCTCTGGCATCCCCCGGACCGCCCGCTTGGTGGTCGACGACGACGACACTCAACCCAGTGAGAAGGATCGATGACGAACAGCACAGCACACAACGCCGGTCACATGAAGCACCTCCTCGTGTACCTCTTCGGATCGGCCCTCGTGCTCGTCGGAACGGCTGGTCCACTCCCCGGTTGCGCCTCCATGGGTATCAGTGCGGAGGACGCCGTGACGGTGCTCTCCGTGGCCGACATCGCAGTGCGGACCGCCAAGGAGGAGAGCGAGCGGGTGAAGGCGGCCCGTGCTCGCTGCAAGGACCTCGAAACGAAGGCGTGTGACGTGACGAGCAAGGAGGACGCGGCGGACGTGCTCCGAGCCCTTGCAGAGGCCCAGCGCGAGCTTGCCGATGCCCTCTCCGAGGAACCCGCTCCCGCTCCTTCGACGACTTCGACAACGTCCTCGACTCCCTCCCACTGACTGCCCATCTCGGCCCGGCCGGTAGGGTCGAACATGGCCGGTCACATTGCACAGCGCGTCGCCTCTGGTCCGCCTCGAGATGGGGTGTCGTACCGCACTGGCGCCCTCGCTTCCACCTACGACGATCTCGCTTGGTTCCCCATCCCGATGGGGGCGGACCGGGTATCGCTCGCCTTCAAGTACACGCTCGTCGGATCAACGACGGGTCACGCGACGATCAGGCCCACCTACAAGTCGGACGACATCGACGGGGAGACCTTCCGGGACGTCGACACCGACTCTCCCGTGGTGGTGGGCGCCAAGATCACGAAGCCCGTACGGGAGCTCGAGCTCGATCTCCCGGTTCCGCCGGTCGACTCCGTGTCGGATGTCATCGTGATCCGTGTCCCGCCTGGGATGACTCACGTGGCGTTCCCCGCCGCTGAGACCGGTGATCCCTCCAACCCCGGCACCCTGCTGTGCTGGGCTCTCGCGGGGGTCTGACCATGCCTCTCGACGACGGCTACAACCGATACCCCGCGCTCTCCTCGGTCGCGATCTCCGCTGTCCTGAACGCGTCGCCCATCGATCCGACCACGGCGATCAGCACGGTCGGTGCCTCTGGCACATACAGCGAGGCGACGGTCACCAACCTTGTGTCGTCGCTCGATTCGACGATCAACAACATGTCGTACGACCGGTGTCACGACACGGGGCACGCTGGCACGGCGAAGCTGGTTCCGACGCTCCTCTATCCAGGCTTCGGGCAGGCGCGCACTCAGTTCACCGCAGCGATGAAGCGCCGGCTCGCTTCGTACGTGGATCCGGTGAGCGGTCGTTCTCCGATGCCGATCGCCGTCTCATCCCGTGGACGTGGCGGCCTCGGGACCATCGACTACGCGAGAGACACACAGGACAGGTTCGATGCGCTCGATCATGCCGTGGCAGCCGTTGGAGCGTCCAACGTCTTTGGCGCTGGCAGGTCGGCAGTCGTCGTTGGCTACTCCACTGGCTGTCTGGACGCGCTCCTGGCCGCCTGTCGCTGTCCGGATCGTGTGCTCGCGGTGGTCCTGTTCTACCCGAACTTCGACATTGGAGCGGACCCGATCGACTCGTACTGGGGACTGGTCTCTTCGTCGATCCGATCGTCCCTCATCACCCAGGTAGGCGATCGCGCACAGGGCGCTCCCGCCGCGGTGGATCCCTACATCGCATGCAACGCCACCGACGCGATCGGCCGGATCGTGGCGCTCCCCAATGGGCCTCACATCTGGGTCATGGGGGACCGAACCGAGGCGCCCACTGTTCCGATCCCGAACCCCGATCGACTCGTTGCCGCGATCAAGGCGGTACCGGGTACGACACCAAAGCTGCACGTCCACATCACGCAGTCGGGCGACTCCAACCGCATCTTGCACAACGACGGGGCGGATGGAGCGGGGAGCGTCTACGCGGAGAGATACTGCTACTCCACGATCCTGGCGAACGCTGCGGAGTGGACCATGCCTCGCGAGTCGCGCTCCCTCCGCTTGCTCGGATGGATGAAGACTCGCGCTGTCACTGGATCTGCGAACCCAGCCGACGATCGTCCTGGATTCGAGATCTGGACCGGGGCGACCACGAACCCGAAGAGCAACGCGAACGGGGGCAAGATCCACGCGTGCGAGATGGCGTACCTGGACGCTGGCCGACAGTTCACCTTCGAGCCTGTCACGTCGCAGAACGGATACGTGCAGGTTCTTCGTGACTCCGACAGTCGCAACGTGGCTCTCACTGTCGGCGCTCGCACGAACGTCAACCTGAACGCTTCGCAGACGATCACGGCCCTCTCTGACATCGGATTCACGCACGAGTGGAGAACGGATGTTGGAGGTTCGATCACCGGCACAACGCAGGTCACCAACTGGGCGGACCAGATCGGAGCGCTCGCGTTCACAGCAAGCGCGGGAGCCACATGTCCGTCGCTTGCGACCGACTCGGACAGCAAGGCGTGTCTTCGTTTTGCGTCGGCCAGCTCGCAGAAGATGTTGCTCAACTCTCTGCTCATCGACCCGACGAAGGACTTCACGATGCTGGTCGTGTGCTCCAAGTCGAACACCACCGCGGCGACGGTGCTCGAGGTCTCGCACCACGGAACCCTCGCGAGGCTTGCGGCCCAGTACGGAAGCGGGACGGCGAGCGCGTTCTACTACAACAACTCGAACGCCGTCGCGATCGAGAACCAGAACGGCATCGGGGGTCACACGTGGTCACAGAACACCAAGCAGTTCTTCGCTCTCATGAGGAAGAACGGTGTTCTCTACGTCTCGCTCACTGGTAGCACGTGGAGCAAGTCGCCGATCCAGAACGAGGCCTTCACGATGACAGGCACCAACACCACAAGCGTCGGGTGCGGCTGGGCTGACAGTGGTGGTGCCTACTGGCGGTTCTGGGATGGAGACGTGTACGAGGTCGCTTCGAAGGACGGGGCGACGAGTGAGGCGGACCTGCTGTCAGCGTGGGCTCTCCTGAAGACCCGCTTTACCTTCTGAACACGCGCCCAGCTTGACGTCGCCCGACGTCCTCACCCGTGACGTCGGGCGCTCACCATGCGGAGGGCGCCCTCCACGTCCCCGCGGTCCAAGGCACGGATCGCTTCGTCGATCAACCCCCTCACACCTTCGAGCACGGTCCGGACGGCCATGACGCGTCCGTCGTCCGTAGGCGTTCGGATGGTTCCTGCGTCCTTCACGTAAGTGTCGGAGACAGGACCCGTGCAGTCGTCGGCAGAATCCGGCGGAAAACCAGCGTTTTCACGGGATTCGAGTCCCTGCCGACCCACCAAGTCTCCTTCGCTCTTCATTCACCCAAGTCCGCGCGCGGCTGCGCAGTCGTACGAACCATGCGCCTCATCCGGAGCGTGATCGTCGGGACGAGCCTCCTCGCGGGGTGCGCGCTGCCGAAGGAGAGGCCACCAGCGCCTCCGCCGGTCGCGAAGGCCGCGGTCCCTCCGGCGAAGGGGCCTGTCCTGCCGGCCGAGGAAGTGCCGCTCGCCTTCGATCGCGGGCCGTTTCACCTCGAAGGCACGCTGACGTTGCCCGCGCGGACGGCCGGGGCGAAGGTGCCAGTCGCGGTCCTCGTGCACGGCAGCGGGCCCATGTCGCGCGACGGCGTGATGCGCGGCCAGATCGGGCTCGGCTTCGGCTTCGATCTGCCTGTATACAAGCAGCTCGCGGAGGCCCTCGGGGAGCGCGGGTACGCCGTCTACCGGTACGACAAGAGGAGCTGCAACGGCTGGAACGGCTGCAAGGACGACGACTCCGAGCGGCTCCCGTACGCGATGCTGGTGACCGAGCTGTCGACCGGCGAGCTCGTCCGGGACGCGGAGGCGGCGCTCGATCGCGTTTCGGAATACAGTGAGATCGACCCCGAGCGGACGTTCTTCATCGGCCACAGCGAGGGCGGGGAATTGGTGCCTCTCCTGCTCGCGGATCGGCCGGCGGCGCGCGCGGGCGTCATGCTGGCGCCTCCGTTCCACACGATGGGCGTCGTGCTCCATCAGCAGAGCGAGCGGCTCCGGTGGGCGCTCCTCGCGGCCGGCGAGCCCGATCGGGCCGAGGCCGAGGGCAGCGCGCTGGAGCACGCCGCCGTGGCGCTGCGCCAGATCGAGGACGGGACGTACCTCGGGGCGCCGGTGCTCGGGCAGCCGGCGGGGCTCTGGGCCTCTTGGATCGGGCTCGCGAAGAAGATCCCCGACGTCGCGCGGGGGCTCCATCGGCCGCTGCTCGTGGTGGGCGGGAGCTACGACTACAACGTGCCGCCCTCGGAGATCGAGAGCTGGGGCCGGTGGCTGTCGGAGGGCTCCGCGGCGCCGCACCGGGTGCGGGTCATCGCGGGGATGACGCACGCGCTCAACTGCATCGCGGAGCCGGATCCGACGCGGATCAAGCCCGCGGACATCGATCATCGCGTGTCGCCGGACCTCGTGGACGAGGTGTCGCGGTTCCTCGACTCGGCCTCTGGACAGGCACGTTGACGGGGCACCTCGCGGCCTCCGGACAGGCATGCTGACAGGGCACCTCGCGGCGCGGGGAGGGCCCGTCAGTGACCCGCGTCCACGGGCACGGGCGTCTCGATCGCGATCGTCGCGCGGACGCCCTCCTTCGTGGCGCCGAGGCCGATCTGGAACGAGCCCGGCTTGACCGGCCGCTCGTCGAAGTGCTTCCCGTCGGCGCTCGCGCGGAGGCCGTCCTTGTCGATCCGCAGGAAGAAGTGCCGCTTCGCGCGGAGCGGGATCGGCGGCGCGTCCTCGGGCGTCGCCATGAACGGGCCGCGCAAGCTGAAGCTGAGGGGGATCGTGTCGCCCTCCTGGACCTCCACGATCAGCGCCTGTCCCGGCAACAGCGGACCTCCTTTCCCGATGTCGGCGAGGCGCACCTCCCGCGGCGGGACGTGCGGCGCGCACCCTTGCAAGAGGGGCACGAGGACGAAGGCCAGAGAGGCGACGAACGAAACCCGGGTGAAGCTGGTACATCTCATGATCGGTGCCTTTCTTTGGCACGGACAGGACGACGCTCGAAGGGTTTCTTTTCCGGCGGCCGCCGATTGTCCGCCCGGGTCGCTCCGTCGGGTGACTGGCAGTCTACGGGTGGGACGAGAGAGCGCTCCGCGGCGGGGGCGACGCGCTCAGAGTGACAGTCTCCGGGCACCGTGGGGCGCCCTCGGGTGGGGCGCTTCGGGGCGCTCGCCGCTTCACGTTTCTCTCGGCAGCTCCAGGGGAAAAGTGGGGCAGGGGAATGGCCGCGAGGGGTTCCCCTCTCCGCTGCTGGAGCGGGCTGGGGTCGCGCGCGGGAGTGTCAAGGGGGAGTCTCAGGTGCGCTTTGTTAGCGCATGTTGAGAGGGCGCGATCTTCGCTGTCCGAGGGGCCGGTCCGCCTTGACTTCGGGCCTCTGCGCCGGTAGTTCCGAGTGACCGAAGAGCGATCCCTGATGATTGATTCACTGCTGCTCGCGGGGGACTCCATGGAGATTCTGGTGGAGCCAAGTCTGCGAGAGGCGCGCACGTCGCCGTCACGGCCAATCGAGAGGACCGCGCCCGGAGCGGTCGAAGAGGACCCGGTCGACTTCGCGGGCGCGCTCCGGCGCCTCACGCTCCGCAAGGCCCTCCGCCGCGTGAGCGACGCCGTCTCGGATCTCCGCGCGACCGGCAGCGTGCGGTTCATGGTGGGGGTCCTCGCCACCAACTGGCACTCCGGCTACGACGCGCTGCGCGACATCTTCGGCCACGTCGACGTGAAGCCCGGGGACGTGCTCGCGGACGTCGGCTGCGGCAAGGGCCGAGTCGTCGCGTTCCTCTCGTCGACGTATCCGCACAACCGGGTCATCGGCGTGGAGATGGAGAGCACGGCCCTGTTCGCGCAACAGGCATTCTCCGGGAAGCCGAACGTGGAGATCCGCCACGCCATGCTGGAGGACGCCTTTCCGGCGGAGGCGAGCATCTTCTTCCTCTACCCGCCGACGGACGGCCTGTTGCCCGGCATCCTGAAGCGGCTCATCGACCGGCACGCGACGCGCGACACGCTGATCGTGGCCAAGGGAGCGATGGGCGATCTGGCCGAGTTCGCGGCCGATCCGAGCTGGACCGTCGAGCGCATCCCGCCGCCTTCGGGCTTCCTGCAGCGCCTCTGGAGCACGCACTTCATCTACGGCCACGACAAGCGCGGGCCGGGGTATCATTACGGGCTGCTCCTCCGGAAGACCGTTCGGCCCGGCCGTCGCGCCGACTGACATCCTCCCTCCGGGGGCCTCGAAGACAGCATGGAAACACATCGACGTGAGCACGACGCGCTCGGGGAGATCCTCGTCCCGGCGGGCGCGCTGTGGGGCGCGCAGACGCAGCGCGCCATTCCGGCGTTCGCGGTGAGCGGGCTCACGACGCGCGATCGGCCGGATCTCGTGGTGGGCCTCGCGCTCGTGAAGCAGGCGGCGGCGCGCGCGAACATGGCCCTCGGCGCGCTGGATCTCGGGCGCGGCGCCGGCGTGGAGCGGGCCGCGGCGGAGGTGGCGGCGGGGCGGCACGACGACCAGTTCCCGCTCGATCTCGTGCAAGGCGGCGGCGGGACGGCCACGAACATGAACATGAACGAGGTCATCGCGAACCTCGCGAACGTGGCCGCGGGCGGCGCGCTCGGGGCGTACATGCCAGTTCATCCGAACGACCACGTCAATCGGTCCCAGTCGACGAACGACGCTTATCCGACTGGCATGCAGATCGCCGTGCTGCGGGTGGGGGCGCGCGCGATCGCGGGCGTTTCTCGGCTCCGAGAGGCCTTCGTCGCGGCCTCGGAGCGCGACGGGGATCTGGTGCGGCTCGGGCGGACGTGCGTGCAGGACGCGGTGCCGCTCACGGTGCGGGAGACGCACCTCGCGCACGCGAACGCGCTCGGGCGGACCGCGGCCTCGTTCGAGCGGGCGCTCGCGGAGCTCCACGCGGTGCCCCTCGGGGCGACGGCGATCGGCACCGGGATCGGCGCGCCGAAGGGGTACCGGAAGCGCGCTGTGGCCGAGCTCGCGCAGCTCTCCGGGTTTCCGCTGGTGCCGAGTCCGGACATGTTCGACGCGCTCCAGAACCTGGATGCGTACGTGGGAGTCGCCTCGGCGGCGGTGCAGATCGCGCTCGTGATCGGGAAGATCGCGGCGGATCTGCGGTTCCTCTCCTCCGGGCCGACAGGCGGTATCGGAGAGGTCCTGTTGCCGAAGGCCCTTGTCGGCTCGTCGATCATGCCGGGCAAGATCAACCCGGTGATTCCGGAGCTGGCGATGCAGGTGGCCTTCGACGTGCGGGCGGCGGCGCACGCGGTCGAGATGGCCGTGGGCGGCGGCGAGCTGGAGCTGAACATCTTCGAGCCGGTGGTGGCGCGGCACCTCCTCGGCGCGCTCGACGAGCTCGGGCGGCTCGGCCCCATCTTCGCCGAACGGTGCGTGGACGGCCTCGTGTGGAACCGCGATCGCGTGCGGCAAAACCTGGGCGGATCCGTCGCCGGTCTCGTGGAGATGTCCACTCGTGAAGGCTACGAAGCCGCCACGGAAGAGGCGCAGAGACACCGCTCGTGACTCCAGGGTCGGAGACGAGAATTAACACGCCTGCGGTGGAGTGAGCGGAGCCGTGACGCGTGGTGGAGGCCCCGGCACGGACAGAACGTCTCCCGCGGCCCCCAAATACCCTGGCAAGCGAGAGTGCCTGTTTGCGTGATTGGCAGTCAGCCGTTCACCACGGTTCCGCCGTTCGGGTGCAGGGTCTGGCCCGTCATGTACGAGGCGTCGTCGGAGGCCAGGAAGACGAAGCTCGGGGCCACCTCTTCGGGCTGGCCGGGGCGCTTCATCGGCGTGTCGGAGCCGAATTTCTCGACCTTCTCCTTCGAGAACGTCGACGGGATGAGCGGCGTCCAGATCGGGCCCGGCGCCACCGCGTTCACCCGGATCTTTCTCTCCGCGAGCGCCTGCGACAGGGAGCGTGTGAAGGCCACGATCGCGCCTTTGGTCGAGGCGTAGTCGAGCAGGTGCGGACTGCCCTTGTAGGCGGTCACCGACGTGGTGTTGATGACCGCCGCGCCCTCGTGCAGGTGCGGGAGCGCCGCCTTCGTCAGGTAAAACATCGAGAAGAGGTTGGTGCGGAACGTCCGCTCCAGTTGCTCGGCGCTGATCTCTTCGATGCTCTCCTGCGGGTGCTGCTCGCCCGCGTTGTTCACGAGGACGTCGAGGTGGCCGAACGCGTCGACGGCTGTCTTGACCGCTTTTTGACAGAAGGTCTCGTCCCCGATGTCGCCCGCGAGCGGGATGGCGCGGTGGCCTTCTTCCTCCACCATCTTCACGGTGTCCGCGGCGTCGCCGTGCTCCTGGTTGTAGGCGATGACGACGTCCGCTCCCTCGCGCGCGAAGGCGATCGCGACGGCGCGGCCGATGCCGGAGTCGCCCCCGGTGATGAGCGCGACCTTGCCGTCGAGCTTGCCGCTGCCACGGTGATGAACGTCGTCCTTCGAGACCGGGCGAGGCGACATGTCGGACTCTCGGCCCGGCGGCTGCTGCTCCTGAGGGGGCATGTTCTGGGGGCTCATCGTGTCCTCCGTATTCAAGGTGGTTGGTGAGGCGCAATTCAGGGGGTGGCGTGGGGCGCACCGAGATTTCGAGGCTCCAGTACGCCGCGAAGGGACGGCATACCTCGGAATCCGGAACGTGCCAGTTTCGGCGGGCGGATCCGGAAGGGGGCCAGTTCACGCGGGCGTGTCCCATCTTGCGGCGCGACGAAATTTCGGGGGCGCGGGGGCGTGTCGGGGTCGACAGGCGACGTGATTTCGGGTCCGATTCGGCTTCGATGGACCTCGTCGCCCCCGGGCCGCTCCGCGTCACGCTGCTGCGATGGCTGTTCTCCAACGGGGCGCCGGCGCTCACGGTGGTGTGCAAGGCCACGTTCTCGCTGCGTCCCGGCCAATCGCCGCTCGCGCCGCAGCAGGACGAGCCGAACGAGGACGACACCTACTGGGACGACGACTCGCAGCGGAGCCTCTCGGCGCCCTCGGATCTGGTGCCTTTCAAGGCGCGGGGGGACGTCGTGCTCGTGGGCAGCGCGTACGCGCAGCAGCCTGTTCGGTCGCTCGTCGCGCGGCTCTCCGTCGGCACGATCGACAAATCGATCGAGGTGTGTGCGGACCGCGCGATCGGGGTCGACGGCGTGCTCCGCGAGGGGATGCCGTTCGCGAAGATGCGCCTCCGCTACGAGCGCGCGGCGGGCGGCGCCGAGACGTGGAACCCCGTCGGCATGCGGTTCGACGTGGCGGACGCGCGCGGCAACGTGGTGCTGCCCAATCTGCAGCCGGTCGGCGCGCAGATCACGCGGCGCGGGGACGGATTCGGCCCCATCGGATTCGGCCCCATCGCGCCGGCCTGGCGGGAGCGCTCGGGGAAAGTGCACCGCGCGACGCCCGGGTGGACCCCGTACGGGTGGGCCGCGCGGCCGCTGCCCGATGGGTTCGACGCGTCGTTCTTCAACGTGGCGCCCGCGGATCAGCAGCTCGACGCGCTTCGGGGGGACGAGCCGATTCTGCTCGAGCACCTGCACGCGGAGCATCCGCGCTTGCAAACGCGGCTCGCGGACATCGCGCCTCGGGCCACGGTGGAGCGGCCGGGGCAGGGGCCGCAGCCGCTCGCGTTCGTGTGTGACACGATGTTGATCGACACCGATCGTGGGGTGTGTCACCTGGTGTGGCGCGCCACCGTGCGTCTGTCGCATCCGGCGGAGGCGGGGCGAATCGTGGTGTCCGGCGGCCAGGAAGAAGCGGAGCCTTCGTGGAAAGAGGGCCCTTCTTCCGGCGGGCGCGTGCGGGATCAGACCATCGCGCCGAACGGGCTGATGGCGTCGATGTTCATGCCGTTCGCGCGCGGTCAGGAGGCCCCGCCGCCCGCGCCGCGGCCGAGCGCGCCCGCGCAGGGGTCGGCGTTGCCGTTCGGTCGGACTGGCTCGTTCCAGCCCGTGCAGATGCCGCCGCCGTCCGCGCCGCAGCCTCCGCCGCCCGCGTCGAAGGGCAGCTTTTCGATGAACGAGGGGACGGCGATCGTGGAGATCCCGACCGGGGCGCACGCCGCGGTGCAGGCGCCCGTGCCCGCGCCGCCGCCTCCGCGACCTGCGCCTCCGCCGCCTCCGCCGCCTGGACTGGCACCTTCGGGACTGGCACCTTCCGGGATGGTGCCTCCGCCTGGACTGGCACCTTCCGGCATGGTGCCTCCGCCCGGACTGGCACCTTCCGGGATGGCGCCGGTGCCTCCGCCGCCTCCGCCTGGACTGGCACCTTCCGGGATGGTGCCTCCGCCCGCGATGCCTCCGCCCGTCGCGCCGCCTGCGATGGCGTTGCCTGGACTGGCACCTTCGGGACTGGCGCCTTCGGGACTGGCGCCTTCGCCCGCGATGCCCGCGCCCGTGCCGCTTCCGGCGGCGCCGATCGAGACGAGCCCGTGGGCGCAGGGGGCCGCTTCTTCCCCGAATGCGCCGCAGGAGGCGCCGCTGTCGCGCGGGTCCGTCGGCGAGCGCATGATGCTGGACGGGCCCGCGGAGACGCCCGCGCCCGCGAAGATCGCGCCGGCGCCCAAGCAACGCGCGGCGCGCGTCTCGACGGAGGCCGTGGCGCTCGTGTGGTTCGATCCGGGGAGCGTCGCGCGCATCCGCCGCCGGCCCGCGTGGCGCAACCTCCTCGTCGATCTCGAAAACGATCCGGAGCCCGACGCGGAAGAGGGCGCCCTCGGCAACACACCGGAAGAGATCGAGGACCGGCGCGACATGCTCCATGTCCTCGTGCACGGCAGTCCCATCGACGGATACGGCATCTCCGAGGCGCTGGAGCACGGCGTCCGCGCGGACGGCAAGATCATCAACCCGCTCGTGCTCACCGCGGGCCAGCTCTCGTTCACCTTCGACGAGCTGGAGATGCTGAAGGCCACGCTCTCCGCCGCGATGCCGTTCACCGCCGGAGACGAGGCGCTCACCGCGGCCGCGGCCTCCGCCAAGGAGTTTTTGACGACGCCGGGCCTCATCGCGACGGGCGCCGTGATCGAGTCCCTGACAGCCCGTCTCCGCGAGGCGTTCCTTCGAGTCAAGCGCCCTGTCCCGAATGACTATCTGACGGTGCAGGGAGAGCGCGCGCTCCTGGAAAAGAGGCACTATCAGAAGCGAGAGGTCTTCTCCGGCACGTGCCTGCGCGGCCTCTTCCAGCCAGTCGGCGCGGCGGACCCGATCCCCTGTTACCTGCCGGAGGAGGTGAGCAAACAGCTCCCGCTGTACCAGCGTTTCCCGGTGCGCCTCATCGCCGAAGTCCACCGCACCGCCGACCAGAACGAGGTCCACCCGGCCGCCTTGAAGGCCCTCGCCCTCGGAAGGACCTTGAACGGTCGCGGGTGAGGAAGATCGCGATCTGGTGCCCACCCCCGGTCGCGCTGCGCGCGCCCGCCCCTCCCAAAGCGCCTGATTCTCAGGCGCAGGGAGGGGGCATTTGGGGGGCCAACATCTCAATCCGTGACGGGCACGAGCGGCGCGCGGAGGGAATCGCCTTCGAAACTCAGGTCGATCGCGAGGGAAGGGGGGCAGTCGCTCGATACGGTGACGGCGAAGACTCCCTCGGTCGTGGCCGCGAGGAGGCGAGTCTCGGACAGCACGACGAGCGGGCGCTCGAAGAAGAGTGGGGCGCCTCCCATCTCGCCGGGCAGGTCCAGCGCGGCGGCGCACGCGGGGGCTCCGGCGGAGGCGAGGGTAACGACGGCAACGTCGAAGGGGCCTGTTACCGTGAGTGCCAGTCGGTCACCCGACGGGAAGGGGACCGCTGAGGTCACGCGATCGATGTCGGGGCCGAGGCCGGCCGGCATCCAGGGCGGGAAGCCGCTGCCTGCCGTGGGGGTGAGCCAGACATCGCCGTTCGCGGCGGCGACGAGGTGGCCTGTGTCGTTCGCGACGAACCACCGCGGCGACGCGTCCTCGGTGAGCGGCTCCACCAGGATCGGCACCGTGACGAGCGGGGTGATTCCGGTCGGATCCACCTTCGCCACGCGCAGGTCCGGGGTCGCGTCGTCCACGCCGTACGTCAGCGCCGTGAGGCGGAACGAGCCGTCCTCCCGCGGCTCCGGGAAGATCGACATGGGGCGCGGTCCGAACACGCTCGCGGACGGCTGGCCGTCCGTCCGCACGAGGCGCCACCTCGGGCCGGCGCTCTCCTCGAACAGCACCGCTCCGTGCGGCGACGCGGCGATGCGGGCGCGACCGTCGATCCACACCTCGTGTCGCCGCCCGCCGAAGGCCGACTCCACCGGGTAACTCGCCACTTCTCCCCACGTGCCCTCCGCGTCCGACTCGAAGACGAGGAGTCGGGACTGCCACGGATCCCACGCGGCGTCGCGCTCTCCGCCGAGGTCCGAGGGCGGCGCGGCGTCCAGGATCGCGCCCGTCTCCGCGTCGATGAGGGCCCAACCTCCCGCGCTCGTCGCGGCCGCGAGGACGGACGGGGGCCCCGCGAACAGGGCAGTCGGCGGGCGCGGTGCAATGGAGTCTGCCGGGGGCGACGTGGGGACGGGGGGAGTCGAGGCGCCTTGGGACGACTCGGGGCCTTGCAGCGCTCCGGGCGGGCCAGAACATGCGCTTACCAGGAAGGCGGCTGTGCAGGTGAAGAGGGCTGTCCTCGCCGCGGGGCATCGACGCGATGCGGCGGGGTTCGGGGAGATCGCGGGCGGTTTTCGCATGGCCCCTCCATCGGCAACCGGGGGTGCCAGTTGCTCGAAAAAGGTACCGCGCAGGCGCCCCGCTGGCCAGGGCGGTTTTTTCGGGGGGACACATCAATGACACGTTGACAGGCGGATCTCCGTGGTACGCTCGGGAGATATGCGGCGCTTCGCTCTTGGCCTCTTCTTCGCGGTTCCGCTGGTTTATGCCGCTTGCGCGGTGGGCAACAATCAATCCGGGTCGAACGGGGGGAGCGCGGGGGCCGCAGGGAACGCAGGGGCCGCCGGCGCGACGACGACGGATTCGACCGACGCGGGGACCACGAGCACCGATGACGACGGCGGCCTCGGACTGCCCGACGCCGACCCGGATGCGGCCGTCGTGGACCCGGACGCCGCCTGCGCCAGCACCGTGGAAAAGGCCACCACGACGCAGCTCCCGGTCGACATCGTGTGGATGGTCGACAACTCGTCGAGCATGCTGCCGGCCATCAACGCGGTGACCGCGGGGCTCAACGATTTTGCGGCGCTCATCGCGTCGAAGAACCTCGATTACAAGGTGATCATGCTCTCGCTCCGGAGCCCGACGAGCCCTGTGTCGATCGGCGGGTCCAATCGATATCCGGTGTGCATTCCGCAGCCGCTCGCCGGAGATGCGATGTGCGGGAACGGGCCGCGGTTCTTCCAGTCGAGCATCGATATCCGCAGCACGCAGCCGCTGGAGCAATTCCTGGGGACGCTCGGTCAGACGGACGGATACCAGATGGGGCAGGCGAAGGGCGGAGAGCCGTGGGCGCAGGAGCTCCGGCCCGAGGCGACGAAGACGATCGTCGTCGTGACGGATGACAATTCGCGGCTCTCCCCGACGGATTTCGAGACGTTCGCGGGCGGGAAGAACCCGTTCAACAGCCTGACGTTGCCGCCCGGGATCCTGGATCCTTCGTGGAATGGCATCTTCAAAGACTACGTGTTCTCCGGAATCTACGGGTGGGGGGACGCGAACGATCCCGGGGTGACGTGCACGTACGGGGACGGGACGTCGCCGCCGAGCCCGGGGCCGACGTACACGACGCTGGTGAACAAGACGAAGGGCGTTCGCGCGAAGATCTGCGATTCGGCCGGGGCGTGGGGGCCTTTCTTCGACGCCGTCGCGCAGGCGGTGGAGCAGACGTCGAAGCTGTCGTGCGATCTGGAGATCCCGACTCCGCAGAATGGCACGCTCGATCCGGACGCGGTGAACGTGCAGATCGTCGTGAACGAGGTGCCGCAGGGGCTCGCGAAGGTGGCGGGCGCCGCGGCGTGCGGGCCGAGCGGAGGTTGGTATTACGACAACGACGCGATGCCGACGCACGTGATCCTGTGCCCGGCGTCCTGCGATGTCGCGCAGGCGAGCGTCGGGCCCGGGAAGAACGGGCGTATCGAGATATTGTTCGGCTGCGCGACGATCGTGATGTGAGAGGCTATCTCGCGATCTGATAGCCGCGGTCGCTCTTGCACAGGATGCAGGTGAAGCGGCCGCTCATGTTGGGGTTGTCGATCGCGCGCAGGCGGAGGCAGCCTTTTCCTTCGCTGTCCACGAGCTCTGCGAGCCTTCCTTCGCCGAGGATCTCGACGTCGAGGATGGACTCCGGGAACGGCTCGATCTCGATGGTGGCGTCCGCGAGGAGCTGGTCAATCCCGAGGAAGCGGCGCGCGTCTTCGAGCGTGGGCAGGTAATAGGCGCGCTGGTAGTCGGCGGCCTGCAATTCGCAGAGCGCCTGGAGGGCCGCGCCGTCGCGCCGCGCGAGCAGGGCGTGAATCCGCTTCATCTCGTCGAGCAGCTCCGCGCGCAGGGACTCCGTCGGTACCAGTTTCTGACACTTGGTGTATTCCCACTCGCCGAACGGGGACTCCACGACGAAGCCGAGGCGGGCGCGGGCGCCGAAGCGCTCCACCTCGACGGGGCCGCCGCCGCGCGCCGGGACGCTCTCGGCGAAGCCCGTGACCGCGTTCACGCCGTAACCGGAGAACACGAGAGTGCCAATCGGCTCCGCGAGGTCCGCCTCCGGATGCGGGCGGCGGCGGAGCTCCACCTTCACCGACGCGTGCTCCGAGAAATCGCGGCCCCGCGTGCGCGGGCGCACCGTGAGAGACAGCGTGTTCGCGCCGTCCAGGATCTGCGGGTTCACGTCGAACACCGTCTGCACGCGGCCCGCCGGCATCCGCAGCACCGGCAGATCGTTCACGCGGATCTCGAAGGCGACGTCCGTCGCGATCACCTCCAGCTCGAAGACGGGGGTCTCGCGGACCAACTGGCTCTCGGACATGGGCTCTCTCAGGCGCTCTTGAGGACGTAGACGTCGGGCGACTTCAATAGATCGATGTCGTCCCAGAAGGTGTGCTCGCCGTCGTAGCTCTCCTTGATCTCGAAGAAGACCTTGCCGGAGGCCCACGCGGCGTACTTGAACTTGCAGGCGTTGAGCGTCAGCTTGCCTTTCAGGAAGACGCCCTTGTCGTCGTTATCCATGCTGAGCTTCGCGGAGAGGCCCGTGTCCGCCTTCACCTCCGCGCCCAGCTCGAAGGAGATGACGCCCTTCGATCCGAGCGTCGCCTTCGCCGAGAACTCCGCCTTCAGCTTGCCCTCGATGGCGCCCGCGATTCCCGCCTTCGCGGCCTTCGCGTTCTTCTTCGCGCCGATCTCGCCGCCGATGGTGCCAGTGAACGCGAGCGTGATCTCGAACTTGGAGCCCTTCTCCTTGGCCCACTTGCGGAACTTCTCGAAGCCGATCGCGATGGCCGAGAACTGCGTCTTCTTGAGGGCGTTGATCATCAAGTCGAGGATCTCGAACTTGACGGTGAGGCCGATGAGCGGGTCCGCCTTGAGCTTGATGTTCCACTCGGCGCCGACGCGGTAGGTCTCGTCCACCTCCTTGAACTTGCCGTCGTAGGAGATGGAGAGCTTCGGGAATACGGGCAGAATCGTGACGCCGGTGTACTTGTAGAAGTACTCGCAGAACATGTCGATCGCCCGCTTCACGAGCAGGTTGACCGACGCGAGCTTCTTGATCTTGTCGTCGAACTTGGCGCCCATCTCGATGGAGCGGCCGCCGTATTTGATCTTGCCCTTGAACGCGAGCTTCCAGGCCGTCTGCGCGGGGCGGCCGCGCTTCTCGACGCCGTCCTCCTTGCGGGCCTTCTCCATCTTCTCGGTCACGCGACTGTCGGTGTCGAGCGCGAATTCGAGGGAGAACGAAGGCTCCACCTTCGGATAGACGCGCACCGTGACAGGCGCTGTCGGCCCGTGGCACGCGGAGCCGGTGAAGGTGTAATCGACCGGGCGGATGTTCCAGGGCCAGATGTACTCGAAGGCGTGCGCGTGGATGTCGTCGTCGGAGTGGATGACATCCACCGTGGAGACGTCCTCGGCCTTCGTGATCGTGGCCTTCGGGCCCTTCACCGTCAGCGCATGCGGCTTGTGCGCGGCGCAGCGCGGCTTCGCGAGGACGATGGTCGTCTTGATCTTCTCGGGGTCTCCCGAGCCGGCCGCGATCACCTCGAGGACGTTCGTGGGCGGCTTCGCGTCCTTCGCGGCGGGGAGCTTGACCTTGTATTTGCGCTTCTCGTCGTGCTCGCAGGCGACCTCGATCGTCTGGATCTCGCAGTCGGCGGCGGGGAGCTGTTTGACTTCCTTCTTCTGCGCCGCCGCCTTCTTCTCCGAAGAGCGGCCGTCCATCTCCGGGGGATCGTGCGGATCTTCCGGTTTGACGCCGCGGCCCTGGCCGGGGGCGCCGCCCGCGTTGATCTTGACCACGGTGCCGACGATGGTGACGCCGGCGCTGTCGATCCGCAGGAAGCCGCCCGCGCTCTTGATGGTGACGTCCTGTCCGCCTTCGCCGACGGTGGCCTCTCCCGCGACGAAGTGGGCCTGTTTCTTCACGCGCAAGGCGTACCGGCCGTCCACCTTTTCGGCCTGATCTTCGAGCACGGTGACCGACTGGCTGCCATCCACCTGGATGTTCTGAGTGCCATTCACGGTCACGTGCGCGTCGCCCTCGATGCGCTCGCGGCGGCTCTGCTTGACGACGTGGTCTTCGTCCTTGCCGATCCACTGCAGGTGGTGACCGTCGGTGTGCTCGTCGAGGTCGTTCTTGACGGTCACCTCCCGATCGTGGACGACCGTCGCGGATTCGTCGTTCTTGACGAGGCGGATTCGGTCCTTCTCCGCCTGCATCCACACGAGCTCCTGGCCCTTGAGATCTTCGTACATGATCTCGTTGAAGCCGTTCCCGCCGACCGAAGAGTTGCTCTTCCAGGTGCTGCGGGTCTTGTGCTGAGGCAGCTTGTACGGGACCTGCTCCACGGCGTTGTACGCGCGGCCGAGGATGATGGGCTGTTCGGGGTCGCCGCCGAGGAACGAGACGAGCACCTCTTGACCGATGCGCGGCAGCACCTGCATGCCGTATCCGAGGCCGCCCCAACCCTCGTGGACACGCACCCAGCAACTGGACCGCTCGTCGTTCTTTCCCTCGCGATCCCAGGGGAATTGCACGCGCACGCGGCCGAACTCGTCGGTGTGGATCTCTTGCCCTTTCGGTCCGACGACGGTCGCCGACTGGAACCCGTGCGCGATCGGGCGGCGGGCGCGCGGCGGGAGGCGATACGGCTTGTCCGCGGGCACGGCGAAGGCGTGGAGTTTCCACTCGCCTTGCAGCTCCGCGGAGAGGTTCGTCGTCGTGACGAGGAGCTTCTTGTCGATGCCGAGATCGTGGTGCGGGTGGCCGTCGATCGAGAAGATGGAGCCGGGCGTGAGATCGAAGGCGTTCGACCAGAAATCGAGGGCGCGGGCGCCGGTGCGGAGGGCCTCCAGCTCGCGTGTCGCGCGGGCCTTTCCATAGGGGGAGTCGTACCGGGCGATCCCGCGGTCGTCGGCCGCGGGGGTGTCGCCGCCTTTGCCCGTCTCCACGAGGAAGCTGCCTGGGTGGTAGTCGTAGCGCTCCAGCCTGGACTCGACGCCTTTCTCGGCGGGGGCGCTCTCGAACAAGGCGCGCGCGGGCGTGCGGAAGTCGGCGTCGCGGAGCGTGCGGGCGCCGGGGCGGACCTCGCGGGCCCACGTCACGGCCGTCACGAACTCCATCTCTGCGGCCTGCGACGGCTTGTCCACGAACGGCAATGGGAGGCCCGCGCGCGGCGCGCCCGCGTGCAGGCGATCGGCCAGGATCAGGCTGGATCCGTGCGCCTCCGAGCCCTCGAACACGTAGGCGAGGCCCGCCTCTTCGAGGAGGCGTGACAAGAAATCGTGGTCGGACTCGCCGTATTGAACCTTGTATTCGAGCTTCGGATACTGGCCGCGATCGACGCGCCACGTGGGCACGATCTTCCACTCGGCGAGGAGCTTGTCGACGATATCGGGGATCGAGAGGTGCTGGTAGACGCGGTATCCGCGGCGCTCGTGGAGGAGCCACAAACGCGGGACGAGCTCGAATTCGTAGGTGGAGAGGTTCGCTTCGCCTACCGCTGCAGTGACCGCCTTCGACTGCGCGGCGCCGCGGATCACGCCGGACCACACGCGGGCGCCGAAGCCCGCGAACGCGACGCCGCTCACCGCGGTGAACGTGGCGTTCTGTCCGACGGCCGCGGCGAGGGCCAGGGATGGATTCGGCGACAGCGCGGTCACGCGGACCACGAAGGGGCGCGACACGGACTCGTGGGCGCTGAAGCTCGTGACGCGGAGGTCCGCGATTCCCGCGAGGGTGAGGGTCAGGAGCGCCATGTCACGCTCCGTCCTCGGCCGGGAGGCGCTGGTAGCGGATCTTCTCTTTGCCGTCCTCGATCGTCAGCTCGTCACCGTCCAGCTCGAAGCGCAGCGGCAGTCCGTGGTTGAGGACGTCGGTGAACAAGGCGCCTTCCTTCACGCGGTAGAGGCCGCGCTGGGACATGCGCTCTCCGCCCGCGGTGAACACGACGGTGGCTGTCACGTCGCGCTCGGGGGCGAAGTCCAGCTCGATGTAGGACATGCCGTATTCCGACTCGCGCGGCTCCGACCGGAAGCGGCCCCACAGCGGTTTTTCGGCGTTCTCGGGGGCTACGTCTTGGCTCATGGGGACCTCACTCCGCCTTCACCGGGGTCTCGTACTTCTCGGTCTCGGGGGACGGGGCGTCGCGGCCGGGGTGCCACCCGCTCATCTCTTTGCGGGCGATCCCCGCGGCGTCGAGCATCTGGCGCGCGAACGTGTTGCTGTTGTTCACGTCGTTGCCGATGCGATAGATGCTGTTCGGCCAGTGCTTGAACTTGCCGTCGAAACCCTCGATTTCGCCGTACGCATAGGCCTTCGCGGCGTCCTCGATCTTCTTCCACTTGGCGTCGGCGGCGTCCTTGTCCTTCGTCTTCCAGAGCGGCATCACGTATTCGCCGGAGTCGGAGAAGTGGATGACCGACACGCCCACGGACTCCGTCGCCATCGCGCGGCCGCGGCGAATGCGGGCGTTGTAGCCGCCCTCGCGGAGGATCTCGACGGACGCGAGCTTGCCGGCGTGCATGTCTTTCTGGAAGGCGGCTGTCGTGACCGTCGTCTGGAGCGTCACGTCGCAGGGGACGCGCCAGTATTGCACCGAGTAGTGGTTGAAGATCGCGAGCGTCCCGCGGACGGCGCGGTCCGACAGGGCGATCACGTACGTCGGCTCGGCGCAGGACTGGACCTGATTCGGCGAAGGGGAGGCGACCCTCATGGCTGTTGCTCCTCGCGGCGCGCAGCCTCGATACGGCGCAGGACGGCCACGTTGCCAGTCTCGTCTTCGTGCCAGACTCCGGTGGTCTCTTCGAGCAGGTCGTTCACGTGGCGCGGCGCGAGGCCGGGCCATACCTCGCGGAGGGCGCCGGGGTCGTAGAAGCGGAAGTACAGCTTCTCCCCGGTCTCCAGCACCTCCACCATCAAGAAGCGGCGGAAATGCCGGCGGAGCGCCTTCATGGGGCTGGCGCTCGTCACGTAGACTCCCCACCTCTTGCCCCACCCGAGCGTGACGAGGCCGTCGAGCAACATCGAGTCTGCGCGCATCGGCCCGGCCAGATAGGGGGCCACGTCTTCGAGCGCGTCGCCCTCGGTGCCTTCGTAGAGCGAGCGGTGCGGCTCCACGGATTCGCGGAGGAGCGGCAGGATTCGCTCGTCGCGCGCGGCGTCGAGGAGGGCGTAGAGAGGCTCCGTCGCGGCGAGGGCGCGCAGCTCTGAAAGGGCGCGAAGGGTCGATTCAGAAGGGGCGGGCGCGACGCTCTCGTCGCTCTCGTCACCTTCGTCGGACTCGGCTCCTTCGCCCAGAAGAAATCTCCGACGGCGGCCCTCTTCGAGCACCACGAAGTCGGTCTTTCCGGCGCGGATCCAGCCTCCGTGCGGCACTCTGGCCGTGAGGACGCGGGCGCCGTCCAGCTCCGTACCGGACAGGCTCCTTCGGTCGCGGAGGCGGCATTTCGCGCCGTCCCACGTGAGGTCGAAGTGGACGCCTCCGAGGGTCTCGTCGTGGGGGATCGCGACGTCCGCGAGCTCCGTGCGGCCGAAGGAGCGCGTCTGGCCGGGGGCGATCACCGTCTTGGTGCTGCCGGCGCGGCCGCCGCGAACCTCCACGATGAGGCGCGGAACAGGATGTATTCCTTGCGTCATCCCTTGCCTCGCTTCTTCCGGGACTCGCGCTCCTTGCGCTTGCGCTCGCACTCTTCGCAGAAGGGCTTGTCCGTCTTCAGCGTCTCGGCTTGAGGGGAAGAGCCGATGATCACCGTCGGGCAGCCGGCCACGATCTTTCCGCCGTGCGACATCGGATCTCCGAGGCGCGCGGCGGGCTTGTTGCCGATCATGACCGAGGATTCTCCGGAGGCGATCGAGTCCACCGCGGGGACGCACGCGGCGCTGTCGCCGGCGCGGGCCGCGGGCTGGTGGCCGATGATCACCGTCGCTTCGCCCGCGATCACCGGGCCTCCGACGTGCGGGACCGGGCCCGGCTCCACCTTGGGGCAAACGTGAAAGTCCGTGATGCGCGCCGCCGCAGGCATGGTGTCGCTCCAGGGGCTATTGCCCGATGAGGGTCTTGCTGACGTCGTCGGTCACGGCCTCTTGCGCCGCCGCCGGGGATTCCGGACTGGCACCGTGGCCGCTGCCCGCGGAGCCGCCGCTGTTGATCTTCACCACGTTGCCGCGGATCGTCACGCCGCCCGAGTCGATGCGGATGAAGCCGCCGGGGCCGCGGAGCGTGAGATCGTGCGCGGCCTCGATCACGAGGGCTGTCCCGGCCTTCAGGTGGATCTCCTGCGCGGCGGCGAGCGCGTGGTTCTTGCCGACGACCTCGTGCCGGTCGCGCTTCACGACCACGGACTGGGACCCGTCGATCTGCTGGTTTCGCTTGCCCCACACGCGAAGGTGACTGTCCCCCTCGACGCGCTCGCGACGGTCCTGCTTGACGACGATGTCCTGATCCTTGCCGACGTAGACCTTCACGAAACCCAGCGTCTTTTCGCGCTCGTCGTTCTTCACGAGCTTCTCGCGGTCGTGGCCGATCGTGATCGTCTCGTCGTGCTTCACGAGGCGCCGGCGGTTCTTCTCGGCCTGTTCGTAGACAAGCTCTTGCCCCTTGAGATCCTCGAACAGGATCTCGTTGAAGCCGCTGCCGCCGAGCGAAGAGTCGCTCTTCCAGGTGCTGCGGGTCTTGTGCTCGGGCAGCTTGTACGGCGTGCGCTGCGTGGCGTTGAAGACGCGGCCCACGATGATCGGCTGATCCGGATCGCCTTCGAGGAAGCCGACGAGGACCTCCTGGCCAATCCGCGGCAGCACGATCATGCCGTATCCCGTGCCGGCCCAGCCCTGCGAGACGCGGATCCAGCAGGACGACTGCGGATCGTTCTTTCCCTCGCGATCCCAGGGGAACTGCACGCGGACGCGACCGAATTCATCGGTGTGGATCTCTTGCCCGGCGGGCCCGACCACGACGGCCGTCTGCACACCTTGGACTGCGGGCTTCGCGGTGCGGCGCGGCGGGCGATACCGCACGTCGGCGAACACGGCCCTTCCGAACATGAACCACTCGCCTTCGGAGGTGCCGGAGATCGAGGCGTGCGTGCACAGGAGCTTCTTCGTATCGGCCAGTTCGACATGCGGGTGGCCGTCGACCGAGAACGTCTGTCCGGGCCAGAGATCGATCGCGTTCGTGCGGTAATCCACGGCGCGCCGGCCCGCGCGGTCCGCGAGCAACATCCGCTCTGCGCGGCCGAGGCCGAACGTTTGATCGTGCCGCGCCGCGCCCTGATCGTCCGCCGCCGGGGTGCCGCCCGCGAAGGGGCCCTCGACGAGGAAGCCGCCCGGCGCATAGTGGTATTGCTCGTACAGATCCTCGGGCGATTCCGCCTTCGGGGCCTCTCCCATCAAGTTGAAGCCGGGGTTGCGGAAGTCGTAGTCGCGGACGGCGAGCGCGCCCGGCCGCACCTCGTGCGAGAGGCGGACTTCGGTGATGTACTCTTCCTCCGACTCGGGGTTGGGCTTGTCGACGTAACCGAGCGGCGAATTCGGGCGGATCGCCGCGGTCTCCGGCTTGTCGGCGAACGTGAGCACGCTCTCCCCGTCCTTCTCGACGAAGGTGAAGGCGATGCCGGCCTCTTCCCACAGGCGACACAGGAAATCGTGATCGCTCTCCCCGTACTGAACCTTGAAGTTGAGCTTCGGGTAGTCGGCGCGGGTGATCTTCCAGTCCGGGACGATGTGCCATTCGCCGAGGAGCTTGTCGGTGATGTCCGGGATGGACATGTGCTGGAAGATGCGGTGATTGCGGCGCTGCGTGAGGAGCCACAGAGTCGGCACGAGGCGGAGCGAGTACGTCGACAGCTCCTGCCCGGAGCCGCCCGCGACCGCCTGCGCCTGCTCGATCGACCGCACGATGCCCGTCCAGCCGTGGCCGGGGGACGCGCCGAGCTCCAGCGCGGACACCACGCGGAACGCCGCGGGCTGGCCGATGATGGCCTCCAGATCGACACTCGCGTTCTCGCTCCGGACCACGAGGGTGATCTCGAAGAGGTCCGAGAGGGCCTCTCGGACTTCGAACCGGCGCACGCTCAAGGCCTCGCCGGAGGCCACTTCGAGTAGCAACGTCGACATTCGGACACCGCCTGGTGAGCCTGAATCGACGATGCTACGGGCCCTCTCGGGCGCCTGTCACGCGCTTTCTCTGCGCGCCCGAAGAGCCGAGTCGGGCGCGCCTCAGCCGCCGTCGGGCGCGCCGGCGTCTTCGGTCGGGGCGGCGGGCTTCGGCGGATCGCCGTAATCCGCGGTGAGCTTGCGCGAGAGGGCGTCCGCGATCATCTGCTCGTGGTACTGCGGCATCGCGGGGATCTGCACGGTGACCTGCACGCGCTGCTTGCTCTTCACGAGCTCGATGGCGCCGGAGCACACGCGATTGCCGCTCTCGGGGCTCGTGTACTCGAAGAGGATGTAGCCGTTTTCAGCGTCTTTCTCGGTGACTTTGTAGCCGAGGTCGACGCGCAGCATGCGGAGGGCGGTCGAGTACGTCTGGTCGAAGGTGTACGGCGACGAGTAGCCGGCGCTCGCGCGGACCTCCTCCGAGTACACGAGGACCCCGACGGGGACGACGAGCGCGACGAGGAGGGCGAAGAGCCTGAGGAGCCGGCGCATCCACGCGCGCTATCCGAGATCGCGCCCGCTGGACAAATTTACGGCGGCCGCCTCGTCGTGGCTCGACTCCAGAATGTCCTGGAACATGCGCGTCGCGAGGATGGGCGGGACGCCGCGCGCCTCGGCGAAGAGGGCGCGTTCGGCGAGGAGGGCCGATTCGCGCGCGGGATCCACGAGGGGGAGGCCGTGGGTCACCTTGAAGGCGAACACCTCGGCGACGAGGGCGCGGCGCTCGGCGAGGAGGTTCACGAGGGCGTGATCGATGGCGTCGATCGAGGCGCGGAGGCGCGCGAGGCGCTCCACCGTATCGGTTTCGTCGGACATGTTCCGTGCGAGAGGCTATACGACGGTTCGCCTCGCGTGGCCGCAAACCGCGAGGGATTCGAAGGAGCCGCGTTCCCGATGGAGCCCACCGTTCGCCGACGACCCGAAGTGCTCGCGCCTGCTGGAGACGAGGCCGCTCTGCGCGCCGCGGTGAGCGCGGGGGCGGACGCGGTGTACTTCGGCCTCGCGGGCTTCAACGCGAGGGCGCGCGCAACGAACTTCGACGAGGCGGGGCTCGCCGCGACGTTTCGGTTTCTTCATGAAAATGGGGTGAGGGGGTACGTCGCGCTGAACACGTTGGTCTTCGACAACGAATTGCCCGCGGTGGAGGCGGCCGTACGGGCGTGCGCGAACGCCGGGGCGGACGCGGTGATCGTGCAGGATCTTGGGGTCGCGCGGGTGGTGCGGGCGATCGCGCCGGAGATGCCGATCCACGCGTCCACGCAGATGACGTGCACGGACGCGGGCGGCGTGGAGCTGGCGCGATCGATCGGGGCGAGCCGGGTGATCCTCGCGCGCGAGCTGTCGATCGCGGAGATCGAGCGGATCCGCGCGGAGACGGACGTGGAGCTGGAGGTGTTCGTGCACGGCGCGCTGTGCATCGCGTACTCGGGCCAGTGCCTGACGAGCGAGGCGATCGGCGGCCGCAGCGCGAACCGAGGCGCGTGCGCGCAGGCGTGCCGGCTGCCCTACGACGTGCTCGTCGACGGGGAGGTGCGCGACGAGGGGGACCGGGCGTATCTGCTGTCGCCGGAGGATCTGGAGGCGTCCGCGCTGGTGCCTCGGTTGGTGGATCTCGGGGTGGCTTCGCTCAAGATCGAGGGGCGGCTGAAGGGGCCGGAGTACGTCGCGGCGACGACTCGGCTCTACAAAACGGCGGTGGAACGGGCGGTTCCTGGCGGGGAAGATGCCAGTCGTGGGAAGAGTGGCAGTCTGGCGGATCCGCTCGCGGGGCTTCGGGAAGGGGCGCTTCAGTTGTTTTCGCGGGGGTCCGGGCCGGGGTTCCTCGAAGGCGTCAATCATCAGCGGCTCGTCGAAGGGCGCGCGTGCGATCACCGCGGCGTGCTCGCGGGGGAGTGCCTCGGTACGGCGAAGAGCCGTGTCGCCGAAAAGGGCGGGCCGCAGGGGAAGACGTGTGTGCGGGTGAAGCTCGCGACGCGGATCGCGCGCGGGGACGGCGTTCTGGTCGAAGGTGGCTTTGCAGGCGAGGGCGAGATCGGCGGGCGGGTGTGGTCCGTCTTCGCGAACGGCAAGGACGTGGAGAGCGCCGGTCCGGGGACGGAGGTGCTCCTCTGGCTCGGGCCGGACAAGGATGTTTCTTCCGCGCCGAAGGGGCGGCGGCTGTGGAAGACGAACGATCCGGCGGTCGAGAAGGCCGTGCTGGCCGAGGTCGCTGCGCACCCTCACAAGGTGCCTCTGCACGTGCGCATTTCGGGCGGCTTCGACGAGCCGGCCCGCATCGTCGGGTGGACGGACGCGGGGGCGCGCGCGGAGGTGACGTGCGATGTGCCGACGGCGCGGGCCACGGGGGACGGCGGGCGCGCGGAGGAGGCGATTCGAGAGAAGGTGTCGCGCCTCGGGGACTCGCCGTTCGTGCTGGGCAGTCTGACGATCGATCTCCCGCGCGGGGCCTTGATCGCGCCGTCCGCGATCAACCGGGCGCGGCGCGCGCTCGTCGAGGCGCTGCTCGCGAAGGCCGTGACGGCGCACCCGACGCGAGCCATCGATGTGCGGAGTCTGCTGGCGGACGCGGTGCCGCCCGCGGACAAGGCACCTCCGCCCGCGGGCCTCTTCGTGCTGTGCCGCACGCTCCCGCAAGCGATGGCCGCGGCGGACGCCGGGGCCGACGGGGTGTACCTCGATTTCCTCGAATTGACGGGTACCGGAGAGGCGCTGCGGGCGCTGCGCGCGCGCGGGCCGCTGCACATCACGCTCGCGCCGCCGCGCATCCGCAAGCCCGGCGAAGAGAAGATCGATCGGTATCTGTACGATCTCGCTCCCGACGCGATCCTGGTGCGGAGCCTCGGCGCGCTGCGCGACGGGGCGAATCGAGGGATCCCGCGCGTCGGCGATTTCTCGCTGAACGTGACGAACCGGCTCTCGGCGGCGGAGGTCCTGTCCCGCGATCTGATCGCGTTCACGCCTTCGTTCGACCTGGATGCGGCGCAGCTCGCGGGCCTGCTCGACTCGCCGTTCGGGCCGTTCGCGGAGGTGGTGCTGCACCACCCGATGCCGCTCTTTCACATGGAACACTGCGCGATCGCGGCGCTCCTGTCGGACGGAAAGGACTACCGGGACTGCGGCCGTCCGTGCGACCGACACGAGGTCTCGCTGCGGGATCGCGCCGGGATGGTGCACCCGGTGGAGGCGGACGTGGGCTGTCGAAACACGGTGTTCCACGCGGCCGCCCAGAGCGCCGCCGGCATGGTGCGGGCCGCGGAAAAGGCCGGAACGCGCCGCTTCCGCGTCGAGCTGGTGCGCGAGAAGGCCGCGGACGTGGCGCGGATCGTGGGCGCGTACCGGCAGCTGCTCGCGGGCAAGATGAGCCCCGCGGACGTCTTCCGCACGCTCGGCACCGAGTCGAACTACGGAGTCGTGCGCGGCTCGCTGCGCGTGCTGTCGGCCTGAAGGAGCCGAGTCGAGCTAGGGAGTGGCGCGCGGCTCGCTCGGGGCGCCTTCGGCCTGGATCAGCGCCGATTCTGCGGAGAACGTGTCGTCCTTCACGATCGGATCCACCGCGAGGGCCACCGCCGCCGCCGCCAGGTGGAAGCCTGTCTGCGCGGCGTAGATGATGAAGACGAAGGCCGCGCCGGGGCCGCGGATCTGGGCCTCGGGGACGGTCGTGGCCAATGCCATGAAGGCCGCGAGCTGGAACGCGCCGAAATAGCCGGGGCCGGAGGGGACGAGGATGCCAATCCCGATACAGCCCATCACCACCGTCGCGTCCGCGAGCGACACGCTGGACAGGCCACATCCGCGCGCGACCATCCAGAGGCCGAGCGCGTTCGCCGCCCAGTACACCATCGTCTCGGCCAGAAACGGCACCACGAGGCGCCGCGTCGGCAAGAAGCCGAGCCCGTCCGCGAGCCGGATGGCGATGCCCGACAGCTTCTCTGCCAATCGCGGCGACACGAGGCCGATGACCGCGTTCGTCCACCGCTGCGCCCGCGCGCGCTGCGCATAGAAGAGGCCCATCGCGACGAACGCGCACGAGAAGGCCGCGAGCGCGAGGTACGCCGCGGGGCGCACGGCCGCCGCCGGAACGGGCAAGTCGCCGACGTGGTCCGGGAGAGGCGAGATCGGCGTCCCGGCGAGGAGGCCAATCAGGAGCAGCACGCTCAGCACGAGGCCGTCCACCACGCGCTCGGCGCCGACGGTTCCGGCCGCTTCCCACAGGCGAATCCGGCTCTTCGCGGCGAGCAGATACGGCCTCACGACCTCGCCTGTCCGGAACGGCGACAGCAAGATGGCCGCGAACGCGATCCACGAGATCGTCACCACGCGCTTCGGCGGCACGTCGCCGAGCGGGCGCAGCAGGAAACGCCACCGCACCGCGCGGAAGAAGTGCACGACGCCGAGCGACGCCACGTAGAGCACGACGGCCCACGGGCGCACCTCCGAGAACGCCGCCCACCCTGGAAAGACCGGGAAACCGCCGCGCGCGAGCACCCACGCGAGGCCGCCCCCGAGGCACAACGACACGAGCAGCGCGGGGCCGTGTCGTTGCAGAAACGTCTTCGGGGGAGCCGGTTCGGTCACGTGGTGTACTCCGCGTTCACCTCGACGTACCGATAACCGAGATCGCTGGTCAAGATACGTGCCTGTCCGGGGCCCTCGCCGATGTCGATCGCGAGCGCGACGTCGTCCACCGCCATGCGGCGGGACAGCTCGGATTTGTCGAAATTCGTAGGCTCCCCGCGCGAGAACACCGTGGTCCCCTGGAGGTCGCAGCGAAGGAGCGAGACGTCGCGCACGTGCTCCGAGTTGCCGACCTGGCTCACGAAGCGGCCCCAGTTCGGATCGTTGCCGAAGAGGGCAGTCCGCACGAGGGCGCTGCGGGCGATCTCGCGGGCCACGGCCTCCGCGTGCGTGTCGGAGAGGGCGCCGGTGATGTCGATGGTGGTCACTTTCGTCGCGCCCTCGCCGTCGCGCGCGATGAGCCACGCGAGCCGGTGCGCCACCTTCTCCGCGGCCGACTGCCACGCTGCCACGGAGGCCTTCTTTTGCCCCGTCGCGAAGAGGACGAACATGTCATTCGTGCTCGTGTGCGTGTCGACGTGGACGGCGTTGAAGCTCTTGCGGGCGATCGCGGGGATGGCAGCGCGCAGCTCCTCGGGCGAGGCCTCCGCGTCGGTGCCGACGAACGCGAGCATCGTGGCCATGTTCGGCTCGATCATGCCGGCGCCCTTGCAAACGCCGGCGACGAGCGCGGAGGGGCCTTGTGGCAAACTGGCGCTCTCGACGGCCTCTCCGGCCTCCTTCGGGAACGCGTCGGTCGTCTGGATCGCGGCGAGGAAGCGGCGTCCGGCTTCGACGTCGCTCGCGAGCTCGGCCGCGGCGGCGTCGATGCCGGCGAGGACCTTCGCCATCGGGAGCTTGTGGCCGATCACGCCGGTGGACGCGACGAGGACCTCGTGCGCGGCGCACCCGATCTTCTCGGCCACGCGCGCGGCCATCGCGGCGGCGTCCCGCTCTCCGTCCTCGCCGGTGCAGGCGTTCGCGTTGCCGCTGTTCACGACGATCGCGCGCACCTTGCCACCCGACATTTCCAGGTGTTTTCGCGACAGGCGGACGGGCGCGGCGGAGAACAGGTTCTTCGTGAAGAGGCCGGCGACGGCCATCGGCGCGTCGGCGACGAGGAGGCCGACATCGGGGTTGCCGCTCGCCTTGATGCCGGCGCGCACGCCGCTCGCGCGGAGGCCCGCGAGGCTCGTCAGCGTGAGGGGACACGGAGGAAACGTGGGGGGCGTGAACGCTCGCATCTCGGGGTCCCGCCGTAATGGAAGGGGGCCCCGTGCGCAAGCAAAACGCTGCCCGTGGATCCCGTCAGAGGCGCACGATCTTGGTGCGATCGCCTTCGATGTGGCGGAGGGCGTCGCGCGTGTCGACGACGAGCTTCGATTCGCGGAGGAGGCGCGTGTAGTCGATGCCTCGGTGATCCGTGATGATCACGACCGCGTCGTACTCTCCATAGGCGATGTCCACGGGGACGCTCTTCAAGACCAGGTCACCCTCGCTCAGCTCGGGCACGTGCGGGTCCAGATAGTCCACGTGCGCGCCCAGCGTCTCCAACCCCGAGATGACGTCGAACGCCGGCGATTCTCGGTAATCCGAGACGTCGCGCTTGTAGGCCACGCCGACCACGAGCACGCGGGAGCCGTTCGCGGCCTTGCGGCGCTTGTTGAGCGCCTCCTGCACGAGCACCACCACCTCGCGCGGCATGTTGCTGTTGATCGCGTCCGCCAGCTCGATGAAGCGCGCCTCGTACTTCAAGGTGCGCATTCGCCACGAGAGATAGAGCGGATCGATCGGGATGCAGTGACCGCCGAGGCCGGGGCCGGGCTGGAATTTCATGAAGCCGAACGGCTTCGAGGCCGCCGCGTCGATGACCTCCCACACGTCGATCCCGAGCTTGCGCGACATCAGCGCCACCTCGTTCACGAGGCCGATGTTCACCGCGCGGAACGTGTTCTCCAGGAGCTTCACCATCTCGGCCGCGTCCGTCGACGAGACGGGCACGATGGTGTCGATGATCGAGCCGTAGAGGGCTTGTGCGGCCTCCATGCAGGCCGGGGTCGCGCCGCCGATCACCTTCGGCGTGTTCTTGATTCCCCACTTCGCGTTGCCGGGATCCACCCGCTCGGGGCTGAAGGCGATGAACACGTCACGGCCCAGCTCGAAGCCGTTCGTCAGCTTCGGAATCAGGACTTCCCGCGTCGTGCCGGGGTACGTCGTCGATTCCAGCACGACGAGCATGTCCTTGTGCTGCGCCTTCGCGATCTCGCTCGTGGCGGAGACGATGAAGCGCATGTCGGGCTCCTTCGTCTTGTTGAGCGGCGTCGGCACACAGACGATGATCGCGTCCGCCGCGCGGAGCACGTCCGGGTCCGAGGAGGCGCGGAGATGGCCGCTCTCGACGAGGGGCTTCAACGTGGCTGTCGAGATGTCGCCGATGTACGACTCCCCCTTTCCGAGGAGGCGCACCTTCTCCGGATCCTTGTCGTACGCCGTCGCGGAGTAGCCGGCGCGCCCGAGCTCCACGAGGAGCGGGAGGCCGACGTAGCCCGCGCCGATGACGACGACCTTGGCCGTGCGACTCTGGATCTTCGAGAGGAGAGTGGAAGTGGCAGTCATAAGTGGGTTCCGAAAAATGCCCTGTTCGTTCCGGGCCGAAGGTCAGGTGACGACCGCGCCGTCGAGGATCTGTGTCGGGCCGCCGATCAGGAGGAATTCGGCCTCTTCCTTGCCGGCGCTGGAGAAGAGGATGTCAATCCCCTGGCGGACGGATTCGATGTCCTTGAGCGAGTGAGCGTCGCTCGACGCGCAGTGGTAATAGCCATTCTGGAGCAGCGTCTCCGCCGCTTTGCGCGGCGCCCGGCCGTACCGCCCCGCGAGCGCCGCCACGTCGAGCTGGAGCACCGCGCCCGCGTCCATCAAGGGATCGAGGCACGACGGATCGTCCCACACCGGCTCGTACCGTTCCGGGTGCGCGATCACGGGGCGAATCTTGCGGCGCATCATGTCGAAGAAGCGGTGCGTGATCGCCGTGGGGAACCGACGAGTCGGGAATTCGACGAGCACGGATCTCCGGCCCTTCGTCTTCTCGGCGGGGAGCAACGAAGGGTAAGGGAGCGCCTGGTCCGCGACGATGCGATCGAAGACGACCGCATCGAAGAAGTGCTCGGACGCGAGGCGCACCTCCGGCAAGCCGGGGCCGGCAGGGAGCGCGGCGCGCGTGCGATCGTAGGCGTCCCGCAACGACTCGGCGGTGTTGTCGAACATCCCGGGGCGCATGTGGGGCGTCGCGACGACGGTGCTGAAGCCGGCCGAGAAGAGCGCGCGGAGGAGCGCGACGCTGTCGTCGGTCGTGCGAGCGCCGTCGTCGATCGAGGCCACCCAGTGGCTGTGGAGGTCGATGAAGCCGCGCATGCCGCGGGAACCATACATGCGGTCCGGTGCCGGTGCGCGGACCAACATTCAGAATTTTGGCCCGGAGCCTCCCGACTCGTCACGATCCACCCCGCGAAACCGAGCCTCGGGCCGGAGGTTTCCCGCATCCATGGAAAGCACCACGTCGAGCTTCGCAGAGGACCCCATGAACGAACGGATCGCCGATGGATCGCGCATGATCGACACATCGAGCGAGCGCCGGCGCCGGCGCAGCGACGACCCGATCACCGCGCTGCACTACCAGCTCGCGGCGACGCGGGGCGAAGCGAACCTGGACGCCCTCGTGCTCGTCGACGACGCCGGATGCCTCGTGGCGGGCGTCGGGTCGTGGCCAGTCTGTGAGGAACTCGCGGCGTTCGCGCCCCTGCTCGCGCACCCTTCGGCGATCCGCGACGCGGGCCTCGGGACGCGGCTCGCGGCGCTCTCGGAGCACGTGGAGCTCTTGCGGCTCGCGGTCGACAGCACCACCGTCCTGCTCTGCGGTCGCGGCGGCAACGACAAGCGCGGCGCCTCGATCGCGCGCGCGGCCGCCGGCTGCCGCCGCATCCTCCAGTAATCGCGGACGCGGAGCCTCCCCGGCGCGGTACGCTCCGCCGATGAGCGCGCGCGCCCGCGGGGCCATCCTGATCGTCGACGACGACCGCGGCCTCCGCCGGGCGTTCGCGGATGTGCTTCGATCCGAGGGGTTTTCGGTCGTCGAAGCCGGCTCCGAGCCCGACGCCGAGCGCGCCTTCGAGTCGTCGCGCGCGCGGCTCGTCGTGCTCGATCTGATGCTGCCGCCCTCGGGATCGCCGGACGCGGGGGCGGCGCTCCTCGGGCGCATGCTGGGCGCGCGGCCGACCGCGAAGATCATCGTCGTCTCCGGCACGGGCGACACCACATTGGCGCTCTCGCTCGTGCGCCGGGGAGCGTACGATTTCCTTCAAAAGCCGGTCGATCCGGACGTGCTGGTCGCGGTGATCGAGCGCGCGGCGGCCCGCCTCTCGCTGGAGGATCGCGTCGCGGAGCTGGAGACGGCGCTCACCTCGCGCGGCGACGATCCGGGGATGCTCGGCGCGTCGCCTGCCTTCGTGGAGGCCCGCACGCTCGCGGAGCGCGCCGCGGCCACGATCGTGCCCGTGCTGATCACCGGCGAGTCCGGCACCGGAAAAGAGGTGTTCGCGCGCTTCCTGCACGCGCGGAGCCCTCGCGCCGCGGGCCCGTTCGTCGCGGTGAACTGCGGGGCGCTCGCGCCGAACCTGATGGAGTCGACGCTGTTCGGCCACCGGAAGGGCGCGTTCACCGGGGCGGATCGCGACGCGCCCGGCGTGTTCGAGGCCGCGGATGGTGGCACGCTGTTCCTCGACGAAATAGGGGATCTGGAGCTTCCTTTACAGGTAAAGCTTCTGCGCGCGCTGGAGGCCGGGGAGGTCACGCCGGTCGGCGCCACGCGGCCGGTGAAGGTGAGCGTGCGCGTCGTCTCGGCCACGCACCGGCCGCTCGCGAAGATGGTGGAGGAGCGCGCGTTCCGGGACGATCTCTACTGGCGTGTGCGAGGCATCGAGATCGCGCTGCCGCGGCTCGCGGATCGGATCGGCGATCTCCCCGTGCTCGCGCAGCACTTCCTGAACCAGGCGCGCGCGCTGGTGCCGGACGCGGGGGCGGCGCGCCTCTCGCCGGGGGCGCTCCGGCGGCTGGAGCAGCACGCGTGGCCGGGAAATCTGCGCGAGCTGCGCCACGAGATGCAGCGCGCGCTCGTGATGGCCGCGGGCCGCGACGAGATCCTCGAGGACGATCTGTCGCCCGCGCTGCGATCGGGGCGTCCTGCGGCCGTTTCACCGAAGGATCCGCGCGACGAGACTGGCACGCTCGAAGAGAAGATCGCGGCGCTGGAGATCCGCGAGATCTCGCGCGCGCTCGCCGAGACGTCGGGCAACCGGAGCCACGCGGCGGAGCGCCTCGGGCTGTCGCGACAAGGCCTCCTCAACAAGATCGCGCGGTACGGTCTGCGCTGACGAAGCGGTTTGCGCTGGCGACTCGGCCTCTCGCGAGGAGGCCATTGGCCACGAATCGGGCGCTCCGGTCCGGGTGAAATCGCGGTAAAGAGGGGATCCGATGCGCGATCCGATCTACCTCGATCACAACGCGACGACGCCTCTCTTGTCGGAGGCGCTCGACGCGATGCTGCCTTATCTGCGCGGCAAATACGGCAACCCGTCGAGCCAGCACGCGTACGGTCGCGCCGCGAAGGAGGCGGTGGAGACGGCGCGGGCGCAGGTGGCGGCGTTCCTCGGCGCGCAGCCGGAGGAGATCGTCTTCACATCGTGCGGCACGGAGTCGAACAACCTCGCGATCCGCGGCGCGGTGGAGGCGCGCCCCGAGAGGACGCACCTCGTGACGAGCAACGTGGAGCACCCCGCGGTCGCGAACGTGTGCGCGATGCTGGAGCGCCGCGGCCACCGCGTCACGCGCGCGAAGGTCGGCCCGAGCGGCCGTGTCACCGCGGAGGACGTCGTGGCGGCGTTCGCGGACGACACGCTCCTCGTCTCCGTGATGCACGCGAACAACGAGACCGGCGCGATCCAGCCCGTCGCGGAGATCGGCCGCGCGGCCCGTGAAAAAGGCATCCTCGTGCACACGGATGCTGCGCAGTCCGCGGGCAAGGTGCCTGTCGACGTGGGGGAGCTGTCCGTCGATCTCCTCACGCTCGCGGCGCACAAGCTGTACGGCCCGAAGGGTGTGGGCGCGCTCTACATCCGCAAGGGCGTGAAGATCGCGCCGTTCGCGATCGGCGCGGGCCACGAGCGCGGCATGCGCCCCGGCACGGAGAACGTCGCGTCGCTGGTGGGCTTCGGCGTGGCGTGCGCGGCGGCGCAGAGGGACGCGGAGTGGCTCCACGAGCTGCTCGGATTCTTGCGCGATCGCCTGTGGAACAAGCTCCGCGAGCTCGTGCCGGGCGTCGCGCTGAACGGCGGCGAGGACCCGCGCGTCCCGAGCACGCTCAACGTCCGCTTCCCGAAGGTGGCCGGCCCGGCCTTGCTGGCGGCCACGCCGGAGATCGCCGCGAGCACCGGCGCCGCCTGCCACGACGGCGCCGACGTCGCGTCCGCCGGCATCCTCGCGCTCGGCGTCCCCGCGGAGGAGGCGATCGGATCCGTGCGGTTCTCCGTGGGCCGCGCGACGCAAGACGCCGAGATCGACCGCGCAGCGGAGGCGATCGCCGCGTCGTGGAGAAGGCTCACCGGCGAGCCGCGGGGGGAGTGATACGAGGGGGCTTGGCCCCCTTGTAAATCCCATGAAAAGCGACATGCACGAGGTGCCCACCCCCGGCGCATGCTCGCTCCGCTGCGCGTGCGCCGCCCCGCCCAAATCTCTCACTCCGTTCGTTCAGGGCGGGGAGCGCTCCGCGCTTCGGCTGGAAGCACCTCGTCGATCGACCCGACCGCGCGCACCGTTCCGTGATCGAGGAGGACCGCCCGCTGCCCGAGCGCGCGCGCCTCGTCGCGGTGGTGCGTCACGTGGAGGATCGGCACGCCGAGATCGATCGCGGCCGCGGAGAGCTCCGTGATGAACGAGCGCCGCAGCGTGAAATCCAGCGCAGAAAAAGGCTCGTCGAGCAGCACCGCGCGCGGCTCCATCGCGAACGCGCGGGCCAGGGCGACGCGCTGCGCCTCTCCGCCGGAGAACGTCGCGGGCCTGCGATCGGCCAGGTGCTCCACGCGAAACCGCGCGAGGCTCGCGAGCGAAAGCCTTCGGCGCTCGGCCTTTTCGACGCCGCGCGCGATCCCGTAGCCCGCGTTCTCCGCCGCCGTCATGTGCGGGAACAGCGCGAGCGACTGGAACACGAACGCCACGCGCCGCTCGTGGATCGGCTTGTTCACCCGCGTTTTCTTGTCGAACCACACCTCGGATCCGAGCGCGATCCGCCCGTCGTGCGGCGTGAGGATGCCCGCGATCGTCGCGAGCAGCGTGCTCTTGCCCGCGCCCGAGGGCCCGAAGATCACCGTGATCCCCGGCGGCGCCTCGAACGCCGCGTCGAGCCGAAAGTCCCCGTTCTCGTGCGTCGCGCGCACGTCGATGTGGAGCGCGTCACTGCCCATCGGCGCGCCCCGTGAGCTTGGCGACGACGTACAGCACGACGCCGCCGAACAGCGTGAGGAACCCCGCGAGGAGGGCCGCGTCGCGATCGCGCTGCGCCTGGATCGCGTCGTAAATCGCGAGCGCCGCGGTCTGCGTCTCCCCCGGGATGTCGCCGCCGACCATCAACGTGACGCCGAAATCCCCGAGCGATCGTGCGAACCCGAGCATCGTCCCCGCGAGGATCCCCCGCGACGCGAGCGGCAGATGCACCGACCAGAACGCGCGCAGCGGCCCTGCGCCGAGCGTGCGCGCCGCGAGCACGAGCCGCCGATCCACGCCCTCCAGCGCGGCGCGCGCGCTCTTCGTCGTGAGCGGCAGCGACCCGATGACGGCCGCGAGGACCGCACCGGTGCGCGTGAACACGATCGGCGAGCCGGTGAGGGCCTCGAACGCGTGCCCGAGCGCCGAGCGCCGCCCCAGGAGCACGAGCACGTAGTACCCGAGCACGGTCGGAGGCAGCACCACGGGCGCGGTCACGAGCACATCGAGCACGTCGCGCCCCGGAAACCGCCGCGAGAGCAGCACGCCGAGCGCCACCCCGAGCGCGGCCGCGATCGACGTCGCGACGAGCGCGATCTGAAACGAGAGGAGCAGCGGAGCCAGCACGAGCGCGCCCCGTTATCGCCGATCCGCGGCGTGCGTGCGCTGCAAATGCGGCCGCGCCGGGGGACGTGTGCGCTGCAAATGCGGCTGCGGTGGTGGACGTGTGCGCTGCAAATACGGCTGCGGTGGGGGACGCGTGCGCCGAGGAGGAGGCGCGAGGCGGCTCAGTGCACGGTCTCGCCGGGCGTGACGAAGCCGTACGTGGTCAGGATGGTGCGGCCTTCGGGCGAGGCGAGGAACGCCGCGAAGTCCTTCGCCACGGCCGCGCGCGCTCCGGAGCCGCACACGACGAGCGCCTGATCGAGCGGCGCGTGCTCCGACTCCGGGATCTCCAGCCGCTCCCCGTCGGTCGCGAGGGCGAGAGAGAGCCCCACGATCGCCGCGTCCGCGTTCCCTGTTTGCGCGAACTGGAGCGCTTGCTGCACGTTCTCGCCGAACACGAGCTTCGGTTGCACCTTGTCCCAGATCCCCGCTTTTTGAAGCGCTTCGCGCGCGGCCTTGCCGTACGGAGCGTGCTCGGGGTTCGCGATGGCGATCTTCACGAAGCGCGGATCTGCGAGGTCGGCGAGCGAGACGAGCTTGGCGGAGCCCTTCTTCGTCCACACGACGAGGTGCCCGCGCGCGTAGAGCATCTTCGTGGTGCCGTCGCACCGCCCGGATTTCACGGCGTCGTCCACGTAGCTCGCGTTCGCGGCGGCGAAGAGATCGAACGGCGCGCCCTCGCTCACCTGCTTCGCGAGCATGCCGGAGGCGCCGAACGAGAACGCGACCTTCTTGCCCGTCTTCGCCTCGAACGCCTTCGCGACATCGGGAAACGCGCGCGAGAGATCGGCGGCGGCGGCGATCTTGATCTCGGTGACCTGCTCGCGCGTCGGCGCGCCGGAGCCGGAGGAGCCCGACGAGCACGCAGCGAGCGGAAGGGAGAGGGCGAGGGCAGAGACGAGCCGACTGTGGGAGAGCATGCGCGGATGCTAAGCCCGCCGCCCCTCCCCGCCAGGCAACAGTGAAGAATGCCTATGAAAAAAGGCGTTCTTGAGAAAGTGGAGGCGCGCTCGAAAAACGTACTTGACCAGAAGGCGCGGCCGAGTAGTATCGCGCGCCTCTCAACCGCACTCCAGCTTAGCTCAGTCGGTAGAGCAGGCGGCTGTTAACCGCCGGGTCGCTGGTTCGAGTCCAGCAGCTGGAGCCAGTTTACGTGGGAAGGGTGGTATCCACCCTTCCCCCCGCCTGACGGCGGGACCCCCCATCCAAACGGGTGTAGGGGTTGGAAAGCAGCCTCGGAGAAGACCTCCGGGGCTGTTTTCGTTTTGTCGTCGCGTACCGGCTCGGTGTCTCGCGGGGTGAGACAAGCTGGGGTGGTCATCCGCCGGTCCTGGTGGCTGTGGTGCGCGAGGATCGTTAGCCTCGCCGCGTGACGTCTCCTTTTCTCGACGTGCCAGCGTCTGCGTGGGTGGCGCACAACGAGCTGGCGTTCGCGATCGAGGATCGCTTTCCGGTCTCTCCCGGCCACACGCTGGTGATCCCGCGGCGGCTCATCGTCACGTGGTTCGACGCGACACCGGAGGAGCGAACTGCCCTGTTCGCGTTGGTGGACGAGGTGAAGCGGCGGCTCGACGAGCGACTTCATGCCGACGGCTACAACATCGGAATCAACGCGGGCGAGGCGGCGGGACAGACGGTGATGCATCTGCACGTGCACGTGATCCCGCGCTTCCAAGGGGACGTGGACGATCCGCGCGGCGGCGTGCGGCACGTGATCCCGGGCAAAGGGAATTATCTGTCGAGCGGGCCGACGAGATTGGCAGTCGGGGGGCGCGACGATCCGTTCTTCGACCACATCGAGCCTCTGTTCGCCGCCGCCGCCGAGGTGGCCATCGTCGCGGCGTTCGTACAGGAAAGCGGCCTGGATCGGCTCGAAGCGAGCGTGCTCGGAGCCGTCGCTCGCGGCGCCCGCGTGCGGATCTGCACCGGAGATTACCTGCATATCACGCAGGCCGAAGCGCTGTTCGATCTGCTCGACTGGATGTCGGCCTCCCCATCGACGACTCCGTTCTCGGACACGGCGGGAGCCACCGCAACAAGCAGCGACGCCCCTGGCACCTTCGAGGCGCGCGTCGTGGAGGTGGCCAGTCTGGACGCGGCGTCGCGCTCGTTCCACCCCAAATCGTGGCGCTTCGAGGGACCGGGATTCGGGACGGCGTTCGTCGGCTCCAGCAACGTCTCGCGCTCCGCGCTGGGGGCGGGCATCGAGTGGAACCTGCGCGTGGACCGGCACCGCGATCCATCCGCCTATCAGGATATCTGTTCGGCCTTCGAACACTGGTGGTCCCGCGCGCGGCCGCTGACTCCGGAGTGGGTGCAGGCCTATGCCGAGCGTGCGAAAGAGGCCGCTTCCACGCTGCCACTCTCGGAGTCGGGGCTCCCCCTCGGCGAAGAGGAGGCCGCGCCGATCGAACCCGTGCCTCCGCCGCACGCGATCCAGCGAGAAGCGCTCGCGGAGCTGCGAAAGTGCCGTGAAGAACAGCGGTGGGGCAGAGCGCTCGTCGTGCTCGCGACCGGCCTCGGCAAGACGTATCTGGCCGCGTTCGACATCGCACAATGGGCCGACTCCCATGGACGCTGGCCGCGTGTCCTCGTGCTCGCGCACCGGGGAGAGCTTCTGTTTCAGGCCGCGAAGACGCTCCGGAGGACCTTTCGCGACAAGCGACTTCGATTCGGCTGGTTCTCCGGCGATCGCGCGGATCTGCAAGGCGACGTCGTGCTCGCCTCGGTGCAGAAGCTGTCGCGCCCCGAGCACCTTTCGCGGCTCACGGCCACGACGTTCGACTACGTGGTCGTCGACGAGGTGCACCACGCCGCGGCGCGCTCGTACCGGAGCGTGCTCGACCGGCTGGAGCCGCGCTTTCTCCTCGGCCTCACCGCCACCCCGGAGCGCGCGGACGGGGCCGATGTCGCGGGCCTGTTCGACGACAACGTGGCGTACCGCGCCAACCTCGGAGAAGGCATCGACCGCGGCTTTCTGGTGCCGTTTTCGTACTTCGGCCTTCGCGACGACATCGATTATTCGAAGGTGCCTTTTCGAAATCAGCGCTTCGACCCCCGAGACCTGGAGCGCGCCGTCGATACCGACGAACGAATGACGAAGATGTTCGAGGCGTGGCAGCACCACCCCGGCGCGCGCACCCTGGTCTTCTGCTGCTCGATCCGTCACGCCGAGCACGCGCGCGATTTCCTGATCTCCCGGGGCGTCCGTGCCGCGGCGGTTCACTCCGGCCCGTCGTCGGCGCCGCGGGAGCGCTCGCTCACCGAGCTTGCGACTGGCGCTCTCGACGCGCTCTGCACGGTGGACCTCTTCAATGAAGGCATCGACTTGCCGGACGTGGACCGCGTGGTGATGCTCCGCCCGACCGAGTCCCCCGTCGTGTTTCTGCAGCAGCTCGGCCGCGGTC
>JAXLYM010000008.1:0-412173 GCA_046351455.1 Polyangiaceae bacterium
GAGCCGATCCGCTCGGGCGCGGCCGTGCTCACGAGGTAGTCGGACTCCATGCCATGATGCACCAGGAGCGCGTCCTCCGCGGCGTCACGGATCGAGGCGAAGGTGCCTTTCCAGCCGAAGGGCTTCACCACGAGATCCGAATCGATGCCTTCGATCTTCGAGGTGTCGACCGAGCCGTCCGTGCCGACGTGGATCACGCCGAATTTGATCCCCTTGCTGGTGAGACCGACGTCCACCGCAGTCCCGTTCTCCTTCGCGAACGAGAGGGCTTGATCTCGCTGCGACTGGAGCTCCGTCGTCATCTCGCGGGCCGCGATCTCGACCCATCCAGCTCCGGCGAGGGGCGGCGGGTTCCGCGCGAGGGCGCTCGACTGGGAGTCTCCGTCGCCGTCCAGATAGGCGTTGTCCGCTGCGTCGCCGCTGCCTGCGGGACCGCCGCGCCAGTGGCAAGAGGCGCATTTCCGTGCGTCCGGACCGCCGCGACGCCCTTTATGGAAGCGGCTCATCGCCGGCAGATCCCTGGCGCCGAAGCCGTCGTCCGGCGTGAACGTGAGCGTGAAGAGCTGAGCGCCGATCTGGAACATCTCGTCCGTCGACCAGAGGCCTTGATCGATCTCGGCCTGATCGACGCGCGTGGAGCGGAACAGATAGCCGGGCTGGGCCGCGTCGAGGAATCGGCTCTCGCGGCGATACGCGTCCTGTTCGAGCGCGAGGAGCGCTTGATCCTTCACATCCGAAGGGAGATCCGTGGTCGCGACTCCCAAGGTGCGCGCCGGGCTCGTGCGCTCGCCGGGGCTCGCCGGATTGACACCTTCGCTCTCGTCGCACGCCGCGAGCGCAGACGCCGCCAGACAGGCAAAGACGATGAATCGCCTCATCGCGCCACCCTCGGCTTGGGCTCCCGCGTGAGCGAGAGGAGGAAGACGTGGAGATCGGCCTGATCGTCCGGAGACAAAGCCGCGAAGGCGTCCCGCGATTTCTGCGAGTCGCCGCCGTGCGCGAGGATCGCCGCCGGGATCGTCGCCGCTCGCCCGTCGTGCATGTAAGGTGCCGAGTCGGCGAGGCCCCAGAGAGGCCGTGTCAGGAATACGGATCTTGGCACGAGGCCCGCGGGATCATCGACCTTGTCCGCGAGATCTTTGCCCATGTCGTGCCGCTTGAGGTCGCTGAAGAGGTTCACGACCTGCAGCGAGCGGGGCTGTTCTCCGTCCGTGATGAGGTTGAGCGTCACCGGAGGACCGCCCGTCGTGTCCGGGTATTCGCTCCACGAAGACTGGTAGAGCTGGAGGCTCCGGACATGGCATGTGCCGCACCCGACCTGGTCGAAGAGCGCGCTCCCGTGCGCCCAGCGGTCGCGAAGACCCGAGTCGTTCGGCGGCAAGATCACCGGCGATTCGAGCTGGGCCATGTAGACCGCAGAGGCCGTCAGGATGCCCTCCATGATCTCATGGTATTTGCCGTCGTCATCGGGATCGTACCAGTTCGGCCCAGGGCCCAACTTCGCCGTGTCGGGTTTCTCCTTGTATTCCTGGCAAAGCACGTCGGACTGGATGCCGAAGTGGACGCGCGCGGCGTCCTCCGCGAAGCGCCGGAGTCGGGCGACGTTGCCTTTCCAGCCGAAGGGCTTCACCACCAGATCGGGATCCACGCCCTCGAGCTTGGAGGTGTCCAGAGAGCCGTCGGGGTTCGCTGTGACGACGCCGAAGGAGATCCCCTTGGAGGCGAGGGCAACGCTGACAGCCTTTCCCTGAACGGCCGCGGCCTGGACCGCGCCGTCCCGCTGCGCCTGGATCTCGAACGTCATCTCGACCCCGAGCGCCTGCACGAAGCCCAGGCCCAAGACGGCGGGCGCGTTGCGGAGGTTGGCCGTCGATTGGTGATCGCCGTCGCCCAGGAGAAAGGCGTTCTGGGTCTCCGCGCCGGCGCCGTCGGTGCCGCCCACCGAGTGGCACCCGGAGCATGAGAAGGTGTCTCGCCCCCCGTAAACGCCGCTGTGGATCCGCTGGAGCTGCGGATTCGCGGAGTGGCCGTATCCGTCCTCGCTCCGAAACGCGTGCTCGAAGAAAGAGTCACCGAAACGGAAGAGCCGCTTCAGATCGGCATAGCCGTAGTTGTTCTGGTCGATGTCTTCCTGGAAGAGCTGGATGTGCTCGCTGTCCTCCCCCTTCTCGAAGGCCTCCAGAAACCCCTCGTAACGCTCGCGATCGGCGATCACGAGCGCGTCCGTCACCAGGGCCGACAGCTCGTCGCTGGTGGGCGGCGAACCGTGCGGCCACGGAACAGGGCTATCGGAGGTGGAGGCCAGAAGGCAGGGGACTGCCAGAACGAGCGCGAGGCGGGAGAGGATTGGGGGTGGGCGCATCAGACAATGCCTCTCGCCGGTGGCCGACGAGAGGCCCCACGAGGTTCACGGCACGCAGGCAGGGAAGCAGCAGGGAATGGCGCGCATGACACCGCCGCACTGGAGATCGCCAGTGATCGTGTGAGTGGTGTTTACACCATCAAAGAACGTGTCATTATCGAGATGATACGTGGGCACGCCCGCCTGATCGAACGTGGCATACTCGCCGTCCGAGATGTGGTTCGTGGTGTAGATCCAGTCGTTGCAACGACCGCCGGCGCCTGGCTGCGACACCACTCCATTCACCATCTCAGGCGTCGTACGATGAATCCACATGGTCGTGCCCATCGGCACGTCCTTTAGCTCACCGGCCATCTCCGCATCGCGCACCCTTTCGTACGTGCATGGCTCTGCGGCAAGCGCGCTGCACAGCGCGACTCCTGCGTCGAAACCTGTCTTGCCGTTCGCGCCAGCCTTGGCACCCCAAGCAGATGGAACATCGGGAATCATCCCCGCGTACGTCACGACTCCCTCACACGTGTTGCTGCTCGTCGTGGTCCCGCCGCCCGCGCCGCCCGTACCCATGCAGTCCTGCGGGCACGCGAACTCGCCATTGTCGCACTCGCCCGGGTCCTGAATTCCGTTGCCGCAGAGGCCGGACTGCGTGGTTCCCGTGCTGCCGCCCGCGCCGCCGGTGCCGCTGCCGGTCGAGCCGCCGCTGCCGTCCGGACACTGGCACGCTTCGAATGAGAGGCCGTCCGCCGCACAGACCTGGACGCTCTTCGAGCCATCCTTGCAGTCACAAGAGACTTGCTGGTTCGGGGTGCACCGCTCGGTTCCGCTCGTGTCGCCCGTGCCCCCACAGCCGGGAGCAAAGACGAGCGCCGAACCGAGAAGGACGCCGGCCCAGCCAAATGACAGCCCGATGGTCTTCGTAAGCATCACTGCACTTCCTCCAAAAACGACAAAGGATGACCCGCGACCCAAAGCTTCCAAGTGGGCGGACCCGTCGCGACCCGGTTCCGCCGGCCTCTGGCCGTCCCCTCAGGGGACACGTTCTCCAGAGGCGTGTCAATCACACCGTTTCCCGGGCCTCTGACACGAGACGCGGCAGAGCCCGGCTCTTCGAGCAAGGGATGTTCCGCTCAAAGAGACGGAATTTTCCACCAAGAGTCAATGGGTTGCGTGAGGCGGTGGCTCCGGAAGGATCCACCTCTGGAGGCACGGAGATCCAGGATGAAACGGCCCGCGCGGGCCGCGCTCCTCAGAGCTTGAACATCGCCATCGCCGTGCCGCCCGACGTGACGCTCACCGAGCGTGTCTTGGTGGCGCCGGTCGGCGGCTTGCAGCTCACCGAGTACGTCCCGGGCTTGAGAGGCACCTTGATCGACGTGCCGCTGCCCTTCGAAGCGCCGTTCACCGTGAAGGCGCAGCTCCCGCCGACCGCGACCGCCACGAGCGTGCCCATGTCGCCGCCGGACGAAGGCGCGGAGGTCGCCGTGGGCGCGGAGGTCGCCGTCGCCGTGGCCGTCGGCTTCGCCGATGCGGTCGCGGTGGTGGCCGGGGTGCTTCCCTTCCCCGTCGTGGACGGAGGCGCGGTGTTTCCGCCGCCCGCCGCGCCCACCGGAGGCGACGCGGCCGAAGACGACGCGGCCGCGGGAGGCGTGTCCGCAGGCGGCGTCACCGCGCTCGGCGTGTCGGCCGGAGGCGGCGTCGTCGCGGGCGGAGGCGTGGACGGCAGCGGGATCGTCACCGCCGCGGTGCTGTCCGTCGATGCGGCTCCGGAGCCGCCCCCGCGGCCGCCGAAGATGAACAGGAGCGCGAGCGCCGGCAGGAGCACGCACGCGGCCGCGATCGCTGCGATCGCGGCTTTGCGCGCGCCCGCGTTCTTCGGCGCGTCGATCGCGGCGTGAGGGCCGGTGCCGACCGCGGACGGAGGAGGCGGCGGCGCTCCGAACGAAGGCGGCGCGGCCGGCACGACCGACGACATCGGCGTGGCCGGGCGCTGCACGTCCGGCGTGGAGCCCCACGCCGGGCGCGGCGCGTCCAGGTTCAACGAGGGGCCGAGCAAGGACGCTCCGCCTGGCGCCGCGGGAGGCGCGGGCGCACCGGGGATCACAGGGGCCGGCGCGATCCCGGGCTGTGACGCAGGACGCCCTCCCGGGGATGCGCCCGGAGCCGGCGCGGACGCGCCCTTCTGGATCTCCATGCCGGTCGCGGCGCCCGCGAACATCGGCTGGCCGCCCGCGGGACGATTCGGCGGCGCGCCCGGCTTCGCAGCGCCCGGGGGCGCGGCGGAGGGGACGTAATCGTTCCCCATGAACACGGTGCGCTCGAAGTTGGCTTCTCCACCGCCTGCGGGCGCAGGAGCCGGCGCGGGCGCAGGCTGTTTCGCGGCCGCGGGAGCCGGAGGTCGCTGGCCTGCCGGAGCCGGCGGTTGCGGGCGCGCTCCCGGACCGGGCTTCGTAGCCTGCGCGGCCATCGCGTCCGCCGGAGAGCTCAGCACCTTGGTCGCGATGCGCTCGTCCTCGTCATCGTCGACGAGGTCCACGCCGTGCAGCGCGGTGACGCTGTCCGCGTCGTCGAGGGACTGCGCAGGACGGCCCGCGGCAGGTCGCGGCGGCTGCTTTCCAGCCGCGGGCGGAGGCGTCTGCTTCGCGGCCGGCGTCGCTGCGCGCGTCGACGCACCGGGGCCGGGCGCGACCGGAGGTGCCGGCGGCACCGAGGCCGGGCGTCGCTCCTTCGCGGCGCTCGCCATGGCGCCGATGCGCGTGACGAGCACCTGGCCCTCCGGCGGAGCGTACTGCAGGAGCGCGTGGGCGAACGCGTGCACGCTGCCGAAGCGGCGATCCACGTCCTTCGCGAGGCACCAGCCGATCACCTGGTCCATCTCGCGCGGGAGATCCGGGCGGAGCTGCGTGAGCGGCACCGGCTCGTCCTTCGTGATCGCGAGCATCAGCGCGGCCATCTCCCCCTGGAACGGCGGCTTGCCGGCGAGCAGCTCGTACAGGATCGCGCCGAGCGACCAGATGTCCGTGCGGACGTCGACGTTCTTCGCCTTGCGCACGAGCTCCGGCGACGAGTACGGCGAGAGGCCGAACATCGTCGTCGCGGTCAGCTCGCCGCCGGCGCCGGGCGCGGCCGCGTCGCGGAGGAGCTTCGCGGTGCCGAAGTCGACGACCTTCACGAGCGACACGCCGAGGCGCTGCGTCAGGAAGAGGTGCTGCGGCTGCATCTCGCGCAGGATGATCTGGTGCGAGTGCGTCTCGGCCATCGCCTCGGCCGCTTGCAGGACGTAGAGCACCGCCTCGGGCAGAGGGAGGCGGCCGCGCTTCTTCAGGTACGCGGCGAGGTCCTGGCCTTCGAGGTACTGGCGCACGAAGTAGAACGTGCCGTCGCCCTCGGTGCCGACGTCGAAGATGCGCGCGACGTGCTCGGACTCCAGCTTGGCGAGCGTGCGCGCCTCGCGGCGGAAGCGCTCGATCTCCTTCGCGTCGCACATCGCGGGCGAGAGGATCCGGATCACGACGCGCTGGTCGAACTCGGTGTGGAACGCCTCGACCAGCATGCCGCGGGAGCGGCTCAGGATGGCGCGAACGCGGTATTTCCCGGCGACGAGGTCGCCCGGCCTTATTTCATCAGAGCGCATGCGCCGGCGCCCATGTTCGCACGTAGCGGGCCAGGGTCAACATCACGACATCCGAGGGAGAAGAACAGCGGTCAACGTGCGCCTATTGGAGATCGGCGATCGCGGCCGCGCACTCTTGATCGACCGTCGCCGCCTTGTCGCCGCGCAGCCAGCCGAGCATGCAGTTGTCGGCGTGGTCGGCCTCGTTCACGACCTTGCCGCCCTTGTGCTTCTCCAGGCCGCGCGCCTTGCGGATCATGAGCAGCTCGTCGGCGGAGTTGCCGAGGTTCGCGACGGTGTCGTTCATCTTCTCGGGCTCGATGCCGCACACCGAGGTGTAGTTCGCGTCGAGCTCGACCGTCGTCGTGGCCTTGCCGCCGGGGATGTTGTTCTCATCCGGATGACGCAGGCCGAGCTTGCCGAAGAGGCGCATCGGCCTTGCGATGCCGCCGTGGCAGTCGAGCGTGCCGCAGCGGCGCTCCATGTACGGCGAGACGCTCTGCTGGAACACGTCCTGGCTGGGGCACGCGTTCGTGACGGTGGCGTTCAGATCCTTCGCGCAGCTCGCCGCGAACAGTCCGCAGACGGCCGCGACGGAGGACACGAACAGCGCGCGACGCAGAGTCCTTCGGGCCGAGCTCATTGGGCACCCTGGCACTGGCCGGTGTCGGAGACGTCGACGAGGATCTTCCCCGCCGAGTCGAAGTTGGCGCCGGTCACCGGATCGTGCACCGCGGGGCCGTCCGGATCCGCCGGCTTGTGGCACGTCCCGCACGAGCCGTCGCGGCCGATGAGCGAGGTCATCTTGCTCGAACCGGCCTTCACGGTGAGCGGGAACGCGGGGTCCTTCCAGTCCGACTTCTTGAGGAAGAAGTTGCCCGCGAGGTTCGAGCACGCCTTGCGCGGCACGCCCGACCAGTCGAGCACGGAGATCTCCACGCCGGCCGCGGGGCCGATGTTGCCGTCCGCGTCGGTCGTGTAGACGGTGCCGCCGAACGCCATGGGCGGGCTCGCGCCGCCGTACGCGCTGTGACAGACGAGGCACGGCTGCCCCGGCCGATGCTGCGCGCTCGGGGAGCCGGTCTCGGGGCCGAGGCTGTCGATGATCTCCTGCGGCACGGGATCGTACTTGCAGGAGGCGCCGAGGATCGCGGTCGCCGCGATCGCGAGGGAGGCGAGCGCGCGTCGCATCAATCGATCTCCATGTCGATGTTGGCGGAGCTGAACACGCCGATGCGATCGAACAGATAGAGGTGGTCGAGGTACTGCGTGTAGATGGCGTCGACCTGGATCGACGCGGCGAACAGATCCGACAGCTTGTAGCGCGCGCCGAGGCCGAGCGTCGCCGCCCACAGCGGTCCGTTCTCTTTGTCGCCGGTGCGGTACTTCGGGATCTGCCAGCCGGTCTGCGTGAGCGTCGCGGTGTAGGCGCGCTGCCAGAAGTCGACCCCGGTCTGCAGATGGAAGCGGACGTGCGGCCCCACGCGGAGGTTGTCGTTGACGTCGTGGAGGTAGCGCACGTCCGTCGTCGTCGCCTTCATCCCCCAGTCGTCGATGTAGCCGCGCTCGTCGCCGCGCAGCGTCGCCGACTCGAAGCGGTGCGCGGCGCGGACGAACACGGCGAAGCGGTTGCGGCCGGCCTCCGGGACCTGCTCGAACGGCGAGAGATCGACGCGGCTCGCGTTCACCAGCGACGGGGTGGCGCCCTTCGGCATGCGCGACGCGACGTCCGCCGTGAACATCGGCACGTGGCGGTACGGCTTCGACGCGTCGCCGACGTCGAGCTCCACCGTGGCGCCGACGACGCCGATCGTGGTGCCGTTCAGCACGACGCTCACGCCCGCGTCGATCGTGTGCCGCATCAGATCGCGCGAGAAGATCTCCCACGGCGTCCCGGTGCGGCCCATCGTGTCGTAGCCGAAGCCGTACGCGAGCGCGGGGGTGACGCGCTTCTCGAAGAGATCCGCCGACACGTTCACGCCGCCGGAGCGCCCGGTGTAGTCGCCCTCGTACGAGAAGCCGCCGTTCACGCCGACCTTCGCGGGCCCGATCTTGTAGCTGCCCGCGAGCGTGCCGGCGAAGCGCACCTCGTCGAGCCGGCGCGACGCCGTCGCCACGATGTCGGCCGACGCGGAGGACACCACGTCCGCGAGGACGCTGCCGCCGATCTGCCAGCCGGACGTCGGGTTCTCGGCCGAGAGGTACACCGCAGGCGAGATGACGTTGACGTAGTCGGTCGCGTTGTACGTCGTGAATTCGAGGCCGCCGAGGATCGTGAGGCCGCGCTGCTTGCCGCCCGAGTCGATGCAGCGCTTCAGATCCTCGGGCGTGGTCGCGGCGAGGAGGCACTGCTGCACGGCGGCGTTGTTCTTGTTCTCGGTCTGCTCGGTGTTGACGGTGATCTTCTCACCGCGATCCATCGTCTCGGTCGACTTGAAGGTGAAGGGGAACTGGCCCTTCTTGCCCTTCAGCTCGACGATGGTCTTGCCGGGGTTGCGCGGGATGCCCTTCTCCGCGTCCTCCTTCGTCACGACGTTGCCGTCGATCTTGATCTCCAGGCCGGTGACGGCCTTCGGGAGCACCAGGATCAAGGTCGGCGTGTCGGCTTCGAGCTTGGCGACGAGGGCGCTCGCCTGCTTGAGGACGTCCTGGTTCCGCTCCTCATCGGCGTACTTCGCGGCGAGCTTCGCGTCGTTCGTGGCCTCGATCACGAGGTCGCCCGCGTCCTCGCATTTCGCGAGCACGAGCTTCCCCGCGGCGAATTCGCGATCCACCATCGCGGCGATCGCGGTCTGCATGCAGCCGCTCCAGTCGCGCGACGCGAGCTGGCCCTGCGCGGTGTTGACGGCTTCGACCTGCTCCTTGCTCGGGGCCGGCCGCGAGGGCGGAGGTTGGCCGCCGCTCTTCTTGAAGTTCGTCTTCGCGGCGCTCCACGCGGCGGTCACGTTCGCGGTCGTGAACTGCTTGTCGGGCGTGACCGTCGGATCGTTGTAGAGGGCGTTCTCGAAGGCGAGGCGCGCGTTCTCGATGTCCTTCTTGCCGGCCGCGCTCACGATGCCCATCGCGAGGTAGATCTGCGCGCGGGTCGCCTTCTCGCAGGCCGCGCCCTCGCAGGTGGTGAGCACCTTCTTGAGCTCATCGAGCGCGACGTCGCTCTTGCCGGAGAGGTGCTTGCCGAGCGCCTCGGCCACGCTGATGAGCGCCGCGTCGTCCTTGTCGCCCGCGAGCGCAGGCGAAGGCGTGAGCGCGCCGCCGATCGTCGCCGCGAAGGCCGCGATCCCGAGGAAGGAGCGCAGCGTGCGCCCCCATGAAGAGCGAGGATCCCGGCCGATTCGGCCCCGGGAAGGGGCCCGCCCGCCCCTCAATTGTTCGGCGCGCCGCACTTGATCCAGTCCTCGATTGCCTTGAGATCGTTCAGCGTCGGCGCGTTCGCCACGTTGAGCGGCATGAGCTGCGAGCCGCACGTCCCGTACGGGTTGTCTCCGTCCGACGCCTTCAGGTTGCAGAGCATCTTCGACCCGGCCGGATCGCAGGGGACGATGTTGGAGGAGCCGTCCTTCAGCTTCAGCGCCGTGAGCCCGTCGTAGTAGGTGGCCACGTCGCCCGCGGTGAGCGTCAGGTTCCCCTTGCCGTCGCCGTGGCAGCCCGGCGTGTACGCGCACTTCGACTTGGTATCGAGGACGGGGAAGATGTCGTCCTTGAAGCTCACGGAGCACGTCGAGTCGGTCGTGCAGTCGGTGCTGCCGCCGGAGCCGCCGGCGGTGGTGGAGGACGTGCCGGTGTCGCCCCCCTGACCGCCCCCGACGCGCTGCGGGTCGCCGTACCTCGGGATCTCTTCGGTCGCGCAGCCCCCGAGGCCCGCGAGGGCGACCAAGAGGAGCAGCCGCGATCCAGCGTTGCGCTGTGAGCGGGAAAAAACCATCTGCCGAAGCGTCGGCATCTTAGTGGAAGCGCCCTTCCCCCGTCCACGTCTCCGCTCCGGGCCCGGCGCAAAACGGGGGACGAGACGATGGACAAAGCAAAATGTTGAGAGCGAGCGTCGACCGTGCGACTCTGCGCCGGCGCGCTTTATGGCCAAGGAACGGACTTTCTCTCTCAGCGCCGTCCGCACCGACGGGTGGTTCGAGCGCATCGGGGAGGGCATCGGGAGCTTTCAGGCGCTCTGCGACATCGTGGGGGAGTCCTTCTTTGCCTTCTCCATGATCACGGGGGTGCGGATCACCGCGCTCACGGTCGACCGGCGCAACCCGGACAACACGCTCGTCGACTTCGTCATCGCCACGCCCGGCGACGACAAGGCGGAGGCGGACGTGCAGCGGCTCACGCTGGCGGACTTCCGTCACCGCCTGGTGGCGGCGCTCCTCACGGAGGACGCGGTCCCTGCCCCGCCGGAGCGCGACACGGATCTGGAGGGCCTGCAGCTGCACATCGGCGTGCGGTACCTCCTGCTCGCGCCGCTCTACGGGTACTCGCTGCAGAAGCTCGTCACGGACGGCAAGAGCTCGAAGCTGGTCGTGCACCACGACGGCATCGAGGAGACGTACGACCTGCTCGAGTTCCGGGCGCGCGTGCGGGCTCAGATCCGGGAGGAGCTGGAGCGCGCGACGGAGCGCAACCGCTCGGCGATCGATCTCACGAAGGTGGCCGACGCCGAGGTGTTCGCGCAGAAGGGCGAGCACGCGAAGGTGGTCACGCTGCTCGGCACGTGGCCGGCGCCGCTCGCGATCTTCCTCCGCACGGCCGAAGGCCAGATGCTCACGCCGGACGCGCGCGGCCTCATCGCGAAGGGCCTCGGCCTCCTCGGGACGGCGTGCGTCAAGCTCGGCGAGCAGCACCAGGGTGAAGAGGTGTTGCGCCTCGCGGTGCAGTACGCGCAGGACGGCTCCGCCGCGGCGGACATCTTCCGTCGCCTCGGAGAGTCGATGCTCGACGATAAGCGCGCCGCCGAAGCCGTCGGACCGCTCCGTCGCGCCGTGTCCTTGGGCGCGCCGCCGAAGCAGGTGTGGCCGCTGCTCGCGCGGGCCTTCGTGGATCGCAAGCGTTACGTCGCGGCCCTCGCCTGCGTGCGGGAAGCGCGCGGCGCCGGCGTCCCCGAGTCGCAGATGGTCGAGCAGATCCGTGAGATCGAAGGCTCCCTGGGCCCAGCGCTGACGGCGTGGAAAGCGCTCGTCGTCTCGCGGCAACACTGAGCGATCACGATCCAACCGCCGTAGATCCGCGCCCGGTTGACGCGCACGGCGGCAAAAGCTACATGCGCAGCCGCCCGGTTTCTGCGCATTTTTGTGCGAGGCACGATGGTCAGCTACCTCCCTCTCCTCCTCCTCTTCGTCGTCGCTGCGGTGATCGCGGCGGCGCTCTTCACGCTCGCGACGGTGATCGGTCCCAAGAACCCGACGCCCGAAAAGATGATCCCGTTCGAGTGCGGCTCCGAGTCGACGGGCAGCCGCTTCGTGCGGCCGAGCGTGAAGTTCTACCTCACCGCGATCCTCTTCGTCGTCTTCGACATCGAGGTCGTGCTCATGTACCCGTGGGTCGTCAACTTCCGCCAGCTCGGGTGGACGGGCTTCTTCACGATGACGTCGTTCGTCGCGCTGCTCGTCGTGGCGCTCGCCTACGTGTGGAAGAAGGGAGCCCTCGAATGGGAGAAGTGACCAGCGTCCGCGTCCTCGAAGGTGCCGAGCGCGGCTTCGCGACGACGCGCTTCGACGAGCTGCTCAACTGGGCGCGGAAGTACTCGCTGTTCCAGTACCCGTTCGTCACCGCGTGCTGCGCCATGGAGTTCATGGGTCTCGCGAGCCCGCGGTTCGACGTCGCGCGCTTCGGCGCCGAGGCGCCCCGCTTCTCGCCGCGGCAGAGCGATCTCTTGTGGGTCGTCGGCACCGTGAGCCAGCGCAACGCGCCGGTGCTCCGCCGCGTCTACGAGCAGATGGCCGATCCGAAGTACGTGTTCGCCTTCGGGACGTGCGCGTCGTGCGGCGGCTTCTACGACAACTACACGACGCTCCCCGGCATCGACAAAGTCATCCCGGTCGACGTCTACGTCCCCGGCTGCCCCCCTCGGCCGGAAGGCGTGATCGACGGCCTCTTGCTGCTCCAGGACAAGATCGCGCGCGGCGATCGCACCCCCGCGATCGTGAAGCCGCGCACGGATCCGGTGCCGCCGGAGGCGCGCAACCTCGTGCAGCTCGGCAAGAAGGAGCGCGCGTGAGCAAGAAGGTTTTGGCCGCGCTGCAAGAGCGGTTCGGCGACAAGATCCTGGAGACCTCGTCGCAGTTCGGCGACGACACGGCCGTGGTGGATCCGGCGGTGTGGCGTGAGGTCGCGCTCTTCCTCCGCGACGATCCGCGCTGCCAGATGAGCATGTTCACCGACATCACCGCGGTCGACTTCCCGGATCGGGAGCCGCGGTTCGAGGTGGTGCTGCACCTGCGCTCGCTGGAGAAGGGTCACCGCATCCGCGTGAAGGCGCGCATCGGGGACGCGGACGGCGACGGTCTCGACATCGCGACCCTCGTGCCCGTGTGGAAGGGCGCCAACTGGTTCGAGCGCGAGTGCCACGACATGTTCGGCGTGAACTTCGTGGGCCACCCGGATCAGCGCCGGCTGCTCTTGTACGAAGAGTTCAAGGGGCACCCGCTCCGCAAGGACTACCCGGCGCAGCAGACGCAGCCGCTCGTGGAGTACCGGCAGGGCGTGACCGACAAGCTCGCGCCGTTCGGCGCCGACGAAGGCATGCCCTTCGGGCGCCAGACGCACGACTACCGGTCGAACTGAGAAAGATTTCTGACGTTTGGTTTGCTGACCAGCGGGCGCGCTTCGGACGTGGAGCGGCCTGCGGATCGAGGCGTTGATGGAACCGTTGGATGAAGAGCTGGAGGAGAGCGCGCTCGAGCTCCCCAGCGAGCCGATGCAGCTCAACATGGGCCCTTCGCACCCCGCGATGCACGGCACCGTTCGCATCGTGCTGGAGCTGTCGGGCGAGACGATCACGAAGGCGGACGTGCAGATCGGCTATCTGCACCGCGGCTTCGAGAAGATGTGCGAGCGCGGCACGTGGACGCAGTGCTTCCCGTACGTGGACCGCCTCAACTACGTCTCGCCGATGCTCAACAACGTGGGCTTCGCGCTCGCGTGCGAGAAGATGCTCGGCGTGACGGTGCCCGAGCGGTGCCAGTACTACCGCGTCGTGCTCGGTGAGCTCGCGCGCATCTGCGATCACCTCGTGTGCAACGGCGCGATGAGCATGGAGCTCGGCGCGTTCACGCCGTTCCTCTACTCGGCGCGCGCCCGCGAGATCATCTGGGACATCTTCGAGGAGGAGACCGGCGCGCGCGTGACGCACTCGTTCGGTCGCGTGGGCGGCATGGCCAAGCCGCCGACGGAGAGCTTCAAGGAGATGGTGCGATCCGGCTTGCCGCGCGTGCTCACGATGGTGGGCGAGTGCGAGAAGCTGCTCCTGAAGAACCGCATCTTCCTCGACCGCGTGGAGGGCGTCGGCCGCATCTCGAAGGCGGACGCGCTCGCGCTCGGCTGGACGGGCCCGACGCTTCGCTCGACGGGCGCGGCGTACGACGTGCGTCGCGCGCACCCGTACCTCGTGTACGACCGCCTCGACTTCGACATCCCGGTGGGCACGACGGGCGACAACTACGATCGCTACATGTGCCGCCAGGAGGAGATCCGTCAGAGCGCGCGCATCATCGAGCAGGCGCTGGATCAGATGCCGGATTCGGGTCCGGTGAACATCGACGATCCGCGCATCGTGCTGCCGCCGAAGGAGGACGTGTACACCACGATCGAGGCGACGATTCAGCACTTCAAGATCGTGATGGAGGGCATCAAGGTGCCCGCCGGCGAGTGCTACTCGTACACGGAGGCGGGCAACGGCGAGCTCGGCTTCTACCTGGTGAGCGACGGCAGCGGCACCCCGTACCGCGTGCGCATCCGTCCCCCGTGCTTCGCGGCGGTCGCGGGTCTGAAGCAGCTCGTCGAGGGCGCGATGATCCCCGATGTCGTGCCCACGTTCGGGTCCATGAACATGATCGGCGGCGAGTGCGATCACTGATCGCTCGCTGATCGAAGCGCCGGGGGGTTCCGCTACAAATCAAGCTCTCGGCGCCTCTTCGCAGGCGGCGGTTTCGGTGGCCACCCGCGGCGCGCGCAGGCCCTTGGCCGAGCACGACGCTTGGGGGGACAGGCGCGCGCAGCGGGGCGCGAGCGCGCCGCGAGCACGACGGAGGGGGGCACCCCCGCATTCGTCGCATTTTTGTCGGATTTACGAGGGGGCTCCGCCCCCTCGTATCACTCCCCCGCTGACGCAAACGGTCGTCGGAACGTGGTTCAGCGAGAAGATGGGAGCGTCCTCTCGCGTCGGTCCCTTCGTTCTCCGGTCGCCTCTCCTTGCGTCGGTTCCTTCGCCCCTCCGGCGGTCTCCCTTTCCTTCGAACAACGACGCGATCCACCGGGGGATCGATGGGGGGCTTGAGAAGGTTTCGCTTGGGCGCGCGATCGACTAAAGACGGGCGCGAGCGATCGAATGGCTGAACCGACTCCTCCCGCACCGCCCCCGAAGCTCACGATCAAGATCGACGGGCGCGAGATTCCCTTCGAGAAAGGGGACACCATCATCCGCGCGGCTCACCGCCACGGGATCGATATTCCCCACTACTGCTGGCACCCGGGGCTCTCCGTGGCCGCGAACTGCCGCATGTGCCTCGTGGAGGTGCTGCCTCCGCCCGGACGGCCTGCGATGCAGCTCGATATCCTGCGGTGGGATCCGCAGAAGAACGAGTACGTGCCGCAGAAGAAGCCGAAGCTTCTGCCCGCCTGCCAGCAAGAGTGCACGCCCGGCATGGAGATCCTCTCGGAGTCTTCGCCCAACGTCGACGAGGCGCGCTCCGCCGTTCAGGAGCTCTTGCTGCTGAACCATCCGGTCGACTGCCCGATCTGCGATCAGGCCGGCGAATGCAGGCTCCAGGATTACTGGCTGGAGCACGATCGCAAGGGCAAGCGCATGCGGCAGGAGCCCGTGCACAAGCCCAAGGCCGTCGTGTTCGGGCCGACCATCGTCTACGACGCGGAGCGGTGCATCGTGTGCACTCGGTGCGTGCGCGTGTCGTCGGAGCTGGCGAAGGATCCCGTGCTCTCCGTGCGCGAACGCGGCAATCTCGGGGAGATCACCGTGTCTCCGGGGCGCGAGCTGGATCACGACTACACGCTCATGACGGAGCACGTGTGTCCCGTCGGCGCGCTCACCTCGACGGACTTCCGGTTCAAGGCGCGCGTGTGGTTCCTGCGGTCGGCGCGCACGATCTGCCAAGGGTGCGCGACGGGGTGCAACGCGTTCCTCGACTACGATCCGCGCAACAATACGCCGTACCGGCACCGGCCTCGCGACAACGAGAAGGTGAACAAGTACTGGATGTGCGACGAGGGCATGCTCTCGTACAAGCGCGCCACCGACGGGCGGCAAACGAGCGCGCTCGTCGGCGGGGAAGACGCGAGCGTCTCCGATGCGATCGCCGCGGCGAAAGAGCAGCTCCAGGGGCTGCGCGATGATCCGGAGCGCGTCGCGATCATCCTGTCGGCGCAGCACTCCGTGGAGGACAACTTCGCGCTGCTCACGCTGGCCCGCACGTACATCGGCGCGGTGGACTTCTTCGTTTCGGGCAAACCGCTCGGGCGCGGGGACGCGATCCTCATGAACGAGGACAAGAACCCGAACACGCGCGGCGTCGTCGCGCTCGCCTCCTCGACGGCCGGCTCCGATAAACCGATCGCGGCGCCTCGGCCGATCGCGGATCTGCTGAAGGGGATCCTGTCCAACAAGTACGCGTTCGCGATCGGGCTCGGCGCGGACGTCGAGGTGGACGCGAAGGAGGCGAAGAGCGCGCTCCAGAAGCTGCGCGGGTTCGTCGTCATCGCCTCGCACGAAGGGGCGCTCACTTCGGCCGCGCACGTGGTGCTGCCCGCCTCCGCCTGGACCGAGGCCGAAGGGACGTACGTGAACGCCAAGGGGATGGCGCAGGTCAGCGAGAAGGCCCTCCGGCCCCTCGGCGACGCGCGGCCCGGCTGGCAGCTCGTGGCCGATCTCGGCAAGGCGCTCGGCTACGCGACGAGCTGGAAGAAGCTCGCCGACCTGCGCGCGAACCTGCCCGCGGAGGTGCGCGCCGACAAACCGGCGGCGGCTCCCTCGAACGAAACTCCGGCGGCGAACGCGCCGTCCGCAACCGCTTCTGCGGCCGGCTGATCCGGCGCGCACGATCCCGCTAAGGCAGAACCATGACCGGTCTCATCGCCGTTCTCGCGATCGTCAAGATCCTCATCATGATCGGCTTTTTGCTCACGATGGCCGCCGTCGCCACGTGGGCCGATCGCCGGCAAAGCTCCATGGTGCAGGACCGCGTCGGGCCCAACCGCGCGGTGGTGTTCCTCCCGTCGATGGTGGTGCGCGCGCTGCTCATCGCGCCGCCCGCGCTGTTCGCCGCCCTCGCCGGGCGCGCGGCCGTCGTCGGCGTGAGCCCCGTCGCCGCACCCGAGAGCGCCCTGCTCGGCGTCGAAGGCGCCATCTTCGTGGGCTGGTTCAGCACGCTGGTGCTGTGCTTCGTGGTGCGCGCGGATCGGCCCTGGAACGCGCTCGATTCGATGGTCGGCGCGTGGACGCCGAAGAGCATCCTCGTGACCGGGCTCATCCTGCACGCGCTCGGGTTCGTCGCGGTCGCTTCGGTGCCGGCCGCTTCGATGATGATCGCCGCGAAGGTCGCGAACGGACTGCTCGCGCTGGTGTTCGCGATCGTCGCGATCTACTCGGGCGCCAAGGTGCCGGAGGGCAAGGTCGGCGTCCGGCTCGCGGGCGTGCTCCACGCGATCGCCGATACGATCAAGATGATCTGGAAAGAGGACTTCATCCCGCCGAAGGGCGACAAGCTCCTCCACAGCCTCGCGCCGATGCTCGCGGTGTTCCCGGTGCTCGTGACGTGCGCGGTCATCCCGTTCGGGCGCTCGCTGTGCTTCGGCGACGCGAACCGCGACGGCATCTTCGACTTCGGCGATCTGCTCGCCGTCGCGCCCGCGATGAGCTCGAAGTTCCAGTGCCCCAACGGACACTCGGTTCACCTGCAGATCGCGGATCTCAACGTCGGCGTGCTCTACATCTTCGCGATGGCCGGCACGGGCGTCATCGGCGCCGCGATCGCGGGCTGGGCCAGCGACAACAAGTGGTCGCTCCTCGGCGGGCTCCGCGCGGCGTCGCAGATGGTCAGCTACGAGGTCGCGATGGGGCTCTCGCTCATCGGGCTGCTCATCGTCTACGGATCGATCCAGCTCGGGCCGATGGTCGAGTGGCAGAGCCAGCACGCGTGGGGCATCTTCGTGCAGCCGTTCGCCTTCGTGCTGTTCATGACGGCCCTCGTCGCCGAGACGAAGCGCGTGCCGTTCGATCAGCCGGAGGGCGAGAGCGAGATCGTCGCCGGGTACTTCGTCGAGTACTCGGGCTTCAAGTGGGGCATGTTCATGACGGGCGAGTACGTGGAGCTCACCACCTCCAGCGTGCTGCTCGTCGTGCTGTTCTTCGGCGGCTACTCGCTGCCGTTCCTGCAGAACGACGGGATCCGCGTGGCCTTCGGCGACTCGGTGCTGTTCGCGTACAAGATGAACCACATCGCGGTCGTCGTGATCAGCATGCTCACCTTCTTCGGGAAGGTGATCCTGATGGCGTGGGCGCAGATCTTCATCCGCTGGACGCTGCCGCGCTTCCGCTACGACCAGCTCATGAAGCTCGGGTGGATGCGGCTCCTGCCGATGTCGCTCGGCAACATGCTGGTGACCGGGCTCGTCGTGCTCGCGGTGCAGGGGCACGCGGAGGTCGAGGCCGGCCTTTCGTTCCTGGGCGACGTGACGCAGGCGATCGTGGCCGTCGGGATGCTGGCCGCGGTGCTCGCCTTCTTCTTCGGCCTCGTGGAGCCGGTGAAGCGGCAGAAGATCATCCTCTCGACCGCGCAGAAGTTCGCGGCCGCCGCGGGCGGCGTGCGGATGGGCGCGCGGCAGGCCTGACGTGGGAAGGGTGGTACCCACCCTTCCCCCCGCCTGCGGCGGGACCCCCCATCCAATCGTCTCGTCAGTAAGCAAACCGAGCGAGCAAATCCGATTTTCTTGGAGTGATTGATGGCAGCGAAGATCGAGAGCACGCCCTGGACGAAGCCGGCCGGTAAGCCCATCGCCGGGAAAGCCGTGCCGCGGCCGGACCGCAACGCGCAGGTGCAGTCGTACCTCCCCGAGTTCGTGAAGGGGCTCGGGCTGACGATGCGTCACTTCTTCAAGAACACGAAGGAGCTGATGCTCGGTCAAAAGGCCGATCCGGTGCTGGAGTCGCTCGCCGAGGGCGTCACCACGATCATGTACCCGGAGGAGAAGCGGCCGTACCCGCAGCGCTTCCGCGGGCTGCACCGGCTCACGCTCCGCGACGACGGTTCGCCGCGCTGCGTGGCGTGCCTCTGCTGCTCGACGGCCTGCCCCGCGCAGTGCATCAGCATCGAGCCGGCGGAGTACCCCGAGGGCGACGCGCGCCGCGGCTACGAGCGCTTCCCGGGCACGTTCGTGATCGACGAGCTGCGCTGCGTGTTCTGCGGCTTCTGCGTCGAGGCGTGCCCGTGCGACGCGATCCGCATGGACACCGGCAACCACCCGGTGCCGTACGACTCGCGCGAGCAGTTCATCTACCGCAAGGATCTGCTGATGTCGTTCACGGGCCGCGACGGCTCGCAGAACACCGAGAACCCGCGCCACGAGCCGGGCGATCCGACGCACCCCGGCATCTCGCGCGATCAGATCCACTGAGGTCGCTCCGGGGGGAGCGCGCGCTTCTCCCTCCGCGATCCACGAGGCTCCCCAACCTCTTGCCCGAGCGCTCCGAACCATGAGCACGCCCTACGGCGACTACGAGCCGGTGATTGGTCTGGAGGTGCACGCGCAGCTCCTCACGCGGACCAAGCTGTTCTGCGGCTGCGCGACGAGCTTCGGCGATCCGCCGAACACGCACACGTGCCCGGTGTGCCTCGGGCTGCCGGGCGCGCTGCCGACGCTCAACGCGGAGGCGCTGCGGATGGCCGTCGTCGCGGGGCTCACGTTCGGCTGCACGATCGCCGAGCGGAGCGTGTTCGCGCGGAAGAACTACTTCTACCCGGACCTGCCGAAGGGCTACCAGATCAGCCAGTACGAGCTGCCGCTCTGCCAGCACGGCGCCCTCACGATCGAGACGGAGACGGGCGGCGTGCGGCGCGCGCGCATCCTGCGCATCCACATGGAAGAGGACGCCGGCAAGAGCGTGCACGGCGTCGGCGCGTCGTCCGTGGTGGACCTCAACCGCGCGGGGACGCCGCTCATCGAGATCGTCGGCGAGCCGGATCTGCGCTCTCCGGCCGAGGCCGCGGAGTACCTGAAGCGGCTGCGCGAGGCGCTGCTCTACGCCGGGATCAACGACGGCAACCTGGAGCAGGGGAGCTTCCGGTGCGACGCGAACGTGTCGGTGCGGCGCCGCGGGACGGAGGCGCTCGGCACGCGCACGGAGCTCAAGAACATCAACTCGTTCCGCTTCGTCGCGGACGCGATCGACATCGAGATCCGAAGGCAGATCGTGGTGCTCGCGCGCGGCGATCGGGTGCGGCAGCAGACGCGCGGCTACAACGCCGAGAAGCGGGAGACGTACCTGCTCCGCGACAAGGAGAACGACGCCGGGTACCGCTATTTCCCGGAGCCGGATCTGCCGCCGCTCGTCGTGACGCCCGCGTACGTGGCCGAGGTGAAGGGCGCGCTGGCGGAGGGGCCGGAGGCGAAGCGCGCGCGGTTCGTCGGGGAGATGCGGCTCACGCCGTACGCCGCGGGCGTGCTCACGGCGCACCCGCGGATCGCGGCGTTCTTCGAGGAGACGGTGACGATCCTCGGCGCCTCCGCGGACGCGACGAAGGCGGCGAACTTCATCCAGGCGGAGGTGCTCCGCGACGCGCGCACCGCGGGGCTCGAAGCGACGTTTCCGGTGTCGCCCGCGCAGGTGGCGGAGCTGCTCGCGCTCGTGGACAAGGGGACGATCAGCGGCAAGCAGGCGAAGGAGGTGCTCGCGGCGATCAGCGGCACGTCGAAGGCGCCGGGCGACGTCGTGCGCGAGCGCAACATGGCCGTCATCCGCGACGAGGGCGCGATCCTCACCATCGCGCGCACGCTCGTCGCCGCGAACCCGAAGCAGGCCTCCGCGTACCGCGCGGGCAAGACGGCGCTGCTCGGCTACTTCGTGGGGCAGCTCATGAAGGAGACGAAGGGCTCCGCCAGCCCCGATCTCGTGAACGCGATCCTGACGCGCGTGCTCCGCGGCGAGGACGAAGCGCCGAGCGCCGCGGCGCCGAGCGTCGCGGATTCGTCCGTGCCCGCGACGCTGGTGGACGCGTTCGCGCCATCGACCGCGCAGGCCGGCGTGTCCCCGCTCGCGAGCTCGACCTCGGATCGCGGCTCGGCCCCGAGCGTCGACTCGAAGGAGGCGCTTCGCAAGACGCTGCCGACGGCGATGGGGCCCGCGACCGAGCTCGCGCCGCGCGCGCCGATCAACGTCACCACGACGGTGTCCGCGCAGGCTCCGTCGACGGCGATCCCGACGCCTCATTCTCCGGGCGCGCCGAGCGCGCCGTGGACGCCCGCGGGCCCCGCGTCGCCGCCGATCGATCCTGGGCGCGTGACGCTGCTGCCGATGAGCACGGCGCCGCTCACCACGCCGAGCGCGGCGCCTCCCGCGGACACGTCGGCCGCCGCCAGGAACGTGCCGTACGACCACCTCGCGGCGCTCGACATCCGCGTCGGCCTCGTCGTCGCGGCGGCGCGGATCCCTCGGAAAGACAAGCTCCTGGACCTCCAAGTCGACGTCGGCGATCCCTCCGGACCGCGCCGGATCGTGGCGGGCCTCGCGCTCTCGTTCGCGCCGGAGGGCCTCGTGGGGCAGCGCGTGCTCGTGGTCTGCAACCTGGAGCCGCGCGTCTTCGCGAAGGATCTCGTGTCGCACGGGATGATCTTCGCCGCGGGGCCGAGCGACGCCCTTGCGCTCGCCACGGTATCGAAGGAAGTTGCCCCCGGGACGCGGGTCAAATAGACGGGATCGACATGCCCCGCGGGGATCGCGGGCAGGAAGGAAAGTCACATGCAAGGCGGCTACGGTGGGGGCTATGGCGGTGGTGCACCGGGCGGCGGCGGCGGTTGGGGTCCTCCTCCGGGAGGCGCTCCTCCGGGCGGCGCTCCCCCCGGCGGCGCTCCCCCGGGCGGCTTCGGCGGACCTCCTCCCGGCGGCTACGGGGCACCTCCCGGCGCTCCTCCTCCCGGCGGTGGCTACGGCGCGCCTCCTCCCGGCGGCGGCGGCTTCGGCGGGCCTCCCGGCGGCGGCTGGGCGCCTCCTCCGCAAGGTGGGGCTCCGGGCGGCGGCGGCTTCAACCCGTACGGCGCGCCCGCGGGCGGGCCTCAGCAGACGGGCGCGGGCCGCTTCTTCAAGACGGCCGCGATCGGCGGCGCGATCGGCGGCGTGCTCTCGGCGATCCCGCTGCTCGGCGCGCTGAACTGCTGCTTCTGCCTGCTCGTGCAGGGCGGCTCGATCATCGGCGTGAACATGTACCTGAAGGAGAACCCGCAGGAGCGGCTCTCCAGCGGTGACGCCGCCACGTCGGGCGCGATGTCCGGCGCGATCGCGGGCGTGATCGCCGGCGTGCTGCAGATGCTGATCAGCCTGATCACCGGCGGCGCCGCGAACATGGCTCAGATCATGCGGCAGCTCCCGCCGGACGTGGCTCGCAGCGTCGGCCCGCTCATGATGGGCGGCGCGAGCATCATCGGCATCATCATCAGCGTGATCATCTTCACGGCGTTCGGCGCTCTCGGCGGCTTCCTCGGGATGACGCTGTTCTTCAAGGATCGGGCTCGCTGAGCACCCGCGCGCGACGGCCCGTGTCCATCCTCGATCCCCTCCGCCTCACCGCGCGTACGGCCGCCTTCGCCGGAAGCACCGCCAGCATGTACGGCGCCTTCGAGCTCGACGCAGCGCTCGCGGGCGCCTCCGCGCGCGACGACGTGCTCAAGAAATGGGTCGTGCGCTACGGCCGCGTGGAGCTCTCGCTCTTCGGGGTCGACGTCGTCGCCGAGGGGCCGCACCTCGGCGAGGGCGCGGCGTATCCCGGCAAGGACGCGCGCGGCAAGGGCCGGCTCTTCGTGATGAACCACCGCTCGGCGCTCGACATCTTCGTGTCGCTCGGCTGGCTGGAGGCGCGGATCGTGTCGCGCGGCGATCTCGCGCGGTGGCCGGTCATCGGTTACCTCGCGAAGCGCATCGGCACGCTCTTCGTCGATCGGGAGAACGCCGTCAGCGGCGCGCGCGTGGCCGGCGCGATGGTGCGCGCGGTCGACGCGGGCCGCGGCGTGCTCGTCTTCCCGGAGGGCACCACCTTCGCGGGCGACGAGGTGCGTCCGTTCCGCCAGGGCGCGTTCGTCGTCTCGAAGCGCACCGGGGCGGAGATCGTGCCCATCGGCGTCGCGTACGACGGCGAGCACGCCACCTTCGGGGACGAGACGTTCCCCGCGCACGTGAAGCGCATCGGCGGCCTCCCTCGCACGCGCGTCGCGCTCGTCGCCGGCGATCCCATCGCGCCGAACGATCGCGAGCCGTCCGAGATCCAAGCCGAAGCGCGCGCCGTCGTGCAGACGCTCGTCCACCGCGCGCGCAGCCTGCTGTAGCGGAGCGTCCTGAGATTCGGCGCGTCGTTCGAATTCACAGAGCGATGCCCACCCCCGGTCCGTGCTCGCTTCGCTTCGCTGCGCGTGCGCCGTCCCCTCCCGGCCGCCACTGGGAGGCCGAAGTCCGCTCAGCGGAGGCGGAGCGGAGCCTGGCTTCCGCGGAGTCCGTAGCTGAGTGGACGCAGGCCTCGACGTTGCTCCTCGACCGTTTCACGGCCTCAGGGAAGGGAGCGTTCTGTCATCAAAAACAACAAAAAAGGAATCTCAACACCGTAAGGGCTCCGATCCCTTCGCGAAACAGTGAGCGACTTGAGCAACTCGCCATTCCGTCGCATCTTCCTCGTTAAATCCCGCTGCAGCGGCGGGTTCATCTTTCGGGGAGGATACGAGGGGCGGAGCCCCTTGTAAATCCCACCCAATGCGGGCGTTTGCTGAGATGGGCACCCTCCCCACATCTCTAGATCTGATTCACGGGGCGCCGACCGGCACGAAATCGGACCACCAGCGGGCGCGGATCTTCGTGTGGTAGCGGACCAGGTTTTCGTGGTGCGGGCGTGGTCCGTGAGCGTCGGGCACAGCGGGGTGCCGAAGATGCAGTCGAGGAAACCGAAGAGCGTCGCGTCGATCGTGCCGTGCTCCGCGCCCATGAAGAAAGGCTTGTCGGCGAGGTGCACCGCGAGCGCGTCGAGGTGATTCTTGCCCTTGTCGAGCACGACCCGCGACGCGTGACGACCCATGCCCTGCTGGTACGTCTGCGAGATCATTTGACGGCGCAACATCCGCACGACGAGCGGCGCCAGGACCGACGGCACGCCCATCGACGCGACCGATTTCACGAGCACCGGCTTGTAGCGGGAAAAGCCGTAGTCCTCGGCCCAGCGCGAGAAGAGGATCACGAAGTACAGCTCCGACTCGAGCATGCCCTTGAAGGCCGCCGCGATCGCTGCGTCGGTCGCGGTGAGCGCGTCGCCCGGGAGCGGCTTCGCGCGCGCCGTCGCCAGCAAGTGCTCGATGATCAGCGAGGAGTCGCCCAGCAAACGGCCGTCTTCGTCGATGTACGGGAGCTTGCGGCTCGGCGCCTTGCGCACGTCGCCGATGGCCGTCCGGTGCTCCACCCCCGTCATCCGCAGCCACGTCAGGAGCTTTGCCACGAACGGGCTCAGATCCACCGCGTCCCAGGCTCCCCCGAAGGTATAGGCGGTGATCATCCCTTCATTCGACCGCGACGGGGAAGAATGTCAACCCTCGTTGCGCAGTCGCGCCGCCCAGCGGGCCTCCAGCGAGCCCGTCAGGTAGGCCGCGCGCTCGTCTTCGTCCGGGATGGAGCGGGCCCGCGCTTCGATGCGGGCGTTCGCGGATTCCAGCGCTTCGCGTGCTCCTGACGCGTCCCCGGCCGCGCGCCTCGCCTCGACCACCGCGAGGCGCACCGGCATCTCGGCGTAACCCTCCACCTGCTGCTCCACGAGCCAGCGGAGGCCCTCCTCGATCGTGGCGCGCGCCTCGTCCGTCCGGCCCATCCGCGCGAGCGTGCGGCTCAGCGTGGAGACCGCGAGCAGGCGACGCACCGCCGCCGTCGACGTCGGGTCCAACGCCGCGCGGGACAGCGCCTCCGCGGACGCGAGCTCCCCGCGCGCGAGCTCCACCTCGGCGAGCATCGTCGACGCCCACGCGCGGTAACCGCTGGAGACGCCCGCGGTCGCCAGGATCTCGCGCGAGAGCACCGCGCCCTGCTCCATCCGCGACGGCTCGCCGGAGGCCACGAGCAACGCCGCGCGGTGGATCTTCACGAACGCCGCCATGTACGACGCCGTCAGGAACGGGTGGCGCGCGACGCGATCCATGCGCTCCTCGGCCTCCCGGAAGCGGCCCAGATCCGCGAGCGCCTGCGCCAACGACGTGAGGGAGACCACCTCCTCCGAGTGGTTGTTCACCGAGGAGAAGGCCGCGAGCGCCGCCTCCATGCACACGCGGACGCGCTCCGGCTCGGCCGCGAACGCGCGCAGGTACTCGGCCTCGGCGCGGCACGCGGAGCCGCGCGTCGACGGCTCCAGCGCGGTGGCCCCGTCGACGACCTCCTGGATGCGCGCGAGCAACGCCGTCGCCGCGGGGCGTCGACCGCGGGCCGCGTGGCTCCACAAGAGGCTCCCGAGGCACTCCACGTAGACGCTGCGCGCCTCTGGGCGGGGGCGCACGCCGAGCACCTCGCGCGCGCTCTCCGCGAGGCCCTCTTCGCGGCCGCCGATGCCCTCGAAGCTCGCGCACGACCAGCTCGCCTTGCACCACCAGTAGCTGCCGGGCACGAGGAGCGATCGCGCCTCCCGCGCGGCCTCGTAGCCCTGCGCCCACTCCAGCCGCCAGCCGAGGACGATCGCCTGAAGCTGCCGCAGCACGCCGAGCACCTCGCCGGTCGGCTTGCACGCGAGGCCGCGCTGCACGCGCGCCATCGTGCCGTCGAGATCGTTCGAGCCGTACGACTGCTCGGCCGCGCTCATGTAGTGGTGCGCCGCGCGATCGAGGGCGCCGCCGCGCTGGAAATGCTCGGCCAGCACGATCGGATCGCGCTCGCCTCCCTCCACCAGGAACGACGCCGCGGAGAGGTGGAAGCTCGCGCGCTCTTCGTCGGTCAGCAGCGCGTACGCGGCCTCGCGAACGAGGGAGTGATGGAACCGGAGCTCGCTCTTCTCCGGCGATCGCGCGTCGCGCTGGCGCTCCACGATCTCTTCGTCGGTGAGGCGATCGAGCCAGAGGTCGACGCCCTCGCTGGAGCGGCCCTTGCCGAGGAGCGACGCCACGCCCGCGAGGCGGAACGTCTGCCCGAACACGCTCGCCGCGCGCAGCACCCGCCGCGCCTCCGGATCGAGCAGCGAGAGCCTCACCTCCAGCGTCGCGAGCACCGTGTCGGGCGAGCGCTCGCCGGTGCCGGAGGCCTCCGCGCGGATCAGCTCCTCCAGGAACAGCGCGTTGCCGGCGGCCTGCTCCACGATGCGATCGACGACGGCCGGCACGGCGTTGGGGAGCACCTCGCGCACGAGGCGCCCGCTCGCCTTCTTGCTGAGGCCCGGCAGCGCGATCTCGTGGTGGATCGCGCCGTGCCGCAGCCGCGGGAAGAGGTCGTGCACCTCCGGCCGGGCCAGCGCGAGCACCATGAGCGGCTGGTCCGAGAGCTCGCGCAGCGCCGCCTCCACGAGGTCCACGCCGAGCGCGTCGCCCCAGTGCAGATCTTCGATGAGCAGGAGGCGCGGGCCGTCCTCGCACTCGGCGCGGAGGAAGTCGACGAACGCGAGCCGGATCTGCTCGTTCATGTAGAGCGGCTCGGCGCGGGCCGTTCGAAGGCGCGGGCTCTCTTCGCCGGGGAACGGCACGCCGCACATCTCGCCGAGCATCTCGACGACGCGCCTCCGCTCCGCCGCCGGGACGTGGCGACCGAGCCGCGCGAAGAGTCGGCCGCGCGCCTCCACCGCGGGCTCCCCTTCCTTCACGCCGGCGAGCGCCCGCAGCGCGCGCCCGAGGATCCCGTACGGCGAGCCCGCCGTCATCAGCTCGCCGCGGCCGTGCAGCACGACGAGCTCCGGCGACCGCGTGGTGAGCCGGCGCAGGAGCTCGTGGCGGAGGCGCGATTTGCCCGCTCCGGAGGGCGCCGTCACCAGCGCCGCGGCAACCTGCGACTCCGCCGTGCACGCGGCGTACAGAGCTTCGAGGAGCGCCAGCTCCTGCTCGCGACCGACGCACGTCGTGCGCCGTCCGAGGAGCGGGCGCGCCTCCTCCGCGGCCGATCGCTCGCTCGTGAGCGCTCTCCGGCCGTCCGCGCGATCCACGACGAGGCGCCCTTCGAGGAGATCGCCGCTCAGCGTGTCGACGATGACGTGATCGCTCGGCTGGCTCGTGGCGAGGAGCCGCGCGGCCTTGTCGACGGCCTCACCGACGGGCAGCGCGCGCCGCACGATGCCGCGCCCCGTCGCGAGCGCGACGCGCGCGCCGGGCCACTGCGCGTGCACGAGCAGCGCCGCGTGCGCCGCGATCTCCGCGCGATCCGCCGCGCTGGTGCCGCGCGTGATCGCCGCCACGAGCGCGCCGTCCGGCAGCTTCTCCGCGGCCGCGCCGAGCCGACCGAGCGCCTCCACCAGCGAGTCGTCGACCGCGTCCGCCGCGTGCACGACGCTGACGTCGATCGTGTGCGCGTCGCCCGTGGCGCCCGCCGGCCGCACCGCGAGCACGACGCTGCACACCTCCTGCTCGCCGTACACCTGCGGCGGCAGCGTCGTCCCCTGCGACGGCCGCGGGAGCGCCCCGTCGCCGATCAGATCCAGGTCGCGCAGCAGCGCGGTCGCGTCGTTCGGCCGCCGCGCGGGGTTCTTCGCGAGCAGCCGCTCCACGATCTCGCACACCGAGTCGGGCGGCGGCGGCACGAGGCTGCGCAGCGAGCGCGGATCTTCGAACAGGATGCGCGCGAGCACCGCGGCCACGTGCTCGCCCGCGAACGGCGGCGCGCCCGCGAGGCACTCGTGGATCACGCACCCGAGCGAGAACACGTCCGACGCCGGCCCCACGTCGACGTCGCCGCGCACCTGCTCCGGCGCCATGTACCCCGGCGTGCCGATGAGCCTGCCCGCGTGCGTCAGCGCTTCGAGCGGCATCGCGCGCCGCGCGACCCCGAAGTCGAGGATCGTCACGCGCTCCAGCACGCCTTGGCGGAGGAACAAGTTGTGCGGCTTCAGATCGCGGTGGACGATCCCCAGGCGGTGCGCGGCTTCGAGCGCCTCCGCGGTGCGCCGGAGGAGGATCATCGCCTCGTCGACGGTGAGCGGTCCGCGCGCGAGCCTCGCGGCGAGGTCTTCGCCTTCGAGCCACTCCATCGCGAGGTAGAGCTGGCCCTCCGCGGTCTCCCCGTGCGCGACGTACGCGACGACGCCCGGATGCCGCAGCTCGGCGAGGAGCGCTGCCTCCTGCGTGAACCGCTCCACGGCGAGGGCGTTGTTGGCGCGCTGCCGCAGCATCTTCAGCGCGACGGTGCCGCCGCGGCGCAGATCGTGGGCGCGATACACGTCGCCCATCCCGCCGCTTCCCGCGAGCGCCTCGATTTCGAAGCGCTCGGCGATCCGCGATCCCGGGGCAAGCGTTGGCGAGGGAACGACCGCTCGACGCACGATTCGACGGGAAACTACCACGTCGAAGCGTCGAGCGAACAGGAACAGCGGCGGAGGCCGGGGCGACCGGCCTCCTCACCGCGGCGGGGAAGCGGCGGGGACTACAGGGCTTCGACGCTCTTCAGCATCTCGGGGACGAAGCTGATGCGGGGCTTCGAGAGCAGCGAGCGCGCCGCCGGCGGGCGCACCTTGAGGACGAACCCGGTCGTGCCCTGCACGTTCGAGTTGAGCGGGTCGTCTTCGAACGTGTAGCCGTAATCGCGCTGCTTCGCGTCCTTCGCGGCGGGGGCGGCGGCCGGGGCGGCGGCCGGGGCGGCGGCGGTGGTGGTCGCGGCCGCGGTCTTCGCGTCCTTCGTGGTGTCGTCGGCGAGCGCAGAGGACGACACGAGCCCGAAGAGAGAGGCGGCGGCGACGGCGAGGAAAATCGACTTTTTCATGGGAACGGTTTCTCCTTCCAGCGCGCGGACGACGGCCCGCGCGGCAGACGTGGCGGCGCTCGCGAGCGCGGACCCCGCCGGGGGAGCCGGGCGGACCGCGCGCCGAAACATTCTCGGACCCGCTCACGGCGCCTTCGAAAGCGGCCGTTGCCAGCGGGTCTCGCTCCTTCGGACAACGCGACCCCGCTCCCGCTTGGGCGGGATTTTTTCATCGCGTGACGGAGCCGTGCGCGCCCGCGCTACCCTCGCCGGGTGAAGCACGTCGACTTCTTCTATGACTTCGCCTGCCCGTACGCGTACCTCGCCCACCTGCGCGTCGACGCTGCGTGCGCGCGGGGCGGCGCGACGGTCGCGTGGCGTCCGTTCCTCCTCGGCGGCGTGTTCCGCGCGACCGGCATCTCCCCGGACGGCCCCGGCGCGAAGATGCACGCGTCACGCGCGCGGCTGAACCTGCTCGACATGCGGAGGTGGGCGGCCTTCCACGAGATGCCGTTCCGCATGCCGGACACGCACCCGAACCGCACCGTCCTCGCGCTGCGGGCCGCGATGGCGTCGAGCGATCCGGTGCGCGCGAGCAAGGCGCTCTTCGCCGCGTACTGGGCGAAGGGCCTCGACGTCTCCAAGCCCGAGGTGGTGCGCGCCGCGCTCGACGAGATCGGGGAGGACGGCGCCGCGGTCCTCGCGAAGGCCGAGACGCCCGCGATCAAAGAGGCGCTCCGCCGCGCGACGGACGAGGCGGTGGCGGCGGGCGTGTTCGGCGCCCCGGCCTTCGTCGTCACGATCAAGGACGAGCCCGGTCGCGAGGACGCCGTCGAGCTGTTCTGGGGCCAGGACAGGCTCGCGCTCGTCGAGGAGATGCTCGCGGGGAGGCCCGGCTCGCTCGCCGCGCCGAACGTCGTGGATCCCCTTGTTTCGAAGCCGATCACGACGCCGCGCCCGCTCGAATTCTGGTTCGATTTTTCGAGCCCGTTCGCGTACCTCGGGGCGGCGCGGGTGGAGGCGTCCGCGGCGCGCGCGGGGGCCCGGCTCGCGTACCGGCCGTTCCTCCTCGGCGGCGTGTTTCACGCGATCGGCACGCCGAACGTCCCGCTGTTCGAGATGCCGGAGGCGAAGCGGCGCCACGCGACCGCCGACATGTTCCGCTGGGCCGCGCGCTTCGGGACGCCTCTCCGCTTCCCGTCGCGCTTCCCGATGAACACGGTGAAGCCGCTGCGCATGGTGCTGGCCCTCCCGGAGGAGCAGCGCGCCCCGCTCGTGAACGCGATCTTCCGCGCGTACTGGGCGGACGATCGCGACGTCTCGGACAGCGCGACGCTCGCGGATCTCGCGACGTCCGTCGGCCTCCCCGGCGCCGAGCTCGCGGCGCGAACGTCGGAGGACGCGCTGAAATCGGCGCTGCGCGACGCCACGGACGAGGCGGTTCGCCGCGGCATCTTCGGCGCGCCGAGCTTCTTCGTCGACGACCTCTTGTTCTGGGGCCAGGACCGGCTCGACCTCGTGGAGCGCGCGCTCACCGGCTGGCGTCCGCCGGGCGAGTGAGCGCGGCGCTGGCCTGGGTTTCTTGCTGACGCGGGGCGACCGCGCAGATAGCCTCTCTCGTCGATGCGGAAGGCCTCCTCTTCGTTGCGATGGCTGGTCGTGGCCCTGGTCTCTGCGGGCGCGCTCGTCGTCCCGGCGGCGGCCTCGCGCTCGATCGCCCACGCGGAGGACGCGCCGCTCGCGCCGGGCGCCACGTTGGTCGCGCGCGTCGACGTGGAGATCGAGAAGGTCGTGATCGCGAAGGCCTCCCGCCTGGAGGTGACGGCCGCGAGCGACAAAACCGCCGACGTCGCGCTCCCCGACGGCCACGTCCTGCACAAGATCCCGAAGGCGCGCATCCTGTACTTCTTCGACGTCGTGCGCTGATCTGACGGTGCCCAGGCCGCCACTCGGAGGACGGAGTCCGATCCGCAGAGGCGGAGCTCCGCTTCGGAGCGGGGACCGCAGCGGAGCGGACGCAGTCCTCGACGTTGCCCACCCCCGGTCGCGCTGCGCGCGCCCGCCCCTCCCAAATCGCTCACTGTCGTTCGCGATGGGAGGGGAGCGTTTGCGCACAATCGAGCCCGGTTTGCCTGTTTTTTGACCACATGGCGCGTTGGCGTAAGGTCCCGCCATGTCCGGGTCCAAGCTTCGTGTGGCGGTGCTCTTCGGCGGGCGATCGGCCGAGCACGAGATCTCCCTCCTGTCGGCGCGCTTCGTGGTCGAGATGCTCGATCGCGAAAGGTTCGAGCCCATCCTGATCGGCATCGACAAGAGCGGCCGGTGGCTGCTTCAAGAGGAGGCGCTCCTCCTCGGCGCCGCGCGCGATCCCCGCCTCGCGAAGCTGAACCAGAGCGCGCCCGACGTCGCGCTGGCCGCGCACCCGAGCGCTTCGGGCGACGCGTCGATCACGATCGGCGGCGGCGATCGCCGCGGCGTCGACGTCGTGTTCCCGGTGCTGCACGGCCCCATGGGCGAGGACGGCAGCGTGCAGGGCCTCCTCGAGCTCGCGGGCGTCCCGTACGTCGGCTCCGGCGTGCTCGGCTCGGCTGTCGGCATGGACAAGGACGTGATGAAGCGCCTCCTGCGCGAGGCGAACCTCCCGCTCGTGCCGCACACCGTGATCCGCAAGAGCCAGTGGGACGGCGACCGCGCGCCGATCCTCGCCGCGTGCGCCGCGCTCGGCGACGTCGTCTTCGTGAAGCCCGCGAACCTCGGATCGAGCGTCGGCATCTCGCGCGTGCGCAAGCCCGACGGCGATCTCGCGGCCGCGATCGATCACGCGTTCGAGTTCGATCTCAAGGTCGTCGTGGAGGCGGGCCTCGATCACCCGCGCGAGATCGAGTGCGCGGTGCTCGGCGAGGACGACGTGACGTGCTCCATCCCCGGAGAGATCACCGTCGATCACGAGGACGGCTTCTACTCGTACGCCGCGAAATACATCGACGAGCGCGGCGCCACGACGAAGGTCCCCGCCGACCTCACGGAGGCGCAGGCCGCGCGCGCGAAGGACCTCGCGATCCAGACGTTCCGCACGCTGGAGGGAGCCGGCCTCGCGCGCGTCGATCTCTTCCTCGACGCGAAGGGCGATTTCTACGTCAACGAGATCAACACGCTGCCCGGCTTCACGGCGATCTCGATGTACCCGAAGCTGTGGGAGGCCTCCGGCATCGGCGGCCGCGATCTCGTGTCGCGCCTGATCGAGCTGGCCCTCGCGCGCGCGTCGCGCCGCTCCCGCCTGCGCACGTCCACTTAGCCCTTCTTTTTCCGGCCGAGCTGCGCCTCGATCCGATCCGCCACCGTGCGGAGGATCTTCACCCGCGCGTACTTCTTGTCGTTCGCCTCCACGAGCGTCCACGGCGCCTGATCGGTGCTCGTGCGGTCGATCATGTCGCAGACCGCGCGCTCGTAGTCGTCCCACTTCTCGCGGTTGCGCCAGTCCTCCTGCGTGATCTTGAAGCGCTTGAACCCCGTCTCTTCGCGCTCCTTGAAGCGGCGGAGCTGCTCCTCCTTCGAGACCTGCAGCCAGAACTTCAGCACGATGATCCCGTGGTCCACGAGCTGGTCCTCGAAGTCGTTGATCTCCCCGTACGCGCGCATGTACGCGCTCTCCGAGCAGAAGCGCTCCACGCGCTCCACGAGCACGCGCCCGTACCAGGATCGATCGAAGATCGCGATCCGCCCCCGCCGCGGGATGTGACGCCAGAATCGCCACATGTAGGGCTGCGCGCGCTCCTCCTCCGTGGGCGCCGCGATCGGCACCACGCGGTAGAGCCGCGCGTCGAGCGCGCCGGTGATGCGCCGGATCGCCCCGCCCTTCCCCGCCGCGTCGGAGCCCTCGAACACGGCCACGATGCTCGTCTTGCGGAACCTCGGATCGCGCGACGCCAGCGACAGCCGCCGCTCCGCGTCCTCCATCTCGTCCTCGTAGGCGCGCTCCTCCAGCGTCTTCGTCAGATCCAGCGAGCCGAGCACGTTGAGCCCGTCGAGCGGCTGCACGAGCGGCGGCGCCTGGATCGACACGGTGTTCTCCGCGTGCGCCCCCGCGTCGAGCCGCTTCCGCAGCGCGTCGAGCAGCGCCTCCGCGGCCGTGAGCGCGCGGTAGCGGTGATCGGATCCGTCGATCACGGTCCACGGAGCGGCGCCGGTGCTGGTCTCGCGCAGCACGCGCTCGCTGACCTTGCGGAACTTGTCGTAGAGCTCGAAGTGCTTCCAGTCGAGATCGCTCACGCGCCAGCGCGTCTTCGGGTTCTTCTCCAGCTCGGAGAGGCGCGCCTTCTGGGTCTTCTTGCCGAGGTGGAACCACAGCTTGAGGATGAGCGCGCCCTCGTTCACGAGCATCTGCTCGAAGTGGAGGATCTGCTCCACGCTGCGCGAGAGATCGCCGTCCTTCGTCTCGCCGTAGACGCGCTGCACGATCGGCGTCGTGTACCAGGACCCCATGAAGATCCCGATGCGCCCCTTGGGTGGGAGCGCGCGCCAGAAGCGGAACATCGGCGGCCGCTCCACCTCCTCTTCGCTCGCCGCGTCGAGCGCGAACGTGTGGATGTACCGAGGATCCATCCACGCGTGCAGGAGGTTCATGACCTCGCCCTTGCCGGCGCCGTCGACCCCGCCGATGAGGATCAGCACGGGGAAGCGCGGGTTCTTCGCGAGCTCGTACTGCGCGTCGAGCAGCGCCTCCCGGACCTTCGGCGCCTCCTCGGCGAAGCGCTCCTTCGAGATCTTGTGCCCCAGCTCGGCCGACTCGAACATGAGGCCATGCTACGGCCGCGCGGATCGGCCGATCGCGTACAAATTTGCAGGAAACGGGACCCCAAAAGGAGCGGGCTCGGACCACCGAAGCGATCCGAGCCCGTAGATATCGATCGGTGAGGCGGCGCTACTCCTTGAGCGCCTCCGAACCACCAATAATCTCCATCAGCTCCTTGGTGATCGCGGCCTGGCGAGCGCGGTTGTACTGGAGCGTCAGCCGATCGACCATGTCCTTCGCGTTCTTGGTCGCGGCGTCCATCGCGGTCATGCGGGCGCCGAACTCCGAGGCCATCGACTCGTAGAGGGCGCGCAGGATCGAGATGTCCACGTACATCGGCAGGAGGCGATCGAGGAGCGCCTCCTTGTTCGGCTCGAAGATGAACTCGTGGAGCCGGCCGAGCTCGCTCTTGCGATCTTCGTCGTCGTCCTGCGGGGGCTCCGCCACGGGGAGAAGCGGCTCGCACGAGACGCGCTGACTCATCGCGCTCTTGAACTCGTTGTAAACGAAGTAGATCGAGTCGATCTCCCCCGCGTTGAACGGAGCGAGCACCTTCTTGCCGACCGCCTGCGCCGACTCCAGCGAGAGGCTGTCCCAGACGCCGGGGAGGAACTCGAGGATCGGGGCGCCGCGCCGCGTGAAGTAGTCGCGCCCCTTGCGGCCGATCAGGATCATCTTGACCTCCTGACCTTGCTCGGTGCGGCTCTTCCACTCGCGCTCGGCGCGCTTGTTGATGTTGGTGTTGAACGCGCCGCAGAGGCCGCGATCGCTGGTCAACACCACAAGCAGGACGCGCTTCTCGGCGCGCTTCACGAGGAGCGGGTGGGCCGGCTTCTCCGACCAGCCCGCGTCCGCGGTGGCGCCCTCGTAGGCCTCGGTCACGGCGGCCTTCGCCTCTTCGGGCGCGGCCTCCACCTCGGTCTGGGCGGGCGTGATCTGCGCGTCGCGGACGATCTCCGCGAGCAGCTCGTGCGTCTTCACGGCGTACGGGCGCAGATCGGTGATGCGCTGCTGCGCGCGGTTGAGGCGCGCGCCCGCGACCATCTTCATGGCGCGCGTGATCTTCTGCGTGCTCTTGACGCTGAAGATGCGCTTCCGGATCGCCTTTAGCGAGGGCACGGCTCGTTATTCCTTGTCGCTCGCGTCGGACGCGTTCGGGACGAACTTCTTCTTGAAGGTCTCGAGCGCCTTGTTGATCTTGCCCTTGAGGTCGTCGCTGAGGGTCTTCTTCTCGATGATCTCCTTCAGCAGATCGGGGTGCTTCGCCTCGACGAACTTGTAGAGCTCCTGCTCGAACGCGCCGAGCGAGGAGACCGGGAGATCGTCGAGGAAGCCGTTGGTGCCGGCGTAGATGATGAGCACCTCCTTCTCGACCGGGAGCGGCACGTACTGGCCCTGCTTCAGGATCTCGACGAGGCGCGCGCCGCGCTCGAGCAGGGCGCGGGTCTTCGCGTCGAGGTCGGAGGCGAACTGCGCGAACGCCGCCATCTCGCGGTACTGCGCGAGCGCGAGGCGGAGCGAGCCGGCGACCTGCTTCATCGCCTTGATCTGCGCATTGCCGCCGACGCGGCTCACGGAGATGCCGACGTTGATGGCCGGGCGGACGCCGGAGAAGAAGAGGTCCGTCTCCAGGAAGATCTGGCCGTCGGTGATCGAGATGACGTTGGTCGGGATGTACGCCGAGACGTCACCGGCCTGCGTCTCGATGATCGGGAGCGCCGTCAGCGATCCGCCGGAGTGCGGCTGCTTCACGATCGTGAGGTCGCTCGCCTTGAACTTGTCCGCGAGCTTCTCCTCGAGCTTCTTCGCCTCGGCTTCCTTCTTCTTGTCCTCGCGGATGTGCTCCCACTTCTCGAAGGTCTCCTTGTCGAGGATCTCGTAGGCGGCGGCCTTCGCCTCGCTCATGCCGTTCAGGCCGAGGTGCGTCTTGCCGTCGAGGCCCTTGAAGTCGAAGTCGCCGGCCTTCACCTCGGTGCCCTTCTTCACGACGTAGAAGAGGTCCGCGAGCTTCGCGGCGCGCTCCAGGAGGCGGCTGTGGAGGTAGAAGACGTCGCCCGGGTACGCCTCGCGGCCCGGCGGGCGGCGGAGGAGCAGCGACAGCTGGCGGTACGCGACGGCCTGCTTCGAGAGGTCGTCGTAGATGCACAGCGCGTGGCGGCCGGTGTCGCGGAAGTACTCGCCCATCGTGACGCCGCAGTACGGCGAGATGAACTGGAGCGGCGCGGACTCGCTCGCGGTCGACGCGACGACCGTCGTGTACTCCATGGCGCCGTGCGCCTCGAGCTTGTCGACGACCTGGCGCACCGTCGACTGCTTCTGGCCGATGGCGACGTACACGCAGAAGACGCCCTTGCCCTTCTGGTTGATGATCGTGTCGACCGCGACGGCGGTCTTGCCGGTCTGGCGGTCGCCGATGATGAGCTCGCGCTGGCCGCGGCCGATCGGGATCATGCCGTCGATGGCCTTGATGCCGGTCTGCATCGGCTCGGTGACGCCCTGGCGGCGGATGATGCCCGGCGCCTTGATCTCCACGCGGCGGCGCTCCTTGCTCTCGATCGGGCCCTTGCCGTCGATCGGGATGCCGAGCGCGTTCACCACGCGGCCGACCGTCGCCTCGCCCACGGGCACGTCCATGATGCGGCCGGTGCGCTTGACGGTGTCGCCTTCCTTGATGGCGCTCGCGTCGCCGAAGATGGCGCAGCCGACGTTGTCCGCCTCGAGGTTGAGCACGAGGCCGTAGAGCGACACGTTGCCCTGCCCGATCAGCTCGACCAGCTCGCCGGCCATCGCCTTCGAGAGGCCGTGCACGCGGGCGATGCCGTCACCGACCATCAGCACCGTGCCGGTCTCGGTGACCTGCGCGGCCTTGTCGATGTTCTGGATCTGCTTCTTGATGATCTGGGAAATCTCTTCGGCTCGAAGCTGCATGTCCGTGGTCCTCGGTGCGCCCGACTTCGGGCTGGAGGTGCGGGGCAATCGCCCCGGAGAGGGAGAGAACGCTCTCGAAAACTAGCCTTACGACGTCTGAACGAGCCCCTCGCGGAAGAGGCGCAGCTTGGCGCGCGCGCTCCCGTCGATGACCTTGTCGCCGATCTGAACGACGACCCCCGCGATGAGCGAAGGATCCTTGTTCACGGCGATCTCGATCTTCTGGCCGGTGGCCTTCTCGAGCTCGCCCTTCAGCTTGGTCAGGTACCCGTCGGAGAGGGCGCCCGCGCTCGTGACCGTAGCGCGGAGCGTCTTCTGATCCGCGTCCACGAGGCGCGAGAGGGCGCGCGCGATCTCGGGGAGGGCCGCGAGCCTCCGGTTCTGCGCGAGCACGCGCAGCGTCCGGACGGCCGTCTCGCTGACGCCGAGCTTCTGGCCGATCTCGACGAGGATCGCCTCCGCCGACTGCTGGGAGACGAGCGGGTTCATGAGGACGGTGCGCAGCTCCGCGCTGCCCTCGAACACCTCGGCGAGCGACGTCATCTGCTTGGAGAGCTGGACGAGCTGCCCGCTCTCCTTGCCGAGCTCGAAAACCGCCTGCGCGTAGCGTCGCGCGATCGCCTCGTAGCTCACGAGACACCTCCGGACTTCCACGCGGCGCCGACGCCGACGAGGAATTCATCCGCGGACTTGTCGAGGTCGGCGGGCTTGATCTGCTTCTTCAGGAGCTCTTCCGCGGCGGCGACGGCGGCCTCCACCGACTCGAGGAGGAGCTGCTGCTTGGCGGCCTTCAGCTCTTGCTCGATGCGGAGCTCCACGTCGCGCTTCATGCGGACGCGGCGATCTTCCGCCTCGGAGAGGACCTTCTGGCGCTCGGTCTCGCTCTGCGCCGCGAAGTCCTTCTTCATCTGCTCGAGCGTGTCGTCGAGGTTGTCGAGCTTGTCCTCGTAGTCGGCGAGGCGACTCTCCGCCTCGTCCTTGAGCGTGGTGGCGGTGTCGATCTCCGCCATCATCTGCTTCTTGCGCGCGAGCAGCGCGTCCGCGAGCGGCTTCTTCCCGAAGCGGTAGAGCACGAACGCGAGCACGCCGAAGTTCAGCAGGCTGGCCAAAAACGGCGCCGGCTGGTTCTTCGGATCGCACTCGTCCTTCTCGTTCTCGTAGCGGTAGAAGAGCTGCGTGACGAAGCCGTCTTCGCGGTGGAAGTGACCGTGCTCGTCCGGCGGGCCGAACTTCGCGGCCTCGTTGTTCACCATCAGGATGCCCTGCCACCAGTTCGGCGCGTGGGGCGAATCCAGCGGGCCGTGGCCCGGGCAGTGGTGCGCGGCGTGCGACTCCTCGTGCGCCGGCTCCGGCTCGGGGCGCGGCATCGGCCGGGGGCGCGGCATCTGGCCGGGCATCGGGCGGCCGCCGGGCGGCGGCTGACGCATGCCGGGCGGCATCTGGCCGGGCTGCATGCCAGGGGGCATCTGACCGGGCTGCCCTTGGGGCTGCACGATCACGCGCGGGGGCTGACCGGGCGGCGGCTCACCGGCGGGCGGCTGCTGCGCGACGGCGACGGACGCGAGCCCGAGCGCGACGCCCGCGGCGGCCAGCGCGACCTTGATCTTGCGGCTCATTGCGAGACCTCACGGCCGAGGACCTTCGACGCGATCTCCGCGGCGAGGGCCGGTGTTTGCTTCTGCAGCTCGGCGCGCAGCGTCCCCATCTCCGCGGCGATCCGGGCCTTGCCGGCCTCCAGGATCTTGGCGGATTCGTCGCGCGCTTCGGCCATGATCTTGGCCTCCAGCTTGGCCGTCTCGGCGCGGAGCTCTTCGCGCTCGCGCCCGGCCTCGCGGCGGATCTTCTCGATCTCGGCCTCGTAGCGGGTGAGGAGGTCGGCGGCCTGTTTGTCCATCTCTCGGGCGTCCGCCTTGGCGCCTTCGGTGCGCTTTTCGCGCTCCTCGAAGACCTTCATCAGCGGATCGAAGAGCAGCGGCTTCAGCAGGACGACGAAGAACGTGAACAGGACGATCTGCGCGAGGAACGACAGGTCGAAGTCGACGTTGATGTCGCCGGACGCGAAGAGCCGAATGATCGAAAGAGCACCTTGCATGGGCGGGTCCGGGATTAGCGCGCGGCGTCTACCACGTGCCGCGCGCCCGTGGAAGCGCGATCCAACGCCGGCGAGCCGAACGTAAACGTTGCGCGCTTGCACGTCCCCCTTGCGATCGCGAAGAGCCGCGAAACCAGCAGATCTTGAGGCGGACAGGCCGCGGGCGCGGCGGAGGGACGGGAGGCCCGGCGGATCTCGATCGAAGCGCGCGCGGGCGAGCGAAGAGGCCGGAGATCTCGCTACAAGGTCCAGTCTTCGACGCGCAGGTGCGGGTAGCGCGCGAAGGCGTTGGGGCGGCGCGTGACGAGGGTGAGCTCGTTCGAGAGGGCGATCGCGGCGATCATGACGTCGTCCGTGTCCGTGTCGGGGGCGACGGTGGCGCGCAGCTTCGCGAACGTCTGCGCGGCGATCAGATCGAACGGCGCGACCTTCACGGCGGCGACGAGGCGGATGACGTCCTGCATCAGCTTCGGGTTCTGCGCGCCGCGCGCGGCGATCAGGAGGTGCCCGACGGAGACGACGCTCGTCCATCGATCGCGGGTCGACACGGTGGTGAGCCGCCGCACGAGCGTGCGCGAGGGGACGGAGCGGAGCACTTCGACCAGCGTGCCGGTGTCGAGGAGATAGGCCACGAGAGATCCTTCAGCGCTTCGTGTTGGGGCGCGGCGGCGATCCGGCGCGCGAGGTGCTCGGCCCGCGGACCTCGGCGGGCGCTTGTCGTCCCGCGGTCCAGAGGCTCGTCTGGTTGAGGTCGGAGACGAACGAGTCGACGAACTCGTCGTGCCGGCACGATCCGCACAGCGCGAGCAGCGGATCTTGCCCCGCGGCGCCGGGGTCGGGCGGATCGATCCGATCGAAGTCGCTCATCGGGACGATCGCGGCGACGGCGAGCGGCCCGCGCACGACGAGCGTTCGGGCGTGCGTCCGCTCGGCGGCGTCGACCGCATCGAGGCAGTGCGATGGCAGGTCGGAGAGGGGAATCCCGTACTTCTGGCTCACGCGCGAACGGTACCCCAAACGGCCGCCGGACATGTACGTCGACCGGCGCGTCCGCAGGCCCCGCGTTCATTTCTCTTTTTGGGTTGGCCCCGCGCGTCGCCGCGAGCGGACACATGGAGCTCGCCGCCCCCCGTCGGTCCCCGTGCCCCGAACCGCCCCACGCCCCCGCGAGCTCCCCATCCACCGTCGCGCGTCCCCCGGAAGCTCCACCCGTTTCCGGAGTCCTTTCCGACGAATCGGCGCCATCCTTCAGGTCGCGTGTGCCCCGGCTCGGAGCGGCTCGCGGGCCGAGGCGGAGTCCGCTCTACGTCGCGTGCTCGAGCAGGGAGCGCGCGAGCTCGGCGGCGCCGGCGCGCAGCGTCGCCTCGTCGATCGCCGCGGGCGCCTCGACCGCGATCGCTCGGAGCGCGTCGGCGCTGCGGGGGTTTCGGTACCAGTCCTCGTCGAGCGATTCGATCAGGCGGCGGCGATCCAGCGCGGCGAGCAGCGTCGCGACGAAGCGCGCGGAGCTCTGCTCGGTGACGCGCGGCATCACGCCCGCGAGCTCCGCCGGGAGCGGCTCGCCCCACGCGCGCGACGTCTCCTCGCGGAAGCGATCGTCGAGATCGTCGCGCACCGGGAAGAGCGACGCGCGCGACCGCGCCGCCGCCGCGCGGAGCCGCAGCGATGCGAGGTGCGCCCGCGCCATCTTGCGCGCGTGATCGATCGCGGCTCCGGGGCCGAGATCCATCGCGCGCCGCGCGAACGATCGCTCCCCCACCAGCATCCCGAGCAGCGCGCCGATCCGCGCGGGCCGCAGATCGAGCGCCGGCCGATGGAGCGCGAACGGAGCGCCCGAAGGCGCCGCGGCCGCGCCGAACGCCTCGCCGAACGCGACGAGCGCGCGCGCGAACGACGCGCCTCCGATCGCGATCGGGAGCCGCACGTCGTCGAGCGCGATCCCGCGCAGCAGATCCGTGTGGCCGAAGATCGAGAGCACCCACCGCGGACCGAGGCGCGCCGGCCACCCCGCGATCGCGTCGCCCGCGATCGTCTGCCGGAGCCCGCGATCCCACGGCGCGAACCGATCCGCGATGCCCGACGTCGCGGTGATCAGATCCAGCGCCGCGCCGTCGACCAAGGCCGCCGGCGCAGGCAGATCGATCGACTCGAGCGACACGCCGAGCTGAGCGGCCGCGCGCGCTCGACGATCGGCGTGCGTGCGCACCGGATCGCGCAGCCTCGCCGCGGCCGCGCGCGCGAACGCCGCGGCCACCGCGCGGCGCCTCGGCTCCTCCGGATCCAGCGTCGCGGCGAGCAGCAAGGAGCGCGGCGCGACGAGGCCTCCGCTCGCGATCTCCTCGCCGAGGCCCGCGGGCAGGCGCGGCAGGCGCACGCGATCGTCCAGCTCGACGCTCGGCTCGCGGAAGGCTCGCGCGATCCGCACCTCGTCGTCCCACAGCACGCGCGCGAGCGTGAGGCGCGCCACGTGCGCTCGGAGCGCGGGCGCGAGCAGCGGCTCCGGCACGGTCGCGAGCTCGTCGTACGTGTCCTTGCGGAGCACCGCGCGCCACGGCCAGAGCGGGTTTCCGGGCGCCTCGTCTTCGGCCGCGGGCTGAGCGAGCGCCCGCCGCGCCCGCGCGAGCCGTCCGCTCGCTTCCCTCACGAGGCGATCGAGATCGAACAGCGACGTGATCATGCCGCGCAGCCTAGTCGACGGCGGCTGAATTGGAGGACTCTCGTAACGACCCCGCCACGTACGCCGAGCGCAAAGGCTCCAGGAACGAGCCCGCCACGTACGCCGCGCACCGGGGCCCTTCGAGGGGGGGCCTGTGTCCGCCGCGAGCGAGGCCCGCTACCCGTGGACGGTCGGGTGGATGCCGAGCTTCGCGGCGATCTTGCCCTCGGCCGCGGCGATCTCCGTGAGGCGGGCGCGCACCTTGGGCTCGTCGCCGAAGATGTTGGTCGCGAGGTCGACGAACGTCGAGTAGTGCCGCGCCTCCGAGACGAAGAGCTCGCCGTAGAAGCCCGCGAGCCTGCCGTCGCCGCGCGCCTCCAGGGTCTTCGACAGCATCCCGAGGCGCTCGCAGCTCCGGGCCTCGATCAGCGCCGCGATCAAGAAGCGATCGAGGAGCGCCGCCTCGAACGTGGGCTTGCCCTGACGACGGGTCGCCTTGCGCAGCTCCACCGCGTAGTCGTCGATGCCGGGGGGTGGGAGCGCCACCTCGCGGCGCTCCAGCTCCGCGAGCACCGCGTCATAGTGGTCGAGCTCCTCCTTCGCGAGCGCCACCAGCACGCGCGCCACCTTCGGGAGCTGCGGGATCCGAGCCGCGAGGGAGAGGGCGTTCGACGCGGCCTTCATCTCGCAGTGCGCGTGGTCGGAGAGGAGAATCGGCAGGTTATCCGCCGCGCGTTCGGACCACCGGGCATCGGTGGAGGTCGTCAGACAAAGCACGAGGCGACTATCTCACAACCCGTGTGCCACCACACAACCGGCGCCCCCGCCCGCGGCGCGCGCAGGCGCCGGAGGCGCCGAGCACGACGCCGGGGAGGGGCGGGCGCGCGCAGGCGCGGGCCTGCAAATGGGCCGGAAAATGAAGGGCGCGCGCGAGGGACGCGACGGCTCGGTGGATGCGACGGACCGCGCCGAGCACGACCGGGGGAGGGCACCCCTCCCCCTCGCCTTGATACTTTCTTGATGGCCGTTGCCCATCTGTCCCCGGGGAACATTGACGCGCCTGGGGCAGAGCGCCTCATCCGCTCTTGACGCGTCGCTTCCCACGCGGATCGCGATCGCGTGACCCGCCCGATCGCGTTCGCACGGCTACCTCGATCGCGATCGCTCCACCGCTTCGGCGCGCTGGGGACGCTCCGGCGGATGGGGTCGGATCAGTAGGCGCCCTGCATCGTGCCGGGCTGCGGGCTCTGGTAGTTCGGGTTGGTGCCCTTCACGAGGCCCGAGGACTCCAGGTAGTACGCGAGGCCGAGGACGACCGTCGTGGGGCCTCGCTCGTCGAGCGCGCGGCGGACGGACGCCTCGATGCCGAACTCGCGGCTCGTGTAGCCGAGGCCCGCGCTCAAGACGTGCTGCTCCGCGCCCTGATCGTAACGGTAACCGGCGCGGATCGGGACCATGCCGGCGATCAGGTACTCGGCGCCGCCCATCACGCGCGCGGTCGGCTTGCCCCACGAGTTGAGATCCGCGAGTCCGTCGACCTCGATCGTGAAGCCGCTCGCCGCGTAGCCGATGCCGCCGCCCAAGAGCGCGGGCAGCACGCCGTTGTTGAGGAACGTGAGGTTCTGGCCGACGACCGAGATCGCGAGGCCGTCCGTGGGGCGGATCGTGAGGCCCGCGTCGAACGTGAACGTCTCCAGGAAGGGCTTGCGCGTCGTGCCGTCGACCAGGCCGCCCGAGAAGACGCTGTCGCCGAAGGGGCCGGCCCCGAGCTGCGTGCCGCGGTAGTAACGGCCGCCGACGCCGACGAGGAAGCGATCCGAGAGCGGGTAACCGAGCGCCAGGCGACCGTCGAGCGACTGGCGGTTCATGCCGTCGGGATCGAGGAACGACGCGACGAAGCTCACGCCGCCCGCGAGCCGGTTCGTGATGGAGTCCATGATCGCCGCGCCGTACGCCTGACGCGCCGCCTCGGGCGTGAGCTGGACGATGCCTTCGAGGTGGTACGCCTGCGTCTCGGCGAGGTTCGCCGGGTTCAGGAACATCGCGCTCGTGCCGGAGCCCCACGCGCGCGCCGCCCCGTTCATGCCGGCGCTGCGGGCGGTCTCCGTGTCGCCCTCGTTCGTCGTCAAGGGGGGCGGGAGCTTGGACTGCGCCGCGCTCTCTGCCGTCACGGTGATGGCGGCCGCGAGGGCCAGAACCCCGGCGATCCACCGGAAAGGAGGGCGATGCATCGACGGGCGCATACCCGACGAACCAACTCCGGGCCAACTTCGACGCGCCGGCATCCTGCTCTCCTTAAATGGAGTCTTGAACTGGCCACTTTGGTGACCGGCGGTCACTGGCCCTCTTCGCCTGGGGAAGCCTGGATCCAGGGGCTGATTGAACGACCCCTCTTGACCTGACGCACCCGCTGCTCGTGGTGGACGGGGGGACCGACACTCCGGGGCAAAATGCCTGTCATCGCTACGCTTTTGCGGAAAACCGAGGGCGATCGCTTGACATCGTCCCTGGCAGCGTCCGCCGCGACCGCGTCCGCCGAGGTCCCGGACGCCGGGGTGCCACGCCGCCGTCATTGCAACGATGAGATGGAAAAAAAGGACCCGATTTCAGGTGGTTAAGTGGTTCCGCAGGCCGAGGTATGGACGCGGCAAGCTAGCCGGTGCTAGCTCCTTCTTCCCGCTGCGAGGCGTCCTCCGACGCGCCGGCGGCGAACCCCGAAGCTCGAACGAGAACATGGCAAGGCCCCCCCAGAGACCCGGTCCGGATCGCAAGCGGTTTCGTGCGAAATCGCTCGCGCGACGGCCATCCGGACGGCCAGAACCGCTTCTTGTGGATAGTCCGTGGGGAGAGTGTAGACCAGGCCGCGAATTCTTCTGAATTCGGTCGGTTAGCTTGAGGCGCGTCCTTATTGCGCCTGTGGAAAACTTGGGGGGAGGTAATCGGCCCTCGGGCTCGAAGGGCACTTTTTTGTGGATGACGACAGGTGGCATGAGCGAACCCAAGACAGATGGACACGCCGTATTCGCCAAAGCTGTGGAGGAGACCCGCGCGCTTTCGCCGGCGACGTTCGAGCAGTGGTTCGGTGGGATTCAGTTCGACGACCTGACCGATGGTGTGCTGTCGCTGCGCGCGCAGAACGAATTCGTCCTTGACTGGGTGCGCGACAACTACCTGCCCACGCTCGCGGAGCAGATCCGCAAGCTGACGGGCTGGAGCGTGCAGACGCGCTGGACGATCGATCCGCGGCTCGCGAAGCCGCTCGGGCAGCTGTCGTCCGCGGCGCCGATCCGTCCGCGTCCGCTCGCGGTGCGGCCCTCGTTCGCCACCCCCGGCGCCACGCCGAGCGCGGCCGCGAACGGGACGCCGAGCGCGACGAGGTCTTCGTCCGCGCCGCCGCCTCCGCCGGTCTCGACGCCGGAGCCCGCGGCGCTCGAAGAGGCGATGCTGAACGGGTACGCGATCGCGGCGGGCTCGGCGAACGACGTCGACGCGCTCGATCAAGGCGCGCCCGCGGAGGAGGCGCCCGCGGTGCCCGCGAGCGTGCGGCCGTCCGCGTCGGACGACGTGCGGCAGGCGATCTTGAACGGGGCCTCGAACCCGCGCTCGATCATCCCGCGGCCGATCCACCTCGTGGAGGCGCCCGCGCCCGCTAGCGATCCGCGGCGCAACGTGGAGATCGCGCCGGCTCCGCGCAGCGTGCGCGAGGACCTGAACCCGAAGCACACGTTCGCGACGTTCGTGGTCGGGCCGTCGAACCAGCTCGCGCACGCGGCGGCGATCGCGGCGGCCGGCGGCGGCGGGCGTCGCTACAACCCGCTCTTCATCTGCGGCGGCACGGGGCTCGGCAAGACGCACCTCGTCCACGCGATCGCGCACCGCGTGTACGACGAGCGACCGAACGCCCGCATCATCTACGTGTCGGCGGAGCGGTTCACGAACGACTTCATCACGGCCATCCAGCACCATCGCATGGACGAGTTCCGCGCGAAGTACCGGACGGCGTGCGATCTGTTGCTCGTGGACGACATCCAGTTCCTCGCGGGGCGCGAGCAGACGCAGGAGGAGTTCTTCCACACCTTCAACGCGCTCCACTCGTCGGATCGGCAGATCGTCGTCACCAGCGACAAGTACCCGCAGAACCTGGAGCGCATGGCCGACCGGCTCGTGTCGCGGTTCTCGTGGGGGCTCGTGGCCGACATCCAGGTGCCGGAGCTGGAGACGCGCGTCGCGATCGTGAGGCACAAGGCGCAGCAGGAGGCGATCACGATCGGCGACGACGTGGCGCTGCTCCTCGCGCAGACGATCTCGAGCAACGTGCGCGAGCTGGAGGGCACGCTGATCCGGCTCGCGGCGAAGTCGTCGCTGACGGGGCGGCCGGTGGATCTCGCGTTCGCGAAGGCGGAGATCAGCGCGACGGCGCCGCGCGCGGATCTGATGAGCGTCGAGGACATCCAGCGCGCGGTGTGTCACCACTTCCACCTGCGCTCGATCGATCTGACGTCGAAGGACCGCCACAAGAGCGTCGCGTTCGCGCGGCACGTGGCGATGTACCTGTGCAAGCAACGCCTCAAGTGCAGCTTCCCCGAGATCGGGCGCGCGTTCGGCAACCGCGATCACACGACGGTGATGAGCGCGGTCCGCAAGATCGAGGCGCAGCGCGAGAGCGATCCGCAGGTGCGCGCGCACCTGGAGGCGCTGGAGCGCAAGCTCGCCGAGGCGTGACGGCTCCCGTGACGACGTAGGCCTGCGGCCTCCCAGCGGCTGATCCGAAACCGGAGCGGCGCTCGCTCGTAGACCTCGGCGTGCGCTCCCTGATTCGCTCCGCTCTCCTCACCTCCCCTCTCCTCCTGGCGCTCGCGATGATCGGATCCGGCTGCGATCCGGCTGGATCCGGCGCGCCTCCGCCGAAGACCGCCGCGGCGACGAGCGCGTCTTCGGGCGCGGCGACGAAGCTCGCGGACGTGCCGGGGCTGCGCGGGGAGACGGTGCCTCTGCCGCCCGCGGACAAGCGCGTGGAGGTGCCGGGGTTCGACGGGGCGACGAAGTGGCTCAACGTGGATCGGCCGCTCTCGCTCGAGGATTTGAAGGGGCGCGTGGTGGTGGTCGACTTCTGGACGAGCTGCTGCATCAACTGCCTGCAGACGCTGCCGACTCTGAAGAAGCTGGAGGAGGCCTTCCGCGGCGCGCCCGTGGTCGTCGTCGGCGTGCACTCGCCCAAGTTCGATGAAGAAGGCGACGCGGAGCGGCTCGTGGACGTCGTGCTCGACAACCGGATCGAGCACCCCGTCGCCGCGGACGGTCAGATGAAGGTGTGGCAAGCGTGGGGCGTCGAGGCGTGGCCGACCGTCGCGGTGCTCGACACGAACGGCAAGGCGCTGTGGGCCGGATCCGGGGAGCCGGAGTACGGCGAGCTGTCCGCGGTGGTGCGCTCGGCGCTGCGCGAAGGGGAGGCGAACGGCGCGCTCGCGAGCGGCGAATTCGCTCGGCTCAAGCCGGAGAAGGACACGGCGGGCGCGCTGCGGTTTCCGAGCAAGGTGACGGCGCTCGCGGACGGCGGGCTCGCGATCGCGGACACGGGGCACCATCGCGTCGTGATCACCGACAAGGACGGGAAGGTCACGGACGTGATCGGATCCGGCGCGCAGGGGAAGAAGGACGGCGCGTTCGCGGAGGCGATGTTCTCGCGGCCCGCGGGGATGACGGAGTCGCTCGGCGATCTGTACGTGGCGGACACGTGGAACCACGCGATCCGGAAGATCGATCGGCGCGACAAGACGGTCACGACCGTGGCCGGCACCGGCGAGCTCGGGGGGATGCTGCGCGACAACCGCGTGCGCAAGGGGACCGACGTGGCGCTACGATCGCCGTGGGACGTGCTCGCGATCGGGGATCGGATCTTCGTCGCGCTCGCGGGGTCGCACCAGATCGGGCTCTTGTCGTCGAAGACCGGGGAGTTTCGGCTGTTCGCGGGGACCGGGCAGGAGGCGCGCCGCGACGGGGAGCTGCTCGACGCGGCGTTCGCGCAGCCGAGCGGGCTCGCGATCGACAAGGACCTGAAGGAGCTGTTCGTGCTCGACAGCGAGACGTCGAGCGTGCGCGCGATCGATCTGCAGAAGGGCGCGGTGCGCACCGTCGTCGGCAAGGATCTGTTCGTGTTCGGGGACGTGGACGGCGACAAGGACACGGCGCGGCTGCAGCACCCGCTCGGGATCGCGTGGAGCGACGGGGCGCTCTACGTCGCGGACTCGTACAACTCGAAGATCAAGCGCGTCGATCCGGTGAGCGGCGCGACGAGATCGCTGCTCGGCGGGCGCGATGACAAGGTCGTGGACGAGCCGGCGGGGCTCGCGGTGGTCGGATCGGACCTCGTGATCGCGGACACGTTCCATCACCGGCTGCTGCGCGTGCCGAACAAAGGCGCGGGGGCGCCGCTGCCGATGACGCTCACCAACGTGCCGGAACGCTGATCAAAGAGAGGCGAGGGCTTCGCGGGCGTCTTCGAGGACGAGGTTGTTCGTCTTGGCGGCGGCCAGCGTCGCGACCTCGTCCAGCTCGCGGCGGGCCTCTTCCGTGGCGCCGCGGTGCTTCATCAGCGTGCCGATCAAGAGGCGGCCTTCGAGCGCGTCGGTCACGTAACCGTAGGCGGTCGCGTAGCGCACCAGGTCGCGGAGGAGCTGCTCGGCGCCGGCGACGCCGCTGAGGCCGTCGAGGTAGGCGAGGTGCATGCGATTCAACGAGACGAGGCGCTCGCTCCCGGCGGCGCGCGCGATCTCGAGCGACTCGGTCAAGGCGGCGTACGCGCGCGGCAGATCGGCCATGCGACGCGCGGCCTCACCGAGGTTGTGGAGCGTCACGGCGATGTCGTAGCGGAGGTTCGCGGCGCGCGCGATCTGCACGGCCTGCAGGCTCGCCTCGATGCCCGTCTTGTAGTCGCGGCAGTAGAGGTACGCGAGGGCGCGCTGCTTCGCGCGGGCGCACGCGGCGGCGAGATCGCCCGGATCCGAGAGCTCCTCCGCGCGATCCAGGGCGCGCAACGCCGCGGGGAGATCCATCATCGCGGAGCGCACCGAGGAGATCACGAGCAAGAGGCGCGCGTCCTCGACCGGGCCCATCGCCTCCATCTTGTCGACGGCGCGCACGGCGCGGGTGAAGTCGCCTCCGCGCACCGCGGCCTCCGCCTCGATCAAGAGGGCGCGGCGGCGCTCCTCCGCGAGCTCGGGGCGATCCGCGGTCAGCTCGAAGGCCTCGTCGAGGCGGCGGTAACACTCCTCGAAGAGGTTCGCGGAGGCGACGGCGCGCGCCACGTCGACGCGGGCAGAGACGCGCTCCTCGATCGTGCCGGCGGCGTCGATGCGCTCGATCGCCCGGCGCGTCAGGTCCGAGATCTCCGGCGCGCGACGGACGTGGAACACCGCGCCCGCGAGCGCGCCCAACCACTGCAAGAGCTCCGACGCGGTGCGGCGCTCCATGTCCGCGAGATCCAGCGCGCGCGACAGGAGGGAGATCGCAGGCTCCAGCTGGCCGAGGCGGATCTTGTGCGCGCCGGCCCGCGCGTAGAACGAGGCCGCGCGGTCGCGATCGCCCGCCTCGGAGAGGTGGCTCGCGATGCGCTCCGCGTGCTCGACGCTGTCCTCGCCGAAGGCCGTCATGTACGCGGCGGCCGAGGCCGCGTGCAGCTCGCGGCGGCCCTCCGGCGGCAGCAGATCCAGGACGATCTCGCCGTGCGTGGGCGACGCGAAATCGACCTGCGCGGGGCCCGTCGCGCGGAGGATGTCCTTCGCGGCGAGCTGCGCGACCGCGCGATCCACCTGCGACACCTTCTGGCCGAGCAGCGCCGCGAGCACCTCCGTCGACGCGGATCCGCCGAGGATCGCCGCGGCCTGCGTGACCGCGCGCAGCTCCGACGGGAGGCGCGCCACGCGGGTCGCGATGAGCGCGCGCAGCGATCGCGGCACCGCCATCGCGCCGTCGAGCCGAAGCCGGAGGCCGCCCGACACCGTGCTCACCGCGCCCGAGTCGACGAGCTCCTTCAGCAGCTCTTCGAGGAACAACGGGTGTCCGCCCGCGCGCTCGCGGCAGAACGAGAGGAGCTCCGGCGGGACGACCTTCGCGTTCACGCGGCTCGACACGAACTTCGCGGTGTCGTCGTCGGAGAGCTGGCCGAGATCGATCGTGTGCAGGTGCTTGTGCGCGACGAACGCGTCGACGAGGTGCGCCTTCTTGAGCTGCGGGCCCGGCTCCGTCGACTCCTCCGTCGCGTCGCGCACGGTGAGGAGGAACACGGCGCGCAGGCCCGGTGAGCGGCTCGCCGCCGAGACGATCGCCTCGAGCGAGGGGCGATCGATGTTGTGCGCGTCGTCCCAGGCGAACACGTGGAGGCGGTCGTCGCAGAGGCCCTGCGCCATGCGGCCGAACGCCGATCGGAGCGACTGCGCCGTCACCACCGACGACGCGCCGCCGCGGCGGCTCGGGTGGTCCTCGGCCATCGTCGCGCCGAGCTGGTGCAGCACCGCGGACGACTCCTCGTCCTGCAAACCGAGCGCGCGCAGCCGCGGCAACACCTCGCGGATCTTGCCCTCGTCGTCGCCCTCCTGGACGCCGCACAGCACCTGGAGCATCGCGGTGAGGGCGCTCCACGCAACGTCGCCGCCCGCGCGCGGGCACGTCGCCGTGTAGAAGCCGACGTTGTAGTTGCCCTTGAGGAGGCGGCGCTCCATCTCCGCGGTGAGGCGCGATTTGCCGATGCCCTTGCCGCCCGTGACGATCGCCACCTGCGCGCGGCGACGCGTGGCGGCCGCGAGGATGTCGCCGAGCTTGCGCAGCTCGTCGGTGCGGCCGATGAAGCGACCGTACATCTGCGACGGCGGGCGCGCGTGCGACACGACCCGGCCGCCCTCCGGGATCGTGCGGCCGGAGACGGGCAGCTCCTCCGTCGTGAAGGCCTGACGGATGATCCGCGCCGCGAGCTGCGAGACGCACACCGCATGATCCGCCGCGCGCGAGAGGAGCTGCGCGGTCGCGACGAGGCCGGCGAGGCGCTGGTCCTTCACCGGCTCGCCTTGGGCGTCGACCACGATGCGCGCGACGTGGATGCCGGCGCACACCGCCGTGCCGCCGATGCGCGCGCGCTGGATCACGAGGGCCGCGCGGACGGCGGCCTCCGTGTCGCGGCCGTCCACCTCCGCGAGGCCGAAGAGCGCGGTGATCTGCGTCGCGTCGGATTCGAGGATCGTCGCGCCGTAGCGGTGGAGCACGACGCTCGCGCGGCGCATGACGGAGCCCGCGCCCTCGGACTCGGGACCGTCGCGATCGCGCTCGGATCCGAGGCTCAGCACGAGCGCGGTCACCTCGCGGCGCTGCCCGAGCTCCGACGGGCGCACGAACGCCTGCGCGATGTCCTTCGTCGATGGGCCGGCCGTCGCGGGGTTCGCCGTGCGGCTGTTGCCGGTGTTCGCGCGCGGCACCTCGACGGGCGTGCGCTCGTTCGCGGCGACGTGCTCCTCTTCGAAGACGGAGGGCGCGAGCTCGGGCCCGGTCGGGTTCTCGCGGAAGGGGCCGATGAATTCGGCGAGGTCGTTCGCGCCGAAGCGCTCCGCCGCGCTGTAGAAGTAGCCGAGCAGCTCGTCGTGGAGGCGGCCCGCGTCCGGGAAGCGATCCTTCGCGTGCTTCGCGAGCATCTTGCCGAGGATGTCGGTGACCGCCTTCGGCACGTCCGGACGGAACAGCTCCACCGGGGGGAATTCGCCGGCCTTCACGCGGCGCAGCGTCTCGAACGAGGTGGGCGCGGTGAACGGGTTCTGGCCCGTGATCATCTCGTAGAAGACGGTGCCCAGCGAGAAGATGTCGCTGCGGCCGTCGACGTTCTCGGCGCGGCTCTGCTCGGGGCTCATGTACGCGAGCTTGCCGCGCACGCGGCCCATCTCTTCGTCGCGCGACTCGTCGACGATCGAGTCGATGGCCTTCGCGATGCCGAAGTCGGTGACCTTCACCTCCCCTTCCCAGGACACGAGCACGTTCTGCGGAGAGATGTCGCGGTGCACGATGCCGAGCGGGCGCGACTGCTCGTCGCGGCGGCGGTGCGCGTGATCGAGCGCCTTCGCGACCTCCGCCGCGATGAAGACGGCCATGCCGAGCGGGACGTCGCGCTTCTGCCTTCGGCAGCGCTGGAGCACCGACGCGAGGTCGAGCCCCGGCACGTACTCCATCGCGATGAAGTAGCTCGTCGGCTCTCCGGTCGGGTGATCGACGCGGCCGAGATCGAAGACCTGGACGATGTTCGCGTGCGAGAGGCGCACCGCGAGCTTCGCCTCGTGGACGAACATGTCGACGAACTTCGGGTGCTCCGCGAGCTTCGGGAGGATCCGCTTGATGACGAGGACCTTCTCGAAGCCCTCGACGCCGAAGCTCTTCGCCTTGAACACCTCGGCCATGCCGCCTTCGCCGAGGCGCTCGAGAAGGCGATACCGACCGAACGATTGCTCCAACGTGGGTTTCCCCGAGGGCTGCGCGAAGACGCGCGCTCTCTCTGGATGCGGTCGCGGCGCGGGGGGCGTCGCGAGCTTTCGGCGGAGCATAGCCGAAATCGCGATCGTCCGGGGAAATCAGCCGATCATCACGTCGCCGTCGGGGGGCGCCTGCTCGCCGTAGATGGACTCGGCGATGCGGAAGGCGGCCCCTTCGAGGCGGGCGTACGCGTCCTTGAGCGCGGTCAGCTCACCGCCCGTGTCGAGGAGGCGCCGCAGCTCCACGCACTCGGAGCGCACCTCGTCCAGGACGGCCGGATCCAGGAGATCGCCGTAGCCGTCGAGCGCTTGCTCGGTGGTGTAGACGAGCGTCTCGGCCTGGTTGCGGAGCTCGGCGAGGTCGCGGCGGAGCACGTCCGTCTGGCGGTATTTGTCGGCCTCGCCGACGAGGCGATCGACCTCGTCCTTCGTGAGGCCGCTCGTCGGCGTGACCTTCACGCGCTGGGATCGGCCCGTCCCGAGGTCCTTCGCCTCCACGTGCACGATGCCGTTCTCGTCGATGCCGAACGCGACCTGGATCTTCGGCACGCCGCGCGGCGCGGGCGGGATGCCCGTCAGCTCGAACCGCGCGAGGCTCTTGTTGTCGGCGGCCATCTCGCGCTCGCCCTGGAGCACGTGGATCGGCACGAAGCTCTGGTTGTCGACGCTGGTCGTGAAGATCTCCCCTTTTTCGGTGGGGATCGTCGTGTTGCGGCTGATGAGCTTCGTCATCACGCCGCCGCCCGTCTCGACGCCGAGCGACAGGGGCGTGACGTCGAGCAGGAGCACCTCGTCGACCTGGCCGGTGAGCGCCGCCGCCTGGAGCGCCGCGCCGACCGCGACCACCTCGTCCGGGTTGACGCCTTTGTTCGGCTCGCGGCCGAAGAACGTGCGCACCGCCGTCTGCACCGCGGGCATGCGCGTCATGCCGCCCACGAGCACGACCGTCTTCACGTCCGTGATCTTGAGCCGCGCGTCCTCCAGCGTGCGGCGGCACGAGTCGACCGTGCGCTCGATCAGGTCCTGCGTGAGCAGCTCCAGCTCGCTGCGGCGGATGTTGCGCGCGAGGTGCAGCGGGCCGCCCGTCTTCGCGACGGCGATGAACGGCAGGTTGATCTCCGTCTCCAGCGAGGACGACAGCTCGTGCTTCGCCTTCTCCGCGGCCTCTTTCAGGCGCTGCAGCGCCATGCGGTCCTTGCGGAGGTCGATGCCGTGCTCCATCCCGAATTCGTCGGCGAGGGTGTCGACGAGGCGCTGATCGAAGTCCTCCCCGCCGAGGTGGGTGTCGCCGCCGGTCGCCTTCACGTTGAAGACGCCCGCGCTGATCTCCAGGATCGAGATGTCGAACGTGCCGCCGCCGAGGTCGTAGACGGCGATCGTCTCCGCCTCCGAGCGATCCAGGCCGTACGCGAGGGCGGCGGCCGTCGGCTCGTTGATGATGCGCTTCACGTCGAGGCCGGCGATGCGGCCCGCGTCCTTCGTCGCTTGACGTTGCGCGTCGTCGAAGTAGGCCGGGACCGTGATCACCGCTTCGGTGACGGGCTCGCCGAGGTGCTTCTCGGCGATCTCCTTCATCTGGCCGAGGATGATCGCGCTGATCTCCGGCGGGGAGCGCATCTCGCCGCGGATGTTGACCCACGCGTCGCCGTTCTGAGCCTCCACGATCTCGTACGAGGCGAGCTCGATCTGCTTGTGCACCTCGGGCGCGGTGAACTTGCGGCCCATCAGGCGCTTGATGGCGTAGACGGTGTGTTGCGGGTTGGTGACGGCCTGGCGCCGGGCGACCTGGCCCACGAGGCGCTCCCCGCTCGGCGGGAACCCGACGACGCTCGGCGTGGTGCGCGCGCCTTCCGCGTTCGGGATCACCTTCACATCGTTCGCGGAGGAGACACCAGGGCGTTCGACCACGGCGACGCACGAGTTGGTCGTGCCCAGGTCGATGCCGATCACCTTGCCCATCGCGCGGGGAGGATACACCAGGCCTTCCGGGATCCTGGCGTTTAATCAGCCTTGGATTCAGCTCGGGAGAGGTTCGCCCTTGGCGGGCCCCTTCGAGACCACGACCATCGCGGCGCGGAGCAAGCCGTCCCCGTACGTGTATCCCGCCTGAACTTCGTGCAGGACGACGCCCGCGGGCTGCTCGGGGGACTCGATGTGCTGGATCGCCTCGTGGAAGGCCGGATCGAAGGGGGTGCCCACCGTCGCGATGCGCTTGATGCCCATGCGCTCCAGCGTGCTCTCGAACTGCTTGATGACCATGCCGACGCCCTCGGCCACCGTCTTGGCGTCGGCCGCCTGCTCGGCGTGCTGGACCGCGCGGGCGAGGTTGTCGAACACGGGGAGGAGGTCCTTCACGACCTCTTGCTTGCCGCGTTTCTGAGCGTCGTCCTGCTCACGGCGGGCGCGCTTGCGGAAGTTGTCGAAGTCGGCGGCGGTGCGGAGGAGCTGGTCGCGCAGGCGGGCGGTCTCCGCAGCGGCTGCGTCGCCTTTGCCCTCGTCGGCCTTGGTGTCCAGAGTCTCGCCCTTCGGCTCCACGATCTCGTTCGCCGGCTTCGGCGCGTCGGGGTTGCCGTTCGTCTTGGTGGTGTCCTCGCTCATAAAGCGGCGGCACTATAACCCGGCTCGATCGACTGGCAATGGCGCTACTCTCCTCGCATGGGCGACGAAGAGCTGACGACGATCTCGTCAAGAGAAGTGGGCGCGAGGATGCGGCGGGTCCGCGAGGAGCGGGGTCTCACGACCGCGGCGCTCGCGGCGAAGATCGAGGTCACCGAGGATCAAGTCCTGGCTTGGGAGGGCGGCGTGGGCGTCGCGCCGTACGAGACGATGCTGAAGATCGCGAGCGCCCTCGGCACGACGCCGAACGCGCTCATCTTCGGCGCCTAGATTTACGCGGTGATCCCGGCGAGCGGGCCCTTCACGAACTCCTCCTCACCGAAGGTCGTGATCGGGTGCCCCATCGCGTTCGCGAGCGCGATCAAGAGGTCGACGTGCGAGCGATCGCCGTCGAAATTGAGGTACTGGCCGGTCTTGAAGTAGCCGCCCGCCGAGCCGGCGATGAAGAACGGCATGTCCATGTGGCTGTGCGTGTTGCCGCGCGCGATCTCGCTCATGAAGAGGATCGCCGTGTTGTCGAGCATCGTGCCGTCGCCCTCGGGGATCTTGTCGAGGAGTCCGAGGAGGTACGCGAACTGCTCCCCGTACCAGTGACGGATCACGTTGAGCTTGCCCCACGCCGTCGAGTCCGTGTCCGGCTGGTGGCCGAGCGAGTGCTCGTCGTCGGTGATCGGCTTCGCGCCCGCGCCGTCGTCGTACATGAGCCACGGGTACGGGCGGTTGTTCGTCGCGGCCGAGAACTGCAGCGTCACCACGCGCGTGATGTCGCAGGCGAGCGCCATCGCCGTCATGTCCATGAAGTGCTGCGCGACGATGGGGAAGTTGTTCGGATCCTTCGGATCCACCGCGACGCCGAGATCGGGCAATTGGCACGATCCGCCGAGCTGCGTGCCCGGTTTGTCGAGGCGCTTCTCCAGCTCGCGCACCGCGTCGAGGTGTTGCTCCAGCTTCTTCTGGTCGTCGGCGCCGAGCTTGGGCGCGAGGCCCGCGTACTGCTTGTCGACGAGATCGAGCACGCTCTTGCGGCGGTTCTTGAGCTTCGCCGCGCCGGTCGGATCCGCGCCGAGGTTCGCGAAGACGTCGTCGAACATCGTCCAGGGGCTGGTCTCGTTGGCGTTCGGCTGATCGGCGCCCTTGTAGCTGATGACGGTGCGCACCTCGGTGCCGCCGTAGTTCGTCGACTGCACGCCCATGTGCAGCGCGCGCTGCGGGTTGTTCACGCTGATGACGCCCGCGACCTCTTCGTCGAGGCTGATGCCGCTGGCCCAGCCCGCGAGCGATCCGTCGCCGCCGACCATGTTGCCCATGTTGAGGCGACGCCCCGTGAGCAGCGCCATCCCTTGCTGGTGCGGCTCCCCCGGCGCGTTGTTCTGCGACAGAAGATCGAGCCCGCTCAGGAAGAGGAGCTTGTCCTTGTAGGGCATCAGCGCTTCGTACTGCGTGCCCGTGAGATCCAGGCTCTTCGGGAAGGCGAAGTTGCCGTTCGGGGTGTAGACGCACACGAGGCGCTTCGGGAAGCCGTTGTCCGCCAGCGACGCGCGCCCGAGCCGCTCGCCTTCGCGCGACGACGTCTCCGAGCAGCCGAGGCTGTGCAGGAGCGGCATCGCGATCGCGGCGCCGCCGACGCCTCGGAGGAAGTTGCGGCGGAGGAGCATCGGCCCCTTCACGCCGGTGCGCGACGGGACGGGATCCATCCCGCTCACGGAGAAGACGCGGCCGATCGCTTGGCGGGCCGAAAGGATGCGGTTCTTCACGGCGTACCTCCAGAGCGGCGGTAAAGGAAGGCGTCGGTCTGCGTGAGGGCGACGAGGAGCTCTTTGACGTCGCCCCCCTTGTCCCAGAAGGCGCTGTCGAGCGTCTCCAGCGTGCAAGCGTCGGCCTTCGTCTCCCCGCGGCCGAGCCCGAAGCGGAACCACTCCTTGACGTAACACTCCTGCACGTCGCGGCTGTCGGCCATCTTGTTCACGAGGTCGACGCCGTCCTTGAAATCGGAGATGTCGCTGTCGGTGACGGAGCCCGTCGCGTCGATCGCCTGCCCGGCCTCCTTGAGGCGGAAGCGCCCGACGGAGTCGTAGTTCTCGAAGCCGAACCCGATCGGGTCCATGTACTTGTGGCAGCCCGCGCAGGTGCCCTCCGCGTGCTGCTGGAAGCGATCTTTCGCGGTGGTTCCGCCGCCCGGCTCGGGGGGCTTCGGCGTGATGTTGTTGGGCGGCGGCGGCATGATGTAGCAAAGGAACTGCTCGCGAACGAGCTTGCCGCGGTGCACCGGCGACGTCTGGTTCGTGTGCGCGTTGATCGTCATGAGCGCGCCCAGCGTGAGCAGACCGCCGCGCTCCGCCGGGTCGAAGTCGATCTTGATCGGCTGCCCCGGCTGCGCGCCTTCGGGCACGTCGTAGCCGTAGAAGGTCGCGAGCTCCGGCGCCATGTACGAGTACGGCGCGCTCATCATCGCGGTGAAGCCGCCGCCCTCGTCGAACACCGTGTGATCGATGAAGGTGCTGATCTCCTCGCGCATCATCGCGCCGATCGCGGGCGAGTAATCCGGGAAGAGGGACGCGTCCTTCGTGATGTTGCCGATGCGATCGAAGTCGAGCCACTGCGTGTGGAACTCCGTCACGGCCGCGTGCGCCTTCGGATCGTTCACGAGCCTGCGCGCCTGCGCCTCCACCTGCTCCTTCGTGTTGAGCTCGCCCGCGTCGGCCGCGGCGAAGAGCTCCGTGTCCGGCATCGTGCCCCAGAAGAAGTACGAGAGGCGCGACGCCATCTCGTGATCGGTGAGCTTCACGTACGTCGCGTCGCCCTCGGGCGCCTGGCCCATCTCGACGCGGTAGAGGAACGCGGGCGACTGCAGCGCGGCCTGGATCACGAGCTCGACGCCGAGCCGGAACGGATCCGGCGCGTCCGCCTCCGCGGCGCCGACCTGGTAGAGCGCGAAGAAGGCGTCCTTCTCTTCCGTGGTGAGCGGGCGGCGATAAGCGCGGCGGCCGAACGCGTCGATGAACTGCTTCGCGCACACCTCGGCGCCGGCGGAGGCCGGATCGCAGCCGACGAGGCCCGCCATCTTCTCGGGCGCGGTGACGTTCTCGCTGATGGCCTCGGCCGCGAGCATGTACTTGTTCGCGAGCTGATCCGAGACGACGAGGTTCGCCGCGTTGTTGTTGAAGCCGAGCGCCTCTTCCTCCGCGCCGAACTGATCGGCCTGGTCGGAGGTGTCGCCGAGCAGGTCGCGGATCGTGTTGTTGTACTCGAAGCGCGTCATGCGGCGGATCGGCGACGGGCCGGGCTCCACCTGACCGGGCACGCACGCGGCCTGCGGCGTCGGATCGTCGCCGGACGAGCCTGTGTCCACCGGGTCGCCGATGTTGCCGAAGCAAGCGGACGTCGCGGCGACGGCGAGCGCCACGACCGAAGCAAAGGTGAAACGACGAGGCATGAAGGACCTCCGCGGCCGATGGTAGCCTCGGAGGGTGCCGTTGGGTAATGGAAGGAGTCGGAAAATGAAGCCGAAAACGGCGGGAGAGCAGGGCGAGAATTTTCGCCCCAAACGCTCTTGATTTTGGCTTCCGTGGGCGAGCGCCCGGAGGCCGCTCTCAGTTCGCGAGAGACTTGAGATCGAGCATCTCTTCCACCGACGGGACGACGATCAGGTCGCAGCGCCGGTTCTTCTGGCGCCCCTCGTCCGTGTCGTTGGAGGAGACGGGATCCGTGTCGGCGAAGCCGGCGGCGCTCCACTTCTCGCGGGGCATGCCGCCCTTGTCGACGAGGTAGAGCAGCACGCCGCGCGCGCGCATCAGCGAGAGGCCCCAGTTGTCCTTGAAGGAGCCCGCGCCGCGGAACGGCTTGTCGTCGGTGTGGCCCGCGACCTGGTAGCTGCGCTGCTTCAGCGACGGGTCGTTGTTGATGATGCCGGCCACCTGGTCGAGGATCGCCTGGCCGTCCTTCTTCAGCGTGTCCTGGCCCGAGTCGAAGAGCACGTCGCCGGGGAGCGAGATCACCATGCGGTTGTTGCGGATGTTCACCGCCAGGCCGAGCTTGGTGAGCTGATCGAGCTTCTTCCGCAGCGCGTCGAAGCGAGCCTTGATCGCCTCCAGCAGGGCCGCGCGCTCCTTGTACTGCTTGAGGGCCTTCTCCTGCTCCTCGAGCGAGGCGGAGAGCTGCGACACCTTGCCGCTGGTCTCTTCGAGGCTGAGGCCCATCGCCTTGAGCTTCGACTCGAGGTCCGCGACGCGGGATTTCTCCGCTTCGAGCTCTTGCGAGGTCTTCTTCAGCTTCGCGACGTTCTCGTCGTTCTGCTTCGAGAGCTGATCGTACTTGGCGAGCTGGGCCTGCCACTCTTCTTCGGAGTGACCGCACCCGGCGAGGGTGGTGAGGAGCGACAAGATCGCGATCGTGCGGAGGCGCATGGCGAGCACACTACTTCAGCCGGCCCCCGGAATTGAAGGGGCAGCAAGGATCCTCGTCGATGCCCCTTTCTGCCGCGCGCCTCCCCGACACGAGGAAGACACGGTATAGGGACCCCCATGTACAGGATTACGCTGATCCCGGGTGACGGCATCGGCCCCGAGGTGGTCGCCGCGACGCAGAAGATCCTTCAAACGACGGGCGTCGCGATCGACTGGGAGGTGCACCACGCCGGCCTCGAGGTGGCGAAGCTCACGGGCACGCCGCTGCCGCCCTCCGTCGTCGAGTCGGTCCGCCGCAACAAGATCGCGCTCAAGGGGCCGGTCACGACGCCGGTCGGCCAGGGGTTCCGCTCGGTCAACGTGACGCTGCGGCAGACCCTGGATCTCTACGCGAACGTGCGGCCGATCCGCAGCTTGCCGGGCGTCGAGAAGCGCTTCGACGTCGACATGGTGATCGTGCGCGAGAACACGGAGGGCCTCTACGCCGGCCTGGAGCTCATGATCCTGCCGGGCGTCGCGCAGAGCATCAAGCTCACGACGGAGCGCTCGTCCACGCGCATCGCGCGGTTCGCGTTCGAGTACGCGAAGAAGAACGAGCGCAGGCGGGTCACGTTCGTGCACAAGGCCAACATCATGAAGATCTCCGACGGCCTCGCGCTCGACTGCACGCGCCGCGTGGCGAAGGAGTTCCAGGGTATCGAGCTGGCCGAGATGATCGTCGACGCGGCCGCGATGAACATGGTGAAGGACGCGAACCGGCTCGGCGTGCTCGTGACGGAGAACCTGTACGGCGACATCCTCTCGGACCTCGGCGCGGGCCTCGTGGGCGGCCTCGGCATCGTGCCCGGCGCCAACATCGGCGACGAGGCGGCGGTCTTCGAGGCGGTGCACGGCTCGGCGCCGGACATCGCCGGCAAGGGCTGGGCGAACCCGACGGCGGTCCTCCAGAGCTCCGTGATGATGCTCCGCTACCTCGGCGAGATGGGGGCGGCGCAGCGCATCGAGACGGCGCTCACCGAGGTGTACGCGCGCGGCGAGGTGCGCACCCGCGACCTCGGCGGCGCCGCGAGCACGGACGACTTCACGAACGCGGTCTGCGCGCTCCTCGCGAAGTCGTAGCCGTGTGAGCGCCTACGACCAGCGCGGCTCGGGCGAGCTCCTGGAAGGGGGCGCCGCCTTGTTCGGCGTGACCCGCCAAAGGAGCTGCCTCTTCGTGGCGCTGGTGTTGGGGGCGGCCTCCGTGTTCTCGCTGATCAGCTTCGCGGAGGGCAGCTTGGTCGGCTTCGCGGTCGGCGCCGCGCTCCTCCTCGTGTGCGCCGGCAGCGCGCTCCGGATCTTGCGGACGCGCGCGGCCCTCTGGCGGACGGCGACGCTGCCCCTCTCGGATCCCGCGCAGAGACCGAAGCAACGATCGCCCCAGAGCATCGAGATGCCGACGGATCTCTCCCTCTTCGCGCTCGCGTGGGCCGTCGACCAGGTGCGCCGCGGCGCGCTGGTGGAGACGGAGTACGCGCTCGCCAGCGTGGAGCGGGGCCGCCTCCTCCCTGCGGAGGAGCGCCTCCTCGACGCGACGCGCGCGCTCGTGGCGCTCGGCAAAGGCGACGGGCGCGCGGCGGTGGATCTCGCGAAGGAGTGCCTCCCCTCGGGCAGCGAGGCGATGGACGCGGCGCTCGGTCGAGCGATCGTCGCGAGCGCGTGGGCGGATCCGGAGCGGCTCGCGTCGATCGATCACGCGTGGGGATCGCAGGGCGTGACCGCGGACGGGCGCGAGCCGATGCCCCGCCTCCGCGCGATCGTGCGCCTCCGCTTCGACACGAGCGCGATCGAGAAGCTAACGCCGGACGAGGCCACGGCCCTCGCGGACGAGGCGCGCGCGATCGGCGACGAAGGGCTCGCGGCGGATCTCGTCTCGCATGTCCGGCAGCAGCCGTATCGATAGAGCTGCACTCTCCCGCTCCAAGCGGAACGCGTTCCGCCCGCCGCGCGCGGCCGTTATCCTGAGAGGCTATGCGAAACCTCTCGATCCGAAGCACCGTCGCGCTCCCTCTCCTCGCGTCGATCAGCCTCTTCGCCGGCTGCGGATCGAGCACCGACACGAGCACCAGCAGCGGTGGCTCCACGACGACCACGACCACGTCCTCGACGAGCACCGGCGGATCGGGGGGCACCACCACGACGAGCGACACCACCACCACGACGCCGCCGTCCACGTACTGCGACGCCGAGATGCTCCCGGTGCGGCCGTGGTCCGACGGGCCCTACGGGACGCACCGCAACGAGACCGCCGCGGACTTCTCGCTCGAGCTCGCGGACGGCACCACGTGGAGCTTCAAGGACAGCTACAGCGGGTGCGAGAGCTACGTCTTCATCCCCGACTCGCTGCACGTCTCGGATCAGAACACCGCGTCGGTCTGGACGAAGGACCTCGCGACGCTGCTCAAGACCTCGCCGAAGAACGTCCACTATTTCTTCGTGTCGCGCTCCTCGACGGACGACGGCGCGAAGGTCAGCACCGACGCGATGAAGGCGTACGTCGACACGACGCTCGGCGCGCTCGCCGCGGCGGACGCGGAGCACTGGAAGGCGCGGCTCCACGTCGCGTCGAAGCGCGCCAAGACGCTCGGCAACTGGGTCGGCGACATCCTCGGGGGCATCGGCCGCATGGGGTTCGCGATCGATCGCTTCCAGCGCGTGCGCGGCCTCGGGTACCTCGCGGACGTGAAGCGCTACAAGCAGGCGCTCAACGACGCGGGCCTGTGGCCGTTCGAGTCGAACCTCGTCTACGCCGAGCACGAGCCGCGCTACTTCAACTTCGAGGTCGATCGCCAGGCGAAGCTCGACGCGGAGGACGCGACGGTCATCCCGTTCTGGACGGGCGAGGTGCTGTCTCAGTTCGCCGAGACGGACGTCACGCTGCCGAGCGAGGCCGACATGGCGAAGTTCGACACGCTGGAGGTCGAGGTCGAGAGCGGCTGCCCGGATCCCGACGCGATCGAATTCAACAACTGCGGCGCGTGGGACTACATCGCGGCGCTCTCGGTGCGGGACGACGCGACGATGACGAACATCGAGATCGCGCGCTTCATCACGAGCTACCACCGCGAGACGCACTGGGTCGTCGACATCTCGCCGATGCTCGCGCACCTCAAGAAGGGCGGCGCGCGCCACTTCCGCTGGGAGTTCGCGCCCGAGTGGAACGTGCAGCCGACGGCGACGAAGCTCTCGCTGCGCCTCTCCAACAAGAGCAAAGGCTACGCGCCGTACGACGCGAAGTTCCTGTGGGCGGGCGGCGATTTCAACTCGATGTACAACGCCCCGCACGCGCCGACGGACGTCCCGATCCCGGCGGACGCGAAGCACGTGGAGCTCGTCGCGATCGTGACGGGCCACGGCTCCGGATCGAACCAGTGCAGCGAGTTCTGCAACCACCAGCACTCGTTCAAGGTGAACGGCACCGAGTACCGCAAGGAGCACAAGGAGGCCGGCACCAGCAACAAGTGCATCGACCACATCGAGAACGGCATGGTCCCGAACCAGGCGGGCACGTGGTGGTACGGCCGCGGCGGCTGGTGCCCGGGCCAGCAGGTGGATCCGTGGGTCGTCGACATCACCGCGAACGTCACCCCCGGCATGCCCGCGACGATCGAGTACCAGGGCCTCTACGCGAACGGCCAGCCGCCCGACAACTCCGGCAACATCGATCTGGTGAGCTACCTGGTCTTCTACAGGTGAAGCGTCACTTGTCGTTGAGCACCGGCGGCTTCTCGCGCGGCACCACCGGCGACACGTCGCTGCCGAACCTCAGCCGCAGGAACGATCGCTCCAGGAAGAGCGCGAGCCTGTCGCCGACCGCCTCCTCCGCGCCCGCGCCCGTCGCCTTCGTGGTGAGCGCGTACGCGAAGCATTTCTTCGCCCACCCTCCGAAGGCGAGCACGTACCCCTCGATCGGCTGACCGGGCGCGGTCGGCAGGAGCCCCACCTCCACCGTCGTGTCGAAGCCGCTCGGCAGGTCGACGCGCCGCTTCTCGATCACGACGGCGCTCTCACGCGCCGGCAGATCGCGCGTCTCGCGGGCGTGCGTCTCGCAGCGCGCGCGGTTCATGAGCGCGTCCATCGTGAAGACGCGCGCGACGATCGTCGTGTTCGTGGGCGCGTGCTCGGCGAGCAGCCACGCGTCCGTGCGATCGTCGACCTTCCACGCGAGGTCCTCCGGCAGCGGCATCGACATGCTCTGCGCGAGCGAGTCGAACGGCCGCCACCGCACGCGGCTGAAATCCGGCCCCTGCGCGGCGGGGGTCGCGGTCGCGATCGGCGGCGCCTTCGAAGGAGGAGGCGCCGCGGGGCCGCATCCGATCGCGAAGGACGCGAGGACGACCGCCGCGGCGGCGAGAGGAGCGTGCGTTTTTCGGAGGCTTCGGGGAGCCATGCTCAGCGCGTCACTCCACGAGCGTGAGCCACTCCGGGTGCGACGTGTCGGAGCCCTTCACGACGTCGAAGAAGCGCTTCTGGAGCCGCTTCGTGATCGGCCCGACGGTGCCCTCGCCGAGCGTGCGGTGATCGACCTCCCGGATCGGGGTCATCTCCGCGGCGGTGCCGGTGAAGAAGGCCTCGTCCGCGAGGTAGAGCTGATCGCGCGTGACCATCTCCTCGCTGACGGGGATGCCCTCTTCGCGCGCGAGCTGAAGCACCGTGTCGCGCGTGACGCCTTCGAGGATCGAGGCGGCGAGCGGTGGCGTGATGAGCTTGCCCTTCTTCACGAGGAACAGGTTCTCGCCGGAGCCTTCGCTCACGTAGCCGTTCACGTCCATGAGGATGGCCTCGTCGTAGCCGCCCATGCGCGCCTCGCGCTTCGCGAGCGTGCTGTTCGTGTACTGGCCCATGATCTTCCCCTTCGCGAGCGACACGTGGATGTGGTGCCGCGCCCACGAGGAGATCTTCGCGCGGACGCCGTTCTCGACCGCGCCGGCGCCGAGGTACGCGCCCCACTTCCACGCGATGATGGTGGTGCGCACCGGGTTGTCGGGCGCGTAGACGCCCATCGCGCCGTCGCCGAGGTAGACCATCGGCCGCAGGTAGCCGTCGACCATGTCGTTGACCTTGAGCACCTCGCCGCAGGCCTTGCTGATCTCCTCGTGCGAGAAAGCGGGCTTCATGACGATGAGCTTGCAGGTGTCGAGGAGCCGATCGATGTGCTCCTTGAGGCGGAAGATGTACGTCTTGCCGTCGGCGCGGCGGTAGGCGCGGATGCCTTCGAAGGCGCCGAGGCCGTAGTGGAGGGTGTGGGTGAGAAGGTGAACCTTCGCGTCGTCCCAATCGACGAGCGCGCCCTCCAGCCAGATCTTCTTGAGCTTGTCGACCATGTTCGCGGCCTCGAAAAAGTTGAGGTGGCGCGCGGTTGTTAGCGTGTTCCCTGGGGTGCGCCAACCCTCGATCCGCGGCCCCGCCACGATTGGGGCGCACCGCGTCAGCGGCGCCCGGTGAAGGTCACGCGCCGAGGGATTCGATGGCTCGCCACGCGCCTGTTTTGCGGAGCCGCGCGGTGAGAGCTGCGGCGACGGCGTCGTCTTGCCACACCGCGCGGAAGAAGAAGCCGCTGCCGTGCTCGGCGAACCAGCCTGCAAAATGGGAGTGCGCGTGCTCCTTCGGTTCCAGCGAGAGGCGGCGCTCCGGCACCACGCCTTCCTTCGTGACGCTGAACGGCGGATCCGGGCGAGCTTGCAACCAAGTATGGACGGCGGCTGCTCGCGCCGGGTGAGCTTCCCGCAACGCGGCGCACACGAGGCGCTCCAATGTCTGCTTGCGCGGCAGATCCGAGGAGTCGTCGTCGCACCACCACGCGATCGTCGAGACCGTGGTCGCTCCGCCGTCGAGGAGGAAAGCGCCGTCGGGTGACTCCTTGAGGGCGCTGTCCGCACGCCGCGCGCGGTCCAACGTCGCATCCCGGATCGACGTCATGGAGTCGGCCACGCGAGCCGGCTCGATCGCATCGCAGTCGACGCTCACCACGAGTCGACGGAGCGGATCCTTTTTGCGACGTTCCAATTGCGGAGCCAGCGCCTCGAACACCTTCTCGCGGCTCCCGCACGACACGACGCGGACGAAGTGTCCGCCGGGAGCGATGTGGCCGTGTTGCGCTTTGGGGATCGCTTTTCCAAAGGGATCGACCGCGCCTTCCTTGCGCGGATCACGAAAGCCGAGACGTCCTTGAAGCAGCTCCGCCCAGAACTGTTGATCGTCGTATCCCTCGCACAGGATGACGCTCTCGACCCCCAGGATCATCGGAGCCGTCATCATCGCAGGTCCTCTCCCAGCACATCGCGGCTCAGCAGCACGGCGGGCCCCTCCGTCCGCGCGACGTGGAGGCGACCTTCGTCCAGGCGCATCCCGTGCACCGTCAGCCAACCGAGCTCGTCTTCCTGAAGCGCGTCAAGGAGCGCGTCGATCATCTCCAGGCTGTGCGACGTCAGGACGGTCTGCTTCCCGTTGCGAACACCTTGAACGATGGCGCGCGCGATCTGACGGACGGCGGCGGGGTGAGCGTGCGCTTCGGGCTCTTCGATGAGGAGCGTCTCTGCGGGAGACGTCGCGATCTCCAGCGCCAGCCGAACGAGCGCATGGATGCCCTCGCCGGCCAGCGCGACGGGGATGCTGCGATCCGGGAACGCGAGGTTCAAGCGACCGTCGTCTTCGTCCACCGCTAGCTCCAAGATGTCGAGCCCGGGGATCAGGGGACGCAGCAGATCGCGGACCGCGAGCCGTTGACCTCGCTCGGAGATCCGGGAGAAGAGTTTGTGTAGGCCGGGACTGATCCGCGGATCGGGATCGATCAACCAGATGGGAGCAGGGAGTGGTTCTTCTTCGTCAGTCGCGGTGAAGGTGTTGTCTTTGCCGAACGTCAGCGCATCGCCGCCGCCGCTGAGGGCGCCGTGGTCTTCAATCCGAAGCTCGAGATCGACGCTCCGATAGACGCCGGGGACGCCGCGCTCGACGAGTCGACGACGAAGCTCGGGGTGCGGTGCACCTTCGATCAACTTCAGCGTTGTTGAACGGCGCTTGCCGTCCGCGAGATCGATCACGATCTTCGCGTCGTTGGGTCCTGCGAAGCCGCCGCGGTGAAAAAGCCATCGCGCGCCGTAGTTGAGCCCCGCGCGGCGGCGCACCACGAACCCGACGGCGCTGGCAGGCTTGGCTCCGGCGCCGATGACCATCGCATCGAGGACCGTGCTCTTCCCGGCGCCGTTCGCCCCCAGGAGGATCGCGAGGCGGCCCAACCCCTCGACGCATCCGGACGCGAGGCCGCGGAGGTTCGTGATTTCGACGCGTGTGATCATGGTCGTCTGCGGCTCTCGAGCCCCAGCAAGGACGACCGAAGGTGGGATGTCAAGCAGCGAGGCTGGAGGGAGGGAATTCGAGAGGTCGCTACTTGCGGCGCGCGCGGCGCTTCGACTTCTTCGGCGCGGCCGGGGCGACGGCGCCTTCTGCGACGGGGGTGCTCGTGACGTCGACGGCGACCTTGCGAGGTCCGCGTTTGACGCGCGACGTACTCTGAACGGCGACCACCGGGGCGAACACGGCGTCGAAGCGTCCGGCGGCGTCGCGGAACGCGACCTTGGCGCTGTCCTTGAGGTGCCGCAGCGCCTTGTTCCACTCCGGGAGCAGCGTATCGCGCCGCGCGCGCGCCTGGTTGAGCGCGTCCGCGGGGCTCGTGAGGGCCTTGAGCGCGTCGTCGACAGCCTTGTTTTCGGCGGCGAGACGGGCGCACAGCTTGGCGATTTCGGGCGGGGTCGATGCGGCTTCCAGCGCGTCGAGAAGGTCATTCACGGCCTTCGTCTGGACCGCGTACGGGAGCTTGGTGAGCGTGCTCGGAGCGTGGGTGGAGAACTTGCCGAGCGGGCTCGCGCGCGTCCCGAGGCCGTGGCCCGGCGCTTTGTCGGCGATCTCCAGGATTGTCTTGTCGCGCTTCGCGTCGAGCGGACCGACCGCGTCCATGGCTTTTTCGTAGGCTTTTTCGCTCGTCGCGACCGCCGCGTCGGCCTGGCAGAAGGCGGTGTGTTGCGCCTTGAATGCTGCGAGATCGGCCTTGAGGGCCGGCGCTGGTTTACCGATGCGCTCCAAGAGCGCGCCGCCGTACGCGACCCGCTCGGGGTTCGAAAGTCCCATCCTGATTTCCTCCGGAAGACGCGAGCATGGACGTGCCCGCGGTGTGTGAATTCATCGGAGCGCAAGAGGCGCCTGCGAATCAAGCGGAATGGATGGAGCGGATGCCGTCCTGGAAGCGGGCGCCACAGCGCTGGAATCCCGGACTCCGCCGCGGAAGACACGGCTCTCTTCGCTGGAGTCGTGGGTGCCGTCGTGGAAGACGGCGCTCCGGCGCTGGAGTCGCAGATTCCGTCGCGGAAAACGGCGCTCCAGCGCGGAGATCGCGGATTCCGCATTGGAGCGGCGCTCCATCGGCGGAGTAACCTCAGCAAGGCAGGGAAAGATGCCCACCCCCGGCCGCGCTGCGCGCGTCCGCCCCTCCCAAATCGCTCACTGTCGTTCGCGAAGGGAGGGGGATGTTCCGTTCGCGAAGGAGCCTCAGGAGGACTTGGAGCGGGCCTCGCGTCGGGTCGCGGGACGTTCGCGCGACGTCGACGTGACGCTCGGCACGGTCCAGCAGAAGACATCGAGACCTGCGACCCGCTCAGCGGTGATCTGTGAGCATCGCTTCGCCGAGATCATCGCCCTCTTCGCTCGGCTCTCGCGACGGTACGGTGATCGTGCTCTCCTGATCACCATGGGGATCCGGGCTTTCCATGCCAGGAACTACGGCTGCCTGCGGGACGTGCACGTGACGCTGGGGGGGCGGGTGCACGCGTTCGTGGGGCCGAACGACAGCGGGAAGAGCACGCTGCTGCGCGGGATCCGCACGGTGCTTCATTTCGCGGGCGATCGGTTCTCGCGCACGGAGGATCACGTGTTCCGGCCGTTCGCTCCGTTCCCGGCGCGGCGCCACAAGGAGGACGAGGCGCCGGTCGAGAGCATGATCGGGTGCGACGTCGATCGCGGCTCGTACCACGTCGAGCACACGGCCAAGGGGCTCGTGCATCGGGCCGTGTGCGCGCAGCCTCCGGAGCTGCTCACGACGCCGCGCCGCTACACCGAGCACGCGTGGGACACGCTGCAAAAAGACCGCTTCGGGCGCACGCTCGATCAGCTCCGCGGCGCGCGCATGCTGCACCTGGAGCCGAACGCGCTCCGCACGCCGAGCGCCCTCGTGCCCCGCGGCCACAAGCTCGGCTTCTCCGACGAGCGCGGGCACGGCTTGCCGGGCGTGTACCAGGCGATCCTCGGCCGCGGCGACGACACGTTCACGAGCCTGCGCGAGACGGTGCGCGCGCTGTTTCCGACGGTGAAGCGCATCGCGGTGGTGCCGGTGACGCGCGCGGATCTCTCCGTCGAGGTGGAGCTCGCGGACGGCACGATCGCGCGGGCGTCGGAGCTCGCGGACGGCCTCCTCCTGGGCCTCGCGCTCGCGACGCTGCCGCACCTCGATCCGGTGTCGGCGCTGCTCATCGAGGAGCCGGAGCGCGGCCTGCACCCGGATCGGATCAAGGACGTCATCCACCTCCTCCGCGACTTCGCGGAGCGCCTGGACATGCAGGTGTTCCTCGCGACCTACAGCCCGCTGGTGCTGGACGAGCTCACGGCGGACGAGATCTCGGTGGTGACGCGCCCGTCGATCGAGCGCGGCACGGTCGTCACGCCGCTCCGCGCGACGCCGCACTTCGAGCGCCGCTCCAAGCTCTGCTCCCTCGGCGAGCTGTGGCGCACCTACGGCAGCGGCGAGCGCGAGGGATCGTAAGGCTCGCTCGGGATCTCGGGAGATCAGGCGCGCGGGCGCATCAACAACACGAGCAGCGCGCCGGCTCCGCCCTCTCCGTCCGGCGCGGTCGCGAAGGCCGCGATGTGGCGCTTCGCCGGGCCCTGGCTGAGCCACGCGGCGATCTCTCCGCGGAGCACGCTGACGCCGCGCGGGCTGTGGCCGCCCTTGCCGTGGATGATCCGGAGGACGCGATCGCCTTCTTTTCGGCGCTTTTCGAGGAACGCCTCCATCTGCTTGCGCGCCTCGAACGCGGTCAGGCCGTGCAGATCGATCTGCTGGTCGACCGTGTACTGGCCGCGCCGCAGCCTGCGCACCTCGCGCGGCTCCACCTCGATGCGGCGGCCCTCGATGCGCTCGCCGTCGTCCGACGTCTCGAAGCGGATGCCCTCCGCCACCAGCGCCTGCAGCTCCGCGCGCGCCGGCGCGTCCACGTCGACCGGCGGCAGCGATCCCTTCGCCGCGCGCTCCAGCCGGTTCGCCGATCGCGGGATGCGCGTGGCCTTGTCGTCGAGCGCGCGCACCCCGGACATGTAGAGCGCGAACGTCTGCGCGTCCTCCGCCGAGTGCGCGCCCTCCGCCAACGCACGCGCCTCTTTCGCGGCCGCCGACGCATACGCGACCGTGCCCTTGGCGCCCTTCGTCGCGGCGCGCGCGTTCGCCGAAGACGCCGCGGACGAGCTCGGCTGCGACGCGGGCGCTCCCTTCGAAGGAGCCGATGCGGGCGCTCCCCTCGGGGTCGATTTCGGCGCGGCGGCCGCGTCCGACGCGGGCTTCGCCTTCTGCTTCTTGGCGTCCTTCGCGAGCTTCTCGAACGGGCGGTACAGCTTCGGCGGCGGCGCCTCGGGCGCGGCCTCCTTCTTCGCTTTCCCCTTCGGTTTGTGCGGTTTGTCGCCTGCGTGACCCTTCTTCGCCTTCATCGCTTCGGTCCCTCCCCTTCGGCGCGCTCGCCGTTCGTGGTGCTCGTCGCGGTCTCACGCTCCGCGGCCGCGCCCTCTTGCGCCGCGGTCTCCTCGTTGCGCAGGCCCACCATCGCGAACCTCACGCTCTGCACGCCCGTGAGCTGGCCATCCATGAAGTGCCAGTCCGGATCCGCGAGGTCCGGGAAATCGTGGGGGTTGCGGATGTCCTCCGCCGTGAGCCCGGGCACGAGGCGCCGCGCGAGCTCCAGCACCTTCGTGCGCTGCGTCTCCTCCATCTGATCGAGGAGCGCGAACACCTTCTGGAACAGGTGATCCGACCCCACGCGCGACAGGCTCCGCTCCAGCGTGATCGCGGACAGCACGTGCGAGATCTCCGTCGCGTCGAGCGCCTTTCGCAGCTCCGTCTCCGTCATCACGACCGGCTCGGTGATCTCGCTCGCGTCGGACTTCCAGCCTTCGACGGGGCGCGCGTCCCTCGCGAGGTAGAGGTGGCAGCGGTTGCCCTGGAGCGCCGGGTTCGGGTGGATCCAGCCGAGCGGCTCCGCGTGATCCGCCTCCCACCCCGTCTCCTCGCGCAGCTCGCGGAGCGCCGATTCGGCCGGATCTTCGCCCGGATCGACGATGCCGCCCGCCGTCTCGATCGTGAGATCGTTCACGCCCTGGCGATGCTGGCGCACCAGGATCCAGCGGCCGTCCGGCGTCACGGCGGCGATGCACACCCAGTCGAGCAGCTCCAGCGTGAACCAGGGGAGCGCGCCCTCGGGCTCGTCTTCGAGCTCGTGACGGTGGATGCGGATCTTGCCGAAGTCGCCGGCGACCTCGGTCTTCTTGCGCCGCGGGATCGGGATGGCCATGACCGCGACGCTTTAGCGCGACGCCCGTGGAGCGTCGACAAACGTGGCGCCCTCCGGACGGCTACTTCTTCGCGGGCGGCGCGACCGGCGCCGACGTGGACGCAGGCGGCGCGGACGACGGCACGACGGACGGCGTCGCGGGCGCTACCGACGTCGCGGGCGTCGCGCTCGACGCTCCAGCGCCGCTAGCGTTTGCCGACCCAGGTGCGTTCGTCGCGCCGCTCGTGCTCGCGCCGTTCGCGTTCGTCGCGCTGCTCGCCGCCGGCACCGGCAGAAGCAGCGGCAGGTACTTCTTCAACGTGAGGCTCACCATCGCGTCGTGCGGCGACGGGATCGTGGGCGTCATGAAATCGAGCGTGCGCAGCACCCCGGCGTCCGCGGGCGACTTCTTCACCTCGCGCTCGAACACCGTGCGGAAGTCCTTGAGCGGGCGCGTCTGCCACGTGATCGCCTGCCACGTCACGACGACGTTCGTCGCCTTCTTCGTCTGCGCGAGCGCCGTCGCGAGATCCGTCCCCATGCACGTGTCGATCGAGAGCACCGCGTGCAGGTTCTTCGCCTTGAGCGCCGTCGCGATGCCGCCCTTGATGTTGCAGCCGCCGCCCGAGTGGCCCGCGACGAGGATCTTCGTCTTGTCGATCTTCGCCTTGCCCTTCAGCGCCTCCTCCGTCTTCGCGACGAAGTGATCGAGATCGAAGCCCATCCAGCTCGTGGCGGCGACGACGGCGTTCTGCGGCGTGACGGTGCTCGGCGCGGCCACGATCATCGGCGGGATCTGGCCGGCCTCGATCAGCTCCTGCACGACGCGGCGGACGTCGCCCTCGTTGCCGCCGCCGAACCAGCGGTACTTGATGAGCTCGGTGTTGAGGCCGTGCACGAAGACGAGCAGCGGCAGCGCCTTCTCCGGATCCGCCGCCGCCTTCTTGTGCACGAACGCGCGCCCCAGCCACGCGCGCTCGGTGTGGCCGATGTCCTTGCCGTCGTACGCGTAGTCGACCGTCGTCCCGTCGAGCGGCGCGGGCGGCGCCTTCTTCTTCGACGCGACCTTCTTCGGCTTCGTTTTGGCCGATTTGCTCGACTTGTCGGCCTTCGTCTTCGTGCGCGCGGGGGCCGCCGCCTTCACGGGCCCCTTCGCAAGCGCGGCGTGCTCGGGCGCGACGGCGAGGCCGATCCCGATCGCGACGATCGCCGCGAGGAGCCCGCGCAGGCGCCTCATTTCCCGGCCTCGTCCGGCAGCTCGATCGCGGCGTCGGGGTTCTTCGCGACGGTCTGCGTGACGGCGAACGATTTGTTCGGATCCACGACCTTCACCTCGCCGAAGTGGCTCAGCATCGGCGCGATGATCTTCGCATCTCCCGCGACGACGAGCACGGCGTTGCTCGCGTGGACGTGCGCCGCCGCCGCCTTCGCGGCCTCCGCCGTCGTCACCGAACGCACGGCCTTGCGGAAGATCGCGGGCGTGTCGTCGGGCAGGCCGAGCGTGTGGTTCTTCGCGAGCTCGTTCGCCATCGCGCCCACCGTTTCGAGCCGGATCGCCCCCACGTCCGAGAGGAAGCGCGTCGCCGTCGCCACCTCGTCGTCCGCCGGAGCGCCCGCGCCGAGCCGATCGATCTGCGCGAGCAGCGCCTGCACCGCGAGCCCCGTCTTCGCCGTGCGGGTGCCCACGTACGCGACGAGCGGCGCCGGCGCGTGCGCGAGCTCCGTGAGGCCGCTGTTCGTGCGGTACGCGAGCGAGGATTTCTCACGCACCTCCAGGAAGAGCCGGCTCGCGACGCCGCCCCCGAGGATCTGGTTCGCGACGGCGAACGAAGGCCAATCCGCCGCGGTCCGCTCCGGCCCGAGCACGCCGGCCATCACGTCGCTCTGCTTGCTCCGCGGCCGATCCACGATCGTGATCGACAGCGCCGAAGGCGGCGTCACGGGCGCGGCCACGTGCGCGGGAGCCTCCCCGCCGGTCACGGATCCGAACGCCTTCTCCGTCGCGGTGTTCACCTCGTCCGCCGTCACGTCGCCCGCCACGACGACGAACATGTTCTTCGGCGCGAAGAACTTCTTGTGGAACGCCTTCACGTCCGCGTGCGTGAGCTTGCCGAGATCCGCCGCCGTCGCGTCGTACGTCGCGTACGGGCTCGTCCCGTAGAGGCCCTTGTAGAGCATCATCGACGCGCCCCACATCCCGTCGGTGCTCGCCGCGTCGGTGGCGTCGTCGATCATGCGCTTCTTCAGCTTGGTGAGCTCCGCCTCTTTCAACGTCGGCTTCTGCGCGACGGCCGCGACGAGCTCCAGCGCCTCCGCGAATTGATCTTTCGTGACCGCGATCGAAAGCGTGGTGCGATCGAACGAGGTCGTGACGTCGAGCGTGGCGCCGAGCGACTCGACGCGTTCGAGCAGATCGCGGCTCGACATCCCGCCGGCGCCGCCGTCCTTGAGGAGCTGCGCGGTGAGCGCCGCGAGCCCGGGCTTGTCGCCATCCATCGCGCCGCCCGCGAGCGCCACGACGCGGATCTGCACGATCGGCAGCGCGTTGCTCGTGATCGACGCGACCTGGAGCCCGTTCGCGAGCGTCGCCCACGCGGGCGCCGGCAGCGTGAGCTCGCGCGCGGGGCCGGACTCCGGGGGCGCCTCCCGCTCCGGCACGACGGGCGCGGCCGTCACGACGGGCGGCGGCTCCACGTGCTTCGCGGGCGGCGGCGTCTTCGGCGGCTCCGGCGGCGGCGTGCAGCCGGCGGCGAGGCTCGCGGCGGCGAGCGTGAGGACCAGCGTGCCTCGGATCGAGCGAGGGAACATGCGTGCGCTCTTCTTCACGGCGTCCCTCCCTTCTTCTTCGGCTTCGATTTCTTCTTGTCGGTGTCCTTCTTCTTCGCGGTCGTGTCCTCGACCTTCGCCTTCTTCTTCTTCGCGTCGCCGTTCGCCTTCTTCGCGGCCGGATCCTGCGCGGCGTCGTCGTGGTGCTTCTTCTTCTTCGGCTCGTCGGCCTTCGCGTCCTCGGCCTTCGCCTCTTCGAGCGGGTACGTCTCCACGACGGTGCGCTTCGTCGCGGCGAGGTGATCCGCGACGGCCTTCTTCACGTCGTCGGCGGTGACGGCGAGGTAGCGCCCCGGCTCCTCCGAGAGCAGCGCCGCGTCGCCGAAGTACGTCTCGTACTCGCCGAGCATCCGCGCGCGCGCCCCGTTCGTCTGCAGCCCCAGGACGAGCTGCGTCTGCGCGTTTCGCTGCGCCTTCGCGAGCTCCTCGGCGGTCGGCCCCTTCGTCGCGAGGTCCTTCATCACGCCGTCGATGAGCGCCTCCACGTCCGCGACCTTCGCCTCGGGCGTGAGCTTCGCGTCCACCACGAACAGGCTCGGACCGCGGCGCGCATCGATGTCCGACTCGATCGACTGCACGACGCCTTTGTCCTTCACCGCGAGCTGGTAGAGCCGCGACGACTCCCCGCGCCCGAGGATCCGCGCCGCGAGATCGAGCGCGTACGTCCCCGGATCGCGCATCGCGGGCGCCGGGAAACCGTACAGCACGCCCGCGGAGTGCGCGTGCTCGTCCTTGATCACCGCCGTCCGCTGGCTCGTCTGCTCGGGCAGCGCTGCGTCGACGAACGGCGTCACGGTGATCTTCGGGATCTTGTCGAAGTACTTGTGCACGAGCGCCGTCGCGTCCGCGGCCTCGAAATCGCCCGAGATCGTGAGCACCGCGTTGTTCGGCCCGTAGTGCTTCGCGTGGAAGTCCTTCACCCAATCGAGCTGCGCGGCGTCGAGGTCGGCCATCGTGCCGATCGCGTCGTGCTCGTACGGCCACGACCCCTGGTACACCAGCTCTTCCAGCCGGATCTGGCTCGGCGCGTAGGCCACGTTGGAGACGCGCATCCGGTACTCTTCCTGCACCACTTTGCGCTGGTTCTCGAAGTTCTCCTGGCTCACGTCGAGCGAGGCCATGCGATCCGCTTCGAGCCAGAGTCCGAGCGCGAGCTCGTTCGCGGGCAGCATCTCGAAGTAGTTGGTGCGGTCGCTGTTGGTGGTGCCGTTGAGGACGCCGCCGTGGCCGGTCACGAGCGTGAAGTGCTCCCCCTTCTTCACGTTCTTCGACCCCTGGAACATCATGTGCTCGAAGAGGTGCGCGAACCCGCTCCGCCCCTTCTCTTCGTTGCGCGCGCCGACGTCGTACACGACCGCGACCGCGACGGTGGGCGACGTATGATCGACGTTGAGGACGACGCGGAGCCCGTTATCGAGCGTGAGCTTGGTGATGGGGAGGTTCAGCGCGACGGGCTTCACCTCGATCGGCGCGTCGCTCTTGGCGGCCTTCTTATGCGGCTCGGCGGCGGCGTTCGTGGCGCCGGATCCGGCGTGCGCGGCCTTGTCTTTCTTGCCCTTGGACTTGTCTTTGTCCTTGTGGGTCTCCTTCGTGGAGTCCTTCTTGGGCTTCTTCTTGGCGTCTGCGGAGTGAGGCTTCTGCGCGAGGGAGGGCGCGGAGGCCGAGAGAGCAGCGAGCGCGACAGCCGCGCTGAGAAAGGCCGCGAGCGAGCGGCGATGTGGAGCGGATCGAGGCACGGCGGCGCAATAGCACGTTGAGCGCCCGAGCGTGGTCCGGTGCACGGGTTTCACGGTCTGAGGGGGATTCATGGGGGCGCCCCAAACGCCGCTTCCTGGATCTGGATTCCACAAAAACGATCCTTGGAAGATACCCAGCCAAAGGTGCCCACCCCCGGCCGCCCTTCGGTCGTCCGCCCCTCCCAAATCGGCCGTTTCACGGCCTCAGGGAGGGGTCATTTTTGTGAGGGTGTTCAGAAGTTGAGAACGTTCCCCCTCCCTGCGACTGCGAAGCAGGCGCTTTGGGAGGGGCGGGCCGCGCGCAGGCCGCAGGCCGAGCACGGACCGGGGGTGGGCATCATCCCCCCTTTCCTCCTCTTCAGTACTGAGCGCGCTTGTCCAGGAAGCGCAGGATCGCGGGCACCACCTTTTCGGGGCGCTCCATCAGGGCAAAATGCCCCGCTCGGAGCAGGCGCAGGTGCTCGGCGTCCGGGAGGCGGCGGGCCATCTCCTCGCTCTGGTAAGCAGGAGTCAGCGGGTCCAGAAGGCCGCTCACCACGAGGGCCGGAGCATGGATGTCCGGCAGCAGGTGATACGCGGAGTGCGCGTCCAGCTCCTGGAAGAGGCGCAGGTAGTTCGGGAAGCTCGGGCCGAGGACGTCCTCGAAGTACTGGTGGAACAGCTTCTGATGCCGCAGCACCATCGGGCCCGCGGTGATCGAGAAGAAGGCGGCGGTCGGCAGCTCGGACAGGCGCGCTCCGCGAGCCACGTAGTCGAGCAGCTCCGGGTGGCGGCGGAAGAACTCCAGGAAGGCGTGCAGGCGCTTCGGCAGGAAAGGCACCGACAAGAGCGGCTGGAACCCTGTTGACAGGGCGTGTCCGTACGTGCCGTTGATGAGCACCAGGCCCGCGACCGTCTCCGGGTGGTTGCCCGCATATTCGAGCGACACCTGGACTCCCATGCTCCAGCCGACGAGCACCGCGCGGCTCACCCCCTCGGCCTTCAGGATGGTGTCGAGATCGTCCGCGTGGTGCACGACCGCGAGGCGCTTGTGCTCGCACTTCGACTCGAAGAGACCGCGGTAATCCCACGTGATCAGCTTGTAATCACGCCACAGCGGGCCGAGCAGCTCCTCCCAGGCGTAGAGCCGCCCGCCGAGCCCGTTCGCGAGGACGATCGTTTTTTCCCCGCGGCCCAGCACTTCGTACGAGATGGGCGTCCCGTCCGGCGCGGCCGCGCGGCCTTTGCGGAGCGTCGAGAGGTAGTCCCGCGACGGCTCTTCGCCGCCGAGCCTGGCTTTGATGGACGCGAGCACGGAGGATCTCTTTATCGATCTCACGCTCCGGCGACAACCATCCTGTCAGGCTCTTCGAGCGGATGGGGCGTTTCGGGCGCCAGGGCGGACGGGTGCTTCTCACCGAGACGGGCCTTCGCGTGCTGGGCGCGCCAGGCGGAGTGGACCCACGCGAGGAACCGCTCCACGCCGACCAGCGTGTGGCCGGTCCGCTCGGACGGGAAGATCTCGAACGCATGCTGTGCGCCCGGCAGCTCCGCGTAGAGCACCGGCGACCGCGACGCCGCGCGGAGCAGCTCCACGAACACGCGCGCTTCCTGCACGGGCACCAGCGAGTCCCGCGTGCCGTGGAGCACGAAGAACGGCGGCGCATCCGGGTTGATGCGGCTCATCGGAGAGGCCTTGTCGAACACCTCGGGCGCCTCCCGAATCCGCCGCTTCACGATGCGGTGCTCCAGCATCGGCCGGAGCAGCGACTTCTTCCAGTGCCCTTTTCGATCCGTGAAGTCGTAGACACCATAGAACGGCACGCACGCCTGCACGGTGGTGTCCGCGTCCTCGAACCCGGGCTGGAAATCCGGGTCGTTCGGCGTGAGCGCCGCGAGGGCCGACAGGTGCCCGCCCGCGGATCCACCCGTGATCGCGATGAACTCCGGATCCGCGCCGTACTCGGCTCCATGCTCCTTGATCCACTTGATCGCGGCCTTCACGTCGATGATGTGATCGGGCCACGCGAAGCGCGGGCTGAGCCGGTAATTCGCGGAGATCACCACCCACCCGTGCGCCGCCATCCGGTACGCGAGCGGCTTGCCCTGATCGTCCTTGGAGCCGATCATCCACGCTCCGCCGTGCACGTGCAGGATCGTCGGACAGGGGCCCTTCCGGACGCGCGGACGGTGGATATCGAGCCTCAAGTTCACGCCGCCCGCGCGGTGAAACACGATGTTTCGGATCACCTCCACGCGAGGGTCGTAGACGGGCAGCGGCAGCATGCGCTGGCGGAGGCTCCAGCGTTCGTCGAGCAGGGCGCGGTGATCGAGATCGATCTCGTCCTCGAACCGCTCCCCGAGCTGCTCCCGCAGCGCGGCGTCCATGACCTTGCGCGTGCGTCGCGCCTCCCCCACGAGCAGGAGCAGCCCGATCCACGAGCCGACGACGATCCCGAGGGCCACCCACCCCGGCCACCCCGCGAGCGCCCCCGCGGCCACGAAGGCGGCCGTCGCGAGCGCTTGCCAGAACAGGTGATGCGGCGCCAGCTCCCCCGTGATCCACGACGCGAAGAACCCCGCGCCCACGAGCGGCCACCACCGTTGCGCAGGCCGCAGCGCGTTCATCGTGAAGAGAGCCCCGATCACCGCAGCGAGCAGGAACAGGACAGGCAACATCGGCGCGATCCTGGACAGCACGCCCGCGATTGTGCCCACGATTTCCGCCGTTGTCAGGCGATCTTTATGCGGAGCGTCAGGCGCTGCCGACGGAGCACCCGAGTGATTGCGCGAGCGCCCTCTGGATGTCTTCTTCGGCGATGGCCAGCTCGTCACGCATGGCCTTGATTCGGGACGGCAACACGTCCAGCGGCGGCGGCAAGCCGCTCTGACCGGACAGCCTCTGCAGACGCTCGTCGGCCTCGTCGAGGTGCGCCAGGGCGCCCGCGTGCTCGCGGCCGGCCGCGTCGAGGAGCCGCCATTTCCACGCCGGGGAGGTGGCCTGTCCAGCGCTCCCCAGGTACTCCCGCGCCGAGGCGGTGCGCTGACCCGCTCCGCGAATCGCGACCAACAGCTCTTCGAGATAATTGCCGCCCGGAGGATCGGTGATCACATGGCCCCTTTTCGACCCGGAGGATCGTGCGACGCCGCGAGCACACCCTGGGCGGCCGCGGACGCGTGGAGACGCGCCACCTCGGCCTCGCGCCGCTCGCGGACTCGGCGCTGGTTGATGTAACCTTTATCCGTGATCTCCCCGGCGTCGATGCTCGGAGGCTCGGTGAGGAACAATGCCCGCTCGACGCGCATCGACGAGCCACCTGCCATGTGCGACAGGCCCTCTCGCACGCGCCGCTCCACCTCCGGCAGCGTCACCAGATCCGACAGGGGCGCACCGGCCGGCGCGTCCGGACAGAGGCGCTGAATGCCGCTCACGCTCGGAAACAGCAGCGCTCCGGCGAAATCGAGGTCATGACCCGTGATCACCGCGTCCTCCACGACGGGGGCGCACGCCGCGATGAGGGCCATTCGCACCGCGCCGGCGTGCACCCAGGTGCCGGACGTGAGCTTGAAATCCTCCGCGACGCGGCCGTCGAACACGATCCCTCGACTCGGGTCCTCCGGATCGAAGAATTTCCCCGCGTCGCCGATGCGATAAAACCCCTCTTCGTCGAAGGCGGCCTTCGTCACCGCGGGCTGCTTCCAGTACCCCGGAGTCACGTTGGGGCCGCGCACGCGGAGCTCCCATTTCCCGGGGGCCGCGCCGTCGCCTGCCTTCGCGTCGGGACTGGCAGGTACCATGAGCAGCTCCGTCCCCGGCGCGGGGAGGCCGATCACGCCCGGCCGGTCGATGGGGAAATGCACCGACGTCACCATCGGCGACGTCTCCGTGGAGCCCCACGCGCTCACCATCGGCACGCGCTCACCGCGGGCCTGGATCGAGGCTCTTTCGAGGCGATCCCAGAGAGGCTGCGGGAGCGCCGCGGCCGCGTAGAACAGGAGATCGAGATCGCGAAAGAAGCTATGTCGCAGGGCCTCGTCCCGTTCGAGGAACGGCAGCAGCATATCGAAGCCGCGGGGCACGTTGAAATACAGGGTCGGCGACACACGCGAGAGCGTCCAGACCGTCTTTTCGATGAGGCCGGGCGCAGGTTTCCCGGCGTCGACGTAGAGCGTGCCACCATGCCAGAGGACCATGTAGAAATTGTGGTTCCCACCGAAGGTATGACTCCATGGAAGCCAGTCGACCACCACCGGAGGCCGCTCCCCCAGGAAAGGCCATATTCGGCAGTAGGCCTGTTGATTGGAGCACAGCATTCGCTGCGTGTTGAGGACGCCTTTCGGCTCGCCGGTGGAGCCGGACGTGAACAGCACCTTTGCGATCGTGTCGGGCGTCACGCGCGCGGCGGCATCGTCGAGGGCCTGTCCGGGCTTGGTGGCCAGCAGCTCGTCGAGCAACACGGCATCGCGCCCCGGAGGAGGCCGCGTCCCCACGGCGATGGCCGTCTCCTTCGGCACCGCGGCGTCGAGCGCGCGCGCGAACGCCTCTCCGTCCGCGGCGAACACGAGGCCCGGCTGCACCTGACGGAGGATCGCGACGAGCTTCGCGTGGTCCTTCGAGACGAGGGAGTACGCGGTGGAGATGGGCGTGACGGGGATGCCCGCGTGCATCGCGCCGAGCGACAGGAGCGCGTGATCGATGGAGTTGCCCGAGAGGATCGCGAGCGGCCGGTCCGGCCCGAGGCCGCGGTCCAGGAGCGCTTGCCCGATCGCGCGCGCCGCGGAGAGCGCCTGTCCGTAGGTGACGCGGCGGAAGCCGTCCCCGGAGGGCTCCGCGAGGTAGTCTCGATCCGGCGCGGCGGCCGCCCATTTTTCGAGCATGTCGCCCACCGCGCGCGGATATTCGCCGAGCGGCAGCGGAGACCGGAGGAGCAAGCGACCGCCGGGAAGTGAAGTGAGATCGACCGCGGGAACCGCAAATCGGAGAGGCACCATGAACGCGAGCGTACACGCCCGCACGCCGGTCCTGGTAGAACGGCCCTCATGACGCGATACGGATCTGCCCGCGGGCCGGAGCGCTCTTCATGACGCAACGCAACAGCCAGGCTGGAGGACAGGCCCCATGAGCCAGCGAAAACGCACGTTGCGGAGGGCCGAAGATCGGGCGCAGGACAAGCTCTCTCGCGACCTGGAGAAGCTGTGGCAGCTTTCGCCGGGCGCGACGCCGGGCCGCCCCATCGTGGTCGCGTCCCCGTCCGAGGTGGAGGTGCGCGCGGCGTCGATCCCGTGTCCGATCTGCCGCTCGGAGCTGCGGGTGGAGGAGCACACGGCTGAGACGATCGACGGAAGGAGATTGCGCGTCGCCCGCGTGATCTGCGGATTCTGCCGCGCGAAGAGGCCAGTCTATTTCCAGCTCGCCGCGTCGCTCGCGAGCTGACGAGAGCGGGAGTCCACGAAGGTCCCGCTCGCATCGCCGAGCGACGTCACGTCGAACGGGAGATCGGGAGTCGTGGCGGCGTCCGCGATGCCGCGCGTATCGGGCATGCTCGCGAAATGGGGCCGCGGCGCCTCGAACCATTCGTCCGAGAGGCCGAGAGACAGGAGGAACAGGCCCAGCTCCTCGGCGAAGGCGCCCGCGTCCGGATACCGATCCTCCTTCCGCTTGGCGAGCGCGCGCAAAACGACGCGATCCAGCGGAGAGAGCCCGGGATCTCCGAGGACGGCGCTCGGCGGGAGGGGCATCTCGAGCACGTGGGCGCGACAGAGGGCGTCGACCGACGTCGCGTCGTCGAAAGGCCCGCGCCCCGTCAACATCTCATAGAGAACCAGGCCGGCAGAGTAGATGTCTGTCCGCGGATCGAGCACGCCCTCCCGGCGGGCTTGCTCCGGCGAGAAGTACCGTGGAGTCCCGATGAGGAGGCCCTCCAGGGTCGGAGTCACGAGCGGCAGAGGCGTCCGCGGATCCCGCCCGGCGTCGAGCACCTTCGCCACCCCGAAGTCGAGGATCCGCGCATAAGGCCGCCCGTCCTCCGTCGCGCTCAGGAACACGTTCTCGGGCTTCACGTCGCGGTGCACGATCCCCGCTCGGTGCACAGCGTGTAGTCCGAGCATCATCTGCCGCGCGATCTCCACCGCTTCGGCGCGTTCGAGGCGTCCGTCGTGGGCGATTCGTTCGCGGAGTGAGCAGCCGACGAGCCGTTCCATGATGATGAACGGGTGCCCGCCGCGCGTCTCCCCGCAATCGGTGACGAGGACGAGATTGGGGTGCCGGATCCGCGCGAGGGCCTGCGCCTCGATGCGCATTCGATCCCGCATGTCGGGCCGTTCCGCGAGGCCCTGCAAAAGCACCTTGGCGACGACCCGATGTCCGAGGGCCTTGTGCTCGGCCTCGAACACTTCCCCCATCCCTCCGATAGCGAGCTGTTCAATGGCGCGATACGAAGTCCCTTCGAGGATATCGCCGCCTGGCCGGATGACGATGCGCGGAGAGTACCGATCCTCGTCCTCCGGTGCGCTCATGGCTGGAGCATACATGATCCCGGGCGCGGGTCGTGAGGTTTCTGGTGGTAAAGTGCGGGCCGCGATGAGGAAGCGGTACTTCAACACGGCCGGCCCCTGCATCCCCGGCGTTCACTACATGCTGCCGGCGGAGGCCCGCCTGACCAAGGCGCGGCAGCTCGTGGAGCAGGGGATGTTCTTTCTCCTGCACGCGCCGCGGCAGGTCGGGAAGACGACGCTGATCAACAACCTCGCGCGGTCGCTGAACGCCGAGGGAAAGTACGCAGCGATGGTCGTCAGCGTCGAGCACCTCCGAGAAGTTCCGAGCATGGCGGAGGGCAACCTCTCGCTGGCAAGGACTCTCCATAACGACAGCCGCAACTGGTTCCCCGACGCCGAGCAAATCCCGGCTCCGCTCGTAGATGGCCCCCCGGTGAGCGCGGTCCACGATGTGCTCGCCGCCTGGGCCGCGCGCTCTCCGAAGCCCGTCGTCCTCTTCATCGACGAGATCGATTGCCTCCAGGAAAGTTCTCTCCTGAACCTGCTCGGTCAGCTCCGACGTGGGTACACTTCGCGTCCGAATCCGTTCCTCCACTCTCTCGCTCTGGTCGGCCTGCGGGACGTGCGCGACTACAAGATCCGCCTCCGTCCGGGCAGTGAGTCGATCGGCACGGCTTCCCGCTTCAACATTTGCAGCGACTCATTCACGCTCCGCAACTTCACCGCAGAAGAGGTCGCCGAGCTGTACGCGCAGCACACCGAAGACACGGGACAGGCCTTCACGAAAGAGGCTATCGCGTATGCCTACGATCAGACGCGCGGTCAGCCTTGGCTGGTGAACGCGCTCGCGCGGCAAATCACAGAGAACGACGTCACCGACAGGACGGTCGCGATCACCGAAGCTCACCTCGTGAGCGCGCGGGAGACGCTCATTCAGCGCAACGACACGCACATCGACTCTCTGGCGGACAAGCTCAACGAGGAGCGCGTGCGCCGCGTGATCGCGCCGATCGTGGCGGGGAAGCTGCTCGCGCCGGACGTCATGAACGACGATCTCCAGTACGTGCGGGACCTCGGGCTCGTCGTGACGGACCCGGAGATCCGGATCGCGAATCCCATCTATCAAGAGGTCATTCCGCGGTCGCTGACCTACGTCATGCAGCGGACGATCCCGGCCAAGACATCCTTTTACGTTCGCCCCGACGGCGGCCTCGACATGCCCTCTCTGCTGCGCGCATTCCAGGAATTTTACGCGGAGAACAGCGAATCCTGGCTCGAACGATACGAGTACCGGGAGGCCGGCCCCCATCTCATCTTGATGGCCTTTCTCCAGCGCGTGGTGAACGGCGGCGGCGCGATCCACCGCGAGATGGCGATCGGCTCCGGCCGCGTGGACCTGCTCGTGGAGTGGAAGGACGAGAGGCACGCGCTCGAGCTCAAGATCCGGCGCGGAGAGCGCACGCGCGCGCAGGGGATCGAGCAGCTCGGCCGCTATCTGGAGCGACTCCAGCTCTCGAAAGGCTATCTCGTCCTCTTCGATCAGCGCCCCGAGGTGAGCTGGGACGATAAGCTGTTCGACGTGGAGGTCCAGGCGCCGGGCGGGCAGACGATTCACATCTTCGGAGCGTGAGCCCCGTCCTGTCGGCTTTTCCGACAGGTGCTGTGTAATTTTCGTTCTTTCGTGAACCGCTCTGTCGTGCTTTGGATGGGGACGCGCGGCGCCGGTCGTCCTGGGTTCGCTACGGGATGTCTCGCTCGTCATCCCGTCACGGGGCGACTGCCGCCGCCGCACCTTCTCGGAAAGGGCATGATGAAGTACCGGCTGTCCTTCCTGCTACGGCTCTGTCCGGCGCTCGCCGCGATGAGCCTCTGCGCCCTCGGCTGTGACGTGCAGCCGAAATCGGTGCCTTGCTCGAACGCGGGCGACTGCGCCGCTGCGAACCCTCGATTCGGATACTGCCTGCAATCTCGCTGCGTGGAGTGCCTCGACGACGCGAGCTGCGGCGACGGGGGGCGCTGCAAGGACGGCCTGTGCGAGCGTCCTTGTAAACGCGCCCGAGACTGTCCGGCAGGCGACGCGTGCTCGGACGGGTTCTGCGCACGTCCCTGAGCTTTCGACGAGCTGACCCGAACAGGCCTGCTCCCGCTCGTACGGCTCGCAACGAGCCGTAACCCTCCACCCACGCCCGGGAGCGTCACCTCGCTCCGAAGGGAGGCACGCCATGCGCGGCCGACTGCTGATCGTGTCCAATCGACTCCCGTTCACGCTCCAGGAGGAGCGCGGACAACTGCGGCTCAGCCCGTCCGCCGGCGGGCTCGCCACCGCGCTGCGCGGTCCGCACGAGGAGTCCGGGGGCCTCTGGTTCGGCTGGCCCGGTGATTTCTCGCGCGTCACCAACGGCAAGCGCGCCAATCTGGAGGACGAGATGCGGAGGCGACGCGCCGTCCCGATCCACATCTCGCCGGGAGAGGTGAGCCGGTATTACGACGGGTTCTCGAACAGCGTGCTCTGGCCGCTCTTCCATTACCTGCTCGATAAGGTGCAGCTCGACGCGGAGAGCGACTGGACCGAATATCAGCAAATCAATCGCAGGTTCGCCGAGGCCGTGGCGGCGGAGTACCGCGCGGGCGACGCCATCTGGGTGCACGACTATCAGCTCGCGCTGGTGCCCGGATACCTGCGCGCCATGCTGCCGGAGGCGCCGATCGGGTTCTTTTTGCACGTGCCGTTCCCCTCGGCCGACGTCTTCCGGATCCTGCCGTGGCGGGAAGAGATCCTGCGCGGCTTGCTCGGCGCGGATCTCGTGGGGTTCCACACGTCGAGCTACCGGCACAACTTCGCCCACGCCGCGGCGCTCGTGCTCGGCGTGGAGCTCGGGACCGACGCGCTGGTCGTCGATGACCGCGTCGTCCGGATCGGCGTGCACCCCATCAGCATCGACGCGCGCGCCTTCACATCGATGGCGGCGCACCCGGACGTGACGGCCGTGGTGGAGAGTCTCCGGGCGGAGACGGCCGGCAAGCGCATCGTGCTCGGGATCGATCGGCTCGATTACACGAAGGGCATCCCGCGGCGGCTCCTCGCGATCGATCGCCTCCTCACCAGCGAGCCCTCGCTGCGGGACAGCGTCCACTTCGTTCAGATCGCCGTGCCCAGCCGCGAGCGCGTCGACGCGTACGGGGAGCTCCGGCGGACGGTCAACGAGCTCGTCGGCCGGTTGAACGGGCACCACGGGACGCCCGCGGGCGCGCCGATCCAGCTACTTTACCGATCGATCGCGTTCGAGCAGATCGTCGCGCTCTACCGCGCGGCGGACGTCATGCTCGTCACGCCTCTCCGCGACGGGATGAACCTGGTCGCGAAGGAGTACGTCGCGTCGCGGATCGACGAGCGCGGCGTGCTGGTGCTCAGCGAGCTGGCCGGGGCCGCGGCGGAGCTGCCGGAGGCGCTGACGGTGAACCCGTACGATCTCTCGGCCACCGCGGCGGCGATCGCGCGGGCGCTCCACATGAGCCCGCGCGAGCAGGAGGTGCGGATGCGGCCCATGCGCGAGCGGCTCTTCCAGAACGACGTCCACGCATGGGCGGCGCGCTTCCTCGCCGATCTGCGGCCAGAAGCTCCGCGGGAGACGCGCCGGGAGAGCGGCCGCCCGTCGGCCCTCGTGGCCGAAATGCACGCGGTTCGCAGGGCGCCTGCGCGGCTCTTGATGCTCGACTACGACGGGACGCTGGTGCCGCTCGCGCCGATGCCGGACCTCGCGACGCCGGACGATCAGCTGCTCGATCTGCTCCGCGAGCTCGCCGCGTTGCCGCAGACCGACGTGCACATCGTCACGGGCCGGACGCGCGCCTCCATCGAGCGATGGCTCGGCCATCTGTCGCTTCATCTCCACGCCGAGCACGGCTTCTGGAGCCTTCGAGAAGGCGTCTGGACGGCCAACGGCGCCGTCCGCGAAGAGTGGAAGGGCCGGGTGGCCCCGCTCCTCGCCGCCGCGGCCGCGAGCATGCCGGGCGCGATGGTGGAGGAGAAGTCGACGGCCTTGGCGCTGCACTACCGCGGAGCGGAGCCGACGCTCGTGGCCGATCGGCTCCGCGAGCTGCGACCGACGCTGCGAGAGGCGCTCCGCGCGTGCTCGTCGGCGCCCGAGATCCTCGAAGGCTCCAAGGTGCTGGAGGTGCGGCAGCACGGCGTGGGCAAAGGGCTGCTCGCGCGTCGCCTCCTCGCGCAGCTCGGCGCCGAGACGCGCGTGATCGCCGCCGGGGACGATCGCACGGACGAGGACATGTTCGCGGCCCTGCCGCCCGACGCGATCTCCATCCACGTCGGCGTCGGGTGGTCAGCCGCACGTTATCGTGTCGCCACGCCGGCGGCGCTCCGCAGCCTCTTGGCCGCGTGGCAGGAGGCGTGACGGGACGCCCGCATTGCGATACGACACTCGCGATGGGTGGAACGGGCGAACGACGCAGCTTCGGGGTGAGCGCGCGCAGCGGGCCGACGCTCGGGGGGGCGCGGTGATCCTCGATCGGATCGTCGTCGTCGGGGCGGGGCACACCGCGGATGCGCTGGTGCCGCGGCTCTCGCATATCGCGCCGCTCCTCGTCCTCGATCCCGCGCCGGACGCGCTGGAGAAGATCCGCGACGAAGACAGCGCCGCACCGCACGACGAGAACGCCGAGCGGCTCACGTTCCACGGCGTCACCAAGCGGCTCGCCGACGGCGCCTCACGCTTCGTCCTCGAAGACGCGCGCGGAGAGCCCTCGCAGAACGTCGCGCTCGTCGCGGCCACCGGAGTCGATCGCCGGAACCTGGAGATTTGCAGGCTCGCGCGCGAGATGGGGTATCGGCCCCTCGTCGGGATTGTCATCGATCCCAAGGCGGTGCCGGACTACGAGGCCCTCGACGTGCAGCCGATCGTGCGGGCGGAGCTGCTCGGACAAGCGGTGGAGAGCGCGCTCCGGCACGACGGGCTCACCGTCGCGAGCATCGTCGGACAAGGGAAAGGCGACATCGTCGAATTCGTGGTGTTGCCGGGCTCCCCCGCGATCGACGTGCCGCTCGCGGACCTCAAGGCCGATGATTTCCGCGTCGCCGCGATCTACCGGCGCGGAGAGCTGGTGTTGCCGACCGGACAGACCACCATCCACGCGGAGGACCGGGTGCTCCTCGTGGGCAATCCGGCCACGCTCCGCGGCGTCGCCGAGCAGCTCCGCGTCGGGATGCCGATGTTTCCCCTCGCCCACGGGAAAAACGTGGTGGTCTATCTGCCCGGCGGGCGGGATCGCTCCGTCGAGATGGAGGCGGAGGTGCTCGCGATCAAGACGCGGGCGACCGCCTTGATCAGGGTGTATCCCGGAGCGGCTCCCGAGAAGACGATCGTGGAGGACACCGCGGGAGAGGGCTCCGGCCTCTTGCCCCATCAGCTGGAGAAGACGTTCGAGGACGTGCCGCTGGAGGGCGAGAGTCGAGAGCAGCACATCGATCACGTCCGAAGGCTCCGGCCGGGCGTCGTGGTCGCGCGGGCCGAGCCGCGGTCGATCGTGGACAGGGCCCTCGGGCGCGGCGGACCGCAGGCTTCGCTGTGCAACGTGCTGCGGGCGCCGGTGCTGTTTCCGGGGGGCGCGCCTCGGTATTCGCGCGTCGTCCACGCCGTCGTCCAGGGGATCGCGAACATGCCTCTCGCGGACGCGGCGATCGATCTGGCGCGCATGCTGTCGATTCCCCTGCTCCTCGCGCGGGTGACGCTGCCTGGTTATTTCGGCGCCGCGGATCCCGAGACTCCGAAGCTCATCGCGCGCATCGTGAAGCGCGCCAGTTTGTACGGGCTCCGGGCCGAGACGGTGGATCTGGAGGGCAATCCGGTCCGAGAGCTCTTGCGGCTGGCGCGGCCGGCGGATCTCTTCGTGATCGGCCGGAGGCGCACGTCGCGGGACAGCTTCACGTCGCCCGACATCGCCCTCCGCGTGGCGCGCGTGGCCGGCTGTTCGGTGCTGGTGCGCACCTTCGAGGAGCCGTGAAAGGGCACGAGGATCTGCCGGCGCTCCTGATGCTCCTCGGCGTCAGCGTGGTCGGTCCCGTCGTCGCGGTGCGGCTCAAGCTTCCGACGCCGGTGATCTTGATGCTCGCGGGGATCGCGCTCGGTCCGGCGGGGACTGGCCTGCTCCAGGATCTGCCGACGGTCGCGTTCCTCTCGGAGTTCGGGTTTCTCTTGCTGATGTTCATGGCCGGCATGGAGATCGACTTCGACGGTCTGCGCGCCGCCGGTCCGCGCGCGCTGGCGACTCCGCTGCTCCTCGTCGCGGGTGTGTTCGCGGGGGCGATCGCGATAGGCTCTCTCGCTCACCTCGGGATCATCGAGATCCTCGCGATCAGCGCGATGAGCGTGGGGATGCCGCTCGCCGTGCTGAAGGAGACTCGGCACGACGTGAACGCGCTGGGAAAGCACGTGCTGCTCACCGCCTCCATCGGTGAATTCGCGGCGATCCTCGCGGTCACGGGGCTCGAAGTGGCCAAGACGCCGGGCACGAGGTGGAACGCCGCGGTCGCGGTCGCGAAGGTCACGGCGTTGTTCGTGGGGTCGGCGCTGCTCATCCGCTGGGCGCGCGCGCTCGTGTGGTGGTATCCGGAGCCGTTCCGCCGGCTGATCGCGCACAAGGACGTGGCGGAGATGGGGGTGCGCGTCGGGCTCGTGGTGATGCTCGCGTTCGTCGCGATCGCCGCCGTCGCGGGCGTGGAGCCTATCCTCGGCGCCTTCATCGGCGGCGCGCTGATCGGCTTCGTTCTAAGGCAAAAGCACGCGCTCGAGGACAAGCTGGCCGCGCTCGGCAATGGCCTGTTCATCCCGATCTTCTTCGTGGTCGTCGGCGTGCGATTCGAGGCATCCTCTCTGGATCGACACGCCATCCAGACCGCCGGGCTGATGGCCCTGTTCTTGGGCGCGACGCGCCTCGTTCCGAGCCTCGTGTTCGCGCCGAAGGGTATGCCGATGCGCCGCCGCGCGGCCGCCGGGAGCCTCCTGTCGGCGCCGCTCACGCTGGTCGTCGCGATCGGGGCCATCGGCGGTGAGCTCGGCCTCCTCTCGAAGCCGAAACAGGCCACCTTGGTGCTCGTCGCGATGCTGGTGTCCGTGATCTTTCCGACGTTGTTCCGCGTCGCCGCCGGGCCGGCCGAGGAGCCCGCGAGCGCCGACTGACCCTCACTCTCGCTCTTCGGTCGCGTCGTCTCGATCCCTCGCGATAGGCGTGCTCGTCGCGCTCTCGGGAGAGGCGCCCTGCACCTCCTGGACGAGCTTCGCGGCGATCGTGCCCTCGTCGACATAAGCGATGATGGCACCCGCCTCGTCGGTCACGGGGATCTGCCGCAGTCCGGCCGTCACCATGCGCGTCAGCACCTCGGCGGCGGGCTCATCCATGAGCGCGGTGACCGGCTGTTGCATCACGTCGCCGGCCACGATCCAGTCGGCCATCCCCTCCTCCGCGGCGACCACGTGCAGCGACCGAGAAGGCACGAGGCCGAGGAGCTTGCCAGTCTCCGACAGGACCGGAAACGTGGTCTGCCAGGTGGCGTTTCCGACCGCTTCCAGCAGCTTGCGGCCGCCCGTCGCGAGCAGGAACGTGAGCGCCCCAGGCTGCGATTGGGCCAGATCGCGGACCGCCAGGCTGCGGTGCGAGCGGACCGCGTCGAGCGCCCACGACCGGCCCGACTGCTGCGCATGATACAGGCTGTGACTGCGCAGCGCGACGAACGCGATGCCCTCCGCCAGCATGAGCGGGACGATCAGGTCGTAGCTGCCGGCCATCTCGCAGACAAGCACCATCGAGCTCAAGGGCACGTGCGCGACACCCCCGAACAAGGTGCCCATTCCCACGAGCGCGAAGGCCCCGGGATCGATCGCCGGATCCCCCGTGAGCGCGGCTATTCCGCGGCCGAAGGCGCCTCCGAGGAGGCCGCCGATCACGAGCGAAGGCGCGAAGTCGCCCGCGCTGCCGCCGCTGCCCACGGTGAAGGAAGAGGCCACCATCTTGAGGAGGCACAGCACCGCGAGCACCTCCGCCCCTTTGTACCCGGCGGGGAGCCACTCGGCCCCGGTGATGGCCACTTGCGCGGCCCCGTATCCGCCGCCCAAGATGCCGAATCCGCCGCCGGGACGGCCGAGTCGATGGCCCAGATACCAGAGCAGCGGCGCCGTCAGCAAGCCGAGCGCGAGGCCGCCGACGCCCGGCCGCAGCCACACGGGACCGGGCAGCTTCGCCACCGCGCCGCGCACGAATTGAAGCGAACGCAAGAAGGCCAGTCCGAGCACCACCTCGAACATCGCGAGGAGCACGAAATAAGGCAGGTGCGACGGCACGAACGGATACGACGGCGCGTGCGCGAACAAGGCCGACGACTCCCCGAACGGCAGCCCGATCGAATACCCCACCACGCTCGCGAGGACGGCCGGGACGAGCGCGTCCGACTCGAAGTCGTCCCGATAGAGCACCTCCGCCGCGAACAAGGCCGCTCCCAGGGGCGTGCGGAACACCGCAGCGACGCCCGCCGCGATGCCCGCGACGTACAGAATGCGCCGCTCGCGCGTCGTCGTCCGGAGCCACTTCGATACGATCGCGCCCATGCTGGAGCCGATTTGCATGGTCGGCCCCTCCCGCCCGCCGGAGCCGCCAGTGCCGAGCGTGAGAATCGAAACGAGCGCCTTCAGCCACGGCACGCGGTTGCGGGCGATCGCGTCGCGCTTGTGGAATACGCGGATCGCCGCGTCGCCGCCGCCGCCCATCACCTCCGGAGCGAACCGCATCGCGAGCCACCCCGCGAGCGTCGCGCCGGCCGCAGGCAAGAGCAGGAGAAGCCACGGCCGGAACACTGAGCCAGCCTCTTCCGTCCCGCGCTCGCCGGCCGCGCGCAGGAACGAATACCCGGCCAGCCGCGACAACAACAGGTGCTGTACGCGCTCCACGGTGGCGGAGAACAGGGCCGTCACCACGCCGGCCGCGGCGCCGACCACCGAGGCGTGGAGGAGCGTACGGCCGAGGTGCTGGAGGTCGATCGGCCCCGGGGCGCTCGTGCCGCGTTTCCAGAGACGAGCACCGAAACCCGAGACGTTTCGTAGCCACTGCCTTCGAGATGGATGGTTCACGCAGAGCCGCTCCGTACGGCGTCCGTTCCCTTTTACCCGAAATGAGCCGGTGTGGCCGCATCCAGCGCGGTCGTTTCGTGGTTTAGCTTCCTCGGGAGCAGGAGGGGCGAAAAATCTCGAATCGCTCGCCCAGAACGCCCCAGTGGAGATCCGGGGCGCTCTCGGTCGATGGAAGGCTCAGGGGATCACGATGGAGCCGAGATAGGTGTCGAGGCTGGAGTTGCAGGTGCCGTTCGTGGTGGTCGGCGCCGTGAAGGTCTTCGTGAACGTCTGCGTGACCTGCGCGGGCCGGTGTACGTCGACCGTCACGGCCACGGGAGAGGCCATGTCCGGCGCCGGCGCGAACGAGGCAGTCTCGAAGCAGATATCGTAGGTGCCGCTGGGCGGGGTGGAGCCGGTGGCCCAGAACACGTTCTCCGGGCCGATCCCGGCGAGGACGTCCACGTCCATCTGCCCTTGATCGGTGCCGGCGTCGGGCCCCGGGTTGCTCCACCAGATGGTGTTTCCGTTGGGCGTCGTGACCAGGAGATCGCCGTCGCCGGAGCGGTCCCACACGGCGGTGATCTGGAGATCGCCGACGCCGACGCACGTGCTCGCGGTGCACGTCTGATCGGCGGTGCAGGCGGTGTTGCAGTCGCCGCAGTGCGCGCTGTCCGAGGAGGTGTCCACGCAGCTCGCGCCGCACACGGTCTTGGGCGCCGCGCAGGTGCACGTGACGCCGTCCCCCGAGAACCCGCTGTTGCACGCGCACGTGAAGGAACCAGCGGTGTTCGTGCACGTCGCGTCCGCCGAGCAATTGTCCGTGTTCGCCGCGCACTCATCGATGTCCGTGCACGTCACCCCGTCGCCGGTATAACCGCTGTTGCAAGCGCACGTGAAGGACCCGGGCGTGTTGGAGCAAGCCGCGTCCGCGGAGCAGTTGTCCGTGTTCGCCGCGCACTCATCGATGTCCGTGCAGTCCACCCCGTCGCCGGAATAGCCGCTGTTGCAAGCGCACGTGAAGGAACCGGGCGTGTTGGAGCAAGCCGCGTTCGCCGAGCAGTTGTCCGTGTTCGCGGCACATTCATCGATGTCCGCGCACGTCACCCCGTTGCCGGTATAGCCGTTGTTGCAGGCGCACGTGAAGGACCCGGGCGTGTTGGAGCACGCCGCGTTCGCCGAGCAGTTCGCCGCGCCCGTCGCGCATTCATCGATGTCCACGCACGTCACGCCGTCACCGGCGTAACCGCTGTTGCACGCGCACGTGAAGGATCCGGGCGTGTTCAAGCACGTCGCGTTCGCGGAGCAGTTCGCCGCGCCCGTCGCGCATTCATCGATGTCGACGCAGGTGCTGGTGGGCGCGCCGCTGCAATTCCAGCCGCTCTCCACCGCGCACGCCGCGGAGCAGCCGTCTCCCGCCGTCACATTGCCGTCGTCGCACACCTCGGAGCCGGCCACGATGCCATCGCCGCAGCCGGTCGTGCACACGCTCGGCTCGCCGTCGCAGCTCCAGCCGCTCTCGACCGTGCACGTGTCCGAACAGCCGTCGTCCCCCGCGATGTTGCCGTCGTCACAGGCCTCCATCCCCGCGAGGATCCCGTCGCCGCAGCCCGGCGTGCAGACGCTGGGGACGCCATCACAGCTCCAGCCGGTCTCCACGAGGCACGCGTCCGAACAGCCGTCGTCCACGGTGGTGTTGCCGTCGTCGCAGACCTCCGCGCCGACGATCATGCCGTCTCCACACACTGGCATGCACACGCTCGGCGCGCCGTCGCACGAGAAGCCGTCCTCGACCGCGCACGTGTCCGAACAGCCGTCCCCGGAGGCCGTGTTGCCGTCGTCGCAGGCCTCCATCGCGCCCAGCGTCCCGTCCCCGCAGACGTCGGTCACGCCGCCGGTGCCGCCGGTGCCACCCGTGACTCCACCCGTACCGCCCGTGACTCCACCCGTACCGCCCGTGACTCCACCCGTACCACCCGTGACTCCACCCGTGCCGCCGGTCGCGCCCGTGCCGCCCGTATCGCCGCCCGTCCCCGTCGATCCGCCAGTGCCCCCGCCGCCTTCGTCCTGAATCTTGCTTCGATCGGGCGCGGCGATGAGCTCGCAGCCGAGCCCCCCTGCCAGCGTCACCCCGAGCGCGAGCGCAAAAAACCCCCGGTGAGCACCAATGATCTGTCGCATGAACCACCTGCCGCGCCGCGATCGCGCAATAAAAACGCGAGCGCCGACGAACGAGAGACTACGGCCCTCGTCCCGGAAAGGCCGAGACTGCAAGAGAGGCAGTCGCAACACCGAGGATCGAACGCCGCGAATCGAGGCAGGGCGGAACCGTCACCGCAGTTTTTTCGGCATCTTCGCGCGGTAAATAAACCTTTACCATCGAGGTCTCGACCCAGGGGACGAGCCCGTGCTCCGATACCAAAGAAGCGACGAGGCACCCCCCCTGCTGTCCACGTGTCGTGTAACTGCCCCGGCGCTCGAACGGAATAACGAAATATCGACATCCCATGTCGCTCCAACCGACAGATCCGTGGAAGCTCTGAACTACCAGCACCTCTATTATTTCTGGGTGATCGCCCGCGAAGGCGGAGTGGCCCGCGCCGCGCGGCAGCTGCGCCTCAGCCACTCCACGCTGAGCGCGCAGCTCCGGCAGCTCGAACAATTCCTGGGTGGAGACCTCTTCGAGCGGAGCGGACGGCGTCTGTTACCGACGCCGCTCGGCGTCCAGGTGAGCGGCTATGCGGACGACATCTTCCGCACGGGAAACGAGCTGATCGAGGTCGCGCGCGGCCGGAGCGACGGCGCGCCCGCGATGTTGAAGGTCGGCGTCGTGGGCAGTCTGCCGAAGACGATCGCTTATGGCCTCCTGGAGCCGGCCATGGCGCTCGACGCGTCGCAGACAGTGCAGGTGCGGCAGGACACCCAGGCTCGCCTCGTCGAGGAGCTGGCCGAGGGAAAGCTGCATGTCGTCCTCTCCGACAGCCCACCTCAGACCGGCGCATCTCGGCTCCACGGCCACGTCCTCGGGGAGACGGATCTCCTGCTCTACGGGACACCGCCGCTCGCCAAGCGCTTCGGGAAGCGGTTCCCGTCCGGGCTGCAAGGCGCGCCGATCTTGCTCCCCACCGCGGGGGCGCTCCGCCGGACGCTGGAGCGCTGGTTCGGCGATCGGGGGCTGCGGGTGCGCGTGGCGGCGGAGGTGGACGACGCGGGCATGTTCCGCGTGCTCGGCGGCAAGGGACTCGGCCTCTTCGCGGTCCGCGGCGCGCTCCGCACCGAGGTGGAGGAAGGCTACGGGGCAGTCTGTCTCGGCGCGCTGGATGGGATTCGAGAGCGCTATTACGCCATCTCGGTCGAGCGGCGCATCCGCCACCCGGGCGTCGCCGCGATCGTCGACTCCGCCCGCGCGACCTTGAAGGCCCCCGCTTCGAGCTGAGGCGCGGAACCACGAAAAGCGCTGTTTCGCGCGGCATCGCTGGACTATCGGGCTTGCGCGGCCCCGCGCGAGCTGTTAGGTCGTCGGGTCTGGGTGTCGCGTGTCGCCGCGACAGGTTCCTCGGTGAGGTCGGGCCGCCTCCCGGTGGAGACCTTTGGCGTGGACAACACCCCTGTTTCGAAGGGCGCGAACAAGCCCTCTTCCGGCGAGCACGCTGGACTGCCCTCTTCGAGCGCCGTCGCCTCGCACGCGCCCGAGACATGGCTCCTCGCGCGGCGACTCGCGGGCATCGTGCTCCGGCCGCTGGATCGCTTCCTGCGCATCGAAGCGGCGAGCGGCATCGTGCTCCTCGTGGCCGCGGCCGTCGCGCTCGCGTGGGCCAACTCGCGGTTCGCGGCGTCGTACGAGCACCTCCTGCACACGCCGCTGCGCCTCGGCGTCGGGCCGATCACCCTGGAGAAACCGCTCCATTTCGTGATCAACGACGTATTGATGACGATCTTCTTCTTCGTCGTCGGCCTGGAAATCCGCCGCGAAATGCACGAAGGCGAGCTCGCGGACAGGCAGCGCGCGATGCTGCCGGCGGTGGCGGCGCTCGGCGGGATGATCGCGCCGGCCACGATCTATGTCCTCGTCAGCACCCCGGAGACGAGATCGGGATTCGGCGTGCCGACGGCGACGGACATCGCGTTCGCGGTCGGCGTGCTGGCCCTGCTCGGAAAGCGCGTCCCGCCGGCGCTCCGCGTGATGCTGCTGTCGCTCGCGATCATCGACGACATCGGCGCGATCGTGGTGATCGCCCTCTTTTATTCGAAGGGCGTCGCGTGGTCGGGGTTCCTGGTGGCCGCCCTCGGGATCGCCGGCGTGCTCGTTTTTCAGCGGTTCGGCGTCCGCAAGCCCCTCTATTACGTCCTCCCCGGGGCGGTGCTCTGGCTGGGTGTCTATCAGGCGGGCGTCCACCCGACGATCGCGGGCGTGATCTTGGGCCTCTTGACGCCCGCGCGCACGTGGTTCGGCGAAAGAGGCTTCCTCGCAGAGGCCGAGTCGGCGATCGACGACTTTCGATCTCGCACCAAGGAGCCGGGGCACGGCGCGCACGATCTTCTGGCGCCGCTCGGTCGGTTGAACGACGCGCGGGTGGAGGCGCTGTCACCGGCGGTGCGGTTGCAGGCGTCGCTGCACCCTTGGGTCGCGTACGGCATCATGCCCATCTTCGCGCTCGCGAACGCGGGCGTCTCGCTGCAGGGCGTCTCGTTCGCGGAGGCTGCGCCGCGCACGATCGGCCTCGGCGTCGCGTGCGGCCTCTTCTTCGGCAAGCCGATCGGCATCTTCCTCGCGAGCTTCCTGTCGGTGAAGGCGAAGCTGTGCAAGCTGCCGCGCGGCGTCGGCTGGGGCTCGGTGCTCGTGGTCGGCCTCGTGGGCGGCATCGGGTTCACGATGGCGATCTTCATCGCGGGCCTCGCCTTCACGAACGAGGCGCACCTCGCGGCCGCGAAGCTCGCGGTGCTCACGGGCTCCGGCGCCGCCGCGATCATCGGCCTCGTCGCCGGCAGCGTCATCTTGCCGAAGACGCCCGCGGAGGGCGCCGCGACGACGCACGCCGAGGCCGAGTCCTCCGCCGACGTGTGATCGCCTTTAAAACAAGCCGATCGAGAAGTTGAACGCGCCCACCTCCTCCCAGCGGTAGCGGCGCAGGTTGAAGCCGTAGTCGAGCGCGATCGGCCCGATCGGCGTCGCGATCCGCAGGCCGAAGCCGAGGCCCGTGCGCAGCCGGAAATGGAAATCGTCCGTGCTGCGCCACAGGTTGCCCGCGTCGATGAACAAGCCGCCCTGCAGCGACGACGAGATCTTCAGCGGAAAGCGCAGCTCCAGGCGCCCGTTCATCATGAGATCGCCGCCGCGGATCGGGACGTCGTCGATCGTGATGCGCGCGCCGTTCGACTTGAAGCAGCTCTTCTGGCTCGACTCGCCGACGATGCAGCTAGCGACGTCCTGAGGCACCACCGACTCCGGCGAGTACGAGCGGATCGAGTCGACGCCGCCGAGGAAGAAGCTGCGATCCGGGTACGTCTGGCCCTGGAAGAGCCAGTTGTAGCCGGCGCTCACGCTCCCCGCGATCGACACCTCGTCGAGGTAGAGCGGCACGTACGCGCTGACCTTCGCCGACATCTTGAGGAACTGGCTCGCGCCGATGTTGGTCGCGGTCGTGGAGGCCGTCGTCGGCAGCGCGTTCACGTGCTCCACGCTGCCCGCGAACAGCGCGCCGCGCGTCGGGGCGAAGGCGTTGTTGCGCAGATCGAAGGTCGCGCCCACGCGCTGCGAGAACGCCGCCGTCTGCCCCTCCGGCACCTTGATGAGCTTGAGCGTCGTCGGCGTCGCGGCGGGGTTGAAGATGTACACGTCGTTGTACTCGGCCGAGACGCTGCCCACGATGCTGAGGTTGCGGCGCGGGCGCCACGTCATGCTCGGCACGAGCGCCTCTCGGCCGAGCGCGTAGTCGCGCTGCAGATCGCGCAGATCGATGATGTCGATCGCCGCCGTCACCGTGGGCCCGAGGCCGACGTCCGGGAACGTGATCGTGAGCGCGTTGCGGCGCTCCAGGCGGTACGCGATGTTGTTGAGCGGCGCCTCCTGGTACGCCGGCAAGAGCGAAGGCGGGATCAAGAAATCGGGCAGGTACGCGAGCTGGAGCCGCAGCGCGCCGGAGATCGCGCGGCCGCCGAGGTTTCGATGCCCGTACTCGAACGCGAAGCGCACGCCCTCGCCGGTGGAGAAGCCGACGCGCGGATCCAGGTACTGCGGGAGCTGCTCCACCACCGTCACGACGACGCGCTTGTTGCGCTGCGGGACGTCCGGATCTTCCAGGCTGAGCGCGACGCTCGTGAACGTGCCGAGCTGCGCGATGCGCTCCTCCGAGACGCGCGCGGCGTCCTGGCGATACGGCAGGCCACGGACGAGCGCGACGCGGCCGAGGATGAGGTCCTCGTCGGTGCGCTTGGCGCCCTTCACGACGAAGCCGGTGACGATCACGACCTCGTGCTCCGCGATCGTGAATTTCGCGCGGGCCCGCGTGCGATCCGGCGAGGGCTCCAGGTTCACGCGCACCTCGGCGTACGCGTACCCGCGCTTCAGGTAGTAATCGAGCACCCGCTGCCGAGCCGCCTCGATCTCCGTGGAGCTGAGCGGATCGCCGAGCTTGAGGTCCGCGATGTGCGCGAGGTTCTTCTCGGTCATCTGGCGGTTGCCCTCGAAGGCGACGTCGTAGAGCACGCTGCGAGGCCCCGGGTGGATCGGCAGCACCACCGTCATCTCCGATGCGCACTCGACGTGGTGCTTCGGATCCGGGACGCAGCGCTCGTCCGCGGGCAGCGCCGGCTCCGGCACGGGGAGGCCGAGCACGTCCACCGCGCACGCGGGCTTGCGCGCGGGGATCGTCGCCGCGACGCACGCCTCCCCGCTCTTCTTCGGATCGCACGCGGCGCGCCGCAGCGACACCGGGCCCACGATCGCGTTCAAGTACCCCTTGCTGTAGTAGAGGTCCTGGATGTGCTTCAGCGCGCGGTCGTAGGACGACGCGTAGTACGTCGTGCGCGGCTCGATGTCCGGCGGGCGCGCGCGGGTCCCCGACGTCCCGGGACCGAAAGCCGCCGCGATCGAGGCCGGATCGCCCGGAGAGAAGCCGTCGGTGCGGGGCACGTCCTCCTCCAGGAACGTGTCGATCTCGCCTTCGATGTCGCTCGCGGAGAGCTCTCCGGTGAGGCACGGAAACGATCGGCTCGTCACGCGGACGCGCTGGTTCTCGCGGATGCGGAACGCGAGGTAGTGGATCGCGTCGCTCGATCCGCCCTCTTCCTTCGCCTCGATCTCGGCGTCGAGGAAGCCGCGCTTCACGTAGAAATCGCGCAGCCGATCCGCCGCGTCCGACGCGCGCGAGACCTCGCCCTTGTCGAGGCCGACCGCGGCGGCGAGCTGATCCGCGTCGAACGATCGGTTGCCGTCGAACGTCGGGACGAGCCGCGGCCCCGCGTAGATCGTGACCTGGAGCTCCGCGTGGCCGCCCTTCTTGACGACCTTGTGCTTCACGTCCGCGCGCGGAAACCCGCTCTTCTTGAGCAGGTCCGCGAGATCGCGATCCGCGTCGAGGAGCGTCGGCTCGTCCGCGCGCACGCCGCTCTGCGGCCCCGTGAGCGCGATCGGGATCATCGCGAGGAGCGGGATCTTGCGAACGATCTCCTCGAACACGTCGCGCGATGGATCGATCTTGTACTTGTTCCGGAGCTTGCCGACCTCCGCGAACATGACCTTGTCGATCGTGACGGTGCGGCTCGTGATGACGAGCGGCTCCCCCGGCTCGATGTCGATCGACACGACGGCCTTGTCCGGATCGTCCGTGTCGGTCGCGTCCACGTGCACGACCGCGCTCGGGAAACCCCGGCGTTCGTAGAGCTTCTCGATCTTGGAGCGCGCGACCTCGATCGCGGTCGCCGTGACCTCGCCGCCCTCCGAGAGCTGCGCGGCGTCGAGCGTGTCGGAGCGGGGCAGCGCGCCGCCCACGATCGAGATGCTCGCGATCACGCGCCGAGGCAGGAGCGCGAGCCGCAGCACGACGCCGTCGCCCTCGGGGTACACCTCGACCCCGGCGCGCGCGAACCGGCCCGTGTCGAGCATCTCCCGCGTCGCGCGCCGCGCGGCCTCCGCGCTCCACGGCTCGCCGATCGTGACCTTGGTGACGTGCGGCTGCGACGGCCACAGATCGCCGACCGTCGTGGTCTCCACGCGCACGATCGGCTTGCCCGCGAACCGATCCGACGGCGTCTGCGCGAGGTCCGACGCCAGCACCGGCGACGTCGTGTCCTCCTGCGCGAGCGCGGCCTTCTCCGCGGCGGTGCCCGGCGCCACCACCACCTTCGGCGGGATCACGAGCCGGATCGGATCATCGGCGCGCGCCGCGGCCCCGAGGAGGAGCGTCGCGAGCGCGACGGTGATCGTCCATGGCTTCGGCCAGGCCCGTCCAGGCATCGCGGGCGGCATGCTAGCCGATAATCCGCGCGCGTCCGCTTCGAAGGCATCGGTCCCGCGCGCGCCCGGATCCTGCGCCGACGCCGCTCACGCGCCGCGGGCGATCGTGGTCGCCTGCGCGGGCGTGACGAGCACGCGGTACCGGTAGAGCCCGAGCAGGATCTCCTCCGGCACGTCGAGATCCGCCTCGCTCTTCAGGTGCGCGCGCACCTCCGCGACCGTCCGAGCGCCGTCGAAGAACCCGATCACATCGTGCAGATCCTTCGTGAGCAAGAGCGGCTCGTAGTGGCTGTACCCGGTCACGAGCACGCCGTCGTCGCGCGATCGTTCGTCGAGCTTCGGGTTCTTGACGAGCACCTCCGGGAGCCGCGGGTTCACGAGGAGATCGTGCGCGTGCGTCACCGCGGCGAGCCGCTCGTCGTGCTCGGGTCCGCGGACGATCGCCTCGAACGCCGCGCGATCCAGCGCGCTCACCCACGCGTGGCAGGCCCGATAAAACTCCTCTTCGCGCCCCACGTGCTCCTTCCACAGCGCGCGGTAGCTCTCCTCGGTGGGCGGCCGGTCCTCCAGATCTTCGAGCGTGAGGCGCCCGTACGGCGCGGGCTCGTCGTGTCCGGGCAGAAGCTGATTCGCCGCGGCGGACGCGAGCTTCCGCTGCAAATAGCTCAGGTACATCCGCATCGATCGCCAGAAGGCCTCCCCGTCGGCCGCGCCCATGTACTTGCAGAAGAACGTCGCGCAGACGCCCTCCCAGTGCGGCCAGATCGTGCACCCGCCGTGCTCCGGGCTGTAGAGCGGGCACCGCATCATGAGCGAGCGCCCCATCGTGTTGGTCCACGATCCCTTGAGCAGCAGATCGAATTTGCGCGGCGGCGCGACCCAGCGAGGCGTCACCGACACGCGCGAAGCGATGCGCCCGAGCATCCTCCGCCGCCCCTCCTCGATCTCCGGCCGCGCGTCCGAGAGCGTCGCGCCGACGAGGTAGTTCGGCAACGTGGGGTGGAACGTGCAGCACTTCGTCTCGGGCAAAAAGAAGGTGACGCCGAGCGGCCGCGGCCCCGGCGGAGGCAGCATCACGCACGAGCCGCACGTCGCCTTCTCCTCCTTCGGCGCCTCCAGATCGAAGAACGCGGGGAGGTACGCGCGGTAGATCGAAGGGGCCACGTCCCGGAGCCGTCGTTCCGCCATGGGCCGCGACGATACCCCAGTTTCGCCGGGCGCTCTCAACGCCCCGCCGCCGCCGTGTTAGACGCGCGCGTCTATGGAGGTCGTGTCGCTGTGTCCGTTTCGGGCGGTCGGGCTCGTCTGGCAGCCGAGGCCGATGGTGTTCACGCAGCTCCTCGTCGTGAAGGGGACGTTCGATCTCGTGCCCGGCGTCGCGCGGCTCGCGGAGATCCAGGACTACCCGAACGAAGAGGACAACCACTGGGACGACGACGCGCGCCGCAGCCTCTACAGCGCGACCGATCTCGTGCCGTCGAAGCCGCGCGCCGACGTGCTGCTCGTGGGCCACGCGTTCGCTCCGTACGGCCAGGAGGTGGAGTCGTTCGTCACGCGGTTCGTCGTGGGCGACGTGGCGAAGGCGATCGAGGTCGTCAGCGAGCGCGCGTGGACCGCGGAGCCGCGCGTGCGCTTCGGATCGCGCATCACGAAGGCCTCGCTGCGGTACGAGCGCGCCTCCGCCGGTGAGCGCAGCGAGAACCCGGTCGGCGTCCCGTGCGACGCCCCGCCCGACGCCTTCGGCATGACGCCGCTCCCCGCGCTGCAGCCCGCGGGCTTCATGCTGGTGCGGCGCGATCAGAAGATCCCGCCCGTCGGCTACGGACCGCTCGCGCCGAGCTGGCCTTCGCGCCGCGACAAGCTCGGTCGTCACGCCGGCACCTTCGACGCCGCGCGGTGGCACGTGGAGCCGATGCCCTCCGATCTCGACGCCTCGTACTTCAACGCGGCCCCGCCGGATCAGCAGCTCCAGGACATCCGCGCCGACGAGCGCGTGGAGCTCGAGAACCTGCACCCCGACATCCCGCACCTCGTGACGACGCTTCCGGGCCTGCGACCGCGCGCGTTCGTGGAGCGCTCCGGCAAGCCGCCGGAGGAGGTGCTGCTCCGCTGCGACACGCTCTGGATCGACACGGATCGCCAGATCGCGACGCTCACGTGGCGCGGACAGGTGGCGCTCACCGCGCACGACGAGGCGGGCAACGTGTACGTCGCGATGGAGCCGCCGGGCCGCACGCTGAGCTTCATCGACGTGAGCCGCCTGCTCGGCCGCCCCACGGGCCCGTCGCAGACGGAGGAGCCGAGCGACGAAATCGAGTGGATCGAGCCGGAGGACAGCGGCGTGCACGATCGCCCGAGCGGCCTCGGCGCCACGATCACGACCGGCCGCGAGACGGACGCCGCGATCGCCGCGGGCGTGGCGGAGGTCGCGAACCCGGAGGCGGTCGCCGCCTTCATGAAGGGCGCCGCGAAGCGCACGATATTCCACGGCTCCGGAGCCCGCGCGACGGTCCTCGGCCTCGGATCTCCGATGATGGATCCGACGAAGGCCCAAGCGCCTACCGAAGCCCCGCTCGAACCCGCGAGCCCCCAAGACGAAGCCGCGCCCCCCGCCGAAGCGCCGCCCGCAAACGAACCGCCCGCAGCCGCAGCCACCGCGACCGTCGTCGAAGCCGGCACGGAAGCCGCGAACGCGCTCTCTCCTGCGGCAGGAATCGGTTTCGGAGCGGCTCCCAAGCTCCAAGGAGCGACCGAAACCCCTCCGGACGTGATCAAAACCAGTTTCGGAGACGGGAAAACTGCTCTCGGAGACGGGAAAACCAGTTTCGGAGACGGGAAAACTGGTTTCGGAGACGGGAAAACTGGTTTCGGAGACGGGAAAACTGGTTTCGGAGACGAAAAACTAGTTTCCGGGACGACCGAAACCCCTCCGGGAGCGCTCCAAACCCGATCGCCCGCTGCCGAAACGACAAAAACCGGCGAAAAAACCGGCGCGCCCGCGGTCGCCGGCGACGCGGACGCCGCCGAAAAGGGTTTCGAGGCCTCCCAAAACTCGTCGGAGGCGACCAAAACTAGTTTCGAAGCCCCCAAAACCAGTCTCGAAGCCTCGAAACCAGTTTTTGCGCAAGAGGCCGGTTTTTCCGGCGCGCCCGGCGTGAGCCCGAAGGCGGCCGCCGCGCCCGCGAAGCCTGCATCTCCGACCGATGCGCCCGCGAAACCTGCGAGCCCCGCAGCGCCCGCGAGCCCGCAGACGGCCGCTCCTGCGAAGCCTGCAGCGCCTCCGCGCCCCGCGCCGATCGCCGTGCCCGAGCCGGAGGAGACGCCGCTGCCCGGGAGCGCCGCGGCCACCGCGCCGCCGCTCGCGATCGGGGCCGGGACCGCCGCGCCCGCGAGGACGTCGAGCCCGCCGCCGAAGCGGTTCCCGAGCTCGCCGCCGAGCAACCCCGACAAGGAGCTCCCGACCGAGGAGCGCCTGCTCCGCGCGGGGCCCCGCGAAGGCCTGCACATCCTGTGGTTCGACGCGGACGCCGACGACGTCGCGGCGAAGCTCGGCACCGGCGACACGAGCGCGCGCGCCGCGCTGCTGTCGCCGTCGCGCGTCCCCGCGGCGCCCCGGAGCCTCACCGCCGTGCTCGAAGCGGCCGTCGACGCGGACGGGCACTTCCAGCCGCCGGCCGTCACGCTCACGGGCGATCTCTCGCTCACGCTGGCGCCGCTCGATCGGCTGCGCGCGCTGCTCACCGTCGCGGCCGTGATCGATCCCGCGGACGAGCGCGCGGCGGCGCTGCGGCAGAAGGGCGAGCGCCTCCTCGCGGGCCCGTCGCCGGAGGGCGCCGCGTGGCTCGCGGGCCGCCTCGCCGACGATCTGGAAGCGACGCTCGCCTCGCGCGCGGGCGCGCCGGACTCGCTCGCGGGCGCCCGCAGAGCGCTCCACGCGGCGCGCGCCTACACACGATCGCTGGTGCTCGGCGGCCGCCAGGTGCGCGGCCTCCTGCGCGACGCCGGCGGGGCGACGCTCGCGGTCTACATCGCGGAGGCCGCGTGCGTGCACCTCCCGCTCGACGAGCGCTTCCGAGCCCGCGTGGTCGGCGAGCTGTACCCGCGCGTCGACGCGACCGATCCCGCCCCGTTCGCGATCCGCGTGGCCGGCATAGCCAGAATCGTGACGTTGCTCCGATAGCCGGAAGGGCGCGATCCCCGACGCCCCGAGAGCGTCCAGATCGAAGGATCGAGCGGCATTCTTTTCGTAGATCCGCCGAGGAAAGGGGGGGCGGAGAAAAGCCGCACGTGCTGCTTCGCATCTGTGGTATGGGCCCGTCGCGCGCGGCGCGTCATCTGCGTGCGGCGCGGCCCTACCGAAGAGCGACCAGTCCGATGCCCAAGCACACCGGCTTCCTCACTTACCTCCTCGCGATGTTCCCGGCGCTCAAGCAGAACGCCAGCAACGTCGGCAAGACCGCCATGACCTCGCTGGGCATGGCCAACGAAGAGGTCACGTACCGCGGCCTCGAGCCGATCTTCATGAGCATGATCCTCATCCTGCTCGTGATCATCCTCGCGAGCCGGGTGCGCTCCACGTTCAAGAAGCTCGACGAGGCGGTCGTCCCGGACGAGACGCTGACCCTCCGCACCTTCTTCGAGGCCTTCCTCGCCTACTTCTACGGCATGGCGGGCGACATCATGGGCAAGAGGAACGCGAAGCGTTACTTCCCGCTCATCGGCGGCGCGGCGCTCTTCATCTTCTTCTCGAACGTCTGCTCGCTCATCCCCGGCATGAACCCGCCGACCGCGAGCTGGAACGTGACGATCGGCTGCGCGCTCGTCGTCTTCATCGCGTTCAACTACTACGGCCTCAAAGAGAACGGCATCGACTACGTCAAGCACCTCGCGGGCTGGGGCGTCTTCAAGAACCCGATCGCCAGCGTCGCGCTCGCCGTCCTCATGCTCCCGATCGAGCTCATCTCGACGTGCGTGCGCCCCGTGACGCTCAGCATCCGCTTGATGCTCAACATCGCGGTCGACCACCTCATCGGCTCCATCTTCCTCGGGCTCATCGCGCTGTTCGTGCCCGTCCCGCTGATGTTCCTCGCGCTGATCGTCATCCTCGTTCAGACGCTGGTCTTCTGCCTGCTCTCGAGCATCTACATCGGCCTCGCCACCGAGAAGTCGCACGACCACTGAGGAGCTGAAACGCCGCGCGATCTAGGCATCGCCGGCGCGTGTCGAAGAAAGATTTTCGCCTTCGCGAAGAGCACCTCGCGAGGCGGTTGCAAACGAAAACAAACGAGACTACGAGGGCCGCGCAATGTTCGGGCGGCCGCTGATGCGCGCAGGATCCCGAAAGCGCGCAAAGCTTTGAAAGGAGCAAGTTCGAGATGTCGCTGAAGAGCAAGCTGTCCCTGTCCGCTGTGGTCGCCACGGCGCTGGTCCTCCTCCCCGCGCTGGCGTTCGCGCAAGGCGCTCAGGAGGCTGCTTCGAACAAGTACGATTCGAACTCCTGGCTCGCCGTGGCGGCCGGGTTCGCGATCGGAATCGCGGCTCTCGGCGGCACGATGGGTCAGAGCCGCGCCGCCGCCGCCGCCCTCGAAGGCATCTCGCGCAACCCCGGCGCCGCCGCCCGCATCCAGACCCCGATGATCCTCGGCCTCGCCCTCATCGAGTCCCTGGTTCTCCTCTCGTGGGTTATCGCGTTCTTCCTCCAGTCGAAGATCGCGCTCTGATCACGCGCAAGGCGTGAGCCTCTCGCGCGAGCGAGGAAGCCGCACCGAAACAGAGGGCCCGCTCCGGCGGGCCTTCTGCTTTTTGTCCCGTCCCATCGAAGCCGCGCGGAGGCGCTCGCGCTCAGCCTTCGAACGGATCCACCACGCGCGCTCCCGTGCTCTCCAGCGCGGGCGTCGAGCGCGTGAGGAGGGTCAGGTCGTAGGCGAGCGCCGTCGCCGCGAGGAGGCCTTCCCGCGTCGGGCACGGGCCGCTCGCGAGCAGGACGCCCCACTCCTCCACCACGGCCTCGTCGATGGGCAGCACGCGCTCGCCGTGGTCGGTCGTCACCTGGTGGAGCCAGCGATCCCAGGCGCGCGCGGCCTTCGCGTCACGACGCCGCACGCGCTCGATGCCGCGCTGCAGCTCGCCGAGGGACAGCACGCTCAGGAACAGATCCTCCTCCGTCGCCTCGAAGAAGGCGCGCACGTTCGGGTGGCAACGCAGCCCCTTGCGCAGCTCCACCAGCACCGGCGTGTCGACGAGCAGGCTCAAGGCGCGACCCCCGAGGCGTCGCGCACCTCGAAGTCCTCGTCCTCCCCGACGTCGGGCATGCTGAGCAGCAGCGTCTTCAGCGAGCGCGCGTTGCGGGGCGACATCAACACCTCGCGCAGGATCTCGCGGTGCTCGGCCTCGGCGGAGCGCCCGTTCTGCGCCGCGCGCACCTTGAGCCTGCGGAGGATCCCGTCGTTGAGGTTCCGGACGATGAGCTGAGCCACGCCGCGAGACTACCTCAGGCGCACAAAACACGAAGCCCCCGCCGGTGAGGGCGAGGGCTCCGCGGTGTGGAGGAGCGACTAGCTCAGTTCGAGGCCGTGTCGCCGGTGCACGTGATGAACAGCGTGGCGCCCGGGGCGGCCGTGCCGTTGTTCACGAAGCGGATGAGGCGCTTCTCGGACTCGGCACACTTCTCGACGATCTCGGGCGCGCCGATGCCGCTCGTCTCGTCGATGTAGCACCAGCCGTCGACGCCCGCCGGGACGACCTGATCGGGCTTCGTGTACTGGCACGAGCAGAGGTCGTAGCCACCCTGGCCGGCCTTCGACGCGCAGTCGGACGCGCCGGTGACCGCGTTCTTGTTCTCGAGCTGCGAGATCTCGCAGAAGCAGTTGTAGCCCGCCGCCTTGTTGTCGGACTGGATGGCGTCGACCGCAGGCTGCTGCGCGTCGGCCACCGGATCGCGACCGGCGTTCGTGCACTTGTTGCAGGCCGCTTCCTTCGAAGCGTCGACCTTCGAGGCCTCGATGATGAGGCACTGCACCTGGCCGTTCTTGTCCGGCGTGAGCGTACGCGACAGGCACTGCCCGCCGAGCGCTTGCTTCAGGCGATCGATGATGGAGCCGATGGCCGGGCGGTAACCGAAGTCCGTGTCCTTCGGCGCGTTGAGCTGCGCGGGGCACACGGAGGCGACGATGCCCTGCGCGCCGACGTCGCGGAGGACCTGGAGCTCGCGGAGACCCGGGTACGCCTTCGCCTTGGTCTGGTCGGTGTTACCGCCGCTCGCGGCCGGCTGGCAGAGCGGGTTGTTGTTGAGCTTGTCCTCGCAGTCGCAGCCCGCGTACTTGCCGGGCACGGAGCAGTCGCGCGTGTCGGGCGTGATGTTGCCCGTCGCCTGATCGACCTTCACGAGCGGGAAGATGCACGCGTACTGGAGGTCGTCGCGCTTCGGGATCGTCCACTCGTTGCCGTTGATCGGGTTCGAGGCGCCGCCCGCGGGAGCGAGCGCGTCGCCGGTGATCGGGTTCGTGCCCGAGCGCTCGTCGATGCTCTCGATCATGCCCGGGTCCTTCGGGAGCGCGTCCGCCGCGGGGTAGTTCTCGGTGCGGCCGAGGACGACGTCCCACGTGGAGAACTCCTTGCCCGGGAGGATCGCGGCCATCTCGCTCGCGTTCTTGAAGCCGCCGCGCTTGTCGCCCTTCTGATCGAGGCCCGTCTTGAGGTCGGGCTTCCCGCCCGAGTCGGTGCGCGCGATGTCCTGCCACGGCACGCCGACGATGCCGGCGAGGAAGATCAGGCCGGAGGTGCGGATGTTGGTGTTCTGGTCGCTCTGATCCAGATCGCTGAAGATCGGGTTCGCGACGACGGAGCCGTTGCGGTCCGTGACCGTCGTGCTCGACAGCGCCTTCTGGTAGCGGTCCGTGCCGTAGAGGAAGTCGATGCCGAAGCGGCGCTTCTGGTTCCAGCAGCGGAGGTTGATGTTGTCGGTCGTCTCGTCGAGGTAGACCGTCTTGCCGTCGGCCGTCTTGCAGCTCGGATCGGCCGCGCAGATCGGGTTGCCCTTGTCGTCCTTCGGGCCCGTCTGGCCGCAGGAGAAGCAGCACTCGTTGTTCGGGTCCGTATCGCACTCCGTGCGCGCCTTCGGGAGGTGGAACGGCGAGCCGTTCGTCGTCTTCTGCTGCGCGGCGAAGTAGAACTGGCCGCTCTCACGGATGGAGCAGTCGTTCTCGTCCGTCAGCATGATGACCGCGAGCAGCGAGTCGGGGCGCAGGAAGCGCTTGCGCTGATCGAGGAGGACCTTGTCGGTGCCGTTCAGGACGACCTTCGCGTTCTTGTCGAGCGTGATCGACTCGGGCGGCGACGGGTCGACGAGGAAGCGGTACCAGGACTCGAGCTGGGCCTCGTAGCCGCAGCCGATCTGGCCGACGCCGATCACCATGTCGCGGAGGCTGGGGACGAGCGCGGAGCTGTCCGGGTCCACGGCGCTGTCCGCGTCGATGTCGGCCTCGCCGGGCGGGTTCAGCTTCTGCTTGGGATCCCACGCCAGGAAGCCGAAGCCCTGGTACGTCACGACCATGTCCGCCGTGGTCGGATCCTTGCGGGAGAGCAGGTGGCCCTTGTCGTCGTTCGAGGCCTTGCCCGCGCCGGTCGCGTTGCACGCGTCGGAGCCGTGGCCGCCGAGGCTCGACGAGATGATGCCGATGTGGATGTCGACGACCGGATCGAAGTCGCGCTTCGTCCCGGTGGGGCACTCCGCGAGCGGGCCGTCGGGCGTCGAGACGACCGCGCCGTTCGCGGGGTCGATGCACGCCGGGTTCACGAGGCCCTTCACGAGGTCGGGAACGGCGAGCGCGAGGATCTGCTGCTTGTCGGCCATCGATCGCGAGTTGTCGATCGCGAGCACGAGGTCGATCTTGTCGACCGCGCTCTGCGTGAGCTTCTCGCTGATGACGGCGGTGGAGCGCGGGCCGACCGCCTTGAGCGGGCGCTCCAAGCAGCCCGATGCGCCCGCCAGGCCCGTCACGAGCGCTGTGCCTAGGACAAGCTGTCCCGCGCGTAGGTACGCACGAGCCTTTCGATTGAACATGCGACGTCTCCCTTTCGAACCGGCATGGACGTACCCCATGCCGACAAGACCGCGATCGGTGGACGCGATGCTACCATCACACCGGCCCGAAGAGGGAAGACTGCAAGCGACGGGCCCTCGCGAATTCCCGCAGGAACATGGAACAATTCGATTGGGTGGGAAGCAACCGAGTTGTCCATCCCGTTTCAACACGCCAACCAACCATGCAACGTCGGCGCTCCCCCGACCTCGATTCTGCGGAATGAAAGGGGCCTCGCGGCGGGTCGCGGCAGCGGACGGGAAACGCTCGACCTGAACGCGGGGATGTGCGTTCCTGCGCGCCATGATGCGCGTCGCCATCGCCATCGTCCCCGAGGTCCGCCAGCTCCTGGCCGAGGATCCGTCCGAGCTGCAGGCGCTGCTCGAAGAGATGCACGACGAGGACATCGCCGACCTCGTCAACCTGCTGCAGGACGAAGAGGCCGCGAAGCTCCTCAAATCGCTGAAGGCCGAGGAGGCGGCGCCCATCTTCGAGCGCCTCGACGACGAGACGCAGGAGACCTTGGTCGAGGCGATCGGCGTCGATCAGATCGCGTCGATCGTCTCCGAGATGGCCGCGGACGAGCGGACCGATCTCATCGAGAACCTGCCGGAGAAGGTCGGCGACACGCTCCTCGAGTCGCTGGAGAAGGTCGATCCGGAGGCCGCGGCGGAGGTCGAGCAGCTCGCGAAATGGCCGGAGGACAGCGCCGGCGGCCTCATGACGCTCGACTACGTGTCGGTCGGGCAAGACCTGACGATCGGCGCCGTGATCGAGAAGCTCCGCGCCGTCGCGGAGAAGGTCGAGACCGTCTACTACGTGTACGTCGTCACCGAGAAGAACCGCCTCCTCGGCGTCGCGTCGCTGCGCGATCTGCTGCTCGCGACGCCCTCCGCGCTGATGAAGGACGTGATGACCGAGAACGTCGTCACGGTCCTGCCCGAGACGGATCAGGAAGAGGTCGCCAAGATGATGGCGAAGTACGACTTCTACGCGCTGCCGGTGCTCGGGCAGGATCGCAAGCTGCTCGGCGTGATCACCGTCGACGACGTGATGGACGTCCTCACGCAGGAGCAGACGGAGGACGTCCAGAAGCTCGGCGCCGTCGAGCCCTTGGATCTGCCGTACTTCCAGACGAGCTTCTGGACCTTCGTGCGCAAGCGCCTGCCGTGGCTCGCGATCATCTTCCTCGGCGAGTTCTTCACGGGCAGCGCGCTCCGCCACTACGACAAGGTGATCGAGGCGGTCGCGACGCTCGCGTTCTACGTGCCGCTGCTCATCTCGACGGGCGGCAACTCGGGCTCGCAGTCGTCGACGCTGATCGTGCGCGGGCTCGCGACGGGCGAGATCAAGCTCTCGGACTGGTGGCGCATCTTCATCCGCGAGGCGGGGCAAGGCGTCGTGCTGGGGCTCGCGCTCTCGATCATCGGCATGGGGCGCGTCGCGATGTGGGGCGACGGCCTCCCGTTCATGGCCACGATCGGGTGCACGCTCGTCGCGATCTGCGTGATGGGGTGCACGATCGGATCGATGTTCCCGATGCTGCTGCGGCGGCTCGGCCTCGATCCCGCGACGAGCTCCGCGCCGTTCATCGCGAGCCTCGTCGACGTGAGCGGCATCATCATCTACTTCAACATCGCGCAGTGGTTCCTCGCGAACGTCATCGCGGACGCGCTGAAGGCCCACGGCGGCTAGTCGACGCGCCTCCGAAAGAGCGCCGGGATCGCGGCCTCCGCGGGGCTCCGGCGCGCGGCCTTCGCCGGGATGACGGCTCTCCTTGACGCTGCCTTCGGCCTGGGACAGAGGTGCGCCCCCGCGCTGGATTGCGATCCGAGCGCTTTGCGACCAGGATCGTCGAGGAAACACCATGGCTGAAGGTCTCAACCGCGTGATGCTTCTGGGCAACCTCGGAGCCGACCCCGAGCTGCGCTTCACGCAAGGCGGGCAGGCGGTGCTCCACATGCGGCTCGCCACGAGCGAGTCGTACCTCGACAAGGACAAGGTCCGCCGCGAGCGCACCGACTGGCACAACGTGACGGTGTGGGGCAAGCGCGGGGAGGCCCTCGCCAAGATCCTCACGAAGGGCTCGACGATCTTCGTGGAGGGCTCGCTCCGCACCTCGAGCTACGACGATCGCGACGGCAACAAGCGCTACAAGACCGAGATCAACGCGAACAACATCATCCTCACGGGCGGTCGCGGCGGCGCGCGCGGCACCGTGCCGGACGACGATTTCGGTCCCCCGGCCGAGTCCGGCCCGAGCGGCGGCGGCGGCGGCGGCTACGCTCCACGCGGTGGCGCGGGTGGTGGCGGCGGCGGTTACTCGCGCGGCGGTGGTGGCGGCGGCGGCGGCGATTATCCGCGCGGTGGCGGTGGCGGTGGCGGTGGCGGTGGTGGCGGCGGCGGTGGTCGTCCGGCTCCTCGCGACGATCGCGGCGGCGGTCGCCCGGCCCCGCAGAACGAGCCCGGCGACGACTACGAGGGCGGCGGCGGCGGTTACGGCGGCGACGACGACATCCCGTTCTGATAGCCCACCCTTCTACTGGAGCGACAGCAGCTCGGCCTTCTCGTCGTACGCGAACAGGTTCCCGAACCGCGCCCACCGGACCAGCGTGTCGAACGTCCGCTGGTAGTCCTCGCTCGGCATCCGCATCACGATCGTCTCCAGCACGAAATCGCGATCGACCGCGTGCTTGGGCTGGCGCGCGATGACGGCCGCGAGCTCCTTGAACAGCGAGAACGTGAGGAGCTGCTCGCGCCAGATCCGCTTGCGCTCCTCGGCCCCGGCCTGCACGAACCGGGCGCCCAGCGGCGTCAGCGCGACGCGCCTCCCCGGCGTGTCCACCAGAGCGAGCATCTCCGCGGCTTTCACGACGATGATGACGCGGCCGAACCTCTGCCCTGTCTCGACGGCGATCTTGAACAGGTCGTCGTGCCCGCCGCGCGCGTCGAGGTACTCCACGAGGCCGATGATCTCGCTCGCCGTGGAGCTCGGGAGCGGCTCGCAGATCGGCGTCGACGCGCTCGCCGCCTCCGCGGCCTCGTCGGGCAGCTCGGCCCCCGTGATGATGTCGCGCAGGTGATCGACGAGCTGCATCACCTCCGGAGAGCGGTAGTTGCGCGGGCGCGGGAGGCTGTTTTCGACCACCGTGCGGACGCGGCCCGGGTTCGCGGCGAGCAGGACGATCCGATCCGCCATGAACGCCACCTCCCCGATGTCGTGGCTGACGATCACGATCGACGAGACCTGCTTCGCCGGGTCCTGCCAGATGTCGAGCACCTCGGCCCGAAGGCTCTGCGCCGTGAGCGCGTCGACCTGGCTGAAGGGCTCATCCATGAAGAGGATCTCCGGGTTCAGCGAGAGCGCCCGCGCCATGCCGACGCGCTGCTTCATCCCGCCCGAAATCTCCCGCGGATAGGCCTCTTCGAAGCCCGCGAGACCGACCATGCGGATCGCCGCGGCCGCGCGCTCTCGGACCTCCGACGCGCGCATGCCGGCCGCGGTGAGCACGGCCTCGATGTTCTCGGTGACCGTCATCCACGGGAAGAGCGCGAAGCTCTGGAACACGATCGCCGCGCCCGGGTTGAGCCCTTCCATGGGGGCGCCGCGGTAGCGCACCTCGCCGCTCGTCGGCCGGAGGAGCCCCGCCAGGATCCGCAAGATCGTGGATTTTCCGCAGCCGGACGGCCCGAGCAGCGCGACGACCTCGCGCGGTCGCACGTCCAGGCTCACGTCGTCGAGCACGCGCAGCGGCGCCTTGCCGGGGGGATAGAACACGTGCGAGACGCCGCGCATCTCGCAGAGCGGCGTCGCGTGGGTCTCTTTGCTCGGGGTCGTCATGGCGTCACTTGCTCAGCGAGAACCGGGTCTCGGCCAGGTGGTGGAGAGGGGTCCACACCGCGCGGTGGAAGAGCACGACGATCGCCGCCATCAGCGCCACGCTCGCGGCCAGCCGCGGGAAATCGCCTCGCGCCGCGGCGTCGCTGACCTGCGCGCCGAGCCCGCGCGTCGCGAGCGTCTCCCCTTTGACGACGAGCATCTCGGACACGATGCTCGCGTTCCACGCGCCGCCCGTGGCGGTGATCCAGCCTGTCACGAGGGGCGGGAACACGGCCGGCAAGTAGAGCGCGCGGAACCTCTGCCACGCCCCGAGCCGGTAGCTCTTCGCCGCCTCGCGGAGATCCGAAGGCATCGCCGACGCGCCTGCGATCACGTTGAACAGGATGTACCACTGCGTGCCGAGCAGCATCAGCGCGACGCTGCCGAAGCCGAGCGACACGCCCGCGGCGCGGAGCCCGACGATCACGATCGGGAACAGCATCGGCGCCGGGAACGAAGCGACGACCTGCACCACCGGCTGCAGCACGCGCGACAGCCGCGGCGACAGCCCGATCGCGAGGCCCGCCGGCAGCGCCCACGCCGTGCCGAGCGCCGTCGACGCGAGCACGCGCGCGAGCGTCAGCGCCCCGTCGACTCCGAGCCTCAGCCACGTCGCAGCCGGGAGCGCCGCGAGCAGGATCACGAGCTCGTAGCCGCCCCAGATCATCAGCGCCGCGAGCGCCGCGAGGGGCACGATCTGGAGCGCCAACGCGATCCGAGGACGCGCCCGACGCGCGCGAGGGCGGGCTCTTCTCCTCGACGCGAACGCCGAGCGGGAGAGCCGCGCGACGAGGCCGGGGAGGTGCGATCGACGCAGCAAATCCAGCATCCACGACTCGGCCGGGGCCCCCTGCCCTCCCTCCTCGACGCGGAACTTCTGCGCCCACACGACGGCGGGGCGCCACAGGATCTGATCCAGCGCGACGATCATCAGCGTCATCGCGACGACCGCCCAGACCATCGCGCGCGCGTCCCCCTTCGCGGCGGCGACGCTCATGTACGAGCCCACGCCCGGCAGCCGAAAGTCCTTGTCTCCGAGGACGAACGCCTCGCTGATCATCAGGAAGAACCAGCCCCCGGCCATGCTCATCATGCTGTTCCAGAGCAGGCCGATCGTCGCGAACGGCAGCTCGACCCACCGGAGCCGCTGCCACCACGTGAAGCGGTACGTCGTCGTGACCTCGATCTGATCGGCCGGCACCGACTTCACGGAGTAGTAGAAGCTGAACGTCATGTTCCACGCCTGCCCCGTGAAAATCATGAGGATCGCGGCCAGCTCCAGCCCCACGTTGCTCGACGGGAAGGCCCCCACGAGGCCGAGCACGAGCGCCGGCATGAAGCCGAGGACCGGGATGCTCTGCAGCACGTCGAGCATCGGGACGAGGACGCGCTCGGCCGCGCGGCTCTTCGCGGCCCAATAGCCGTAGACGAGCGTGAAGATCAGCGAGAGCGCGTACGCGATGAGCCCCCGCGACAGGGAGTACAGCGCATAGGCGGGCAGCGCCCACGGCGAGAGATCGATCGCGACGACCGCGCGCGCCGGCGCTCGCCACGCCGCACCGAGCCGCGCGACGCCGAACACGAGCGCGACGATCGCCAGCGCCACGAGGACGTCGAACGCGACCCTTGGCCGGGGCCGCCCGCCGTAGAGCTGCGCCACCATCAGTGGAGCTGCGCCACCATGATCTTCGCCGTGCTCAGGTAAATGAACAGGCCGGACGCGTCGACGAGCGTCGTGATGAGGGGGGCCGAGATCACGGTCGGGTCGACGCCGAGCCGCTGCGCCGCGAGCGGGATCAACGAGCCGACCGTGTTCGCCCACGTCGTCACCACGAGCACCGTCACCGCGACGCAGGCCGCGAGATCGTAGCCGATCCCCGAGTACGTCAGCGCGCGCAGGAACGCGATGCCGCCCAGCAAGAGCCCGAGGACGAAGCCGGCGCTCACCTCCTTGAGCAGCACGCGCAGCGCGTCGCGCGGCCTCACCTCCCCCAGCGCGAGCGCGCGGATCACCGTCGACACCGTCTGCGAGCCCGCGTTGCCGCCCGTGCCGATCAGCAGCGGGATGAAGAACGAGAGCGCCACCACCTTCGCGAGCTCGTCCTCGAAATGCCGCAGCACCGTGCCGGTCGCGAGCTCCGCGATGAACAGCAGCACGAGCCACGTGATGCGGCTCCGCACGACGCGCAGCACCGGCACCTGAAAGTACGGAAGCTGCCCGGCGATCTTCCCGGCCACGCCGCCCTGGTTCAAGAACCCGGTGCCGACCTTCGAGAGCGCCGCGTCCAGCAGATCGTCGACGCGCACCGCCCCGACGAGCCGCCCCGACCCGTCGACGACGGGGAGCGACAGGAAATCGTGCGTCTGGATGATCTCCGCGGCGTCGCCTTTGTCCGCGTCCTCGCGCACGGCGATCGGATCGCGCGTCATGATCTCCTCGATCGGCCGCGCCGGATCCGCGACGGCGACCTCGCGCAGCGCCGCCACGCCCACGAGCTTGCCTCCGTCGACGACGTAGCAGTTCACCGCGACCTCGATCTCCGCCTCGTGATCGCGCAGCGCCCGCAGCGCGTCCGCGACGGTGGCGGTCCGCTCGACGCGCCACACCTTCGGCGACATCAGCCGCGCCGCGCAGCTCGCCGGGTACGCGAGGAGGCGCTCCACCTCCTTGCGATCCGCCTCATCGAGGGCGCCTTCGATCGCCTTGCGCGGCTCCACCGGGACGGCGCCGAGGATCGCGGTCTGGTGCTCCAGCGGGAGGAACCCGAGCGCCTTCGCGCTGCGCGACGGATCCGCTCCGGAGATCACGTTCGCCGCCACCGCCGGGTGCGCCGCGAGGATCATCTGCGCCGCGTGCCGATCGTCGAGCGCGTCGAAGATCCGCCGCCCTTCGTCGACGCCGCGCCGCGACAGCTCGCGCCCGAGATCGGCCGGACGAACCTTCGTGAGCGCCTTCTTCAGATCGTCCGCGCCCCCTTGGAGCGCCGCGTCGAGCGCGGAGAGATCGGGGATCGGGACAGCGGAGCGCGCGACCTCTTCGGAGCCTGCACCGGACATGCTCGCAGACGTATCAAAGCCTCGCGCGTCTGCCCCTGTTGCAAATGGCCCCACCGCGCGCAGCAGGGGTGTTTCCCCTCTGTCGCGTCGGACTATACTCCATGCAATGAGCGCCCAAGCGAGCGAGCCCCGGCAGGCCGAGCTGATTTACGACTGGAACGAGGTCGGCCGGAAGGGCCGTCTCATCTCCAAAGACGTCACCTTCTTCGACGAGACGCTGCGCGACGGGCTGCAAAACCCGTCGGTCGCGGACCCGAGCATCGAGGCGAAGCTCAAGCTCTTGCACCTCATGGATCGGCTCGGCATCCACGTCGCGGACATCGGCCTCCCCGGCTCCTCGAAGCGCGCGTTCGACGACTGCCTGCGGATGTGCCGGGAGATCACCGACAACAAGCTCAACATCCGCGTCGCGTGCGCCGGCCGCACGGTGGCCTCCGACATCACGCCGATGGTGGAGATCTCGCAGCGCGCCGGCATCCCGATCGAGGTGTACGCCTTCATCGGATCGAGCCCCATCCGCCAGCTCGCGGAGGAGTGGGACGTCGACCTCATCGCGAAGCGCTCGGCCGAGGCGATCGACGTCGGCGTGAAGGCGGGCCTCCCGGTCTGTTACGTCACCGAGGACACGACGCGCTCGCGCCCCGAGGTGCTGTCGAAGCTCTTCAAGGTGGCGATCGATCACGGCGCGTCGCGGCTCTGTTTGTGCGACACGGTCGGCCACGCGACGCCCGACGGCGTGCGCAACCTCGTGCAGTTCACGAAGAGCATCGTGGCGGGCGCGGGCGCGACGGTCGGCATCGACTGGCACGGCCACAACGACCGCGGCCTCGCGCTGGAGAACGCGCTGTGGGCGCTCGAATTCGGCGCGGATCGCGTGCACGGCACGGCGCTCGGCATCGGCGAGCGCGTCGGCAACGCGGCGATGGAGCTCATCCTCCTCAACCTCAAGCTGCTCGGCCTGTTGGATCACCAGGATCTCTCGGCGATGCTCGAGTACTGCAACACCGCGGCGCAGGCGGTCGGCTGGACGATCCCGATCAACTACCCGCTCGTCGGTCGCGACGCGTTCCGCACGGCGACGGGCGTGCACGCGGCGGCGATCATCAAGGCCGAGGCGAAGGGCGACGCGTGGCTCGCGGACCGCATCTATTCGGGCGTCCCCGCGGGCATGTTCGGCAAGAAGCAGGAGATCTGCGTCGGCTACATGTCCGGCGCCTCCAACGTGAACTACTGGCTCCGTCAGCACCAGATCGAGCCGTCGAAGGAGCTGGTGGACGCGATCCTGGCCCGCGCGAAGGGCACGGATCACATCCTCACGGAAGAAGAGATCCGCGCGATCGTCGCCGACGTCCACGGCGCGAAATCCTGAATCTCCCCCCCAAATCCAGATCTTTTTATCGCGGTCGCGACTGGCCTCGTCGAACCCTGACGTTCGAGAACGAAAGCTCACGTCAGCGTGTCACCACGACGGCGCTGTAGGGCCCGAGGCGCAGGCGCAGCGTGTTCGGCTTTCCGTCCTTCACGATAGGCAACGTCGTGATGTCGCCGAGGACGCCGTCGCCGTAGTCGTCGCCGTAGGCCTTTCGGTCGGTGTCGAGGCGGACTCGCCACGTGCCGCTGCCCTCCACGCCGACGTCGTACGTTGTATACAGCTTGTTCTTGAGGTTCACGACGACGATCACGTCCTCCCCGGACGCGCCGTGGCGGCGGTACGCGATCACCTTGCCGGTCGCGTTCTTGTGGAACACCTCGATGCCCGGGTCCGCGAGGCCCCCGGATTTGCCGTCGAGGTTCCTGCGGAGTCGGATCAGATCCTTGTAAAGGAGCCGCATCTGCTCGCCTTCGAGCGTCGGATTGGCCAGCGCGTCGACCGGGGGCGGCGGGTTCGGGAAGGTGCCAGTCGCGAGCGCCTCCTGACCCATGAACAGCATCGGTATTCCGGGGGCCGTGAGGAGCAGCGCCGCCCCGAGCATGGAGCGCTTTCGGGCCCAGTAGCTCGTCGGATCCGCGCCGTCGATGCGGTTCGGCAAGCGAAGGCCGTTGTTTCCGACGGTGTCGTGGTCCTCGATGAAGAGCACCCTCGCGAACGGATCGCCGTTGTAGCTGCCCGTCAACGCGCCCTCGATCACGTCCAGGTTGCGCTGATCGTCGCTGCCGAAGGAGAGCTGTTCCATCACCTGGTATCCGAAGCCGTCCCACTGCGCGTCGAAGCCGAAGCCGCCCTCCGCGGACGGCTTCGTGAGCGGTGAATACCCCTTGAGGTCCTCCGCGACTCCCAGCTTGCCGCGGTCGTGCGTGAGCTGGTTCACCGCGTCGAGGATCGCGTGACCGCCGGGCGTCTCCCCCTGTCCGTCGATCGCGCGGATGTTCGAGACGGAGTCCCACCGGAAGCCGTCGCCGCGCATCTCGTCGAGCCACCAAACCGCAGAATCGGCGAGCATCGTCGCGACGCGGGGCTTCGTGTAGTCGGGGCGCGGGCCCCATGGGGTCTTTTCGTAGGTGCCGATCGGGAAGTAATAGAGGCCCGCGGAGCCGTCCGCGCAGTCGCCGTCGAAGCAATGGAGCGGGGCCTGATTCCAGCCGTCCGTGTGGTTGATGACGGTGTCCATCCACACGCCCATCCCACGGGCGTGCGCCTCGTCGACCATCGTCCTCAATTCGTCGGCGGTGCCGTAGCTCACGCGCGGCGCGAAGAAGAGCTGCGGGCTGTATCCCCAGCCGTTCGCCTTCGAGCCTGGCTGTTGCACGGGCATCACTTCAAGGACGTTGACGCCCAGGTCTTGCAGCTCGTCGAAGCCCTTCACGGCCGAGAGGAAGGTGCCCTGCGGCGCGCCGGCGTCGACGTGGAAGCTGCCCACGTGCATCTCGTAGACGATGGCCGTCTCCCGGGGCGTGGACTGGAACGTGCCAGTCTTCCAGACATAGGCGGACGGGTCCACGACGACGCAGGCCGTCTTGTCGGAGGTGAGCTGTCGCGCGTACGGATCCAGCCGCGTGAGCGCGCCTTCCGGCGTCGTCAGCTCGTAATGGTACGTGGTGCCGGCGTGCGCGGAGGGGACGGTGACCGCGAAGACGCCGTCCGCCTCGGGCTCCATCGCAAAGGCACCTTCCGGGAAGTCGCCGAGGACGGAGGCCTTCGTCGCGTGCGGGGCCCACACACGGAACGTGACGCCGTCGGGCCCCACGTTCGCGCCGAACGCGTCGGTCGCGCTGGTGGAAGAGGTGCTCGACGTGGAGGTCGACGTCGGCTGCGAGGTCGACGTCGTGGGGGACGTCCACGTGTCGCTGGTGGTGCCGCTGTCGATCGAGCTGTTCCCGAGCCGATCGTCCGAACAGCCCGCGAGGAGCGCGACCTGGAACGCGGCGAACCCGAGGAGTGCGAGGCTCCGGCGCATCCACCTTGCGTAACAAGATCGCGCGGCCAGGAAAATGGCTGTTTGCTATTTCACGCCACGAAAGTGCCAGTTGCGACAACCATGTCGCGACGGCGAGAGAGGCGAGCAGGGCAGTTGCGACACGGATGTCGCGGCGACGTCACGCGGCTGCGAGCGTGACCTCGGGGGACGGGGCGATCGCTTTTTCCAGGAGGGCGCGGCGGCACGGCTCCACGATTTCGCGGGCCGCCTTCGCGCGGAGGGACGCGAGGGCCGCGGACGGCAACAAGCCATGATCCGGGGACAGCTCCTCGGGGCAGGCGAGCGGCGCGCTGGAAATCGCGGCGATCGACTGCGCAAAGGCCTCCTCCGCGACGGGGAGGAGAGACGGGCGCTCCGACAGGATCCACGCGAGAGATCGCCACCCGAGCTCCGCGTGGCGCGCCTCGTCCTTGGAGACTCGCGTGTAGACAGACACCAACGCCGGGTCCTTCACCATCGAAGAGAGGGTCAGCGCTTCGGCCGCCGCGATCGTCTCGCCGACGCACGCCTCCCGCACGAGCGCGATCACGATCTCCGCCGGATCCGTCGCGGGGGCCACGCCCGCGACAGGCAGCTTGCCGGGGCCCACCGGCGCGCCGGAGTACGCGGTGGCCAGCGAATACGCGAGCCGCGCGTGCAGGATCTCATCCGCCGCGGCGTCCTGCGTCGCCGTCAAGAGCGCGGGCGGCGCACCCAGCGCGAGCAGCTCCAGCGCGAAGCGGGCGAAGCTGCCGATACTGGCATGCTCCATCGCGGCCATCGCCTTGAAATGGGCCGCCAACGAGGCGCGCACCGAGGGCGTCAGCGACTCCAGATCCGGAGTGAGGGACGGCTCCGTCCAGTCGGCGCGGCGCTCCGCGGGGGCGAACAACAACGTATCACCGACGAAGAGCGGACGGCCGATCGCGCAGCCCACCGGCTGGCACTTGAACGGGTTCCCGGCGCTGTCGACGCCGCACTCCGAATAGGCAGGATCCGTGCACTCCGACTTGACGCGGCACGTGTCGGCCGCGCTGCGGCAGGCGACGGAGTACGTGGTGCCACAGCCGTTGTCCCAGGCCGAGAGGCCGCACTCTCCGGAGGTGCAGTCGGCGTCCGTCGCGCAGTTGTCCTTGGGGATGCAATACGCGACCGACGGATCCGCCACGCCCGCGCAGGCGCACACGAATCCAGGGTCGCAGTCGGCGTCGGTGCTGCATTGATACTGGCACTGGCACCATGTCGTCTCGGGGCCGGGGGCGCCGCCGCTCACCGCGATGCAGCTTCCATACGGCTTCTCCGTGCAATCTTTTCCGGTCAGGCAGTTGAGCGTCGCCTCGGTGCCGGTGCAGGTGTCGACCGCCTTCACGGTGCACGCGGCCTGCGCCGCGCGATCGATCGAGCCGTCCGCGCACGTGACGAAGCCGCTCGTCTTGCCGTCGGGCTGGAGGATCGGCGCGCTGCCCGCGCATCCGGCCCCCGTGCCGCCGCCTGCGCCGCCGCCGCCGGAGCCGCTGATCGTGACGTTTCCGCCGCAGCCTGCCGCGACGAGGCCCAGCGCCGCGAACATCCATGTGCGCAGCGCGGTGAACGAGGGAGTCTGCGCTTCGATGCGAGAGAGGGTGCGGTCCATGAGCGGGCCTCCGACTCGGCAGTTTACCAGCCTCGCGCGCGGCTCACCAATGCGAAAGCCCGCCTCGGAGCGGCATCAATTTCGGGAATGGCGCGCGGAGGAACGATGAGCCATCTCTCGACGCCGCGAGGCTGGACATCGGTGGGAATGTGGTCGGTCAGAGATCCTTCGGCAGCACGTCGTCGACGTTCGGGGCCTGCGTGAGGACGCCGAGGTCCACGAGCTGCTTCGCGAGCGTGTCCCAGCGCTCGCGCGTCATCGTGCCGAGGCCGCGCGCCTTGGTGTCCGCCGTCTCCACGAACGGCTTCTGGGTGGCGGCGACCTCGTTGAACGTGGCGATATCCATCGACGTGTTGAGGCGCGCCATCACCGCGTTCGCCGGGGCGGGATCCGCGAGGTAGCTCTGCCAGCCCTCGCGCGCGGCCGTCACGAAGCGCTTCACGAGATCCCGCTTTTCGAGCCAGGTGGAGCGCTTCACGATGACGACGCCGGCATAGGGATTGAACCCCTCGTCCGCGACGAGGAACACCTTCGGCTCGATGCCCTTCTTCTTCGCGGCGAGCGGCTCGCTCGTCACGAAGCACTGCTGCGCGTAGTCCTTTTCGGCCGCGAAGCGCGCCACGCCGCCGTCGTACGGGACGATCTTCACGCGGTCGAACCCGTACTTCTTCTTCAGGAACAGCGAGTACGACAGGCCCGGCTCGATCGCGAGGGTGCCAGTCGAGAAGACGTCCGCGAGCGTCGCGCCGCGCTCCGGACGGGCCATGATGCCCTGGGGCGACGTCTGGTACGTGGCGAAGACGGCGACGATGTCCGCGCCGTGCGCCTTCGCGGTGAGCACCTCGTCTGCGGCGGAGAGGCCGAAATCCGCCTGTCCGGTGGCCACCATCTGCACCACCGGGACGCCCGCGCCGCCGCCCTGGATCTCGACGTCGAGGCCCTGTTTCTCGAAGCTTTTGCCCTCGCGCGCCTGGTAGAAACCGCCGAATTCCGGCTCCGGCACCCAGTTGAGCGCGAGCTTCACGTGCGTCGAGCCGGGGGCCGCGCCGGAGCCCTGCGATCCCTCCTTCGACGAGCATCCGAGCGACGCGGAGAGGGCCAGTGTGGCGACGAGTGAGAGTGCCAGTCTGCGATTCATGGGTTCTCCGTGACCAGGGGATCCGGCTTCTCGGCGGGCTGGAAGCGCCCGAGGAGGCCGTTGCTGAGGACGTTCACCGCGGTGAAGAGGACGATGCCGAGCGCGGTCGACGTGAGGATCGCCGCGAAGAGGAGGTCCATCTCGAACTGCTTGAAGGCCGACATCACCACGATGCCGAGGCCCGGCGCGTCCTCCGCGAAGCCCGCGACGAGCTCGCCGACGATCGCGCCGATCACCGCGAGGCCCGAGGCGATGCGCATGCCGGTCACGATGTGCGGGACGGCGCTCGGGAGCGTGAGCTTGATCAGCGTCGCCGCGCGGCCCGCGCCGTAGAGGCGGAACATGTCTTGGAGCGAGGGATCCACCGAGTGCAGCCCCGTCAGCGTGTTCGCGATCACCGGGAAGACGCTGACGATGAACGCCGCCACCGCCACCGCGTTGAACCCGGGGCCGAACCACACGACGAGCAGCGGCGCGATCGCGACGATCGGCACCGTCTGCAAGAACACCGTGTACGGATAGAACGCGCGCTCCACGAGGCGCGACGAGCGCAGGACGATCGCCGCGAGCACGCCGATCACCGCGCTGAGGCCGAACCCCGCGAGCGCCTCGCGGCCGGTCGTGAGCGCGCCGAAGAGCAACGTCTCGCGCTTCTTCCACGCGACGGCGGCGATCGACGAAGGCGGCGGCAGCACGATCGCCTGCACGTGCAGCGCGCGCGTCAGCGCCTCCCACGCCGCGAGGAGGACCGCGAGCGCGACGAGGGGCGGCAGCACGCGCGTGAGGAAGACGCGATCACGCATCGGCCACCTCGAGCGCCTCCTGCAGGACGCGGACCTCGCGCGCGAACGACGCCTCGCCTCGCAGCGCGGCCGCGCGGCCTTCGGGCAGATCGATCGTGTGGTCGACGACGATGCGGGCGGGGCGCTTCGAGAAGACGATCGCGCGCTCCGCGAGGTACGCGGCCTCGGTGATGGAGTGCGTGACGAAGATCACCGTGGTGCCGCGCTCGCGCCAGAGGTTGCGGAGGTGATCGTCGAGGCGGTTGCGCGTCAGCTCGTCGAGCGCCGCGAACGGCTCGTCCAAGAGCAGCAATCGTGGGCGCGTGACGAGCGCGCGGGCCAGGGAGACGCGCATCCGCATGCCGCCGGACAGCTCCTTCGGGACGCGCGCCTCCGCGCCTTCGAGGCCCACGTCGCGGAGCACCGCGCGCGCGGCGTCGTGCCGCAAAGAGCGTGGGACGCCCGCGAGCTCCAGCGGGAGCGCCGCGTTGTCGAGCACGGTGCGCCACGGCAAGAGGTGAGCGTCCTGGAACACGAACGCGACCGGCACGCTCGCGCGATCCGCGCCGCGCCGCGCGCCCTCGTCGCCGACCGCGATCGTGCCGGAGGTCGGCGCGTCGAGGCCCGCGATCATGCGCAGCAGCGTCGATTTCCCGCAGCCGGACGGCCCCAGGAACGCCGTGAACGAGCCGCGCGCGATCGTGAGATCGACGCCGTCCACCGCGACGACGCCCCCGGGAAACACGCGCCGCACGGAGGTGCAGACGACGTTCGCGGCGCTGTCCTCGGCGGCCATGGAGAAGTGGCGGGGGTAACGGAGGGCCCGGTGGGAGTCAAATGTGGCGCCGACGTTCACGCGGATGTTCCCATCCTCTGCGCGGTGTGGTAGGTGGACGCCCCTCGTGGTTGGGGAAGCCCTGCCCCGAGCTTGAAAATCTGCGCTTTGGAGAGGTGGCCGAGTGGCTGAAGGCACGCGCTTGCTAAGCGCGCGATCGGGAAACTGATCCGCGGGTTCGAATCCCGCCCTCTCCGCCGAGTAGCGATCGCCCGAGTGGTGTAACTTGGGGGGCCGATGAGCGCTGAGGCGGTGGTGCAAGTGAAGGCGGTCGGCGCGAGCTCCGCCGAAGCCGTCGTGTGGCGCATGCGCGGGGAGCTGCGCGTGACGGTGCTCGTGAAGGGCACGTTCGCGTTCCAGCCCGACGCGCCGATGCGCGTGAGCGCGCCGGAGGAGATCGTCCGCGCGGAGGTGCACCACGGGAAGAACCCGGCGCGCAGCGTGCGGCTCACGAGCGATCTGGCGCCGTTCCTCCCCGCGGCGGACGTGGTGCTGACGGGCCACGCGTGCGCGCCCGAGGACGAGACGGCGCTCGGCATGAGCGTGCGGCTCGCGGTGTATCGGGACCGGGCGCTCCTCGACAAATCGATCAACGTGCTCTGCTCCACGGAGGACGGCGGCGACGTGCCGTTCGAGACGATGCCGCTCGTGTACGAGAAGGCGTACGGCGGCATCGGCTTCGCGGACAACCCGTACGGTGTGGGGGTCGCGTCGCAGGCGGACAAGGCGCCGAACCTCGTGGATCCGGTCGATCCGCAGAAGGTCGCGTGCTTCGCGCCGATCTCGCGCGGGTGGCCGAACCGCAAGCGGCTCCTCGGCAAGACGGAGCGGCGCGCGCTCGAAGGGCCCGTCTGCGAGATCCCGGACGGGTTCAATTTCTCTTATTTTCAAGCCGCTCCGTTCGATCAGCAGATCGCCTATCTGCAAGGCAACGAGTGGATCGTGCTGGAGGGGATGCACGCGACGCACACGCAGATCACGTCGTGCTTGCCGAGCGCGATCGGGCGCGCGCGGGTGTTCGGGCTCGGGGACGGCGGGCAAGGGCGGGCGCTCGCGCTCACGGCGGACACGCTGCGGATCGACGCGGACACGCTGACGTGCACGGTGGTTTGGCGCGGCAGCTTCCCCGTGCGCGACGCGGAGACGCTGGGCCGGCTCGTGATCCACGCGGGCGTCGACACGGCGGAGAAGGTGCTGGAGTGGCCGCCTCCGCCGGAGGTCGCGGCGCCCGCCGGGGGGACGCCGTCGACGCCGCCGCCCGCGATGGCGCCGCGATCGGCCGCTCCGGTGAGCGCCACTCCGGTGAGCGCCACTCCGGTGAGCGCCACTCCGGTGAGCGTCGCTCCGGTGAGCGTCACTCCAGCAAGTGCCACTCTGGCAAGTGCCAGTACGGGAAGTGCCAGTACGGGAAGTGCCAGTACGGGAAGTGCCAGTACGGGAAGTGCCAGTACGGGAAGTGCCAGTACGGGAAGTGCCAGTCCGGGAGGCGCCGGCTCGGCGAGCGCCACCCTCGCGAGCGCCGGAACGGCGACGGGGAAGCCGGCCGGCGGGCACGCGCGGCCTTCGTGGGATCGCACGGTGGAGCTCGGGGACAACACGGATCCTCGGGCGCGGCCGGCGGTGCCGTTCCGCAAGGGGCCGGTCAACTTGCCCCCTCCGAAGGCGCCGGCCCCTCCCTCGCCGCGTCGCGATCTCTCGGACACCTTCGCCACCTCCGAAATCGTCGAGGCGGAGGACAGCCCTCCGACGTTGCCGTTCACGACGGGCGCCGCGTTCCCGGCGCTGGCCCCCGAGCCGGAGCCGGAGGCGCCCCTCTCCCCTGCGCGCGCCGGAGCCGCCGCCCAGCCGAGCCCTCGGCGAGAAATGGCGCCGCCGCCGCTACCCGTCGCGCGCCCGCACGTGACGCCGATGGCCGAGCGCACGCTCCAGCTCGAAGACGAGGGCACGAGCGCGCGGCCGACGATCCCGTTTCCGGATCGGTTCCAGGCCCTCGCGCAGCAGCTCGCGGCGCTCTCCCCGTTGAACGCGCCCGGCGCGACGCCGCTCCCGGTCACGACGCCCGTGCCGACCACGACGCCGTTCCCGAGCGCGGGACTGCCACCCTCCGGACTGCCCACCTACGAGCGCGCGCCGACCGGACTGCCCATCTCCGGACTGCCAATCTCCGAGACGCCCGTCCCCGGACTGCCCACCTCCGGACTGCCCACCTCCGGACTGCCCACGTCGGATTCGCCGGGCGCGGAGCCCGCGTCGGACGGGCCGTCCGCGATCCGCGCGTCGTTCGAGGCGGCCCGCGCGAAGCGGAGCGGCGCGAAGGACGAGATCGTCCCCCTCCAGCACGACGCGTCCCTCGCGGCCACGGTCGTGGGCTGGGGCGACTCCCCCTCTCGCTGCGCCCTCACGGTGATCGCGAAGGCCACGTGCGACCTCGTGCCGGACGGGCCGGCCGCGCTCCGGGGCGAGGCGGAGGCGCTCTCGGGCGACCGCAGCACGGCCGGGCCCCGCGGCATGCTCTGCGTGTATCCGAGCGATCTCTCGCCGTTCAAGGTGCGCGCGGACGTTCTGCTCGTGGGCCACGCGCAGGCCCCCGCGGGCGGCGCGGCCGAGGTCACGGTCGGCTTCAAATTCGGCGCGGAAGAGAGCGGCTTCGACCGACGACTCCTCGTCTTCGGCGAGCGCTCGTGGCAGCGCGTCGGCCCCGCGTTGAAGCCCTCGGAGCCGGCCGTCTTCCTCCGAATGCCCCTCTCCTACGACCACGCGTTCGGCGGGCGCGGACACGCGACGAACCCGCTCGGCCTCGGCTTCGAATCGGCCAGGAACGCGCCGCCGCCGCCCCCCAAGAACAAGCCCTCTCCGAAGACGTCCGCCGCGAAGAAGCCGGCGCTCCTCCCCCACCTCGAAGATCCGAACGACCGTTTGCGCGCGCCGCAGCAGACGCCGAAACCGGCCTCGTTCGGCCCGCTGCCCAGGACCGCGCGCGACGACAAGCCCTCTCGCTCCCTCGCCGACGCGTACGACTGGACTCGCCACCAGGCGGCGCCCCCCGAGCAACGATTGCCTTTCCTCCGCGGGGACGAGCCGTTCGAGATCCTGGGTGTCCACCCCAAACTGCCAGTCTTGAAAGGCGCCCTCCCCGGCGTTTCGGTCCGGTGCCGCGCGGAGCGTCACGGCGGCGCGAAGGAGGAGATCCCGATGCGCCTCGACACCGCCTTCTTCGACCTCGACCTTGGCACGCTCACGCTCGTGTGGCGCGGGACGATCCCCGTCTCCGACGAGCGCGAGCCCGACGTATCCTCCGTCCGCCTCGCCCTCGGACCGATCGACGACGACTCTCCGCTCCCTTGATCGCAAGCGTTTCGTAAACACTGGCCCTCTCGCTTTCGCCCCGACACCGCACCTTCCCGTAGGAGACCCGTATGCCCCTTCTGGATCGATTCCTGTTCGAGATCAGCGGCGTTTCCGAGACGCTGCGCGTCGTGCGGTTCGCGGGCCGGGAGGGCATCAGCGAGCTCTTCCACTTCGAGCTCGTCGTCGCGGCCGAAGGTGAGGTCTCCGCCACCGACGCGGTCGGCAAGACGGCCCTCTTGAGCCTCAAGACCGATGAAGGCGAGATGCGCTACGTGCACGGCATCGTGGCCCGCTTCGCCTGCGGAGAGGCCGGCAAGAAGCTCACGATGTACCACCTCACGCTGGTGCCGAAGCCGTGGAAATTGCAGCTCCGCAACGACTGCCGCATCTTCCAGGAGCTGACGGCGCCGGACATCATCGAGGCCGTGCTGAAGGGCGCGGGCCTCGCGGCCGGGGACGATTACCGCCTCGCGCTCCAGGGCTCGTACGCGAAGCGGGAGTATTGCGTGCAGTACCGGGAGAGCGATTTCGCCTTCATCTCTCGGCTGATGGAGGAGGAGGGCATCTATTACTTCTTCGAGCACACGGACTCGAAGCACACGATGGTCATCGGCGACAAACAGGCCACCTTCACGGCCATCGCGGGCGCCTCTTCCGTCGTGTTCCGCCCGCCGCTCGGCGCCCTCAGCGAGAGCGAGCACGTGCGCCGACTCCACTACTCGGAGGAGGTGCGCCCCGGCAAGACCACCCTGCGCGACTACGACTTCAAGAAGCCCTCTCTGCTCCTCGAATCCACCTCTTCCGGCAGCGACGACACCGATCTGGAGCTGTACGATCACCCCGGCGACTACGAGCTTCCGGCCACCGGAGACTCCCTGGCCAAGATCCGATTGGAAGAGGCGCTCGTCCTGAAGAAGCGCGCGGAGGGAGACAGCGCCTGTCGCCGCTTCGAGCCGGGCCACAAATTCACGCTGTCCGAGCACCCGCGCGAGAGCCTCAATCAAGAGTGGCTGATCACGCACGTGGAGCACCGCGGGGCCGAGCCGCTCGGCGCCGAGAGCGCGGCCGTCGTCACGGAGCCCTACGAGAACCGATTCGAGGTCATCCCCGCGACCGTCGTGTTCCGCCCGCCGATGCTCACGCCGCGGCCCACCGTGCGAGGTGTCCAGTCCGCGATCGTGGTCGGCCCCGCCGGAGAGGAGATCCACACCGACGAGCACGGCCGCGTGAAGGTGCATTTCCACTGGGACCGACTCGGCAAGAAGGACGACAAGGACTCTTGCTGGATCCGCGTCAGTCAACTCTGGGCCGGAGAGGCATGGGGCGCCATGCACATCCCCCGCATCGGCCACGAGGTGCTGGTCGACTTCATGGATGGAGATCCGGACCGCCCCATCATCATGGGCCGCGTCTATCACGGCACCAACGTCCCCCCGTATGCGCTGCCCGCGAACAAGACGAAGAGCGCGATCAAGAGCAACTCCACGCCCGGCGGCGGCGGCTCCAACGAGCTGACGTTCGAGGACAAGAAGGGCAGTGAGGAGATCTATCTCCACGGCCAGAAGGACTGGACCATCCTCATCGAGAACGATAAGAACCAGACGATTGGCCACGACGAGACGCGCGAGGTCAAGCACGACCGCACGCTCCACGTGGTGAACGATCAGAAGGAGACGATCGATCACGACGAGACGTTCGAGGTCAAGAACGACCGCAAGAAGACGGTCGGCCACGACGAGAACGAGGAGATCAAGAACAACCGAACGATCTCCGTGACGAACGATCATACGGAGTCCATCGGCAACAACATGAGCCTCTCGGTCGGCAAGACGCTCGCGGCCGAGATGGGGGAGAACGCGACCGAGAAGACCGGAAAGGCCAAGACGCTCACCGTCGGCACCGACTACACCATCGATGTCTCGGGCGACCGCACCACCACCGTGGCCGGCAATCACACGGAGGAGGTGAAGCTCGAACAGAAGATGACGGTCGGCAACAAACTGACCATCCAGGTCGGCGACGCGACGATCACCGTCGAGAAGAACGGCAACATCACGATCGAGGGCGCCACGCTCGAAGTGAAGGCCACGGCCGACGTGAAGGTGACGGCGACCGGCAAGGTGGAAGTGAAGGCCACCGGCGACGTGAAGGTGGAGTCGAGCGGCAAGGTCGACGTGAAGGCGAGCGGCTCCGCGAACGTCGAGGCCTCGGGCCCCGTGAAGGTCAAAGGCGCGCAGGTCGGCATCAACTGACAGGCACCGGCCGAGGGGGGCCTCCCGCTGCGCATATCTGAGCGTTCGCCACAGCCTGGATCTGTGCTAGGACGCGGCGGCTATCGTGACCACGCCCGCGTTTCGTGCCCTGTTCGACAGCCGCCCCGTCATCCTCGCCCCCATGGAGGACGTGAGCGACGCGGTGTTTCGCAAGCTCTGCCGCGAGCTCGGCGCCGGCCTCTGCGTCACCGAATTCGTCAACGCCGAGGGCCTCCTGCGCGGCTGCCGCAACGCCCGCCGCAAGCTCAAGCTGGACGCGGACGACACGCCGACGGCCATCCAGATCTACGGCGCGAACCCCGAGCGCCTCGCGGAGGCCGCGCGCATCGCCGAAGAGGCGCAGCCCGCCTTCATCGACATCAACTGCGGCTGCTGGGTCCCCAAGATCGCGGGCCGCGGCGCCGGGGCCGGCTGGCTCCGCAACCCGCAGGCGATGGTCGACATGGCGCGCCTCATCGTCGGCACCGTGAAGCTGCCAGTCACCGTGAAGACGCGCATCGGCTACGGCCCCGAGTCGGAGATGCCCATCGTCGATCTGGCCCGCAGGCTGGAGGACGCCGGCGTCGCCGCGCTCACGATTCATTGCCGCACGGCGCAGATGGGCCACTCCGGCGCCGCGGACTGGAGCTGGGCCGCGAAAGCACGACAGGTCGTGAAGATCCCCGTCGTCGTGAACGGCGACATCAAGACCGCCGACGACGCGAAGCGCGCCTTCGACGAGACGGGCTGTGAGGGCGTGATGGTCGGCCGCGCCGCGATCGAGCACCCGTGGATCTTCCGCGAGGCGCGGGCCCTGCTCGACAAGGGCGTTCACATCCCCCCTCCGACCGCGCAGGAGCGGCTGGAGGTCTGCGCGCGCCACCTCAAGGCGAACGTGGCAGTCCGCGGGGAGCCGCACGGCGTCCGCGTGATCCGCCGCCACCTGACAGGCTATCTGCACGGCCTCAAGGGCGCCGCCGCCATCCGCCGAGAGCTCCTGTTCGACGACACGCTCGCGGGCTGCCTGTCCATCCTGGAGCGCGCCGAGAACCGCCGCGTGGCGGAGCTCTGCGCCGCCTAGAATACGGTCAGTCCGGCGACAGCTTGACGAGGTAGCCGTCCGGTCCGCCGAAGGACGCATGGGGGGAGTCCGCGTCGCCGAAATCGATGGTGCCGGTGAAGAGCCCGCCCGCCAGCAGGTTGCCCTTCGAGTCGGCCGCGAGGCGCGCGAACAGCTGCGCATAGGCCGTCTTGTTCGGGAAGCGCATCGCCCAGAGGGCCTTTCCGTCCGCGCCGGAGAAGCGCGCGATATAGAGATCGCTCGTGGTCGTGGCGGCAAGCGTGACGCCGTCGCCGAGGTCGACCGGACCGCTCACGTGGCCCGCCGCGAACACGTCCCCTCCCCCGCCGACCACGACTTGATCCACGTCGTCGTCGAGGTCCGGCGCGCCGAACGTGCGGCCCCACAAGAGGTCTCCCTTGCTGTTGAAGCGGAGGATGTACGCGTCGAGCCCGTTCGGGCTGACCGGCGGGCCGAACATCGTGCCCTGGACGTCGAACGCCGCGCCGTACGAGCCCGCCAGCACGACGCCTCCGTCCGCGTCCACCGCGAGGCCGTGAGGCGGCGTGTTCGCCCCGTAGCTCCATTGCGAGACGCACTGTCCGGTCCCGTCGTACCGCGCCACGAACATCGCGTATCCTTGCGTGGCGAGCGGCTCCGGACAGCCGCAGTCGAGGGGGCCCTCGTCCGCCTTGCCGGCGATCACCACCGATTGGCCGTCCGTCGGGTCGACGGCGACGGCCTCCGCGTAGACGTGCGACGTCGACGAGAACGCGCGGCTCCATTTCGCGGTGCCGTCGGCCGCGGCGCGCAGCAGATAGGCGATGTTCTTGGTGGTGCCCATGTACGTCGTGCCGCCGAACTTCAGGCTCCCGCCGCGCCCGTCCGCGAACAGCGTGACCCCACCCCCGGCGTCCGCGACGATGTGCGGGCCGTGCCAGGTCACCGCCTGTCCGAGCGAGAGGCTCCACGGCGCCTGCATCGGCGACGCGCCGAGGTTCGCGAGGAACAGAGGGGAGTCCGCCGTCATCATCGGGCCGGGGCCGAAGTCGACGGTGCCTGTATACACCCCGGCCAGCAGCGTGAGCCCGTCCGGCGTGAGCGCGATCGCGGGAGAGGTGTTGTTCGTCGCGGGCCCCGTGGCGAATGTCTGCGCGGCGAGCGTGGCCCCGTCTGCGTCGACCCGCGCCACGAACACGCCCGGATCCGTCGTGGTGCTGCCGCCGAAATCGGCCGGGCCGGAGACGAAGCCGGTGATGACCGCGGTGTCGCCATCCATCGCGATGCCGGACAGCGCGTCCGCGACCGGGCTGCCGTACGTGCGACTCCAGAGGACGCGCGTGGGGGGCGCGGTGGAGCCGCCCGTCCCGCCGCCGCCGGCGCCCCCGGTGCTCGTGGAGGCGCCGCCCGCTACCGAGAACTGGTCGACGCCGTTCACGAGGTTGCACGCGGACAGGCCCGCGGAGGCGACCAAGGTGCCAGTCAGGAGCGCTGTCCAAAAGCGGAGCGCGCGCATCAAAGCTCCCCTTTCAAGCCCACGAATCCGGGGCCGACGAGCGGCGTCACGCGCGCGCCGCCCACCTTCGTCTCGGCGGCGCCGAACGGGCGCACGAGGAGGAGCACCGCCCCTGCCGCCGCGAGCGCCGCGCCCGCCGAGAATCCGACCGTCGACACCGTGGAGAGCGTCTTCGCGCGGGACAGCTCTCCGGCCTCCGTCGCGGGACATCGCTTGTCGGGACAGGCCTTGTCGAGGTTCGAGACGGCGCCGAGCGACATCGCCCCGGTGACCGCGCCGATCGCCAGCGAGACCGCCCCGACGGAGACGCCGATCACGCCCGGCGCCAGGGGGCCGCGCCCGTCCACGCGCGCCCGCAGGGTGACGTCGATCGAGCGCTTTTCGCCCTCTTTCAGCGTGAGGTCGCGCACCTCGCTCGCCATGCCCGGCGCGTCGATCTGCAACGTCACGGCGCCGGGGTCCACGTCGCGCGGAGAGGCGTAGTCCGCGGCGGACGAGGACGCCCCGTCGACGGTGACAGAGGCCTTGTCCGGCTCCACGCCGGAGAGCTTGATCTGCAGCGTGGGGATGCGGGGTTTCAGGGCAAGAAGCTCGCGCTGCGCGTCCGCGTAGGACTTCTGGAAGCCCTTGGACCACTTCGGGCTCGGCGCCTCGGCGACGGCGCGCTGGTAGCGATCGCGGGCCGCGAGGAGCTTCCCGGCCTTCTCCAGCGCGCGACCGGCCAGTTCGAGGTGCGTCGGCGCGTGGAAGATGGCCTCCGCCTCGTCGAGCTTCTGCGCAGCCTCGATGTACTTGCCGTCCGTGAACAGGTCGTATCCTTGTTCGGCGAGGGCGCGCGCGGCCTCTTTCTCCTTCTCCTTGTCCTTGCTCGCGGCAGGCGGGGAGTCCGCGCGGGCGGCGCCCTCCGGCAGAACGACGACGAGCGCCAGCGCGGCCGCGATCGCGGAGAGCGCCCGGCCTCGCGGGGAGCGGCACCATCGAGCACGTCGGTTCGGGGAGGCGTTCGTCATTCCGTGGGACCTTCCATACCCGAAGTCGCGGCCGCGGCGAACGCCATCTGCCCGGCCCCGCTCTCAGCCGACGCCGCGCGCATATTCCTTGAGCCCCTGCGCGCGCATCATCGCCTCCACGCGGGTGAGCGCCGCGCCGTCCGAAGGCTCCGAGCGCGTCGAGAGCGCGCGGCCGAGGAGGACGCGGACGGCCCGATCGCACAGCGCCGTCGCGAGCGGCACGTCGCCGATCAGGCCGTGACCGTGGACCGTCGCGGTGAGGTAAAAGGACTCCAGCGGACGGGCCGCGCCCTCGCCTTCCACCGCGCGGGACAGGCACGCTTCGTCGCCGAGCGCGGCGGCGGCCTCCGCGAGAGAGGCGCTCAGCCCGCGCACGCGGTCGTCGTGGGCGCGCCACCGATCCGCGGCGTCCCGCTTCCCGGAGGTGCGCTCGATCAAGGCCGAAATCCAGGGTTTCAGCTCCGAGACTGGCACTCTCGATTTCGCAGCCTGGAGCGCCGCCTCCACCGCGGACGCCGAGAGGACGCCGGCGCGGACCGTCTTCGCGAGGTTCCACAGCGTCGCGAACGCGTCCGCTGTCTCCTCACCGCGGGCCGCTTCTCGCCACGCGGCGAGCACGTCGCGCGACCACGCGAGCACCTCGGCGCGCGGACGCGAGAGGCCTTCGCCGAGATCGATGCGCTCCGGCAACACGGCGATCTGGGCGCCCGCGGGCAGATCGGCGCGCGACCTCGCCGCCGCGGGGACGAGGGGCTCTCCGTCCTTGTTTCCGAGGCTCTTCGCGACACAGGCGCACTCGACGCCGAGCGAGACGCGCACCGCCTCTCCGTCGAACGCGAACGTCGCGGGGTAGATCGCGCAGCCGGACGGTTTGGCCCCGGCGCCGTGCCTCCGGTGCAGCTCGCACGCGCCGTCTCCGGCGAGGTACGCGCACCGGCCGTCGATCATCGTGACGGCCCGCGAGGGCTGCGCGCCGCTGCCCGCGAGCGGCAGGAATACACGCGCGCGCCCCTCTTCGACGAGCGGCAGGAGCGACCGCGCGCGCGCCGCTTCGTCCTCGGTGAAGCGGACCGTGCTGTACGTCGCGCAGCACGCGCCGGAGCCGTCGCAGGTGAGCGCGAACGGCAGCACGTCGAGCGGCGCGTCCGCCGGCACCTCCGCGTCCGCGGCCTCGAACGCGAACGGATCGATGCCGTCCACGAGGAGCCCCGCGGCGTGCAGATCCGTGAGCACCGCCTCCACCTCCGAGGCGCGCCGCAGCTCGCCGCGCTGCGAGGCCGCGAGCAGGAGGCCCGCGAGGTCGCGCGTGCCGTCCGCCGCTTCGATCAGCGCCCACGCGCGCGGGGGCATCCGCACGAGGTCCCCGGAGCGCGCGTCGTGGACGACGACGATCTCGTTTCCATCGATGAAATGCCGGCGAACGAGCGCGTGCTCCGCGAGCCGGGGCCGCGAGGGAAAGGCCGCGCTCATTCTGCCTCCGTCGCGCCGAGCGCCTTCGCGAACGCGGAGGCCGTCTCCTCCGCGTGGAGGCCGCGGACGATCACGGCGCGCCCGCCGGAGCTCTCCTCGACGAGGTGCAGCAGCGTCTGGCGATCGCGCGTCACGAAGATGGATTGCGCCGGGTGCGCGCTCGTGCGCGGGACCACGTTGGAGAGGCGCACCCCGATCTCCGCGCAAGCGTCCCACACCGCGTCCGCGGGCACCGCATCCCCGAGCCGAAAGGTCGTCGTCATGCGCGCGGGATGATACGCCGGCAGCCGGCCGCGGGTGGACACTCTGCGTGCCCCGTAGTTGAATGGCGCCATGACCGCCGCGACGAGCCTGCCCGACAACTGGGAGCTTCGCAGAGAGCTGGAGAAGCTCCCGGACAACCTCACCGGCGAGGTGATCGGGGGGGCGATCTACACGATGGGCCGGCCCCGCCAATCCCACACAGAGGTGGAATTCAACCTCGCCGCGGATCTCAAGAGAGGCGGCCGGCGAGGGACGCCTCCGCCCTCCCGCTGGATCATCTACCAGGAGGTGGAGGTCCTCTTCGCCACCGGCGAATCCGCGGTCCCCGATCTCTCGGGCTGGCACGCGGACCGAATGATCGGTCACTTCGAAGAGAACCCGATCGCCGTCGTCCCCGACTGGGTCTGCGAGATCCTGAGCAGCTCCACCCGCCGCAAGGACCTCGGCGTGAAGCGCGCCATGTACGCGGCGCGCGGCGTCCCGCACCTCTGGATCGTGGATCCGGACGCGCGGCAGCTCGACGCGTTCGCGCTGGAGCGCGGCGGATGGCGCCTCCTCGCGAGCTACTTCGAGGACGACGTGGCCGACGTGGCCCCTTTCGAAGGCACGCCGCTGGAGCTGTCGAACTGGTGGTTGAAGACGGAGTAGCGGGTTTACAAGGGGGCTTCGCCCCCTCGTTTCACTCCCCCACTCCTTGAGCTGAAGCCGCTCCAAGCGTGATGGAAGGTCCCCCTCCCTTCGCGAACCGGCCGCCACTGGGAGGACGTGGTCCGCTCAGCGGAGGCGGAGCGGAGCCTTGCTCCGCGGAGTCCGTAGCTGAGTGGACGTAGTCCTCGACGTCGTGTTCGCGAAGCGAAGGCCGGGGGTGGGCACCAGAACCCCCGTTTCATGCTTCCTGGAAGCGCTCAGGTGTGCGCGTGCGCGAGGCGGCCGACCGGCGGCTTCGTTTTCTTGGATACAGGCTGTTCTCTTTGGGCCGGAGAGCGGGAGTCGGCGTCGACCTTGAAGAAGTCGATCATGCGCTTCAGCTCCGCCGCTTGCTGCGCGAGCGTCTCGGCGGCGGCCGCGGCCTCCTCCACGAGCGCGGAGTTCTGCTGCGTGACGCTGTCCATCGCCGTGATGGCCTGATTGACCTGCTCGATGCCGTCGGCCTGCTCGCGCGAGGCGGACGTGATGCCGCTCACGATGGAGTTGACCTTCTGCACCGCGCCCTGGATCTCCCCCAGCGATTTGCCCGACGCGTCGACGAGGCGCGCGCCCTGATCCACGCGCTCCACGCTGTCGTGGATGAGGCCGGCGATCTCCTTCGCGGCCTCGGCGCTGCGCTGCGCGAGCTTGCGGACCTCGCCCGCCACCACCGCGAAGCCGCGGCCCTGATCGCCCGCGCGCGCCGCCTCCACCGCCGCGTTCAGCGCGAGCAGGTTCGTCTGGAACGCGAGCTCGTCGATCACGCCGATGATGTCCTCGATCTTCTTGCTGGCGTCGCGGATGCCTCCCATCGCCTGGATCGTGCGGCCCAGGACCTCGCTGCCGCCCTGCGCCGCGCGGCTCGCGTCTCCCGCGAGGCGATCGGCCTGCGCCGCGTGCTCGGTGTTCTGACGCACCGTGGAGGTCAGCTCCTCCATGCTCGCGGCCGTCTCCTCCAGGCTCGACGCCTGCGAGCTCGTGCGCTCGGAGAGATCCGTGTTGCCCGAGCTGATCTCGCCCGCCGCGGTCGTGATCTCGTCGGCCGCCGCGTGCACGCGCGCCACGATCTCGTTGAGCCGCGCGCTCATCGACGCGAGCGAGCCGAGGAGCTGGCCGATCTCGTCCCCGCGATCGACCACGATCCGCGCGGTGAGATCGCCCGACGCGATCCGATCCGCGAGGCCGACGGCCTGACGGATCGCGGTCACGAGCGAGCGCACGAACGCGACCGACACGAGGATCCCGAGGAGCGTCGCGACGACGGCGAGCACCGACACCTGGCCCTTCACCGCCGTCATCTCGGCCTTCATCTTGGCCTCCTGATCCTCCGCGGACTCGTCGGCCTCCCGGGCGATCGCGTCCGCCGCTTTCACGAACGAGGCCTCGAGCGCGTGCCGCTCGTCGATCGACCCGACGAACACGTCGAACGACGCCTTGTAGACGGCGATCGCCTTGAGGACCTCGTCCGCGGACTTGAGCTGCTCGGGCCGCGGATCGTCCTCGCGCACCTTGTTCATCAGCGCCTCGGCCTGCACGGTGGCTTCCTTCACCTGGTCGACGTACTTGCGGTCGCCGCGGAGCTGGAAGTTCTTCTCGTGGCGCCGCGCCTGCAGCATCAGGGCCGACGCGCGATCGGCGTCGATCAGCACCTTGAGCCGCAGGGAGTCGCCCTCGCCCGTCTTGTCGGCCGCGTCCTCCACGACGATGCGATCCTGGATCACGAGGGTCAGCTGCTCGACGGCGCGGCCCGACTCCACGATCTTCGCCTCGGCGTCCTTGCCCTTCTTCACGTTGGCCGCGTAGTCGAGGAAGCCTTTTTCGTAGCCCCGCGCGAGCGCGACGATCCGATCCATCTGGTCGCGGTTCGCCTGCTGGGCGTGCGTCGCCTTGTTGGCGAGCGCCTGCGCGACGAGCGCGTCCAGGTTCGTCTTCACGGCCTCCGCCGACGCGTCGTCCTCGTGCAGCACGTACCTCTGCTGCGCGATCTCCGCGAGCCGCAGCAGATCCTGGATCCGCTGCGCGTCATCGGATTTCTGCGCCCGCGCCTCCACGTTCGTCACCCCCCGAAAGCCCGCGCCCGCGATGAGCAGCGTGAGCAACAACACGACCCCGAAGCCGACCGCGAGCCGTGTACCAAGTCGAAGGTTCTTGAACATGACGTCACCTCACATAGGCATCCGCGCGGCGGCGCTCGCGAGCTTTCCGAACGGCATCGGCGCGCCCTTCGCGCCGCGTCCCTCGGAGCGTCCCGTCTTCTCGGTCTTGAAGAAGGCGATGAGCCCTTGAAGATCGTGCGACTCCTGATCGAGCGAGCGCGCGGTCTCCGCCGTCTGCTCCACGAGCTCGGAGTTCTGCTGCGTCACCTCGTCGATCTGGCTCACCGCGGAGTTGAGCTGCGAGAGGCCCGAGGACTGCTCCTCGCACGCGGTCGCGATCGACTCCACCATGGCGCCGAGCTTCTCGACGGCCGCGAGGATGCCCCCCAACGATTTGTCGGACGCCTCCACGAGCTGGTGGCCCTCCTCGACGCGCTCCACGTTCTCGCGGATGAGGGACGAGATCTCCTTCGCGGCCGCGGCGCTGCGCTGCGCGAGCTTGCGGACCTCGCCCGCCACCACCGCGAAGCCGCGGCCCTGATCGCCCGCGCGCGCCGCCTCCACCGCCGCGTTCAACGCGAGCAGGTTCGTCTGGAGCGCGATCTCGTCGATGACGCCGATGATGTCGGTGATGCGGCGGCTCGCGTCGCGGATCCCCTCCATCGCGACCATCGTCTTCGTGAGCACCGCGCCGCCCGACTGCGCCTCGCGCTGCGCGTCGATCGCGAGCCTCCCGGCCTTCCGAGCACTATCCGTATTCTGCTTCACCGTGGCGGTGAGCTGCTCCATGCTCGCGGCGGTCTCTTGCAGGCTCGCGGCCTGGCGCTTGGTGCGGTCCGAGAGATCGTCGCCGCACTGCGCGATGCCCTCCGCGTCCCCGGCGATCTCGGCGGCGCTGCCCTGCACGTTGCCCACGATGTCGCGCAGGCGCACGCTCATGACGTGGACGGCCTCGAGCACGCGGCCGATCTCGTCCTTGCGGTCCACGTCGACGTCCGCGCTCAGATCGCCCTCGGCCACGCGGCTCGCGACGGCGGCCACGCGCCGGAGATCCGGCACGATGAGGCGGTTCGTGAAGAGCGCGGCGACGAACCCGAACAGGAACGCGAGCGCCGTCCCCGCGAGCATGAAGCCCTTCGACGTGCCGATGAGGTCGTCCGTGCGCGCGGTCTCGGCGGCGGCGATGCGGTCCGATTGCCGATCGAGCTCCACGGCCGTCGCGAGCATCTTCTGCTCGAGCGCCTCGCGCTGATCGACGGACCGCACGTACGCGTCGAAGGCGCGGCGGTACTTCGCGAGCGACTCGATGACGACGCCGGCGGCCTTGCGGTGCGCGGGATCCTCTTCGTGCTCGCGCTCCTCCGTCATGATCTCGCCGGCCGGCTCGAGCTCCTTCGCGATCATGTCGATGTACTTGCGATCGCGGCGGAGCTGGAAGCTCCTCTCGTGCTGCCGCGCCCGCAGGAGGTGCTGGAGCGCGAGATCGAGCTGGCCCAGGATCTTGACCTGGAGCTGGATGATCGCGGGCTTGTCGCCCTTCGCGATCATCTCGTCGTACTCGGCCACGTTCGCGGTGTGCAGATCGCCGATGACCTTCTCCGCGACCTGCGCGGCCTCGACGAGGTCCCCGTCCGCCTGCGCGCCCGAGCGCGTCGCCACGACGTGCGCCGAGAGCGCCGCGGCGTGCTCCTGCGCGAGATCCATCGCCTTGTCGCGCTCCGCGGTCTCGACGCCGCCCAAGGCCCGCAGCGCCTCGCCGAGCGCCGTCACCTCGCGCGCCGCCCGCTGCGCGTCCGAGTCGTCGCCGCGCAGCATGAAGTCCTTCTCCGCGAGCCGAGCTTCGTTCATGTGCTCGAGCGCCGCGGCCATCTTGTTCTCGTTCGCCTGGCCGTTCGCCATGTCGGCCATCCCGCGGAACCCCGCCGCGGAGACGAGCACGGTGAGCGCGATCACGATCGCGAACCCGATTGCCATGTTGGCCGCGACCGGCAGGCTCTTGAGGAACTTGAAGTACTTGCTCAGCATAAAGACCCCGCGAGGTGGAACGACGAGCGTTCGCCCGTGCCGCGATGATTTGCACGCAGGGTGCCAGTCGCAGGATTCCGCGTCGGATCCAGTCGTTCCGCTCGGAATACCGAGCGGGTGCGCGGCGCCCGAGCCCCTCGTCCCGAGGCCACGTCTCGCCGGTGATGAGAGGTTGTCGCAACGAGAACGAAGGCGAACGGCAAGATTCTCGAATTGACACAGTCCGTTTGATGTAACTTCGCCGCCGCATGACGATGCCTTCGCCGATGGGTGGGTGGCCGCCGGGCCAGCCTGCATCTCCGTCCGCCACGGTCCCGGGCGCTCCGGCCGCTCCGCCGCCGCCCGAGGGACCGCCTCCGGGAGACGCGTTCGCGCCCGCGCCCGCGATCGCGCCGCCTCCCCCGAAGGCCCAGAAATCCAAGGCGACGAGCATCGCGCTCGGCTCCGTGATCGCGCTGCTCGTCGTGGGCGGCGGCACGATGGGGTACCTGCTGCTCACCGGCGGCAAGAAGTTCGACTCACGGATCCCCTTGGATCACGCGCCTCCCGTGACGGTCGCGGTGATGAGCGGCCCCGCGCACGGCGACCTCGCGCCCTCCGACGGCGCGACGAAAGAGGCCAGCACGTCGGCGCTCGCGGCTCGCTTCTGCGGCGGCATGGACGTGGTCGGAGAGCTGTTCGCCGCGCGGTACCGCGACGCCGCGTCGGCCGTGGCCGCGCTCGCGCCGCTGCGCGATCCGGTGAGCCTGACGGACGGCCTCAAGTGCGGGAAGGTCCTCGCGGAGGCGATGGATGGCCGGCAGATCGTGCAGATCGGCCTCGTCGAAGGGCAGACGCAGCGCCGCGTCGCCGCGATCCGCCACAAGGCGCCGCTGCCGCCGTTCATGGGCTTCGTGGAGAAGAGCTTCGCGAACCAGCTCGGCCGTTGCGCGGCCCCGCGAGAGGGCCAGAAGGCCGCGGCCGGCAGCCCATGCGCGGAGAACGGCGCGGCCGGCTTCGACGACGGCAGCGTGTATTACGGCGGCCGCGTGGACGACCTCTCGTTCTTCGCGGTCGGCTACCGCCCGAGCGGCGGCAACCGCACCGAAGGCGAGGCGGCCGGCACGCTCGCGGACCTCACGAAGAAGCTGGATCCGGCCGATTCGTGGGAGCTGCGGTATCGCCCGGAGTCGATCGATCTCTCGCTGCCGTGCGTGGCGGCGGCCCCCGCGGACGGCATCGCGGACCTCCTGAAGCTCTGTCTGCCCCCCGGTCACGAGGCCGACGGCGTCGCGCTCGCGGGCGACGTGAAGGCCTCCGCGGTGCTGCGCGATCGCCCCGAGCAGGGCCGCGCGGTCGGCTTCGAGTACGTGCTGTGGGCGCGAGACAGCGAGTCTGCGCGCGCCGCCGAGACCAAGCTGAACGCCTACGTGGACGCCTGGAGCAAGACGGTCACCGCGAACGAGACTGGCATTCTGAAGATCCTCGGCGCCGGCAAGGATCCGCGCGACGCCGCCTTCCGCACGGTCGCCCGCACGTGGATCGGCGCGCTCAAGAAGCCGGAGGTCAAGTCGAGCGGCGACATCGTGCGCCTCATCGTCCGCAAGCCCCTGCTCGACGACGACAAGGCGCAGATCAAGAACGTGGTGCTCGCGACGAGCGAGGACGTGCAGAAGGCCGGCGTGATCGTGGACGCGCTGCTCGACGCGAAGCCGGCGCCGACGGACGCGCTGGCGCACTTCCTCGGCGCGGATCTGACGGGCTGGCTGCTCGCCTCGAACGCGACGGTGACCGACTGCCGCGCGATCGCGAAGCACGCGAACGACATGTCGAACGCCTCCGATTTCCCGATGGACCAGTTCCTCCCGATGACGGAGCTCATCGAGACCTGGGGCGGCGCCGTCCCCGAGAACGAAAAAGACGAGATCAAGATCGACGAGAAGGCCTGCACGCAGCGCCGCCTCCCCACGGAGGCGAAGACGTGCCTGCTCGGCGCGAAGACGATCGGCGAGATGAACAAGTGCCCTGTGCCGACGTCGCCGGACGTGGCCAGCTTCCGCGCCCGTATTCAGGGCGCCTGGAAGATGAGCGGCGGTGTCAGCAGCGATGTGTGGGGCAACAAGACGGGCGGCCCCACCACGTTCAAGGTCGCGGGCCCCACGGCGGAGCTGTCCGGCGGCTACGACACGGCGAAGGGCGAGCTCGGCTTCCTCTTCGTGCGCACGTCGATCATCCCCGAGATGGGCGGCGAGGTGATCGTCGCGCGCATCCGCATCGGCGATCGCCGCGCGGAGCTGGTGTTCGCCGGCGACAAGCTGTTCCTTGCCACGTGGGACAAGGGCAAGAAGAAGCCGGCCATCCAGCTCGAGCGCGTGACGGACTCGAAGTAGGCCTGCGCACAACCCTGGTTCCCGAGCGATGGCCACTTCGACGGCATCCCGACGGCCGTGGACACCGACACGGGCACTTGGGGGCACTGACAGTCAGTTGCTCTGGGGGGTGCACTCCCCGACTCCTGCCGGGTCGCGGTTGTAGTGGACGCAGATGCCCTCGCCTTCCTGACAATACGGCTCGCCGCCGCCCTCGACGGCCTTGCAGAGGCGGCGGCAGGCGCTCGCGACGCACAGATAACCGCCCTTGCACGGGCAGCTCTCGCCCTGTTCGCCCTGGCCTTCATTGACGCAGGCCACTGCCCCTGTTCCGTCGATGATCTGGCATGTCTTCGTGCTCGTCGGGCAGCTCTCCGGGGTCAACGCGTCGCAGTCGTTGACAGGGACGCACACCATCGCTCCGGTCACGACGCTCGTGCCGTCCGGCTCCTTGATCGATAGCTTCTGCAAACAGCGCTGATCCGGGTCCGGGCATGCGGTCCAGTCGCCGCCGCAGCAGAGCTTGCGACAGACGTTCTGGCCGACGGCGCACATGTAGCCGGGGGCGCAGTCGGACAGCGAGGTGCACGCGACTCCGTCCTTGCCGGCGCCGGCGCTCGCGCACGCCGGGGTCGACGCGCCGCCCGAGACCGCGGGGAAGCACGTCTCCGTGGCGCCGCAGCCCTCGTTCGTCTGGTAGTTGCAGGCGCCGGGGCACGCGGAGGGGCCGTCCGGTGGGGTCGCGACCTCGCCGCCGCCGTCCAGGATCACCACGGTGCCGTCGCTGCCGGCGTCGAGCGGGGTCGTCTCGGTCCCTCCGCCGCCGCAGCCGGAGGCGCCCGCGAAAGCCACGCCCACGAGGGCGGACGCCCCGAAGAAGACCGCTGAAATCCGCACCATCAGGGCTCTTGTCACGCTCATGATCGAGTGAGCGTATCCGTTGCGCGAAATCCAGGCACGTTCATGAGGCAGGCGCGCGCGAATTCGCTTCCGCGGCGGGGCCCCGGCCGGTATCGTCACGTGTCCGCCGACGAGTCGACCGTGCCCGGCCCCCCGCCTCACGATAACCTGGCTGCCGAGAAGAGAGACGACCTGATCGGCCGCGTCCTCGACGATCGGTACCAGATCATGCGGCTCCTCGCCGAGGGCGGGATGGCCAAGATCTACGTGGGAAAGCACACGACCCTCGGCCGGGAGGTCGCGATCAAGGTGCTGAAGCCCTCGTACGCGGCGGACCCGGACGTGGTGCAGCGCTTCATCAACGAGGGGCGCGCGGCCGGGATGCTGGGGCATCGCAACATCGTCGAGTGCAGCGATCTCGGCAAGACGCCGGACGGCAAGCCGTACCTCGTGCTGGAGCTGCTCCACGGGCACTCGGTCGCGGACGAGATCCACCGCCGCGGGCCGCTCACGCCGCAGCGCACAGTGCGGATCGCCCTCCGGATCGCGGACGCGCTCGCGACGGCGCACGCGGCCGGGATCGTGCACCGCGACCTCAAGACGGACAACGTGTTCCTCGCGCGGAAGAAGGGCTCCGCCGAAGAGGTGAAGGTGCTCGACTTCGGGGTGTCGAAGTTCGTGACGGACAGCGCGTCGACGCAGAAAGGCGCTCTCCTCGGGACGCCCGACTTCATGTCTCCGGAGCAGATCGTGGACCCGAGCACGGTCGATCTGCGCACCGATATCTATGCGGTGGGCGTGATCCTGTACGAGATGCTGACCGGCCGGCGTCCGTTCGAAGGGGTGAAGTTCCCGCTGGTGCTGCACTACATCGCGGAGGAGACGCCGCCCGCGCTCGGGACGCTGCGGCCGCAGCTCTCGCCGGATCTCGTGCTCTTGGTGGAGCGCGCGATGGCGAAGCGCGCCCAGGACCGATATCCATCCATGCTCGCGTTCGCGGAGGCGCTGCTCCCGTTCGCGCCGCTCCCGCAGGCGGAGGCCGAGCTGTTCGAGCTGTCGCAGCGGCCGATGTCGTCGGGGAGGCGCTGGGGCGTGGAGCTCGCCGCGACGGTGGCGGCGCCGGTGCGCGTGTCCGCGGTGCCCTCCCTGGAGCCGAAGGTGCCGGCGCCGCCGGAGGGGAGCGCCTCCGACTCCGATCCAGAGACGCTCTCTCCCGCGGACGCAGGTGGGGAGTCGGAGATGGAGTCCGCGTCACCTGCCGGCATCGAGGCTGGCCCGGTGTCCGCGCCGCCGGACCCCGGATCCGCGCGGGTGTCCGCTCCGCCCGCTGGTACGGAGTCTGGACCGATCTCTGCGCCGCCCGCTGGTGTGGAGTCCGGGCCGATCTCCGCTCCGCCCGCTGGTGTGGAGTCTGCGCGGGTGTCCGCGCCGACCGCTGGTGCGGAGTCCGGGCCGGTGTCCGTGCCGCCTGGCCCCGGTTCTGCGCGGGTGTCCGCGCCGCCGGGCCCTGGATCTGCGCGGGTGTCCGCGCCGCCCGCTGGTGCGGAGTCTGGGCCGGTGTCCGTGCCGCCGCCGACGAGCCAGAGGGGCGGGCACGACTCGGCGCCGCACGAAGGGTCCGCCGGCGATCCATGGGCCGACTCCGGGCGCACCAGCCTCTCGCCGCCGCGGCCCCAGAGCGTCGCGCTGCCTCCGCCGCGGCGCGGGCTCCTGTCGGCGGTGGGGAGCGCGCTCGCCGTCTTCGCGCTGATCGCCGGCGCCTACCTCGCGGCGAAGCCCCACGTGCCGGATCCGCCGCCCGTGGACACCGCGAAGACCGCCGCCGAGGCCGTCACGGTGATCGTGCAGATCCGCCCTCCGAACGCGACGGTCACGGTGGACGGACAGCCGGCGCACGTGGAGGACGGCCGCCTCTCCTTGACGGGCGCCCCCGGGAGCACCCGCGTCGTGCGCGTCTCCGAAGGCGGCCGGGAGGCGCGCGAAGACGTCATGATCGGCCTGCGCGGCGCGCGTCCTTCGCTGATCGAGGTGCCGTCCGCCGCGCCGAACGCCGGGCCCGCGCCGTCCGAAGTCACGTCCTCCGCAAACACGATGTCACGCGCCGCCCCGGTGGCGCCGGCGACGGCGCACGCGACATCGACGGTGCCCGCGCTGCGCGACGATCGCTGACGACCACGGAACTGGCACTCTCGCCATGACGCGAGACTGGCTCTCTCGGAGACGCCGGACGGCCGCTCTCACTTGAACGTATACTGCACGTCCAGCAGGAAGCGGCGGCCGTTCTGGAGCATCGTGCGGCTCGCGAAGGTGCTGTCGACCGGGACCTCGTAGCGCCAGTCGGCCAGGTTGTAGACGCCGAGGACGTAGCGCAGGCTCGTGCTCGTGATCGCGCCCGAGATCGTCGCGTCGCCGATGACCGCGGGGCGCGTGCGCTCGTCGGAGTCGGAGCGGATGCGGCGCGGGGCCTCCAGGGTCGCGCGCAGGCCCACCGAGAGCAGATCGCGCAGCACCGGGACCACCGCGCGCACCGAGGCGAGGTGCTCCGGCACGTTGTCGAGGACAGGGTCCTTCTCCGTCGCGTCCGCGCGCTGCGCCCGCTGATAACCGTACATCGCGGAGAGCATCAGGCCCCCGCGCCACTCGCGCCGAAGCTCGACGTCGCCGCCCACGACGAAGACTGGCACCTTGCCGTTCACGTAACGAACGACCGGCGCCGACGTGGGATCTTTCGGCGGCGACGTGTCTTCTTCGAGCCCGATCACGCCCTCGATCACCGTGGTGTGCGCCGCCGCGAGCGCCACCCAGTCGCGCGCGAACCGGATCGAATACTCGAGCTCCGCGGACCACGACGACTCCGGCTTCAACATGAGGCCACGGGCCGGATCCGCCCCCGGGAGCTGCGTCAATCCCCCGTCGTTGTAATAGAGCTCGTACACGCTGGGGGCGCGGAAGGCGTGGCCGCCCATGAACTTGAGCACGTGGTCTTCCCGCGGGTGGAAGATGAGCGCCGCGCGCGGGAGCACCACCGCGCCGAATGTGGAATACACGTTGAGACGGACACCGCCCGAGAACCGGAACCACGTGCGCGGGGCGCCCTCCGCGGTCGCGTACAGCGCGCCCGCCACATAAGGGTGGTGCTCGTCGAGATAGGGAGCGTCACCGGAGGGGCTCTGGACGACGCCCGTCATCGTGGCCTCGGGGCTCCACTGCCCGTCTGCGCCGACGGAGAAGCGGAGCCACGGGCGCGGCGTCACCACGAGCCGGGCCTCCGCGCCGAACCACATCCCCGTGTAGTGCTCGTGATAGACGCCCTCGGACGTGGCGTACATCTCGGGGGCAAAGTAGTAGTTGCCGTGCGCCCGCGTGAAGAGCTGAATGTCGTCGCGGAGCCGCGGCTCGAAGCGGATCTCGCCCGAGAAGCGCCTGTCCTGGAGGGTCGAGCCGGGGTCGTCGAAGGTGGAGCCGTACGCGCCCACGGGCAGGATCTGCTCGCGCTGGTGATAGAACCACTGCGCCGTCAGCGCCCCCAACGTGGCGCGGCCCGCGGTGCCGATCGACGCAAAGGAATCCACCCTGTGCGCGATCGGCAGCGCGTCCCGCGGATAGCCGGGCAGCGGGACGGGGAGGTCGACGCCGTCGGACCGCGCGGCCGAGACGCTGGCCCACACGCTGCGCCCTTTGCCGAAGTTATAAGTGAAGCCCGCGCGCGCGTGCGCCACGTTGTCGTCGTAGACGCCCATCGAAGCGTGCGCCTCGGACGGCGCGTCGGGCGGCCGCAACTCGAGGTTCACGACGCCGGAGATCGCGCCCGTGCCGTAGAGCAGAGAGCCGGGGCCGCGCACGATCTCGATGCGCTCGACGTCGCCGAGATCCGCGCGCGCCTCCTGCGCGAGGAACGAAGAGGCGCCCACGTTCTCGTTCAGCACGTGGCCGTCGGAGAGCACGAGGAAGCGATTGCCGTAGTCGCCGGGCTGCCCGATCCCGCGGACCTGCGCGGTGGGATACGCCCTGTCATTGGAGAGCGCGATCCCGCGGACGCCGCGCAGCGCCTCGTAGATGGTGGGGTATCCGAAGGCCTGAATCTCCGGCTTCTCGACGAGGCTCACGGACGACGGCGCGTCGTCCAGGCTCTCCACCGTGCGCGAGGCCGCGGACACCTGCCGGAGCGACACCCCTTCATCGAGCCGCTCCAGAGCGACGGAGGTGAGGTCCACTTGCCCGGACGGCTTGATTTCGAGCGTGGTCAGGTAGGGTCGATATCCGGGCATCTCCACGCGCACGACGCGCTTGCCCACGGGGATGTCGCGCGCGACCAGCGGAGTGAAGCCGATGGCCTTCCCGTCGACCTTGACGGCGGCGCCGCGCTCCTCCGTGCGGACCACGAGCGTGCCAGTCAGCGACACGAGGGTGCCTTTCACGAGCTCGGTCTTCCGCGGCTCCACGACGACGGTGTGCTGGAGCCCTTGGTATCCGTCGGCCGAGAAATACAGGTCGTGCCGGCCCGGGACGAGGCTCAGCTCGCAGGGGGCGGCGCACGCGACGGGCCCGTCCTCGTCGTCGACGCGCACGGCGGCGGTCTTTGCGCCCTCCACGGAGATGGCCACTTTGCCGACGACCTTGCGGAGGATCAGCGTGACGGAGGTGCTCTTTCCGACGATGGCCTCCACTTCGCTGGACGTCTCCGGCTCGTAGCCGGGCAGCTCGGCGAGGACGCGGTATTTGCCGGCGGCGAGCGCGAGGGGGCGCGGGGAGGTGCCGACGGTGCCGAGATCTTTTCGCTCGATGAACAGGGTGGCGCCGGGCGGATCGGTCTTGACGTCGAGCACCGCGACGTGCGGCCCCACGCGGTCGATGCCGGCTTGAACCTCCGCGCGCTTCTGCGAGTCGGTCTCGCCGGCCATGGCGTCGACGTAATACCGATGCGCGTCCGCATACCGCCCGAGCGCTTCTTCCGCGCCGGCGATGTTGAAGAGCACGTTGCGGTTGGCGACGAGCCGGTTCGAGGCGAAGAAATGCGCGAGGGCCTGCTCGAAATTGCCTTTCTTGTACTCCTGCTTGCCGAGCCGAAACTGCAGATCGGCCTCATCCGCGGTCCCATCCGCGGCGGCGCTCCCCGCATGCAGCGACAGGAGGGCGCACGCGATCCCGCAAAGGACGCGCAGCGATCTCCGGCGAAACAAGGCAGGCATGGAAACCGGAACAAGCTACCACGAAAGGCGGCGGCCCGAGCAGGCATGTTGCTACTTCTCCCGCCGCCGGCGCTGCTCCCGGCCGCCGCCCCCTACCTGCGCACGCGCTCTCTCCGCACGCGGAACAGCAGCGTCTCCGGCTCCGGCGCCGTCGCTGTCTTCGCGCCGCGACTCGGCACCTCGTACGCGCGCGTCACCTGGATCAGCACGTCTTCCGCCAGCGGGCCGGTCATGCCTTTGCGGGCGCCCTCGATCGATTTCACGCGGCGGCCGTTCACCATCAGGATCCGGTCGCCGGACTCCAGGCCCGCGATCTCCGCCTCGCTCGCGGGGGCCACCATCTTCACGATCACGGCCGTGCTCCCGTCGCCCTCGGAGCGCTCGCCCAGCGTGACTGCCACGCTCCCCGCACCCTTCGCGTCCTTCTTCGCCTCTTCGTCCTGCGCCGGCATCACGATCTTCACGCGCGAAGTCGTCCGGTCCGCCCGGACTGGGATGTTGTCCACCTGCACGCGGCCGCGATCCTGGATATACGCCTCCAACGTCACGTCGCCCTCGGGGAGGCCGCTCAACGTGAATCGGCCCTCGCGGTCCGTCACCACCACGCCCGCCGGCAACGGGCCCAGCGGCAAGTACGAAGGGACCGCGTCGCGCGCGACTCGCACGTTCGGGATCGGGTCGTCGTTCTCGTCCACGACCTGGCCCGCCACCTCGCCCGAAGGGGTCAGATCGATCGCGCCGATGTCCGTCGGGCGATCCTCCGTCGCGTCGTCGCCGATCTGCGCCCACGCCTCGACCGAGGCATATCCCTCCTTCATCACCTCGAACCGCAATCGGCCCGCCGGCAAGTCCGAGAACGTGAACGCACCCTCGACATCGCTCGTCGCGTGCTTCGGGCCGAGGGGTGTATACACCGTGACATCGGCGCCCTCGACCCAGTCGCGGCCGTCGCGCGCGGTCACCTGGCCCTTCACGTGCTTTCCCTCGGGCAATTCGATCGTGAGGTCGCGCGGCGCCACCTCCAGCACCTTCACGAGGGGCGCTTTTCCAGGGCGCGTGAGCAGCATTCGCAGCGGCAACCCGACCGCGCCGGGGATCTCCGTGGAGCCGTCGTCGTCCGTGAACGTCGTCCTCCGCAATGGCGCGTCGAGGTCGAGGGACACCGCGTGCACCTCCACCCGGTCGAGTGGATATCCGTGGTCGTCCGTCACCCGCAAACGCATCGGCTCGCGCAGCTTCGGCAGCACGATCTCGATTTCGTTCTTGCCGCGCTCATTGACGTGGACTGGCACCCTCGCGACGAAATCGCCCGGGGAATCGGCCCGCGCGACCGACAAGATGACCTCGTCCGGCACCGACGCGAACGCGAAGGAGCCGTCGTCCGCCGCGAACGTCACGCGCTCGATCGAGCCGACCTGCGCGATCAACTCGATGCGAGCGCCGCGCGCCGGGGTGCGGTCCTCCTCGACGACACGGCCCTCCAGCGAGCCGCCGCTCCGCAGGACGATCGAGACGTGCACCTCGCCGCCCGGCAAGAGACTGACCATCTCACTCTCACCGTCCACGAACTGCGGATGTCGCACGAGCACCTGAATCCGACCGGGCGTCACGGGCTCCGCGCGGAATTCGCCGTCCTTGCGCGTCACCCACGCGTCGCTGCCGTTTCCGCTCGAAGCGGGCGCGAGCAACGCCGCCGTGTCGTGCGGCAGATCCGGGATCGGACCCGGCATCACGCCCAGCTCGCCGGCCGGGATCAGAGGCGCCGGCCCGCCCATCCCGCGCGCGAACTGGCCCTCTCGGAACTCGGTGCTTCCGGACGTCTCGTCGATGGGCATGCCCCACGGATCCGACCCGACGATCTCGATGGTGGCGCCCGCGACCGGGAATCCGTGGTCGTCCTTCACGTCGCCCGTCACGATCCCGCCCCGGAGCAGCGGCACCGTCACCTCGTCGTCCAGAATCCCCACCGGAACCGCGCTCGTCTGCACGAACCCGGGCGCCCGCGCCGAGGCCGTCGCGCGCTCGTCGGCGATCGGTCCGAGCGAGACTTCCCCTTTTTCGTCGGTCTTTCCGTAAATCGGGAACGACGAGAGGCCTTGTTCGACCAGGAGCACACTGGCCCCCTTCACGGGCGGCGCCTCCGTCCCCTCCCCGTCCGTCACCTTCACCAGCACGCGGCGGCCCGGATTGAGGGTCAGCGTCACCTGCTTCTCTTCGCCGCGCTTCAATCGAACGGCCGTCTCCGTCGGACTGACCGCGTCCCCCAGACGAGCCTTGAGATCGAACGCGCCGTCCGACAGGCCGGAGATGCGCACCGTGCCCGTGTCGTCCGTCTGCGCGGACCGCGGCGGCCACAGGCCCGTTCCGGCCGCGAGCACCTCCGCGAACGGCGCCGGCCCGCCGTCCAGGCCGATCACGCTCACGAGCAAGGTGCCGAGTCGCTCCAGCTTGATCTTCAGCGGGCCATTCTCGGTCGCGACGCCGCTCCGCACGACGTCGTCGTACCCGTCCGCCGAGACGCGCACGGTGAAGGGGCCCTGTCCGAGCCTGTCAATCCGCGCGCGGCCGTCACTGCCAGTCTTGCCGAGGTACGGTAACGGATCGGTGGCGGCGACGACGATCTCGGCCCCTTCCACGGGCGCCTCCGAGCCGTCGACGACGATCACGTCCAGCGCGCGCGCCGGCACCAGCGTGAGCACCACGTCGCGCAATCCCTTGTCGAGGATGGCCCGGGCAGACGCGCGCGCCGCGCGGCCGTCGTACGCGACGATCCAGGCCTCTCCGCGCGGCAATCCCTTGAAGACGACGCGCCCGTCCGGCCCGGTGACGGCCTCTCCGGCGAAATGAGCCTTGTCGCCGATCATCGCGAACACGCGCACCGCAGCCCCCGGCCGCGGCTCCCCCTGCGCGTCGTTCACGAGCACGTTCACTTCGGCGTCGCGCGCGAGCGCCACCGGGACGGCCGGGGCGATCAGCGGCACGAACGGAGGCGACAGCGCCGTGTCGAAGAGGCCGCTCACGAACGAGAGGCACACGAGCGCCGCGGCGAACGCGATCAAACGCGCGGAGTCCCACCGCAGGATCTTCCGAAGGGCTCGCCGCGCGCGCGTCACCTGCTCCGTTTACCGCGAATCGGGCGTGTGCGCTTCTTTGTGATGAGGCCGCCCCGCATACGGGGGCGCGCGCTTGGCCCGGACCGGGCGCCCGAGTATGACGGGACGATGGCTGACACCCAGTTCATCGTCGATGAGATCCGCAAGGGACGACCGCTCCTCCTCGGGATGGGCGTCGTGCTGGTCGTCATCGCGGGCGGCGCGTCGTTCATCCCCGTGGAGGCCGGCGCCGAGGCGTACGTGCCGTTCATCAAGTGGGGGATCCTCGCCGTCTTCGTGGCGCTCGGGGGCTTCCTCTTCTGGATGGGGCTGCAGCCGCCCGAGAAGCACCCGCTCATCCGGGCGCTGCACGAGACACCCGACCGCATCGTCTGGGCGCACGTGCTGGAGCGGCGCACCAACGGCGTGCACAGCGCGACGCTGCTCATCGTGCGGACGGACGCGGGCAAGACGCTGGAGGCGCCGATCCCGATGAACGCGGAGGGCGAGCGCCGCGCGATGGCCCTGATCGAGGCGATCGCGCCGCGCGCGACGAAGGGCTACCGGCCTGAATACGAGCTGATGTTCAGGAGCGATCCGAAGTCGCTGCGGCGGGCGTGAGCCGGCGCTCCACCGCTAACCGTGGTGGTGATGGCCCTTGTGCGGGGCCTCCAGCTCGGGGCTCTTGAACACCTCGGCCATCGCCGCGGGGAGGCGCTTCGGCCCGAGGTCGTCGCCCACGCAGGCGAGCAGCGTCTCCCCCTCGCACAGGACCACGCCGTCGCGCAGGATGCGGTAATCGAAGCGCACGGTGACCCGCGTGACGAGCGCGCACGTCGTCTCCACCACGAGCACGTCGTCGAACTTGGCGGCCTTCCGGTAGCGCAGGCGCGTCTCCACCACGGGCAGGTGGATGCCCTGCTTCACCCACACATCGTACGAGATGCCGCGGCGATGGAGCCAGTCCACCCGCCCTGCCTCGAAGTACGTGAGGTAGTTCGCGTGGTGCACGATGCCCATCAGATCCGTCTCGCAGAAGCGGACCTGGAGGGTGAAGCGCGAAGTGAGGTACGCGGGAATCGAAGGCTTCTGGGACATGAACGGGAGTGCTCTTCTACGCGACACGGTTGTCATGCCGCAAGGCCCCGACCTCGGTTTTTGCGTCGGGGGCGGCGCTTCCGGATCCGGCGAATTCCCCGGGGAGGCGCGCAGTCTCGGGCGGTGGCACCCCGCGTGCTCATGGACTCGGCACCAACGCGGCACCGCACCGCTGGAGGAAAAGACGCATGCGACTCCGCACCTTCGCTTCCTTGATTCCCCTCTTCGTCACCGGCTGCACGGGCTTCTCGCTGAACGAGAACAACGCGGGAAACGACACGTACCTGGAATTCGGCTCCGTCGCCGTCGACGACCGGACGGAGCGCGCCTTCGTGCTGGACAACGAGAGCACGGAGAAGGGCGTCGAGACGAAGAGCACGCTCGTCTCCGTGGATCCGGACTCCGGAAAGGTCAGCACGGTGGCGGATCTCACGGGCCGGGACGACGCGCGCATCCTCTTCCCGAAGAGCGGCGTCCTCGTGATGTCGGAGCAGAACGGCACGGACGAGCTGCGCCTGCTCGATCAGACCACCTTCGCGGAGAAGGCCAGAGTCGAGGCGGACGTCCGCTACAACGGCACGCGCATGAGCCCGAGTCGGGAGTGGCTCGCCGTCGCCGACAACACCACCGTTCACGCGCCGATCCACATCATCGACAACGAGCTGCTCGCGACGCGCGTCATCCCCCACAACGGCGACTGGCTGGAGGCGATGTGGAAGAACAAGAGCGACGAGCTGATCGCGATCGTCTTCTACGATCAGGACCCGAACGTGCCTGAGTCGAAGCCGTACGCCCGCGTCCTCTCGTGGTCGATGGCGGACGTCGTGGCCGGCGAGTGGAAGCCCGACGAGAGCGGCTTCTGGCCCAAGAACAAGCTCGATCTGAAGATCGAGAACGTGACGGGAGACGCCTTCTTCTCGTTCACGTGGGTGGGGATCAGCCCCGACGACAAGTGGGCAGTCTTCCCGGTGCGGAGCACGGACTCGGCGGCGCCGCAGACGTACGAGCTTTTGGTGGTGGACACGGAGACTGGCGATCTCCGCATCGTGCCGGACGCGAAGGGCCCTGTCGGCTTCACGCCGGACAGCTCCACGATCGTCTCGTACGACGACAAAGGCAGCGAGAACGGCGCCAACGGGGAGACGAAGGACGGCGAGATCGATCAGCGGCTGTTGCTCATCGACGTGAACACCCTCGAAGTGGACGCGCAGGACGTCGATATCACCGGCGGCATCAGCTACTTCATCAGCCGCGACGGAAACCAGGTCGTGATCGCGTCGAACTACGGGGACGAGAGCCTCGTCATGTACGACATCGATCAGAAGGGACAGACCAAGATGAAGGGCGCGAGCGTCGGTCTCGACGAGTTCGTGAGCCGCCGTGAGAAGAACGAGCTTTATCTGACCGACAATCAGCTCCTCTATCGCGTCGACATGACGGCGGCGACGCTCGATCCGGTGCCCTTGTCGTACTCGATCAACCACCTCAACATCCTGCCGAAGCACGACTGGCTGGTGATGAGCGAGGTGGGGAGCGCCACGAAATCGGCGCCTCGGCTCCACTTCTTCGACCTGGAGAAGAAGACCGACGTGAAGGCTATCGACATGCCTTGATAGCTTTGCGAAGCTCGGCGCCGATGCGTCGCGTCCTCCTCGCCTCCGGAATCCTGCCGTTCCTCGCCGCCGCGTGCAGCAGCCCACAAGACCGCGCGGCGGCCCTCCCGACACCGTGCCCCACCGCCGCGCCGATCGCCACCGCGAGCGCCGCGATGACCGTGAGCCCTGGATTGCCGGCGCCCGCAGGCGTGGAGAAGGCGGAGGGGCGCGCGTCGAGGATCGGTGCCGTGTCGGAGATCCCGCTCACCGGGCCGCGCGTGGACGGGAAGGCCGGCGATTACCTGATCGACAATGGCACCGTCGCGGTGGTCGTCACGCAGGAAGGCCGCATCTCCGATTACGCGCGCAAGGGCACGCGCGATGAGATGGTGTGGCTCAATCCCACGCTCGCGTACGGGCTGTCTTCGCTCGATACGCCGGTGAAGCGGATCCTGATCGAGCCCGGCGACAAGGCCCTTCGCGTCGAGCGGGACGTCGCCGGAAAGCCGGTCGTCTTGACGACGTGGGTGTACCTGGTCGGCGCCGAGCTTCACGTGGAGACGGTCGCGGAGAACAGCGGGGACGATCCGGCGCTCGCGATGACGCTCGGGGAGCGGCTCAATTGGGGCAATTTCCCGACCTGGATGGAGGGGCACGGCTGGATCAAGGAGGCCGGCAAGCTCACCGGCGACTTCCTCGCGCGCGACGGCCTCGGCACGGCATACGCGGTGTGCTCGGAGGGCGGGCCGTTCTTCGCGAAGTTCGATGATCAGGAGTTTGCCGGCTTCTTCGAGCCCGCGCGCACCGGGGAGTCCGTGGTGCTGATCCCGGCGCACGGGGCGAGCGCGGCGCGATCTCTGGTGGTGACGACGTCGAACGTCTCGATGGGAGACGCGGTGATGGCGCTGCCGTGCGGTCCCTCCCGTCTGGGGCGCGCGCCGGTGTTGCAGGTGCCCGTCGTGCGCGGCGTCGCGAAGGCGCGGCTCCAGGTCTCGAAGTGCGCCTCCCTCACGTCGGAGCTGAAGCCGTTCCTGGAATACAGGGGACGGGACGCCTCGGAGAAGGGCGTGGAGGCGACCGCGTTCGAGCCGATCACGCTGCCTCCGGGCTGCTTCCAGGCGCGGCTCGTCGCCCCTGGGACGACGCCGGGCGCGTGGATCGAGGCCGCGAAGATGGCGGATCTGCCGCCGCGCGCCGTCCCGTCCGCGGGCAAACTGGCATTCTCCGTGACGGAGGACAACCACGCCTCTCCGGCGCGCATCATCGTCCGCGGCGCCCCCGGCACGCCGAATCCGGACTGGGGAGATGACGCGGAGGGCACCGGCGTGGCCTCGTACGTGATCGCGACGTCGACGGGGACTGGCACCGTCCCGCTGCCGGCCGGCAAGTACGTGGTCCAGATCACGCACGGATTCGAGCGGACGGCGAAGGAAGAAAAGGTCGAGATCAAGCTCGGAAAGACCACCACGGTGAAGGCGGCGCTCACCCGTGTCGTGGACACGAAAGGCTGGATTTCGGCCGATCTCCACCTGCACGCGGTGCCCTCTTCGGACGCGCCGTCGTTGCTGACGGACCGCGTGCGCAGCCTCCTCGCGGCGGACGTGGAGGTGGGCGTCGCGACGGATCACAACGCGGTGACGGACTACGGCCCTGCGATCGCCGAGCTCGGCATGAAGGACCACATCGCGCGCATCATCGGCGACGAGATCACGACGCGGGACGCGCCCTGGGGCCATTTCAATGCGTTCCCGCTCCTCGCCGGGAGCGATCCGATCCCGTACAAGGACACGACTCCATCCGCCCTGTTCGCGGCCGTTCACGCGTCCAGGCCGCTCGGGAAGGACACCATCGTGCAGGTCAATCACCCGCGGATGGGCGGGATTGGCTACTTCGAATTGCTGCGGTTCGACCCCGAGGACATCCCGGCGTGGCTCAAGCGCTCACCGCTCGCGGACATGGGGTTCGACGCGATGGAGGTGTTCAACGGGGATCACTACACCAAGGTGAGCAAGGTCGAGGAGGTGATGAAGGACTGGTACGCGCTGCTCAACGCGGGATACCGCTTCACGGCGACCGGCAACTCCGACTCGCACCGTGTCTCGTTCCACGACGCGGGCGTGCCGCACAACCTCGTGCAGGTGCCGAACGACGACCCGGCCAAGCTCGACGAGCGCGCCTTCGTGGACGCCATTCGTCACGGCCGCGTGATCGTCACGAGCGGGCCTTTCGTGAACCTCACCGTCGGCGACAAGGGCATCGGCGACACCGTGGCTGCGGGCGATCGCGACGTGGTGGTGACGGTGGACGGGCCGCCGTGGGTGGAGATCGAGGAAGTGACGTTGATCCGGCGGGGGAAGGTGCTGGAGACGTTCAAGGTGAAGAAGAGCCAGGGCAAGCGCCCGTGGACGTTCAAGAAGAACGTGAGCTTCACCAAGGGAGACTGGGTGATCGCGATCGCCCGCGGCTCGAAGCCGATGACGTACCTCTACCGGAGCGGCGCGCAGCCGTTCGCGTTCACCAATCCGGTGTTCGTGAACTGACCTGTTGGGGGGATTACAGCTTGCGGCCGATGCCGGTGTACGAGAAGCCCATCGCCGTGAGGTCTTTGGGGCTCCAGATGTTGCGGCCGTCGAAGATCGCGGGGGTCTTCATGAGCTGCTTCATCCGGGCGAAATCGGGGCTGCGGAACTCGTGCCACTCGGTCACCAGCGCGAGCGCGTCGGCGCCCTCCACCGCTGCATACACCGAGTCCACGAGCTTGATCTTGTCGCCGTAGATCGCGCGGACGTTCGCCATCGCCTCGGGATCGTGGGCCTGCACGATCGCGCCGGCCGCGAGCAGATCGTCGATGAGGACCAGCGCCGGCGACTCCCGGATATCGTCCGTCTTCGCCTTGAAGGCGAGGCCCCACACGCCGACGACCTTGCCCTTCACGTCGCCGCCGAAGTGCTTGTCGATCTTCTTGTAGAGCACGTGCTTCTGCTGCTCGTTCACCTTCTGCGCGGCGCGGACGACGAGCAGATCGTGGTTCGCCTCCGAGGCCGTGTGCAGGAGCGCCGACAGGTCCTTCGGGAAGCAGGAGCCGCCGAATCCAGGGCCCGGGAACAGGAACTTGTTGCCGATGCGCACGTCGCTGCCGACCGCGCGCCGCACGACGCCGATGTCCGCGCCCACCTTCTCGGCCAGCATCGCGAGGTCGTTCATGAAGGAGATGCGGACCGCCAACATCGCGTTGGAGGCGTATTTCGACAGCTCCGCCGAGCGCGGGTCCATCATCAAGATACGGTCGTTCGTCATGACGAAGGGCGCGTAGAGCTTCTGCAGGACCTCCCGCGCGCGCTCGTCGTCGACGCCGATCACCACGCGATCCGGCTTCATGAAGTCGGCGACGGCGTCACCCTCTTTGAGGAACTCGGGGTTGGAGGCGACCGCGAAGTGCTCCTTCGTGTGCTGGGCGATGATGGCTTTGACCTTGTCCGCGGTGCCGACGGGGACAGTGCTCTTGGTCGCGATGACCTTGAAGCCGGTCATGTTCTTGCCGATCGTCTCGGCCACGGCGAACACCGCGGAGAGATCGGCCGAGCCGTCCTTGGACTGCGGGGTTCCGACGCCGATGAAGATGACGTCGGCCTTGCGGATGGCGCCCGCCACGTCGGTGGAGAACGTGAGGCGTCCGGCGCGCTTGTTCTCCGCGATCAGAGCGTCGAGGCCCGGCTCGTAGATGGGGACGCGCCCCTCGTTGAGCATGGCAATCTTCGAAGCGTCGACGTCGACGCACATGACGTCGTTACCGAAATCCGAGAAGCCGGCCCCTGCGACGAGCCCGACGTAACCTGTACCGATGACCGCGATATGCATGGCTGGTGGTCCCTTACCACGCTCCTCGTTGCGGGAAGAGGGGGAGATATTCGACCGCGGTTGCCCCCGGCAAAACGTTCGCGGCGCTCACCCCATGAAGATGGAGGAGCGCCGCGGAGGGTAGGAACCGATGAACAGGATCCGGCGGATCAGAGCGGGACGACGATGCGCCCCGGGGCCGTGGAGCCCTTGCCGCCACCAGCTTCCGTGTGGCATCCGTTGCAGTCGCCGTCACTCTGGGCCGCGTTCATGATGCGCTCGCCCTTCGAGCTCGTGACCTTCGCTTTGTAGGGGAACGCGATCGACTGCGTGGTGGAGAAGTTGCCAGTCACGCCCGGCTTGAAGGTGTGATCGACGCCGTTCGCGTCCGTGATGATCACCCGAACGTCGGCGTAGTCAGGCGTGCTCGTGTCGATGCCATAGCACAGGTCGTTCTCGTGACCGGAGGCGTACACCGTGCCGGCGAGCTTGAACTGCGGCGCCTCGAACTCCTTCTTGTGGCAGGCGATGCACGCCTCTCCCGGGTTCATCCGGGAGCCCTCCTGGTTGGCCGGCCACGTCTGGCCGGTGAGACAGCCGGCCGGGTTCGCGAACGGGTCCGGCGGCAGGTTCGTGCCGCAATCGCCCTTGGGCATACCGGCCGTGATCCACGCCTGGAGGACCGCAATGTCCGCCTGGTTGTCGGCCACGTTCGCGCCCGGTGGCATCGGCGCGGCGGCGTCTCCCATGCGGAGCACGCTGCGCTCCACGTTGCTCTTCGTCGCGTCCGCCTTGGAGGCCGCGGTGAGCTCGTCGTACGTGACGAGGGACATCGGAGCGCCGCCCGAGGGCTTCGCGCCGTGGCAAGACAGGCACTTACTCGCGAAGACCGCGCCGACGTCGCAGGGGACGCCCGTCTGATCGGCCGTGGTGGTTCCGCCGGTTCCGGCGCTGCCGCCGCTGCCGCCGCCGCCGTTGCTCCCGATGATCGTCTCGCTCACGGACGTACAAGCCGCCATGCTGAGCGAGCCGGTGATGGCAAGTGAAAGGACCAGTGTGGTGTAGGTGAGGCGAGCCATTCCAGAGGGCTTAACTGGCAATCGCCGCACGCGCAAGAAGAACATTTGCGGCTCTTTTGCCGGGCCCGCCGCGCCGAAAGCGGTTTTCAAATCCTGCGGACGGCTCGCCTTTTTTCGATCCTCTTCGACGAACAAGGCTCTCGAAAAAATCCGCTCTCGGTGCCTCTCGATACCACAAGAGAAAGGGGCACGAAAAACGGCTCATCTATTTCACTGGCACCCTCAAAAACATCGAGTCACTCGGCGCGGCAAAAAGGGACAATATCGGTTGACAGTCGAGCTTCGCAATGGGCGAGATGGCTCTCCTTGGTGTTGGGAGGCGCGCGTCGCGGCCTGCGCGTGGACGGACCCCGTGCGCCCAAAGGAGAGACCGGATGAAGAAGACGGGTTATTGGACGGGAGCGATCTTCGCTTTGGGGATGCTGGTGCTCATGCCGTTCGGGTGCGGCAGCGGGACGAGCACCTGCCCCGGCGGGCCGGATTGCACGTGCGCTGGCGACGCGAGCTGCACCTGCAACGCGAACGGCAACTGCGGCTTCGACTGCGCGGGCGAGAGCTGCGCGTTCGCGTGCAGCGCGGGCGCGACGTGCTCGGGCTCGTGCGGGAAGAGCTGCGACGCGAGCTGTCAGGCCGGCGCCGCGTGCGATCTGGCGATCGGCGACAGCAGCGACTTCAACTGCGTCAACGCGGACTGCACGCTGTCGGTCGGAGCCGAGGCCGACGTGCACTGCAGCGGCGGCACCTGCGACGTCACGTGCTCGGGCAAGTGCAGCGTCGAGTGCACGGCCGGCGCGACGTGCCGGATCAAGTGCGCGGGCGACGCGGATTACAAGGCGATCGAAGGCACCGGCACCTGCGGCTGACGCGCCGCCTCACCGCCGCGCGCCGCGAAAATGCGCGCGCGATGAAGTAACGCAAAGGCCTCCCAGACGAGCGGCCCCTCGGTGCTACCATCCGCGCCGATGGATAAGACAGAGGCCGCCGCCCCGCCCGAGCGCGTGAACACCCGCATGGTCCGCGAGGCGATCGCCAACGTGATCGCGCGCCGCCGCGAGCAACTCCCGGTGATGGAAGCGAAGCTCGAAGCGTGGCGCGTCCTCGAGCGCAGGCTCGCCGATCTCGACGTCGCGCTCGACGACATGCTCCTTCACCCGAGCACGCCGGTGGAGCTGCGCGCGGCCGTGAGCGACTTCCGCCACCGCGACCTGCGCCAGCGCGTGGCCGAAGGCCTGTCGAAGCTCGTGACGGTGCGCGGCCGCATGAGCCGATCGACCGTGAACATCGGCGTGAGCGGCCAAGCGCGCGTCGGAAAGAGCACGCTCCTCCAGTCGATCGCGGGCCTCGGCGAAGAGCAGATCCCGACGGGCGAAGGCATCCCGGTCACCGCGGTGCGCAGCCGCATCTTCCACTCGACGACGCACCAGCGCGCGACCGTCGCGCTGCACACGTTCGGCACCTTCCGTCAGAACGTGCTCGCGCCGTACCACCGCGAGCTCGGCTTGATGGAGCCGCCGGAGACGCTGGACGCGTTCCGCCGATCGAACGGCGCCGTGCCGGAAGAGACGCTGTCGAAGCTCGCGCCGAGCCAGCGCACGCTCGCGAAGCGCCTCCGCGACATGCACCGCGCGCTGCCTTCGTACGAGGGTCTCCTGGTCGGCGGGGAGCGGGAGATCCCGCTGCCGGAGCTGCGCAGCTACGTCGCGTATCCGTCGAAGGAGCAAGAGGACGAGGCGGTGGTGCCGCGCCCGTACCTCGCCGTGCGCGACGTGCGGATCGAGTGCGCGTTCCCGCGCGTCGACGTCGACGGCCTCGCGCTCATCGATCTGCCCGGCCTCGGGGAGCTCGCGGCCGGCGCGGAGGAGCACCACGTCGTCGGCCTCCGTCACGAGGTCGACGTGGTGCTGCTCGTGAAGCGCCCCGTCGAAGGCATGGCGTACTGGAGCGAGGCGGACGGAAAGGCCGTCGATCTCCTGGATCGCGCGCGCGGCGCCATCAAGCGCCGGTGGGACTTCGTGTTCCTCGTCTCGAACCAGGGCGGCGCGAAGCAGTCCTTGATCGACGCGATGCTCGGCTCGATCCGCCGCGACGTGAACGAGGGCGAAGAGGGCCGGCACTACCAGGTGCTCGGGTGCGACGCGAAGGACCCGCGCAGCGTGTACGAGGATCTGCTCGCGCCGGTGCTGGAGCACCTCGCGAACCGCCTCGCGACGATGGACGCGGAGGTGCTGGCCGACGCGATCGAGCAGACGCGATCGGCGCGCGAGCAGGTGAAGATCGGCGTGAACGATCTCCTCTCCGCGGTGCGCGAGCACGCCCCCGAGATGCAGGCCGCGAGCGAAGAGCTGTGGACCCGCGTGAGCCGCATCCAGAAGGATCTCGCGGTGGATCTCGGCGATCTCGTGAGCGAGCTGCACCAGAGCGCGCGCGTCTCGGTGGAGGACACGCGCTTCATCTCCGCGGTCACGTCCGCGTACGAGCGCGCGAAGGTCTGCGTGGAGGACGGCTTCGGCGTCGGCCGCGACGCGTGGATCGAAGAGGTCCTCCGCACCATGCGGCGCGACAAGAACTCCACGCCGGTCGCCGCCCGCGAGTTGAACCGCGCGCGCGTCTACATCAGCGAGCAGTTCTGCGAGATCGACCGCTACTTCGACGACCGCGTGAACGAGCTGTGGGCGCGCGTCGCGAAGATCCTCACGCAGCACCTGGGCGGCCTCTTCGGCGCGGCGACCGGCGTCTCCGCGCTGCGCCTCCTCGCGAAGCTCCTCGACGAGGCGAGCGAGCCGTGCCCGAACCTCTCGATCGCGGTGCAGAACCTCCTCAAGCTGGAGATCCGGTATCGGAGCCACTTGCACCCGCGCGTGCGCCGCTGCCTCGACACGTTGAACCTGGAAGTGAAGGACCCGGAGACAGGCGAGGTCCGCACGCAGGTGACCGTCGACACGAGCCCGCAGGGCGCCGAGATGTTGCAGAAGCGCATCTCGCAGCTCGTGCAACAGGCCGCCTGGCAGAGTCGAAAGGCCTTGTTGGAGGACGCCAGCACCGTGGCGCTCGTCCTCCACGCGTCGGCCGAGCAGTTCGAGGACAGCTTCATTCGCTCCGGCGACTCCGAGCGTGAGTTCCTCCGCCTCGGCCGGTCGTACCGGGACGAGATCTGGCCGGGCGTATTCACGGGCCTCGACGCCAAGAACGCGCGGATCGCCAAGGTTCGCAGGGAGTGCAAGGGAGTGCTGAGCGCCGTGTTCGCGATGGAGAGTGATTGAGATGAGCGAAGAAGGGAACATCGAGTTCAAGGTCGCGATTCTGGGCCCGCGGCGCGTCGGCAAGACGTCGCTGATCACGGCCCTCCTCTCCGAATCGCAGAAGCTCCTCGCCGGAACCCCGGTGTCGATCGCGCCTGTCGGCACGACGGAGGCCCGCATCGCGCAGCACAAGAACGACCTTCGAGGATCGCTCTTGGCGGGCGAATTCCACCCCGGCGCGCTGGGCGGCACGCAGGCCCCGTTCACGTTCACCCTCGCGATGACGGTCAACAAGACGGGCATCGTGTGGGCGATCCTCGATTATCCGGGCGGCTGGCTCGACGCGCGCACCCGCGGCACCGAGAACGACTCCGAGTGGGAGCATTGCCGCAAGTGGATCTCGGAGAGCAGCGTGCTCCTCTTGCCGGTCGACGCCTCGGTGTTGATGGAGGCGACGCTCAAGCGCGAGAAGATCACCGCGCAGCACCTCTTGCAGGTGGGCCAGACGGAGGAGCTCGCGCGCGAGTGGGCGAAGGGCCGCGCGGTCGCCCGTCAGCCCGCGTTGCTCGTGCTCGCGCCCGTCAAGTGCGAGTCGTACTTCAACGACAACGGCGGCCTCGTCGACAAGAACGAGGAGCTTTATCGCCGCGTGATGCAGACGTACAAGCCTGTCATCGACGCCGTCCGTCAGGAGCTGGCCGGCTCCACGGGCCTGTCGGTGCAGTACCACCCGGTGGACACGTTCGGCTGTGTGGAGCTGCAAATGGCCGAGTGGCGCCCCACCGAGACGAACGGCGCGGCGAACGACAGCTCCCCACTCCTCTTCGACGCGACGTACATCGTGCGCCCCCCGGGCCAGCCGACGCCGAAGGGCGCGGGCGGCATCCTCATCTCGATCTGCAAGCAGATCGTGGAGGCGCAGACCGGCAAGGGCCGCGGCTATCTGGCCGAGCTGTGGGCGTGGCTCACCGGCTCGAAGCGGCGCCTCCGCCAGGCGGTGGAGGACCTCAGCAAGGCGGATCCGGGCTCCCGCGTGCGGATGCTGTGAGGGCCGGAGAGCGGTAGTCTTCGAAGGCAAAGCGTGGAGCAACTTCAATGAGCCGTCGCGGAGAAGGAGAGGCGCCGGAGCCTGGAAAGGCCGCGACGTACCTCATGACGGCCGGCCTCGCGTCGGACGACTACCGCTTCCTCGGCCGCGCGCCGAAGGACCCGTTCTGGCGCAGGTATGCTGAATACACCAGCTTCGAGCGCCCGACGGCCATCTTGCTCGGGAGGGCCGAGACGTTCCGACTCTACCTCTCCGGCATCGTGAGCGCGCGCCGCGACCGCACGAAGACGCCTCTCCGGTACACGCTCGTGCTGGAGGGCCCGACGCGCTCCCCGGCCGCTTCGTCGGCGTTGCGGGCGCTGGCGGCGTTCGTGTGCGACCTCGCGGAGATCGGCGCGGGCCCGATGGTGGTGGAGGCGTTCGGCCGCGCGCTCGACGTGGCCTTCCCGGAGCCGTACGTGGAGAGCGCCCTCGCGGCGATGCGCGGCGGCCCCGCTTCGACGCGAGGCGGGGCGCGAGGGGGCGAGTCGGGCGCGGACCCGTTATCGGAGATCGAGAGTCGCGTCGCGCAGGCGATTGACATGCTGCCCCGGTCGGCGCCTTTCCAGGAGACGCCCGCGCGCTTCTTCTCCGGGGGCCGCGCGTCGATGGCGGCGCGCTCTCAGTTCCTCGGACTGGCCGCGCGGTTGCTGGAGGATGGAGAGCCTGGTTCGGCCTTGGTGGTCAATCTGGCCTCGCGGGATCATCTGGAGTCGCTCGGCGCCGGGGAGCAGGCGTGCGCGGTGTTGTTCGCGGGCGAGGCCGGGGAGGAGGTGCGGTCGGAGCCGGTGGAGGGCCCTCCAAAAAAAGGATTTCCCGGTTCCCCGAAAGGCCTCCTGCTCCGGCGGGAGGCGCAGGCGGAGCCGGGTTGGTCGATACCGCGACTGGGACAGCTCCTGTGGGGAGCCCTCCGCACGGTGCGGGACTGGTTCACCCGCGTGAGATCCTGACGGAGGCGGCCGACCATTTCGCCGAGCTGTCGCGCACGGTGGTGACGCGCGCGGTGGAGACCGTGGTGGAGCCCATCGCGGACGAGGGCATCAAGCTCGCCGGCGAGGGCATCAAGCTCGCGACGGAGGGCGTGAAGCTCGCGACGGAGAGCGTGAAGCTGGCCGGCGAGGGCATGAAGCTGGCCGGAGAGGGCGCCAAGATCGCGCAGGGCATGTTGCGCCGAGTGCTCCGGCCCCGGAGGGACGAGGTCCGTCGAGACGAGCCGCGCCGCGAAGAGCCGCCCCGCAGCGACCGCCGGAGCGAGCCTCCCCCCGAGCCGAAGCGCGACGAGCTCAAGGGCGACGATCCCAAGCGCGACGACCCGAAACCGGAGGAGAAGAACCCCTCTCCGGAGCCCCCGAAGAAGAGCTGAGACCAGGCGAGAGCCGAAGATGCTCAGGCGCTCCGCACAAGCCGTATCCCAACCGCGCTGAAGCGCTCTGCCGGACCGGCGGCGAACCTGCCCGCGGCGCGGCACATCGCGGGCGGCGCCGCCATGTAGCTCCCCCCGCGGAGCGCCCGTAGCCCGGAGTCCGAGAGGTCAGCTCGCTTCACGAGGGCCATCTCCCCGGAGGGCGACGGCCCCTCGGGGGTCCACACCTCGGCGCACCAGTCGCGCACGTTCCCCGCGAGGCCTCGAATCCCATAGGGGCTCTCGTCGGTGGCATAGTCCTCGATCGGAGCGAGCTTCGCCGGCCCCGGCCGACTGCTGACCATGTTGGCCCAGGTGGTCTCCGGCTCGTCCCCCCACGGAAAGAAGCGACCATCCACGCCGCGCGTCGCCTTCTCACGCTCCTCTTCCCCCGGGAGTCGCCACGGACGGCCCTCTCTCTGTGCGAGCCAGTCGGCGTACGCGGCGGCTCCGAGCCAGCTCACCGACGTGACAGGGTAGCGCGCCGCGTCCACAGGCATGCTCGGCCCCGGCTGGAACTGCCCCTCTGCGCCGCGCACGAACAAGGGCACGCCCACCTCCGCGGACACCGCACGAGCCGCGCGCGGACAGACCGATTCGGCCTCGCTCTCGCGCCCGCAAAGGAGGAGATCGTTCATGAACGCGAGGTACGCCGCCATCGTCACCGGGTGGCGCATCATCACGAATCCATCGCAGAAGCGGCGCCGCCGAGGCAGGCTCTCGCTCGCGGCCGGATCGCCCCCCGACACGAACCATCCCGGCGGGACGAACACCTCGTCTTCCCCGATCTCGTCCTCGCGGAGCAGCCGGATCACGTGAGGCGCCGAGCCTCCGGGCCGCGCGCCGTCCCAGCGCTCCCCGCGCCCGACGAAGACCGGATACCGCATCTCGCGACGCCCCTCCGCGCGCACCACGAGGAGGTAGCTGCCTTTGGGGAGCGTGACAGTCAGGAGCGGAGTCTTCCCGAGCGGCCCCACGATCTCGGCTCGCAGCGTCCGACGATGCTCCACGTACCGATAGAGGGTCACCTCCGCGCCCTCCGGATCCGTCACCAGCGAAAGCGCCCCGTCCCCGCGCAGGATCGCCGCGCGTCGTCCCCGTGACTGGCCCTTGAGGAGGAGCTCCGCCCGCGCGGCGCGGTCCCAATCGCGGGCCTCTTCGGCGGCGACGAGATCCGCGACGTACACGTCCGTGAGCGCCTCTTCGGCCTCCGCGAGATCCGGCGCCTCCCGCAGCGCCTCCCGCAGCGTCTCGCGATACGACTCCTCCCCGAGCGCGACGGCCCGATCGAGCGCACGGGCCTCGTCTTCGAGCGCCCACGCAGGGGCCTTGTCTCCCTCCGGCGCGAACAGTGGGAGCGCCGAGAGCGCCGCGCGGGCCTCTTCGTGAAGCGCGCGCGCCTCAGCCTTCTGCGCTCCGAGCGACGCCTCCATCGAGCGGGCCTGTTGCACCTTCCGGAGGGCGCGCTCCCTTCGCCGGGCGCCGTCCAGATACCGATGCACCTCCTCGGCGAGGGCGCGCGCGTCGGGCGGCCGGTCCGCGATCTCGCGGGCCATCGCGCGCTCGCAGATCGCGATCAGATCCTCCGACACCGCGCCTCGACAGCGCGACAGGAGCGGCGGCGGCGGCCCTGCCAGGACCTCTGCCCAGATCGCGGCGGGCGACCCTCGATGAGGAGCCTCCCCGCAGAGGATCGTATACAAGATAGCTCCGAGCGCGTAGACATCGCTCGCCGGCCCCACGCGCGCGACGTCTCCGCGGGCTTGCTCCGGCGGCATGTAGGCCGGCGTGCCGAGGACGCTCCCCGCGAGCGTGCCGTGCCCGACGAGCGCCCTGCCCGAGCCGGACAGCCCCTCCATCGCGAACCCCCGCGCGATCCCCCAGTCCAGGACCCGCACCTCGCCCAGGTCGCCGATCATCACGTTGTCGGGCTTCAAATCGCGGTGCACGACCCCTTCCCCGTGCGCGTAGGCGACGGCCTCGCAGGCGCGGACCCACGCGTCGATCACGCGGCTCTGCGTCTCGATTCGAGGGGCCTCCCGCTCGTGGTGGAGCGCTCGAATCACGGCTCCGAGGGTGCGCCCCCGCACGCGCATCATCGTGAACCACAAGAGTCCGTCCGGCAGAGCTCCGCAGTCGTAGACTGGCACGATCCCCGGGTGCTGGAGCTGCGCGGTGAGCCGCGCCTCCGCGAGGAACCGCGCGCGGGAAGACTCGGTGTCTCCGATCTCCGGGGGGAGCAGCTTCATCGCCAGCTCGCGGCCGAGGACGCGATCGCGCACGAGCCGGACCTCCCCCATCCCCCCGCGACCCAAGAGCCCCAGATCTTCGTATCGCTCCCAGGGCCAGGCCGCCTCGGGGGCGGACAAGCCTCCATCGTCCGCGCGGCTCGCGGGCGCGTCCTCGGCCTCGACGGGAGCCGTCATGTCGAGGAGACCGCCCCGCGGCTCACAGGCCGCCGCGAGCGCGTCCGTGGGGAGACCGAGCTCTCTCGCCAGCTTCTGGAGGGTCTCTTTCGGCGCGGCCATGAGTCGACTTCCCCGTTGCGGCGGGGCGCGGTGGGATCGTAGGGTGCAACATGGCCGTTTTGAAGCACAATCCGAGCGGGCGCCGCGTCACCTTGGCGGCTCGCTCGATCTTGGGGCGGGCCCAGGGGTGCGCGGTTCGACTCACCAGCACCGCGGCCTCCGGAGAGCACGCCGTGCTGTTCTGGGACGGGGCGAAATGGTCACTCCGCGATCTGGGCAGTCGCAACGGGACCTTCGTCGCGGGCCGCCGCCTGGGCCCCGCCGAGAGGTGCTTCGTCGACGTGAACGAGCCCTTCACCTTCGGGGACGACGCGGAGTGCTGGGTCCTCGAAGAGGCCGGTCCCCCGACGGCCAGCGCGCGCCACGTCGCGAGCGGAGAGGTGTGCAGCGCCGAGGAAGGCCTCATCGTCCTGCCGGAGCCGAACGACCCGCGCGTCACCCTCTCGGAGGATCGAGACGGACAGTGGTTGATCGAGACGGACGGCCCCGCGCGCCCCGCGGCGGACGGCGAGACGATCGAAGCAGGCGGCCTCTGGACACTTCGTATTCCACCCGCCGACCGCGGCTCCGCGGTCCCGACGACGACGTCTCCGAAGGGCAAGGACAAGCTCGCGGGGACGACCGTTCTCCGCTTCGACGTGAGCCGAGACGAGGAGTTCGTGAAGCTGTCGCTCGTGCACGGAGGCGCGGTGACGTCGCTCGGCGCGCGGGCGCACCACGATCTGCTGCTCGCGCTGGGGCGGGCCCGGTTGAGCGACGTCGAGCGCGGACTGCCGCTTGCGGAGCAAGGGTGGCTCTACGTGGAGGACCTCTTGTCGATGCTGCGCCTCGACCTGCACCACTTCAACGTCAACGTCTTCCGGGCGCGCCAGCACCTCGCGCGGGCGGGCATGATCGACGCCGGCTCGATCGTGGAGCGCCGCTCGACGACGCGCCAGATCCGGCTGGGGACCACGGCGATCGAGATCGAGCAACCCTGAAGCGCGGGAAGCACCCCGAGCTTTCGTTTCGAACCCGTGACTCGACCATTTCACCAGAGCGGAGAGCGACGATGAACACCGAAGAGGTTGTTTCCGACAATTGGCTCCAAACACCACCCGAGGTGAAGATCGCCATCACCGACGGCAGAGGCATTCCGCAGATCAAGATCGTCTCCACCGGCGACACCGTCGGCGGGAGGGCCCTCTATGCGTCCAACATGGAGTACTATCATACGAAGCACGCCGGCTGGAGCTTCGGGGACCTCGCGAACATCACGGTCGCGGAGCTCGACGAGGGGGACGCGGACATCGACGCATGGGTCGATCGGACCGCGTACGACATGTCGTTCAGGTTCGCTCGGCCGAACCCGCAGTGGAACCGGGGAACGCGGACATCGACGCGGACATCGTACCTCTACTCCGCGGTGGACCCCGACGACGCCTCCAAGAAGATTGGCATCTTGATCGAGGAGACGGCCGGAGGCTTGATCGCGGTCGCCTTCTACAAGCAGGATCAAGCGCGGGCCGACGGCCAGCTCTGGGGGACCCACTCGGGGATCCCCATCCCCTGGACTCTGACGCGCGTGCAAGACGGGACCGGCAGGCCCACCGTCGACCCTGCCTGGCTCGACGGCCGAGGCTCCTGGAGCGGCTGCTGGACGCTGATGGGCGCCCTGTGAGCCCCGTGTGACCGCCTGTCATCTCCCTTCGTAATTGCCTGTTATCTCGTGTGACCGCCTGTCATCGACAGGCCACCTCCTCTGCCGCAGATTGGCGTGGTCGCGACGCTCCGCCGGTCGGCGGGCCCGACAGAAGAGGTGCCATGAGCCAGAGTCCCGAGAAGATCCTCGTCACCGGAGCCAGCGGCTTCATCGGAGGCCACGTGTGCGAGGCGCTCGCCCGAAGAGGCAAGAGCGTCCGAGCCATGGCCCGCCGGAGCAGCGATGTCTCCCAGCTCGACGGCGTCCCCGTCGACCTCGTCCACGCCGATCTCGGCGACCCCGCGAGCTTGGATCGCGCCTGTCAGGGCGTGGACACCGTCATTCACACCGCCGCGGCCGTCGGCAGCTTCGGGGAGTGGGACCATTTCTACGAGACAGGCGTGCTCGGCACGCAGCGCTTGATCGAAGCGGCCGTGAAGAACGGAGTCCCCCGCTTCATCCACCTGAGCTCCATCGCGGCGTACGGCCTCAAGGATCATCGCCGCCGCGTCGACGAGACGACCCCGTACGACCGGCGGCCGCAGGCCTGGAATCACTACGTCCGCGAGAAGGTGATGTCCGAGCAGATCCTCTGGAAGGCCCACGAGGAGCGGAAGATCCAGGCCACCAGCGTCCGCCCCTCGGTCGTGATCGGCGCGCGCGATCGGAACGCGATCCCTCGCCTCGTCGACCTCCTGCGACTGCCTGTCACGGCGCTGCCGGGGCGCCCCAACATGCGCTTTCCGGTGGTGTGCATCGACGACTGCGTGGACGCCGTGGTGCGCGCCGTCGAAGAGGATGTCTCGATCGGGCGGGCGTACAACGTCTCCGGAGAGTCTCCGATCTCGCTCGCCGATTTCTTCGGGCTCATCGCGAAGCACTCCCACCTTCCGCCGCCGCGGCTCTATCTGCCGACGAGCGTGATGATCCCCGCGGTCGGGATGCTCGAAGGCGCGTGGAAGCTGCTGAAGAGGCCGGGGGAGCCGGTGGCGACGCGGATCGCGATCGTGGTGTCCGGGTACGATTACGAGATCGACTGTTCGAAGACGAGGGCGGATCTCGGCTGGCGGCCCAAGGACGACTACGAGGCCGCCGTCGTGGCGGCGCTGCGGACGCCGAGCAAGGTGAAGCCGGGCAGCCTCTCCGCGTGAAGGCGACGTCCGCGCGATGATTTCATAAGAGACTCGATATCACCGGGAGGAGGACTCTTGATTGGAGAGCGAACGAGGAAGCGTTCATCGCCGGGCCGCGCCCGGACGAGGAGGACCCATGTTTGTCAAGATCGCAGGCGTCGGTGGTCATGTTCCCCCCATTCAGGTCACGAACGAGCGGCTCGTGAAGGCGATCCCCGGCTGGACGGCCGAGCGCATCGAGGAGAAGACCGGCATTCGCGAGAGGCGTTATCTGTGGGACTTCGACGAGGTCACCGGGCGCGCCATCGCGCCGGGTCCCATCGAAGATCCGGGGCCCAGCGTGCAAGTGGCCGAGCCCGCGCTGAGGGAGGCGCTCGACGCCGCGGGCATGAAGGCGTCCGAGCTCGACGGCCTCTTCTTGACCACGTGCACTCCGGATCAGATCAACTTCAATCACGACGCCATGATGCTCCACAAGAGGCTCGGGATGCGGCCGGACGCGTTCGCGCTGCGGTTCGACGACGGGTGTGGAGGGGCCATGTTCCACCTCGCGATGGCCCGCGAGCTCATCCTGAGCGGACAGCGCAAGTCCATCGCGATCGTCGGCTCCACGGCGTTCTCTCCGCACCTGGATCGGCAGGTGTATTCTGGCAAGCTCCCACACAACGGAAAGGCGCTCGGCTCCTTCCTGTCGTTCTACCTCTTCGGGGACGGGGCCGGCGCGATGATCCTCAAGGCCGACTCCCATGGATCGTCGGGCATCCTCGGATCGCACGCCGAGAACGAGCACCTCGACCTCGTGATTCGCCGGGGCGGAGGCAGCATGTACCCCGCGCACCCGAACCGCTCCGAGGTCACCGACTCGGCCTTTTACGTGGACGGACAGCTCGTCGCCACCTCCTTCGGCCCGGTCCTCGGCAAGGCCATTCGCGGGGCCCTCGCGCGCGCCGAGGTCTCGCTGGGGGATATCCAGCGCTTCTATCTGCACCAGGCCAACAAGCGTGTGCTCACCGCGTTCATCGAACAGGAGGGCATCCCGGCCGAGCGGACGCCCATGCACATGGAGCGCTACGGCAACATGGTCACCGCCGGGACGATGGTCCTCCTCGCCGACGATCTGCGCGAAGGAAAGGTCCAGCTGGGCAGCGGCGAGCTGATCTTGATGGCGGCCCTCGGCGCGGGGGCGCAGAGCGCGGCGCACGTCATCCGCCTGTGAAGAGAGCCGGAGCGAGGTCGACCATGGATTCGCAATGCGATGACAGCCATCGAGACCGGGCGCGCGCCTTCGCCGCGGAGGAAGTGGCAGTGTCCGCGACCTACCGTGATCACGAGCGCCGATGGGACCCGGGGCTCTTCCGAAGGATGGGCGAGCGCGGGCTCCTCGGCGCGACGGTCCCTGTGGAACACGGCGGATCCGGCCTCTCCGCCGCGGACCTGAGCCAGCTCTTGATGGCCTTCGGAGAGGGGGGCACGGACGCCGGACTCTGCCTCTCGTGGGCCGCGCACACCCTCGGATGCGCCATGCCGATCGCCTGGTTCGGCGACGCCGCACAGCGCCTCTGCCACTTACCGGCGCTGTGTCGTGGGGAGAAGGTGGGCGCATTCGCGCACGCCGAGCCGCAAATCGAAGGCGATCGCCTCGGAATCGGCGCGCGGGCCGTCCGCGGGGGAGGCGGCTTCGTCTTGAACGGCGAAAAGACCTGGGTCGTGAACGGCGCGGTCGCGGACCTCTTCGTCGTCACGGCCAGGACCGATGTCGAGCGAGGCAAAGAGGGAGTCTCCACGTTCTTGATCGAGCGCGCCACGCCGGGCCTCCGGGTGAGCGGCCCCCGCGAGATCGCCGGGATGCGCAGCGCGGCAGTCGCCGACATCACGCTTCGAGACTGCTACGTACCGTCGTCCGCGCTCCTCGGCCCCGAGGTCGCCGGGTGGACACAGGTGGTCACGAGGATCGTCCGCTGGGAGCGCGCGCTCGTCGGCGCGGCGTGGGTCGGCGTGGAAGGCGCCCTCTTGAAGCACGCGACGGCGCGCGCGCGAGAGCGGCTCGATCTCGGACAGCCTCTCTCGCGATCGCAGGCGATCCGCGCGCGCCTCGCCGACCTGCGGATTCGCCACGAGCATTGCAAATGCATCCTCGCGCAGGCCGCGTGGGCGATGGATCACGACCCGGAGACGGCGGACCGCGCGGCGGTGACAGCGAGGTTGTTCATCGCGAAGGACGCCGCCCAGGCGAGCCGTGACGCGCTCTCGATCTTCGGCGCGGACGGGGACCCTCTCGCGGAGCGGATCCACCGCGACGCCCTCGTGTTCGATCAACTGTCCGGCGGCGCGGATCGGCTCCGATCCGTCCTCGCGGGCTCGCTCTTCCGACTCGGTTGAACGCATTGGAGACTGGCACCATGGACTTCGCGTCAAGCAAGGATGAACAGGCGCTCCGAGATCGATTCGACGCGCTCTGCCGCGAGCGGATCGCCCCGCGCGCCCGGGACGTCGACCTGCGCGGGGCGATCCCGAAGAGCAGCTTTCGCGACCTCGCCGAGGGGGGTTACTTCCAGCTCTTCCACCCTTCGTATCTGGGCGGCGCCGGGGCGTCCGGCGCCCGGATGGGGCATGCGATGGAGAGCCTCGCGCGCGCTTGCCCGAGCACGTTCTGGGCGGCCACGATCTCGACGGTGCTGTGCGGCAAGATCCTCCACGAGCTGTGCGCGCCGGCCCATCACTGGGCCCATCTCCAGCCCATCGTCGCGGGGGAGAAGACAGGCTGTTTCGCCGCGACGGAGGACGGCGCCGGCAGCGATCCGGCGTCGTACCAGACGACCCTCCGAGAGACCCCCGACGGCGTGCGATTGAGCGGCGTCAAATCGCGCATCAGCAACGCGGGCACGGCCGATGTCGCGGTCGTCCTCGCGCGCGACGCCACCCCTCGGGGACCGGGCCTTTGTTATCTCGTGGTCGATCTGCGGCGCCGCGGAGTCGAGCGAGCCGAACAGCCCAAGATGGGGCTCCTCGGCATGTCGTGGGGGACGCTCACCTTCCGAGACGTCCCGATCGCGAAGGCCGACGTCATCGCGAACGCCAGCATCGACAGGACGCTGCGCGCCGTCGAATGGGGCCAGTTGCTGCAGACGTGGTGCGCCATCGGGATCGCGCAGGCCTTGATCGACCTCTGCGTTGAATACACCTCCAATCGAGTCGCCTTCGGTCGGCCGATCGCTCATCTGGAGGTGGTGCACGGTCGCCTCGCGGAGCTGTCGGCCGAGGTCATGGCTTCGCGCTTGCTGGCGCTCGACGTCACGTCGATCAAGGCGCGCGGCGAGCCCACGGGCGACCGGGTGATGATCGCCAAGGTGCGCTCGACGGAGCTCTCGGTGCGCGTGGCGGACGCGGCGATGCGCACCTTCGGCGGCTGGGGTTTCAGCAAGGCGCACGCGGTGGAGCGCCTCTATCGAGACAGCCTGTCCAACGTCCCTGCGGGCCTCCCCACGGATCGCCTTCGAGAGCTGATCGGCTGCGCGATGGTGGGCGCCGACCCCTGGAGCTACCCGGCCTTCGACTGGCTCGAAGAGGCGGGCCTCAGGATCTGACCCCCCGCGATCGCGACTCGGGGCCTCACTCGCAGGTGATGCTGATCGAGGTGACCTTGCAGGCGGTGCTGCAGACCGTGGATTTCTGGAACTTGCCGCCCTTGCACTCCAGGATCGTCTTCCCGTCCGTGGAGCACACCGCGGAGCCCTCGTGATCGCACGCCTCGCCGGGATCCATCACGGAGACGTCACACTTGACGCCGAGAATACTGGATGTGCACCCTTCCGCACCACGGCACTTCTTGGCGACGCCCCACCCCTTGGCCGTGCAGATCATCTCGGCTTTCCCGTCCGGGGAGCAGGCGTAGTCGGGCGTCTCCTCGAGCTCGCAGAAGTCCCCTTCCTTGGCGACCGGCCCGTCGCACTTCACGGTGAACATGGAAGAGTCGCAGCCGTCCTTGCCGAGGCACTGCTCCGTCGACTTCCACTTTCCGTCCTTGCACAGAAGAGCGGCCTTCTTGTCGACCGAGCACGTGTAGCTCTTCTTCTTCGGATCGGAGCCGGGGTCGCACTCGTCCCCTTCCTTGGAGACGGCGCCCGGACAGCTATTCAGGAAGCTGCTCGGCTCGCAGCCGGGCTCCTTGGTGCACTGGGCGACGGACACCCACTTTCCGCCCTTGCAGCGGAGCTGATCCTTCTTGTCGACCGAGCAGGCGTAGCGGGTCTCCTTGGTGCAGGGGTCGCCGATCTTCGAATAGGAGGTGTCGCATGCGAAGTCGTCCGGAGTCGCCACGCACCCCTTCGGCCCGAGGCAGGGCGACGCGACCCAGACCGCCTCTCGGCATTCGAGCGCCGTCGCGGGATCGAGGCAGATGGGCTGATCCTTCGCGTCGCAGGTCTTGCCTGGTTTGGGGCTGCATCCAGGGACGACGAGGAGCAGCGTAACGGCGGCGAGCAGCGCGGGGGCGAGGACTCTTCGGATCATCCTGTGACCTATCCCGAGTCCGCATACGGCGTCAATTCCCGCCAACCGGAGGGCGCGAGCATTTTGTCGCGCACGAGGGCCCTTCTCTTGCTTCCGATCCGCTCGGAGCGCCGATCAGTCCATCGACACCCACGCGGCGCCCAGGATCGCGCGCGTCTCGGCGGACTGCACCAGCGCGACCGCCCGGAGGTGAGAGCGCCTCCACGCGGATTGGAGCAGCGGTGTCTCCGGCACCTCGATATCCACGCTCGGCGCGCCGGACGCCATCGTGTCGAGCCGCTTCAACGCGCGGACCACCGGGGCGTGGGCGAGCGTCGAGCCGGCGTTCTCGCCGCGCGTGACGTCGCTGCTCAAGCCGTCCTCGACGAACGCCAACAACACCTCTGCGCGGGGCTTCGGCGCTGGCACATCGGACACCTGCACGCGGAGCACCTCGGGGCTCCCGCTCCGCGAGATCGTGACTCTGGCCTTGGGCGACGCGGCGGCGCGGGCGATGGCGGCTCTCGCGGTCCCGCGCTGCGAGCCCACGAATCCGGCCGCGCCGTCCACCACCATTTGCGGTGTGTAGATGCGCCCATCGCCGAGCGCCTCCGCGTACGATCGCTGCCGCTCCGTGAAGGAAGGGCTGGAGTAGGGATCGGCCCACCCGAGATCGTTCCAGTAGTCCACGTGCATCTCCAGCGCGATGACGTCCGCGTCGTCCCGTGGAGTCGCCGCGATCTCGCGCAACAAGGCATCTGCCGGCGGGCACGAAGAGCACCCTTCCGAGGAGAACAGCTCCACCACCACGGCGGGTTTGGAGGAGCCTTTCGGGGAGGTGGCGGGCGACCGGGACGGTGGATCGGCCTTTTCAGGCGTTCGTACGACAGGCAGTCTCGACTCGCTCTCCGCCGGCGCCACGTCCCCCGCAGCGGCCCCCGCCTGGGACGTCGCGCACGAGGCGCACGCGAGCCCGAGCGCCGCGATCGTCAGGATCAGGTGTGTCATCGAGACGTGCTACGAGGCCGCCCAGCTTTGGTTTCGCGGCCGCGCTCCAAACGGAGTTACGTCGAGTCGTGGAGGGAATTATCCTGTCGCTTTTGGGGGTGACGCCCGGATTTGAGGAGAGAGTCAGGCCGGGTTCTGGGCGGGCGTCTTCGCGGCCGGAGGAGCGCTCTTGTTCTTGGCGGCGGCGCTCTCCCCGGATTCGGCGCTGGAGGAGCCGCTCGACTCCGGGAACACCAGATCTTGTTTCGCGCGGTCCTTCGGGAAGGCGGCGCGGACGAGGCCCATCACCTTGTCGACGGCATGCGCATGCTGCTCACGGAGCGCCACTTCTTCCAGGAAGGCATCACCATCAGCCTTCGTCGCGGCTTTGTAGGCGTCGGCGGCGCCTTGCAGCTTGGAGAGCGCCGCCGCGAGCTTGGGCTGCCACTCCTGGGCGAACTCCATCACAGCGGGGTGCTTGCTCTTCGTCATGCGCGAGATCAGCGCCACCGTGGGCGGGATTTGCCGCGCGCCGGCCGGAGCGACGACCGGCCCGAGCCCCTCTGGAAACAGCGCTCTCCCGCGATCCCTCCGCACGCTTCGCGAACGCCGCCGAGCCGCGAGAAGCCCTGCTGTCCGCCCTTCCCTGAGCCTTGCGAGGCCTGCGCACCTCCACTAATCTGCTTGTTCGAAGAGGCCATGGACGACAAAGCATTCGACCCGATCGAGCGCGCCGCCGAGAAGCAGCGCTCCCGCGAGGAAGATGAGGCGGCGCTCGCGAGCGGTCAGAAGACCCGCGAAGACCTCCGTCGCGAAAATGGTCTGTTCGCCTTCGCCAACGTGCGGATCGACCTCGACGCGGCCGAAGAGCTCGCCTGAAAGGCGACGTGCGTCCCCTCTCCTATCGGGACGTCGAGTCGCTGCTGCGCAAGCTCGGCAACAGCACCTCCCGGATCGTCCTCGTCGGCGGTCAAGCCGTGAACTTCTGGGCGGAGCGCTACCTCGACCGAGTGAGCGAGCTGCACCTGCACGGCCCCTACAGCAGCAAAGACATCGACTTTTGCGGAACTCGCGCGGCCCTCATCGAGTGTGCGAGGCAGCTCGGTGGCAAGGCGCTCTTGCCGGAGCCCTTCGAGCCGACGCCGAACGCCGGACAGCTCCTCTTCCTGGATGACACCGGCACAGAGCGCGTGATCGACTTCCTGGTTCATCCCTTCGGGCTCGACGCGGAGGACGTCCTGAAGACGAGCCTCCCCGTGGAGGTTCTCGACGAGGGAGGGCTTCCCACCGGCGCGCGCTTCCGCGTCATGCACCCGGAGCGGTGCCTCGAAAGCCGGGTGTACAACATCGGTGGACTGCCCGGCTACGACTCACCGAGAGCCCTCGCCCAAGCCACCGCAGCGATCCTCTGCACACGAGAGTTCCAGAAAGACCTGCTCTCCAGCGGTCATATCCGGCCGGTGCTCACCATCGCGGAGCGCGTGTTTCGGCTCTGCCATGACAACCTTCACGGCCGCTCTGCGTTCGAGCGCCACGGCATCGATCCGTTCTCCGCCATCTTCACGGACGTTCGCCTGCCCGCGGAGTTCAACGAAGTTCGTTACCCGCAGATGCTGGAGCGCTTGGCGCTCCGACGCAACCGTCGTCGCACCGTCTCCTGACAGGGCTTTCGTTTGCAGACAAATCGGCGCATCACATGCGATAAGGGACGTGACGATGATCGATCTCGCCCCCGCCGATGACAAGCTGGACGCGCTCGTGGGGCGCGAGCTGCCGGCGAACGGGCCGCATCATTATCAGGTGATCCAGCGCATCGGCGCGGGCGGGTCGTCCATCGCGTTCCTCGCGGTGCGCGTCGCTCCGGAAGGGCGCATCCCCGTCGTCCTGAAGGTGCTGCGGCCCTCCGTCGTGCGCATGCTCGGCGAACGCGCGCTCCTCGTCGTCAACAAAGAGGTCGTGTCCCTCCGGCGCCTCAACGAGACGGTGCCGCCCACGCCCTTCGTCGTCCGCTTCATCGACTCCGGCTCCGTCCGCACCACCCGCGCCGGCAAGACGCTCGACATCGCCTGGATCGCCGTCGAGTACATCTACGGCGGCCCCGAAGGCACCACCCTCACCGACCGCGTCGTCCACAGCCTCCAGACCACCGGCTTCGCCTTCGAGCCGCAGCGCGCCCTCCTCGCCGTCGAGCACGTGGGCCGCGGCCTCCAGGCCGTGCACGACGTCGGCGTCATCCACCGCGACATGAAGCCGGACAACGTGCTCGCGTGCGGCTCCGGAGACGACGAGATCTTCAAGCTCGCCGACTTCGGGATCGCGCGCCCGCAAGGCGGAACCGCCACGTTCGGCGCCGTCGTCGGCACGCCCGGCTACGCCGCGCCGGAGCTGCAAGGCCTGGATCCAGAGGCGATCGGCCCCTGGACCGATGTGTTCGGCTACGCCTGCGTGGTGTTCTTCCTGCTCGCCGGGGAGCCGTATTTCCCCTTCGTCTCACCGCAGGAAGCGCACGTGCTCGTGAAGCGGCCCGACCGCCGCAGCCTCCTCTCGTCGAGCAAGCTCACCGACGATCTGCGCGGCAACGCGGACGCCGTGCGCGCGATCGATCTGGCCCTCGCGCGCGCCACCGCGCCGAACCCGAAGGAGCGCACGTCCACCGCCGCTCGCCTGTGCGCGGAGGTGATCCCGCACCTGCGCGGCGAGGCGAAGCGTCCGCGCCCCTCCACGCGCCGCCCCGAGGCGTTCCAGGCGCAGACCGGCGCGCTGCGCGACTCGTGGACGTTCTCGGTGATGCACCGCGCGGTGCCGGGCTTCTTCGTGCGCGACGTGGCGTGGAACGTCGACGGCCGCTGCCTCGCCGCGACGAACCGCGGCCTCTCCTTCTGGGACGGCACGATGTGGCGCGACGCACCGGTGGCCGGTTTTTCCAGCCCGCACGCGATCCGCTTCGTGGCGCGCTCGGCGCCGGGCGCGTGGCTCGTCGGCGGTGAGGGCGGCACCTTCGCGCAGTACACGACCGAGGGCGTGCGCGACATCGTGCGCGGCGATCCGAACACGCGCTTCGACAAGTACGCGGGCGATCTGGACGATCTCGCGGTGTTCGTGGGCTCGGGCCCGGGCGGTCCGCAGACGTTGTTCGCGCTCATCGGTCGCCGCTGGGCGAAGCCGCTGCCGGTGCGTGATCTGGCGTCGACGCACGGCCTCGCGCGGGTGGACGACACGCACTGGCTCCTCGTCGGTCAGGACGCCGCGGGCAAGGCGTTCGCGGCCATCTACGCGCCGCTGGACCGCGAGGTGGAGCGCCTCCCCGACGCCGGCTCCAAGGCCTTCTTCGCGGCCGCGGGCAAGGTGGACGCCTCGCGCGGCCTCACCGCCGGCACGGGAGGCGCCGTCGTGACGTGGGAAGGCGGCAAAGCGACGGTGGATCCGGTGCCGGGCGGACACGACCTCTCCGCCGTAGCGGTGGACCCGTTCGGCCGCTCGTGGGTGGCCTCCACAGGCCGAGTGTGGCGCCGCCGAACGAGCACCAAAGAGAAATGGCGCCTCCATTGGGAAGACGCCTCCATGACCGCCGCCATCATCTCGATCCTCCCGGACATCGGCGTACTGCGCGCGATCATGGCCGACGGAACGGTGGTCGAGGGAACATCCGCCCTGGGCCGATAACACCCGTCCTTCAAGGTGCTTGTCTTCTGGGGGTTTGGAGTCAGGCCGTCGCGCCGGAGAGCGAGAAAGTCCTGCCGCCGCTCAAGGCAATACCCACTGAGGATTGGCGTGGGCGTTGACGCCGGGGGGCGGGATTTCGAGAGGGCCTAGGGTGTTGCTGATGCAAATGGCCACGTCCGTGCGCTGCGCCTCGCGGTATTCGGAGAGGCCGCGCGCGATCTGCTTGCCGTCCGGGCCGAACGCGACGTCGAAGGAGTATTTGACGTGCGGCGGATCCGGGTTCTTGGCGACAGATGGCTTGAGGCACTTCTCGATGATCGCGGCGCGCTGCGCATCGAGGGATTTCTGAGCGGCGGCCTCCACGGCTTTCTGCGCCTCCGGGGAGAGCGAGCCTGGCTGCGGAGGAGCCGCCGGCCGCGGAGGCGCGCTCTCCGTCACGGCCGGAGCCGTCACCGAAGGCGGCACGCCGGTCACCGCCGTCCCCGCGGGCGCAGCGGACGGCGGAGAGGCCGAGTCGCGGCCGCGCAGGCCGAGGAATACGGCCACCGCGATCGACGCGCCGGCGAGCAGAATGGCAGTCTGCGTCGACAGGTGCTTTTCGAGTGCCATGATCTCTGGAGAGTGAGGGCCGGAGAGCGGGCCGCCGGCTCGATGAGACGGGCCCGCTCCCCAGGACGGAAGACGTCAGTTGTAGACGAGCACCGAGACGTAGCCGTACTCGTTGCTGTTGAAGTTCGTGCCGTAGCCGCAGAGGCCGACGGCGTACGTGCCCGCCGCGAGCGTCGTCACGTTCGCGTTGAGGCCGAAGCTCAGGCGCGTGTTCTGCGGGACGTTGTAACCGAGGCTGCCGCCGCCCCACGCCGCGATGGAACCGCCGCTGACCTGGGTGCAGATCCAGAGGTTCAAGCCGGTGCCGCCGCCCGCCACGGTGCTGCCGAGCGCCTTGTTGGCGACGACATGGAGCTTCTGCCCGGCCACGATCGTCACCGTGGCCGTCGGCCCGATGAAGGCGATCGTCGCGCCGGTGACCGGATCGCTGCCCTGGTAACTGGCAAACGTGGAGTTGACGAGCCCCGGAGAGCCCGCCGGCCCCGTCGCGCCCGTGAGGCCCTGAATGCCCTGCGGACCCGTGAGGCCCATCGGACCTTGCGGACCCTGCGGACCTTGCGGACCCACGGGGCCATCCGCGCCCGCCGGACCCTGCGGACCCGCGGGGCCCGCCGGACCCGCCGGCCCCGTCGGACCGACGAGACCCGTCGGATCACCGACCCACTTGCCCGTCGCGTCGATCACCTGCGTCCCGCCGACCGTCACCGACGTCGGGTGAATCGCGCCCGTCACGTCGCCCGCGAGCACCGCGTACGGCACGCTCTGCACCGCCGAGCGAGGCGTCATCTCCGCGTCGTTCCCGACCGCGATGCCCAGATACTTCGTGCTCCCGTCGAGGAAGCTCTTGATCGGGTTCACCGTGCCGATCGTCACCGAGTAGTAGCCGTCGTCGAACGTGACGTCGAGCGACTCGCTGTAAGCGGGGACCGCGGCCGCCTTGTCGTTGTAGAAGTTGAAGGTGACAGTGAGCGTCTCGTTGAGGGGAGTCCCGTCCGACTTGAAGACGCGGCCCTGGTGAGTCAGCGTGCCCGGGACGTCCGCCAGCGCCGCGCTCGCCGTACCGAGCGCGAGAGTGAAGGTCGCGAGCGCGACCAGCTTACGGAAAACACTCTTCGTCATTTCAAGCTCCCTGTCGCTCCGATGATGCCCCCCTGAAGGACGTAGCTGGCGGACTTGGTCCTGCCCTGGTTTTGCGTGGACTGGCCCAGCGTGAACACCATCTTGTAATTGGCGCTCTTGGCCGTTCCACCCGCGTTCACGAACGCGGTGCCTTGGGCCCCCTGATCCGTCGGGCCGCTGCCGCCCGTGGAGCCTCCGGTGCCGCCCGAGCTCGTCGTTCCGCCCGAGCTCGTCGTTCCGCCGCTGTTCGTCGTTCCGCCGGTTCCTCCGGTGCTTCCTCCTGTGCTGCCGCCGGCGCCGCCCCCGCCGGAGCTGGCGCTCGTCCCGTTTCCACCGCATCCCGCGAAGGCCAGCGTCGCCGCTGTCGCCGCCGCGAAAAGCCACATCTTGTTCGTTCGGTATCTCAAGACACCTCCATGGAAGTAAGAAGGCGCGAGAGCCCAAAGTACCCGAAATGGCGCCGGATCTCAAGAGGGATCGCGCCCCCGTCACGCCTTGTCCACTATCTGGATACGGCGAGATCGTGCTCTTTGCTGAGGTGGAGTTGCGCGGCTCGTTACGGCAGCGTCCAGGGGAGATCGACTCCCACGTTGGCGCCGGGCGGCGGGACGGCGAGCGCCGGGATCGTGTCCTGCGCGCACATGCTCACGCCCTCGTGCCACGTCTCGCGATCCTCCATGACGCCGCGCATGACCTGCTTGCCCTGCGCGTCGAACGAGACGTTGAACGTGAGCTTCACGATGGGGGGATTGGGCTGCTTCTTGATCGCCGGCTCGACGCATTTCTTCACGACGTCGGCGCGGTAGCGCTCCAGGTCCTTCGTCGCGGCGGCGAGCACCGACGCCTTGTCCAGCGCGGGCGCCGCGGGCGGCGGGCTGCCGGGCTGCTGGACGCCGCCGCCGGGCTGCTGGGGCGGTGTCTGCGCGGCGCCGCCGGGGGAGGTCGCGACGGGCGCGGGCGGCGGGGCCGGCGACTCCCGGCCGCGGAGGCCGAAGTAGAGGCCGCCACCGATCAAGGCGCCGGCGAGGACGATGGCGATCTCGGTGGAGTGGGATTTTTCAGAGGCCATGTTCGTGGTTGCCTGGGATGCGGAGAGGCCGTCTGCAAGAGGCGCCTTCGGTGATCGTTCGGGGCGAGCTGGTCAGTCGCCCGGTCGCGGAGAGCGCCAGTCGGACATAGCATGATGGCCGCCGAAAAGACAGCGGCCCGCGCAGGATGTCCGCGCGGGCCGCTCTCTCACTCTCGTCGCGATGTCCGGGACGCGCCCGCGGCCCCGCCCCGGAGAGCCGGAGTGGGCCGCGCGCGCCGAGATCGTCAGTTGGTGACGATGACCCAGCCGTTCACGTAGTCGTTGTTGCTGATCGCCGGGGTCGCGTTGCTGTTGAGGAGGCAGAACCCGACCTTGTAGGTGCCGGCCGCGAGGCCCGAGATGCTCGCCGAAGCCGCCTGCGGCGTGCGCGTCTGGTCGATGCCGACGATCGAGTACGCGCCGCCGACGAAGTTGGTGATCGTGCCGGCGCCGAGCTGGTAGCAGATGCCGGTCTGGATCGTGTACGAGCCCGCCGAAGCGAGCGCGAGCGGCGCCTCGGCCGCGGCCGTGAGCTTCTGTCCGGCCGTGATCGTGACCGTCGCCTGCGGGCCGACGAACACGTAGAGACCGCCCGTGCTGGTGAACGGACCGGCCGTCGCGTAGCCGTTGAAGGTGCCAGTCGCCACGACGCCCGGAGAGCCCGCCGGACCCGTCGCGCCCGTCGCGCCCGCCGGCCCCGTCGCGCCCGTGAGGCCCTGAATGCCCTGCGGACCCTGCGGACCCGCCGGACCCATCGGACCCATCGGACCCACGGCGCCGTCCGCGCCCGCCGGACCCTGCGGACCCGCCGGACCCGTGGGACCCGTCGGACCCGTCGGACCGACGAGGCCCGTCGGATCACCGACCCACTTGCCCGTCGCGTCGATCACCTGCGTCCCGCCGACCGTCACCGACGTCGGGTGAATCGCGCCCGTCACGTCGCCCGCGAGCACCGCGTACGGCACGCTCTGCACCACCGAGCGAGGCGTCATCTCTGCGTCGTTCCCGACCGCGATGCCGAGGTATTTGGTGCTCCCGTCGAGGAAGCTCTTGATCGGGTTCACCGAGCCGATCGTGACCGAGTAGTAGCCGTCGTCGAACGCGACGTCGAGCGACTCGCTGTAGGCGGGGACCGCGTCCGCCTTGTCGTTGTAGAAGTTGAAGGTGACAGTGAGCGTCTCGTTGATGGGAGTCCCGTCCGACTTGAAGAGCCGGCCCTGGTGGGTCAGCGTGCTCGGGACATCCGCCATCGCCACGCTCGTCACGCCGAGCGCGAGAGTGCCAATCGCAACCGCTACCAGCTTACGGAAAACACTCTTCGTCATTTCAAGCTCCCTGTCGCTCCGATGATGCCCCCCTGAAGGACGTAGCTGGCGGACTTGGTCCTGCCCTGGTTTTGCGTGGACTGGCCCAGCGTGAACACCATCTTGTAATTGGCGCTCTTGGCCGTTCCACCCGCGTTCACGAACGCGGTGCCTTGGGCCCCCTGATCCGTCGGGCCGCTGCCGCCCGTGGAGCCTCCGGTGCCGCCCGAGCTCGTCGTGCCGCCCGAGCTCGTCGTTCCGCCGCTGTTCGTCGTTCCGCCGGTTCCTCCGGTGCTTCCTCCTGTTCCACCTGTGCTGCCGCCTGCGCCGCCCCCACCGGAGCTGGCGCTCGTCCCGTTTCCACCGCATCCCGCGAAGGCCAGCGTCGCCGCTGACACCGCCGCGAGGAGCCACATCTTGTTCATTCGGTATCTCAAGACACCTCCATGGAAGTAAGAAGGCGCGAGAGACAAAAGTATCCGGTATGGCCGGGGATCTCAAGAGCGATCACGCAAACGACGCGCCTTCACATTCCTAAGCGGGGGGCAGGCGGAAAAGTTGACGTGATTTGGAGAAGAAGGCCCTCACGGGGGCGCAAAGGTCCCTCCTCCAAGGGGGGCCGGCGCTGTCGCGGGGCGGAGGATCCTCACTCCGCGGAGAGGGGCGCTCACTCCGAAGGGAGGACGCTCATTCGGGAGCGCTGGAGTCGACGCCGAGCTTGGCGATGAAGATATCGTCGCCGCCCGCGCTCTCCAGATCCCGACCTGCGATGTGCAGGCTGCCAGAGAGCCGGCCGACGATCACGACGTCATCCGTGGAGTCCACCGCGAGGCCGCGCGTCTCCGTCGGTCCGGAGCCCTCCCACGTCTTTATCCAGCCGAAATCCCCCGACCTGCTCATCTTCGAGACGAAGGCGTCCACGTCAGCGGAGCCGGGCGGGCCCGAATAGCCAGCTACGAGCACGTCTCCGGCGCTGTCCAGCGCGCCCGTCACGAGCCGCTCCGCCTCCCCACCGCCGAGGCCGCGGATCCATTTCGTCGCGCCGCCGCTGCCGAGGGTCATGATGAAGGGGTCCAGATCGACCGCGGACTTGAGCGGACTGAGCCCCTGGAAATCGACGGTGCCGGAATACGACCCGGCGAGCACCGTCGCGCCCGAGGCTCCGGACAGCAGAGCGCCCGGGAAATCGTCGTTGAGGCCGCCGTACGCGCGGGCCCAGAGCGGCGTCCCCTGCGGGGTGAGCGCGGCGACGAAGATGTCCTTGGTGCCTTTGGAGTAATAGGTCTGATCGATCGTCACCGAGGTCGTGAAGACGCCCGCGACAAGCAAGTTGCCGGTGAGGTCGGCCGTGATGCGATATCCACAGTCGAGCCCGACGCCGCCCAAGGCCACGCCCCACTGACCATTACCGTCCTTGTCGAGGCGCAGGGCGAAGGCGTCGCTCCCGTCCACGCTGAGGAGCTGGGGGACGCCGCCCACATCCATGCTGCCGGACATGCAGCCCGTGACGAGGACGTCGTCGTCCTGGCCGGGCGCGACGCCGAGCCCGAGCTGATCGTAGTCGTTGCCGAAGCGCTTCGCCCAGCGCACCCGGCCTTTGTCGGAGAGCTTGACGACGAAGACGTCCGCGCCCGCGACCGCGGTGAGCGTCTGGCCCCCGATCGTGACGGTGGAGGAGAAGAAGCCGGTCACCAGGATGTTGCCCGCGTGGTCCACCGCGACCGACGTGGCGCCGTCGGGCCCGGGGCCGGCGAGCGCGACGTTCCACAGGAGCGCGCCGCGTCGATCGAAGCGCGCGACGAACCCGTCGTGCTCGCCCGCGCTCTTGAGCGGCGCGCCCCCGAAATCGAGCGTGCCCCGGAAGCGGCCCACCACCACGATGCCGTCGTCGGGCGTGACGGCGACGGCGGTCGCTTGCTGGTCGTCGGCGTCGCCGAAGCGGAAGGACCACGACGCGACGCAGTCGGGGCGATCGCAGCCGGACGGCTCGTAGTCACCGAGCAGATCCACGCACCCGAACGTCGCGGGCGCGAGCGCGGCGGCGATGATCGTCGCGGGCACGGGGCTGGGGCGGCGGCTTCGATCCATCGAGGGGTTGGGCATTCGCCGTCCGGAGGTGAGGCGGCCGGTATGTTACTCTGCCGGCGTGCAATTTGGGTGGCGCGTTTTCCCCCTGCTCTTCTGCCTCTCGCTCGCGGCGCCTGCGTTCGCAGATCCCGTCGCGCTCGATCCAGCGGCCGAGGCGAAGCGCACCGCCCTCTTCGAAGAGGGCCGCAAGCTCCACCTCGAAGGCAAGCACGCGGAGGCGGTGAGCAAGCTGGAGCAGGTCGTCGCGATCCGCAAGTCGCCTCAGGCGTTGCGCGCGCTCGGCCTCGCGGAGCTCGACGCCGGGCGCGCGGCGCGGGCGCGCGGACACTTCGCCGAGGCGCTCGCGATCGCGCAGGAGAGCGGCCCCGCGAGCGAGATCGAGCCCGCGCAGAAGGCGCTGGATCAGAGCGCGCAGCTCGTCGGCAACGTCCGCGTGACGCTCCCGGCGGAAGCGGTGGACGCGACGTTCAAGATCGACGGACAGCCGCTCGTGCTGCGGAACGGCTCGGTCGACGTGGATCCGGGCGAGCACACGATCACGGCCGACGCCGCGGGGAAATCGCCGTTCTCGCGGAAGGTCGCGGTGGTCGCGGGCAAGTCGGTGGAGGTGACGGTGACGCTCGAGCCGCTGCCGGTGGAGACGTCGCCGCGCCGCACGGTCGGGCTGGTGCTCTTCGGCGTCGGGGCCGCGGGCCTCGTGGCGGGCGGCGTCACGGGCGCGCTCGCGCTCGTCGCGCACGACGACCTGTCGCACACGTGCGCGAACGGCCTCTGCGCCGACGCGGACAAGGGCAAGATCGACGCGTACCACACGCTCGGCCTCGTCTCGACGGTGAGCCTGATCGCGGGCGGCGCGCTCGCGGTGGGCGGCGGCCTGCTCTGGTGGACGGCCCCGCACGGCCCGCGCCCTCCGTCGCGCGGCGCGGTGCACGTGACGCCGTACGTGGGCCTCGCGACCGCAGGCGTGCGCGGGACGTTTTAGCCCGGGTTCGTCGGGAAGCTGGAGCCGCGCGGCGGCTTCGTTTTGTTCGGCTTCTTGCCGGTGCCCGTGCTCGTCGGCTTCGGGGTCGGGGACGTCGCGGGCGTCGTCGCAGAGGCGGTCGCGGTGGGGGGCGGCGCGGTGGATGTCGCGGTCGCGGGGGCCGTCTCCGAGGGCGGCGGCGCGGGCGTCGTCGCGGCGCTCGTCGCGGGCGTCGTCGCTGTCGGAGGCGCCGCGGGCTGCGTGTCGGACGGGGCCGCGCTCGCGGAGCCGGAGCCGCGCGGACCGCCGCCGAGGAGCACGAGGATCGCGACCGACAGCGACACCATGATCACGCCGATCGCAGCGCCGATGCCGATCCAGCGGCGCGACGACGCGGGCGCGGGCGCGGCCGGACGAGGCGCGATCCCCTGCGGCGCGAGGAGGATCGGCGCGGTCGACGAGCGCGCTCCGAGCACCTGCGGGTTCGACGGCGCGGGCGCGGGCACCGGGCGCGCGGCTTGCGGCGGCGTCCCCTGCGGCGGCGCCATGCCCTGCGACGAGGCGGGCGGCGGCGGGGCCGGCGGCACCATCGCAGGCGGCGCGACCGCGAGCTGCGGGAACGCCCGCGTCGTCGGCGCGCGCGCGAACGACTCGAGCGCCGCAGCGGATCCGTTCGGCGAAGGCCGCGCGTGATGCGCCCCCGTGACGATCGCGTGCGCGCCCGTGTTCGCGATCGCGTGCGCGCCAGTGTTCGACGTGATCGGGCTGTGCGGGCCCGTGTTCGACGTGATCGGGCTGTGCGGGCCCGTGTTCGCGAGCGCGTGCGGGCCCGTGTTCGACGTGATCGGGCTGTGCGGGCCCGTGCTCGCGAGCGCGTGCGGGCCCGTGTTCGACGTGATCGGGCTGTGCGGGCCGGTGTTCGCGAACGGGGGCGGCGTCGGCTCGTTCGCGGGCGCGAGGCGCGGCGCGGGTGCGGGCGCAGGCGGCACCTGGAGAGCTGCCGCTACGGGCGCGGGCGCCGGAGCGAGCGCGGGCGCTGCGGCGCCCAGGCCCGGCGCGGGCGCGTCGAGATCGGGGATCGATCCGAGGCGCATCGATCCGAGCACCGCGGCGCGGAGGCGGTTCGAGGCGAGCGGCTCGGTCTTCTCGCGATCGAGGGACTGCGGCGCGGTCTGCTCGCGGAGGTATCCTTCCAGGATGCGGGCGATGTCTTCGGCGGAGGAGACGCGCGCGTTCGGGTCGCGCACGATGCAGCGCGCGACGAGATCCGCGAGGCGCATGTCGAGCTTCGGGACGACGTCCTTCAGCTTCGGGATCGGGCCGTGGAGCACCTCTCCGATCACCGCGTACGCCGTCTCGCCGGGGAACGGGAGCTGGCCCGCGAACATCTCGAAGAGGACGACGCCGAGCGACCAGAGATCCGCGCGCGCGTCGACCTTGTTCGCGCTCTTCGCCTGCTCGGGGCTCATGTACGCGGGCGATCCCATCGCGTGACCCGTGGCGGTCGCGCGCGCGTCGGGGCCGCCCGTCACGCGCTCCGAGAGGATCTTGCTCACGCCGAAGTCGAGCACCTTCACCTGCGTCTGCGACGCGCCGTGATCGACGTGGAGGAAGATGTTCGCGGGCTTGAGATCGCGGTGCACGATCCCCGCGGCGTGGGCCGCGACGAGCGCGCGCGCCACCTGCGCTCCGATGCGCGCGGCCTCCACCGGAGAGAGGCGACCCTCGCGTTTGAGGCGCACGTCGAGCGTCTCGCCGGAGAGGAGCTGCATCACCATGAACGGCGCGCCGCCGGGGAGCTGGCCCACGTCGGTCACGGAGATCACGTTCGGGTGGCGGATGAGCTGGCACGCGCGCGCCTCGCGCAGAAGGCGGCTGCACAGCTCGTCGGCGAGCTGTTCGGGACCGGCGACGACCTTCACGGCGACGGGCTGCTGCGTCTCCACGTGGATCGCGGCCCACACGGCGCCCATGGCTCCTTCACCGATGAGGCGGTCAAGCCGGTATTTGCCACCGACGATGGCGCCCGGATGCATCGCTGCCGAGAGTAGCATCGGTCGTCGCGCGCCATGGAATCCGTGGCGTCATCGAGCGAAATATCCCCGTATTCTGGCGCAAATCTGCAGCCAGGCCAGATCGGGGGCCGCCGGGGGCCCGCTCTTTCGCGGCTCCTCCCCGACCGGGTGGTGGCTGGCGGAAGGTCGCGAAAATACCGCGCGAACCCTTCTGCGGAAGGGGCGGCTCCAACGCGGCAGGAGAGAGCAGCGATGGATATCAAGGTCACGTTTCCGGGCGGCAAGCGGGTCGATGCGCAGGTGGGCGAGTTCCATGTGCAGACGGATCAGCCGCGCGATCTGGGCGGGGAGGCGCAGTTCATCGCGCCGTTCGAGATGTTCCTCGCGTCGCTGGCCACGTGCTCGGGCATCTTCGCGCTCGGGTTCTGCCAGGCGCGCGGGCTGTCGACCGAGGGGCTCGCGCTGACGCAGAAGCACGAGTACGACTCGACCGGAAAGAAGCTCGCGAAGGTGACGTTCGAGCTCACGCTGCCGGCCGGCTTCCCCGAGACGCACCGCGCCGCGATCGTCCGCGCGATCGAGAACTGCAAGGTGAAGAAGGTGATCCACAACGCGCCCGAATTCGAGGTCGCGGTGATGAACCCGCCCGAGGTGCAACCGGCCGCGCAGGCTTGATACGCCGCTCCTGATTCACGAGACGCACCCCCGCCCTTCGCGCAGCGCAGCGAGCGATTTGGGCGGGGCGGGCCGCGCGCAGGCCGAAGGCCGAGCACGGACCGGGGGTGGGCAGCGCTTCCGGATCTCGGTCCTGTGGAGTCCGCGGGCGCACAGGAGTAAGAGCGGCGCATGCGGATTTCGGCGGCGCTGCTGGGTCTCTCGATGACGCTCGCTCTCGTCGGGTGCGACGACGACAAGAAGCCTGGATCGGGCGCGACGACGACCGCCGCGCCCACCGCCGCGGAGACGGCCACGGCTGCGCAGACCGCGACCGCGGCGCCTTCGCCCTCCGTCTCGGCGGCGCCGATCCCCATGCCGCCGCGGCCCGTGCCGATCGGATCCAGCGGGCCGATCCAGCCGAGCGCGCCCGCCGATCAGCAGATGATGGCGATCACGTACACGCTCGCGATGGTGCAGCCGCGCGGCAACGACCCGCTCACCGTCGACAAGACGTACCTCGACGACGTGACGAAGAAGCTCGAAGGCGCCGTCCGCGGGATGGACAAGGGGAAGACGCCCCCGAACCCCGTGAAGGCGACGCGCGGCAACCGGAAGATCGAGATCGAGATGGGGCGCGGGTGCACCGATCGGATCCCGTCCAGCATCATCCAGCGCGCGGGGTCCTCGCTGAAGGGCGCGTACGACGCGGGCGTGCTCGTGATCGCTTGCCACGACGACAAGTGGGAGTGCCACCAGTCGACGCGCGACACGAACGACGTGCTCTGCCACGCAGCGCCACGTCACTGAACCCACCGAAAGTCAAGCGCGACGCCGATCCATGCGCGACGCGCCACGAAATCTCGAAGAAGCGGGCGCTCGGTCGATGGTAGCCTCGGCGCCATGTCGATGCAGCACCCGGAGATCGATCCGAACACGCCCCTCGGGAAGCTTTCGCTGCGGGCGCTCCGCGTGCCGGCGTTCATCCGCATCCCGCTGCTCTTCATCGGGCTCGCGGCGACGCTGACGTGCTGCTTCGCGGATCTGCCGCCGTACTCGACGCTCGCGGATCTGCAAGCGTCCGTGATGGATGGCGAGCACTACTACATGCTGTCGTTCATCGGGACGGCGGCCGTGTTCATGATGCCTATCGGGCTCACCATCCACTTCATCGCCACGTTCTTCCCGCCGGCGCCTCCGGTGGCTTATCCGGGCGCGCAAGGTGGCTATCCGGGACAGGCACCTTACGGCGGACAACCCGGCTATCCGGGACAGGCACCTTACGGCGGACAACCCGGCTATCCGGGACAGGCACCCTACGGACAGGCACCCTACGGACAGGCACCTTACGGACAGACGCCTTCCGGGCCGCAAGCGGGCTATCCCGTCCGGCAAGTCGAGATCACGCCCGCGGACGCGCCTGGACAGGGCGCCGGAGGCCCGGGCACCGGCCCGCATTCGAGCTGAGCGCGACTTCGATCGACGGGGGCGACGGCGACGACTCTCGACGTCGCGACGCTCCGGCGTGATCTTGCAACGGTAATTCGGTTCACCTCACCTTCGAATCAAGGTGCCTGTTCGCAAAGGGACTTTTACGCTGCGGGGCAGAGCGCCATGAATCCGGATTCTCTGTTCGAAGGCGAGGGCGAGGTTTGTCGTCTCTACCGCGAGATGGATTTCGAGCACACCGATCTCGGTCCGGTGTCCTCGTGGCCGACGAGCCTTCGCACGGTCGTGCGCGTCCTGCTGCAGAGCCGGTTTCCCATGCAGCTCTGGTGGGGGCCGGAGCTGCTCAGCATTTACAACGATAGCTACCGGCAAATCCTCGGCGACAAGCACCCTGGGGCGATGCTCGCGCCCGCGTCGCGGGTGTGGGCCGAGATATGGGATGTCCTCGGTCCGCGGACGGAGGTGATCCTCCGCGGCGAGCCCGCCACCTGGGACGAGCACCTGCTGCTGCTCATGAACCGCAAAGGGTATGTCGAGGAGACGTACTTCACGTTCTCGTACAGCCCCGTGCCCGACGACGCAGGCGCGATCTGCGGCGTGCTGGTGACCTGCCAGGAGACGACCGAGCAGGTGCAACGCGAGCGCGAGCTGGCCACGCTGCGCGATCTCTCCGCCCGCGCGATGAGGGCGAAGAGCGCCGAGGAGGCGTGCGTCGCGTGCGCGCGCGTGCTGTCGCAGAGCTGCGAGGACGTGCCGTTCGCGCTGCTCTACCTCACGAGCGCGGACGGCAGAGAGGCGCGGCTCGTGGAGACGGTGCGCGTCGATCGGAGCGATCCGCGCGCGGCGCCTGCGCGGATCGCGCTCGACCGCGTCGGCCCGAGCGACGCGCCGTGGCCGCTCGACGAGGTGGTGCGCGCGTCCGCGCCGGTGAGCGTGAGCGGGCTCCAATCGTGCGCGCTCGATCTGCCGCGCGGGCCCTGGGCGAGCGCTCCGGACGCGGCGCTGTGCCTGCCGCTCGCGCGCTCCGGCCCCGGCGGACCGGCGGGGTTCCTCGTGATCGGCGTGAGCCCCGTGCGCGCGCTGGATCAGCGGTACCGCGACTTCCTCGGCCTCGTCGCCGAGCACGTGGCCGCCTCGATCGCGAGCGCGCGCGGGTACGAAGAGGAGCGCCGCCGCGCCGAGGCGCTGGCCGAGCTGGACCGCGCGAAGACCGCGTTCTTCAGCAACGTCAGCCACGAGCTGCGCACGCCCCTCACGCTGATCCTGGGCCCGGTCGAGGACGCGATCGCGTCGAGCAGCGGCGCGCTCTCCGGCGGCGGGCTCGGCGCGGTGCACCGCAACGCGCTGCGCCTGCTCAAGCTCGTGAACACGCTGCTCGATTTCGCGCGGATCGAGGCGGGCCGCGCGCAGGCGGCGTTCCAGGCGACGGATCTCGCGGAGCTCACGCGCGACCTCGCGAGCGCGTTCCGATCGGCCTTCGAGCGCGCGCGCCTCGGGCTCGACGTCGACTGCCCCGCGCTGCCGGAGCGCGTCTTCGTCGACCGCGAGATGTGGGAGAAGATCGTCCTCAACCTCCTCTCGAACGCGCTCAAATTCACGCTGTCCGGCGGCGTGCGCGTCGCGCTCGCGTGGACGGTCGCGGGCGCGGAGCTCACCGTGAGCGACACGGGCATCGGCATCCCGGACAGCCAGCTCACGCGCACGTTCGAGCGGTTCCACCGCGTGCCGGGCGTCCGCGCGCGCACGCACGAGGGCACCGGCATCGGCCTCGCGCTGGTGCGCGACATGGTGCTCCTCCACCGCGGCACGATCGACGTGACGAGCCGCGAGGGCCACGGCACGACGTTCACCGTGCGCGTCCCGCGGGGCTCCGCGCACCTGCCGCGGGAGCACGTGATCGCGCCGCTCGACGGGCGGCCGCAGCCGCTGCGCGTCGCCTCGTTCGTGCAGGAGGCGCTCGGCTGGATCGGGGACACGGCCGACGGCGACGAGCTCAGCGCGAACGTGGGCGCGGAGGCGACGAGCGCGCCGCACGCGCGCGTGCTGATCGCGGACGACAACGCGGACATGCGCGCGTACCTCGCGCGTCTGCTCGGCGAGCGGTACCAGATCGAGACCGCGGAGGACGGAGAGAAGGCGCTCGCGTCGGCGCAGGCGCGCGCGCCCGATCTGATCGTGACCGACATCATGATGCCGGGCATGGATGGCCTCGCGCTCCTCCGCGCGCTCGGATCGGATCCGCGGACGGCGCGCGTGCCGGTGCTGGCGCTCTCGGCGCGCGCGGGCGAAGAGGCGCGCGTGGAGGGCCTGGGCGCGGGCTTTCAGGACTACCTCGTGAAGCCGTTCTCGGCGCGCACGCTGCTCGCGCGGGTGGACGCGCTGCTCGCGCGGGCGCGGATCCGCGCGGTCGAGGACGAGCATCGCCGCCGCCTCCAGAGCATCTTCGAGCACGCGCCGGTGGGCATCTGCGTGCTGCGCGGCCCGAACCACGTCTACGAGATCGCGAACGCCGACTACCTCCGCCTCGTGGGCAACCGCCCCGTGCTCGGCCTCACCGTGCGCGACGCGCTGCCCGACATCGAGGGCCAAGGGATCTACGAGGGCCTCGATCAGGTGTTCGCGACGGGGGAGACGCGCGTCGTCAAATCGAACCCGGTCACGCTCATCGAGAACGGCCTGCCCGTGGAGCACTACATGGACTGGGTGTGGCAGCCGATCCGCGACGAGGACGGCGCGGTCACCGGCATCGTGTGCGTCGTGTTCGACGTCACGGATCTCGCGGTGGCGCGGCGCCAGGCCGAGACGGCGAACCGCGCGAAGGACGAGTTCCTCGCGATGCTGGGCCACGAGCTGCGCAACCCGCTCGCGCCGATCGCGACGGCGCTCCACCTGATGCGCCTGCGCGCCGGCGGCGTCGTGGAGCGCGAGCGGGCGATCATCGCGCGCCAGGTCGAGCACGTGACGCGCCTCGTGGACGATCTGCTCGACGTGTCGCGCATCGCGCGCGGCAAGATCGAGCTGCGCCGCGCGCGCGTGGAGATGTCGGAGGTGGTGACGAGCGCGATCGAGACGACGAGCGCGTTGCTCGAGCAGCGCCGGCACAAGCTCACGGTGGGGATTCAGGAGAGCGGCCTCACGGTCTTCGGAGATCCGGCGCGCCTCGCGCAGATCGTGTCGAACCTCCTCGGCAACGCGGCGAAGTACACGCCGCCGGGCGGTCACATCTCCGTGACGGCGGAGCGCGTCGGCCGCATGGTGGATCTGCACGTCCGCGACGACGGCATCGGCATCTCTCCGGAGATGTTGCCGCGCATCTTCGAGCTGTTCGAGCAGGACGCGCAGTCGATCGCCCGCTCGCAGGGCGGCCTCGGCCTCGGCCTCGCGATCGTGCGAAGCCTCGCGCACATCCACGGCGGCGCGGTGCAGGCGCGGAGCGCGGGTCACGGCCGCGGCAGCGAATTCCTGGTGCGCCTCCCTCTCGCGGACGAGGGCGAGGAGCCGGCGCACGCGCGCCCGCCGATCGCTCCGGCGCGCGCTCCGGACCGGGCGGGCGGCGGAGGCCGCGTGCTCATCGTGGACGACAACGAGGACGCCGCGGAGCTGCTCGCGGAGGCGCTGTCGGACGAAGGATACGACGTGAGCGTGGCCAACGACGGCCCCGAGGCGCTGCGCCTGGCGGACGACGTGCGCCCGCGGCTCATGCTGATCGACATCGGACTGCCGGTGATGGACGGCTACGAGCTCGCGCGGAGGTTCCGCCAGGTCCCGGCGCACGACGACGCGCGCCTGGTGGCGATCACGGGCTACGGACAGGAGTCGGACCGGGAGCGCTCACGCCAGGCGGGCTTCGACGCGCACCTGGTGAAGCCGGTGGATCTCTCGGTCGTGATCGACATCGCGAGGGACGCGATGACGACGGGCGGCCGCCGGAGCGAGGATGTCCGACTGACCAGGACGGACTCCAGCTCTTACTGAAAACCCCTCAATTTCCAGGTCGGTTCGCGACCATCAGCACCTGCGCGATGTCCCCGCGGGCGGCCGCCAGGTGCGGGACGCACGACTGAATCTCGAAGCCTTGCTCGCGGAGGATCTGCTCCACCCGATCCGCACGACCGCTGTTCCGGTCCGTCTCCACCGCGACGCTGCGGATCTTCGGCCACGCAGCGCCGCAGCCGCGCAGCACGTCGACCTCGGCGCCCTCGACATCCACCTTGAGGAGGTCGACGTGATCGATGGCGCTCTCGCTCAGGAATCGCTCCAGCGACACCAGCCGACATGGCACTCGCTGCATTCCGGTGGCCTTCCACGCGAGCCACACGCCGAGCTTGCTGTCCGGCGCGCACAGCCAGGAAATGCCACCGTGGATCGCGACGCCGAGCCGCTTGCCGGGCGCGCCGAGACCGGAGAGCGCGGCCTCGATCCCGCGGGCCTTCTTCTCGAAGAAGCGCCGGAACTCGGTCTTCTTGAACTCGATGTCGAGCGTGCTGTCCGTCGGGAGCCGCTTGAAGAAATAGAACGTGCGCTCGGTGCCGTCGTGCTCGGGGCTCGTCAGCGCGACCCGATGGAGCTTGTGCCTCGTCCGACTCAAGAGGTCGTGTTTGCGGAAATTCCCCGACAGCTTCTCGAACACGGGCGGGCCCGGCTCGAAGCAGTGGAGCGTCACGTCGCCCTCGGTCCGAGCCGCGACCGCCGCCGCGAAGGCGCCCACGTTCGCGCCGACGTCCAGCACGAGATCGCCTCTTTTCACGCGCGCGCCCTGCTGGAAATAGACGTCGCCCTCCGCGCCCCGGCCCCGGCCGGCGACCTGCTCGGCGAGGTGGAGCGCGGCCGGCACCGCTGTCTCCGCAGCAGAGCCCGATGAGAAATCCGCTGCGTACGCCGTCGTGGAATTCATTCAATCACCCTCTTCCTGTCCGATGGCCAGACGTCCCCCCCGACCCGCCGAACCTCCCAGCGGCGATACCCCTTGGCCCGTCTTCGGCTGTCTACAGCACGGAACATGCCGAACACACCCCCTGCACTCGCCCATCTTACCCGAGCGAAACCCCCTCGTGCGGGCGCGCCTCCCCACCGAAGAAACACCCTCGCGACGTTTTCCGCCTCGAATGTCGAAGTGTGCGGCGCCGATCTCAGGTGTGCGACCGAGCGCTCATGGACAAGCCCCGCACACGGCCTCACGACACCTTGAAATGAGCGCCCTCGACGCGCCGAAGCCGCGCGCGCCGCGCACCGGGCGCATGCACACGGTATGTATACGATCCGGTCCGTCCTCGTTCAGGGTTGGTCCGCGCGTGTGGAGGTTGCGGCGCCCGTTCGGGTGCGTCAGCATCGGTGCGTCGCGCAAATCGGGGACTCGGGGCGGTCAACGTGCCATGAGCATCGTTCGACGTAACAACGTTCACGTGGTCGGCTCCGGGGAACAGGCCATGATCCTGGCCCACGGGTACGGCTGCGATCAGAACATGTGGCGCTACCTGGTGCCCGCGTTCGCCGGACGTTTCCGCGTCGTGCTGTTCGACTACGTGGGAGCGGGTCAGTCCGACCTCTCCGCGTATCGCCCCGCCCGGTACGCCACGCTGGACGGGTACGCGAGCGACGTGCTCGAGATCTGCGACGAGCTCCGCATCACCGACGCGATCTTCGTCGGCCACTCGATCAGCGCCATGATCGGCGTGCGCGCGGCGATCCTCGAGGCGCGGCGCTTCGACAGGCTGGTTCACATCGCCCCGTCCGCCCGGTACATGAACGACGACGGCTACCGCGGCGGCTTCTCGCGCGTGGAGATCGAGGAGCTGCTCAATTTCCTGGATGAGAACCACCTCGGCTGGTCCCACATGATGGCGCCCCTCATCATGGGCAATCCGGAACGGCCGGAGCTCGCGAAAGAGCTGGAGAACAGCTTCTGCCGCACGGATCCGGACATCGCGCGACGCTGGGCCCGCGTGTGCTTCCTCTGCGACTGCCGCGATGACCTGCCCGTCGTGCCGGTGCCCTCGCTGGTGCTGCAGTGTCGACAAGACGTGATCGCCCCGTACGAAGCAGGCCACTACGTGCACGAGAACCTACCGGACAGCCGGTTCGTCCTCCTCGACGCGACCGGCCATTGCCCGCACCTGAGCCACCCCGATCAGGTGGCCGCCGCCATGGAGCCCTTCGTCTCCCGAGAGAGCCTGTCATGAATTTCGGCGCGGCGCCCGCCGAACGAAAGATCGAGCCCGGCCTGATCCACGAGAGCGCCGAAGATCTCTACGAGAACGCGCCGTGCGGGTACCTGTCCGCGCTCCTCGACGGGTGCATCCTCCGCGTCAATCGCACGCTGCTCGGCTGGCTCGGGTTCCGGCGCGAGGAGCTGGTCGGGGAGGTGCCTTTTTCGAGCTTGCTCACCGTGCCTTCCAAGGTGTTCTACGAGATGCAGCACGCGCCGCTCCTGATCCTGCAAGGGTCGGTGAAGGAGGTCGCCCTCGACATGGTTCGCAAGGACGGGAGCCGGCTGCCGGTGCTGGTGAGCTCCCTCCTTCGACGGGACGGGCGGGGCCGGCCGCTGCTCCATCGAACCACGGTGTTCAACGCGACCGATCGCCGCGCCTACGAGCGGGAGATCCTCGCGTCGCAGCAAAAGGCCGAGCACGCCGCGCGCAGCCTGCGCCATTACATCGCCATGCTGGGGCACGACATCCGCAATCCGCTCACGAGCATCCTCCTCGCGGCCTCCGGTCTCCGGCGAATGGCGGGCTCCCCGGACGAGGCCACGCTCACCGAAATCGTGGAGTCGTCCGCGACGGGCGCGCTCCGCCTGGTCAATGACATCCTCACGTACAGCCAGCTGGAGTCCGGCAGCGTGGCATTGGAAGAGCGGCAGTTCGACGTGCGGCAGACGATCCGCGGCGTGACCCAAGTGTTCGAGCTCCCGGCGACGCAAAAGGACGTCACGCTGAGCGTCCACGTGGGCGCGATGGTGCCTTCCATGCTCCTCGGCGACCCGGTCAAGCTCGGTCAGGTGCTGGCCAATCTGGTGGGCAACGCCGTCAAGTTCACGCGTCGAGGATCGGTGTCCGTCGACGTCGACGTGGTCGATCGGCCCGGCGAGACTGCCACTCTGGAATGGCGCGTATCGGACACGGGGATCGGCATCGATCGCTCCAAGCTCGGCCTGATCTTCGAGGATTTCACGCAGGCGAACGAGGACATCGGCAAGACGTTCGGCGGCGCCGGGCTTGGGCTCGGCATCTGCCGGCGCATCCTCGCCCTCCACGGCAGCGAGATGCACGTGGACAGCGCACCTGGCAAAGGCTCCACGTTCTGGTTCCGCGTCACGCTGCCCGTCGCGGAGGAGTGAGCGGACTCCCACGTACGCAAATCCGTTGCGTACGCCGATGATCCGACGATGAGTTTGCATGGATTCGGCTGGCCTCCCCCGACGCAGGGGTATACTGGAGCTCCGTCGCTCATCCGACGGACTGCCTGACAGGCTTCGTCTTTCGTTTCATTGGGGGGCAACCGCCCGGGGATGGTCGCTATGGTGCGCGCGCAGCTGGTGCCTGGGGAGCGCTTCGATGATCGCTACGACGTGGTCCGGTGCCTGAGCTCCGGCGGCATGGGCACGGTGTACGAGGTCATTCAGCGCGAGACGAAGCGACGGCGGGCCCTCAAGCTCATGCACGCGGACCTCGCGGAGAACCCGGTGCTCGTGCGCAGGTTCGCCCTGGAGGCGCGCGTCGCGGCGAAGGTCGACAGCGCCCACGTCGTGGAGATCGTGGACGCCCGCTTGGAGGGCGCGCCGGTCCCGTACATCGTGATGGAGCTGCTCCGCGGGGAGGACCTGCAGAAGGTGCTCGACCGGCGCAAACGTATTCAGGTGCTCGACGCGCTCGTGATCCTGGAGCAGCTCGCCTCCGCCCTCGACAAGACGCACGCGCACGGCATCGTCCACCGCGATCTGAAGCCCTCCAACCTCGTCGTGACGCCGCGGGAAGACGGGACGCTGCACGTCAAAATCCTGGACTTCGGCGTCGCCAAGGTCCTGGACGAGACGGGGGTGAGCGGCAACAAGACAGGCCTCATCGGGACGCCGATGTACATGGCCCCGGAGCAGATCAACGGCAGTCGGCCCACCGCGGCCGTGGATCGATACGCGCTCGCGCACATCGCCTTTTCGTTGCTCACCGGGAGCGCCTACTGGTCCCGGGAGTGCACCGGGGACGTGCTGGTGCACGCGCTCCTGCTCCGTATTCTGGAGGGTTGCGTGGAGCCGGCGACGGCCCGGGCGGCGCGGCTCGGCGTCACGCTCCCCGCGGAGATCGACGCGTGGTTCGCGCGGGGGACGGCCGTGGATCCCGCTCGACGATTCACGAGCTGCGCCGAGCAGGTGGACGCGCTCGCCGCGGCGCTCTCCGTGGAGCTGCCCAGACACCACAGGACGAGCGGCGTCTTCCTCGACATCGAGGAGCCGGTCCCGCCGTCGCTGGTCGTCGTCGTGGACAATCGCGCCGTCGATCCCTCGCTCTTGACGCTGGAGGCGGGGACCGAGCCGTCCCTGGTGGAGCCTTTGCCGCTGCCCGCCGGCCCGTACCAGACGATGGTGGGCGCCGCCGTGGAGAGCCCGCCCAGGAAGCCGCGCACGCGGACAGCCGTGCTCCTCACGTGCGGGGGCGCGATCGCGACAGCCGCTCTCCTCTTCGTGGCCGCGGGGACGGCCGCGCCGGTGGAGCCTCCCGACGCGCCGAATCTCGCGTCCACGAGTCACGCTCCGACGCGGTCGGCGGCCGCGCGCGCACAGCCTCTCTCGGCGCCCACGGCGGGGCCGGCGATCACCGGGGCGGCCTCCGCGCCCTCCGTGTCGTCCGAGGAGCGTGGCAATGCCCCGCTGCCCGAGGACCGCGCGGCCGACAAGACCAGCAAGCGCGGCGCCGACGCGCCTCTCCCCGCTTCGAGCGGCGTCAAGTCGAGGGGCGGCTCGAACAGCCCTATCTTGATACGCTGAGCGCGAAGGAGAAAAGCCCGCACGAACCGATGGGAGCGAGCCGGGCGCCGTGGAAGAGTGCCCGTATTCCGGCCCCGCCGGCACCGAAGGCGTCGGCCAGTGCAAGGCCGGCGAGCGCACCTGCAAGCCGTGGCGCGGCTCGATCCGGACGGCAACGCGCGCTGGATCGTGGGGTCGACGGGCGACGTCAGCGGAGAGGTGCTGAGCGTCGCGCTGGGCGCGAAGGGCGACGCCGAGCACGTGCTCTTCGCCGGAGCGGCCGACGGCGACTGGACGATGGGGGGAGTCAGCCGGACGGGCGGCGGCGGAAAGGACGCCTTCGTGGGCCTCCTCGCGTACTGACGATCCTCGCGGAAGGTGCGCTTGGCTTGCCTTCGCCGGGCCGGTAGGGTGCGCGCATGGAACGGACCCTGGGCGACTCTCACAACTTCGGGCGACGCGTCACGGCGCTCGGCGATCGCATCGTGAAGCCGCGCACGGTCGTGTGGGAGCGGCTGATCCTCTCCGCGGACAGCCCTCTTCGCTGCCTCCTCCGCGACGCGGCCGACAAGGACGGCCTCGGGGCGGACGCCTTCGAATTCCTCCCTTCGCTCCAGATTTCCCCTTCTCCGGAAGGCCCCGGCGGCGAGGTGGAGCGCGTCGATCTCTCGCCCTTGCCGGCGCTCTCCGCGGACGACAAACGCGCGCTCGCGACGCTGACAGGGCGCTTCATCGCGCTGGCCAGCTTCCTCGGGATCGGCGACCTTCACTGGGAAAACCTCGTGCTCGGCAAGGACGCGCGCGGCCGGACGGTGCTCGCGCCGCTGGACGTCGAGCTCATCCTGGACGACATGGAGCTCCCCACCGAGACGAAGCTCCTCCCCGAGGCCGATCCGGAGTACGCGGACGTCTGCCGGCACGCAGCCGGAATACGACGTGTATTACCCTACCTCGGAAAGCCCATCTCGCCCGGCGATCTGGTGGCGATGGCCGCGGCGTACCGGGGCGCGCTCGCCTTCCTGGAAAGGCACGCGGGGGAGATCGCCTCCGTCTTTTCGGAGCTGCCGAACCTTTCGGAGACGCCCATTCGCGTGTGCCTCCGCGGGACCGGCGATTACGTGCAGGCGCTCGCGCTCACCGGCTCTTCGCACGAGGAGTCTTTGTGGCCGCCGCTGCTCGAAGAGGAGGCCATTCAGCTCGCGCGGGGCGACATCCCCTATTTCTTCCGGCTGTACGGCAAGCAGGGCATTCACTACTACACGGATCCGGATCTCCGCACGTGGGGCACGCTGCCCACGGAGGGGGACGTGCCGCAGCTCGCGTCGCTCCTCAAGATCTCGCGCGCGTTCCGGTCGTCGTCGCGGCGGAGGCTGCGCGAAGAGGGGCTGTTCACGCTGCTCGGCGCGTTCGATCACCGCTCGTACACTGGCACCTTCGCGAGCGACGATGTCGAGGTCACCTTCCGCGGCCGCACCCTCATCTTGAAGCTGGGGGACGAAGAGCTGGAGTCGCGGCGGGACATGAGCGATTTCGTCGGGAGCGTGTACTTGCCCTGCCTTTGTGGGGAGGTGCTCACGCCGTTCGTGCCGGAGAAGACGCGGTGCGAGCCCCGGGCGCCGGTGCAAAAGGGGCGCGTGCAAAAAGGCGAGCGCCGTTCTAACGTGCGGCGATCGTGAGCGCCACCACGTGCAGCACCTGCCTCCGCCCCACCGTCGCCTGCGTTTGTGACCGCGTCGCGGTTTACTCCACGGTGCGGCGCGTGCTCATCCTGCAGCACCCGCAAGAGCAGGACGCCGTCCTCGGATCGGCCCAGATCCTGACGGCGTGTCTGCCCAAGGCCCGGGTCGTGGTCGGCCTCTCCTGGCCCAATTTCGCGGCGGCGCTCGGCGAGGAGGACGCGGACCCGCGAAGGTGGGCCGTCCTCTTCCCGGACAACAAGGCCGAAGGCGACGGCGTCCGCACGCGCAAAGGCGATGAGATCGACCCGGCCAAGCTGGAGGGCATCGTCGTGCTCGACGGCACGTGGTCGAAGGCGAAGACCCTTTGGTGGCGCAATCCGTGGCTCACCAAGCTCAACCGCATGTCGCTGACGCCCTCGCAGCCTTCGATTTACGGCAGCCTGCGGACGGAGCCTCGGCGAGAGTTCGTGTCCACGCTGGAGTCGGTGGCGGCCGCGCTGACGAAGTGCGGAGAAGACCCGGAGATCGAAGTGGGCCTGCGGCGCATCTTCCGCACGATGGTGCAGCGCGTCCGGGACGCCCACATCATCCCGAAGCGCGTCCGCCCCGCCTTCCTCGGAAAACGAAGGCCCCCCGGCCCGCGCAAGCCGCCCACCGAGGGCAACCCCGCGCCGGAAGAGTGACCGGAATCCCATCCTGACAGTCGGGGGGAGCCAGCCGCGTCTTTCGGGGTGCCGACCCTCCGGGGTGTGCTTTTATCGGCGCGTTCCCGGGAGCGGTGGGCTCGGCCGTCTTCGTGGAACCGGCCAGTCGGTCTGCCCTCGTCGGGAGGGTGGAGCCGGCGGTCGAGCTCGGGGAAAGGTGAGCGTCCATGCAGGTGGGAAACGCGTCCGGCCGCCTCCGCGCGAAGAGCTGGTCCGGGCGTACGCGTTCCATTACGGCCTCAGCGAGGCCACGAATCGGACGCTGCTCACCCAGATCGAGGAGTGCGCCGCGGACGGCGTTTGCAAGCCTCCGACGCGGTTTCAGTACAAGAGTGCCGAGGTCGGGTTTCAGGACCGCACGACCGGGATCCTGGCGCCGACGTCGATGAAGGCGAGCCCGCTCTTCCTGGATATCGACGGAGATGGGCTGTTCGAGCTGGTGGTGCCGGACACGGACAAGGAGCTGACGACACCGGATCACCCGCTCACGCGCTGGCTCGTCGCGCACAACGGTGGGCCGGCGGGCTCTTCGGCGTCTCCGCTCGACGCGCTGAAACTGGCATTCTCGCACGACGCCGGCACGGTGAGCGAGCCGACGCAGCCCGCGGATCCCACGAGGATCCAACCGGAGCTCGGGACGGTCCTCGATTATGACCAGGACGGGCGAAACGATCTCCTGCTCCACGACGTCAACGGCACGAGCGTCACCTGGCAAGTCCTGATCGCGCAGCCGGATCGGAGCTTCAAGAGGCTCGACACCGGCATCGCGCGGCCCTTTCCGCTGAACGAGACGCCGCAGCCGCCGGGGCTCGTGACTCGGGGCGGCTCCACGCACCTCGCGGACGTGAACGGGGATCACGTCCCCGATCTGATCCAGTGCGAAGATCATGGCGCGACGGACAGCGGCGATCCCTCCAAGGCCGTCTGGACACTCCATCTCTGGAGGCCTGCCAAGGGGGCCATCGCGGCCGGCTTCGACTCGACGGGGGAGCCCATCGAAGAGCTGGCGACCATGCGGTGCGACATGGGGTTTCACACGGTCGATCTCGACGCCGACGGGAAGGTCGATCTCGTGGTGGCCACGCTGCACGTGGCGGACGACGGCTCGGAGATCCCCGCGGCGAATTACGAGGCGCTCAGTCGGCGAGAAGACGGAACCTGGGAGTCGTGGGAAACGAAGCTCCCGGTGGTCGATACCGGCGCAGTCGTGGTGTTTCTGGACGTCAACGGGGACGGGTTGCCGGACGCCGTGGAGTCGGGCGCGGAAGACGGTGCGCTCCAGACCCGCATCAACACGGGTCGTGCTTTTTCGACCTTCCCCATGCTGAGCCTCGGCGACAAGGGGCTCGGCGGACAAGACCTTTATCTCCATCTCGCGACGGTCCTCGATTACAACGGTGACGGCCGGCAAGACATCCTCGTGCCGATGCCGCCCGACACGCTGGATGCGCCGGGCGAAGTGCCGAGCTGGGTCGTCTTGCAGGCGAACGGGGGAATGCAGGCGACGGCCACGTTCACGATGGTCGACCCCAAGATTCCTTTCGAGCCCACGCTGGGCGATGCGGTGACGCTCGCGGATCCGCGTGGGCCGCGCGCGGGAGACCTCAACGGCGACGGCGCCGCGGACGTGCTTCTGCCGCTCGCCGGGGAGTTTCACCTGTTCGAGAACCAGGCCGGGGAGGCGGATGAGCTGGTGGCGATCAGCGACGGGATGAACAGCCACGATCCGGAAGACGCCGGCTTCATTCCGAACGTGAGCATCACGTACGACCACTTGATCGATCGCTCGATCACGAAGGGTCTCTCGAAGGACGACCCCGGACTCGAAGATCAAGTCTATCTCTCTCACTCGGACGCGGCGAACGACTGCGCCTATCCGCGGCGGTGCGCCGTCGGGCCGCGGCGGCTCGTGAGCGGTTATCGGCTCAATGACGGAGCGGACCATCAACGGCAGTTCGCTGTGCGGTACCGGGACGGGCGCGCGCATCAGCTCGGGGGCGGATTCCTCGGATTCGGAGAGCGGATCCTCGTCGATCAGGACACCGGCGCGCACACCGTGAGCTTCTACGACAACGTCACGTTCGACGACAAACACGGCGTCTTCCCGTTCGCGTCGCAGATCCGCAAAGAGTGGCGGCTGAGCCCCGGGCTCGCGACAGAGCCGGATCCGGATAAAATCGAGATGTCGTTCCTCGATGTCGCGCCGACCCAGGTGCCGAGTCAGGGCGACAAGACCTATTTCACACTCCCCACCTCGGCGCGACTTCGAAGGGCGCAAGGCACCTTCTCCGCCGGCAATTCAGGGCCGGGCAAAGGGGTGGAGGCTTATGCGCGTGACGTGGAGCAGGGCGGCGGCGGGGTGACGTGGCTGCGCGATACGACCGCGAAGACCACCGACTTCGATGACTACGGGCACATCCGGTCCGAGCAGATCAGCACGCTCGGAGTCGACGCCACGCTGAAGATCGATCGGACGTACAAGAACGACACGGATCGCTGGGTGCTCGGGCAGCTCCAGGCACAAAAAGAGTGCAGCGCCGCGGCTGGACAAAGCCAGTGCCGCACGATGACGCGGACCACCACGGACTACGGCGAGGTCGCCACCGAGTCGATCAGGAGCGGCGACAACAGCCCCGACGTCAAGCTCGACGTCGTGTACGGCCGCGACGGATTCGGCAACATCACCACGATCACTGCGGACGACGCGTTCGGGCATCACCGCACGTCGACGGTGGTGTACGGGCCGGAGGGCATCTTCCCCCACGAGCACATCAACGCCGAAAAGCATACGACGTTCACGGAAGTCGAACCGAGCACGGGATTGCTCACCTCGTACACCGACCCGAACGGCCTCGTGACGCGCTGGAACCACGATGGATTCGGCCGGCTAACGAAAGAGACACACCCGGACGGCACGACAACCATTCTCACGCTCACTCGCACGAAGGACGGCGGGCTGAACAAGGACGCATGGCGCGTTCGGCAACGGACCGTTACGACAGGCGGGGACGACGAAGAGGTGGAGTGGGACAGCGCCGGTCGTGAGCTCCGGAGATGGTGGCACGGCGCAGCGCCTCAAGGCGCGAACACACCGCCGCGGCTGATGCAAGAGGCCGTGTACGATCCCTGGAACGGCAAGATCGCGCGCCGATCGGTGCCTGTGGCCGAGACGACCGACGAGAGCGCGCTGCTCTTCGACGTGTACGAGTACGACGCGCTCGGCCGCGTGGTGCGCCACACGACTCCTTGGGATGCAGTCACCGAGACGAGCTATGATGGCCTGTCGGTGACGGTGACGGAGCCGCTCGGCCATGTCACGACGGCGCAGCTCGACGCGCTCGGCCGCAGAGTGGCAGTCACGGACGCGGCGCAAGGAGTCACTTCCTACGTGTACGGTCCGTTCGGGGCGCTGTTCAGCGTGACCGATCCGGCCGGCGCGGTGACGAAGACATGGCACGACGCGATGGGGCGTGTCCGCAAGGCCGAGGACCCGGACCGCGGCATCACGACGCTGGTGCACGACGGTTTCGGCGATCTCCTGTCCTCCACGGACGCGCTCGGTCGCACGGTCACGTTCGAGCCGGACGGGCTCGGCCGCACGAAGACGCGGATTGACCAGCTCGGAGCCGACGTCGCGACGACCACGTGGACCTGGGACACCGCCGAGCACGGGATTGGCAAGCTCGAGGCCGTCGAGAGCCCGGACGGCATCAAGACGTACACGTACAACGCCCTCGGCCAGATGGAGACTCTCTCGCTCGACGTGACCGGCGAGAGCGAGACGTTCGTCGGCAAGCTGCACTACGACGCCTTCGGCCGCGTGGACCGCCTCACGTACCCGAAGCCCGCGGGGATGCCGGACTTCGTGGTGGCGCAGGAGCATGATCCGTATGGCCATGTCCTCCAGGTGCGCGACGCGAACAGCGGAGTTGCGTACTGGCAGCTGACGGAGGTGGACAGCGCCGGAAGGTACCGCCGCGAGACCTTCGGAAACGCCGTCACCGCCACGGAGCGCGCCTACGACGACGCGAAACAGCGCCTGACGAGCCTCGTCACGACGAGCGGCGCGACCAAGGTGCAGAGCCTCGCCTACGAGTACGACGCGCTGCTCGACCTCACACGGCGAACGGACAAGCTCCAGGCGACGCACACCACCGAGCGCTTCCGGTACGACGCGCTGGAACGGCTCACGTGCGCGTACTTCAGCGTCGCCGAAGACCCCTCCGCGCCGTGCGATGCGGGCTACGGATATGCGGCGGACGGGAACCTGACCTTCAAGTCCGACGTGGGAGTGCTGGATTACGGCGATAGCGGGCACCCGCATGCCGTCACCGGAGCGGACGGTGGCAGTTACGGCTACGACGCCGCCGGCAACCAGATCACGCGCCCTGGAGGCGTGAGCGTCAGTTACACACCCTTCGATCTCCCGCGCACGATCACCGAGGGAGCGAGCACGGTGACGTTCGGCTACGACGGCGACGAGCAGCGGATTCGCAAGACCACGCCCGCGGCCGAGACTCTGTATTTCGGCGGCTGGTACGAGCGCGTGACGCCGATGGGCGCGGGCCCCACGGAGCATCGGTATTACGTGCGGTCTCCGGAGCGTGTGGTGGCCGTCGTGACGCGCGGAGGAGCGAAGCCGGGGGTCGCGTACGTGCATGCGGATCACCTCGGATCCGTGGACGCGGTGACGGACGCGACCGGCAAGGTGGTGGAGCGGCGGAGCTACGATGCGTTCGGCCAGAGGCGCAATCCGGAGTGGGGATCGCCGCCTCCGGCCTCGTTCACGAACGCGACGACCCTCGGATTCACCGGCCACGAGGACGACGGAGAGGTCGGGCTCGTGAACATGAAGGGCCGAGTCTATGATCCGAAGTTGGGGCGGTTCCTCACGACGGATCCGATCGTGTCGGATATCGGGTTTGGACAGGCCTTCAACCCGTACAGCTATGTGCTGAATAACCCGCTCCGTTACACGGATCCGAGCGGGTGGGACGGGGAGCCGCCGAGACCGCCGATCCTGCCGGTGCGCGAGAAGGTGATCACCCACCCGGATGGCTCGGTCGACGTCAACCTCGACTACGGCGGTCGAGAGAAACCGAAGGACCCGCCGACGGACGCGGACAAGTCCAACACGGGCCAAGTGGGACTCAACGCTGGGTCGAAGGACACAGACACAACGGGCTTGCCCCCGCCGCCCCCTTCGGAGCCGCCGCCCCGTCCGGAACCGCCTCCGCCGGAAGAGCCCCCGGAGGGTTGGTCGCAAAATCCCTACGTACAGATCATCGGAGGATTCTGGGCGGGCATCGGACTGGGGATCGTGCCCTTCGCGGGCGCGGGCGAACAGTTCCTCGAAGGCAGCGGCGTGCTCGACCACGGAACGCCGGCCTCGCAGCGCGGTCTCGCGGTGGGCCAGATCGTCGGCGGCATCTTCTCTATGGTGGGCGGCATCACGGGAGACGTGCTGGGCGGCGTCGCGACGGTGACGGGGATCGGCGCGTTGATCGGTGTGCCGGCCATGGTCGTGTCGACCACTCTGGTGGTAGGCGGCGCCGCGAACGTGATGGCGGGGTTGCGCGGGCTCACCCAGTCGATGTCCAGCGGGTCAGGCGGTTCCAACTCAACAGGAGGGAAGAAAATAGCGAACGAAGAACTGAAAGCTCCTCCGGCCAAGCGAGGCGTCGCACCGACCGGGAAAGACGGCAATCCGGTAGAACTGCACCACCGGGGTCAAGCCCCCGATAGTCCGCTTGACGAGATGACCCGAACAGAGCACCGTGGGGAAGGAAACTTCACCAAGAACCACACCAATACGGGCCAAGAACCCAGCAAAATCGATCGCGCGGCGTGGAAAAAAGAGCAGAGGAGTTACTGGAACGAGGAGTGGGACAGTGGCCGATTCGAAAATGAAGACTGAAGTCTTGTTGCGCTTCGAGGATCCGAGAACGAATCGAGCTCTCGTCCTCGAGGACGATGGGCGAGTCGCGTATGCCTACCTGCTTGATCAGGAGCGGATTGTTGGCGACGTCTGGCTCTACAACGTGAGTGAGGCCCCCGAATCAGAGAAATGGAAAGATCAGACGGAGCGGCCGTTCCTCAATCCCAAGTCCTTCTGCAACGCGAAGACGGTCCCTAGATTGTCCGAAGACGCTTCCATCTCGTGCAAGTGGTTTGAAAGGGGGGTCGAGGTTCTCGTGGATGCGGTTCTGGTGGCGCGGCTTGAACAGAACGCCAAGCCGGGTTGGTCGCGGCTCGCCAGTAGACCGGGGCCCCTAGCAAAGCCGCTCGACGCGAAGTAGCTTCCGATCACTTCTTGCTGAAGACCGATCACGACGAGATCAGCGCCCGGAAGATGAGCGAGCGCAGCGAAGAACAGAGCGCAGCGCTTCGTCAGGTACTGCAGGTTGCCGCGAGTGACGGCTCTCAGCCGATCGAGCCCTGAAGGCCGCGCAGAGAGCGCTATCCTTGCTCCCCGAAAGCGCACCGAAGAGCATGCTGAAGGCGACCCGCGAGCACATTGAAGAGTGTCGCGCCGACGTCGAGAAGGCCGCCGCCACTCCCAGCCAAGCTCCGTGATCCAGTCGCACACTGTGTCACCGACCTTCCCCTCGCCCCCCGATCGGTGCGTTCGCACAACGCGGGATGCGCGTCTCGATGCACGCACAGGCGTTATTCAAAGAACATTGTGCACACGCCCCTTGATTTGCACGAATCACCTTCATTCGTAGACCTTCTGCTTTCCTGAGCGTCATACGGGGGGCGGCTTGACATGGTCTCTTGGCGGTCCGTATTCTCGGCGTATGAACCTCTCACGACTACCCACCAAAAAGGTGGAACAGGCAGTGCAAAACGCTAACAAGAAGCTCGAAGAGGCGCTCCAGGCGCTCGCGGCGGTGTTGCCGCTCCTCCCCGCGGCGGAGCGCGCCTCCATTCCCCGCGTCCGTACGGATTTTCCCGGCGGCGCACGCAAGCTCTCGCAGACTACCAAGGACCATCCCGAGCTGGTGTCCTTCACCGGGTACGACGGGGAAGCCGTCGTCGAAGACCTCGACAACGTCGATGCCCTCGCCCCTCTCGAGCTGCCATTGAACGAGATCGTGCAGCGCGTGGCCGACGCCAAGCTCCTCTGGCTCGGGGAGGCCTACGTGCCCTCGCTCGCCCTCTACAACGTCGCCAAGGTGCGCGCGGCCAAGGACGGCAAGCTCGCTCAGAGCATCAAGCCCCTGGCGGAGGTCTTCGCGACCACGCGCAAGAAGAGCGAGCCGGAAGGCAAGTAGCCGCCGTCCCTCGCCGCCGGCCCGACCGCGGACGCGATCCGTAGGCTTCCCCTCCCCGATAGATAGCCTGGCCCCGCCAACTGGTAGCCTGGCCTACCCGATAAGTAGCCTTCCCCTACCCGACTGATAGGTTCGGCTACCCGACTGGTAGGTTGGCCTACCCGACTGGTAGGTTCCTCCTACCCAACTGGTAGGTAACCTAAGTACGCGAAAGCTGGTCAGCCGTCTGTTCGCGGGCATGGGCCGCACGAGGAGGGACGCTGGAAAAACGCACGGTTACAAGAGTGCGAATCCTCGGCTGTGCCGCGATCAGGGCTCCTGAGTCCGGCGTCAACCCGGCCATCGCGCACGAACCTCCGACATCGCAGCCTCCGAGATCCCCCCTTGCTCCGCTTCGTACGTCTCCAACGCAGCGCGAGCCGCCGCCGCACGCAGCTTTCGGGAAGCCGCGTCGACCAACCACGCGGAGATGGACTCCCCTTGCGCTTCGGCGTCCTCACGTACACGGGCGAGCAGATCGGGTGGAAACGAGATTGCAAGCTTCTCGACAGCCATCCTCCGTACCTACCTCCGCATGACCCCGCGGCCAGGGCATTTGTGCGCCGCGCGCGGGACCGTGCTCCAGGCTCCAGGCGACCCTGAAGTTGCTCGGGGAGCGCCGTGCCGCCGTCAAGCAGGCCTCCGCGCCCCCCGCACAGGCTCCCTGATCAGCCCCGCTCGTCGCCGCTTGCGCGGGGTTTCCGGGCGGATCTTGGTTTGGTGTTTTTTTTTGGGGGGGTGCCTTGGGGGGTGTCTGCGGCGGCTGCCGATGAGCGGAGTCTAGCCAGAAGGAGAGAGGCCGGCTCGTCGGAGGGATCCTGGGGCACCAGCTCGCCGCGGAAGGCTTTGGAGAGGATCGAACGCTCGGCGTCGCTCAACGAAGAGAGCTGCTCTCTCGCAATCGTCTCCATAGTCTCGGCACGAGAAAGCGCTGCTTCAAGCCGCTGGACAATGACCTCCCGTTCCGCAAGCGGCGGAACCGGAACAACCACGTCACCCAAAATTTCCAGATTTATATTCGCTTGAGCTGTTGCAGGCGCAAAGCGCTTCAAATCCGTACGCGCAATCCTTAAAAAGAACTCGACGTACTTGGCAGAGGTCAACCCCGAGTCTGAGATGAAGCCAACGACACTATCAGGGAAACACGCGTCAAATTCCAATAGCCCGGTTTCTGCGATATTGCCTGCGATGGTGATGCACACTGTGCCTTTTGGAAAGACACGACTCTGCGCGACGCCGAACTCGGAGTACATGGCCGAATACGACTTAATACGACCCCGAGAGCGCGCGACATCTCCCGTCTGTATGAAAGGCTTTGTTTCCCCGAATAATCGCTCGTCATTACGAGGACGGTGCTTCGATTTTCCTCGGGCGAGTTCTCCGAGGAGAGGGAGAGTGGACCACGTCCATCCATTCGGCAATTTCGGGAGGCTATGCGAATCCGGCAAAGATGGCTCTTCGTATTTGGCTCGCCGTCCCTGCTCCGAACTGGCATTCTTATTCTTTTCTTGCTGAGTTGCCGCCCATTGGTGGCGGTGCTCTTCGCGAATGCGCTGGAGGAGCTTCTCGGCCGGCTCGACGTCGGGGTTCTTTGCGCGCCAGTCCTTCGTGAGGTCTCCCCGGAACGCCGCCGCAAGGATCGATTGACGCAGCTTCTCGATCAGCGCGGGCACCTCGTCGAGCGCCTCCCTCGCCCGCCGACTCCGCTCCTCAAGACGTTGTTGTTTGGCGACGATGCGTTCTTGTTCGGGTCGCGGGGCCACGAGTATTTCTGCGGCCTCGAAGACGGGTTTTGTTACGTGCGCCAGGCCGGCTCCACCATGCGCCACGCCGATCAGGTGGTCCAAGCGCTCATTGATCGACATTCTCAAGAATCGCTTCTCGAACAATCGATCATCGAAAAGCACTCTGAAGATGTGCTGATTGAGCACGGCGCGCGGCCCGGACCAGATATGCGCACCGAACGAGGTGCCGGGTGTACCAGACCAAGCGAACAAGAGCTCGCCCGTCTCGATGTAGTATTTGTCTTCGACTGGCTGATCGAACCGATTAAATGGCGCCGATGAGTTGTTCAGGTTCTGGATTCGTACGATCGGCAGTCCTTCTGTGGTCCAATCAGAGGGTTTGAAAGCACGTCCGTTGATCAGGCGACAGACGGCGCCAATCGGAACTCTGGCCCAACCTTGAGGCAGCGTGGTTTCCGTCACGGCGCCCCCAGCTCTTCCCGCAGCGCCTCGATCTCCTCCACCGCTGTCTGCAGCCGCTCCAGAATCATCCCCGCAATCTCGTCCGGCTCCGGCAAGTCCTCATGCCCCACATGGCTATCATCCTTGAGCCAGCTCACATCCAGGTTATCCCCTCGTTTCGCGATCTCCTCCCGCGAAAACCGCCGGAATCGCCCCGACTCCCCTTCATCCTTCCGCGGCGACTTCCCGAGCGGATCCTCCCCGTACGCCGCCACGAACGGCTTGAAATGCTCCTCCGCGAGCGGCGTGCGCTTCCCGAACGAGGGCATGTTCGTCCGCAGATCGTAGAACCACACCGCCTTCGTCGTGCCCCGGTCCTTCTCGCCCCGCGTGAAGAAGAGCACGTTCGTCTTCACCCCCTGCGCATAGAAGATGCCCGTCGGCAGCCGAAGGATGGTGTGCAAATCGCACTTGTCCATCAGGTCCGCGCGCACCTTCTGGCCCGTCCCCTCCTCGAAGAGCACGTTGTCCGGCAACACCACCGCTGCCCGCCCCCCGGGCTTGAGCCCGCGATACACGTGCTGCAAGAAGACGAGCTGTTTGTTGCTCGTCGGATAGGTGATGTCGTCGCGCGTGGGGCCGCCGCCGCCGCGCTTGGTGCCGAAGGGCGGGTTCGTGAGGATGATGTCGACCTTCGGCAGTGAGGCCCCGCTCGGCCCGAGCGCGTCCCCCAAGAGAATGTCACTCTCGATGTCGTGCAACATCGCGTTCATCAGCGCGAGCCGCTGCACGTCCGGCACGAGCTCCATCCCGATGAACGCCTTCTTCCGCTGGAAGAGCTGGAGCTGCTCGGGGAGCTGAAACAGCTCGTCGGACCGGCTCTTCACGTACGCGTCCGCCACGATGAGGAACCCGGCAGTCCCGGCGGCCGGGTCTTGCACGGTCTCGCCGGGGCGCGGCTTCACGACGGCGACGATGGCCTCGATGAGCTTGCGCGGCGTGAAATACTGCCCGGCCCCGCTCTTCGTCTCCTCCGCGTTCCGCTGGAGCAGCCCCTCGTACAGGTCGCCGAGACCCTCTGTCTTGGCGCTGAACCAATCGAGGCCGTCAATCGCCTCCACGACGGCGCGGAGGTTCTTCGGGTGCCGGAACGAAGTGCCGGCGTTCGCGAAGATGGCTTGTACGCGCCCGGACCCATGACTGCCCAGGTGCACGAGCAGCACCTTGTAGAAATCGAGCAGCCGCACCCCGTCCTCGACGAGGAGATCGTCCCACCGATACCCCTTCGGAATCTGGCTGTCGGCCCCGGTCTCCTTGGCCATCTTGAGGAACAGGAGATACGTGAGCTCGGTGACGTACTGGAGATAGGTAATCCCATCATCCCGAAGGATGTGGCAGAGGTTCCAGAGCTTCTGGACGATATCCTGTGTGCTGGGCATGCAGTTTCCTCGTGGCGCGGCCGCGTCCCCCCGCATAGCAGCCCCACGCGCCCCCCCGCAAGCACCCCCACACGCCCCCGAGAAAGCGCCGCGCTCCGGGTCAGTCCGAGATCGCTTCTTCCGCGGAGCCCGCGGTCACGGCGTTGACGAGCCACCGCTGCAACGTCAACACATCCTTGCACTGTTCCACACGCTCGCGGAGCTCGGGAGAGACGGAGTGGCCACGTGCTACCAGGAGCGCAATCAGACCGAAGCGGCTGTTTGCCAGCGAAGCCTCGGCCCTCGCATCCGCCGCTTCGAGCGCTGCCCTCGTCTCTTCCGCCTTCGCCTCAATCATGTCCACCATGCGGGAGAGCTTGTCGATGAGCTGGGGAGAGTCGATGAGCTCGCTCAGGCCGACGAGGAAACGGAGCTTGCCGTCCTGAAGCGAGAGGTTCATATCGAGCACCGCCGACGGGTACAACCCCCCTTGCGGGACGATTCGGTCGTACTTGCGCGCGCCGCCGCGGGACAGGCGATACCCGTGGAGGGCGCGACGGCCGATATCGTACACGAAATATTCCGAGATACCGAGCTGCGGAAACCAGGTGACGTTTCGGTCGAGGTCTTTCTTGCGGCTGCCTTTGTCGAGCACCTCCAGCACGAAATCCGGCCCTTTCCCTTCGTTCGCTACCACCCAGGCGAGGCGCTTGTCCTCCGCGGGCTGCGGCACGCCGAGCACCGCGAAGAGATCCGGCGAGAACGGATCCTCGCCGGGGTAGATCACCGTGAGGTCCGAGGCGACATAGATGTCGCGCCCGGTCTTGCCGAAATGGAGGCGAAGCGTATCGTCGGCGCGCTCCCTCGCGGTCTTGTGCTCCATCCCCTCCCCCATCGCGCGCTGCATCTCCGTGAGCCGCTCGTTTGCTCGGATAATGAAGGCTTCCTGGGTCTCCGGAGACATCGCGCGCCACTCCTCGATCGAGGGGGCCACTTCCAGCGAGGTCTCGGGATCGGGGGAGTGGAGAGGCGGCGACATGGCGCCATGCTACCTCAGCGCGGGCGTGGGACAAGCGGCCTTTGCAGGGGATTGGACGGCTCCCGCGCTCCGCGTCAACCCGCGTCGCGCCACACCTCTTCGGCGAGGTCGCCCAGCAATTCGGTGAGCTTGCCGTCGAAGATGCGGTCCAGTCGGGCGAAGCCGCCCTGCGCCTGGAACTGGCCACGATCCAGCGCCGCGCGGTCCACCACCGTCTCGATCTTGAGCTGCTCGGCGATGCGATCCAGCCACTTTCGCTGCGGCTCGGTGAGCTTGCGCGCCTTCGCGATCCGCTGCACTGCTCGCGTCACGCGCTCGGAATACGGCATCAGCGGGGAGCCCAGCGCCAGCCTGCGGATGTGGCCGATGATCGTCGCCGCGATGTCCTCGTTCTTCGCGTCCTTCCACGCCGTCTGGAGCGCCGCCTCACTGAACCCCTTCTCGTCGAGCGCGAGCTTCAACGCCCGCAAATCCGCGCGCGTGAGGTCCCTCGGGCGCTGCGTCACCACGAGGAGCGCCGGCAGCTCGTTGAGGTGGCCTTGGATGTAGGCGTCGAACGACTCGATGTAATCCTCCGGGCGACGCGCGCTGCCGTATCCGCGGCTGACGTCGATCACCCGGTCTTCGTGCTCCGAGACGACAGCCTTGTTCGCGATCACCGTCGGGCCACGATCCAGGAGCGCCAGCGCGCCGGGGTGCGAAGATAGCCACTCTGCCACGTCCGCGAGCGGCTCCACCTTGAGGAACGTGAGCGTGTCTTCGTACGTCATTCCGGCCGCTTCGCGATAATGGTCCTCCACCGTGGCCACGAAGCCGCGCTTCCGGCGCTGGAGCTTGGCGCGCATCTCTTCGAGCGCCTTCTCCCGGTGATCCTGGTCGGGCGCGTGCAAGATCTCCCGCGCCAGCTCCTCGAACGTGACGCTCGGCTGCACGACGACCGGCTTCATGTCCGTGACGTCCTTGATCGCCGAATAGAGGTCCACGGCGTCGAAGACGCGGAATCGCTCCTTCTTGATCTCGGGGCACAGGCGCGTCGCGCGGCCGAGCATCTGCTCGTACAGAACGCGGCTCCTCACGCGGCGGAGGAAGACGAGGTTGCCAATCTTGGGGATGTCGATTCCGGTGCTGAGGAGGTCCACCGTGACGGCCACGCTGGGCAGTCGCTCGTTGCGGTACCGGCGAATCAGCTCCAGCGGGCGGTCCACGGAGCCGGTGATCTTCACCACCGCGTCGTCGTCGACGCTGCCATACTTCGCGGTGAAGGCCTGTTTGAAGACGTCCACCACCATGTCGGCGTGCTCGTCCGTGACGCAGAACACCAGCGTTTTCTCGTCCTGCTCGGGGTCGATGTGCTGCACCAGCTCGCCGATGACAGCCTCGTTGAAGCCGCGCGTGATCACCTTTCGATTGAAGGCGTCCACCTCGAAGTCGACGTCGTCGAGCAGCTCCTCCTTGCGCAGGTCGCCCGTCGTGCGGTCGAGGACGAGCACCTCCTCCCGCGCCTCGTAATGAATGCCGTCCTTCGCGAGCGCCGTGACGATGCGGATCGGCGGCTCGTGGTCCACGAGGTAGCCGTCGACCACCGCCTCCCGGTACGAATACGTCATGATCGGAGCGCCGAAGATCTCCTTGGTGTGGAGCGCCGGCGTCGCGGTGAGGCCTATTTTCACCGCGTCGAAGTGGTCGAGCACGCGGCGGTACTTGGAGATGTAGTCGTCCTCGTCGCGGAACGTCATCTCGCGGTCCGACATCTCGCGATCGAGCAGGTACCCGCGGTGACACTCGTCCACGATGATGCAATCGTAGAGGTCGACCGGCACGCCGGGATCGGTGGAGTCGTCCGTCTCCCCGAGCACCCGCCGCACCATCGCCTGCACCGTGGCGATCTGAAGGCGCGTGTCCGGCTCCGGCGCCAGATCGCCGATGCCTTTGACGTCGTAGATCTCCGGGAACGTCTGCAGATTCTCCAGCCGCAGATCCGCGAGCGCATCCATCGTCTGCTTGCCGAGCGCGTTGCGGTCCACGAGAAAGAGGATTCTTCGGAACCGCTTCGTCTTGAGGAGGCGATAACACAGGCCGATGCACATGCGCGTCTTGCCGGTGCCCGTCGCCATCGCCACCAGCATCTCGCGGCGGCCCTCGACGAGGCCTTGTTCGACCGCGAAGATCGCGCGCGCCTGGTAGTCGCGATCGATGTACGGCATCGGCAGCGTCGAGAGCTCGGACTCGGCACGATCGATGTCGAGCCGGAGCCGCTGGACGAGGCCCTCGGGCGTATAGAATTCCGGCAGAGGCCCCGCGATGTTCTTGGCGCGGCGCGCGTCGAGGAACCAGATGCCGCTCTTCTCCTTGAGCTGGCGGAGGAACGGCCGGCCGTTCGTGGCGAACAAAAATGGCACCTTGTACTCGCCCCACGGCGCGCCGCCCGCGAGGACGCAGACCCCGTGTTCGAGGAAGCCTTTCGCGTAGCGCTTCGCTTGCGACAGGACGCCGGGGATGTCCTTGTGCTTGGCCTTCGCCTCGATCACCGCGACAACCATGGTGCCGACGAAGAGGGCGTAATCCGCGATCCCCTTCTTGCCTTCGTGCTCGGTCGGCCACTCGGCGATGGCCATGTTCCGGCCCTTCTCCGGGCGCGCGCCGGCCGCGTACGTGAGGGTGTCACTGTCCGCCTCCCACCCGGCCTCGCGGAGCTTCTGGTCGATGAGGCGCCGCGTGGAGGCCTCGTCGAGGACGATCGCGTCACTGGCGGCCTTCGCGCGGGCGACGAGCGCCTCGATGGCCTCTTTGCCGGTCTTCTCGGCGGCGGCCTGCATCGCGGCGAGCTCGGCGGCGAGCTTGTCGCTCAAGGCCTTGAGCTGCGCGTTCTCGGCGGCGGTGCGCTTGGCCTCTTCGATCGAAGTGGCGCTCTCCATCGCGAGCGCCTCCCACAACGCGGCCTCCTCCGCGGCCTTCTTCGCATCTTCCGCGGCCTTCTCCGCGTCTCGCTGGGCCTTCGCGGCGCGCTCCTCGGCCGACAGGCGCGCTTCGGCTTCGATCTCCGCGGCCTTCTTCGCGGCCTCGGCGGCCTTCTCCGCGGCCTCCCGGGCCTTCTTCGCGGACTCCACCTCTCCCGCGCGGAGGACCAGGTCTTTTCGAAGGCGATCCAGCTCCGCGGCGAGGGCGGAGTCGGCCTTCGGCGGCTCCTTCGGGGGGATGAACGGGCCCGGCGCGAAGTTGCGATCGTGCCCGAACGAGCGCTCGAACCAGACTCCGATCTTCTGCGCGTTCCGGAGCTGCTCCAGCGCCTCGCGGTGCGTCCCCAGCCCCTCGTGCGCGGCCTTGTTGCCGGCGATGCGGAGGTTGCGAAACAGCGTGTCTTGAAGGGCCGAGATCGCGTTCCGGGAGCGCAGCCGCTCCACGAGATCGGCCAGCTTGTCCTGCGAGCCGCGGTACTCGCCGAGCTTGGCCGCCGCGAGCGCCGCGACGACCTCCGCGAACGCGCGCAGCCGCACGAGGCACGCCGCCGGATCGTGCGCGAACAAGGCCTCTGCCTGCGTGGGGAGCGCGACGAGCCGCGGATCGTGGCGCGACAGGAACGAGAAGTTGGGAGACGGGGCAGGCGCTCTCGGCGCCGAGGGGTGCGCGGGAGTCATGGGGTCTTCTTCGTGTCCTTCTCTTGCTTGAGCACCTGAATCAAAACAGGCCCGTTGCCAGGGGCCTTGTCGTCCTTGCTCACCAGCGCGATATCCATCGGCAATGGCTCGCTCGTGGCCATGTTGCAATAAGCGATGCTGATCATCCGGCCGTCCACCTCCCGCTGCGCGATCTGGTGCACGTTCTTCACGTCTCTCCGGTCCATCCAGGTCCAGAGGTGCGCGCTCATCCTGGCGTTGGAGTCGACCTTCGCGCCGGCCCCGAGCTTCGCCTCGAACGCGTAACACTCCCCGGAAGGGATCGCGACGGACACCGGCTTGTACCGCTCCAGTTGGCGAGACTCCGGCGCTCCGACAGGCACGTACGTGCGCTCGGTCGGCGGCGACAGGACACCTCCGGCCAGGAAGGGAGTCGTCTCCATCGCGGGGAACACGACCCGTTCGTGCACCTCCACCGTGACAGTGCCCGTGCCAGGCTCCGGGCCGCCCTGCTGCCGGGCCAGCGCGAGCGACAACGGCAGCGGCTCCGCCGTTTGATTGCACACGTCCCCGGCCACGAGCGCCCCGTCTTCACGCCGAGTCGCCTTCAAATGAGGCGGCACGAATTCGAAGTACGCATCCCGCTCGGTGGCGGCGGGGTTCGGCTTCGCGTCGGATCCGGGCGTCACGGTCACGGCCAGGCACCGGAGCGGCCCGAGCACGCCGAGCGCCACTGGCTCGAAGTGGGCCAGATCCCGCGTCTCCTTCGCCCCGGTCGGGCGATACCGATGGTCCGGATCGAGCAACTTCACGCCCGATTCCGTGAGAAAAGGCGGCGGGGGAACGGCGGGCTCCGAGGTGCGGGCCGCGACGGGGGGCGACGGCGGACTGTGCTGGGCCTCCCCCGCGCCGATGTTGCCGTAAGCGTTCGCGACGCGGTCGATGAGGCACCCCGTCCCGCCCAGCGACGCGGCGATCACCGCAGCAACGTGGAGGATCCGGAGCCCGCCCCGGGGCGTCGGTGAGCGATCCATGGGCGCAGCTTACGCCGGTTGCCGCACCAGGCGCAGAAAGTCGTCACCGGCCGGTGTGACAGCGCGGTTGCCAGAGCAAGACACGGCCGTCATGGGTCCGGGGCGCGGGTGGCCGGATCTGCCGAGGGGTGCTCGGGATTCGGGCGAGATCGGCAGTTGGTACAGGCTTCGCTAATCGGCACCATCGAGGTGCGACGATGATCAGCAGGAAGTACGGATGGCTTGGTTTGGCGGCTCTCGCGGCGGCGCTCGGCGCGCTCTCGGGCTGCGGCGGCGACGGCGGATCGGGCGGCTCCGGCGGCACCACCGCTTCCGGCGGCACCACGGCCTCCGGCGGCACTACGGCCTCCGGCGGCACCAGCACCGGCGGCACCAGCACCGGCGGCACCGGCGGCACCACCACCGGCAAGATGTGCGGCGGCATCGCGGGGATCCAGTGCGACGCCACCGAATGGTGCGACTTCCCCGACGACCAGTGCGGCGCCGCCGACGGAGCCGGGGAGTGCAAGCCGCGCCCGCAGGGATGCCCGGATATCTACATGCCTGTGTGCAGCTGCAATGGCATGGTGATGGGCAATGACTGCGACGCGCAATCGCAGGGCCAGGACATGAACATCCTCGGCGGCTGCACGCCCCCCGAGGGGATGATGCCGTGCGGCGCCCACTTCTGCGAAAAGAGCATGTACTACTGCCAGCGCACGACGTCGGACGTGGTCGGTTACCCGGACTCGTACAGTTGCATGCCTCTGCCCGCGGACTGCGGCGCCACCCCGACGTGCGCATGCCTCGCGAACGAGAATTGCGGCAACATGTGCGAAGAGGTGGACGGCGGCCTCAAGCTGACGTGCCCGGGCGGCTGACCGCCTGACGTGAAGTTGGAGCCCGCATCACTGGCACGTGGGGTCTTCGAACCAGGGATTTTCGCCCTGGATGAGGCTGCATTTCAGCTCGCAGAGGCCGGAGATGCAGCCGCGGGCCTTCGGGCCGTCGAGGGGGCACGACAGGGGGGTTCCCCAGCAAATGCCGGTCGCGTTCGGATCGCAGGAGGCTTGATCCGCCACGTTCCGATTGCACCGCAGCCCGGAGCCGCACGCCATCCCGGGGCCGCACGCAGCGGGCGCCGGACAAGCCCCTTGCGACGCGACCGACATGCCCTTCGAGGCCGCGACGTCGGCGCCCCAATACGTGACTCCGTCGCAGCCGCACACCGGATCCGGAGAGGGGGAGAGGCCGGCCATCGGTGGTTTGAGCTTGCAGGTGCCGGCGCCGCAGCCGGGGGCCTCGCAATAGAAGTTGCCGCCGCACGTGTCGCCCCACGTACAGGGCATGTTGGGGTTGATGGTGGTTGTCGTGGAGGTGGTGGTCTGTCCGCCCGCGCCGCCCGTCCCGCCGGTGAGGCCGCCAGTTCCGCCCGTCCCGCCGACTCCACCCGTCCCGCCGGTGCCGCCGCTGCTGGTGGTGCCGCCCGACCCGCCGGTGCCGCCGCTGTTCGTGGTGCCGCCCGTCGTCTCGGGCTGCGTGGTGGTGCCGGTGCCGCCGGTGTCGCCGCCGGTGCTCGAAGAGGTCGTGGTCGGCGTGCTGCCGCCGCCCGAGGTGGAGGCCGCCGGCGTGCCCCCACAACCGAACAGAACGAACAGCGAAAGGAAGGCGGGGTACTGCGCGCGCATCCGATAAACGTAGCTCTTTTGTGCTCCCCGCGCTCGCGCAGACCTACGAAAGGTCCCCCTCCCTTCGCGAATGAAGTGAGCGATTTGGGAGGGGCGGCGCACGCGCAGCGAAGCGAGCATGCGCCGGGGGTGGGCATCCCTCGATCTGCGAAAAAATGGCCGCTTTGCTCGCGGCGGGGGCCTCTTTGGTATAAGGCCCGACCCCATGGCTGAAGAGCTCTCCGTCTCCGAGATCACCGCGAAGCACACGTACGGGACCTGGCGCCCGCAGAAGGGGTGGAAGCCCATCCACGTGAAGCGCGCCGAAGGTTGCTACTACTGGGACGCTTCGGACAAACGGTACCTCGACCTGTCGTCGCAGCTCGTCTGCTCGAACCTCGGGCACCAGAACCAGGCCGTCATCGACGCGATCTGCAAGCAGGCCAAGGAGCTCGCGTTCATCGGGCCCGCCCACACCTGCGACGTCCGCGCGGAGGTCGTGCAGAAGCTCCTGGAGGTCATGCCGAAGGGGCTCGACAAGTTCTTCTTCGCGACGAGCGGCACCGAGGCGAACGAGGCGGCCATCAAGATCGCGCGCCTCTACACCGGCAAATACAAGGTGATCGCGCGCTACACGTCGTACCATGGGTCGACGGCGGGCTCGATCGCGGCGACCGGCGACTTCCGCCGCTGGTTCGTGGAGCCGGCCGGGAAGATCGACGGCGTGCTGCACGCGCCCGAGACGAACTGCTACCGCTGCCCGCTCAAGCAGACGTACCCGGCGTGCGACCTCGCGTGCGCGGATTACATCGCGTACCAGATCGACCACGACGAGAACGTCGCGGCCGTGATCATGGAGCCGATCGTCGGGACGAACGGCGTCCTCGTGCCGCCGCCGGATTACCTGCCGCGCATCGCGGAGCTCTGCAAGAAGCGCGGCGTGCTGCTGATCATGGACGAGGTCATGGCCGCGTGGGGCCGCACCGGCAAATGGTTCGCGTGCGAGCACTACGGCGTCACGCCCGACATCCTCACGACCGCGAAGGGCATCACCAACGCGGCGGCGCCCCTCGGCGTCACCGCGACGACGCGCGAGATCGCGAACTACTTCGAGGACAACTTCTTCCCGCACGGGCACACGTACGAGGCGCACCCGCTCACGCTCGCGCCCGTCGCGGCCGCGATCGACGAGTACCGTCGGCTCGACCTCTTGAACAACTCGACGAAGATGGGCGAGTACCTGGGCGGCAAGCTGCGCGCGCTGAAGGAGAAGCACCCGAGCGTCGGCGACGTGCGCGGGATGGGCTTGTTCTGGGCCGTGGATCTCGTGAAGGACCGCGCCACGAAGGAGCCGTTCAACGTGCCGCAGGACAAGTTCAACAAGCGGCCCACCGTCGTGGACGGCGTCGTCGGCGAGATGAACAAGCGCGGCGTCAGCGTGATGGGCTGGGTCAGCCACCTCGTGATCGCGCCGCCCCTCATCATCACCGAGGCGCAGATCGACGAGGCGATGACCGCGCTCGACGCGGCGCTCGAGGTCGCGGACGCCAAGGTCACCGGAGCCTGATCGAGCGCGCCATGGATCTGATCAAGACGCTGCTCGACTACTTCCTGCACCTCGACAAGTACCTGAACTCGTGGGCCACCACGATGGGCGGGTGGCTCTACGTGGTGCTGTTCGCGGTGCTGTTCGCGGAGACGGGGCTCGTCGTGACGCCCTTCTTGCCAGGCGACTCGCTGCTGTTCGCGGTGGGCGCGCTCGCGGCGCTCGACGGGTCGCCGATCAACATCGCGCTCGTCATCGTGGTGATGTGCGTGGCCGCGATCCTCGGGGATGCGACGAACTACTCCATCGGCAAATGGATCGGGCCGGCCGCCTTCAAGAGCGAGTCGAGCAAGCTGCTCAACAAGAAGCACCTGCTCCGCACGCAGGCCTTCTACGAGAAGCACGGCGGCAAGACGATCGTGATCGCGCGGTTCATGCCGATCATCCGCACGTTCGCGCCGTTCGTCGCGGGCATCGGGCAGATGGCGTACCGGCGGTTCGCGCTGTTCAACATCTCCGGCGGCATCCTGTGGGTCTGCTCGGTCACGCTGCTCGGGTACGCGTTCGGCAACGCGGAGCCCGTGAAGAAGAACTTCCACTACGTGGTGGTCGCGATCGTGGTGATCAGCGTGCTGCCGCTGGTCTACGAATTCATCCGCGAGCGGCAGCGCTCCCGCGCAGAGAAGTCGGCGTCGTAGTCGGCTCCTTCTCCGCGGAGGCATGCGTGTTGCAGCCGCGCGGAGAACCATGCGCTTCCTCGTCCTCTACACGTCCTCCCTCCTCGCCCTCGCGGGCCTCTCTTTCACGCTGATCGGCTGTCCGACCGAGACGAACGAAACGTCGACGGACGCCGGCACCGACACGACGATCGGGTGCAAGCTCCCGTACGTCGGCGACGAAGCTGCGGACATGCAGCTCGAGATCGTGACGCTCGATCCGAGCTACAAGGCGCAGCCGTTCACCGATGGCGGGAACGCGTCGATCCTGCAGCCGCCGCAGGGAGGCCGCGTCGTCTTCCTCGGCGTGCGGGCGAAGAACCTGGATCCGTGCGGCGTGAAGCTCGCGGGCGCGATCCGCGATCCGGCCACGATGGAGACGCGCCTCGACACGCGCACCGTGAACCTCGACGTGCCGGGCGACGGCTGGGCCGAGAGCGACGAGACCGACATCTCCACGTTCTCGAACGTGCCGGTGTGCAGCAACACCTGGGCGTCGACCGACGTGTTCGATCAGACGTTCAAGATGATCGTGAGCGTCACGGATCGCGCCGGAAAGAAGGCGACCGCGACGTACGACGTGGTGCCCCGCTGCGACGAGGTGAAGATCGAGAACGGGCAGGACGTGCAGAAGGACTGCCTGTGCATCTGCAAGCAGGGCTACGTCACGGGGCAGAGCTGCGCCGCCAACTAGCGCATGGCGATCGGGATTAGCGGGGGAGCACCCCCGCAACCCCCCCGCGCGGGAGGCCTCAGGCAGCGCTCGAATCGGCGGCGGCGAGCACGGCGTCTCGCACGCGCATGAACTCGTCGCGGTCGAGCTCGACGCAGTCCCCTTCCCCGCCTTCGTGCTTGAGGCCGAGCGCCGCATCGTCCGGCACGGCGCGCGTCGCGATCTCGATCTCGCCGGTGGCTCCGCGCGTCGTCGGCTTCGACTGCACACGGAGCCTGCGCTGGCGCCACACGCCGAGGCGCCCCGCGTACACGTCCACGAGGCGCTCCACGACGTCGGACCCTTGGATCGAGACGCGCGTGCCATAGCCGCGGCCCCAGATGCGGATCTCTCCGCCGTGCGTGACGTCCACCGAAATGCCGCGCGCGTGGCCGCCGCCGCGACGGTGGCGCACCACGATCACGAGCGTGAGCAGCGACGGCAACAAGAGGCCGACGGGCAAGCCGTACTGCACGCGGGCCATGCGCTTCGCGTGCGCGTCCTCCTCCGTGCGCATCAGCGGGTCGCCGCTCTCCCCGACGCGCGAGGACGCGATCGAGGAGACGACCACGGCCGCGAACAGGCACACGAGCCACGTGGCGAAGATCTTCGACTGGCGCCCGGTCTCACCGGGCAGATCGAGATCCGCGCGCACCTCGACGACGCTGCGATCGGATTCGGAGTCGCTCACGGCAGGCTTCTTAGGGTGCTAGGCGCTCTTGAGGTAGCCGCCCGAGAGCAGCTTCATCGTCGCGCGCGCCGCGTCGAGGTCGGAGGACGCGCTCTTGTCGAGCAGCGTGCCGAGCGCCGCGCCCGCGCCGCCGAGCGGTGACTCGTTGTACGCGAGCTGGAAGATGTCGAGCTCCGCCGGCGAGAGGTCCCGCAGCGGCGCGATGATCGGGTGCGCGGGGACGAGGCGCGCCGTCAGATCCGGGAGCGTGCTGCGCAGGTGGTTGTACTCGTCCATCTGGCGGAGCCCCTCCATGAGGAGCTCGTGCACGGCCAGCTCGATCTCACCGGGCACCGGCGTCTCGTCCGCGGGCTCCAGCTCGAAGGTGCCGTGCGTCCACGCGAGCAGGCGGTACGCGCACTTGAGCGGCGCCACGCCCTGCAGCGCGTCGATGCCCACGTGCACGATGATGCCCTTGCGCATGCGGATGCGCCCGACGCCCTGCGCGCTCTGGATGACGAGCACGCCCGTCTTCTTCGAGGTGCCGAGGAGCTGCAGCACGTCGGGCAGCGGGATCTCTTCGATCGCGCCCGTCATCGTGCGGGCCTGCGTGCGGCCCATGCTCGCGTCGTCGTTGCGGCGGCGAGGCACGCTGCCGATGCTGTCGGCGTAGACGACCTTGAAGATGGAGGAGCCGATGAGGACGCGGTCGCCCTCCTTCAAGTCGGCGCGCTTGATCTTCTCCCCGTTCACGAACGTGCCGTTCGTCGAGCCGAGGTCCTCGATCGAGATGCGCTGCCCGTCGTAGAGGATGCGCGCGTGGCGCCGCGAGACCATGTCCTCGGACAGGACGATCTGCACGTCGCCGGAGCGTCCGACGAGCATCTCCCCGGAGTCCGAGAGCGCGTACTCGCTGCCCTGGAACTTCCCCGAGATGAAACGTAGCGCCAGCTGGCGGGGGGACGTCATCTCAGCGGGTGGCCTTTCGAGGGGCGAGCATGTGCGGCGAGCCTGGACGGGGACATCGAAAAGCGCGGAAAGCGCACGCGGAAGCTTAGTTTTGCGCGGCCTTTGGGGTCAAGCGACGCCCGACAGCATGACCGATCGTGGGCCGTTCCGGCCAGAAAATCGGGGATCTTTCGGCGGGCGCGTCGATCTTTCGCAACTCGGGGCGGCCCTCGACGACACGGCGTCATGGAGAGCCGAGCCCACTTCCCGGACGAGCCGACGTTCCCCGCGTGCCTTCACAAGATCCTCCGCGAAAGCAAGGACGGACCGCGGCCGCTCCGCACGCGCGGCGCGTGGCCGGCTCCGGACGGGGTCGCGATCGTGGGGACGCGCGACGCTTCGGAGGAGGCGCTCGCGTTCACGAGGAGGCTCGCGGCGGCGATCGTCGGCGCGGGTTGGTCGGTGTGGTCCGGCGGTGCGCGCGGCATCGACACGGCCGCGCACGAGGGCGCGCTCGACGCGGGAGGCGTCACGATCGTCGTCCGCCCGAGCGGCCTCGACGAGACGTACCCGCCCGAGAACGCCGCGCTGTTCGATCGCGTGCTCTCGTGCGGCGGCGCGCTCGTGTCGCCGTTCGCGGACGACGCGCGGCCCACGCTGCGCTCCTTCTACTTGCGGAACGCGGTGCTCGCGGCGCTGTCGTTCGCGACGGTGGTCGTGCAGGCAGGAGAGAAGAGCGGAGCGCGCAACACGGCGCGGTGCGCGCGAGCGCTCGTGCGGCCGCTGCTCGTGGTGCCGCAGTCGCCGTGGGATCCGCGAGGCCGCGGGTGCGCGATCGAGATCGCCCGCGGCGCGGTGCCGATCGTCGACGAGGCGTCGCTCGTGAAGGAGCTGCGGCGCATGCGGCCCGTCGCGCGCGAGCACGCGCTGCTCGTCGCGCGTGAGCACGCGCAGCCCGTCGCGCGTGAGCACGCGCAGCCCGTCGCGCGCGAGGGCGCTCACACGCACGCGTTGCATAATCTGGACGACGTGACGACAGCGGTCCTCGCTTCGATTTCCGAAGTGCCGATTCACATGGACGATCTGTGCGAGCGAGCGGCGCTGCCGGTCTCCGCCGTCGGGGCGGCGCTCTTGACGTTGACTCTCGGGGCCGTAGTAGTAGAGGCCCCCGCCGGCTACTACCGACGGCTCCCCACGATCTGACGCGAAACGCTCACCGTCCCCCGCGAGACAATCCACCCGATGGCCACGAGCAAGACTCTCCTCATCGTCGAATCGCCGGCCAAGGCGAAGACCATCAAGAAGTACCTGGGCGCGGGCTACGAGGTCCTTGCATCGAAGGGCCACATCAAAGACTTGCCGAAGAGCCCCAGCGCCGTCGACGTCGCGAACGACTTCACCGAGAAGTACGAGGTCATCGAAGGGAAAGAGAAGGTCGTCGCGGAGCTGAAGGCCGCCGCGAAGAAGGCCGACAACATCCTCCTCGCGACCGACCCCGATCGCGAAGGCGAGGCCATCGCGTGGCACATCGCGGACGAGATCTCGCAGCCCGATCAGAAGATCGCGCGGGTCGAATTCCACGAGATCACGAAGCGCGGCGTGTCGCACGGCGTGTCCCACCCGCGCGAGCTCGACAACCACCTCTACGACGCGCAGCGAGCGCGCCGCGTGCTCGACCGCATCGTCGGCTACGACGTGTCGGCGCTCGTGTGGTCGAAGCTCGCGTTCGGCCTCTCCGCGGGCCGCGTGCAGTCGGTCGCGCTGCGCCTCGTCGTGGATCGTGAGCGCGAGATCGAGCGCTTCGTCCCCGAGGAGTACTGGAACGTCGGCGCGGGCCTCTCGAACAAGGCGGGCGCCCCGTTCGTGACGCGCCTCGCGAGCCGCGACGGCAAGAAGCTCGAGGTGAAGGACGGCACGACCGCCGCCACCGTGCGCGATCATCTGAGCCGCGCGGCGTACCGCGTCGCGAAGGTCACGCGCAAAGAGCAGAAGCGCAACGCCCCCGCGCCGTACACGACCTCGAAGCTGCAGCAGGACGCGACGAGCTACCTGCACTTCGGCACCAAGCGCACGATGCAGGTCGCGCAGAACCTGTACGAAGGCGTCGACCTCAAGAAGGACGGCGGCCCGGTCGGCCTCATCACCTACATCCGTACCGACTCGACGCGCGTCAGCGAGGACGCCGTGACCGAGGTGCGCGCCCACATCGAGGAGCGCTACGGCAAGCAGTTCGTGCCCGAGAAGCCGAACACCTTCCGCTCGAAGAAGAACGCGCAGGACGCGCACGAGGCGATCCGCCCGACGTCGATGGAGCACCCGCCCGAGACGGTGAAGAAGCACCTCAAGGACGAGCAGTACAAGCTCTACAAGATGATCTGGAACCGGTTCGTCGCCTCGCAGATGAACCCCGCGCTCTACGATCGCACCACCGCCGACATCGAGGCCGCCGTGCAGGGAGGCCCCACGTACGGCCTGCGCGCGACGGGTCGCATCCTCAAGTTCGCAGGCTGGCTGCAGGTCACCGAGGGCCAGCAGAGCTTCGCGGGCGAAGAGGAGAGCGACGCGCCCGAGGCCGCGCCCGCCGTCGCCGTGGAGGCGAAGGAGAAGGACGCGGACGGCGCGGCGGAGGAAGAGGAGTCGGCGCTGCTCCCGGATCTGAACGACGGCGAGCCGTGCTCGCTGCGCACGCCGCCCGGCGTCGTGACGGAGCAGAAGTTCACGCAGCCGCCCGCGCGCTACAACGAAGGCTCGCTCGTCCGCGAGCTGGAGAAGCGCGGCATCGGCCGCCCGTCGACGTACGCGGAGATCATCGCGAAGGTGCAGGCCCGCGCCTACGCCGAGAAGCTCCCGGGCGGCGGCTTCAAGCCGACGGAGCTCGGTCGCTTCGTGGTGGACGGCCTCGTGCGGTCGAACCTCGACTTCATGGATCCGGGCTTCACCGCGCAGATGGAGGAGGAGCTCGACGAGGTCGGCAACGGCAAGGTGAAGCGGCTGGAGCTGCTCAAGCGCTTCTACAAGAAGTTCCGCGAGCAGCTCGACTCCTCGAAGAAGCTCAAGAGCTGGAAGCCCGAGGTCGAGAAGACCGACATCGTGTGCACCGAGTGCGGCGCCATGATGATCAAGAAGTGGGGCAAGAACGGCTGGTTCCTGAGCTGCGAGAAGTACCCGAAGTGCAAGAGCACGCGGGACCTCGGAGAGAACGGGCCGGCCGCGCCGCCGCGCGAGACGAGCTTCCTCTGCGACAAGTGCGGGAAGCCCATGGTCATCAAGTCGGGCCGCTACGGCGACTTCCTGTCGTGCACCGGCTACCCCGCGTGCAAGAACGCGCGGCCGATCCCGCTCGGCGTCGCGTGCCCGCTCTGCGGCGGCGACATCATCGAGATCCGGTCGAAGCGCAAAGGCGGCAAGACGTTCTACGGCTGCTCGAACTACAGCGCCGAGCAGAAGTGCGAATTCAAGCTGTGGGCGAAGCCGATCAACGAGCCGTGCCCGCAGTGCGGCGCGAAGTTCCTCACGGCCGTCGGCGGCAAGAAGCCGATGCTCGTCTGCGCGACGAAGGACTGCGGCTACAAGCGCGAGGCCCCGCCGCCCGAGGGCGCCGAGGTCGACGAGGAGACGGACGCGAGCGCCGAGGCCGCGGAGAGCGCGCCCGCGGAGCACGACGAGCCGAAGCCGTCGAAGCGCGGCGAGAAGCACGCGGCCGAGAAGCACGCGTCGCATCCGCCGCACTCGAAGGACGAAAAGCACGACGGCAAGCACGCGGCCGAGAAGCACGCGTCGCATCCGCCGCACTCGAAGGACGAAAAGCACGCGGCCCACGCGCACGACGAGAAGCACGCGTCCCACGCGCACGACGACAAACACGCCTCCCGCGCGCACGACGACAAACACGCGTCGAAGCACCCCGCCGAGAAGCACGCGTCGACGCCCCCGCGCTCGAAGAAGTAACCCCCGCAGATGACCGACACGAAGATGGTCACGATCGTCGGCGGGGGGCTCGCCGGCTGCGAGGCCGCGTTCCAGCTCGCCGAGCGCGGCGTGCGCGTGCGCCTGATCGAGCAGAAGCCCACCAAGCGGACGCCCGCGCAGACGACGGATCACCTCGCCGAGCTCGTGTGCTCGAACTCGCTGCGCGGGGCCGCGCTCGCAAACGCGGTCGGCCTGCTCAAGGAGGAGATGCGGCGCGCCGGATCGATCGTCATGCGGTGCGCGGATCGCACGGCGGTCCCCGCGGGCGGCGCGCTCGCGGTGGATCGTGAGAGGTTCGCGGAGGAGATCTCGCGCGCGATCCGCGGTCACGCCGGCGTCGAGCTCGCGAGCGCGGAGGTGACGCGGATCCCCGACGATCGCCCGGTGATCCTCGCGACCGGCCCGCTCACCGGCGACGCGCTCGCGGAGCACCTCGCGGAGATCGTGGGGCGCAAGCACCTCGCGTACTACGACGCCATCGCGCCGATCGTCGCGTCCGACTCGATCGACTGGGAGCGCGTGTGGAAGCAGTCGCGCTACGGCAAGGGCGGCGCGGTGAAGAACGCGATCGCGATGGACGCGCGCGCCGCCGACAGCCTCGATCCCGACTACCGCGAAGATCAGGATCCGGGCGACGAGGCGTACGTGAACTGCCCGTTCGACGAGCACGAGTACCGCGCGTTCGTGCGCGCGCTCGTCGAGAGCGAGAAGGTCGCGGCGCGCGAGTTCGAGGACGCTCGCTACTTCGAAGGCTGCCTGCCCTGCGAGGTGATGGCGGAGCGCGGCGAGGACACGCTGCGCTACGGGCCGATGAAGCCGATCGGCCTCGTGAACCCGCGCACCGGACGCCGCCCGTACGCGGTGATCCAGCTCCGCGCGGAGGACGCGGCGGCCACGGCGTACAACCTGGTCGGCTTCCAGACGCGCATGAAGTACCCGGAGCAGCAGCGCGTCTTCCGCATGATCCCGGGCCTCGGGGAGGCGGAGTTCTTGCGGCTCGGCTCCGTGCACCGGAACACGTTCGTCGACGCGCCGGAGGTGCTCGCGGAGGACTTCTCGCTCCGCGCGATGCCGGGCGTGCACCTCGCGGGGCAGATCACCGGCGTCGAGGGCTACGTGGAGAGCGCGGCGGGCGGCTTCCTGTGCGCGCTCGTGCTCGCGGCGAAGCTGCGCGGCGACGCGTTCCCGATGCCGCCCGCGAGCACCGCGTTCGGCGGCCTCGTGACGCACCTCACGAAGAAGACCGACAACTACCAGCCGTCGAACGTGACGTGGGCGCACGTCGCGCCGCTCGACGTGGACCGCCGCAAGGTGAAGAAACGCGACCGCTACGAGCGCATGGGCGCGCGCGGCATCGCCGACCACGACGCGTGGTGGGCCGACGTGAAGGCCAAGGGGTTCGCGATCTAGCCTGCGGCGCGCACGGTGCCGGCGACGCGGTCCGGATCTTCGTCTTCGCTCTCCGCTCCGGCGGCCGCGGGGCGCGACTCTCGGCTGCGGCCGGGGATGCGGAGCTGCGGCCACGTGGCGCTCGTGTGACGCGACGGACCCGCAGCCTCCGGGCGCGTGCTCGTCCCGGGGAGCACGAGGCGGAACGACGCGCCGCCCATCTCCGACGACGCGATCTCCACGTGGCCCGCGTGCTCGCCCGCGAACTGACGCACCACCGAGAGGCCGTCGCCGCGCCCCTTGCCGCGCGTGCTGAAGCCAGGCTCGAACACGCGCGCCCGCAGATCGTGGGGCACGCCGCGGCCCGAGTCGTCCACGCTCACCGTCACCAGAGAGCCCTCGCGCACCACCGACACGCGCACGCGCCGCGGCGTCGTCGGAGCCCCCGCGAGCGGCGCGCGCTCGGCCGCCGCCTCCGCCGCGTTCACGATGAGGTGCGCGATCGCGAGCCGCAGATCGCCCGGCTCGCACGCGATGAAGCAGTCGTCGTCGTTCGCGACCCGCACGTCCGTGCCGAGCCGCCGCAGCACCGGCGCCGCTTGCTGGAGCGCATCGAGCACCGCGCGCGCCGCGTCCGTCGAGCGCTTCGGCGGAGGCGGCGCGCTGCTCGGCAACGTGGGCGGCGCCGAGACGCGCGACGACGGCCCGCTGCGCTCCGCGGCCGGATGACGGCTGCTCTCGGAGACGGCCACCGCGGGCGCCACGAACGACGCGATCGCATCGAGGAACAGGACCGCGTCCTGATCGATCGGATCCTTCGCCGACGCGCCGACGACGAGCACCCCGAGCACCGCGCCCGCGTGCGCGATCGGCACCGCGACGCCCGACGCGATCCCCGCGGCCTCCAGCGCCTCCCGCGTGCGCGTGGGGAGCGTTCCGGAGAAGAGCCGCTCATCGGCCACGACGCGCCGGCTCCGCGCCGCGCGGCACCCGGCGAACGCGGTGTGCCGCGCGAAATCGAACGTCGCGAGCTGAGCGCGCAACGCGAGCGGCACGCCCTCGGACGCAGCGATCTCCAGCGTCGCGCCCGTCGACCGATACACCGCGCCCCATGTCGCCCCAGCCGGCGCGAGCACGAGAGGCAGCGCGCCCGTCCACACGCCCTGCTCGCCGGCCGCGACCACGCGCGACAGCTCCAGGAAGGCCCGGTGCTGCTGCAGCGATCGCGCGAGCGCGCTCCGTTGCTGCCCGCTGCCTCGCGGCGCCCTGCTCTCGTCGTTCGTCGTCGTTGGCGAGCTCTCTCCGCCCGGCCGGCTACTGCGTCGTTCCATCGAACATGGCCATAAACAAGAGCCATGCCGCGGCGCTCGCGACGGCGCGGCACGTCCGCGATGCCTTGATCCGGCCCGCGGCGCGCGCGAGGTGTGCAACCTGTCACCCCGGGCCCGGGTCACAGACTGTGACCCCGCCGCGCGCCCCTGCGCAGGCCGACCGTCCGCCTCCGACGCGCGGCGGTTCGTTCGCACCGTCAATGGTTGCCCGTGCTCCCGCGGGCCGCGCTATGGTGCGGAAGCCCAAGGCGATTGTTGCACGTGGATACGCGGACCATGGAGCCCGGGAGATCCCTGGGCGAGAGCACCCTCAAGCTCCTCGTGATCGAAGGAGACAACGCCCGCGCTTATCCTCTGCCCGCCGAGGGGACGATCATCGTCGGCCGCTCGGAGGAGTGCGAGGTCCGCATCGATCACCCGTCGCTCTCGCGTCGCCACGCGGCGATCGAGGTCGACCGCGGCGTGTGGATCAAGGAGCTCGGCAGCACCAACGGCACGCGCCTCGGCGGCCGCCGCTTGCACCCGAAGGAGCGCGTCCCGCTGCCACCGGGAGAGCTCGTGGAGATCGGCCCCATCGTCGCCGTGGTGCAGGGCGCGGGCAGCGATCACGCGACGACGATCAACGACACCGAGGCGCTCGCGATGGAGCGCGTGCGCCGCCTCTGCGACAAGATCGCGCTCGGCACGTTGAGCGTGCTCATCACGGGCGAGACGGGCTCCGGCAAGGAGGTCCTCGCGGAGCGCCTGCACGAGCGATCGCCCCGCAAGGACAAGCCGCTCGTGCGCCTCAACTGCGCGGCCCTCTCCGAGCAGCTGTTCGAGAGCGAGCTGTTCGGCCACGAGCGCGGCGCGTTCACCGGCGCCGTCGCGACGAAGCCCGGCCTGTTGGAGACCGCGCACGGCGGCACCGTCTTCCTCGACGAGGTCGGCGAGCTCAGCCCGTCGATGCAGGTGAAGCTCCTCCGCGTGCTGGAGCGCCGCGAGGTGCTGCGCGTGGGCGGCCTCAAGCCGATCGCGATCGACGTCCGCTTCGTCTCCGCGACGCACCGCGACCTCACGGAGATGGTGAAGGCCGGCCAGTTCCGCGCGGACCTCTATTTCCGCTTGAACGGCATCACGCTCACGGTGCCCCCGCTGCGCGAGCGCCGCGACGAGATCGCCAAGCTCGCGCGCGAATTCGCGGCCGACGCGGCGAAGTCGGCGAACCTCCCCGTCCTCGATCTCCCGCGGGACACGCTGACGGCGCTCTCGCGGTACCACTGGCCCGGCAACATCCGCGAGCTGCGCAACGTGATGGAGCGCGCGGTGCTCCTCTCGGCGGACGGCCTCGTGCTCCCGACGCACCTCGCGCTCGAGATGGATCCCGAGCCCGAGGGTCCGGACTCGGCGCCCGCGGATCTGGAGCTCGCCGGCCCCGGCGGCGCCGACGCGGTGCTGGAGCGCGACCGCATCTTGAACGCGCTGTGGAAGAACGGCGGCAACCAGAGCGTGACGGCGAAGCAGCTCGGCATCTCGCGCCGCACGCTCCTCAAGAAGCTCGACAAGTACGGCATCGCGCGCCCGCAAAAAGGGCGATCGTAGAGGCCGCGTGAGCGCGACGCCCGAGTCGGAGCAAGCGGCCTCGCGAGGCCCGGACACGCTCCATCGCGACGCGACGCCCGCCGCCCGCAAAGAAGAGCCGGCCCCGCGCGGAGAGCTGGTGCGCCGCGCGATCGCGATCGCCGTGTGGCTCGCGTTGTTCCTCGGCCTCGTGCCGCTCGGCAACCGCGTCGTGCCGGACGAGACGAAGGCGCACGTCTCGCTGCAGACCTTCCTGATGACGTGCCAGATCCTCACGCTGGTGCTCGGCGTGGGCGTGACGCTCCTCGTCTTGAAGCGCCGCCGCGAGGGCCTCGGCCTCACGGATCTCCCGCGCGCTCATTCGCTGGCGAGCGCGTTCTTGTCGGTGCCGCTCGTGTTCGTCGCGTCGTCGTGGATCGCGCTGCAGATCGCGTTGCCCACGTTGATGGAGGAGCTGCGCACGCGAGGCGCCGGCGCCTCTCAACAGAACGCCGGCGAATTCGGCCGCGCGCTCACCCAGGCGCCGTTGCTCACCACGTTGATCTGGGGCGCGTTGCTCGGCGCGCTCGGCGAGGAGCTGTTCTTCCGCGGCCTCCTCTGGACCACGATCACGGATCTCACGAAGCGCCTGCTGCCGCCGATCGAGGTGGAGGCCCCGCGCACGTTCGGTCGCCGCGCGCTGGAGGTGCTGCTCGATGGCGCCGTCGCGACGCTCGTGTGCGCCGCGCTCTTCGGCTGGATGCACAAGGATCTCCCCGGCGGCGTCGGCATCGTCCGCGTCGTGTCGACCACGTGCCTCGGCCTCGCGTCGGGGATGGTGCGTCAGGCCACGCGCGGCGTCCTCGCGTGCATCGGCCTCCACGCCGCCTACAACGCGCTCGTGATCGGAGCCGGTCGCAAGTGGTTCGCCTCGCGGGAGGAGCCGGTGCTCACGGGCGTGCCGAACGCGCTCCTCCTGGCGGCGATCGTGGGCGTCCTCGCGATCGGGATCGTCGCCTTCGCCCGCGCCCTTTCGGCCCGACGCGCCCGCGATCCGTTCGCGATGGACTGACGATCATGGGATTTACAAGGGGGCTCCGCCCCCTCGTATCACTCCCCCGCTGACAGCCGAGTTGGGATCCTGCCGTCCAGCGAATTCACATTCGAACAAGCCATCCTCACGAGCTTGCCACTTCATGCGCCGCGCGAGCTTTTCGCCCGAAGTCGATGGACGCGAGTCCGTTTGCGCCGTACGCCGAAGGGATGCGTCGATTTGCCTTCCTCTTCGCCTCTCTCCCTCTCCTCTCCGCGTGCGCCAGCACCTCTGAAATCTCCGGCAACGGCGGCGGATCCGGCACCTCGACGACCGCGGTCGGAGGCGGCGCGACCACCACGACCTCCGGAGAGGCCGGCACGACCGACACGACCGGCACCGGCGGCGCAGGCGGCGCGACCACCACGACCCCGCTCACGTGCAGCGGCAAGACAGGCCCTCTCGGCGACAGCAGCCTCAAGATCATGTTCAGCGGCGCCCTCCGCGACGCGGACGTCCACGTCCCGCCGGGATACGACCCCACGGTCCCGACCACGCTGATCCTCGATTTCCACGGCTTCACCTGGAACGCCTACCAGCAAGAGCTCCTCGACAACATGGAGTCGGCCGTCGACGAACGTGGCTATCTGGTGGTCTATCCGAACGGCCTCAATCTGAGCTGGAACGCCGGAGATTGCTGCGGGGTCAGCGCCGCGTCCGAGGTGAACGACGTGGGCTATGTCTCCGCGTTGATCGACAAGCTATCGGAGCTCTATTGCATCGACCCGGCGAAGGTGTTCGCCACGGGCATGTCCAACGGCGGCTTCCTGGCGCACCGCCTGGGCTGTGAGCTCTCCTCGAAGATCGCCGCGATCGCCCCGGTCGCGGGCGATATCGGCATCCCGCTGGAGACGTGCGATCCGCCGCGCAAAGTGTCTGTCATGGACTTCCACGGCACGTTCGACACCGTGGTCCCCTGGGTGGGCGGCACCATCGACAACTTCCCGTCCGTGGACGACAGCATGGGAAGGTGGCGTGAAATCGACGGTTGTAGCAACGCGACGGACGTCACGTACGACAAGGGCGACAGTCAATGCGTCACGTGGAAGGGCTGCGCCGACGCCTCCGAAGTGACCCTGTGCACGATCACGGGCGGAGGCCACACCTGGCCCGGCGGCACCCCGGTCCCGGCCCTCGGCTGGACGACGATGGATCTCGACGCCACGAACGCCATGCTCGATTTCTTCGAGAAGCACCCGATGAACTGATCGCGACACCCCACGTCCCCCCCCGTCACCGTCAGTCGGCGAGGAGGAGCAGCACCTGGTACACCGGCCCGCCCCACGGCGCAGAATAAAGGTCCGATCCGGTGCGCGAGGACGACCCGACGGTGCGCTCCAGCCCGACGTAGAGCTTCGTGTCGTTGACGCCGCCGTTCTCGTTGTCCGGCTCGTTGCCGTCGATCTGGAACAGGCCGTCCACGCTCGTCACCAGCGCGTTCGTCGCCGGGTTCGTGAAGTCCCACGAATAGAGCAGGAACTTCCCGTCGCAGACGCCCGCCCACAGGACGCCGTCGCCGTCCGGAATGACGTTCTGCGCCTTCAGCAGGTTCGGATTGCCGACGCGATCACTGCCCCACACGAACATCGTATTTTCGTAGAGGAGCGCCTCCGAGTCGTTCGAGAAATCGCCCCCGTCGCCGGCCCAGCCGTTGTTGCTCGGCGAATCGGCGATGTGCAGCGCGTAGCCGTGCGGCCCGGCCACCTTCGTGCCCACCTGCAGCATCTTGTGCCCGGCCATGTCGACCTCCAGCACGATGCCGCTGTCCGTGTCGATGATCCGGACGTCCGACGCCACGTTGTCGGCGCAGTCGAGGATCGCGTTCTCGATATCGACGTAGCAGTAGCTGGCGTTCTGCGTCTGCCACTGGCACGTGAAGTTGTCCTTCGCGCCTCCGACGGGCGTCTTCCCCTGCGGCGGCAAGAGGCTCGGCTCCGACTCCGGATCGAGGCTGACCAGGGAGCCTGTTTCGAGGGCGCTCCGCTCCTCCGCGACGCTCTCTTCGGGGTCCGCGCTCTTGGCGCATCCAGAAGCGGCGAAGGCGGACATCACGAGGGCGGAGGCGGCGATGGTCGAGAGAATGGAAGCACGCATGGCACGATCCTTCTGTGGAGTAGGTCGAAGAGCGAGAGACGCCCCGCGGCGCGCGAACCTGCTCACGCCGTCCACCGGAGCCTCTCGCTCGCGAGAGGTACCTGCCTCTAGGCGGCGGCCCCCCTCGACTGGACACCGCTCTCGAAAAAAAAGCGAACGGGCGGAGCCGACGAGGCGGCCCGCGGAGATCACACGTACGTCTGAGTCACCACGTCGCCGAGCCAGTCCATCACCGCGCGCACGCGGACCGGCACCTGCTTGCCGTGCGCGTGGACGATCGACACCGGCATCGGAGCGGCCGTGTGCTCCGGCAACACCTCCACGAGACTGCCCGTCTGAACGAGCCGCGACAGGCTGCGCGCCGGCGCCTGCACGATCCCGAGCCCCGCGAGACAGGCCGCCTGGTACGCCGCCGTGCTGTTCACCGTCACCCACGCCTTCATCGGGATCTCCCGATATCCCCCGCTGCCGTCCGGCACCTCCAGCCCGGGCGCGTCGTCCCCCGTCACCGAATAGTGCACCACCACGTGCCCCTTCAGATCCTCCAGCGTCCGCGGCGCTCCATACCTCCGCAGGTAGTCCGGGCTGGCGCAGTTCATCATCTGCAGCGCGCCCAGCCGCCTCGCCGTGAGCCCCGAGTCCGAGAGCGTCCCCACGCGAACCACGCAGTCGAAGCCCTCCTGCACGACAGCCACTCTCCGGTCCGTCGAGCTCAGCGACAGCTCCAGGTTCGGGTGCCGCGCGAGGAGCTCCGGTAGCCTCGGGATCACGACCTCCGACGCCATCCGCTCCGGCAGATCGATGCGCACTCGCCCCTTGAGGGCCCGCGCCGTCCCGAATAGACTGGTCATCTCGTCCGCCTCCGCCAGGAGCCGCCGCGCCCGGCCGAGGAGCTGCTCCCCGTCGCCCGTCAGCCGCACCGACCGCGTGGTCCGCGTGAAGAGCCGCACCCCCAAGCTCTCCTCGAGGCCCTGCACGTGCGCCGAAGCCCGCGCCTTCGTCAGCCCGAGCTGCTCCGCGGCCCGCGTGAAGCTCAGGACATCGGCCACCTTCACGAAGATCCGCAGCGACGTAAGGTCCATCGATTGTCTCGCTCCGCAAGACAGTGTGTCGGAATTCGCGCCCTTCCGCGACCCCCTCGTGGGTACTAAATCGGGCTCTGCGCGACGCACCGAGCGACGAGCCGCAGAGCGCACCGTCGCGCCGCGACACCGAAAGGACGACCTCATGAGCACCGCATCCCCCTCCCGAATTGCCCTCGTCACCGGCGGCAGCCGCGGCCTCGGAAAGAGCATGGCCCTCGCCCTCGCCGACCAAGGAGTCGACGTCGTCATCACCTACCGAAAAGAGGCCGCCGAGGCCCGGTCCGTGGTCGACGCGATCACCGCCAAGGGCCGCAAGGCCGCCGCCCTCCAGCTCGACGTCGGCGACGCCAAGAGCTTCCCCGCGTTCGTCGAGGCCCTGCGCCGAGAGCTGGAGTCCCGCTTCGGCCGTCCGACGCTCGACGTCCTCGTCAACAACGCCGGAGTCGGACTTCACGCCTCCTTCGCCGAGACCACCGAAGAGCAGTTCGACGACCTGATGAACATCCACCTCAAGGGCGCCTTCTTCCTCACCCAGCGAGCGCTCCCGCTGCTCGTCGACGGCGGCCGCATCCTCAACGTGTCGACCGGCCTCGCGCGCTTCTGCCTCCCTGGATATGCCGCGTACGCGACGATGAAGGGTGGAGTCGAGACCTTGACTCGCTACCTCGCCAAGGAGCTGGGCCCCCGCAGGATCTCGGTGAACGTCCTCGCCCCCGGCGCGATCGCCACCGACTTCGGCGGAGGCGCCGTCCGCGACAACCCGCAGATCGCCGGGTTCGTGGCGAGCGTCACGGCCCAGGGGCGCCCCGGACAGCCCGAGGACATCGGCGGCGCCGTGGCGAAGCTCCTCTCCCCGGAAATGGGCTGGATGACCGGCCAGCGAATCGAGCTCTCCGGCGGCATGTTCCTGTGACGGGCGCGCCCCCCCGGCTTCGAAGGTGCCTTACCGCGCGAAGCAGACATCGAGTCGCGGCGCCAGGGTCGGATCCGCGGACTCGCTCGTGTGGAACGTCATCATCGACTTGCCGGACGCGCTCAGCGCGACTCCGTGGTTCTCGGCCGCGCCGCTCACCCACGCGGAGACCTGAGCGGTGAGATCGACCGTGACGGGCGCGTCGTCGTCCGCGCGCTCCTCGTCGTACGAGGCGACCGCCTTCGGTGAATGGGCGCCGTCGAAGCTCGCCCAGGTGACCTCGTTCTCCTCCCACGGCGCGACGATCGGATAAACATCGACCCTTCCATCGCCCGTCGACTTGCGCGTGAGCGTGAGCGCCGCCCCGGTGATCACGACGTCCGCGGGGATCTCGCTGAGATCGAAGCGGAGCAGCGCCTGATGCGGCGTCGTCTCCTCCGTGCCCACGCTCGCCGACTCGGCCTCTCCATAGGGCACTTCCGTGCCGTCCTGGACGATCTCGGCGTCGGACACGCCGCCTCCGGACGCGCGCTCCACGGTGACGCACGTCGAGGCCGACAGGCTCCTCGTCTCGTAGTGGGTGGAGCACGCCACGGGGTAAGACCAGCCGCTCGTCTCCACGCGATCCTCCAGGATCGGGAAGCCCGTGCCCACGTGCTCGTCCCACGTGGATGTGACGCGCCGGGTGATGCCGGTGATGTGGTTTCCGAACCCCTTTTCCCAGAACAGCGCCTCATCGTAGTGCCCCGAGTAGCTGACCAGCATGGGAGTCGGGTCGGTCCACGAAGGCGAGGCCGCGACGCCCGTCCACTTCCCCGTGCGGTACGTGACAGGCCCGTAGTTGGCGGAGCCTTGCGTGTAGTCGCTCACGGCGACCCGGTACACGGGGGCGCAGCTCTGAAAGCCTCCGACGACGTTCACCCTCGATCGCCGCGGCAGCAGCGTCGTCGTCCCCCAGCCGTTGGAGGCCCAGAGAGCGTGCCACCGATTCTGGTGGAGGAGCACCGTCGACTCGGCCCCGTTCACCACCGCCGAGTAGCCCAGATAGAAATCGCCGCTCTCCGGGACGGCCGCGAGCGACACCGCGGTCGGCTGCGGCGCGGGCGAGTTGGGGACGGCCGCGAGCCCGCTGTAGACATCGCTCCAGACTCCGGTGCTCCCGCGCTCCGAGACGAAGAGGCCGAATCGCCGGCTCGTGCACGCCGCGGCCGGAAACACGTCCTCCGTGTAGGCCACGCGCACGACGGGGCTCGGATCCGTCGCGCTCTTCGGCGTCACGGCGATCGACGGGAAGGCGCTGGCCGCGATGCTGCCGCAGATCGAGGTCTGATTGACCACCTCCACGGCGGCCGCGGGCGCCGCAGCCCCGGACAGCTTCGCGTAGACGGCGCGCGCTCCGTTCTGCCACGCCACGTACATGTCCGCGCCGTACCCGACGATCGAAGGCGTGTAGCTCGTACTGGCCAGGATCGTGGGATCGTTCGTGACCAGCGCCGGCGCGCTCCAGGCCCCGGTGCCGGTGAGAGCCTTCGAGACGTAGTAGAGAGCGCCGCTCTTGACGTAGACGACTCCGAGCCTCCCGTTCGCGATGCCGATGCTCGAATTCTCCCCGGCGTCGAGGTTCTGCGGAGTCGACCAGTTGACGCCGTCGGAAGAGCGGATGTACCGGACGTAGCTCCCGCTCCAATAGACCATGTGCAGGTTGCCGTAAGCGTCGGCGATCACCTTCGATCCGTTCGTCGCCAGCAGCATGCCGTTCGCGCTCGTCGGCGACGCGATCGCGGAGCTCTCCTCACCCGTGATCTCCTCCTTGTCCGGGGCGCCGTCCTCGGCGCAGCCGGCCGCGAACAAGGCCGCTCCGGCGAGGCAGAGGAGCGAAGAAGAGGCCTTCCGGCCGAGCGAACGAGAGGAGGAGCGACCCGCAGCCTGGGAGACGAGGAGAGTCTTCATGATTCGATACCCGTGCTTTCTCGGCGCGCCCGTGCGGCCGGACTCCGGTGGAAGAGAGACGCGCTCGGATCGAACCCTCGCCGCGCCCGCCCTGTGCGGCTCGCGTCCTCGGGTCACCGTGCGTGCTCGTCGTCCTCTAGGCGGCGGCCCCTCCCGACTGGACACCGCTTCGAAAAAATAATCGTGGCGCCGGAGCCGCGCCCTCTCACTGCACGAAGAGCACCTGCTCGCTGACGGTGCGGTTGCCCGACACGTCGAACCCGGAGACCAGCGCGCGCGCCCCGCGCAGATTGGCAGTCACGACGCCGCCGAGCTGGATGTCGTAGCGCGTCCCCGGCGAGAGGAGCGTCTGCGGCGAGCTCGTGAGATCGACGATCTGCCGCGTCCCGTCCGCGAAATAGAGGGCCAGCTTCACGTCCTGCAGGCGCATCGCCGGGTCAATCTGGAACACGATGTCGGCGATCCGCAGGTAACACCCGCCCACGCACGGGATGTCGTTCGGCTGCGGGAAAATGAGGCTCACCGCCGACAACCCCGCGCCCTCGCAGAGCGGCAGCGAGTCGCACGTGCCGACGCCGGAGGAGAGCGACTCCGAGGACGTCGCGAGGCTCTCGAAATGCGCCGCCGGAAAGCCTTGCTCCACGTTCTGGAGCGCCGGCGCCGCGCCCGCGGGCCCGCCGATCCAGGGGAGATCGCCGCACTGCCAGGCGCCGCCGCAGGGCCCCTTTTCGTCGAAGACGCTCGCGGGGCTGCTCTGGCCGATGCCGTCCACGATCGCCTGCGGGTGCGCGCTCGAATAAGGAGGAGACGCCCCCTCTTGCGCCGCGGCCGCCGCGAAGAACCCGGCCACGACGGCGGTCGGCACGCTGCTGCCGGTCAAGAGATACGAAGTCTGCCCCTCTTCGCTCCACCCGAGGCCGAGCGCCGCGTAGTGTGGACAGGCATTCTCGCGCGACTTCTTGATCGGCAAGCCGCCCTGATCCACGCCGCCGACCCCGTGCACGATCGGCGCGGCGCCTCCGCTGTACGGCCGCCGCAGGTGAGCGCCCTTCTTCTGCGCCTGATAGGTCTCCTCCAGCGCCGGTGGGAGCTTGTCGCCGAGGAGCGCCTCGCACTCGGCCGCGGTCGGCTCACTCTGGTCCTGGAACGCGGCCGGGAGCAGCAGCCCGCGGGAGCCCATCCCCCCGTGATTGCCGGCCGCCGCGAACGACAGCCCTCCATGGCAGGAGAACGCGCGAAGCGTATTCAGGGTCACTTCATCGGCCGAGAAATCCTCGTCCGCCGCGGGGGCTGCCTGCGCCTCGAAGCCGACGCTCAGGCTCAGCGCGAGCATGTCCGGGAACTGCCCACCTCCCAGATCCACCTCCCCGTAATAGGCTTCGACCGCGCGAGCGACGGCCAGCGTCAGATCCGAGATGCGGCCGAAATCCCCTCCGGTGCTCACCAGCGTCTCCCGCCCGGTCGCGGCGTCGCGCACGCGCGGGAGCGCCAGTCGGGTCTCCACGTCGACAGCGCAGCTCCCGGCGGCCGGACAGGCGATCTCCTTCACCAGATCGGCCATCAGCCGTCCGTGCGTGTTGGTCCCCATGGGCCCGGCGACGCCTGGTCCGGAGCTGTCTCCCTCGGTGTCGGCCACGACGACGCGCACGTGCGAATCCGGCCCGGCCGGCGCCTGGACGGGCAGACGGAGCCCCTTCAAGAACGCCTCGCGCGCCCACCCCTGAACGGTGGCGGACTGCGGCGTGATCGCGCGCCGATCCCGCGCTTTCGGCTCCGCGGGCAGCGTCGTCGGGTCGGGCGGGTTCATCGGATCCGTCCATGTATACAGGCAGTACGTGGCCATCGTCCCGCCGACCGGGGCGCCCGCGACGGTGCCTTTCCAGAGGCGAACGCCTTGCCAGCTCCCGGAGACCGCGCACAGGCCGCTCGGGTCCTTCAGGATCCACTGCCCATCTCCGTCCGCGAAGGAGTCCGCCGCCGTCGGCGAGTCCGGCATCGGCGCGGGCGTGCACTCCCCACCTTGGGCCGGCCCGCAGCCGCCGAAGAGCGCCGCCGCCCCGAGCACCCCGACCCCCAACCGGAAAACCCTGAATCCAAACATCGTCTCTCCTTTTTCGCGGCCAACGGGGCCCGAAATCACTCTAGGCAACGGCGCCCCGGATCTGGACACCAAAAATCCGAGCACGCCCAAAAAAGGGGTGAGCCTCTCCAGCGTTCGTCGAGTCTTCCTCGTCGAATGCCGTTCCGGCGGCGCCTTCGTCGGCGGGGGAGTGATACGAGGGGGCGGAGCCCCCTTGTAAATCCCACAAAATGCGGGTGGTTGCTGAGGTGCCCTCCCCCGGCCGCGCTGTCGCGCGTCCGCCCCTCCCAAAGCGTCTGCTCCGCAGCCGCAGGGAGGGGAGCGTCAACGTATTCAGGACAGCGCTCTACGGCAAGAGCACCCGGAACGACACCCACGGTCCGGCGCCCGCGTCGGGGCCTCGCAGGTCCCGTACGGCGTCGCGGAGGGTCGTCACGAGATCGATATCGCCGCTCGCTCCCTTGCGATGAACGGCCTCCATCAGCTCCGCCGCGCGCTCGTCGTCCACCTTCGACGTCGTCGCGAGCACCTCTCGACTGCCACGTTGCAAGAAGGCCTGCGCCACGCCGAGGCCCTCCTCCCGCGCCGTCTCGCACCCCGAGAGCAGGACGCGCTCCGGCACGCGGACAACCACGCTGGCGTCCAGGATCTCCGACGTGGTCAGTCGCGCGTCGGAGAGGACGAGCGCCGCCTCGACTCCGTCCTTCCGCTCGCCGAGGACCGCGTGCCCGTCGTATTGAAAGAGCCGCAAACAAGGCTCTCCGAGCGCCGACAACACCGCTCGACGACTGGCCCCCTCGCCGACGAGCACCGTCGCCGAGGAGCCGAGCGCGGACGCGATCCTCTCCCCCGAACGCCGCGCGCCGGCCAGGTTTCGCGAGGGATCCACCACGAGGAGCGCGGTCGGCTTCCCCGCGCACCCCTCGACGTCCCGCCCGGGACGCGGCGCGACCGGACCGCCGAGCGCGTACCCCACGGCGGCGCGATCCGACAGCGTGCCTCCGCCGAGCGGCAGCTCCCCGATCTCCACCTCTCGAAGGGCCCTGTCCGCGAGCACGACCACCGTCCGCGCGCCCCGCAACATCCCCTCGAACGGCGACAGGAGCGCGTCCGCCGCGGCGCCGGGAGGACTCCGCGGGATCGACTTCAACCGCTTGACCACGGCGCTCCCGTCACCGCCGAGGCCGACCGCCACCCAGCCGTCGATCACCGGATGATAATGAAGGCGAACCTCCCCGGGCAAAGGCGCCTCTGCCCTTTCCTCCGCCGCCTCCGACGCCGCGCGGGCCTGCGGCAGCAGCGTGGCGAGGAATCGCCCCAGGCTCTTCCGGACCACGCTGGCCACGTTGAAGGCGGCAGTGCGCTCGGCCTCCGGCGTCTTCGGCGCGGCCTCGGCCCGTCGAAGCGCGAAGTCCACCCACGCGCGCGAGGCGCTCCGCTGCCGCTCGAAGAACAGCGAGCGTCCCTCTCCGAGCGGCGCCGCGGCCGCCCACGCCGACTCCCGGCGAGCCGCCTCTTCATAGGCCCTCTCCGCGTCGTCCTCGCGGCCGAGCGAATCGAGGGCCATCGCCTTTCCCAGCGCCGCCTCGAAGGCCACCTCGGGCAGCGGGCTCTCGGCCAGATCGCGCTCCAGCCGCTCGGCCGTATTCAAGGCACGTAGCGGCGACTCGGCCCGGTCCAGATCCATCGCGAGGCGCGCCGCCCACGGCCGGATTCGCGCGTCCTCCGCGGCCGTCTTTTGCAGCATTTCCAGCGAGGCGCGGGCCTCTCGGGTCTTGCCGGCGGCCGCCTGCGACAGCGCAGCGTTCATCCGGGCCGTCGTGAGCACCGTGCCGCACGGAGAGCCGCCGAGCACGCGCAGCGCCTCCTCCGACCGGGCCGCCGCGCGCTCGTATTCAGAGGGGGTGCCCGCGGCGCGGTGCTCGGCCCAGGCCCAGTTCGTGAGCACGCGCCCCCGCTCACAGGGCTTGTCCGGGGTCAGCGAATAGGCACGTTGGAGCAGCGCCGCCGCGTCGTCGTCCCGCCCCCAGACGGACAGCATCTCCGCGAGCGGCTGCAGCACCACGGCCTCCAGACTGGCCACGTTCAAGCGCGAGGCGTCGCGCCGGACGGCCGTGAACGCCGTCAGCGCCTCGGCGTAGCGGCCCCGCTCCTGCGCGAGGACGCCGCGGTAATACGCGCCCGCCGCGCGCCACGGCCGGGCCTCGGCTTCGAGCGGGAGCGTCCGGGCGAGCTCCGCCTCCGCGGCCCCGTGATCGCGGCGCTGCGTCATGGCCTGAAGGGCGAGGACGTGCCGACTCTCGATCTCGTCGGACAGGCGCCCTTCCTGCGCGGCGAGCGTCGCGGCCTCCCGGAACAAGGCCTCTGCGCGCGCCGGATCTCCGCGCCTGCGGGCGACGCGCGCGCGCTGCCGGAGCGTCGTCACCCGCCCGCGAGGGCTCGTGTCCGTGACGCCGTCCAAGGCCTTTTCCGCGCGATCCAGGTCATTGTCGTCCACGAGCCGGATCGCCTCGGCGAGCTCCGGCGCGAGCGGCGCAGAGGTGACCGCGACGTGGAGAGGGGCCGAGAGCCGTGGCGACGACAGGGCCACATCGCGCGCGCCGGCCGGCACGACGACGTTCCAGCGCGCGCCGCCGTCGATTGGGAGGGCGCTCGAAGGCGTGGCGCGCCCGTCCACGTCGACGCGCCCCTCCGAGGGCCCGAAAGGCGCCCACAACACCAGCTCTCCGCCGGCCTTCATCTCGCACACGGGCCCGCGGATCATCCCCTCGCAGCCCGTGAACAGCACGTCTCCCGGCGACGAGAGCGAGGCTCCGCCCCAGTCCTTGAAGAGGGCCCGCCGGCGCAGCACCGTGAGCCCCGGCGTCGCGAATTCCCTCGGCCCCAGGGCGATCCGCGACAGCTCCTCGTCCTCCGGCATGGGGCGGCCGACGATCCACACGAGCTCGGCGGACCCGTTCTCCTGATCTCCGAGCGCGTCGCGAGCAGCCTTGTCGATCGTGATCTTGCCCTGTCCGTCGTTCTCGAACGGCGGGTGGAGCAGCCGCGCCTTCCCATCGCGCACAACGAGCATCCGAAGCGAAGCGTCCGGCGCGCGCCCCGCGGGCGTGAGCACCACGAGGAGCCGAGTCGACGGCCGCAGCACGACCGGCGCGTCCGGCGGAGGCGGTGTGTCGCCGCGCACGACCATGTCGCCCTCCACGCGCAGCTCGTAGGCGACCTCATCGCGGCCCGCCCCCGAGCGCAGCACGAGCGCCGCGGCCCCGAGCGCCCCGAGCGCGGCCGCCACGAGATAAGGCCACCACCGCCGCCCCCCGGCCCGCCGCCTCCCGGACAGAGGCACCACGTTGTCCGCCGGCCCCGGCCCCTCGTCTTCCTCCGGCCCGAGCAGCGCCGTGACCATGGCGCGCCGCTCCGAGGCCGACATCGGCACGAGCGCCCGCGCCTCGGGGAGCGAGGATGTCTTGATCTGCTGAGCGAGCTCCTCGACGATCGGATCCCGCGGCGGGGCCGGAGGGCTCTCACCGTCGGGGGGAGGCGGCGTCTTCACGCGACCCCTCCTTTCTTTTTTGCCTCGTCCCCGTCGCCGGAGACGATCGCGCGGATCTTCGCTTCGAGCCGCTGCACGCGCTTGTGGACGGCCTCCACCTTGATATCGAGCCTGGCCGTGATGTCGCCGTGGGACGCGCCCTCCAGATAGACCCACTGGAACAGCGCGATCTCCTCGTCGCTCAAGCTATCTTGAATACGGTCGATGAGCTGCCCGAGCGCGGCGCGGCGCTCCGGCCCGCTGTCCGGGGAGAGCTCGCCCTCGAAGTCGTCGACGGCGCGCGGAGGTGGCAGTCTCCGGCTGTGATCGCGCAGCCATTTCTCCGCGATGGCCCACACGTAGCTCGCGACCGAGCCGCGATCGGGATCGAACCCCCGGAGCCGCGCCCAATCGTTCTCGTAGAGGTGATGAAACACCTCCTGAATCACGTCGTGCTTCTCGAACCCGTGCGTCCGCCGGACGGCGAGCCTCCGAGAGATCGCCGCGTCCAGCACCGGGAGGAGCACGTGCTCCGTGAGCCGCCGCGCCGCGCGCGCGTCCGCCGCGAGGGTCCGCGCGAGGAGCGCGCTCGCTTCCTCGGGCGCGGGCAGGGACGAGGAGAGCATTCGGGAAGGGGCAGTAAACGAGAACGGCGCGCGCGTTGTCAAGCCGCCCCACCCCGTGAAGGTCGGGACCGATCCTGCGGAGAAGACCGGGAGCGATCCCGCGGAGAAGACCGCCTCCGAAGCCGCCGGACAGCTCACGAGAGCGCCCCCCGAGCGCGGCACATCACGAGCGAGCGATTCACGCCCTCCCTTAGGCACCCGGATCGCGCCGCTGGACAGGGCGCCCCCCGAATCGAAGCGCGAGGGGCTCCCCTTATGTCCAGGTGGAAGTCATGCCCAGGTGGAAGGCGTGCGCGTATCGAGCGCGAACCAGAGGACAGTCACCTTCGAAGAGGCGGTCTTCCACATCGCGGGCCCGAGGAAGAGCCCGGCCTCGACCTCGCGGATCTCGTCGTGGATCTTGCGGATGTACGCCGGATTCGCGTCGAGATCGTAGTCGAGGACGATGGCCTTTCGACCGTCGATCGCGGAGGCCTCGATCCGCGTGGCGAACGGGAAGAGCTGCTGTCGCCCGAGCACGCCGGGGAGCTGGACGCGATTGACGCCTTCGCCGCGGAGCTCGTCGTGCGATTGGAACGTCTTCCCGTCCCAGACGAAGCTCCTGGAGCCGGCGAACGCGCGGATCGGATCGCCGAGCAGCCCGTGGGAGATGGCCCGCACGGCGAGCATGCGCCCCTTGGGCCGACCGTCGGGCCCGCGGAGATTCTGGGGCTCCGGCGCGGCGCGGTACATGGACTCCAGCTCTTCGAACGACAGGGCAGCGAGCTTGTCGAGGTCGAGAGTGGGGCCCGCGGGGCCGGCGGCGCGCGGGTTCTTCTTGACGGTGTGCGTCTCGTGGGTGGTGTTCAACATGTCATTTCCTCCGTTTTGAATTTGAACTGGAACGCTCGTTCGAGGGTGGCGTGGGCGAGAGCACGTGCGCGTGCGCGTTCTGCGCCTGCGCGTTCGGAGAGGGCGAGCGGCCGGGCATCACGACCCCCCACAGCGCCTCTCCGGCGGCGGTGATGGCCTCGTCGGTGAGGCGCAGATAGCCGAGGCGTTCGGCCTTGATCAGGCCGACGAAGGCGCCCCAGATCAGCGCGATCGCGACGTCCACCGGCAGCGGCGAAGGACGCGCGTCGGCCTCCCGAGATGGGCTGTTCGCGGCGCGCTCGTCGCGGATCCGCTGCCCCGCGAGGAACAGGGGCGTCAGGACGGACAGCTCCATTTGCCGACTGGCCTCATCGAGATAGGGAACGTGATCTTGCATCTCCAGGAAGCGGAACGCGTCCGGCTCGGCGCGTGCGAAGCGCGAGAGTCGACTCCACGCCTCCGGAAACCACGCGTCGCCTGGGGAGCCGAGGTCCAGCCCGTCGAGGAGCGCCTTTCCGAGGCGTGATTTCGCGTCCCGATAGACCTCGTTCACGAGGACCTCTTTCGTGGCAAAGTGCCGATAGAGGCTCCCGGTCCCGACCTTGGCAGCGGCGGCGATCTCCGGAACGGCGGTGCCATGATACCCGCGCTCGGCAAACACCCGCAGCGCAGCGTCCAGCACCCGCTGCCGCATATCATCGACGCGCGGCCGCCCCCGAGATCGCGGCCCCGAATTTTTGGACGGAACGTTCATTCCGAAAATGAAGATACCCGTCCGCCGCCCGAAGTCAAGCACCCGTCGCGCGACGCCCACGGCGGCTGAGCGCCCGGGCGTTGGCGTTCAGGCGAGCGCCGAACGTCGCGCGGAGACCCCGCGCCGTCAGCGCGCGCCGGTCCCGTCGAGTCGCGCCTCGTTCTTCGGCCCCTCCTGCTTCGGCTTGGAGAGGAGGCGCTCGGCGTCGGTCGCGAAATAGGCAGTCACCAGATCGTGGATGAACATGTACCCGCCGCCGACCTTGCGGAGGAAGATGAGCCGAGCGGCGCTGTCCAGGAAGGCGGCGCTGCGGAAAGGGAGCTCGCCGCGGACCGCGAGGAAGAGGCGAATCATGAAGTGATGGAGCAGATCCAAGCCGCCGTAGAGGAGGCCGACGAAGAGACCGAACAAGAGTGGAAACGCCCAGACAGCGGTCCTCGGGAGGTGCACGAGCTCCAGGGCGTAGGCGATCGCGATGAGCCCCGCCAGCATCGCGGCGCTGCCGAGGCTCACGATCACGGACCACCGCGCCGTGAGGAGGATCCCTTCGTTGGGTCGACTTTTGGTGTCGATGGTCCCGGGGCGAAGCGCGATCAACACCGTGACAGGCAGCCCGAGAAACGCGAGGAGGAGCGCGCTGCCGAAGAGATAGGCATCCTTCTGGGCGGGAGGGACGAGCAGCTGCGAACCGTCGGCGCTCAACTCCGAACGACCCGTGAAGAGCGGCCCGAGCGACGCGATCTCGGCGCCGTCGGAGCCGGCATAGACATCCACCGCGGAGCCGAATCGAAGGTCGCTGTTCTCCATCCACACCCCGCCGTCACGACTGAACGAGAGATGGGAGCGATCGGCCAGACAGAAGGGTCGCTTCCAGTGTCCAGCTCGAGCGTGCGCGGCGACCGTCCGGCCATGGCGATCCAGCAAGTACAGATCGCTCTCCATCGCCACCGCGAGCCGATCTCCCGTGGGGCTGAATCGCAGGGCGCCCATCTCGCCGAGCGGCGTTCCGTGGAGGCGCGCGAGCAACGACGGCGCTCCTCCGCCGGCCGCGGGCACCCGGTAGATGTTGCCCTTCGCGGTCAGGACGGCGAGCCACCCTTCCTCCGGCTGGATGTCCGCGTCGACGAGCCGCTCGGTGTCGAGCATCGAGCTCAGCCGGAGGACCTCCGTTCCATCCTTGAGCGAGCGGAGGACGAGGTGGCCCGCCGCGTCCACCAAGACGTTCTCTCCGTCCGTCGTGAGCCGGAGCTCCAGACCAGGAAAGCTCGCAAGGTGCTCTCCGCTCTGCATGTCGATGAGCCACACTTCGGTGCTGCTCCGCGCGAGCGCGCGATGGCCGGTGGGGCTGAGCTGGCCGCAGCGGATGCGAGAGGGCCCGAGGCGGATGTTGGAACGTCGCCGCCACTCTCTCCCGTGCCTGTCGTAGACGGACGCGTTACTCCAGCTATAGAAACTCTTGCTCTCCACGGAGAGAGCCACATTCCCGTCCCCGCTGAACCAGGTCTCCCCGTGAAAAGGGGAGGCGATCGACTCGAAGGTGTCCGTGGGAAAGAGGCTGACTCCCATATCGGTTTTTCGCCACGTCGCCACCAGATTGTCTGTCACGAACCGAGCGTCTCCCTCGATGGGCACCCTCGAAGGGACCAGCGTGGGGAGGGTCCACCGCTGATCGTGAGTTCCCCGGGCGGCGAATCGCAGCGCGAGCATCGCCGGACAACCGACGAGGAGGACCCCGGCCACGGCGAGGATGCGCCACCGAAACCGCATGCTCTCCACGGTGGACGCGTCGACCCCGAGGCTGAGCTTGGCGCTGCGAAGCCCGAAGACCACGAGCAGGACGCCCGGAAGGATCCCCATCGTCCAATAACGATACAGGGAGTCGTCGAGCGCGTCTGATTGGAGCACGAGCCCCGCCACGGGGATCGCGACGCTGACCAGAACAGCCGCCATCCGCGAAAGCACGAGGCTCCACCTCGGCCGGTGTCCGCGCGCGTCGCGGCCCAACCACGCGTCCGTGGCCCCGAGCAGCAGGCCAATCAGGAGGCCCGTGACGATGAACGAGCCGAAAGAGAGAGGGAAACGGACCTCCGCCAAGACATCGAGGGAAGGAAGTCGGTAGGAGTGTTTCCGCAATCCCGCCGCGACGAGCCCCCCGAAGAGCAGCGCGAACGCAATGAACCCCAGCACGCGCGTCAGCACGTAATAGGCGCCTCGCACGAGCCCCGGAGCGAGGCTCGATGGCTGGAGTTGTTCCAGCAGGAAGACCTTCTGTCCCCGCTTCAACATCTCCCGCGCGAGCCAGATCAAAGACCGCAGCGTCTCGTCCCGCGTGCGCTCCGTCGGCCCCACGTGCCGCCGAACCATCTTGTCTACATAGCGTTCGAACAGCTCTCTCCGCGCCTCGTCCAGGCTGCCCGTGCGCGCGCTCGGCGGGCCCGCTTCCCCGTCCTCGCCCGTGGCGTGCGCCAGGCTCATGACGTTGAGCATCAGCGGTGTCTTCGCCAGCTCCCGCAAATACTCGTCCGCCACCAAGAGCTTCCGCAGCTGCGCGAGCCGGGGCCCCGCCGACTCGAAATAAGCATCGAGCTGCGCCTCCGTGATCGCCCGGAGCCGAATCGCCGCGTCCAGCTCCAGCTTGCCAGTCTCCTCGAGCGCCTCGTATTCGGTGAGTCGGCACGTGACCGCGATCGGCGACGCGCCGTGATCCCGCCGGAATCGATTGAGCGCCGAGACGCACGCCTCGCGCGCGCCGGGCTCCTTCACCTCGTCGAGCCCGTCGAAGAGATAGGCTAGTTGCTTGTCGCGGATCCAAGCCCGCCCGTCCGAGCGTGCGATCAAATAATGGGCATGGAGCTGCTCCACGGCCCACTCTTCGATTGGCTGCCTCTGCGCGGCCCACGACGAGAGATTGAGCACCACCGGCATCGGCTGCCTCGGGTCTTCTTCGGCGCGATCGAGCAGATCCTCCGCCAGCTCCAGGAGCGTGATCGTCTTGCCGGCGCCCGGCTCCCCGAGCACGAGCAGCGCTTGCAAACGGCTCCGAAAGTAGTCTCCGATGGGCACCGCCGCGTCGAGGAGCTTCTCGGTCTCGTCGAGCCGCTCCACGGTCACCGCGAGCGCCACGTGCACCGCGTCGGGCTTCTCCGTGCGGCCGAGCTCGATCCGCAGCTCGTCCTGGAGGCTCTGATGGAGAAAGCCGTCGATCCAATGCTTTCGGACGCGCTGCAGGAGGCTCGCTTGCTCGACGGGCCGCGGGGCGATGAGGCGCAGCGGCGCGCCGCCCGCCTTCGGATGCAGCCCTTTCGGCCCCACGAGCGCCTCCAGCGCCCGCCGGAACACCTGCGCTTCGGGCTTGCCGACGGTGACCAGCCACGCGTTTCGCAGCCACCTCTCCAGCGGGACGCTCCCGTCGGGGAGTCGCCCCATCTCATCCAGCTTGTTCAGATCCAGGAGGAGCTGTTCCGCCGGCGCCGACGCGTCCGAGAGCTGCCCCACGAGCCGCTTCGGGATGCCGGCCAGCAGCGCCTTGCGCGAATGCAGGAGCGCCTCGACAGCAGCCGAGTGCACCTCCTCCAGCATCTCCTGCTCCAGCACGTCACGACGGTATCACGATCGCCGCCCCCTCACCGAACAGTCGCCCGCTTCTTCGCCCGGCGCCCCCGGGACCTCACGCGGCCCCGCTCGCCGAGGGTCCGGACCCTGGACGCGGACAGGGCAGGCTCAGAAGGCCCCTGTCCCTTCGAGTCGCGCCTCGTTCTTCGGCCCGTCCGGCTCCGGGGGCGGAGGCGCGATGTCTCCACGCTCGCAGTCGGCCGCCGTCAAATGAGCCGCCGCGAGGCAATGATAGTACTCGAACACACAATGAGGCTCCGCCGCGACTCGGCACCTCGCCCACTCCTCGATACAGCTCTTGCACCAGGCGCCGATCTTCGCGCGGCGGTCCTCCGTGTCGTGCTCCTCCTTCATCCGAACGAGCTTGTCCTCCGCGATCGGAGCGCTCCAGAGCTGCGCGCGGTACGTGCCAGTCTGGGCGCGGTACGTCGTCAGATAAACATCGATCGTCCCGTCCTGCTGCGGGCACATCGCGTCGAACACGAACCCGTCGAACCCGGCCCCCACCCCGTTGCCCCCCTCGTAATACGTGACGTGCGGGATCACCGTCGGCCGCAGGTCCCACCGCTCGTCCACGTCGCCGCTGAGCCGCAGCGAGACTTGATAACACTGCCCCCGCTTCACCTGGAATTGAACAGGCGTCTTCGCGTCCTTCATCGGATGATCGACCGGCCCCCCGGAGACGGTGAACCCGGTCAGTCGCTTGGCCATCTCCTTGCGCGTCTCGGCGTCGTGCTTCTCGGCCTCTTTCGGCCCCTGGATGCATTGCATGGGGCTCCAAGCGCCGCTGCACGTCCCCGGATAAGGCCCGAACAGATCCCCCGGAGTGCACTTGCCATTATCCGGGCAATATCCGCACTTGTGCGCCTCCGCACAGTCGTTGCAGTTGTCATTGAACCGCGCGCAATCGGCGATCTTGCGCGCCTGTTCCTCGGCGGAAGGCACCTTGTCGGCGGGCCGCGGCGGCACGGGAGGCGGCGCCTTCTGCGGTCCGAGCGGCGGCGGATCGAACGCATGCCCGGCCGGCGGAGGCGCCTCCCCTGGCAAGTAAACGCTCCCCGCCCCGTCCGGCGCCGGCCCACCCGAGGGAGCCCCCGAAGCCCCCGCCGCAGCGCTCCCGGAAGCCGCCGCGCGCCCCGCCTCGTGCGGCCCGCGCGCGTCCCCCGCGGCGCCGGAGGCCACGCACGCCGCCGCGATCCCCAGCCATGGAAGCACCGCGGCGACACGAACGAGATGGGCGAGACGGAACCGCATCGAAGCGAGCCTTTCGACCGAGCCCGCCGACGCTACCCCGACCGCTCCGGCCCGACAACCACCCTCGCAAAGAAGGCGGCCGCAGGCAGCCAGTCGGCGCCCCTCAAACAGCCATTTCCACCCGACCGCACGCACGATTGGCCGCCACCGCGACAGCCAGCTTCTTCGGCGGCGGCAGCGCCAGGTTCGTCATGATCTGGACGAACTCCGCCTTCGACTTGTTCGCGAGCCGCGGATTGTGCGCCTTCTCCTCCGCGACCGAAGAGCACGTCCGCCCCTTGTAATCGTGCCCCGGATACACCGTCGTCGCGTCCGGCAGCACGAACAGCACCCGTGTAATGGAGTCGTAAAGCGAGCCCGGGTCACCGTTCTGGAAATCGGTCCGCCCCGTCCCCCGGATGAGCAGCGCGTCCCCCGTGAACACCGCACCTGGCACGTGGAACGACAGGCTGTCGTCCGTGTGCCCCGGCGTCTCCAGCACCCGGATCGTCAGCGCGCCCAGCGCGATCGCGTCCCCGTGCCGCACCACCACGTCGACGCACGGCGCCCCGTGCGCGCCCGCCACCGTCTTCGCGCCCGTCCGCTCGCGGATCGCGCCCGCCGCCGTCACGTGATCCGCGTGCACGTGCGTCTCCAGCACGTGGGTCAGCGACAGACCGAGCTCCTGAATCAGCGTCAGATCGCGGTCGATCTGCTCCAGCACGGGATCGATGAGCGCCGCCGTCTTCGAGTCCTCGTCGGCGACGAGGTACGTGTACGTGCAGGTCTCGGCGTCGAAGAGCTGGCGAATCATCATCATGGGGGCCTCGTTTCGCCCACAAATTGCACGCCCGGTGCCACCTCCGCCCCTTCGAAATCCCCGCGGCGCGCGCCGCCCCCCGAAGACCCCGCGCAACGGTCTGAAACACGCGTGAAACAACGCCGCCGCGCGCGTGCTGTGGTACGTGGCCGCGCCCCACCGAGGCTTCCCGGCGCATGAGCGACGAACGATCCCCCGACGGCGCGCCCGAAAAAGGCCGCGACCCCTCCGAGCTGCGCGGCCTGCTCAAGCTCGCGTTGCCCTTGATCGCGGGGCAATCCGGCCAGCAGCTCATGAGCTTCGTCGACACGGCGATGGTCGGTCGCCTCGACTCCGCGGCGATCGGCGGCGTCGGCATCGGCGGCGGGATCTACTTCGCGATGACCGTCATCGGCATGGGCACGGTGCTCGGCATGGATCCGCTCGTCGCGCAGGCGGTGGGCGCCGGCGAGCACGACCGCGCGCGCCGCATCCTCCGCGAGGGCCTCCGGATCGCCGCGATCATGAGCGTCCCGGTGATGGCGCTGATCGCGCTGTGCACCTTCCTGCTGGAGCCGTTCGGCATCGAGCCCGGCACCGCGCACGAGACGCGCCGCTTCCTCTGGAGCCGCCTCCCGAACGTGACGCCGTTCCTCTTGTTCTGCGCGGCCCGCAGCTATTTGCAGGCGTCCGGCGGGGCGCGCGCGGTCGTCGTGTCGATGGTGGTCGCGAACGTGGCGAACGTGATCGGCAACGTGATCTTGATCTACGGCGACGGCGGCCTCCGCGCGATGGGCCTCCCCGCGATCGGGCTGCCCGCGCTCGGCGTCGTCGGCTCCGGCCTGTCGTCGAGCATCGCGGCCACGCTCTCGTTCTTCGTGTGCCTGCGCGCGCTCCGCGAGACGACGCGCGAGCCCCTCGCGGCCTCCCCCGAAGAAGACGGCGACGCGCGCCGCAAGATCCTCCGCCTCGGCTTCCCGATCGCGCTCCAGATCCTCGCGGAGGTCGGCGCGTTCACGATCACGAGCATCCTCTCCGGCCGCATGGGACGCGGCTCCGCGGCGGGTTACCAGGTGGCGATGACGCTCGCGAGCTTCACGTTCACGGTGACGCTCGGCCTCGGATCCGCGACCTCGGTGCGCGTCGGACAGGCGGTGGGACGGGGCGACACGGCGGCCGCGCGGCGCGCAGGTCTCCTCGCGCTCAAGGTGGCGCTCGCGTTCATGTCGCTGACGGCGTGCATGTTCCTCACGGTGCCGGCGGTGCTCGCGCGCGTGCTCACGGACAAGCTCGACGTGATCGCGGCGGCGGCCCCGCTCGTGCAGATCGCAGGCATTTTCCAGCTCTCCGACGGCGTGCAGGTCGTGGCGGCGGGCGCTCTCCGCGGCGCCGGCGACACGCGCGTGACGTCGCGCGCGAACGTGATCGGCCATTACCTCGTGGGCCTCCCGATCGCGATCGTGGCGGGCTTCGTCTTCGGCGTCGGCAGCCCCGGACTGTGGTGGGGCCTCTCGGCGGGCCTCACGTTCGTCGCGATCGCCCTCGCGCTCCGCTTCCACCGCATCTCGTCGAAGGCCATCGCGCGGTCGTGAAGGCAGGCGTAGCCTCTCGCGCATGAAGCTGCGCCTCCTCCGTTTCTTCGCGAAGCGCCCCCTCGCGTTGCTCGCGCTCGTCCCCGCGACGTTGCTCGGCGCCGCGGCGGTGATCGGCCTCTCGTCGGCGCGCCCGCACGACGACGAAAACCCGCTGAATCCCCGCGCGATCTTGAACCGCGGCTGGTACGACCGTTACCCGCAGAAGCGCACCGACGAGGTGAAGTTCATGGTCTTCTTCGGCGGCGGCTTCGGCGTCTACGAGGAGGGCTCCGCGTACAAGACGTCGTACGAAGTCTTCGAGATCGAGCGGCAGAACGACAAGATGTGGTTCCGCTTCTTCCAGGACGGCAAGACGGCGGAGAGCAAGTTCACGATCACGCGCTGCGACACCAAATCCCCCTTCGATCTCTGCCTCGACATCCCCGACACGCCGCGCGGCCCGAAGCGCTTTTACGCCTTCGACTGGGGCGAGGACTTCGCCGCCCGCATCCCGTGGGGCCCCGAGATGTTGAAGGTCGCCGAGGCGCACGGCCGTCTCCGCGAGTGAAGCGCCGCAAAAGAAAAGGCGCGGATCGGTGACGGCCCGTAGTCGACTGGCCAACCCCCGATCGGGCAGGCAAGATTGCCCGCCATGTGGTCCTTCCTCGCGTCGAAGAAGCTGTCGTTGCCCACGCCTGCGGACGCGCTGCCCGGCCGCAGCGAGCGCATGCCCGTCCCTGAAAAACACTTCGTCCTCCGCACGCGCCTCGTCCCCCCGTTCGAGGGGATGGAGCTCGCGATGTTCGGAATGGGCTGTTTCTGGGGCGCCGAGAAGAAATTCTGGCAGCTCCCCGGCGTGCACAGCACCTCCGTAGGTTACGCCGCGGGCCTCACCCCGAACCCGACGTACCACGAGGTCTGCACCGGCGGCACGGGCCACAACGAGGTCGTCCGCGTCGCCTTCGATCCCCGAAAAACCAGCTACGAAACGCTCCTCCGCACGTTCTGGGAGAACCACGATCCGACGCAGGGCATGCGCCAGGGCAACGACGTCGGCACCCAGTACCGCAGCGGCATCTACGTGCACGACGAGGCCCAACGAAAGGCCGCCGAAGCATCGCTCGCCGCGTATCAAAACGTGATCGCGGAGGCCGGTTACGGCCGCATCACGACGGAGATCCTCGACGCCCCGCCCTTCTATTACGCCGAGGAGTACCACCAGCAGTACCTCGCGAAGAACCCCGACGGTTACTGCGGCCTCGGAGGCACCGGCGTCTCCTGCCCGATCGGCGTCGCGCGCGCCTGACAGCGCCGACCTTCATTTCACGGGTTTTACAAGGGGGCGCTGCCCCCTCGTACCACTCCCCCGCCGACGTGCTCGAAGCGCCCTGCAAGCGAAGGGGATGCACACCCACGGAGACGGGGGAGTGAAACGAGGGGGCGGAGCCCCCTTGTAAAAACGTCGAGGCCTGCGCCCACTCAGCTACGGACTCCGCTCCGCCAAGCTCCGCTCCGCCTCCGCTGAGCGGGCTCCGGCCTCCCAGTGGCGCCCCTTGTAAAACGTCGAGGCCTGCACCCACTCAGCTACGGACTCCGCTCCGCCAAGCGAAGCTCCGCCTCCGCTGAGCGGGCTCCGGCCTCCCAGTGGCGACCCTTGTAAACCCCGCTTTGCTAGTCCGCGATCACGCGGTTGCGACCCGTCGATTTCGCTCGGTAGAGGCGCTCGTCCGCGAGGTGGTAGAGGTCGGCCGACGAGATCTCCATCTCGCCCGAGTACGTCGCGACGCCGAAGCTCGCGGTCACCGGGATCGCGTTTCCCTCGAAATGACAGGGCGCGTGCTCCACCAGCGTGCGCAGCTTCTCGGCCATCTGCGCGGCTCCGGCGATCGGCACCTCGGGCGCGAGCACCGCGAACTCCTCGCCGCCCGTGCGCGCGACCGTGTCCTCGCGACGCACGTTGTTCGACACGACGCCCGCCACCTGCCGCAGCACCGCGTCCCCCGCGACGTGGCCGAGCGCGTCGTTCACCCGCTTGAAGTGATCGATGTCGAACACGATCAGCGACAGCACCCGACCGTACCGCTTCGCCCGCGAGATCTCGCGCTCCAGCGCGGCGTCGAACGAGCGGCGGTTGTTCACCTGCGTGAGGCCGTCCGTCGTCGTCACGCGGTAGATCTGCTCGTGGTAGAGGAGCTCGATGTCGGAGCCTTGGATGAACTTGAAGATCGTCCGCCCGATCTTGATCTGATCGCCGTCCACGAGCGGGCGCTCATGGACGATCACGTCGTTCACGTACGTGCCGTTCGTGGAGCTGAGATCCGTCACCACGAACGTGTCGCCCATGCGACGGATGCGCGCGTGGCGGCGGCTCGCGGCGTCGTCGTCGATCGGGATCGCCACGTTGGGGGAGCGACCGCACTCGACCGCCTCGTGCCCGAGCGTGATGCGACGACCCAGCTCGCCCCCGTAGATGATCACGAGGCACGCCTGCGTGTTGCCTGCGCTGACAGGGGACACGAGGGCCGCCGCCTGCACGGTGACCATCGTGGCCCGCTCCTCGCGGTCGTCGGACGCCACCCGTGCACACTACACAAGGTTCGCCCCCGGAGCGAGCACGCGCGCCGTGGCGAAGGGGCCGTATGGTAGGCTCGCGACAATGGCACGCAGCTGGATTCGCGGTGCGCTCTTGCTCGCTGCGGCGCTCTCTCCCCTCGGCGCCGCGACGCTCGCGCAGGGCTGCGGCAACGCCGTCACGAGCGGCGAAGGCGGCGGCAGCAACGACGGCGGAGCCGACGCGCCGCCCGCGGTGACGACGGTGCTCCACCCCGACGCGCCGCCGCTCCCCGGACAGTCGACGTGCGAGGTCACGATCACGACCGGCATCCACGTGCCGCAGGCCTACCACGTCGCTCTGTGCACGCCGGTCGAGTACGCGACCAACCCGCCGAGCGGCGGCGATCACTGGGGCGCGTGGGCCGCGTACCAGACGTACGACGCGCCGATCCCGCGCGAGCTGTACGTGCACGACATGGAGCACGGCGCGATCGTGTTCCTGCACGACTGCGAGGGCGACTGCCCCGACGTGCTGAAGGCCTTCCAGCAAGCGCGCGACGCGGTGACGGGCGATCCGCTGTGCCTCCAGATCCCGGACGGCCCGACCGAGCGCGTCGTGATCACGCCGGACCCGAAGATCGACCGGCCGATCGCGGCGGCCGCGTGGGGCGCCACCTACACCGCGACCTGCATCGACGTGCCCTCGCTGCGCGATTTCGCGAAGGCGCACTACGCGAAGGCCACCGAGAACCTGTGCGCGCAGGGCCAGTACACGAGCGATCCGTGCAGCGGCGCGGGCGCGGGCGGCGCGACCGGCGGCACCGGAGGCGCAGGCGGCACGTCGAGCGGCGGAGGCAGCGGCGCCGCCGACGGCGGCTGATCCGCGTCCTGCCGGCCGCGACGACCGGCCACGTCGAGGATGGCGCCCGAAAGGACCCAAGCCGGGCGGGGTTGCGCCATCTGAATTGACATTGAAAATGTCCGAAGCGACCATCCCGCGGGTGTCCACCGAGGAACCGTCATTCAGGTTGGCAGACCGCTCCTTCCGCCTGCTGCGCTCCGCCGGGAGCGGCGGCTTCGGCAGCGTGTGGCAAGCCGTCTCCGAAACAGGCCGGATCGTCGCGCTGAAATGGGCGCACGACGCGGCGGGGGCGGCGGCGCTCGCGCGGGAGGCGGAGGTCGCGGCGCTCGCACTATCACCTCGGTTGCCGGAGCTCGTGGACACCGGATGGGCGCGGGTGCCTACCTCGGTGGCGGCCGGCGCCACGGTCGAGACGTGCGCGGGCCCGAGGTCCGGAGCGCGCCCGTTCGTCGCGTTCGCGTGGGTCGACGGCGAGCCGCTCGACGCGCGTCCCCCGAAGGCCGAGCCCGAAGCGCTGCGGGACGCGCTGGCGCTCGCGGCGGACACGGCCGAGGCGCTCGCGGATCTGCACGGCATCGGCGCGGCGCACGGCGACGTGAAGCCGCAGAACCTCCTCGTCGACGCGCGCGGCCGCGTGCACGTGATCGATCTGGGCCTCTGCGTGGGCGCGTTCTCGACGGATCTCGCGGGCGCGACGGCGCGGTACCTGGCGACGGACGACGGCGAGCTCGGCGACGCGCGCGCGCGGGATCTGCTGGCCCTCGGCGTCGTGCTGGCGGAGCGCGTGAGCGTCACGGTGCGGGCCGCGCGCGACGCGGTGACGGCGGCTCGCCTCGCGGCGCTGCCGGCCCCGCTCGACGAGATCTGCGGCGCGCTCCTGTCCCGGAGCCCGGCCGCGCGCGCCTCCGCACGGTGGGTCCTTGGCGCCGCCCGCGCGGCCCTCGCGAGGCTCCCCGTCCACCACGGCCGGCGCTCCCGCGCCCACGACGCCACCAGCGAAGCCGCCCACGCGCACGCCGCCCACGAGACCGCTCACACGCAGGCGCACGCCGCTCACGACGCCGCCCACACGCACGGGCATACCGCTCACGATGCGAGCGCCGACCGCGCTGGACGGCACGCCCACGATGCGAGCGCCGAGCACGCGACCGAGCGGGCCGATCGCGACGCGCGCGCGGTGCGGGCCTCGTACCTTCGGCTTCGGCGCGCCGAGATCGCGCGGGCGACGCGGGCGGACAGCAGCACGGCGCCGTGGCTCGCGGAGGCCCTCGCCCTCGCGGCACGGGCGCGCTCGCTGCTCGGATCCACGGATGACGCGCGCGCCTCGGCGGAGGAGCCGCCGCTCGGTCCGCTCTCGATCGACGGCGTGGTGCGGTGGCTCGTGCTCCTGTGCGGCCCGCATGCGGCGGCGTGGCCGGTGGCGCTCGCCACGTCGAGCAGCGAGGCCGCGCTCGCAGAGACCCTCGTCGAGCTCGCGCGCCGCATCCCGCCCGAGGCGTGGACGTTCCGCGACGTGGAGGAGGCCTCGCTCGGTCGCACGACGGAGCCCGCGACGCGCGCGCACGTGCCGATCCGAACGACCGGCCGCGACGCCGCGACGATGGGGCGCGACGCGTCGCCGACGATGGACGCGGAGGCGGCGGCGCGCCTCGCGCTCGCGGTCGCCGAGGTGCCGCCGGACGCGGGGGCGATGGGCCTCGTGGAGGCGGATCGCAGCGCGCCGGCCCCTCTCGTGCTCGCCGCGGCGGACGCGCTGCGTCGCTCCGGAGAGCTGGGCCGCGCGAGGAGCCTCGTGCTCCGTGACGGCGTGCTCGGAGCGCCCGGAGGCCACGCGATCGCGGCGGACGTCCTGCGTCGCGCGGGCGAGCCCGATCACGCGCGCCGGCTCGCGATGGACGCGATCCATCACCGCGACGACGCGGCCGGCCGCGCCCGCGCCACGCTCGCGCGGATCGCCCTCGACGCGGGCCACCTCGACGAGGCGGCGGATCTCACGGCGGACGCGGCGCTCGCTCCGGTCGCCGAGGTGGCGGCGCTCGTGGCGCACCGTCGCGGCGACGGCCCCCGAGCGCTGGCGGACGTGGCGCGCGGCGAGGCCCTCGCGAGGACGCCGGAGGAGCGCGCGCGCCTCGCCGCCACGCGCGGCTACGTGCTGCACGCGACGGATCCGGAGGGCGCGTTCGGCGCGTTCGCGGCGGCCGTCGAGTACGCGATGCGCGCAGGCGCCGTCGTCGAGGAGGCCACGTACCGCACCGGCCTCGCCGCGAGCGCGGCGGATCTCGGCGATCTCGGCGTGGCGATCACCTCCGCGCGTCGCGCCGCGGTCCTCTGGGAGGTGCTGGGACGGCCGGCCCTGGCCGCGCGGGCGCTGCTCGCGTGCGCGGCGGCGCTGGCGACGGCGCGCTCCGCCCACGAGGCGCGTGCCGCCGCGCGCGAGGCGATCGATCGCGCCCGGGAAGGCGGCGACGCGCGGGCCGAGGCGTACGCTTTCTGGGCGATCGCGGACGCGCTCCCCGCGGGCGATCCCGAGGCGCGTGGCGCCGCGGAGAGCGCCGACGTCACGCTCCGCGCCCCCGAGGGCGACGACGCGCTCCGCTCGGCCGCGCGCCTCCTCCGCCACGGATCGCGCCGCGTCGACGACGCTCGAAAGAAGGCCGCCGACGAGGCCGCGGCCGATCCCGCGCGCAGCGTCGCGGCGCGCCTCGAATGGTGGGGCGCCCGCGCGGAGGCGCTCGTGGGGGGCGACACGGATCTCACCTCCGCGCCGGCGCGGGACGAGGCCGCGATCGTGCTGCAATCGCTGCTCGCGCTCACGGATGCGCGGGCCCCCGTCGGCACGCGCGGCCCCGCGTTGTTCGCGGCGTACGAGCTGGGCGCGCGCCTCGGACGCAGCGACGCGGCCGCGCGCCTGCTCTCCGCGTGCCACGAGATCGCGCGCCACTTGATCGCGCGGGCGCCCGCGGATCTCGGCAGCCACATCCGCGCGCTCCCTTGGGCCGTCCCGTCCGCGCTCGCGGCCTCCGGCGGCATGAAGCTGGAGCAGGCCGCGGAGCTGGAGCGGATCCTCCGCACGCTGGCCGATCGCGAGCGCCTCGGCGTCCTGCTCGATCGCGTGGTCGACGCGCTGGTTTTGTGGACCGGCGTCGAGCGAGGCCTCCTCCTCATGCGCGCGCCGGACGGCCGCCTCTTACCGCGCGCCGCCCGCAACCTCGCGCGGGCCGATCTCGCGGGCGAGCAGCTGGCCCTCTCGCACACGCTGGCGCAGCGCGCGCTGGAGACGCGGGCCCCGGTCGTCGCGGTGGACGCGGCCGGCGAGCTCTCCAGCGTCGTGCAGAGCGTGCACGCCCTCAAGCTGCGGAGCGTCCTCGCGTTGCCCTTGATCGCGCGGGGCGAGGTGCTCGGCGTCGTGTACCTCGACGACCGCCTCCGCCGCGGCGCGTTCGGCCCGCGCGAGCTGTCGTGGGCGCAGACGATCGCGCAGCTCGCGGCCGTCGCCATCCTCGACGCGCGCACCAACGTGCTCCTGCGCCGCGCCGTCCGCAGAGCCGAGCGCGCCTCCGCGGAGCTCGCCGAGACCTTGGCCCGCCGCGAGGCCGAGGTCGACACCCTCGCGCGCGAGCTGTCGCACCAGCGCACGGGCCGCGCGACACGCCACCGCTACGACCGCATCATCGGCGAGAGCGACGCCATCCAGAAGCTCCTCGGCCTCGTCGATCGCGTGACGGCGTCGGACGTCCCCGTGCTCGTCTTCGGCGAGTCCGGCAGCGGAAAAGAGCTGCTCGCCCGCGCGATCCACGACAACGGCCCGCGCGCCTCGCGCCCCTTCGTCGGCGAGAACTGCGGCGCCATCCCCGAGAGCCTCCTCGAGTCCGCGTTGTTCGGTCACGTGCGCGGCGCCTTCACCGGCGCGGATCGCCCGCGCGCGGGCCTGTTCGAGGTCGCGGACCGCGGCACCCTCTTCCTCGACGAGATCGGCGAGATGTCGCTCACGATGCAGACGAAGCTCCTCCGCGTGCTGGAGGACGGCCTCGTGAAGCCGCTCGGATCCGAGCGCGCGCGCAAGGTCGACGTCCGCGTGATCGCCGCGACGCACCGCGATCTGGAGGCGATGGTGAAGGCCCGCACCTTCCGTGAGGACCTCTATTACCGCCTGCACATCGTGGCCCTCCGCATCCCACCGCTGCGCGCCCGTCCGAGCGACATCCCCTTGTTGGTGCAGCATTTCGTGAAGATCCACGCGAAGGGTCACGACGTGCGCATCACGAAGGCGGCGATGGCGAAGCTCCTGGCCTTCGGCTGGCCCGGCAACGTGCGTCAGCTGGAGAACGAGATCCGCCGCGCGATCGTGCTGAGCGACGGCGTGATCGACGTGGACCAGCTCTCCCCGGAGGTCTCCGGCACGACGACGATCGCGCGCGCCCACGAAGGCGGCCTCAACGTGCGCGACCGCATCGACGCGCTCGAAATCGACCTCGTGCAGAAGGCGCTGGAGCGCACGCGCGGCAACCAGACGCAGGCCGCAAAGCTCCTCGGCCTCTCCCGATTCGGCCTGCAGAAAATGATGAAGCGCCTCGGCCTCGGCTCCTCCGCGAGCGCGACAACGCAGCCCGAGAGCAGCGCTGGCTGATGCACAAACGACGTCGCCCCCCGGTGCGGCGTACGCGCATCACGCGGGGGGCGAGATCAGGAGTCGAAGAGGCTACTTCTTCTTCTCTTCGGCCTTCTTTTCTTCAGGCTTCTTCTCGTCCTTCTTCGCGTCTTCGGGCTTCTTCTCGTCCTTCTTGTCGGTCGCGGCGTCGCCCTCTTTCTTGTCGCCGGTCGCGGCGTCCGCGGGCTGATCCGCGGGCTTCGGCTCTTCCGGCTTCGGGATCGCGAAGGGCTTCTGCTCGTTGAACTTCTTCTTGAGCTCCAGCGCCTCCGCCTTGCCGCGGATCTCGATGAGCGAATTGACGTAGTGCGCGATGGCGTAAATGTCCTTGTCGGACAGGCCGGCGCCCTTCCACGCGGGCATGATCGGATAAACACCGAAGCTCAGGATCCGGTAGAGATCGCGGACCCGCGTCTCCGGGTGGGCCGATCGCACGAAGTCCATCGTGAAGTCCGGCGGCATGATCTGCACCCCGTACTCCTCCGACTTCTTCGCCTGCGAATGGTACATGTCGTCGCGGAAGCCCTTCACCGCAGAGAAGGTGTTCGGGTCACGCTTCGCGGCCGCCACGCTCAGGTTGTAGAGGTTCTCCTGCGTGTCGAAGGCAGGGTGGCAGTTCACGCACTCCGCGCGGAAGTGATAGAGCTCCTTGCCGGACGCGATCGCCTCTTGCTCCTTGCCGACCCACGGATCCGCCTCGGGCTCCCACTCGTCGAGCACCGGATACACCGTGCCCGTCTTCTTCTTGATCTTCTCCCAGCGAGAGCCGGTGTGCGTCTGCTCGCCGTCCTCGGTCAGGGGGCTGAACGACTTGATGTAGTTCAGCACGCGGCCCAGCTCTTCTTCGGGGATGTCCCACGGGAGCATGGCCGTCCCGTGAAGTCCGCCCTTCACGATCCGCACGAGATCCGCGTCGCTCGGGAAATCGTCGCTGGAGCGCATGCGGGCGAACTTGAAGATGCCCTTCGTGAAGTCGCGCGGCGGCGGACGCAGGCTGTACGACGCCGGTCCCTTCCCGTCGCCCTTCTCGCCGTGGCACGCGTAGCAATACCGCATGTACGACTGCCAGCCCCGGTTGAGCTCCGTGCCGGTCACGGTCACGTTGCCCGCGAACGTGCGGCTGTCGCTGGGCTTGAAGGGCATCTTGTCGGGCTGGCACGCGGTGCCGGAGACCGCCGCGGAGACCACCACGGCGCCCAGGAGAAAGCCCTTGGCACGAGACAGGAACGACGGTCTATCAGTACGAGAGGTCATCTTTCTCACTCTCAAAAGCCGTAGACGGAAGACGGTGAAGGCGCCCTCTGACGAAGCTCAGATCAGGTAGAGCGACACGAACATCAGGACCCACACGATGTCCACGAAGTGCCAGAACATGCCGGCCACGCGGACGCGACCCACGTTGTGCTCCGTGTACTCGCCGCGGAGCGCCCGCACGAACATCACCGCGAGCACAATGAGCCCCGCCGCCACGTGCGCCGCATGGAGCACCGTGAGCCCATAAAACACCGAAGCGAACTGACCGGACGAGGGCAGGAGCCCCCCGTTATACAGATCGCTCCACACCTTGCATTGCAGCCCGAGGAACAGCCCCCCGAGCACGAACGCCCCGAACAGCCACAGCGCGAGAGGCTTGCGCCGCCCCGCGGCGAGACCCCGAGTCCCGAAGACCAGAGCCCCGCTCGAAGCGGCCAGAACGAGCGTATTCACCGCAGGGAGCGCGACGGGGATCGGCGGCAGCCCAGGAGGCGGCCACACGCGCGTCCCCGTCCGGATCCCGGCGTACACGAAGAACAGCGCGCCGAACATCATCGCCCACGCGCCGAGGGCGATGATCATCCCGAGGGTGCGGGTGAAGTCCTCCTTCATCCGCGGCTCGAGCTTGACGACGCTGCCGGCCATCGCGCTTTACTCCTCGGCCGCCACGGGGACAGCGCCCTCGGCCGCGCCGGGGAGCTCCTCGGCCTGACCGAGCCAGTCCTTGCCGAGCGCCTTCTTCACGTCCGGATTGGCGAACTCGTGCGGACCGCGGACGACCGTCGGGACAACCGTGAAGTTGTGGTAGACGGGCGGGCTGTCGCAGTGCGTCCACTCCAGGGTGGTGACGTCCCAGGGGTTCTGCTTCGCCTTCTTCCCGGCGAACACCGAATAGAAGAAGTTGATGATGAACGGGATCTGAGACAGGCCCAGCATGAACGCCGAGTAGCTGGTCAGTCGGTTGATGCCGCGGAGGTGGCTGATGTAATCGTACTGGAAGGGGTCGAACAGGCGGCGGTGCTGGCCCGAGTAACCCGCGGCCATCTGCCCGAAGAACGTGAGCGTGATGAACGTCACGGAGCCCCAGAAGTGGATCTTGCCGAGCGTCTCGTTCGTCTCGCGCCCGAACATCTTCGGGAACCAGAAGTAGAGGCCCGCGAAGCTCGCGAGGAACGACGCGGCCGCCATCGTCAGGTGGAAGTGACCGACGACGTACATCGTGTCGTGGAGATAGATGTCCGTGGAGATCGTCCCGAGGAGGAGGCCAGTCAGACCGCCGGCGCCGAAGACGAACACCATGCCCATCGCGAACAACATCGGAACACGCGGGCGGATCGAGCCGCGCCAGATCGTATTCAACCAGTTGACGAACAGGAGCACGGCCGGGACGCTGATGGCCAGCGTCAGGATCTCGAACGCGAGCCCGAGCATCGGCGCCATGCCGGTCTGGTACATGTGGTGGCCGTAGACGACCGCCGACAGCACCGAGACACCGATCATCGCGAAGACGGAGCCCTTGTACCAGAAGGCCGGCTTGCGAGCGAAGAACGACAGGATATCACCGACGATGCCCCAGGCCGGGAGGATGAGGATGTAAACCTCCGGGTGGCCGAAGATCCAGAACAGGTGCTGGAACAGGATGGGATCGCCGCCCTTCACGCCGACCGCGCCGCCCGCGATGAAGAAGTGCGTGCCGAAGAGGCGGTCGAAGGTGAGCAGGAGCGCGCCGGAGCCGAGCACCGGGATGAAGAGCACGTTGAGGATCGACGTGAGCCAGAGTCCCCACACCGTGAGCGGGAGTCGGAACCACGTCATGCCCGGCGCCCGGAAGCGGATCACCGTCACGATGTAGTTGATGCCGCCCATGATGCTGGAGATGCCGGTCACGAAGATGGCGAGACCCGCGAAGGTCTGTCCCCACCCCGGAGAGCCGACTCCAGTCGACAGCGGGGGATACGTCGTCCACCCTGCGTTGCCCGCGCCGAGCTGCGAAGAGAACGACAGCAGGACGAGCACCGACGAGATGACGAACGTCCAGTAGCTGTACATGTTCAGCTTCGGGAACGCCATGTCGCGGGCGCCGATCATCAGCGGGATCGTCAAGTTACCGAAGGCGCCGATCAGCACGGGCGTGATCGCCCAGAAGATCATGATCAGGCCGTGCATCGTGAAGATGCTCGTGTAGGTCGGCGGCGTGATGGCCCCGCCGGTGTCCTTGAACACGAGGTTACCGAGGGCGGGCACCGGCTGCTGCGGGTAGGCCCATTGCCAGCGGATCAGCATCGCCAAGGTTCCGCCGAGGAGCAGGAAGATGAGCCCTGTCCAGAGGAACTGCTTCGCGATCATCTTGTGATCGATGGAGAAGAGGTACTTCCTGATGAAGCTCTTCGGCTCTTGATGGATGGGTTGAAGCTCCATCTCAGATATCCTTCCAGTCCCAGCCCCAGTGCGCCGGTTCGTCCTTCTCGTCGAAGCTTCGCTCGCCGATCGCGGACGTCTCCTTGGCCCACTTCGCGTATTCTTCCTTCGAGAGCACGGTCAGGAGGCCCTTCATCTTGTAGTGATTGGTGCCGCAGTGCTGCGCGCAGCCGATGTCGAACTCGCCCGTCAGCTTGGCCTTGAACCAGATCTTGTTGATCTGGCCGGGGACCGCGTCGACCTTGGTGCGCATGTTCGGCAGGTTGAACGCGTGGATGACGTCCGTGGACGCGACCTCGAGGATGATCGGGGTGTCCACGGGGATCTTCATGTCGTTGAGGCGGACGATGTCGTCCTTGGTGTTGAACTTCCCGTCGGGGCCGGGATAGCGCATGTCCCAGGCCCACTGATGGGCGTTGATCTCGATCTTGACCGCGTTCGGGTCTTTCTCGGCCTCTTCGAAGTTGTGATAGACCGTCTCGAGGTCCATCGTCGAGTTGACGAAGAGGTTACCGTCGACGACCACGAACACGCTGCCCGCCATCCCGAGCGCCAGGAACATGGAGCGCTTGGAGGTGCCGTGATCGTACTTCGCCTCGTGCTTCTCGTTGTGCTTGAGGCCGGCGATGAGGAGCCACCCGGTCATCGCGAGGAACAGGAGCGCGGTGATGCCGTTCGTGATCCCGATGAGGTAGTCGATGCGATGCCCCTCCGCAGAGGCGTCGATCGGGAGGCCGATACCGTCCCCCGGCTGCGGGTTGGCGAGCGCCACACCGGCGAACAGGAGGGCGAACGCCCCTGTCACGAAGGCCATGAGCAGCCGACGATTGAACTTGATCTTCACGCTTCACTCCGTACGGCGATCGCCTTTTCCTCGCGGCGCGCGGCCGCGCGAAGGACTGCCAGGATGGTTCCCACCACGACGAAGGGCAGGAAAATCATGAGGCCGAGCGCGATCTTACGGCCGATACCGCCGGTCTCGCGGTTGGCGCAGTAAGGGCACGCCTCGGCCAGGGCCGGGACGAAGAGGCCCCACGCGAGCGCCGTCAGAGTGGCAGTCTTCGTGAGTGCCTTTTTCGCGGGCGCGCTCATCGAATGAGCCTCCACGCGGCCTCGGAGATGAGGATCACGGCGTAGAGCGCCGGCGTCGCGAGCGGGATCGCCACCGTGAGGCGGAGGACCCGAGTCTCGTGCTTGAGGTGCATGTAGAAGAGCGCCACGAGGGCGGCCTTCCCGAGCGCCATGCCCACGAGCGCGAGGCGCATCAGCGTCTTGGAGATGCCGGGCACCTGCGCGACCGCCACTTCCAGGACCGTGAGGACCAGGAGGGCCACGAAGATGATCCAGTACTCTTTCCGGTTCGGCTTGTGCTCGTGATCGGCGTGATCGTGAGCATGGGCCTTGTCGGAGTGCTCTTCCGCGGTGGTGGCTTTTGCAGACACGTGCTCTTCCTCGTGCGAGTCGGCCGCTTCCGAGGCCTTCTTGGAGCCTTTCTTCTCAGCCATGGCGCGCCCTTAGAGGAGGTAGATGAAGGTGAAGACGAGGATCCAGACCAGATCGACGAAGTGCCAGAAGAGGCCGACGATCTCGATGTGGTCGTGCTTTCCGTGGTCGTACTTGCCCATCAGCGTGCGGACGAGGATGACCGTCAGATAGAGGACGCCGCTGAAGACGTGCATCCCGTGGAAGCTCGTCGTGATGTAGAAGGTGTTGGCGTAGTGGGAGGCGCCGAACACCAGGCCTTCGTGGAGCAGGCCGTGGCTCCAGATTCCCCAGTACTCCTGGTACTGGCCGAACAGGAACAGGATGCCTCCCAGGATCGTGAGGGCGAGGAACTGCGCCGTCTTCTTGCGGTTCCCTTCGACCGCGGCGGCGTGCGCCATCACCATCGTGACGCTGGAGCAGATGAGGAGGAACGTCAGCCCGGCAGTGAAGTTGATGCCGAGGTGCGGCTCTCCGAGGGACGGGTCCGGGGGCCACGCCTTCGCTCCGCCGCGCAAGATCCCGTAGGCGAGCAAGAGGCCCGCGAACGAGAAGGCGTCGGAGCAGAGGAAGATCCACATGGCGATCTTCCCGGGTGTGGCGAGCCCGTACTGCGGATCCTTCGGCCACGCGATGGGTCCGTGATGGTCGGCGTGTTCGGCGGTGGCGCTCATTCCGTCGTCTTTCCTGGGTCCTCTACAGGTTGGCGGATGTATCCGGTTTCCAGCGGTCGCGTCAACAAGACCTGCGCGATCTTGCGTGCGAGGCGCGAGGCTTGCGGATCATTTCGCCGGGGAATCCGGTGCGGTTGCAGAATTTTTCGCGCTGGGCGAACCACTTGCGGAGAGGGCGGCGGTTGTGCCGGGGCCCCAATCACGCAGGTTCACGAGCACGTCGGCGTCTCGGATCAGCGTCGCGACGCCGTCGTCGTCGGCCTCGTAGTAGCCGCGGATGTTGCCGTCTCCGTCGACGAGGACGAGCTTCTCGCCGTGGAAGATGCTGAAGAGGCCCTCTCCCACGTCCTCTTTCCCCATCGCGATCTTGAAGCCCTTGATGACCGTCGTCTCGATGCCCGCGAGCGAGCCCGTGAGGAAGGTCCAGCGCGTGGGGTTCGTGTGGTGCTTCGCGGCGAACTCGGCGAGCTTGTCGGGGGTGTCGTTCTCGGGGTCGACCGTGAAGGTGACGAGCTGGAGGCTCGTGCCCATGTTCTTCGTCCGGCGCGAGATCTGCTCCATGCGCTTCGTCAGCTTGGGGCAGACGGAGGGGCAGCTCGTGAAGATGAAGTCCGCGACGTAGACCTTGCCGGCGAGGTCCTTGCTGCCGAACGGCTCGTTCTTCTGGTTCCGAAGCTCGTACGCCGGGAGCGCGAGGCGCATCTTCGGCGGCGTAGGCAATGGGCGCGCGAGGGCGCGTCCGATCGGGTACGCCGCGATCAAAAGGAGCAGGACGATCCAGAACAGCGGTCGCGCGACGAGCCCGGAGATGCGTGCTTCGAGCGGCGCTCTCTCCCCAACTTCGGGATTCTGAGCCACGGGACGCACGCTAGGAGCATCCCCCTCCTCGGGTCAACCCTTTGCGCGCAATCGTCGCCGACCGACGTTCCACGCGCGCGTCTTGCGCAGGGTCTGGTCAGCTTGCGCTCATCGCCGGGGCGAGGTGGTACAGCATCAGGTACACGATCACGCCGGTGAAGGAGACGTAGAGCCAGATCGGGTACGTGAAGCGCGCGATCTTGCGGTGCTCGTCGAACCGTTTGCGCCACGCGAGGAACAGCGTGCGGAACACGAGCGGCACCGTGACGAGCGCGAGCAGCATGTGGCTGATGAGGATCGTCAGGTACAGCGTGCGCACCCACCCGAGGTCCGGGAAGCGGTGCGACCCGGTGAGCGCGAACCGCGCGAGGTAGCCGACGAGGAACACGCTCGACGCGATGAACGCGCCGATCATGCTCGCGCGGTGCGTCTGGATCTTCTTCGCCTTCACCGCGAAGTAGCCGACGAGGAGGAGCACCGTGCTCGTCGAGTTGAGCAGCGCGTTGATGGGCGCGAGCGCGTTGCCGATCTGTTCGGAGGTCATGCGGCGAGGCAGGTAGGGAAGGACGGCTCCCGCGGCGAGGAAAATCAGCCGACGGTCAGGGCGACCATGAGGAGCAGCAGGTAGAAGATGGAGACGGCGAACAGCATGCGCGCCCACTTGTGGCCCGCGCTGCGCCGGAGCCCCGCGAACGCGAACGCGAGGAACGCGCCGCCGAGCAGGAGGGCCGACACGAGGTAGAACGCGCCCGCGACGCCGAGCGGCACGAGCAGCACCGACACGCCCACGAGCAGCAAGCTCTCGATGACGATGTGGATGCGCGTGACGCGATCGCCCTGCTCCGCCGGGAGCACCTTGGTGCCGGCGCGCTTGTAGTCCTCGCAGCGGAACGTCGCGATCGCGAGCGAGTGCGGGAGCTGCCAGAGGAACAGGATCGCGAACAGCACGAGGCCGGCGATGTCGACGCGCCCGGTGACGGCCGTCCACCCGAGGAGCGGAGGCACCGCGCCCGGCACCGCGCCGATCGGGAGGGCCAGCGTGGTGCGGCGCTTCAGCGGCGTGTACACGAACGAGTACGTCACCAGCGCGAGCCCCGCGATCACGCTCGTGAGCAGGTTCACCTGCCACATCAAGATGGGCACGGCCGCGAAGCCGAGGACGCTGCCGACGGCGAGCGCGACGCCCGCAGGGAGGCGTCCGGAGGGCAGCGGGCGGCGCTTCGTGCGGTCCATGAGCGCGTCCGTGTCGCGCTCCAGGTACATGTTGAAGGCGCTCGCGCCCGAGACGACGAGCGAGGTGCCGAGCAGCGCGAAGAAGGCCTTCACGAGCGAGATGTCCGTGGACGGCTCCACGCGCTTCGCGAGGCCCATGCCGCCGACCATCGTGATGATGACGAGCAGCGTGATGCGCGGCTTCGTGAGGGCGATGACGTCGCGCGCGACGGAGCCGAAGGTGCGCGGGGCCGGGGCGATCGCGGCGGCCGTCTCCACGGGCGGCGGCTCCGGCAGATCGATCGGAGCGAACGGGTTTTGCGCGGCGCCGAGCGCCGCCTGCGTCTCTGTGGGCATCTCGGAGGTTTGGCTCATGCGGTCACCGAGGACGCCGCGTCGGGCGACGGCGCGGAGGGGCGCGACGAGATCGGGCCCGTGTAGTCCTTCGCAGGGAAGCCCCAGCGCGATCCGGGCAGGCGCGCCCACATCACCACGTGCGTCGCGAGGAGCGCGGCGCCGACCGCGATGTGCGTCGTCACCGTGTGGAGCTGGAGCAGCGACGTGACGCTGAAGATGCCGAGCGTGATCTGGAGCACGACGAGGATCGGCGTCGCGATCGCGAGCTTCTGCGCGACGTGGCCCGCGGGGACGCGCTTGCGGACGAGCCACGCGTGCGCGAACACGAGGAGCGCCACGGTGACGCCGCCGTAGCGGTGCAGCATGTGGAGCCGCTCGCTGTACGAGCTCTCGCTCTCCGGCGGCCAGTACGAGCCGAAGCAGTCCGGGATCGTGGTGCACGCGAGCCCCGCCATCGAGTGACGGACGAAGCCGCCGAGCAGGATCTGCCCGAGGATCGCGATCGCGACGAGGCCGACGGACGCGCGGAGATCGAAGCGGTTCATCGGCAGCGCGTCGTCCGGCGCCTCGGCCGCGCGGGCGCCGGGGCGCGTGCGGACGGCGATCACGAGGAGCACGGAGAAGAAGCTCATCGAGAGCACGAGGTGGCTCAGCGTGACGGGCTTCGGAAGCTTGTAGATCACGGTGATCCCGCCGAGGACGGCCTGCGCGACGACCATGAGCGGCGCGGCGATCGCGAGGGGCCGCAGCGCGCGGTGGTGCCGATCGAAGAGGAGCCAGCCGCCGAGGATCCACGTGAGGATCGCGACCGTGCCCGCGACGAGGCGATGCGAGTGCTCGTAGAGCACGCCGTTCTCCATCTTCGGCAGGAACTGCCCGTGACAGAGAGGCCAGTCTGGACACGCGAGGCTGGACCCGGTGCCGTGAACGAGCCCCCCGACGATGAGGAGGACGAACGTGCTCGCGGCCGTGAAGACCGCGAAGGGGTGGAGCCACTTCGAAGAGGACATCTGGGGTTACTGCCGGGGCCTTCGCCCTGTTGCGCGTACTTACCGGATCCGACCGCAGCCGTCACCTACCTCGCTGCAAAAGAGGCGTAGAGGTCTGCAAGCGATGCGTCTAGCCGGACGCGCTGAGGAGACGCCCTCCCGTTCTGCTTCGATGAGGTGCTGGAGTTTGTTCCCCTCCCTGAGCTCGCGGAACGCGAGCGATTTGGGAGGGGCGGACTTCGCGTAGCGAAGGCCGGGGGTGGGCAGCTCCGCAGACGCCCGCATTTTTGTGAGAGCTACAAGGGGGCTCCGCCCCCTCGTATCACTCCCCCTCGGACGAACGCGCCGATGTGACGGATGGTGAGGTGGGCAGCGGGCGCGGTAACAAAAACGGAAAGGCCCCGCGTCGCCGCGAGGCCCTTCACGCATTCACCCGAAGAGGACGGAGCGTCTCCGCTCCCGACGCTACGAAGCGTCACGCCCTTCCAACACAACGTACGCGCTGGATGGGGGGTCCCGCCGCAGGCGGGGGGAAGGGCGAGATCGCCCTTCCCACGTCACCAAAGCCCGTTGAGCTCGCCCTTGTTCTCGGCCGGCTCCGCCTCGGTGCCCTTGTACTCGAAGTCGACGGTGACCTCGCCGGTGTCCTTGACCTCGATCGCCTCCTTCTTGAGGAGACCGTACTGCGTGTGCCACGCCTCGACCGTGTACTTGCCGGCGGGGACCTTCTCGATCTTGAAGGAGCCATCCTCACCCGAGACGGCGAAGAAGGGGTGATCCGTCACGACCACGAAGCCGCGCATCCAGGGGTGCACGTCGCAGGTGAACTTCATGACGGACGCCTCGTCGGGGGCGTCCTTCGAGATCGCGGCGGCGCCCTTCGGCTGCGCCTGGTTGAAGAGCGACTCCGTGCCCTTGTAGGTGTGCACGTTGTGGAGGGTCTGGTCGCCGTTCTTGATGTCGATCGACTGGCCGGCCACGACGCCCTGCATACGCGGGCTGTACATGCAGTCCGCCTGATCGATCTCGGCGTGCTTCTCGGGGGCCTTCCAGTTGCCGGCCACGCCGCCGGGGGCGATGCGGACGAGGACGTCCTTGAGCTTGCCGTCCTTGACGAGGACCGCGTTGTACTTGACTTCCTTCGTCTTGCAGAAGTCCGCGTCCTTGCGCTTCGCGGGCACCTTCATCTCAGGCGCCTTGCCGGAGAACGAGACGACGCCCTTGATCGTGGCGTTGCCTTCCTTCGCAGGGGCCGCAGCCGCCGTCTGGGAGGGGGTCGCCGCCGCCGTCGCGGTCGTCGCGGGCTTCGCGGTGTTCGGCTTCGCGGGCGCGGAGCCCGAGGCGGGCTTCTCATCACCGCCGCAGCCGACGCAGAGCATGAGAGAGGTCAGGGCAACAGCAGCGAGAGACGCGAGTTGACGGTGCATCGTAACTTTCCTCCGGGTCGGAGCTCGCTCATGGGCTCCGACGGCGTGCGCCCGCGTGCCCTCGAAAAAGCCCGGCTCCGAGCCAGGGATTGGGCGCGCTAGTGGAAGGCGCGGATTCACGGGTTTTCACGCCCATTCAGGCGCAGCGAGCGCACGCTTAATGAACGGCGGGCCCTGCGTCAAGTTGACGCGGGGCCGCGCGAAGAAGCTTCGCGATCAAGGCATGGACGCGCGCGCAGCCCACCAATGGAAGTGCGCTAGTCGCGCATCGAGAGAGGGTGTCGTCAAGTGGGCGGACGCGACGGAGCGACGGGGCGCGCGACCAACGTGGACCACAGCGCGGGGCCGCTCTGCGCGACGAGGAGGATGCCCATCGACGCGAGGACCAACGCGACGCCGCCGAGCGGTGCGCCCGCGATGTCGGCCGCGATGAGCGCGAGGCACAGCGACGCCGCGAGCGCGCGCAGGCGGCGGACGAGGAGCAGCGCCGCCGCGGTGATCGGCGTGAGGAAGCCGAAGAAGAGGCGCACGGGCATGCGGAGGTGAGGCTCCGGCGCGACGAGGAAGCGATCCGACGCGCGCTTGAGGATCACGCTGATCGCGGACGCGTCGGGTGAGGCGCCGACGACCGCCTGCCGCGCGCACAGGATCGCGAGCACCAGCGCGCCGAGCGTGATCGGGCTCCACAGCGACGACTGCGATGCGCCGTCCTCGTTGGCGCGGGCGCTGCGTCCGATGTGCACGAGCGACAAGAGGAGCGCGAACGCCACGAGGAGCGAGGCCGCGGTCGCGAGCGCGCGGCTCACCCCGAGCAGCGTCTCCGGCGCGACGCGCGAAGCGAAATCCTCGCTCGCGAAGCCGATGATCGCGCGCAGGATCGTGGAGGCGCCGACGAGGCCGAGGAGGACCGCGGGGACGCGCGTGACCGGCGATCTGCGGGAGGCGCTCGCCGCGAGGATCGCGAACGTGCCCGAGAGCGCGGCGGCGATCAGCGCGGACGGCTCGGGCACGCGGTCTCGCGAGAGCGCGCCGCCGAGGACGACGAGCGACGTGTACGCGGACACGCCCATCGCCGTGAGCCGGAGCCAGATCGAGATCGAGCTGTTCACCGCCGCGATCAGGGTCGTGGAGAGCGCGAGGATCGCGCCGAACGCGAACAGCTGCGAGAGCGCGCCGCCCACGAGCTCCACCGTGCGCAGCGCGCCCGCGGCGCCCATGATCGCCCCGGGGAGCGCGGGCGCCACGAACCGACCGACCACGAGCGCCGTGACGCCGAGCGCCGCGATCCACGGCAGCGCGCGGAGCGGATCCGTGAGGATCGTCTCGCCCTCGGCGGTGCGCGGCGGGCCTGGCTGAGGAGGGGGATCAGAACTGGCCACTGGGCAACGGGATCGGTCCGCTGGAGGACGGCGGCTCGGGGTGCTCGTCCGTGGGCTTCGTGGTTTCGGCGGGCTTCGGCGCGGGCTCGGCGGTGCCTTCCGTCTTCGTCTCGGGGGCCTTCAGCAAGTAGGGGCGCGCGTTGCGCGAGGAGCACGCGTCGTACGGATCGCGGTGGAACTCCCAGTGCACGTAGACCTTGCCGTCGTACGAGACGATCGCGTCCGGCGCCTTGCCGAACGGGCCCGCGCGGCGCGCCGCGTTCACCGCGACGAGATCGAACATCGTCGAGCCGCTCGCCTTCGTGATGCCCGCGCGGACGATCTTGCCGTCGTCCTTGCCGAGGACGATCTCGACGAACGTGACAAGGTTGTCGTTCAGCTTGTGGCCCGGCGGCAAGCTCGACAGGGACTGCAAGAATTCGTCGGCGAAAATAGGGTGGATGCGGTTGTGCATCGTGTTGAGGTACGAGCCGAACGGGCTCGCCGCCGCGTTGAGCGACGTCTGGTTGCCGGGCTTCACGCTCGGCTCGTAGTTCTCGACCGCCGCGCGCCAGTCGAGCTTTTCCTTCTCGCCGTTCGCGCCGCGGTGACGAGCGCGCCGCGCTTCGCCGTCGGCCGCGCGCTCCGCCTTGAGCTTGTCCTCACCGACCGCGGCCGAGAGGCCCGACATCGTGAGGTTGATGTTGAGACCGCCCGGCAAACCAGGCGCGCCGAGGCCCATCGACTGCACGCGCACGGGGCTCTGCCACACGGCTTCGCGCTTGGCGCCGGCCACGCGGCTCGATCCGTCGCCGCCGGGGTTCGCCGGATCGAGCGACCAGCCGCCGCCCGGCGCGGTGTGCGCTTCCGGTGACGCGGGGCCCGCGCCGCCGGGGTTCGCCGCGGACGGGGGCGCGTTGTTCGGCGGGGACAGCGCGACGGCCTTTCCGCCGCCGCCCGTGTTGCCCGGCACGCTGAGCGGCGAGCCCGCCTTCTCCGAATTGCCCGCGGGCGCAGGCGGCGCGGGAGGCGCCGGGTTCACGTGCGCGGAGGCGACGGCCTTCGGGTTGTTCTCGCCGGGCGCGTGATCCTTGTTGCCCGCGCGATCCTCGCTCTGACCGACCTTGTCCTCGTCGCTGTCGCCCTTGTCTTCGTGCGCGCCGAGCTTGCCGCCGTCGAGCTTCGCGGTGCGCGTGCCGTCGTAGGCGCGGACCTTCGCGACGGTCTCTTCCTTCGTCGTGTGCGCTTTGTCCGCGATGCGGTTCGCCGTCGGGTTGTCCGGCTCGTCCTGCTTCGACTCCTGCACGACGGCGATGCGGCGATCCGGCGGCGGGGGCGGAGGAGGCGGCGGCGCCTTCTTCTCCTCGACCTTCGCGACCTCGGGCTTCGGCGGGGGCGGAGGAGGCGGCGGCTTCGGCGGCTCCGGCTTCTTCTCTTCGAGCTTCTTCTTCTCGGCGAGCGGGAGCAGCGGAGGCGGCGGCGGCTTCTTCTCCTCGACCTTCGGCTTCGGCGGATCCGGCTTCTTCGGAGGCTCCGGCGGCTTCGGCGGGGGGGGCGGCGGCTTCAGCACGACGGGCTTCGGCGGCGGCTTCTTCTCGGGGGGCTTCGCGTCCTCGGGCTTCGGCGGATCCTTCGGCGGATCTTGGGGTTTCGCGCTCGGGTTCTCGGCCGGGTTCGTCTCGTTGCGGGGGGTGAGCTGCGCGGCGTCGGTGATGACCTCGATCGTGCCCTCGGGGGGGGAGAGATCGTACCGGAGCTCCGTCACCATCGACCGGAGGCTCGCGCGATCGTCCAGGACCCGCGCGCCTTCGACCGCTCCGCTGCCACCCACGAGGTGGACCAGCGCCGCCGTGGAGATCCACAGGACGAGCGGGATGGAGGCGTCGCGCGACATGGGCTCTAGAACGGGCCGACGCGCGATCGCGCCGAACTTCCCCGCGAGGCTAGCATCCGCCCGGAACCCCAGCAAAGGGCCGAAACGAAACCTCACCGTGGAAAAATACCCCGCCGCGCACGATTGACACGGCGCGGGAACCGGAACGAAATGCGCCCCGGCGGTGGAATTTGCCTGACGCGAGCCCTGGAAGAGTCGCGGGTCCGTCGGAGCCCGAGATCGACGCGGCGATGGACCGCTACGCGCAAGGGGAGGAGCGCGCGTTCGCGGTGGTGCACGCGGGGCTCTATCCGCGGCTGCGCGTGTTCCTGATGCGGCTCTGCCGGACAGCGGCGCAGGCGGACGATCTGCTGCAGGACACGTTCCTCCGGATGCACCGCGCGCGGGGCAGCTTCGCGGCCGGGGGACGGGCGGTGCCGTGGGCCTATGCGATCGCCCGCAACGCGCACACGGACCTCACGCGGAGCGCGCACGCGCGGCGATCGCGGCCGCTCGATCGCGGGGACGACGAGGACGCGCCGGAGATCCCCGCGGGCCCCGCGACCGACGCCGAAGAGGTGCACATCGCGCGGCAGACGGCGCGTGTCGTGGAGGACGCGATCGCGAAGCTGCCGCCGGCCCAGCGGGAGGCGTTCGTGCTCCTGCGGTACGAGGGCATGAGCGTCGCGGACGCCGCGCAGATCCTGGGCACGACCGAGAACGCGGTGAAGCTGCGGGCGTTTCATGCGTACGAGGCGCTGCGGGCCGCGCTCGGGATCGAGAAGGACAAGGACAAGGCGGCGCGGCCCCGGCGCTCGGCGCGGCGCGCGATCTCGGCTCGGACGCGGCGGATCCGGCGGTGTGGCGGCGTGTTCGGGCGCGTCACGGTGCCGCCTCGGCGCATGCGTCGGCTCCGGCCGCGGCCGGGGCGCGACGTTTCGTGGTAGCGTCCACCGCATGCAATGGCCGGGGCGATTCGAAGGCTGGTTTGGTGGGCCTGCAACAAGGACGCTCGCGACTGGCCCCTTCCGTAGGCCCACGATAAGGGCGCGCGCGACTGGCCCCTTCCCCGAGCCCACGACACGAACGCTCGCGACTGGCCCCTTCCGCGGGCCCGCAAGAAAGGCGCGCGCGACTGGCCCCTTCGGGACGCTCGCGACTGGCATCTTCGGGGCGCTCGCGGCGGCGGCGCTCGCGACCTTCGTCTTCGGGTGCGCTCCGGCGAGCGGGGTGTGCCCTCCGGTCGTGAGCCCGGACAGCCACTCTTCGGATGCGCTCTCGCCGGTGGCCGCCGGCGCGGAGGAGGAAGAGAAGGCCATCGCGAAGGTGCTCGACGACTGGCACGCTGCGGCCGCCGCGGCGGACGAGGAGCGGTATTTCGGTCACATCGCGGACGACTCGGTATTCCTCGGGACGGACATCACCGAGCGGTGGGACAAGAAGGCCTTTCGAGAATACGCGCACCCCCATTTCGCGAAGGGGAAGGCCTGGAGCTTCCACGCGATCCGACGGGCCATCGTCATCGCTCCGGGCGGACGGAGCGCCTGGTTCGACGAGGACCTCGCGACCGAACGGCTCGGACCCGCGCGCGGGAGCGGAGCGCTCGTGAAGAGGGGCGGAGTCTGGACGATCACGCTCTACGACCTGTCGATCCCGATCCCGAACGACCGGTTCGACGAGGTGAAGAAGATCATCGCCGGCGACTCGCCCGCTGCGGCGCCCAAAGGCAACTGACAGCCCTCGAGACGCGCGGGGACGACTCGGCACGACGGGCGGCGGCGCGCGGACCCCGAAGAGGAGATTTGGAGTGGAACGTCCCCTGCCCTGCCGGGTGCGGAGGGCGACGGGGGTGTCTGCTCACGAGGCGGTGGGGCCGAATTGGACACCGATATATCGTCGGAGTGAGTTCTCAGATCCGAGAAGGGTCGAGAGGGCGTTTTCTCGGTTTGAGTAAGCGCTAGATGCCCGGAAACGCAAGGCAAACGCATGGCGTGCAGGAGGTGCGACGGGGGGTTTCACGGATCTCGGCGCGGATCCGGGGTGGCCTGTCGGTTGCTGTTCGGGGGATGCACCCATGAGACATAAGAAACATTGGCTGGCGCTCGCGCTGGTCGTTTTGTGCTCGTTTGCGATCCTCATCGCGCAGGGGGTCAAGCTCCACAGCAGCCTCCCGCCCATTCCGACGCGCGTCGTCGACACCACGGGGAAGGTGCTCGTCGACGAAGGGACCATCTCCACTGGACAGAACGTCTGGCAGTCGCTGGGCGGTCAGGAGGTCGGGTCGATCTGGGGGCACGGGGCGTATGTCGCGCCGGACTGGACCGCAGACTGGCTCCATCGCGAGGCGACGTTCGTCCTCGACTCGTGGGCCAAAGACGACGGGCTCGCCTCGTTCGAGGCGGCGCCCCTGGAGAAACAGGCGGCCTTGAAGGCGCGGCTCCAGGAGATGATGCGGCGGAACACCTACGACGCCGCGACTGGCACGCTGACGCTCGCTCCGGTGCGCGCGCAGGCGTTCGAGGCCAACCTCACGCATTACGCCGACGTGTTCTCCGAGGGGCGCGACGCGTACGCGATCCCCAAGGGCGCGCTCACGGATCCCGTGAAGCTGCGTCAAATGGGCTCGTTCTTCTTCTGGACGAGCTGGGTCGCCTCCACCGAGCGGCCCGGTGACACTGCCACCTATACGCAGAACTGGCCGCATGAGCCGCTCGTCGCGAACGAGCCCATCGCGGGCAGCATGATCTGGTCGATGGCGTCGGTCGTGCTGCTCCTCGCGGGCATCGGCGCGCTGGTGGCCTATCGGCTCAAGCAACCCGAAGAAGAGACTCCGGCCCTCCCGGACACCGATCCTCTGTTCGGCTCCGTCCCGACTCCCAGCCAGAAGGCCGTTTACAAGTACTTCGCGGTCGTCGCGCTGCTCATCGTCGTGCAGATCGGGCTCGGCATCCTCACGGCGCACTACGGGGTCGAGGGCTCCGGACTCTACGGGATCCCGCTCGCGAAATGGCTGCCTTACGCGGTCACGCGGAGCTGGCATACGCAGGTCGGCATCTTCTGGATCGCGACGGCGTGGCTCGCGACGGGGCTCTATCTCGCGCCGGCGATCGGCGGCGTGGAGCCGAAATTCCAGCGCCTCGGCGTCAACGTGCTCTTCGGCGCGCTGCTCGTCATCGTGGTCGGCTCGCTCGCGGGGCAGTGGCTCAGCGTGCAGCAGCGCCTCGGCGCGACCAGCTTCTACTGGTTCGGTCACCAGGGCTATGAATACGTCGATATCGGCCGGTTCTGGCAGATCTTCCTGTTCGCCGGGCTCTTCATCTGGCTCGGGCTCATGCTCCGCGGCTTCTGGCCGGCTCTCAAGCGCAAGGACGAGTCTCGGCCTCTGCTCGTGCTGTTCGTGATCTCCAGCCTCGCGATCGCCAGCTTCTACGGCGCGGGCCTCATGTACGGTCAGAAGAGCAACCTCGCGAGCGTCGAATACTGGCGCTGGTGGGTCGTGCACCTCTGGGTCGAAGGGTTCTTCGAGGTGTTCGCGACGGTGGCCATCTCGTTCCTGCTCGTCCGGCTCGGCGTCCTCCGCGCCAAGACGACGGCGCCTGCGGTGCTGTTCGCGACGACGATCTTCCTCGGCGGCGGCATCATCGGCACGCTCCATCACCTGTACTTCACGGGCACGCAGTCTTCGGCCCTCGCGCTCGGCGCCTCGTTCTCCGCGCTCGAGGTGGTGCCTCTCTCGCTCATCGGCTTCGAGGTGTGGCAGAACCTGAAGGTCGTCGAGATGAAGCCCTGGCTCGCTCGCTACAAGTGGCCGGTGTACTTCTTCGTCGCGGTGTCGTTCTGGAACCTCGTCGGCGCCGGCCTCTTCGGGTTCCTCATCAATCCGCCGATCGCGCTCTATTACATGCAGGGCCTCAACCTCACTCCGGTGCACGGGCACACTGCCCTCTTCGGCGTGTACGGCATGCTCGGCATCGGGCTCATGCTGTTCTGCCTGCGCGCGCTGTCTCCGCAGGTCGGCTGGAAGGAGCGTCCGCTCGCGATCGGGTTCTGGGCGCTCAACGGCGGCCTGCTCCTGATGGTCACTCTGTCGCTCCTGCCGATTGGCATCCTCCAGACGATGGCGGCCGTCGAAAAAGGCACCTGGTGGGCCCGCAGCGCGGACTTCCTCCAGACTCCGCTCATGAGCACGCTGCGCTGGCTGCGCGGGCCCGGTGACGTGGTGTTCGCGGTGGGCGTCCTCGCGATCGCGTACTTCGTCCTCGGCGTGATGTTCGGATACACCACCGAAGGCAAGAAGCCCTCGGGCCGCACGCTCGAAGAGCCTGAGTCCGACAGGGGCGCCGAAGCCCCGGCGATGGCTCGCTCCACCTGAGTTACACGCCTGTCCAACGAGCCGGTGACGCGGGTGCATTCTGCCTGCGCACCGGCTGTGGACATCTGGAACACTCGACAATCTGCCCCAGCCGGCGATTGTTGACCTGTCCGCGGCTTGCCCCGTAACCTGACAGTGGGCGCAAATTTTTTGCCCGCTGTGCATGGTCCCTCCCTCCCCAGCATCCCCCGCGTCGCCTGACGTCGCGCCGGCTCCGGTGATCGTCGCGCCTGCGCGCGCGGCCCGGCTCACGGCCGTGGACATGGTGCGGGGGTTCTTCATGCTGATCATCCTCGCGGGGCACGCGGCGGCGAACCTCGACAAATCGCCTGCGAGCAAGCAGCTGGAGGCGATCTTGAGCCCGCTCTTCACGTCGGGCACGGTCGGCTTCACGCTCGTCAGCGGGGCGCTGCTCGGCTCGTTCGCGGCGGTGCGGCCGGACATGGGGCCGGTCCTGCGGCGGTACCGGGAGCAAGGGGTTCGGCTGCTCCTCGTGGCGCACCCGCTCATCGCGCTGGCGCTCTATTTTCCGCTCCACAAGCCGGAGGACGGGCCGCTGCGGTTCTTCCTCCTCCGGCATTACATGACGGACCTCCTGGCGATCATCTTCGTCGTGTTCGCGCCGCTCGTGCCGCGAATGACGCCGCGCGTTCGGCTGGGGGTCGGCGTCGCGCTGATGATGGCGGACCGGGCGCTCGACGCGAGCTCCGTGATGCGGGACGGGCCGTGGCTCCTCGTGCGAGAGGTGCTGTCCGGCGTCGACTTTCATTCTCAGCACCGCGTCCTCATCGAGAATTATCCGTTCCTCAATATCCTGGGCATGTTCCTGATTGGCACGTTCCTCGGGGACATCGTGGGGCGCGCGCAGAAGACTGGAGAGCTCCGGAAGGAGAGCCGGAGGCTCGTGGCGTCTTCGATGCTGGTGCCGCTGCTGTCCTTGCCCCTCCTCGGCGCGTGGCGCGGGTTCAAGATGGGGTTTCTGCCCGACCGAGGGAGCCTGTTCCGGACTGCCCTCTATCCGGATCGGGAAGGGTCCCTGTTCCCGATCTATCTGGCGCTCGTGCTCGCGACGCTGGGCCTCGCGCTGGGGCGGGACGCGAGCGGGCGGGCGCCGCGGTGGATGGAAGAGCGTATTCAGGTGATGGGGAAGACGTCGCTCTTCACGTACGTGATCCAGTATTATCTGGTGCAGACGATCCCCTGTCTCTTGGGGTTCGAGCACAACGTCAGCGTGGCGTTCTGGGTCGTGTGGACATTTGGGTCCATCTTCGCGCTGTTCGGCCTCTCCACGCTCTGGAATCGGTACGTGAAGAAGGTCTGACGGCAGGGTTCGCCGGCCGAAGCCGCCGGCCGGCAGGATTCGCCCCTGTATTCGAGAGTGACAGTCACGGAAATCGCGCATTTGTCGCGGGCACATCGGTTGCTCTTCTGTCCAGCGTCGCGAGCGCAATCGTTCGCCGCCGGGTGACTCGTCGCAACGTGGAATCAGCCACGCTCCGGCGAGCGCGTCCGCGCGGCGATCGTGCACCCTCGCGTCTTAGGAGGCTTCCCATGTCCAAGATCGATATCGCCCGCGCCTGGAAAGACGAAGACTACCGCCAGAGCCTCACGGAGGCGCAGCGCGCTTCCCTCCCCGCGAATCCCGCGGGCGCGATCGAGCTCTCGGAGGTCGAGCTGTCGGCCGTGGCGGGCGGCATCACGACCGGCCTTTGCACGTCCAGCACCGTGACGTCGTGCAAGAACGGTCCGTGTTGCTGATTCGCGACCTCGGCTGACATCCGGGGCGGCGGGTCCGTTCGCGCGAGTGAGCGGGCCCGCCGCCCTTCTTTTTTCGGCGATTTCAATCGAACCACGGAGTGACGGACATGACCGGACAGCGGCCCTCTCGCCCCTCTCTCGCGCGCGCCAGGACGCTCTCGGAGCGCGCCTCTCTCGGGCAGGTGCCTTGTTCGGCGTCGGCGCGCGGGGAGAAGAGGCTCGCTCGGTGGCAGGCGCAGAAGCCGTTCGACGAGGGGAGCCGGCTCGCGGACAGGCTCGGTGCGCTGGGGCTCGATGAAGGCTCGCTCGCGGGGCTCCTGTCCGAAGACGAGGAGTCGCTCGCGGCGCGGGCCGGGGCGGATCCCGCGTGGATGAAGGAGATTGGAGAGGCGGTCCGGGAGATCGACGGGGCGGATCCGGTCGTGCCCGAGAGCGTGCAAGGGTATGCGGTGGCGGCCGGGCTCCGGGCGCTCTGGCCGATCGCGCGGCGGGGGCGGGAGAGGCTCGCGGCGCGAATTGCCGCTCTCGTGATGCGGTGTCCGAAGGCGCCGTTCAATGCCGAGGGGGCGGTGGAGATGTGTTATCCGGCCCTCGCGCCCGCGCTGGTGACGATGGCGAGCCGGACCATGGCGCTGGAGCTCAACGTGGCGCGGCTGCGGGGCGATCTGCCGGAGGCGACGCCCGAAGAGCGGTTCGCTTCGTTCTTTCGGCGGCTCGCGACTCCGGAGGTGACCGGCGCGCTCTTCGAGGAGTATCCGGTGCTCGCGCGGGCCCTCGTGGAGGTCACGGCGCGCTGGGTCGAGACGAGCGCCGAGCTGTTCGAGCGGCTCTGTGCGGACTTCGACGCTCTGAAAGAGACGCTCTGGAACGGCCAGGATCCGGGCGCCCTCGTGAAGATCGACGGCGGGCTCGGGGACACCCACCGGGGCGGGCGCAGCGTGCAGCTCCTCACGTTTTCGAGCGGGGAGAGCGTCGTGTACAAGCCTCGATCGCTCGCGCCGGACACGGCCTTTCAGCGGCTCGTGGGGTGGCTGAACGAGCACGGGCAGACTCCCGCTCTGCGGCTGTTGCGGCTCCTCGATCGTGGGGAGTACGGGTGGGTGGAGCGGCTCCACGCGGGGCCGTGCGAGACGGAGGAGGAGCTCCGCAGGTTCTACGAGCGGCAAGGTGCCAATCTGGCGCTGCTCTATGCGCTGGACGCGGCGGATTTTCATCACGAGAACGTCCTCGCGGTGGGCGAGCACCCGATGCTGATCGACCTGGAGGTGCTGCTCCATCCGCGGTTCCGGATCATGAGCCCGGTCGGATCCGTCGCGGCGGCGGGCGGGATCCTCGATGACTCGGTGCTCAGAATTGGCCTGCTCCCGAGTCGGTCCATCGGCGGAGGCGGCGGGCGCGGGGCCGATCTCGGGGGGCTGTCCGGCGGAGGTGGGCAGATGACGCCGGTGGCGGTGCCGCAGTGGGAAGAGAAAGGCACCGACCGGGTCCACCTCGGCAAAGGGCACGTGGAGATCCCGGCCGAGAAGAACCGGCCGACGCTGCGGGGCGCGCCGGTGGACGTGCTCGATCACGAGGACGCGATCGTCGCCGGGTTCGAGAGGGCTTATCGGATCCTCGCGGCGCACAAGGACGAACTGCTCGCGCCGGACGGGGCGATCGGCGGGTTCGCGGACGTGGAGGTGCGCGCGATCCTGCGGCCGACGTACGCTTATTCGAACCTGCTCACGCAGAGCTTCCACCCGGACGTGCTGCGCGACGCGCTCGATCGCGATCGGTATTTCGATCGGCTCCGCGTGATCGCCGGGAACCTGCCGCGCGCGGACGAGGTGGTGGAGGCGGAGGTCCGGGACCTCTTCGCGGGGGACGTGCCGCTCTTCACCACGCGGCCGGGGACGCGCGATCTCTTCACCTCGCGGGGGGAAAGAATACACGATGTGTTCGACGAGCCGAGCATCGAGCACGTGCGGCGGCGCGTGCGGGGGATGGGGCCGGAGGACCTCGGGCGACAGGTGGTGTTCACGCGGTGCTCGCTCGCGACGCTGCGGGTCGGGCGGGATCCGGCGCCGGCTCCGGATCGGGATCGATCGCTGCCGTCGCCGCGGACGGCGGTGGCGGACGACAGGCTTTCAGAGAAGCTGATCGCCGGGGCGCGCGTGGTGGGCGACAGGCTCGTTCGGTCGGCGATCCGGACGGGCGATCAGGCCACCTGGATCGGGATGACGCTCCAGGACGACAATTACTGGATGCTCTCGGCGCTGGACACGGACCTTTATTCGGGGCTGTCCGGGGTGGCGTTGTTCCTCGGGGCGCTCGGGCGCGTCACGGGCGAGGAGCGGTATCGGGCGCTCGCGCGCGGGGCCGTGGCGAGCTTGACGGCGCAGCTCGCGAGCTTCGGCGACCGGATCACCAACATCGGCGCGTTCGGCGGCTGGGGCGGCATCGTGTACGCGCTCACGCGGCTCGGCGTGCTGTGGGAGGATCCGACGCTGTTCGAACAGGCCTCTTCGTACGTGCGGCGGATCGAGCCGCTCGTGGCCGGGGACACAGGGTTCGACCTCGTGAACGGCAGCGCGGGGACGGTGCTGTCGCTGCTCGGGCTCCACGAACAGGCACCAACGGCGGGGGCGTTCGAGCTCGCGATCCGCTGCGGGGAGCGGCTGATCGCGGCGGCGACTCCCATGGATCGCGGCATCGCGTGGAGGACGCCGACTCCGATGTTGAAGCCGCTCTGCGGGATGTCGCACGGCTCGACCGGGATCGCGCTCGCGCTCGCGACGTTGGGGGACGTGACGGGGGACGCGCGCTTCACCGGCGCGGCGCGCGCCACGCTGGAGTACGAGGCGAGCATCTTCTCCGAGGAGCACGCGAACTGGCCGGATTACCGGATTGACCTGTTCCCGATCCCCGGCAAGGTCTACACCGAAGAAGACGTCGGTTACATGGCGAGCTGGTGCCACGGCGCGACGGGGATGGCGCACGCGCGGCTCGTGATGCCGGCAGCTTTCGGGCCCGGCGTGCGGCGCGACATCGAGATCGGGATCGCCACCACGCTGCGCGAAGGGTTCAGTCGCAGTCATTGCCTCTGCCACGGCGACGCGGGGAACCTGAATTTCCTGGCGGACGCGGCGCGCGCCTTCGGGGACGCCTCGCTCGCCGAGAAGGTGCGTGTCGGCGCGGCGTCGCTGCTGGAGCAGATCGAAGAGGTCGGGTACCACTGCGGCGTGCCGTCCGGGGTGGAGGCTCCGGGGCTTCTGGCGGGGACGTCCGGGATTGGATACGGCCTGTTACAACTGGCCTGTCCGGAGATCGTTCCTTCGGTGCTCACGCTCGGACCGCTGCCGCGAGAGGGGCTGATCGCCCGCGCGAAGATCGCCGCATGAGCACCGGGGAGCGCTCCATCTTCCGAGAGGAGGCGATCGAGCGGTACGCCTCGCGCGACGAGGTGCCGTCTTCGCCGGAGCGCCCCTCCCCTGCCCGCTCGAAGAGGCGCGTCACCAAGCATCGAGTCCCGGTCGTCCATCAGCAAGGAGGGCTGGAGTGCGGGATCGCGTGCCTCGCGATGATCCTCGGGTTCCATGGGCGGAAGACGACGCTGTCCGAGTGCCGGCGCGATTTCTCGCCGGGGCGCGACGGGGTGACGGCGAGCATGCTGTTGCGCCTCGCGCGGTCGTTCGGGCTCGTCGGAAAGGGGTTGTCGGTCAGCCTGGAGGGGCTCGCGGAGATCGGACAGCCGGTGATCGCTCACTGGGGGTTCGAGCATTTCGTGGTGGTGGAGTGGGCGACTCCCGAGGAGATCGGCGTCGTGGATCCGGCGGCCGGGCGGCGCATCGTGTCGCGCGAAGAGGCCTCGGCGATGTTCACCGGGGTCGTGCTGGTGCTCGCGCCGGGGGCCGGCTTCGAGCGGCGGCGGAAGGCTCCGGCGCCGGCGTGGCGGCCTTTCGTGACCGGGCTGCTCCGGCGGTCGCGAGGGGCCTTGTCGAAGGTGCTCGTGGCCTCGGCGGTGATTCAGGGGTTCGGGCTCGCGTTGCCGGTGCTGACGCAGGCGGTGATCGACGAGCTTTTGCCTTCGGCGCGCGGAGATCTGTTGAGCCTCGCGGGCGCGGGGATCGCGATCGGGGCGGTGGCCTTCGGGGCTGTCTCGTGGCTCCGGTCGCGCATGCTGGTGGCGCTGCAGGGGGCGCTGGACGAAGAGCTGATGATGGGGCACTTCCGGCATGTGCTGACGCTGCCGTATGCGTTCTTTCAGCAGCGATCGACGGGGGATTTGCTGGGGCGGCTGCACGCGAACCAGGATATCCGGGAGATCCTGACCGGACAGACCATCTCCCTGGTTCTCGACGGATCCATGGTGCTCGTGTACCTGGGGGTGCTGTTCGTGAAGGCGCCGCTGCTCGCGGTCGCGACTCTGGGGCTCGGGGCGGCGCAGATGGGGTCGGTGCTGTTCGCGGGGCCGCGGATTCGCCGGTTGATGGATCGGGAGCTGTTCGCTCAGGCGGAGTCGCAGACGTTCCTCGTGGAGGCGATCAAGGGGGTGGCGACGATCAAGGTGTCGGGGAACGAGGAGGAGACGTTCCGGCACTGGTCGAAGCTGTTTCAACGGACGTTGCGGCTCTCGGTGGAGCGGGCGCGGTGGACGGGGACGCTCGATAGCGGGCTTTCGGCGCTGCGGATGGTGGGGCCTCTGCTGCTGTTGTGGATCGGCGCGCAGAAGGTGATGAGCGGCAGTCTGACGATGGGCACCATGCTGGCGCTCTGCGCGCTCGCGTCGATGGTGCTCGTGCCGCTGTCGTCGCTCGCGGGGGATTTGCAGCGGTTGCAGCTCGTGACGGCGCACCTCGATCGGCTGGGCGACGTGCTCGAAGCCGAGCCGGAGCAACACGGGCGTACGGTGGCGGAGGCGCCGAGTCTGACAGGGGCCATCGAGCTGAAGGGGGTGTCGTTCCGGTACGACGCGGGGGCTCCCTGGGTGCTGCGCGAGATCGATGTGCGGGTCGAGCCGGGGAAGAAGGTGGCGCTCGTGGGGAAGAGCGGGTCCGGGAAATCGACGCTCGCGCACCTGCTCCTCGGGCTGTACGAGGCGACGGAGGGCGCCATTCTGTTCGATGGACGGGCGCTTTCGGAGCTGCGGGCCGCGAGCGTGCGGCGGCAGATCGGGGTGGTGTTGCAGGAGCCGTTTCTGTTCGGGGGGACGCTGCGCGACAACATCGCTCTCGGCGGGCGCGATCGAAGCATGGAGTCGGTGGTGGCGGCGGCGCGGCTCGCGGCCATTCACGAGGAGATCCGGCGGATGCCGATGGGGTACCAGACGCGCGTGAGCGAGGGCACCGGAGGCTTGTCCGGCGGCCAGCGGCAGCGCATCGCGATCGCGCGGGCGCTCCTCGGAAAGCCGCCGATCCTGCTCTTCGACGAGGCGACGAGCCACCTCGACACCGTCACGGAGCGACGCGTGGACGAGGCGATTTCGGGGCTCCACTGCACGCGGATCGTGATCGCGCACCGGCTCTCCACGGTGCGTGACGCGGAGTTGATCCTGGTGCTCGACGAGGGGAAGATCGTCGCCCGCGGTACCCATGAGTCGCTCCTGGCGGAGAGTGACGTGTACCGTGACCTGGTGAGCGGCGCGGGAGAGGCGAAGTCGGAGTAGGGTTTAGAAGGAAGGCTCCCCTCCCCGCGCCGGAGAATCAGGCCGTTTCTTCGGCGGGGGGAGTGATACGAGGGGGCGGAGCCCCCTTGTAAATCCCCCCAAAATGCGACGGAGGTGGCGTCCCTTCGTGCTCTTCGAAACTGGCTATTTGACGCTGGAGCCGGGGGGGAGCTCGCCGTCGAGAGTCGCGACCTTCAGCACGTCGCCGTCGCCGCCTGCGAGGAGCATTCCTTCGCTGACGAGGCCCTTCACGACCTCGCGCGGGGCCAGGTTGCACAGCACGACGACGCGCTTGCCCACGATTTGCTCGGGGGCGTAGCTCTTCGCGATGCCGGCCACGATGCGGCGCGGCGCCGGATCTCCCACGTCCACGCGCAGGTCGAGGAGCTTGTCCTTCTTCTTCACGCGCTCGGCCGAGAGCACCAGACCGACGCGCAGCTCCATCTTCGCGAAGTCGTCGTATTGAATCGTCGCCTTCGCCTCGCGCGGGGCCGCGGGCGCCGACTCCACCTTTGCGGACTCCGCCTTTGCGGGCTCCGCGACTGCCGCCTTCGGGGCCTCCGCCGGGGGCTCTTCCTTCGGGGGGGAGAAGGCCGCGAGGAGCTCTGCCTCCTTCTCCTTCTCGAACCTCGGGAAGATGGGAGTGCCACGGAACAGCTTCTCTCCGACGGCCCGCGACGGGAGCTGGAAAGGCCACCTGTCCTTGCCAATCTCTCCTACGAGCGCCGAAAGTCCGAGCTGCTCGCGCATCGCGGCCGCGACGTTCGGCATCACCGGGTAGATCATGACGCTCACGGCTTCGAGCAGCTCCACCGCGGTCGCCACGATCGTGCCGAGTCGGGCCGGATCGTTCTTCTTCGCCGCCCACGGAGCGGCCTTGTCGATGTAGTCATTGGCGAGCGCCAGGATCGACCAGATATGACCGAGCGCGCCGGTCGGATTGAAGGCGTCGAACGCCTCCGCCGCGGCCTGCGCCTTCGCCGGATACTCGGCCGCGAGCTTCTCCTCCAAGGGAGTCGCCCCGGCCTTCTCGGGCACCGTCTCCGCGAACGGGAGCACGCGATTGAGCAGGTTGCCCAGCTGATTGCCCAGCTCCGACGAGTAACGCTGCAAGAGATCGCTGATCGCGAAGTCGCCGTCCTGACCGAAGGCGATCGCGCGCATCAAGGTGTAACGCACCACGTCCGCGCCGATCGTGGGCGAAATGGCCTCTGCCAAGGCCGTCGGAGAGATGGTGTTGCGGAGGCTCTTCGACATCTTCTGGCCGCAGTACGAGAGGAAGCCGTGCGCGACCTCCATCCGCGGCGGCTCGTAACCGGCCGCGAGCAGGAAAGCGGGCCAGTAGCACGCGTGGAAGCGGAGGATGTCCTTGCCCATCACGTGGACCACCGAGTCCCAATAACGGGTGTTGTCCTCCGGCGCGGTGAGCGCAGAGTAGTAGTTGGAGAGCGCGTCGAACCAGACGTACATCACGTGCTTCGGGTCCCCGGGGACGTGAATGCCCCAGTCGAACGTGGTGCGCGACACGCTGAGGTCCCGCAGGTCCTGCGAGACGAAGGTCTTGATCTCGTTGAAGCGGCCCTCGGGCTTCACGAAACCAGGGTTCTTCTCGAAGAAATCGAGCAGCCTGTCCTTGTAGGCCGAGAGGCGGAAGAAGTAGCTGTCCTCCTTCTTCGACACGACAGGGTGCTTGTGGATGGGACAGAGGTTGTTCGGCTGCTCCAGCTCTTTCTCGGTGTAATACGCCTCACACCGGACGCAGTAGAGGCCGTCGTAGTGGCCGAGGTAGATATCTCCCTTGTCCGCGATGCGCTTCCACAGGTCCTGCACCCACTTCGCGTGGCGTGGCTCCGTCGTGCGGATGAAGTCGTCGGGGGCGCACGCGAGCTTCGGCCAGGCTTCGCGGAATTTCGCGCTCACCTCGTCCGCGTAGGCGGGAGGGGCCATGTTGCGCGCGATGGCCGACTCTTGCACCTTCTCCCCGTGCTCGTCGGTGCCGGTCAGAAACCGACTCTCGTGTCCGCGCATCCGGTGATAGCGGCACAGCACGTCGGCGGCGATCGTGGTGTACGCGGTGCCGAGGTGGGGGACGTCGTTGATGTAGTAGATGGGTGTGGTGACGTAGAACCGGCTCATGGGCGCTCGTGCGTCATACCACGAAGCGCCGCGAAAAACGGCCCTTTCGTGCCGACCGTCGCATGGAGACGCCGCGTGCGGGCGCCCGGCCGCGCCCGCTCGGTTGACGCACCGGGTCGGGATCCGCCGTGAAAACCGGCCGATCGGGCGCACGCGGGTGCTACCTTTGGAGCGCGAAGAGTGGTAGGGGGACCTCCGCCGCGCGAGCGGTCTCTGGAGGTCGCGAATGGGTCTTGCGGACGGAAAAGTGGTCGTCGTGACGGGCGCCGGCGGTGGAATCGGCCGGGCCGAGGCGCTCCTCTTCGCGAAGGAGGGCGCACAGGTCGTCGTGAACGACGTCGGCGGCGCGCGCGACGGCACCGGCGGGAGCGACGCGGCGGCGAGCAAGGTGGTCTCGGAGATCACGTCGGCCGGCGGTCGCGCGGTGGCCCACTTCGAGAGCATCGCGACCCCCGCGGGCGCCGACAGCCTGATGAAGGCGGCCATCGACGCCTTCGGGCGCGTGGACGTGCTCGTGAACAACGCGGGGATCCTCCGCGACAAGAGCCTCCTCAAGATGGATGAGGCCATGTGGGACTCCGTGATCGCGGTGCACCTCAAAGGCACCTTCCTGTGCACGCAGGCCGCGGCGAAGATCATGGTCAGTCAGGGCGGAGGCGGGCGCATCGTCAACACGACCAGCGTCTCCGGCATGATGGGCAATTTCGGTCAGGCCAACTACGCCGCTGCGAAGGCCGGGATTTACGGGCTCACGCGCACGGCCGCCATCGAGCTGCAGAAGCACCGCATCACGGTGAACGCCATCGCGCCGATCGCGAAGACGCGGATGACCGAGGATCTGCCGATGTTCCAGACGGGGATGGACGCGCTCACGCCGGACCACATCGCGCCCGCCGCGATGTTTTTGGGGTCGGAGCTCTGCGGGGACCGGACAGGGCACGTGCTCGCGGTCGCGGGGCAGCAGATGTACATCTTCAAGGTCGTGCAGAGCACCGGCAAATTCAAGGACGGCACGACGCCGTGGACCGCGCAGGAGATCGCGGATCACTGGGAAAACATCGTCAAGCTCTGAACGGAATCCAGATCTGAAGGAGGACGTCCGATGAAACCGACCCCGCCCGGCTGGCCTCGCGTGTCCGTGTCTGCCTATTACGAAGATCCCGGCGCCGCGATCGACTGGCTCGTTCGCGCCTTCGGGTTCGAGGTCCGCGAGAAGATCGTGGACGAGCACGGTAAGATCGTCCACTCCGAGCTGACGTACGGAGAGGGCATGTTCATGATCGGCGGCGTCGGCCGCGCGGACAACCCCGGACAGACGTGGCGGAGCCAGATGCGGAGCCCGCGGCAGGTCGGCGGTTACACGCAGTCTGCGTGCCTGTTCGTGGACGACGCCGACGCGCACTGCGCCCACGCCCGCGCGAACGGGGCCGAGATCATCCAGGAGCCGATGACCAACGACTACGGCGAGGATTACTGGACGGATCGCTCGTACGCGGCGCTGGATCCGGAGGGCCACCTGTGGTGGTTCATGCAGCGGATCCGCACCGGCAAGGGCTGAGAGCGCCTGTCCAGATTGGATGTTTGGGGGGGTGACGGAAGAGGGCCTGTTCAGGCGACGAGGAGGTGATACGCCGCGGAGGCCTCGGCGAAGCGCGCGGCGTTGTGCGCGCGGACGGCCTCTGGAGAGGTGGTGTGCCGGTCCGGGTGGAGCTCCATCGCGAGCTTCTTGAACGTGCGGCGAATCGACACCTCGTCGGCGTCGGCGGGCAGCCCGAGGACGCGCAACGCGGCCATTCGCGGGGACACCGGGATGGGCGGAGGCGGCGGGGGCGCGTTCGGGCGACGGGGCGGGACATCGCTCCTCGCGCGGCTCCCGGAGGCGGGCGGCGGCGTCTCGGACTGGGACGCGGAGGCGCGCGGAGAGCCCGAGACGTTCGGCATTCCCCACGACGTGCTGCTCCACCAGGGGCGGCTGGAAGAGGGCTGTTCGGTCTGCCGCGGGGCCACGCGGAGGTCGCGCTTGCGCTTGCGGCCGTGCAAAAAATCGCGAGGCAGCAGCGTGCCGATGCGCAGGGCGTCCTTCGGCAGCGGGCGCGCCATCCGGAACGAGACGCGCGCGTCCAAGAGGCCCTGATAGACGGCGTCCAGGCGGGCGTGCATCTGCGTGCGGAGGCCCTGAATCAAGGCGTCCTGCGAGACGGCGCCCATGCCCACGAGGATCGCGCCGGCGGGGCGCGGATCGCCGAGGGCCATGCGATAGAGCATCACGTCGATCGCGCGCCGGTCCAGCTTGCCGAGCTGCGCGAGCGTCTCGCCGATGGGGGCGACGGTGAGCTCGGTCTCCACGCCCGCGACGAGGCCGGAGAGGAGGTGAATGCGGTGCACGCGCCCGTGCCGCGTCGCGCCCGCGGACGCGATCTCGGCGAGCTCCAGGACCCCCGTGACGTTGCCACGATAAAGCTGCCCGAGGAGGTCCCCCAGGGTGGTGGCGTCGAGTCGACCCGGCAGAAGCATGTCGCCGCCGATACCAGGGGCCGCGCTTCCGGGACAAGAAAGCGGCGGCGCGAGGGCGCCCGGACGCGCCGGCCGACGCGGAGGGCGAGGGGTGTCCCGCGCCGTGACAGCGAGGTGGAGCCGCCGCGTGACAGGGTGTCACGACTCCGTGCCACGCAAAAAGGTGGGAGGCAGGAGATGCCAGGGTGCGGGGATTGCCGGCCTTCTTTGCCGCGGTCATGGGCAGTCGCAAATATCGTGTTTGGAAGGCCGGGGCGCGTCGTCTCGGCGAGGTTTGCAGGGGGATGCGGCGATCTCCGCCGGGCCGGACAGGCGCTCTTCATCGGGTGGGGCGTTTCGTCCCGGCGGCACGGGAGGTGCTGAGTGTCCGTCCGTCCGGCGGCGAGCAGCCACGGACGAGCAACACCTTCCCTCTCATCCGGAGCAACTCTCATGAAGCGCACCTCTCTTGGCCTCTTCCTGGTCCTCGCGGCGGCTGGTCTCTCCGCGTGCACGGCGCCCGCGGACTCCGATCCTTCCAGCGTCCCCGCCGAGTCTCCGGACGCGGATCCCGCGGCCGAGCGCCTCGCGAGCGGATCGCTCCAGTCGGAGAAGATCGCCGACGACATCCGCCGTCACGACGCGGCGAAGGCGGCCCTCGCGGATCACCCCGAGGTCGACAAGGGCGTGCTCGACTTCAACCAGCACCGAAATGAACACGGTGTATCCAACGACGAGACCTTCAAGGTCCGCCGCGTCTCCATCGACGAGACCGGCGGCCGGCACGTGCGGCTGGACCACTTTTACAAGGGGATCCGCGTGATCGGCAGCACGGCCATGGTGCGCACGGACAAGGACGGCGCCGTCCGGGACGAGGACGCGCGCGACGTGCACAAGGGGATCGGGATCGACACGAAGCCGAGCATCACCGAGGCGATGGCGCGCAAGGTCGTCGAGCTGCGCCCGGAGCGCACCGGCAAGCCGCTGATGGAGCCGCGCTCGGAGCTCGTGATTTACCCGGTCAAGGAGCGCGTCGTCATCGCCACGGGCGCGAAGGTGACCGGCCAGGAGCAGGACCTGGATGCCCTCGACGTCGAGACTCGCGTCGTCGCGTACAAGCTCGCTTACCAGATCGAGACGGTGGACCAGCGCGAGAACGGGCCGACGGCCGCGCACCGCTTCATCGTCGACGCGCAGACCGGAGAAGTCCTGAATACGCGCAAGATGACGCACGAGGCGTCGGGCACGGGCTGGACGTACAAGACCAACGGTCCGAACAACGACTTCCACGTGCCGATCACGACCACGATGCACAACTCGACGAATTTCGAGCCGTGGGACACGTACCGCAACTTCGGAGTCTGGGACGACGACTTCGGCAACAACTCGGGCCCCAACTGGGACATGAACAACCTGTTCGGCGACGGCGCGGTGTTCGCGGGCGACGCGAACGCGACCTACCAGAACCGGCAGACGGCGATCGCGGACGTGCTCTATGCGATGCAGGTCACCTGGAACATGTTCGACCGGGTCTGGAACTGGCGCGGCTACAACAACAACTTCTATGAAGGCGACGCGTACGTGCACGTCGGCACGGAGTGGGACAACGCCTCCTACAACAGCCTGTCTGGCAACATCTCGATCGGCGACTCGTCGGGCAGCGTCACGTCGCGCCGCACGCACTACAACACGCCGGCGCACGAGTTCGGCCACGGCTTCGACGACTTCAACTCGGACATCGGCGGCAGCGGGGAGCCGGACGGCATCTCGGAGGCGGCGGGCGACATCATCTCCGAGGTGTCCGAGATGTACGAGATCGGCCTCGGCGACAAGAACGCTTCGATCACGATCCCGGCGGCGACGAGCGCGCTCGACTGGAAGATGCCGAACAGCAACCGTGACTTCAAGACGGGCAACGAATACCCGTACTGGACCACGGCGATCGCGGACGATCCGGACGAGCACCGCCGCGCGGTGACGATGGATCACGCGTTCTACTTCCTGTCGCAGGGGTCGAGCTCGAACCCGATCTCGAAGCAGTGGTCGATGTACGTGCCGTGGGGCATGGCGGGCGTCGGCATCGATCACGCGGCGCGCATCTGGATCCGGGCGATGCTGACGGGCTTCAATGGCAATCAGGACTACGCGGACGCGCGGGCGAGCTGCCTCACGGCGGCGTCGCAGCTCTACGGCTCGGCGTCGGCGGAGTACAAGGCTGTTCAGAACGCGTTCGCGGCGATCCACGTCGGCTCCGCGATGGCGGGTTATCCGGGCGGTCCGGTGTCGATGGGTGAGAGCGAGCCGAACAACTCCTCTCTCGGCCCCGACCCGGTGGCGAGCGGCACGTTGCCCGCGGGCACGCCGGTGACGGGCGCCCTCTACAAGCGCACGCTGGTGTCCGGCGGCGTCAGCTCGAGCGACGTGTACGACTGGTATTCAATCTCGGTCCCGTCGGGCCGGGTGCTGCGCGCGACGCTGTTCCCCTGGAACGACGCGAACCTCGCGATCTACGACGACTGGGACACGCTGATGGACTCCTCGGCGACGGCGGGCACGGCGACGGAGCAGGCCGTGAGCGGCACCCCGGCGGACGGCCTCAACCACCTGTATACGATCCGCGTGAGCCACGCGTCGACGGCGCTGGGTCAGATCCCGTTCTACCAGCTCTACGTGGATCTTTACTGAGCGACGACAGGACGAGGGGCATGCCGTTGAACTGGCATGCTCCGGGGGGCCTTGCTTGCCGGCGGGTTCGCTCGTACGATCGCCCAGGATGTCGACCATTCGCCTGGAAGCCACCGTGTCGCCGGACGATCTCCTCCGCGCGATTGAGAAGCTCGGCCCCGCAGAGCTGGAGCGGTTCGCTTCGCAGGTGTTCGCGCTGGTCGCGCACCGGCGGGCGCCGAGCGTTCCGGACGAGGAATCTCAGCTCCTTCAGGCGATCAACCAGGCGATCCCGTCCGAGATCGCGGAGCGTTACGCGGCGCTGATCGAGCGCCGGCGGGATGGCACGCTCACAGAGGAGGAGCACGCAGAGCTCCTGCGCCTCGGGGATGAGGTGGAGACGCTGGATGCCCAGCGGGCCGAGCACCTCGTGAAGCTCGCGCGGCTACGCGGAGTGTCCCTTTCGGCGGTGATGGCCAGCCTCGGTATTCGCGCCCATGCCGTCGAGTGAGCCGCGCATCCCGGCGGCGCTGAAAAAGCTGGTCGAGGAGCGCGCTCGGGGACTCTGTGAGTACTGCCGGAGCCCCGCGAGCATTTCGAGCCAGCCGTTTTGCGCGGAGCACATCGTCCCCAAAGCGCGCGCCGGCGACTCGACGGCGGAGAACCTCGCGCTGGCCTGTCAGGGCTGCAACAACCACAAATACAACAAGGTGGATGCTCGGGACCCTGCGAGCGGAGATCTGGTGCCCCTCTATCACCCGCGAAGAGATCGCTGGGAGGAGCACTTCTGTTGGAGCCTGGAATTCACGGTGATCCTGGGTGTCAGCCCGATCGGCCGTGCGACGGTCGCGGCGCTCAACCTCAATCGACCAGCGCTGATCAACCTGCGGCGGGTGCTGTACCTGGCGAAGGAGCACCCTCCGACGATCGATTGAAGTAACGTGAGCGACTCCACAGGTTCCGGCTCGCGGTAATCGCGGGGCGCTCTCCGCGGTGAGCACGGAGAGCGCCCTTGTTTGGGAATGGCTGTCTGCCGAGAGCGGCTGTCAGAGCGGAGCGCTGAGCTCCACCAGGCGCTTGATGATGTCCTTCGACTCGTGCATGGGAGTCTCTCCCACGATGAGGCAAGGCGCCGTCTCTTTGCCGGCCAGCTTCACGAGGAGCTCCTTCGCGGACGCGTCCTCCGTGATGTTGCGGACTGCCACCTTGCCGCTCAAGCGGAGGTTGTCCATCGCGAGCATCGTCGCGCGGGAGAAGCCGCACGCGCTCTTGATGTACAACGTCGCTCCCGCCGGCACGCCTGGCGGAGAGGCGAAGTCCTCCACCGGGCTCGTCCGGGCCTGGTCGACCTCTTCACACAAGGCCGCGAGCGCCGCGATGTCCCGCTTGCCCGCGGGCGTGACGCTGGACACGTGACGGACGATGCCGCCCGAGTCGATGATCACCGTCGCGCGGTCCGTGATGCCGGCCGCGTCGAGGTAGACACCGAGGGACTTGGCGACAGCCCCCTTCGGGTGGAAGTCGGCGAGCAAGGGGAAGGAGACGCCTCCCAGATCCTTTGCCCAGTTGGCGTGGCTGTAAACACTGTCGACACTGACACCCAAGACCTGGGTGTGGGCGGCGCGGAATCGATCGAGGTTGGCCTCGACCGACGGCACCTCCACGCTTCAGGTAGGTGTCCAGTCGAGCGGATAGAATAACAACATCACGTGGCGCCGGCCCGCGAACTGGGACAGCGACACGGAACGACCGAGGTGGTCGTTCAACGTGAAGTCGGGAGCCTTTTCTCCGATGGCGATCATGCGATCTCCTTTGATTCACCGGCGCCCCCTCGGACGGAGGCGCCGGGCCGGCACGATACACCCTGCCGCGCCGCAAACAAGCGCCACGTAGGATTCCCCGCAGAAACCGATCACTCGACCGCCGGAAGCTCCACCACGAACAGCGCACCACCGAGAGCGCCTCTCTCGACTTCGATGGTGCCCCCGGACGACTCCACCACTCCGCGGCACACCGAGAGGCCGAGACCCGTCCCCTTCCCCACCTCCTTCGTCGTCACGAACGGCTCGAACACGTGCCCTTCCACCTCCTTCGCGACGCCCGGCCCGTTGTCCTCCACCTCGATGCGGACTCGCTTGCTGTCGCCGATCGCCTTCGAAACACGGACGATCACGCGGCCGTCGTCCGGGCTCACCGCGTCTCCCGCGTTGAGCAGCAAGTTCAGGAGCACCTGCACGAGGCGCTCGTGGCTCGCCGTCACGAGCGGCACGTCACTCGCGATCTCCGTCGTGATCTGGATCGCCTTCCAGCCTTTTTGCGGGCGGACCAGCGCGACGGCGTCGCTCACCGCGTCCGCGGCGCTGCTCGGCCTCTCGGGCGCGGCGTCCTTCGGCTGGGCCGCGGGCCGCGCGAAATCCAGGAGATCCCGCAGCACCTTGTGGATGCGCTCCGTCTCCTTCTTCATCCGCTCCAGGAAATCGCGCTGCTCCTCGGGGGTCAGCCCGCCCATCAACAACAGATCTTGAAACCCGAGGATGGCAGAGATCGGATTGCCGATCTCGTGCGCGAGCCCAGCCGACAACCGGCCCACCGACGCGAGACGCTCGCTCCGGACGAGCCTCTCCTGCGCGCTCCGGAGATCCGCGGTCGCCTTCTCGGCCTCGATGATCTTCGCCCGCAACTGGGCCTCTTCCACCCGGAGCTGCTCGGTCATCCGCGACACGCTCACCGAGAGATCCGCGATCTCCGCCGGCCCCTTCGGCGTCACGTCGAACTTGCGGCCCCCTTCCCGGACGCGGCGCGCGGCCGACTCCAGCTCGACGATGGGCCGCACCACGAGGCGCGTCATCGCGATGTACGCGAACACCAGCACGCCCAGCGCCACGATGCCTGAATACAGCGCCACCAGCCGTAGCAGCGGCGTCGAATAGGACCCCTTCGCGTCCACCCGCACGAGCACCGCGACCGCGCTCACCGGCCCCGGCTCCGGCGAATCCGCGCTGAATCGATGCGGCACGATGAGCAAGGACGCGCTGCCCTTCGCCGCCCGCACAGGCTCGATCCGCTCCGACTCCGGGTGAACGCTGATGGGCAGTGTCGTCTCCCACCCCGGCTCCGCGGCCTTCGTCACGAGGTGGCCAGTTGCGTCGTACACGCCGATCGCCGCGATGCCTCCGCCGCCGAGCTGCGCCGAGAGCAACGGCTCCAGGTCCGACGGCGGCCTCGTCTCCGCCGCGAGCGCGACGTGCCCCGCGACCGCGCGGCCCACGAACACGGCGCTGTCCGTGCGCACGTGCCGCAGGGCCGCCCGCGTGAGGCTGGACACGGCGAAGAACATGGGCACGAACGCCAGCACCAGGAGCGCGCCGAGAGAGAGCAGCACTTGCCACCGGATGCCGAGCCGCATGTAGGGCATGGTAGCCGCGAAATTCGGACCTTCGCGCCAGGAACTGGGCCACTTCGCCTCACGCTTGGTACGGGCACCCCTGCGAATGCCCTCCTTGCTCACGCTCATTTTGTGGGGCCGGCGCGCCTCGCGGCTGGCCTTTCCGTTCGCGCTCGCGATCTCGCTGGGCGCGCTGGTGGTGCTCGACGCGTCCGCGCGGCTGCCCGAGGCGTGGGCGTTCACCGCGCTCGCGTGCATCGCGGTCATGTTCTCGCACCGCTTCGTGCGGCGCCTGCGCGCGATCGACTCGACGGCGCTCGCCGACATCGAGCTCGGCGTGCTGCTCGTGCTGCTCGCGTACGGCTCGATCGTGCGGTTCGATCGCTCGCTGGACGGGCGGCTCTACCCGATGGTGCTCGCCTGCGTCGGCGTCGTGAGCGCGTTCGCGAAGCCCGGCGCCTCCGCGGTGATCGTCGTGATCGCGGCCGCGATGGAGATCGCCGCTCGTTGGGCCCTCGGCGGTGATTTCTCGCCGCGCGCCATGATCCCGCACCTCGCGTTCCTCGTGGCGTTCGGCGCGCAGAACGCGATCGTGCTGCGGGCCGAGATCGCGCGCGTCCGCAAGGCCTCCCGCGAGCGCCTGGAGACCGAGATCAGCCGCATGCGCGACGACGCGCGGAGCTACCGATTGCTCGGCACCGGCCGCGCGGAGGCGCACCGCAACGACGAGGAGCGGCTCGTTCGCTCGGGCGTCGAGGAGATCCACCAGGCCGTGCTGTTCGCGCTCAAGCTGCTGCGCGAGTCGCTCGATCTCTACACCGCGGTCCTCTTGTGGCGCAGCGACGCGGGCACGCACCTCCGCATCAGCGAGCTGTCGTCGGACGCGCCGAACGTGACGGACGGTCCGTTCCTCTCCGGCGACGGCGTGTTCGGCGCCGCGATCTCGCAGAGCGCGCCGGTGCCGCTCGCGCACCTGAAGCCGAGCTACAAGCTGCCGTACTACGTGGGGCCCTGCCCGGTCCGCGCGGCGTGCGCCGTCCCGCTGTTCGAGCACGGGGCGCTGCGCGGGCTGCTCGTCGTGGATCGCGTGCAAGACAAGGCCTTCACGCAGCGCGAGATCGACCTCATCGACGAGGCCGGCCGCTACGCCGTGCGCGCGATCCAGAACGAGCGCGTCTTCGTGCAGCTCGAACGCGCGAAGGTGGAGCAAGGGAAGCTCTACCGCGCGGCCGAGTCGCTCGGCGCCGCCACGACCGAGTCGGACGTCATCAACGCGGGCCTCCAGAGCGCGCGCGAGATCACGAGCGTCGACTACGCGGCCGTCACGCTCTACGACGAGAAGACGAAGAGCCACGAGATCCGCGCGGTCAGCGGCGACGAGAGCACCGAGGTCGTCGGCCAGACGTTCCGCCACAACGCGGGCCTCGTGTCGATGGTGGTGCAGAACCGCCACCCGCTGCCGTACCGCGGCGAGTACGACGAGCAGCGCCAAATCGTGTTCACGAAGCGCCTCTGCCCGCCGAGCATGCCGTCGATCGTGGTGCTGCCGCTCTGCGTGCACGACCGCGCGCTCGGGGCGCTGGTGCTCGGATCCAAGCGCGCGAAGGCGTTCGGCGACGGCGTGCGCGGCACGCTGGAGGTGCTCGCGAGCCACATGGCCGTGTCGCTGGCGAACGCCCGCATGGTCAAGCGCCTCGAGGAGCTCGCGACGCTCGACGGCCTCACGGGCCTCTTGAACAAGCGCGCGATGCTCGAGATGGCCGAGCAGAAGATGGTCGCGGCCAAGCGCTTCCACCGCAAGCTCAGCGTGCTCGTGACGGACATCGATCACTTCAAGAAGGTGAACGACACGTACGGCCACGACGTCGGCGACGTGGTGATCAAGGGCCTCGGCGAGATCCTCCGCCGCGCGAAGCGCAACACCGACGCGGTCGCTCGCTTCGGCGGCGAGGAGTTCGTGATCATCTGCGAGGAGACGGACGCGCGCGGGGCGATGCTGCTCGCGGAGCGCGTGCGTGAAGAGCTGAAGAAGACCGTGTTCCACGCGAAGGGCGCGACGGGCGCGCAGACGCTCCAGGTGACGTGCTCGATCGGCGTGGCGACGTTCCCCGACGCCGGCGAGACGTGGGACGAGATGTTCAAGGCCGCGGACGAGGCGCTCTACGTCTCGAAGCGCTCCGGCCGCGACCGCTGCACCGCGTGGACGCCGGGCGCGCGCGCCGCGCACGCAGCGCACGCCGCCTGATCTGCGCGGCTCCGCGAGGAATCAGCGCGACGCCGCTCCTTGCCGCGAGCGTGGGGGAGGCGCATAGATCGTGGGCATGGCCACCAAAGAAACCGACGACGTGGCGGAGAACGTCAAGCAGGGCTTCGGCCTCTTGTGGAAGGCCGCGAAACAAGCGGCGAAGGGCGTGAAGCGGGACGTCACGGCGACGACGGTCTCGAAGACGATCGAGGACGCGGGCCGAGAGATCGCGCGCGCCGCGACGAACGTGGCCGAGAAGGTCGGCACCGAAATCAAGAAGATCGCCCCGCACGAGCCGGACTACGCGAAGCCCGACGACGAGCGCATGAAGCCCCCGTACGAGCAGGACGATCCGGACCGCCCCGCGAAGAAGCCCACCGCCTCGGACCCGGGCTTCCGCATCGCGATCGACGACGACGACAAGAAGCCGCGCAAGTAGGGTTTGTTTTTTGGGCCGCGGGACGCGTCCCATTTCCTCCCGCGCCCCCTGCCACGCGTCTCGAATCCCCGCAGACCCAGAGGGTCGTAAAGGCGACGGAACGCTCCCCTCCCTTCGCAAGCGAAGCGAGCGATTTGGGAGGGGCGGGCGCACCGTAGGTGCGACCGGGGGTGGGCACCCGCTCGACTTTTTTCTTTATCGAGCCGGGCTCGCGGCGGTCGGCTTTCCGCCGGGGAGCTTCGTGCGGACGGCGTCGCTCGTGTACGGATCCGTGGCGGCTTCGGTCACGGTGGCGGTGTCGCCGAGGCGCGTGAGGGCGCCTGCGATGTGCGCGACGGCGAGGACCAGAGGCGCGTCGCTCTCCTCCGAACGGTAGGCCGCGAAGAACTGGCGCAGCTCCGGCAGCTCCGCGGGGCCCGCGAGCTTTTCGAGGGCCGCGGCGACGCGCTCCACGTCCGCGGAAGGCGTGCTCGGATCCACGAGGTGCTCCGCGAGGAGCGGGGCCGCGCGGTGATCGTTCATGCCGGCCAGCGCCTCCGCGAGCGGGCCCACCGGCGGGCCGGACGGCGCGTCGTCGAGGAAGTCGTAGCGCTGCGAGAGCGCCGCGATCATCGCGTCCGCGCCGAGCCTCCGTGACGCGAGCGCCGCGCGCACGTCGGGCTGCAGACCCGGAGGCGCCGAGCCATCCGCGACGAGCTGGATCAACGTGTCGGTGGCCTTCTCGTCCGTGGAGGTGGCCAGCTCCGCGAGCAGGAAGCGCTGGATCGGCGCCGCGTCCTCTTGCTGAAGGCGGATCGCGGAGGCGATCTGATCGCGCAGCGGGCGCGGGGCGTCGGGCGCGATCTTCGCGAAGGCGTCCGCCTGCACGAGGCACGCGTCGATCGGGATGCCGAGGAGCACGCTGCCCGCGACGGCCCCGGTGCGCGCGTCGAGGAACGTGACGCGGCCCTCGGCGTCGCACAGCGCGAAGCCGCCCTCGTACGCCGCGCCGCCGAGGAACGTGGCGTCGTGCGCGTGCACCCACGCGAGCGATCCGTCCGTCGCCACGAGCCCCATCGCGACGCGGCCGTGCGTCGCCGCGTAACGACCTCCCGCGATCGTCGCCGGCCCGCTCGCCTCCGGCCGCGCGTAGAGGCGCGCCGTGTCCGCGACGTCGGCCTTCATCGGCGCGATGTCGTTGCCGGACGTCATCCACGCCGGTCGATCCGGCAGCGCGCGGTTCGGGAGGCCCACGGTGGAGGCGCCTCCGTTCGCGGCGCGCGCGATGCGATCGTCGAACCGCGTCGCCGCGCCGTCGCCGAAGAAGAGCGCGCCGCCCACCGTGAACGCGCGCGTCACGTGGCCGGGCATCCGCACGCGCGCGACCTCCTCGCCGATCGAGAGGTCGTAGGCCGAGACGTAGCGCGCGTTCCACGGCAGGAAGAGGAAGCCGTCGACGATCGCGGGCACGCCGATGTTCGCGTCGTCCTGGATCTGCCGCACCACGAGGCCGTCGCGATCGATCGCCACGACGATGCCGCCCTTGCCGTTCACGGGGCGCGTCGACACGACCGTGGTCTTGCCGTCGTCCGCGGCGCCGCGCGGGCACCCGCCGGCCTTGCGCGTCCAGAGGAGCTTGCCGCTGCGCGCGTCGAGCCCGAACATCTCGTTCTGTCCGACGCCCACGACGACGTTGCCCGCGATCACGGGGCGGCACGACAGCGGGTGCTCGAAGGTCCACGGATCGCCGCCTTCGAGCTTCACGCCGACGAGGGACCGCTCGCCGAACACGCCCACCGCGACGTCGGCGCCGCGCGGGATGGTGACGTTCGCGAGCTGCCGCTGCACGGAGGCCATCGCGGTGTCATCGAGCGACGCCCCGTCGAACGCGGCCCCCTGCGTCTGCCCGCCGCCGCACGCCGCGAGGAAAGTGAAGGCCGCGGAGACCAGAAAACGCCCCCCTCCCTTCGCGAACGGAGTGAAACGAAGAGAGCGATTGGGGAGGGGCGGCCGACTGAAGGGCGGCCGGGGGTGGGCACCATCTCCACGTCGATGAAGCGAGCTCAACGCTTCGTCTCCTTCTTCGCGGCTTGCTCTTTCGGGGCGTGCGCGGCGGCGGATTCGAGCGCGCGCTTCACCTTCACCGCTCCCTTGAAACGCTTCGCTAGTGCGGAAAAATAAGCTTTCCCTTCACTGCCGGCGAGCGGGCGGATCTTCTCGACGGCGGCGATCAACACGGCGTCGGGGAGCGGGCCGGGGCGGCGCAGCAGCGTCTCGAAGGACATCTTCGCGAGCACCGGGTGCACCTTGTCGAGCTGCGCCACGAGCGCGTCGCACGACGGGCCGCTGCACAGCGCCGCGATCGACGGCGCCGCCTCGGAGACGCCGCGCGCGAGGGCCTTCTGCAGATCCGGGATCGCCTCCTTGTCACCGGCGCCCGCGAGGCCGCGCGCGCACGCCGCTCGGAGATCCTTGTCGTTCGATCGAAGGCCCTTGCGCAGCGCCGCCGCGCCCTCCGCGCTCCGCTGAAGCGACAGCGCGCCCGCCGCGACGAGGCGGACGTTCGGGTCGCGGTGCTGCACGTACGGCGCCACGACAGCAGGATTCGCGAGCGGGCCGAAAGCTTCCAGCGCCTGGATCGCTTGCATCGCGAGCGCCGGCGGGAGGCCCTTCTTCAGCATCTCCTCGATGCGCGGCGCGAGCGCCTTCCCCGAGGGGCCCGCGTTCTGCACCATCGCGAAGCCGATCGTCGCGGTCGCGGGATCGCTCAGCCGGTGCGCGGCGATCGCCGGATCGAAGACGGGCGACTTCACCGGCGCCGCTCTGGTCTGCGCCGACGCGATCGGGGCGTGGGCCGTGAGCGCAGAGGCGATCGCCGCCGCTACGAATACTGCACGTGCGCATTTCTTCCGGAGCCCACGAGGGTGTTCTTTTGTCGACGCGCGCCGCATGGAGCGCGCTTCGCTACCACAGAGATCCGAGCGCGACCCGCGAGAAGCTCCATCCCGGCGCAGAGCGGCGCCTCTCCCTTCCATTTCGAGGCGAGGCTCCTCAGCGTCCGCCGCACGTGAGGCAAAATGCGCGTATGCTCCGCACCGCCAAAGGTCAGATGCTGCCCCCTCCGCCGCCGCACACGCTCCTCGGAGACGAGACGCCGGTGCCCTCGGGTCCACCTTTCCTGACCGTGCGCCGCGCGATGTACCGGCTGCGCTTCACGAACGGCGAGGTGAGCGAGCCCTTCGCGTACGACATCGTGGAGCGCACGCGCCTCGACGCCGTGATCATCGCCGCGCACTTCCGCGGCACCGACGGCAAGCGCCACGTGTACCTGCGGTCCGCGCTGCGGCCCCCAGTCGCGACGCGCGTCCGCGAAGACAGCCCGGTCCGCGAGCGCGACGATCTCGGATCGATGTGGGAGCTGCCCGCGGGCCTCGTCGAGGTCGACGAGCGCAGCCCCGAAGGCCTCGTCGCGTGCGCGGTGCGCGAGCTTCACGAGGAGCTCGGCTTCGACGTCGCGCCGGCGGACGTGCGCGCGCTCGGACCGTCCGCGTTCCCCGCGCCCGGCATGGTCGGCGAACGGCACTTCTATTTCCACGTGGAGGTCGCGCCGGACGCGCGGAAGATCCCGCTCGAAGACGGCTCTCCGCTGGAGCGACACGCGCAGGTGATCTCGGCGCCGCTCGACGAGCTGCTCGACGTCGCGCGCAGAGGCGGCCTCGAAGATCTGAAGACGGAGCTCGGGCTCCGAAGGCTCGCGGAGATCGACTCGGCGTGACGGATCGCGCGCGCAGAACGGCGAAGACCGCGCCGACCGATCGCAAGGCGCCCGCGCGCTCCGACGACGCGCGCCCAGCGACGAAGCTGCGCGTCGGGCTCGTGGTGAAGCGCTCGGTGTGGCAGCTCGACGTGCAGGGCGGGCGGCGGCCACAGATCCGTCACCTCGTCCGCAAAGAGGATCCGACGGTCTCTCGCCTGCTCGCGGCGCACGAGGAGCACACGAGCACCGTCACCGAGGTGAAGGACGCGCTCCGCGAGGCGAACGCGCAGGTGAAGCTGCTCGGCCGATCGGGTCAGGGCTTCGACGCCTCCGAGTGCGATCTCGTGGTGACCGTCGGCGGCGACGGCACGCTGCTCGCGGCGTCGCACGCGGTCTCCGGCGTGCCGATCCTCGGCGTCAACAGCGCACCTTCGCATTCGGTGGGCTTCTTTTGTGGGGCGAAAAAGGGCAGCGCGCGGCCCGCGATCCTCGCGGCCGTGCAGGGCGACCTCCCGAAGACCGTGCTCACGCGGATGGCGGTGCGCGTGAACGGCAAGCTCGTGCACAACCACGTGCTGAACGAGGCGCTCTATTGCCACTCGTCCCCGGCCGCGACGACGCGCTACATCCTCACGCTCGGCGACGTCGTGGAGGAGCAGAAATCGAGCGGCTTCTGGATCGGACCCGCCGCCGGATCCACCGCGGCGCAGCGGTCTGCCGGTGGTCGCATCCTGCCCTTGGGGAGCGAGAAGCTGCAGCTCGTCGTGCGGGAGCCGTACACGCCGTCGGGCAGCAAATACAGGGTGATCCGCGCGCTCGTCCCGCCCGGGGAGACGCTCCGGGTGCGGACGAAGATGCACGACGCCAAGCTGTTCTTCGACGGCCCCGACAGCGTGATCGACCTCGATTTCGGCGACACCGTGGAGTTCGCGCGCTCGGACGATCCGCTGACCGTGCTCGGCCTCGGACGGCGCGCGCCGTAGCCCACGCCCGGCGCGGATCGTCCGCGAGGACGCCTCTCCCGGGGTCCGATCCTCTCGCTTGACCGGCGGACGCCGCACCCGTAATCCGTCCAGGATGGCGCACGAGGCGGTGCCTTTGGACGAGCGCGCTCGGCGGTTCCTGTTCCGCCGCCGCATCGGCGAAGGCGCGTTCGGCGTCGTCTGGGAGGCGTACGACACCGAGCGAGGCGCGCGCGTCGCGCTGAAGGCGCTCACGCGCACGGAGCCGAGCTCGCTGTTCCTGTTCAAGCGGGAGTTCCGCGCGCTCGCCGACATCGCGCACCCGAACCTCGTCACGCTGTACGAGCTCTTGAGCTACGGCGAGCGGTGGTTCTTCACGATGGAGTTCGTGGAGGGCATCGACTTCATCGAGCACGTGCGCGGCACGGCCGACCTGCCGCGGCGCTCGCGCGGGACCGAGACGATGACGATCCTGCGCACGAGCGCGCAGGACACGGATCGGATGGAGCTCGAGATCGCCGACGCGATCCGCTCCGGCGTGAGCCCCGCCGCCGCGAGCACGCCGCCGGGCAGGCACGATCGCGAGACGATCGACGCCGGGGTCCTCCTGCACGCGGGCCCTTGGTACGACCAGCCGACCGAGGACGTGTCGACGCTGGAGGGCGAGCACTCGAGCACGATCGCGGTGCGCGTCGCGGATCCCGAGCCGGGCGTCTTCCTCGAAGAGCGCGCGCGGCCCGCGCTCGCGCAGCTCGCCGAGGGCCTCGCGACGCTGCACGAGGCGGGGAAGCTGCACCGCGACATCAAGCCGTCGAACGTGCTCGTCGCGGGACACGATCGCGTCGTCATCCTCGACTTCGGCCTCATCACCGAGCTGTGGCCGACGGGCGTGCAGCGCGACATGAACGCGATCGTCGGCACGCCCGCGTACATGTCGCCCGAGCAGTCGCAGGGGAAGCCGCTCACGCCGGCCTCCGACTGGTACGCGGTCGGCGTCATGCTCTACGTCGCGCTCACCGGGAAGCTGCCGTTCGACGGCACGCCGCTCCAGGTGCTGATCGCGAAGCAGCGCCTCGATCCGGCGCCGCCGAGGACGGTGGTGGCGGGCGTGCCGCCGGACCTCGACGAGCTGTGCATGGACCTCTTGAAGCGCCGGCCCGAGGATCGGCCATCCGGCGCGGAGGTGCTGCGGCGGCTCGGCGCGGATCCGACGGCGGGCGCGGGCCGCAGCCACGATCACCGCAACGTGTTCGTCGGCCGGCAGCCTCAGATCGCGGCGCTTCGCGAGGGCTTCGATGCGACGCACAAGGGGCGCCCGTCCGCGGCGATCGTCCACGGCGCGGCGCGCATGGGCAAGAGCGCGCTCGCGGCCGCGTTCGTGCGATCGCTGCGCCGGGAGGAGCCGGACGCGCTCGTGCTCGCGGGGCGCTGCTTCTCGCGCGAGTCGGTGCCGTACAAGGCGATCGACAGCCTCATCGACGAGCTGAGCTCGTACCTGCAGTCGCTGCCGGCCCCGCGGAGCGCCGTGCTGCTCCCCCGCAGCATCGAGGCCCTCACGCGCATCTTCCCGGTGCTGCGTCAGGTCGAAGGCTGCGCGCCGAGCTCGATCCGACCGCCCGCCGTCACGTCCGAGATCGAGCTGCGCCGCCGTGCGTTCGCGGCGCTGCGAGAGATGCTGGGCCGCATCGCGGAGCGCAAGCACGTGGTGCTCGTGCTCGACGACATGCAGTGGAGCGACGCCGACAGCGACGCGCTGCTCGCGGAGATCTTGCGCGGCCCCGACGCGCCGCCCGTGTTCGTGATCGCGACGTACCGCGGCGACGACGTGGAGGAGACGCCGCTCGTGAAGACGCTCCGCGCCGAGTACGTGGAGACGCGCGTGCTCCAGGTGGAGCCCCTGTCGCTCGACGAGGCGCGCGAGCTGGCCCTCCGTTACACCGGCGGCCACGAGGTCCGCGCCCACGCGATCGCGCGCGAGTCCGGCGGCAGCCCGTTCTTCGTCGAGATGCTCGCGGACCACGTGACGATGATCCACGGCGACGACGATCGCGCGCCCGACTCGGTGGTCCGCGTCGATCTCGGCGACGTCTTCCGCGAGAAGATGCGCCGCCTGCCCGAGGTCGCGCGCAAGCTGCTCGAGACCGTCTCGGTCGCGGGCCACCCGATCCCGGTGATCCCCGCGTGGAAGGCCGCGGACGTGACGCTGCCCGAGCAGTCGATGCTGTCGCTGCTCATCGTGCGCCACCTCGTGCGATCGCAGACCGATTTCGGCGCCGCGCACGAGGAGATCGAGATCTACCACGATCGCCTCCGCGACACGGTCCTGGCCGAGCTGCCGGAGTCTTCGATCCGCTACCGCCGCGAGCGGATCGCGCGCGCGCTGGAGGCCGCGGGCGGCACGGATCCCGAGGTGCTCGCGTCGCATTTCGAGGCCGCGGGCCGCCTCCTCGACGCCGGCCGGTACGCGCTGCTCGCCGCGAACCAGTCCGCCGTGAAGCTCGCGTTCGATCGCGCGGCGCGCCTCTACCGCTGGGCGCTCGCGCTCGCTCCGTCCTCCGACGACGGCGAGATCCTGGAGCGGCTCGGCAACGCGCTCGCGAACGCCGGGCGCGGCGCCGAGGCCGCCGACGCGTACCTCTCCGCGGCGCGGGGCGCCTCCGACGCGCGCGCGCTGGAGCTCCGCCGCAAGGCCGCCGAGCAGCTTCTGATCAGCGGCCACGCGGAGCGCGGCATGGAGGTCGTGCGCCTCGTGATGGGCTCGCTCGGCATGAAGCTGCCGCAGAGCCGCGAGGCCGCGATCGTGAGCTTCGTCGCGGGCCGCGCGCGGCTGCGCCTGCGAGGGTACGACTTCCGCGAGCGCGCCGAGGCGACGATCCCGGAGGAGGAGCTCCTCCGCATCGACGCCGCGTGGGCCGTGTCCGTGGGCCTCGCGCTCGTGGATCCGATCCGCTCCGGCGACGCGCAGTGCAAGCACCTCCTGCTCGCGCTCGACTCGGGGGAGCCGTACCGCATCGCGCGCGCCCTCGCGGTCGAGGTGACGTACGCGGGCCTCGACGGGCCGAGCGCCGCGTCGCGCACCACGGAGCTCGCGGAGAGGAGCCTCGCGCTCGCCGAACGGATCCGTCACCCGCACGCGCTCGGCCTCGCGACCACGATGACCGGCGCCGCGCGCTACCTCGCGGGCCGCTGGCGCGACAGCGTGGAGGCCCTCGATCGCGGCGCGCGCATCCTCCGCGAGCAGTGCAGCGGCGTGACGTGGGAGCTCGACACCGCCGAGATCTTCGTCTTCTCGGCGCTGCAGTGGCTGGGCCGCTGGAAGGAGCTCGCCGCGCGCTACGAGGAGTTCATCCGCAGCGCGCAGGCCCGCGGCGATCTCTACGCGATGACGCACGCGACGCTGGAGACGAACTGGTACGTCGACGTCGCGCGCGATCAGCCCCACTCCGCGCGCGAGAAGCTCCGCGACGCCCTCTCGCACAAGAAGGGCGACGGCTTCGACGTGCACGACTTCCTCTACATGCTCGGCGCGACGAGCGTCGACCTCTACTGCGGCCACGCCGAGAGCGCGCGCCGCCGCATGGAAGAGACGTGGGGCAAGCTCCGCACGAGCGCGATGCTCGCGATCTACATCAACCGCATGGAGTGCATGTCGCTGCGGACGCGCTCCCGGATCGCGTGCGCCGCGGAGGCGTACCAGGGCAAGCGCGAGCGCGAGTCGCTCCTCCGCGACGCCGAGAAGGACATCGTGAAGATCGAGGAGGATCCGCACGTGTGGCCCCGCGCGAACGCGGCGCTCTTCCGCGCGGGCGTGGCCACGGTGCGCGGTCAACGAGAGGTCGCGCGCACGATGATCGAGCGCGCCGAGCGGGCGTACACCGCGGCCGACATGGAAGTGCACGCGGCGGTCGCGCGGATCCGCCTGGGCCAGCTCCTCGGCGGAGCGCGCGGATCCGAGCTGCGCGCGGAGGGCGAAGCGCGCCTCGCCGCGCAGGACGTGAAGGCCCCGCTCAGCGTCGCGCGGATGCTGGCCCCCGGCAGCTGGGATCCGAAGTGACGCCGCGCAGCCCGGTTCGGCTGCGCGAAGGTCACTTCATGGTCGACGCCCGGCGCGTCCGACGCGACACCGCGGAGGCGTGACGTCGCGTGCGCGGGGGCACGTCCGCCACGTTGAGCGCCCGCGGCACCGCCGGCGACAGGCGCGCCGCGATCGCCGAGCGCCGCGCGCGGATCTCCATCCCGAGCAGCTCCTCCACCTCCGCCGCGACCTCCGCGCTCGTCGCGATCCAGCCCGTCCGGCGCCCGAGCGCCTCGATCGCGGCCAGCATGTCGCGCGCGGTCGAGAAGCGCTTGCTCGGGTCGCGATCGCACGCTCGCGTCACGATCTCCTCGATCGCGGGCGCGATCACGACGCCGGACGACGCCACGCCGGGGACGCCGTCGAGCACGATGCTGCGCACCATCTGATCCTCCGACGCATCCCCCCATGGAAGCCGCCCCGCGAGCGCGGTCCACATCGTGACCCCCGCCGCGTACACGTCGAGGCGCCGATCCACCGGCCCGCGGCGCAGGCACTCCGGCGCGAGGTACGGCACGCGCCCCTGCGGCAGCAGCTTCTCCGCCCGCGCGGACGCCACGCCCGCCTTCGCGATCCCGAGATCCGCGATCCGCGCCACGCCGTCGCGTCCCACGAGGACGTTCTCCGCCGACACGTCGCAGTGCAGCGCCTGGAGCGGCCGCCCCTCCAGATCCGCGGCCTCGTGCACCGCGTGGAGCCCCGCGAGCGCGTCGCACATGATCCGAAGCACCACCGACGGCGACAGCTTCTTCCGATGAAGGATGCCCCGCGTGAGCATCTCCTCGAGCGTGCCGCCTTCGATATAGTCGAGCACCAGGAAGTGCCCGGCCGCGTCGCTGCCGATCTGGTGGACGCCGACGACGTTCGCGTGGTGCACCTGCGCCAGCAGCCGCGCCTCGTCCAGGAACAGCCGCCGGACCTCCGGATCCGCTGCGAGCTGCACGATCGGCCGCTTGATGGCCACGAGCCGCGTGAAGCCGAACGCTCCCAGATCATCGCCGGTCGCGCGGGCGAGAGAGATGGTGCCCATCCCCCCGCTGCCCAAATCGAGGAGCACCTCGTAAGGCCCGATACGCTGAGCGAGCGGCTCCCGGGGACCGACAGCCATCATCCCCATCGAGATCCCCCCTCCTCATCTGGCAACGAACGCAGCGACGAGCGAGCGGACCCGGTGAAGCCCTCGGTACAGGCAGACTGCAGCGCTCGACAGGTGATCACCCACACTACGCCCATCGAACACCTCTGGGGCAAAGTTCCCTGCGACGGCCCGCGGAGCGGTGGATTGCGTACGATCGCACGCAGCCTCTACGTTGCAAAAGCAACTTGGATCGCCGACGCAGCAATGAGCTTCCGACTACCTTTGAAGCAAGGTCGACAAAGAAGGTGCGTTGAGGGTGCTGATTCAGCCCAGATTTGTTTCCGGGATGCGAGCAGCGCCTCTCGTGACGCGAGAGGGCCTCTCCCGCGTGGAAACCTGGATGAAGGTCCGGTAAGGGCGGAAAAACATGGCGCGCCCCCAAAAGGGAAACGCGCCAGTTTGATGTGGAGAGATATTACTCCCCGCCCGGTTGAGGGTGAGGGCTGACCGCGCTGGGCCCCGCCGTCATGGGGTTGCCCAACCCGGCTGCCTCTGTCTCCAACGAAAGGCAGAACTCCTGCCATTTGCGCCGGAGCGGCGTGTTTTGTCGCAGCTCGGGGACGGTCGCGCCAGCCATGGCAATCCCCGCGAGGAAAGCCTCGGCCGAAGCCGCGTCGTCCGGGAGAGAAGCCCCCGCTTTGGCGGCCATTCCACGGAGCGCACGAATCATCTGCTGCGCTTCATCACGCAAGCGCATGAGATCGGTGCTCGTGAATACTGGCCTTAGATCCGCCGAATGCGGAAACAACAACGCGAACGCGGCCGGACTTGCCTGTGAGAAGCGCACAGGTGCGTCCAGAGCGTCTGCCAGTCCCTGCGCTTGCGTTGTTTTTGACGCAAGGCTTTGCAATGCTTCTTCCGCCAGCGCGGCGACAAGCGCCTCGAGCGAGGGGAAGTAGCCATAGATCGTGGCGCGACCCAGCTCCGCTTTCGCGGCGACTCGCTCCATGCTGAATGTAGGCCAACCGCCAGATTCGGCGACGGCCCACGCGGCGTCGAGGATTTCCCGACGCCTCCTTTCCCGTTCACGCTCTCTTCGTTCGGCGATACCCATCGAAGCCCTCGGTAAACATCGATGTCTGGACTAGTCAGACATGTCAAGTATCGGTACGCATCGAAACAAAAAACAACGAACTCAGATGTTGAGTTGACGGTCGACGTAGCGTGTACAAAGCCTCCCAAGCTGGTGTTGCACCGGCGCCTCAGGAGTACTTTGTACCCGGAGGCTTGAATACCAGCCACAGGATCTGGATCTCCTCCCGCGCTCCGTTTCGAATACACCCGTCCTGCGAAACGCGATGCGGCTTCGTGATACATGGCTCGGGTGGCCTTTTCCCTCGAATACGATGCGCTGATTATCGGGTCCGGAGTGGCGGGGGCGTGGGCCGTGCTGGAGGCGTTCGACGCCGGGCTTCGCAATGTGGCGGTGCTCTCGAAGGTGCACCCGCTCCGCTCGCATTCGGTCGCAGCGCAAGGTGGGATCGCCGCTCCTGTCGGCAACGTTCGCGTGCCGAAAGACGGCGACGCCGGCACGCCGCTGGAGCCGGCGCCGGAGGACGGCTCGGCTGACAGCGTCGAGCGTCACGTCGCCGACACGATCAAGTCGTCGGACTGGCTCGGCGATCACGACGCGATCGAGGCCGTCGCGGCGGAGGCGGCGGACACGCTGTTCGCGTACGAGCGCATGGGGTGCACGTTCGATCGCCTGCAGGACGGGCGCATCGCGCAGCGCAGGTTCGCGGGGCACAGCGCGCCGCGCGCCGCGTACGCCGCGGATCGGACGGGGCACGCGCTCCTCGTGACGCTCTACGATCAGATCTTGAAGCGCGGGGTCACGGTGCTCGACGAGCACTACGTGCTGCGGCTCGTGCGTGAGGACGGCTGCGTTCGCGGCGTGATCGCGCTCGACGTCGCGAGCGGGGAGCTGCGGCCGATCGCGGCGCGCGCGGTGCTCCTCGCGACGGGCGGCTTCGCGGGGGTGTTCGCGATCAACTCCAACGCGCTCATCAACACCGGGGACGGGACGGCGCTCGCGTATCGGATGGGGCTGCCGTTGATGGATATGGAGATGCTCCAGTTCCATCCGACCGGGCTCTACGGGCACGGCGTGCTCATCGGCGAGGCGTGCCGCGCGGAGGGCGGATACCTCCTCAACGCGGACGGCGAGCGGTTCATGGAGCGCTATTCGCCCGCGGCGATGGAGCTGTCGCCGCGGGACATCGTGTCGCGCTCCGAGCAGATGGAGATCGACGCGGGGCGCGGCATCGGGCCCGACAAGAAGGGGCTGTGGCTCGATCTCACGCACCTCGGCGAGCACACGATCCGCACGAAGATCCCCGAGGCGACGGAGCTCGCCGAGAAGCTCGCCGGCGTGGACGCGACGCGCGCGCCGATCCCGATCACGCCCACCGCGCACTACTCCATGGGCGGCATCCCCACCGATCTCGACGGCCGCGTGGTCGACGCCGACGGGGGCACGATCGACGGTCTCTTCGCGGCGGGGGAGTGCGCGTGCGTCAGCGTGCACGGCGCGAATCGGCTCGGCGCGAACAGCCTCATGGAGGCGTCGGTGTTCGGGCGGCGATCGGGGCGGGCGCTCGCGCAGATCGACGGACGTCTTCCGGGGCGCGCGGCGCTCGACGCGGCCCTCGCGGCGGCCGCGGCGGAGATCCGCGGGCGCTTCGATCCGGCTCCCTCCGGCGGATCCGTGAGCGCGTTCGATCTCGTGGATCGGCTGCGCGCGACGATGACGGAGACGTGCGGCATCCTCCGCGATCACGACGGGCTCGCGCGCGGGATCGAGGCGATCGCGGCGCTCCACCGCGACGCCGAGAGGCTACGGGTGCGCGACACGGCGCGGGCTCACAACGCGGAGCTCGTGCGCAGCTTCGAGGCGACGAACATGCTCGCGATCGGGGAGGCGATGCTCGCGAGCGCGATCGATCGCACGGAGAGCCGCGGCGCCCACACGCGGCGCGATCACCCGGCGCGCGACGACGAGCGGTGGCTCAAGCACATCCTCGTGCGGCGCGAGCAAGGGAACGTGGCGAAGAGCTACCGGCCCGTGCGGATCGATTACGCGAAGAACCCGCCGGTCGCGCGCAAGTACTGACGTCCTCGCGAAGGCGATTCCGCGAAGAACACGCCGGCCACGCGCAAGGACCGACCTCGTCGCGACGGGGAAATCGCGATCCGCGGCCCGGATCCGATGGGCCCGTGTCTTGCTCCAAAACGCGATCGAGATGACCGCGAAGGCCTCCCCGAAGATCGCGAAGGTGCGCGTCCGGCGCTTCGATCCCGAGCGCAAGGGCCTTCCGGCCGAGACCGAGCACGAGGTCGAGATCACGCCCACGAAGACGGTGCTCGCGGCGCTCCTCGAGATCCAGGCGAAGGACGACAGCTCGCTCTCGTTCCGCGCTTCGTGCCGTCACGGCGCCTGCGGATCGTGCACGATCGAGATCAACGGGCGGCCGCGCCTCGCGTGCAACCGGCTCCTTCAAAACGAGGTGGATCGGCGCGGCCACGTCGCCCTCGGACCGATGCCCGGCGTCCCCGTGAAGCGCGATCTCGTCGTGGATCTCGCGCCGTTCTGGAAGGCGTACCGCGACGCGAAGCCCTGGCTCGTGCGGGACGAAAACCGTGCGCCTCGGCGCGAATTCCGCGTCCGCCCGGAGGACGTCGCGGCGTTCGAGGGCGCGGACGCTTGCATCCTCTGCGCGGCGTGCTGGTCGGCCTGCCCCGTCACGCGCGCGGGCCGGTTCGACGGGCCGCACGCGCTCCTGAAGACGCACCTCCGCGTGTGCGATCCGCGCGACGAGGCGCCCCGCGATCGGCTCCGCGGCGTGGCGGACGACTTCGGGGCCTTCCGGTGCCACGGCGTGCTCGCGTGCGCGTCCGTCTGTCCGAAGGGCATTGACGTGTCCGAGGCCGTGTTCGCCCTGCGCGCCAACATGACGCACGTGAACGACATCGAGAGCGAGCGGGAAGATCGGCGCCTCGCGATCCTCGGACCGGCGCGGGATGCGTCGCCGCGAGCCGCGGCGGATCTCGCGGAGGCGCACGCGAAGGCCAGCCTTCCGGAGCGCGCGCCGTGATCCGGACGGCGGGCGGCGTCGCCCTCGTCGTTCGGCGCGTGTCCGGTCTCCTGCTCACGATCTATTTCGCGCTCTGGATCGTGCGGCTCCATCGGCACCCGCTCGCGCCGTTCGGCGGTGACTTGGGGCGCGACGGCAGCGTGGCCGGCAAGATCGCCGAGATGGCGCTCATCGCGCTGCTCTCGGTGCACGCGTTCGAGGGCCTGTCGCAGCTCCTGGTGGAGCGCCTCCGCGTGCATCGGCAGCGCGCGTTCCTGCTCACGTTCGCGGTGCTGTGCGGCCTCGCGGCGGGCGCCGTGCACGTGTTCTGGTTCCTGGGAGGGCGGATGCGATGAGGTGGACCCGCGCGCAGCGCTGGAGCGCGGTCGTGCTGATCGCGCTCATCGTGGTGAACGCGCACGTCGCGCTGCCGCTCACGGCGTCGCGGATCGTGTCGCTCGCGCTGCTCCTCGGCGCCTCGGTGCACGTCGCGGCGAGCCTCTTCGTGATGCTCACCGATTACCGCGTCTTCGCGGAGCGCTCGAAGATCCTCGCGGGCGTCTTGATCGCGCTCGGCGCGGGCGCGGCGATCTACGGGAGCGGCGTCATCTTGCGCGCGCCGGGCCCCGCGCCGATCCCCGGCCACCTCGAAGGGTCCGAGTGCGAGCGCTGCCACGAGCGCGATCCGCACAAACGCTGGTCGCTCAAGCTGCACGGGCGCCGCGGCGACGCGCCGGGCCTCGCGTGCGAGGACTGCCACTCGGTCACGGTGAAGACGCCGAAGCTCCTGGCGCGCCTCGATCCGCAGCTCCAGCAGCACGTCGGCGTGGCGACGCCCATCGATCTCTGCCTCGAGTGCCACACGCCGAAGTGGGCCGCGGGCCCGGTGTGGCCCGGCGCGATCCATGGCGAATTCCGCTGCGGAACGTGCCATTCGCGCGTCGAGAAGGACGGCGAGCCCTCGTGGAAGCGCGCGTGCCACAAGTGCCATCCGCGCCAGGAGGACGTGCACAAGGACGTCACGGCCCTCGACACGACCTTCACGTCCGCGGCGAGCGAGCACGACATCCACACGCTCCGCTGTTCGAGCTGTCACGCCGAAATGAAGTGACGTCAGCCGGCGAGGCCGCGGGGCCAGGTGGCGATGTGGGCGCGGATGCGGCGGTGCGTCTCGCGCTCGGTGAGCGAGGTGTCCGCGATCGTGTGCTCGTGGGACGGGAGCTCGACGACCGGCTCCCAGGCCTTCGCGAAGTCGTCGAAGATCGCGACGCGGCCGTCCGAGACGCTGTCGCCGCGGGCCTCGCGCTCCGCGAGGCGGGCCTTGCAGATCTCCGCGGGGGCGCGGCACTCCACGAACGTGAACGGGACGTCGTACCGCTTCGCGAGGGCGTGCGCCGCGAGCCGCATCCACGCCGAGCGGAACGACGCGTCGATCACGATCGGACGACCGGACGCGAGCACCACCTCCGCGCGCCGCAGCACCTCTTCGTAGACCTTCCGCGTGAAGTTCTTGTCGTACGCGCCGGACCACGCGCCGTCGTTGACGTGCGTCGTCGCCTCCACGCCGATCATGTGCTTGCGCGTGCGATCCGCGTCGACGATGGGGGCGCCCGTCTGCGCCGAGATCCACCCCGCGAGCGTGCTCTTTCCGGCCGCGAGCAAGCCGCCGACCGCGATCACCTCCGGCCGCAGCGCGCTCGTCCTCCGCGCGGCGAGCGCGAGCAGGAAGTACCGGCGCGCCTCCGCGGCGGCCTCCTCGCGCATCGCGATCGGCGCGTCGCGGTTCTCCGCCAGGAACGTGGCGATCTTCGCGCGGACGTACGCCCGGTAGCTCTCGTAGAAATCGACGACGCCGTACAGATCGAAGTCGTTCGCCTCCCGCGCGTACACGGCGAGGAGGTGCTCCGCGAGATCGACGCGGCGGTGGTGCGCGAGATCCATCGTGAGGAACGCGAGGTCGCACGCCACGTCCGCGAACCGGAAGCGATCGTTGAACTCGATGCAGTCGAGGATCGTGACCGCGCCGTCCGGCCGCAAATAGCAGTGCTCCAGCCGCAGATCGCCGTGGCCGTCGCGCACCGCGCCGCGCGCGCACCGGGCCTCGAAGGTCGCGGCGCGCTCGGTCAGCACGGAGAGCTGGTAGCGCTCGATCTCCTGCGCGTCCTCCGGCGACAGGTAGTGATCGAGCACCTCGCGCGTCTGCGTGAAGTTCTCGACGACGTTCACGCGGATGATCTCGGGGCCTCCGAAGTGGGCTGTGCGCTCGTCGGATCGGCACGCCGCGTGGAAGCGCGCGATCGTCTTGGCGACGCGCTCGATCTCCGCCGGCCCGAGAGCGCCGCGGGCGATGCGGATGTCGGCGCGCTCGGCGTCGGGGAGGCGGCGCATGTGGACCGCGTGCTCGACGATCGCGCCCGGGCCGTGGATGCGGTGCTTGCCGTCGGGCCCCCGCGCGATCGGCGCCACGTCGAGGTACGTGCCCTCCGCGAGCCTTCGATTGAGCTGCACCTCGGCCTCGCACGCCTCCCACCTCTTCGGGTGCGAAGAGAAGTCGAGGAAGCCGAAATCGACGGGCTTCTTCACCTTGTAGACGTCGTCCCCCGCGAGGTACACGGCCGAGATGTGCGTGTCGCGGCGCTCGATCGACGCGGGACGGGGCTCCGGGTACGCATCCGGCGAGAGCAGGTCTTCGAAGAGGTCTCCCATCACGGCACCTCCAATCGCGCCGACCGGATCCGAAGGCCGCTCGGCGAGGACCGTCGCGCGCGGCGCACGACGTTCGAACGCGGGATCGCCCCTCGCGCGGACAGCGATCTCCGCCGGGAAATGTAGCGCTTCGAGGGACCGAGCCGCCGCGAAATGGTTTCACCCTCAGCGATGGATTTACTATCCCACGATCGGGAGAGATCGCTTCGAGGCTTGTATTTTCGGCCGATCCGCGATCGGGAGCAGGTCCAGGCAGGCGCCGTCGTTGCCGAGGAGCGGGGCGCCGTTCGAGGTCACGAAGGCTCGGCAGTGGCCGCAAGATTCGCGGTGGCCGCACGACGTGCAGCCTTCGAAATCGCGCGCCGAGAGCTGCGCGTGCACCGGGGACGCCGCGAGCTCGCGGAGCAGGCCGGGGCGCCACTTGCCGTAGATCGGGTCCTTCACGGGGTGACAGCTCGACACCGAGAGATCCGCGTGCACGCACGCTCGGCCGCGGCCCGCGGTGCACTGGTACAGGCGCGCCTCCGGGTAGCCGAGCGCGCGCAGCATCGGGTTCGCGATCGGGTACGCGCCGATGCCCACGGGGACGCCCATCCGGAACAGCAGCGCGACCGCGAGCACCATCTGCCGCACCTCGTCCGGCGTGAGCGATCGCAGCGCGACGCCGGGCTTCTGCGTGCCGGACGTGCCGACGCCGACCGGGAACAGCGTGACGCCGCGGAGCCTCGGGTGGCGGCGCACCAGCGACGTCACGAACGGCGACAGCTCGCGCAGCACCTCCGGCGTCACGACCACCATCACGCTCGCGGGGACGCCCGCCGCGAGGGCGCGCGCGAGGCCCTGCTCGGCCTCCTGAAACCGGCCTTTTCCGCGGACGCGATCGTGGATCGGCTCCGGCCCGTCGAGGCTCACCGTGATCGACACGCGGTCCCCGAAGGCCGCGAGGCGCGCCACGATCTCCTCCGAGAGGAACGTGCCGTTGGTGTTGATCAGCACGTGCTCGTAGCCGAGCTTCAGGCCGCGCTCGACGAGGCCGAGGAGCGGGCGGTACGCGAAGGGCTCGCCGCCCGTGAAATGCAGCATCGGGAAGAGGCCCGCGCCCTCGTCGATCACGGCGCGCGCGACGTCCTCCGGCAGGTCGGTGGTCCAGTCGCGCGACCAGCCCACGAAGCAGTAGTCGCACCGCAAATTGCAGCGCCGCGTGACCTCGACGTCGAGCGAGCGGCCCTCGATCATCGCCGCACGCCGAGCGAGAGGCCGAGGAGGCGCGATGGCATCTCGTCGAGCACGCGCGCCCCGCGACGCGTGGCCTCGGTGAGGGCGGGGGCGCCGATGTCCGCGAGGAGGGCCAGCGCGCGGTCGATCTCGCGCCGCGCGAACGCCAGCATGCGCTCCGAGGCCGGGTCCGCCGCGAGGGACGGCCACACCTGGAACGGCGGCGTCTCGGGCGTCACGCGGCCGCCCGCGTACAGCGCTGCCAGAGACGGCGTCAGGCGGCCTCCGACGTGATCATCGCGCGCGTTCAGCAGATCGTTCGCGACCTGGAGCGCGCGGCCGAGGTGCAACGAGTAGGCGTGGAGCCGCGCGATCGTCTCCGGCCTGCGCGCCGCGATCGCCGTCGCCGCGAGCGGGATCGCGATCGGTCCGAGCTTGTCGCCGAGGCGCGTCGCGTGCTCTTCGGCGCGCTCGGCGGCCTCCGCGGGGTCCACGGATCGCAGCGTGTCGAGCTCCCATGCGCTCACCGCCGCGAGATCGTCGAGCACGCGGCGGCGCAGGGACCAGAAGGCCGCGTCCCCGCCGATCGCGCGGGCGTAGGCCTCGGCGCTGGCGCCCGCGAAGACCTCCGCGGCGTACACGAACGACACGTCGAGATCGGCCGGCTCGTCGACCATGTCGTCCTGCGCGCGCAGGTAGAAATAGAGCGCGAGCGTGCCCTCGCCGATCGCGGAGATCGCGTCTCCGTCGGCCAGCTCCAGATCGATCCGGAGCGCTTCGGTGAGCTGGAGGAACGGAGTGGCCAGGGACGCGGCGAGCGCGGCGTCGAGCGACGTCGGACCGCCTCTCCGAACCACCCGCGCGTGCACGCGGGCGAGCCGCTTCCCTAGCTCGGGCGACGGCGTCTCGAACCATGACCGGGCCGCTTCCAGCGTGCGGGCGACCCAGGTCGGGGTCTCACGGGGGCCTCGTGGGCCGTCGCCGTTCACGTGCAGTAAGCGGCCGGCTGCGACGGATCCGCCTTCACCTGGGCGGAGATCGCCTGCGCCTCTTCCGCCGAGATCTCGACGCCCGCGTACGTGGACAGGGCGCCTTGGATCTGGTTGGGGTCACCGCCCGCGAGCGCGTCGGAGATCGCCTTCGTGGCCTCCGGCTTGCCCTGGACTGCAATGAGAACCTTGTTCGCCAGCTCGTCGTTTGTCATGGGGAATCCTCGAACGCTCGGGGTTTGAGCCAGTCGCAGCGTATTCGTAAGTCGCGGATCACCGCAACCCGGTTCAGAGAAACGGACCGGGGCAAAAATCCTCCACCCCGGATCGAAGGAAAAAGAAGCTCCGACCGAGCGAGCCCCGCTCAGTCTTCGCCGGCGCGAATGCTGGGTACGAGAAGATTGCCGGCCTGAACCGCGCGCTGGTTCAGCTCCGCGAGGCGGCGAGTGAGCGCGCCGGCCATCTGCATGAGGACGGAGGGGTGCTTGAAGACCAGCGAGAGGAGGTCGACGTCCTTCACCACGAAGCACTCCGATTCCCTCCGGGCCCGCACCGTGGCGTTGCGCGTGTCGCGGGAGAAGAAGGCCATCTCGCCGAACACCTCGCCTGCCTCGATCAGCCCCACGCGCGTGCCGGACACGATCACTTCGAGGCTGCCGGAGCCGAGGAAGAAGACGTCGTCGTTCACCTCCCCCTCCCAGATGATGGTCTCTCCGGGCACGAGGTAGATCTTGCAGAACGACCGCGTCAGCTCGATGATCGTCTCCGCCGGGACGGGGCGGAACACGTCCGTCTGGTCCAGCAGCGTCAGCCGATAAAGCGTATTCTGGGCCGCCTCGTCGCTCTCCCCGCGGACGATGTGGCGGTAGAGGCGGATGTCGGTGTCGCACGTGAGGTGCTCTTCCACCGAGGCGATCGTCTCGGTGCGGGCCGCGATGAAGGCCGGGAAGAGCTGGCGCACCTCGTCCTTCGCGAGGTGGGCGAGGTACTTGAGGGCGTCCGACGACTGCTCGTCCCAGCTCTCCAAAAAGAACGTGCTCTCGCGGTCCAGAATGGCAGTCTGAGAGGCCACGATGAGGCCGACGCTGCGGAGCTTCTCCCAGAGCAAGGAGCGATATCGCTTGTAGAAGTAGCGGGCCCCGGACTCCGAGTGGGGCTTCGCCTCCAGATAGGCTTTGTAACAGGCCACCACGGCCGTCTGCGGGAACTCGTCGGGCGTCTCCACCGGCAAGAGGAGCGGCACCTTCCGGCCGAGGCGCTCGCGGGCGAAATCGTCCACGTACTCGGCCCCGTGACTGGCCAGATCGAGGTTGAGCCAGCCCGCGTGGTAATAGACGTATTTGAGGAATTCCTCGGCGTACTGGGCGTTGATCTCGCGGATGAGCTGGTCGCGCAGGTCGAGGCCGCGCACCATGCTCTGCGAGAGATCGCCGGCGGCCTTCATCATGCCTTTCGGCTCGGCCGAGAAGAGCTTCTGCGCCACCTGCGCGCGCTCCGTCGAGCTGTCCCCGAGGCGGCCCGAGGCGTTCAGCGCCATCAGGATCGAGTGGTAGCTCATCGTCGCCGCGTCCTTCAGATCCAGCTTCGCGGACAGGGCGTTCAGCGTGCGGCCCAGGAGCTCCCGGGCGTACGCGCGCATCGACGGAGAGAGGGTGTGCTTCGTCATCGCGACGGCGAGCTGATTGGCGATCTGCTCCTCTTCCCACTTGTTGTCGCCGAAGAGGCCGTATTTGTGCCGCATCGCGTGGGCCATCTCGTGGGCGACGAGGTGCGGAATGAAGATCTCGAAGAGGCGAATCAGCTCTTCTTCGCCGGTCAGGGACAGCGTCGAGCACAGCACCATCGCCTGGAGACGGCCGATGGGGGAGCTGACGTCGGGGAGGGACAGGTAGATGTTGCCGTCCTCGAAGTCGTAATAACAGAGGACGCCTTTGCCGCGGCGGACTTGCATCTTCGGGTCCACGTGGACCCCGTAACGGGCGAGCTCCCGGGAGAACTCTTCGAAGCATCGTTTGCCGAACGCGAACAGATCGGCCGGCGGGGAGGTCGCGATCATCCGGCGGAGCATAGCAGGGGCGCCGCCGGATGGCGCGGATCTCGCACGATCGAGGGAGCGCGACCGCGGAGCCTGACCGCGAGGCTTCGGTCCTCAGCCTTCGGTGCACATGATGAACATGTCGCTTCCCGGCCGAGCCTTCGCGGTGCCGACGAAGCGGATGAGGCGTTTTTCCGCTTCGGTGCACGACTCGGGGACCAGCTCCTTGGAGCCGACGGCGGGGATCGCGGTCGCGTCGATGTAGCACCAGCCGTTCACCTGCTGACCGTCCACGACCTGCGGGTCGTCCTTGTCGTTCTGGCACGAGGTCAGCTCGGCGCCGGAGAGCTGCGGGATCTCGCAGAAGCAGTTGTCGTCCTCGTCGATGATGCCGCTCTGCAACGCGCCCTGAATGGCCTCCACGTGCTCTGTCGCGACGGAGGTGCGGGCGTCTTCGGCCTTGCAGGAGCAACTCTCGCTCTTGCGGGCCTCGATGACGAGGCAGCCGACCTTGCCCTCCTTGTTCGGCGTGAGCTGGCGCGGCAGGCACTGGTGGCCGAGCTTGCCCTTCAGCCGATCGATGAGCGCGCCCACCGCCGGGCGATACCCGAAGTCCTCGGCGTTCTTCTCGGCGGCTTCATCCATGTTGGACGGGCACACCGACGCGACGATCGCCTGCTTTTGAAGGCCCTTCAGCACCGACAGCTCGCGGAGGCCGGGGAACGCCTTCGCCGCCACCTGGTCCTGAGTGTACTCTCCGGAGGGCGCCTGGCAGAGCGGGTTTCCGTCCGGTTTGTAGCAGTCGCAGCTGATGTCGCCGGCGCACGGGATCGGTGACAGGAGCGGGAACGTGCACGCGAACTGCAGGTTCGTGGCGAGCTCCTTCTGCTCGTGGCCGGAGATCGGGTCGGCGCCGAACGCGGACGTCGCGTCGGGCAGGCCGGTGCGCGGCTTCTGCGACTCCCACATGTGCGGGTCCAGCGGGAGAGTGCCTTTTTCGGGGTCGCCGAGGATGCGGTCCCACGTGCTGTGCCCCTCCGCGTCGCGCGCGATGAGCTCTTCACCGCTCTTGAGGCCCTTCGCGAGCGTCGTCGGGTCCTTCGCGATGTCCTGCCACGGAACGCCCACGATGCCGGCGAAGAACACCAGATCGGGAGTGCGCTGACCGTGGATGTCGTCATCCAGATTGAGGTCCATGAAGAGCGGGTTCGACGTGAGGTTTCCGTAGCGGTCGGGGACGTGCAGCTCGGTCAGGCCCGTGACGTACCGCTCCGTCGGGTAGAGGTAGCTCTTTCCGAAGCGGCGCTTTTGATCGAAGCAGCGCAGATCACGGCCATTGGCGTCCTCGCCCTCGATGCGGGCCCAGTTACCGCTCGCGTCCTTGCAGCTCGCCTGTTCGGCGCACCCCGCGGGGGCCTGATCGCACGGGGCGCAGCACGCGTCGTTCGGGTCCGCGGCGCACTCTTCGCGCGGGCGGATCATCGACTGTTTGCTGAAGATGCGCGCGGCGTCCGGGCCGGGGGCCACCGAACAGTCGTTCTCGTCGGTCAACTGGATGATCGCGACCAGGGAGTCCGGACGCAAGAAGGCCTTTCGTTGCGCGAGGAGGGTCTTGTCGACGCCGTCCTTCGGAGTCAGACTGTCGCCTTTCTGCACGAGGGATTCCCACGGATCCGGCTGGATCAGGAAGCGATACCAGCTCTCCAGCTGGGCCTCGTAGCCGCAGCCGCTCTCGCCGACGCCGCGGACCATCTCCTGGAGCGAGGGCACGAGCCCGGAAGTGCCGTTATCGAGGACCGATTCGCCGGGCGGATCGAGCTTCTTGTCCGGGTCCCACGCGAGGAAGCCGAAGCCGCCGTACGTGGGGACGTTGGAGCCGCTCAGCGTGCGCGAGAGGAGCCGGCCATGGTCGTTGTCGGTGGGCTGCGCGCAGCGGCCGTCCTTGGTGCCGCCGAGGCTGGAGGACACGATCCCCACGTGGATGTCCGGGACGGCGAGGAACTCCCGCTCGGTGCCGTCGGGGCAGGCGGCCGTCGGGCTCTGGGGCTGCTCGGAGGCGGGGTTTCCGCTGGTGTCGATGCAGCGCGGGTTCGCGAGGCGCTTCACGAGGTCGGGGACGGCGCGCGCCAGGATGTCCTGTTTGTCGCCCATGGATGCGGAGTTGTCGATGGCGAGGAGGAGGTCAATCCGCTCGACGGCGCTGAGCTTCAGAGGCTCCACGACCTCGGCGGTGGACCGGGGATCGTTGCCGTGAAGGGGGCGCTCCAGGCAACCGAACGCCGGCAGCGTCACGAGGGCGATGAGGGCGGCTGCACCGATGAACGAACGTGAGCGCATGACGAACCTCCGGCAGACGCACGCGGACTGTGGCGCGTGCACGAGAGTCAGAGTGAGTGTTTTCCGAGCGGCCGAGTAGCGTCCCCCCTCACGGGCGTGCTCGGTGGCAGTTGGATACCGAAGCTCGACGCTTCTTTGGTTGTGTGGGCGGAAGGTTTCGCTCCCCTCAGAAAAAGTTCCGAGGGGGTGACGATTTTTCGATTTTGGCTTGTTTCAAGGGAGAACGGCGAAACTTGCCGCCTTCGGAGCCCGTGACGCTCCCCTCCCATCGCGAACGAAGAGAGCGATTTGGGAGCAACGTCGAGGACTGCGTCCGCTCCGCTACGGACTCCGCTCCGCCAAGCGGAGCTCCGCCTCCGCGGATCGGACTCCGTCCTCCCAGTGGCGGCCTGAGGGGCAGCCGACCGGAGGGAGGCTGGGGGTGGGCAACTAACGGCGACGCAGGCGGATGACGCCGGCTCCGGCGACCGGCGGGTCCGGGTCCAGCGGGGGCAACGCCAGGACGAGGCGCTCGATCGTGGGGAGGGCGTGGGACACCGAGCGCTCGGCGCGCAGCTCGTCGAAGGGGCGCTCGAAGACGACGACCAGCATGTAGATCGTCGCGAACGAGCGGACCACGTACGACATCTCGGGGGCGCGCACCGACTCGTGCAGGTGCTCTCCCTTGTGCAGACTGACCACTTGCGGGAGGGCGCGGACCGCGGAGAGGGCGTTGCGGACCAGGAGCACGCGGCGCCACAGCTCGGCGCGATCCTCCGCTGTCAGGTCCGCTCCGGCCGGGGCGGTCTCGTGCGTGGAGAGGCCCATCTCGGCCGCGATCTCTTCGTCGGAGCCGGAGTCGGGGCTCATCTCCGTGTCGAGCACGGGCTCCGAGACGAGGTTCGTGAAGCGGAGGCCCGCGTGCGCCGCCTTGCGATAAAGGTGGGCCGCCGGCGTCTCCTCGGCCGCGTCGGCCCCGGGGTCCGCGGAGTCGTATACATCCGAGGCGCCCCAGACTACGGGGGATCGCGCGTCGACGACGAGGGCGCACAGCGCGCCGGCGCGCCCCGCGAGGGCCGACAGCTCACCCGCGAGAGAGCGCGCGGGGGCCTGCGAACGGTGCCGCGCGACCTCCCCGGGGTGCGGCGTGAAGAGCTCTGCGAAGGAGTCGACGATGATCTCGAAGCGTCGGGCCTTCGCGTCGCGATCCGGCGGCGGCTCGGCGAATTCCGCGACGACGACGGCGCCGTTCGGGGCGGGGCACGCGAGCGTCTTCGGCGAAGGCTCGGGCTCCTCTCCGGCGGCGGCGAAGCGGACGGACGCGGCGCCGAGCTCGCGCTGGAGGATCGCGGCGAGCCGCGCTTCTGCATCGGAGATCATCGGGCGCACGGTACCGCGTCCGGGCGGGGATGGGTACGCAATCGGCGCGCGGCGATCCGGGAAAGGTGACAGTCGCGAGGGCGGGCCGGTAGCATCCCGGGCCATGCCGGCCGCCGCTCCTCGTTCCATTCTCTGCCTCGGGACTCATTTCAAGGGCAATCGCTTCCTCGAACAATGCAAGCGGGAGGGCGTCCACGTCGTCCTGCTCACGCGGGAGGCGCTCCTGTCCGAGGCGTGGTGCCGAGAGCACATCGATGAAGTGTTCGCGATGCCGGATTTCCAGGACCGCGGGGCCCTCGTCCGCGCCGTCTCGTACCTCGCGCGGACGCGGCATTTCGACCGGATCGCGCCGCTCGACGACTCCGACGTGGAGCTGGTGGCGCTGCTCCGCGAGCACCTGCGTATCCCCGGCATGGGAGAGACGACGGCTCGTTACTTCCGCGACAAGCTCGCGATGCGCGCCCGCGCCCGCGACCGCGGCGTGCGCTGCCCGGATTTCGTGCACGTGCTCAACGAGGAGGATCTGGCCGTATTCTTCTCGAACGTCGCGGCGCCGTGGGTGATCAAGCCACGTTCGGAGGCGAACTCGGTCGGGATTCAGGTGCTGCGGAGCGCGGACGAGGCCTGGAAGGCCATCGAGAAGCTCGGGGACGAGCGGTCACAGTATCTGATCGAGAAGATGATCCCCGGGGACGTCTATCACCTGGACGGGCTCATCTGGGATCGGAAGCTGGTCTTTCATCAGGTGCACAAGTATCGCCGGCCGATCCTGGAGGTCATCCACGAAGGTGGGGTGTTCGGGACGCGCACGATCGACCGCGGATCCGAGGAGGCGGCGGAGGTGCGCGCGCTCGTGACGAGCATGATCGAGCATTTCGGGCTGGTCCGCGGCGTCACGCACACGGAGCTCATCAAGAGTCGGGACGACGGGCAGTTCTATTTCCTGGAGACGGCCGCGCGCGTGGGCGGCGGGCACATCGCGGATCTGGTGGAGGTGACGACTGGCATCAACCTCTGGGCGGAGTGGGCCAAGATCGAGATCGGCCAGGGGGAGAAGCCTTATGCGTTGCCCCCCATCACGCAGGACTACGGCGCGGTGCTGGTCTGTCTCGCAAAGCAGGAGTCGCCGGACACCTCCGCTTACAACGATCCTTTCATCGCGCGGCGCCTGGACGCGAAGAAGCAGCACGTCGGCTTCGTCTTGAGGGGCAGCTCCGCCGCGGAGGTGGAGGGCTACATGAACGACACCGCCGCTCGGATGGACAAGGACTTCTTGATGACGCTGCCGCCGCCTGGAAAGCGGCTGTTCTGACAGGGCGCCGCGAGTCGGGCGCCGGGTCTCCACACAAGACGGCTCGTGTCACGGATGGTGGGGCCTCCACAAAAACACGATCGCGATCGTCTCCCCGGTGGAGGCACGTCCACGAAAACACGATGCCCCGTCGTCTCCCCGTGGAGGCACGTCCACAAAAGCACGATGCCCCGTCGTCTCCCCGTGGAGGCACGTCCACCAAAACACGATCGCGACCATGTCCGCCCTGGAGGCGCGTCCACGAAAACACGACCGCGCTCGTGTTCCAGGGGCGAGATGGGCCTTCCAGAGCAAAGCGCGGAAGGCCATGATCCCGCCGCTCGCGAACTTCCGTTGGTTCTCACGGAGAGGTGCGCTGAATCGATGTGGGAGAGGACGGCGATCGGTTGGATGGGCGTGGCGGTGCTCGCCGTGTGGGCAGGCTGTGGGCACGATCGGTTCGTCCCGGGGCGCGCCTGTGCTCCGGGAGATTCGCGGCCTTGCTACAGCGGCAAACCTGGCACGGAAGGCGTCGGCCCGTGCACCGGCGGCACCGAGACCTGCCTCCCCGACGCGAGCGGCTGGAGCGCGTGCATCGGCGAGGTCACCCCGAAGCCCGAGACGTGCCTCACCGACGTGGACGACGACTGCGACCACGCCGTCAACGAAGACGGCGAGGGGTGCGCGTGCGTCCCGACCCAGAAAGAGCCCTGTTACGAAGGCGATCCGGACACGGCCGGCGTCGGCGCCTGCAAGCCGGGGCAGCGGACCTGCGGCGCGTCCGGCATGTACGGGGCATGCGAAGGCCAGGTGATCCCAAAGGCCGAGGACTGCGACGCCCCGGCCGACGAGGACTGCGACGGCACCGCGTGCAGCGCGCCGATCTGGGGAGCGCTCTTCGGCGACGTGCGAGGGGCGACCACCGCCGCGCAAGAGGCCCGCGCGGTCGCGGTCGGTCCGGACGGAGACGTGTTCGTGGCGTTCGATTTCGCGGGCTCGATCCAGATCGGATCGCAGTCGCTCACGAGCGCGGGAGGCGTGGACATCGCGGTCGCGCGGCTCACGCCGGAGGGCGCCGTCACGTGGGTCCAACAGATCGGCGGCGACAAGGACGACACCACGGCGGGCCTCGCGGTGGGCGAGGACGATAGTCCCGTGCTCGCGGCCACGTTCTTCAGCTCGCAGCTCACCGTGGGGACGCAGATCCTGAACGACGGCAACGGCGCCGACGCGCTCGTGGTGAAGCTCGGCGGCGTCACGGGCGCGCCGCTCTGGGGACGGCGCATCGGTCAGACCGGCAACATCCGAGCGGCGTCCATCGCGGTCGCGCCGCCGGAAGCTCCGGGCCAGGACGGCGACGTGGTGATCGCCGGCAGCTTCACCGGCACGCTGGTGTGCATCGGCGCGTCGTGCGTCGTGAGCGATATTTCGAGCGACACGCCGGAAGCCTACGTGCAGGCCTTCACGGGGAACGGATCGGCGGTGCGCTTCACGAAGACGATCGGAGGCCCCGGACAAGACGGCGCCACGAGCGTCGCGGCGGGGGCCGATGGCTCGATCATCGTCGGCGGCGCGGTCGCGGAGGACGCTCGGCTGGACATGCTCGTGCTCACGCCCCCCGGCAGCACGGATCCGAACGCGTTCCTCGCGAAGCTGTCGAAGGACGGCGAGCCGTTGTGGGCGCACGCCTACGGGGACACCGCGGCGCAGTCGGTGCTGAGCGTGGCGTGCTCGGCGGCGGGCGACATCGTCGCGGGCGGCTCTTCGCAGGGCGCGATCGATTTCGGCGGCGGCGCGACGATCCCCGTGAAGCCGTCGCAGGCCTTCGTCGTGAGGTTCGCGGGCGACGGCGCGCCGATGTGGGCGCGCGGCTTCGCGGGCAGCGGCCTCACGTACATCGCGTCCGTCGCGCTCGACGCGGACGATCATGTCCTCGCGACCGGGCCCTTCGGTGGGACGGTCGCGTTCGGCGGGAAGGCGCCGCTCACGGCGGGGCAGACGGACGCCTTCCTCCTCAAGCTCGACGCCGGCGGCGCGACGCTGTGGGCGCACGGCTACGGCGCGACCGACAAGCTCGATCGCGGCGATGCGGTGGCCGCGACGCCGGAGAGCGAGGTGCTCTTCGGGGGCGCGTTCGGCGGCGCGGTCGACTTCGGCCTCGGGCCGCTTCAATCCGCGGGCCAGCTCGACGCGGGCGTCGCGCTCTTCCAACCCTGAGCGACTTCCATGATGCGACGATCGTCGATGCGTCCGTTCCCTCGTTCCCTCCCCGCGCTGCTCGCGACCGCGTGCATTCTGGGGGCGCCGGTGCGCGCGGGCGCGCAGGTGCCGTCCGGCCCCGTCACCGACGCGGAGCTCGATCGCCCGCTCGTCGAGCCGCCGAAGGAGCCGAGCGAGATCTCGAAGCAGCGCGCGAAGGAGCTGTTCAACCAGGGGTTGGAGCTCGCGTCGAAGGGCAAGCCGCGCGAGGCGCTGCGCGCGTTCCGGAAGGCGTACGAGCAGCACGCGACGCCCGACGCGATGGCGAACCTCGCCGCGCTGGAGCTGCAGCTCGGCAAGCCGCGCGCCGCGGCCGAGCACCTGACGGTGGCGATCGATCACATGCTCGTCACGAGCGACGAGCTGGACGATCTCCTGGCTCGGCTCGCGGAGGCCAAGAAGAGGATCGGCACGGTGGAGCTGGAGGTGCGCCCGAGCAGCGCCGACGTGCAGTGGGACGCCCAGTGGCTCGGCACCGGCCCGATGCGCCGCCCGCTCTTCGTCGAGCCCGGGAGCGAGCACATGTTGATCGTGCGGTACGGCGGCGTGGAGGTGCGGCGCGACGTCAAGCTCGCGAAGGGAGAGAGCAAGACGATCACGCTCGGCGCCGACGACTTCCCCGGCGCGGTCGCTCCGTCGGCGCCCTCCATCAAGGAAGAGCCCAGGTCAACCCCGAAAGCGACCGGCTTGAGCCTCCCGTGGTTGCTCGGTGGGTCCGGGGCGGCGCTCGGGATGGCGGGCGTCGCGGCGGTGGGGTTCGGCGTGATGGCCGTCGCGGACGGGGAGCGGAGCAAGATCGAGCGGGACATCCAGAAATTCGGCGGGTACTGCTCGCCGCAGCCGCTCGTGGGCTTCGGGGACGACTGCCATGCACGGGATCAGGAGGCGAGGAACCAGGCCATTGGCCTCGGGATCGGGATCGGCGGATCCGTGCTCGCGGCGGCGGCGATCGGAGTCACGCTCGGGATGGCGTTTCGGACGCCGCCGGCGAAGGTGGCGGTGACGCCGGGGCCGGGGGGCGTGTGGATCACCGGGGAATTTTAGTGGGTTGTGTCGAATGCGAGAAGTTGGTGCTGCCCGGCGGCCGGCGAGTAAGGAAGAGGCCACCGAGGATTTCGCCGTGAGGGACCCGATCCCGATCGCATCGAAGTTCCGTTGAGGCTGGTGGGTCGTGTGACGAGGAAAGAGATCATGCATCGAGGATGGCGACTGTCTCTTTGGATCTTGCCGGTGAGCTTGTTCGCGGCCGGCGTGGACGTGTCTTCGGCGTCCGCGCAGGCCAAGCCGGCGCCTGCGAAGACAGCCGTGCCGGGGAAGGCGGCGCCGTCGGGCAAGACGCCTGCGGCGGGTAAAACGTCGCCTCCGGCCCCCACGGCGAGCGCGGCTCCGAGCGGACTCCCCGTGGCGACACCGATCCTGACCGACTCGGACAAGGCGGATGACCTTTATCGCCAGGCGGTGGAGGCGGGGAAAAGAGAAGAGTGGCAGTCTGCGTACGAGCTGCTCGCGGAGGCGGTGCGGCTGAAACAGAGCCACGATATCTTGGGCAACCTGGGGACGGCGGAGTTTCGGTTGGGGCGGTACCGGGACGCGGCGGAGCACTTCACGGGGTCGCTCAAGCTTTATCCGGTGAACGGGCGGCCGGAGGGCAAGAGCTTCTCGCAGGCGTTGCTCGACGAGGCGCGCACGCAGGTGATGACGCTCACGTTGAAGGTGACGCCCGCCACGGCGCACGTGCGCGTGAACGGGCGAGAGGTGGGACCGGCGGATCGAGACACGGTGTTCGTCGACGCCGGGGACGTGACGATCGAGGTCGGAGGCGTGCCTGGGTACGAGTCGGCGCGGCAGGCGTTGAAGGCCGAGAAGGGGAAGGAACAGACGATCTCGATCGATCTGGGGCCGCTCGGGGGGGACAAGGACAAGCCGAGCTGGGCGGTGATCGGTGTGGGGGCCGGCCTCGCGGCGGTGGCGGCGGGCGTCGGGATCGGGCTCGGGGCGGCGGCGAAAGGCGCGGAGAGCGAGTGGCGGACGAAGGGGGAGGAGATCAAGAAGACGCCGGGCGCGGGGCCGTGTCCTGCGCAGCCGACCTCGGGTTTGTGCAAGGAAGCGAACGACGCGGCGAACCAGCACAACGCGTTCACGGGGGCGTCGATCGCCTTGTTCGCCACGGCGGGCGCGCTCGGCGCGGCGACGTTGGTGTATGGTCTGTGGCCGCGAAAGGCGCCGGTGCGAGCTGGCGCCGCGGTGACCCCAGGCGCGGTGGCGTTCACTCTTGGCGGGCAGTTCTAACGTGGAGTCGGCGATGCGCAGACTGCTTCTTTGCACGAGCTTCTTCGCGGTGACGGCGGGCGTCACGGCCGGCTGCGATACGTACTTCTTCATCGGCGATGATCCGGTGTCTCGGTACCAGATCTGCGAAGACGGGTCGCTGGACTGCTTCGCGAAGGCCACGACGACGACGACCCTTCAATGCGAAGGGGACCCCACGCAGGATGCCAGTCTGGTGAAGGACGATTGCGGGGTGTTCGTGAAGGCGGGGGCGGTGGACGGGGACGGCACGCAGGACAAGCCGTTCGGCACGTTCGCGGACGCGGCGAAGTCGGGCGCAGCGTGGGTGTTCGCGTGCGAGGGCGACTATGCGGAGACGGAAGGGGTGGTGTTCGGCGGCGACGTGGCCGTGTACGGCGGATTCACGGGCTGCACGGCCGCCTGGAAGTGGAGCGCCGACGCGAAGAGCAAGCTGACGGGACCGGCGGACGCGATCGCGGTGAGCCTCACGGGCGGCACGTCGTTCTTCACCAACGTGGACATCACGGCGGCGGACGCGGAGATGGATGGCGGGTCCTCGATTGCCGTGCTCGTCAACGGTGGCACCGCGGAGATCCGGAACGCGGAGCTGACCAGTGGTGCTGCGAAGGCGGGGGCGGCGGGGGAGAGCTTGGCGGCAGACTCGGCGTTGGATGGGGAATCAGGTGACCCGGGCGCCGGTGTGTGCGAAAGCGGTGCCAACAATCCTGGGGCTGCCGGCAAGATGAAAACATGCGCAGGCGGAAGCACGTCTGTCGCGGGCTCGGGCGGAGATGGTGGCTTGGTCGGCGCCCCTGCGGCCGGAAGTGGAGAAAACGGAAAGCCCGAACCGAGCCCGAATCCCAACAACAAGGGTATCGGTGGGGTCGGCGAAGGCGTGAGTGGGGCCACCGAGTGTTCCTCTGGCACCGATGGCGCTTCCGGCACAAACGGTGGTGCTGCTGGCGCAGTCTCCGGTCTCGGAGACGTGAGCGCATCAGGTTATGTCGGTGTCACCGGCCAACCCGGCGATGACGGCAAGCCGGGTCAAGGAGGCGGCGGGGGTGGCGGAGCGAAAGGTGCCGCCATGATCACTTGTCCAGTCCCGGGTGGGACAAAGGACCGAGTTGGGGCCGCGGGCGGCGCAGGCGGTACAGGCGGGTGCGGCGGCAAAGGTGGTGGCGCAGGCGGCGCAGGCGGCGCCAGCATCGTCATGCTGAGCCTGTCCGGCGATGTGACGCTCTCTTCCGTGAACGTGAACCTTCACCCTGGGAAAGGAGGTAGTGGCGGAGCAGGAGGCAACGGACAGGGCGGCGGCAACCCCGGTACGGGCGGCGCATACGGCGCTGGCGCTGGCTCGTCCCCCAACATCGCAAACAAAAGCTGCCGCGGCGGAGACGGCGGCAGCGGCGGCTCGGGGGGCCCCGGCAGCGGCGGCAGCGGCGGTCACGCCATCGGCATCGCGTTCAAAGGCACCGCTCCCAAAGGCGGCACCGTCGTGATGGACAACGCAGCTCCCGGCACCGGCGGAGACGGCGGCGCAGGGAACGAAGCCGCCGGCAAAGCCTCCGATGGCCTCGCGTGCCAGTCCCTCGACTTCACGAAAGGCGCCGACTCGTGCGTGCCGTGAGGTTGCTGCCCTCTCTTTTGCTACCTTTCCGGAGAGGTCTTGTTTTGTCATCACCGGGGGGGACGACGAAGGGGCGCTTCGATTTTTCCTGATCCCGGTTGAACGAAAGCTCCGTTGATGAAGGAGGACAGAGGGCATGACGCGCCGGCTTTCGGCGAGGGTCGCTGCCCCTGGTCCTCATGGAGCCAGAGATGATGAAAAGGTGGTGGATGGCCGTCTCGATACTCTCGGTCCTCGGCTGCGGTGAAGCAGAAGGCGCCTTGAAGGAAGCCGCGCCCTGCTCGGCGACCGGGGGTGACGGCGGAGGCACCGGGACCTCCACGGGCGGCGCAATCAGCACCGGGCAATCGCTTGTGACGGCGGTGCCGGTGACCGTGGTCGACTATGGATCCAAGCCGATGTCGGATATCCCCATCGTGGTGAACGGGGCAGACGGCGCGGTTCTTTGGGAGACGAAGACGGATGGCAATGGCCGGGTACTCGTGCTCGTCCCTCAAGGTGGCTCCGTCTCGGCGTTCGGCAACATCGATTCCGGCCTTCGCATGGAAACCGTCGTCGAGCCGCCCGGAGAGGTGCAGTTTCAGTTCAGCCCGAAACAACAAGAGATGCCGGATCCGGCCCAGGTGACCACCTATCACATCACCGCGCTGCAAGCGCCGGCCAACACGAAGTCCATCGGCGGCGTGCTGGAGGATGGTTGCACGATGGGCTCTGCTGCGCCCGGCGCCAAGTTCGACTTGACGGACGGAGGGTGCCTGGGGCAAACGACGCATCGTCTTCGTGTCGGGGCGTTCGACAGCGACAATCGGACGTTGAGGTGGGCAGATCAAGACCTCCCCACCGCTCCAGGCACCACGGTCAATGTGGAAGTCACGCTGAACCAGACGGCGGTCTGGTCGACGGTCGTGGCGCTGAAGGATGTGCCGATTCCGGTGCACGAAGTCAACGTCGACTCAATAATCGTAGACGGGAGCCCCGCGTTCTGGCTCCAGCTGCGCGAGTCGCCCTACAACAGCTCCACCTTCACGAAGACGCTGGAGGTACCGAAGTTCGCAGACTTCCCCGTGTGCGTCTATGGTGCGGCCACCGTCGGGGATGGCTCGACCGGCTCAAGCGCTGGTCGCGGGTGGTGCGACAACACGCCCCCGGACACGTTCGACGTCGATGTGTCCGCGTTGCAGTGGATCTATGTCACCGCGCTGGACACAAGTGACCTGAAGCACCCCACGGTGACATGGAGTGCCACGCCCGGCCCGCCGCAAGACGTGATTACCATCGGCTGGTCATGGCACGCCAGCATGAGCTGGGTCGGGCAGAGCGTGTCCCTGCCGCCGGACCACGCCACGTCCTTTCGTCTCTTCGACATCCCGGAGGACCTGAAGCAGTTCCGCCCCACCGCGTTCTCCGACAACAACGGGGCGTACGTCACGTACTCCGAGCGCGACGATGTTCACGGGTACGCAGACGCGGTCGACGGCAAGGAGCTGCAGGCGAACCCCACCGGGGCGAGCGTGGGCGCACAATCCTGGATCTACGCCCAACCTGCACCGTAGTCATCCGACGGAACATGGAGTAATCTCCCCTCGCTTTCGAAGGTTCAACACCGTGATGTCGGGCCGCTTCGACATCCCACCTACCCGGCCGCCATGAGCGAAGATCGGTTCCAACCCGGACAAGCCTTCCTCCACTTCCGCATCATTCGCTTGCTCGGGCAAGGCGGCATGGGGGCTGTCTACGAGGCGGAGCACGAGTTCACGCAACGGCGGGTCGCGCTGAAGGTCATCCTCACTCACCGCGCCAATACCGGGGACTTTCGCGAGCGGATGGTGCAAGAAGCGCGGGCCCTCGCGGACCTCTCCCACCCCAACATCGTCACTCTCTTCGACGCCAACATGGCCGAAGACGGCACCGTGTGGCTCGCGACGGAGTACCTGCAAGGACAGACGCTCCGCGAGCTGATGCGGGCCTATCCGACCACGATGCCAGTCCGCGACGCGCTGACTTATCTGATCGAGACGTGCGACGGCGTCGCCGCCGCCCACGAGCTCGGCATCATCCATCGCGATCTCAAGCCCGAGAACATCTTCATCACCAAACAAGGCGGCGTGAAGGTGCTCGACTTCGGCGCGGCGAAGGTGCGGGCACGCGGGCTCGTCCGCAGCACCGATATCGTGATCGGCGGCGGCAAACGCTCCGTCATCGGGACGCCGGAGTACATGTCGCCCGAGCACCTCATGGGGCAGAGCGTCGACGAACGGACCGACATCTTCGCGCTCGGGAACATCGGCTACGAGCTATTGCACAAGCACCCTCACCACAACGTGGACGGGTCGACGCCCGACATGTTCGGGATGTGTTATCGGCAGTTGCACAACGTCCCTCGGCCGCTCTCCGAGGCGGCGCCGCACCTGCCGAAATGCCTGTCCGCCATCTTCGAGCGCGCCCTGCAAAAGGAGCCGAACGCCCGCTATCAACGCGTGGTCGACCTGGCCGCGGATCTGCGGTCGGCGTGGCGACAATGCGCGCAGTCCCTGCCCTCGGGGGAACACCCGGCCTACTCGCCGCGGTGGGTCGGGCCCGGCTCCTACAAGGCCGATGGTCCCAAGTTCACGCTGCCCCAGCACGAGCCGGTCCCGGTGCCGTCCAAGGCCGTCGTCGTCAATGGGTCCGCCGCCGGGAGAGCTGCGAGCGCGCCGTCCGAAGGCCCTGCGCCCGTCCCTTCGAGCGCAACACCTTCTGTCACGGAGCGAATGGGCGCGCCGGCCCCGAAGGCGACGGAGCTGCTGTCGGTCGCCTCGCCCGCGGGCCACGGGCGCACGACGGGGCCCATCACCGTGCTCCGCCCGGACGCGTCGCGCTCTCGGCAGGATCAAAGGCGCGTCGTGTGGGTCACGGTGCTGTCGAGCGCTCTCGTCGGCGCGCTCGTGGCCGGGGCCCTCGCATGGCAGCGCTCCCCTTCCCGGCGAGCGCTGGCCGACAACGATGCAGGCGTCTCCGTGCCCGTCTCGCCCGCAGGCGCCGGAGGGCCGTCCGCGCCGGAGACGCCCTCCAATGACGCCGGATCCAATGACGCCGGATCCAATGACGCCGGATCCAATGACGCCGGGCCCCGAGAATCGCCGGCCGCCGAAGATCGCAACGACGGCGGCGCAGACTCGGGGGTGGCCACTGGCACGCAGGCGCCGGAGCCCTCCAAATCCCTCGCTGCCACGACAAAGACCGCAGGACGAACCACGACCGCGCCGGGCGGAGCGTCCCCTTCCAGCCGATTGGGCGGCGAAAAAGGGGCCTCCGCCACGCCCGCCGGACTGCCGTTCAAGGCGCCGAAGAACTGACCACCTCGGGAGAGTCACGAAGATGAAGAGGCCTCACGAGCCCGATGATCCGCCGCCGGACTCCGGTCCTCGGGAGATCGCCCCGGTGAGGGATCGGTACAATACGGAGATCATCGATCTCTCCTTGTTCGAAGCCTTCGTGGAGCGCACGGGGCCGGAGCACGAGCGGCAGAGCCCCAAAAAAGCCTGCCCGGCGATCCCTCCGGAGCTCCTGCCCTTCCTCCACGAGCCGACGCCGCCGAGCGCCGCTCCACCGAAGGCGACGGCGCGACACGTGGGGTCGCCCGCGCCCAGCGCACCGCCGCCCGCCGTCACGACGACGCTCGTCGTCCCGGTGGCGCCCCAGCGTGCACAGGCCCCTTCGAAGAGGGTTGTCGTCTCGGTGGCGCCTCGACGTCCGCTGGCCCGCTCGAAGAGGCTTGTCGTCCTGGGGAGCGGGCTCGGGCTCTTGATCGGGTGTCTGGTGGTGGCGGCGCTCCACACGCGCCCTCCGCCTGCCAGGCCGGCGGAAGGGGAGAGTCGCTCCCCGCAGGCGAACGCGGCCTCCACGTCCGTCGCCCCGGCCGCTCCCACCGCTTCGAACGGGGCCGGCGTCGAGCAGACGACCGCGGCGATTCCGGCGGCTGCGGCCGCCTACACATCGAGCGCCGGAGCCGGCGGCGCCGCCACCTCGACACCGGAGAAGACGCGCCCAGAAGCCCGCACGGGCGCCGCACCCGGCGCGCGGCCGTCCGCTCGTCCCGCGGGAAGATCCGCGCCGTCCGCGACGAAGATGGTCTTTCCGAATGAGTGAGCCACGGATTCGAGGTATGCCGGGAGACGAAGATGGACGAGGACAGCGAGCGCCTTCTGGAGAGCATCCTGGACGAGGCCGAGGCGCCGTACCGAGCGGTGCTCCCGCCGGCCCAGCTCGCCGTCCTGCGCGGGGCGCTGCGTGAAGAGCTGCTCGCCGACGGCACGGCGCGGCGGCTGATCTCGGCGGCGCGCCCCCGCTCGGTCCCGAAGCGATCGGGGGAGGCCGGCGCCGAGAGCCCCGCGCCGTCGAACGAAGGCGAAGGACGCCTGTCGGGACCGCCCAAGAGGCAGGCCGGATGAACGAGAAGGCGCCGATCCCCGAGCTGACCGCCGAACGCCGCGCGCTGGTGGAGTCGCTGGGGCGGTTTCCCGAGACGGAAGCGGCCAGCATCGCGGACGCCAAAGGGGCGCGCTACCTGCTCTCCGATCTGACCGGCGCCGCGAAGCTCGCGGCCACCCGCGCGGCCGCGACGTACCAGCCTGTCGAAGGGGCCTCGTTCTTCGATCTCGCCAAGTGCCATGTTCGAGGGGCCGTGTTCGATTGCCTGCGTCACGAAGGGCGACAGCAGACGTACCGCCGCGCGGCGGCGATGGCCTCGCATCACGCGTACAACCAGGTGACGCCCTCCCAAGAAGACGCGATGGACCCGCGGAGAGACGATGAGGTGGTCTGTCGCGACAAGCTCCGCGCCTACGCGAGCGCGAAGCTCGCCGCGATCACGCTCGCGTTCTGGCTGGAGTCGGAGAAGACCGAGCCGGACCCGGAGACCGCCGCGAGCCTGAAGCCGTTCTTCGCCGCGATGCGCGAAGAGGTGGCGGCTCTCCGGCCGAGCGATCAGGAGCTGCTTCGGCTCGTGTACGCGGAGGGCTCGGATCTGCGCGAGGCCGCCGCCCGGATCGGTCTGGCCTACCCCACGGCGAAGGTCCGGCACCGCAAGCTGCTCCAGCGGCTCCGCGAGAGCTTTCAGCGTCGCGGTCTGTCGGCCGCGCTCTGAGTTGAGGCCGAGGCGCCGCCGGCCTATGCCTGGCTCTGCCATGAACCAGCGTCGATACCCCGCGAGCCCCGTCTTCTACCGCGACCTCACGCGCGCGTTCCCCGAGATTTCGCACGGCGAAGGGGTGTACCTCTTCGACACCGCGGGGCGGCGGTACCTCGACGCCTGCGGCGGCGCCTACGTCGCGAACGTGGGGCACGGCGTGAAGGAGATCGCGCAGGCGATCGGGGAGCAGGCGGCGCGCGTCGCGTACGTCAACGGCACGGCCTTCACGTCGCGGCCCGTCGAGGAGATGGCCGCGCGGCTCACCGCGAAGATGTCGTGGGAGGACGGGTGGAAGGCCTATTTTTTGTGCAGCGGCTCGGAGGCGGTGGAGGCGGCGCTCAAGCTCGCGCGGCAGTACCAGGTGATCCGCGGCAAGCCGTCGAAGGACACGATCGTCGCGCGGACGCCCGGGTACCACGGCAACACGCTGCTCGCGCTCAGCGCGTCGGCGCGCGGGCACTACAAGAAGCTCTACCAGCCGTGGCTCGCGGACGTGGCGATGATCCCGGCGCCGTACCCGTATCGGTGCGCGTGCGGCGGCAGCGGGCCTTGCGAGGTGTGCGACGGCGACGCGCTGGAGAAGGCGATCCTGGAGCGCGGCGCGGATCGCGTGGCGGCCTTCATCGCGGAGCCGGTCGGCGGATCGTCGACGGGCGCGAGCGTGCCGCGGCCCGGGTACCACGCGCGCGTCCGGGCGATCTGCGATCGGTACGACGTGCTGTACATCGCGGACGAGGTGCTCACCGGCGCGGGGCGCACCGGCAAGTGGCTCGCGATGGAGCACTACGGCGTGACGCCGGATCTCGTGACGATGGGCAAGGGCATCAGCGGCGGGTACGCGCCGCTCTCGGCGGTGCTCGCGCCGCAGCGGATCGTGGACGTGATCGCGCGCGGAGGCGGGGCGCTCAAGCACGCGCAGACGTTCTCGCATTACGCGCTCGGGTGCGCGGCGGGCGTCGCGGCGATGAAGTACATCGAGGACCACAAGCTCGTGGATCGGTCGGCGAAGATGGGGGCGCGGCTGCACGAAAAGCTCGCGACGCTGCGGGATTTGCCGGCGGTCGGCGACGTGCGCGGCGTCGGGATGCTCGCGGGCGTGGAGCTCGTCGAGGACAAGGACAGCGCGCGCCCGTTCCCGCGATCGAAGCGCGTCGCGGAGCGGCTCGTGGAGGCCGCGCAGGAGCTCGGGCTCGTGCTGTGGTCGAACATCGGCCACGCGGACGGTGAGAGCGGCGACCTCGTGACCGTGGCGCCCGCGTTCGTGATCACCGACGAGCAGATCGACGAGCTGGTGCGGCTGCTCCGCGAGGCGATCCGCCGCGTCACGGAGTAACGAAACGGCTTCGATCCAAGGCAGAACGTGCCCCTCCCTGCGCCTGAGAAGCAGGCGCTTTGGGAGGGGCGGACGCGCCGTAGGCGCGGCCGGGGGTGGGCACGCGCTGTGACGAAATCAGATCGGGGAGAGGCAGAAGAGCGTGTCCGGGTAGGCGCTGCCGAGCATCTCCTGGCACGTGAGGATGCCCGAGCAGTCGGCCGTGGTGAGGCACGCGCTCGTCTCCTGCGAGGCGAGATCGCAGGCCGTGTCGCAGTACGTCTTCTGGAAGACGAGGTTGCCGCTGATGTCGCCCGCGAAGTACGCGCAGCACTTCTTCTTCGTCGCGTTGCCGGCGCAGTCGGCGTCCTGATCGCACGCGATCTCGATGTAGTCGGTCGGCGGGTTGCAGCTTCCGGGCGCGCCGCAGTCGTCGGTCGGCATGTTCGGGCCGAAGCAGCAGACCTGGCCGGGCATGCACTCGGACACGTTCGGGTAGTTGCACGTGACCGTCGGGCCCGTGACCGACGTGGTCGAGGTCGTGGTCGTGCCGCCCGTGCCGCCGGTCACGCCGCCGGTGCCGCCCGTGCCACCGCCGCCGCTGTCGCTGGTCGTCGTGTGCATGGGGGTCGTGGTCGTGGTGTCGCCGCCGCTGCCCGCCTGCGAGGTGGAGCTGCTGCCGCCGAAGGAAGTGGTGGTCTGGTTGCCCCCGTCGAAGACCGCGGCGGGGATGTCGCACGCCGCGAGCGTGACGAGGCTGAGGCAAAGCAAGGAGACGCGCATCACGCTGAAAAGCGTACGCCGATCACGAGGCGCTCGCAGTGACTTTGAGCGGGCGTGACGAGGGAAAGAGCTACAGGCCGAGGAGCTTGTTCATGCTCGCCTCGTCGGCGGGCGTGAATGGGTGGCGATCGAACTCCGCGCTGGTGACCCACTTGAACGCGTGCACGGCCTTCGGCGTGGGGTCGCCGCTCGTGATCGAGCACTCGTAGAGGTAGAGGTCGACGGTGTACTTCTCGTACGGGTGGCTCACGAACGAGATGAGCTGGCCCGCCTTGATCTCCACGCCGAGGCGGTGCTGCACCTCCCGCGTGAGGGCGGCCGCGTCGGTCTCCCCCTCTTCGACCTTGCCGCCGGGGAACTCCCAGAGGAGCGGCAGCACGGCGTTGGGGCGGCGTTGCGTGATGAGGTAGCGGCCCTCGTGCTCGATGACGGCGGCGACGACTCGGATGGTCGTGGGATGGTTCATGGAAGGATTGCCTCGCGTCGCGCGAAGGAGTCAGAGAACGGAAAGCGACGCTCGTCGGTGGCGATACTAGCGCGCTTCGACGCGGCGCGCCGCGGCGAAAACAGCCCGGTCACACCAGCGTGTTCACGCGGAAGAGCTGCTGGCCCATGAGGAGGATGTCGCCGTCGTGCACCTCCACCTCACCGCCGAGACGCACGAAGCTGCCGTTGGAGCTGCCGAGATCCGTGAGGAACGCGTGGCCGTTCTGGATCGAGAGGCGGCAGTGGAGGCCGGAGACATAGCCGTCCTCGGGGAAGAGGACGTCGCCTCGCTCGCGGCCCATGTGGATGCCCGTCTCGGGCACGGGGTACGCGTTGCCCGTCGTCTCGCGGCCGATGATGAGCGCGATGCGTCCGACGTAGCCCTTCACGGGGCTGCCGAGGCGCTCCACACCGTCCGGCGTGGGGGGCAGCGGCTGCAGCGTCTCGTACCGCAGGATCTCCTGGCCGATGCGGAAGACGTCGCCGCTGCGGAGCGGCGTCGGCTCGTCCCGGCGGAGGCGGCGGTACACGCCGTTCAGCGAGCCCTCGTCCTTGACGTAGAGCTTGTTCGTGCGCGCGGTGAACGTCGCGTGGCGCGGCGAGAGGTAGCTGTCGCCCGCGAAGATCGAGCCGGTGTCGCGGCCGATCGTCGACACGCCGGCGTGCAGCGTGTGCGAGCCCGCTTCGGATCCGTCCGCGCGGAGCGCCGTCAAGAGAGCGAACGGCTGCGCGTCCGGAAGGGGCGCTTGCACCACCGGAGCCGGCGCGGGCGCAGCGGCCATCGGCGCGGAGACGCCCGTCGGCTTGCCGAGCTTGAAGCCGCACGACGCGCAGAACTTGTTGCTCGTCGGGTTGACCTGTCCGCACTGCGGGCACGCGATCGTCCCGGGGACGTCGTGCGCCTTCGTGAGAGGCACCGTCGCGGGCGGAGGCGCGGACACCAGATCCGCGGGCGGCGTCGCCGCGCCGAGCAGCGCGCCGAGACCGGGGCCGCCGGTGCCGACGCTCGTCACCTCTTGATCCATCGATCGGGCTGCGGGCGCGGGCGCAGCGGCCGGCGGAGGCGCAGCGGCCGGCGGAGGCGCGGCGGACGCGCTCGCTTGCTTCGCCTGAACGCCGTGCGGCGGAGTGCCCGGCGCGAACTTCTTCGGCGAGACGTCACGCGGCAGCTCGGCTCCGCAGCCGAGGCAGAACTTGTAGTGGTCTTGGTTCTCTTTGAAGCACTTCGGACAGGTGATCACCGCGCCTCCTCGAAGGTCCGATGCCCGCGACGGGTGCGCCGAAAGGCGCTTCTTTTCCCGTGCCAGCCCTTGGCCCGAGCCGCTCGCGTCGGGAGCATATTCGGGGGCGAGGCCGCATGTCGACTTGTTCGTACGGTTTTTCTGGACGCCCGAGAAATTCGAATCAGCGGACGAGGTGAGCCAGCGCGAGGCGCACCAGCTCGGGCAGGGGCGCGGTGTCCACCTTGTCGCCGAGAGCCGCGACGGCGCGCTCCGCTTCCTGCGCGCGGAACCCCATCTCGACGAGCGCGCGCAGCACGAGATCCGCCTGCGCTCCCTTCGGCGGGGCGACGGGCGCGTCGGGCGAATGCGGCGCGGAGGCGACGACGCCGGGCAGCTTGTCCTTGAGCTCCAGCACGATGCGCTCCGCGGTTCGCTTGCCGATGCCGGGGATCTTCGTGAGCTTCGCGATGTCTCCGCGGCCGACGGCGAGCGACAGCTCCGGCCCCGGCAGCACGCCGAGCACCGCCATCGCCGTCTTCGGTCCGATGCTCGACACGCCGATCAGGGCGCGGAACGCCGCGCGATCTTCCCGCGTGATGAAGCCGAACAGCGAGAGCGCGTCTTCGCGGACGTGCGTGTGCACGAAGACCGTGACCTCCGGCGACGCGGGGCGAGCGGCCGCCGCGCCTCCGGAGACGTTCGCGAGCGCTCGACCGAGCGCGCCGATCGGGAGCGCCACCTCGTAACCGACGCCGTGCACGTCGAGGACGATCGTCCCGTCGGCGGCCTCATCGATGACGCGCCCGGTGAGCCGACCGATCAATTGTTCTGCGCTCCCTGGGCGATCCAGCGGCGGATGGCGTCGCGCTCGTCCGACGCGAGCGGCTCGGTCGCGCCCTGCGGCATGAGGCCGCCGCACGCGTTCGTCGCCGCGCACTCGAGCGTCGCGCACTCGAGCTGGTCGTCGAGCTTGTACATGAGGAAGCTGTGCTCGGGGTCGCTCACCTTCACGATCTGCATCGACGGGTTCAGGTACGAGGAGACGCCGACGGAGCCGGCGAGGATCTTCGAGATGTCGTCGGCGGTGGCCGTGGTGCTCTTGTTCGGGCCGAAATAAGGGCGATCCTGCGAAGGCATGTTGGGGTCGCCGTGGCACGACGTGGAGAGGCCGCACGACCGCTGGAAGACCGGCAGCACGTCCGTCTTGAAGCTCACGACCGGCATGGTGCCGTCGAACTTCGAGTAGTCGGGGCACGTGGCCGTGCCGCCGCCGCCGCCGCCGGAGCCGCCGGAGCCGCCGCCGCAGCCGGCCGTGGAGAGCGCCGCGCCCGAGAGCGCCGCGATGCCAAGAGACGTGAAAAGCACGACAGAAGAAGAGAGTTTCTTCACGGGGTTCCTCACGGCGCGGACCGTAACACAGGACCCCTCCCCTCCGGCGAGCCGCGCTTCGAAATGGGGGTCAATTTTGGCCCACGAAGAGGCGCGCGGGTACCATGACGAGGTATGGGCACCGCTCGTCTGTTGATCCCCTCCGCGCTCGCGGCGCTGGCCCTCCTCGCGGGCTGCGGCGGCGGCGCGCAGGACGCCACGTCGAAGGAGCTCTCGGCCCTCACCGCCGAGATCTCGAAGCTCCGGGCCGAACAGGCGGGCTTCGCCGAACGGCTCGAAGCCCTGGAGCGCAACAAGGCGCCAGCGCAACCCGCGGCGGCGGAGGCTCCACGCCCCGTCGACGCGGCGCCGGCGCCCGTGGCGGCGCCCTCGCTGGACAGCGATCGTCCGTCGCTCGACGTGGTGAAGCTCGGCCCATCTTCGGAGGAGGGCGACGGCGACGCGGATGACGACGGGCCGCGCACGGTGCTGCGGTCCGGCTCGAACGGGATCGTCGTCGAGGAGAAGGGCCCGGCCGGCACCACCAAGACGGTTGTCTCGGACACGGGCGGTAAAAAAGCCGATAAGGCGTCGAAGAAGTCCGACAAGAACGATCGTAAGAAGACTGCCTCTCTGCCCACGCCATGAGCCAGAACCCTCGAACTCTACTGCTCGCCGGACTCGCGGTCACGGCGCTCTCCACGACGGCGCTCGCGCAGGAGCCGGGCCCTTCGCCCGACGCGAACGGCGGAGACGACAGCGGCTCTTCGGCGAACGGAAACGCGCCGGCGACGCAGGGCCCCGGGCCGAGCGCGGGGCCTTCGCAGGTGTACATTCCAGGGTACGCCGCGCCCGGGACATCGGTGGACGACATCAACAGCCACCTCGGCTCGTCGTCGCGCGCCTCCACGGACACGTCGCACTCGACGGACGGCTTCGATCTGCAGCCTCAGGCCGGCGCCGTGCCCAGCGTGCGCGGCGGCGCGAATGGCACGTACGTCGTCGAGGGCCAGTACATGCCGGAGACGCACACCGTGCGCCGCGGCGACACCCTCTGGGATCTTTCGGCCAAATATTACCAGAACCCTTATTTCTGGCCGCGCGTGTGGGCCTATAACCCGCAGATCCTGAATCCGCACTGGATCTATCCCGGCGACCGATTGAAGCTCCGCGAGCCCGGCGGCTCCACGCTCGGCGACATCGGGCTCGGCTTCACGGCGCAGCGGGCGCGCGTGGCTCCGGGGACGATCTTCCTCCGCGACGTCGGCTGGGTCGACGACAAGAAGGACGACAATTGGGGCGAGGTGCAGGGCAGTCCGGACGACCAATTGCTCCTCTCCGAGCAGGACGACGTGTACATCCAGCTCGACGACGATCATGACGTCGCGGTCGGACAGCTCCTCACGATCTGGAAGCCTCTGCGCAAGGTGGGGAGCGGCGACGCGAAAGGGCTCCTCGTCTCGATCCGCGGCACGGCGCGCGTGGATCGCATCAACCCGAAGACGAAGATGATCCGCGCCAAGATCATCGAGTCGCTCGACGTGATCGAGCGCGGCGCGCGCGTGGGGCCGGTGGGGCGCAGGTTCGACGTGGTGGCGCCGATCACGAGCGATCGGGACCTCGACGCGACGATCCTGGCCTCGGTGTATCCGCACCAGTTCTACGGGCAGAATCAGATCCTCTTCATCGACAAGGGCGAGAAAGAGGGCGTCAAGCCCGGGATGCGGTTCTTCGCGATCCGGCGCGGCGACGGATGGCAGAAGACGCTGAAGGCGGCGGGCGTCAACACCGACAAGCGCCTCGTCATGGAGGACGATCAGCACTCCGTGGTCGAGAAGACGCCGACGCCTCCGGCCGATGACCGGCTGCCCGACGAGACGTACGCGGAGGCCCGCGTGATCCGCGTCCGCGAGCACACGGCGATGTGCATCGTGACCGCGTCGACGGCCGAGATCGAGCGCACCGCGCGCTTCATCGCGAAGAAGGGGTACTGACGGGCCGCGGCCGGGATGCCGCGGACGCACGACGGAGACTGCCAGTCTGAAAGCGGTGCAGCGCCCGCGTCAGACTGGCAGTTTGCGTTTCACCAGGGCCGCATCCCGAGGCCGCGGGCGTGGAGCTTCGCCTGGATGGTGCCTTGCGCGAGCGCCTCTTCCTGCGCGACGTTTTGCACGAGGCGCTCCATCAACAGGCGATCTTCCTCCGTCACGGTGTGGCCCGGGCGGCGCGGGACGCCGATGTCGACGCCGCGCGCGCAGACTCCGGCCTTGATGGTGCCGGTCGGGTTGAGGTTCCGGGCGAGGACGTCCACCGTCGGGAGGATTTGCCGGTAGTAGATCCGCCGCGCGAGCTTGAGGTCCGACAGCTCCTGCACGGCCCGCATGAGCTGCTGTGCGCTCTTCGGCACGACGTTCATGATGCCGGTGATCCAGGCCTGACAGCCGAGGGCGAGCGACTCCAGCGCGACGTTGGGGGCGCCGCAGATCACCGAGATCCGGTCGCCGAGGAGGCGCTGAATGCCGTGGACGCGGCGGATGTCTCCGGTGCTCTCTTTGATGTACTGGACCGTGGGCATCTTCGCGATCCGCTCCACGAGCGGAGGCACGAAGTCGATGCCGGTGAGCGAGGGGTAATTGAACAGCACGATCGGCAGCGACGTCTCCCCCGTGACCTCTTGATAGAAGCGCACCACGTCGTCGTGCGAGCGGCCCGCGTAGAGCTCCGGCAGGATGGGAGTCACCATCGCGGCCGCGGCGCCGCGCTTCTCGGCCTCACGGACCATCTGAATGGCCATCTTGGTGGTGGAGGTGATCACGGTCGTCACGACGGGGAGCCGCCCGGCGACGCGCTCGAACACGGCGTCCCACACGGCGATCGTCTCATCGGCGGTGAGCAGCGGCCCCTCTCCGGTGAGCGCCGTCGGGATCACGCCGTCGGCCCCCTGCGCGAGCACGTAGTCCACGAGGCGATCCATCGCGGGCCGATCGAACGACTCGTCGGCGGAAAAAGGCGTCACGAGGGGGACGATCGTCCCGAGGAGCGGCGTCGGATCTTCCATCCCCCGATGCGTCTCACGTTCCCGCGCGGCGATCCAGTGGGATTTGCGGGGCGGCGGAAAACTGCCAGTCTCGGGAAGGTGCCAGTCGTCTCGATGCGCGACAAATGCAGTCTTTTTTTATTTATTTGGATTTGAAGACGATGCTGCCCACTCCCGGGATGCTCACCTTGCATCCGATGCGTGCGCTCTGCGTGATCTTGGCGCCCTTCACGTCGGAGGCGCGCGCGTCGACGGAGATCGAGACGCCCACGTTGCCAGTGAGCGCGCCCGCCGCGAGGCCGCCCGCGAGGCGCCCGAGGCCGCTCCCGAGGCGCGAAACCGCCGCGGACGTCGCGAGCGACGAGCACGGGATGGAGCCTTTGAGCTTGAGCTGCACGCGCGCGTCGAGCCCCTCGCGCGTCAGCTCGCCGCCGCCGGAGAGCGAGAGTGCGCCCGCCTCCGCCGTGAGGTCGGTGAGCTTGGCAGAGCCGAGATCCGCGGCGACCTCGAACTTCGACTTCACGGTGGTCGTGTCGCCGAACAGGATGCCATCCAGCTCGCGCGGGTGCGGCGGCGTGTAGCCCTTCACCGCGAGGCGCAGAGTGCCAGTCACCGGGGCCGGCTTCGCGAGCGAGGGCACCGGCATCTCCACCTCTCCATCCGCCTGGAGGCCCTCCGATCCCTTCGGAATGCCGAGCGCCGATTGCAGCGGACCGAGCGCGGTGCGCGCCAGCGTGAGCTTCACGCGCGGGCCGTCCTTGGCTCCGCGAACCTGGATGTGCGCGGCGGACAGCGGAGCCTCCAGAGGCTGGATGTCGACCACGAAGCCCTCGGCCGGAGCGCTCCACGCGAGCGTCACCGGGCCGGCGTCGCGGCCGATGAATTTGGTGGCTCCGGCGTCGATGGAGCCTTTCTGCGGATCGACGGACACCTTCGCGTCGTCCAGCGACAGCGCGGCGGCGGCGCCCGAGGAAGGGTGCCATTCGACGTGCGCTCCCTCGGCGGAGAAGGGCGCCGCGAGGGCCGCGGCGTGCGCGTTCTTCCACGCGCCGAGATCGGTCAGCACCTCGGTGCCGGTCAACGTGATCGAGAGATCGTGGGCGACGATGGAGCGTGGCTGTCCGTCGGCGATGTCGACATCGATGCTCGAAGCGGCGGCCTCGAAATCTTGCACGCCGGAGAGCGCCACGCGCGCGTCGTGCAATCGAATCTTCGTCCACCCGAGATCCACGTCCCCGAAGGCGAGCACGACGCCGCGGGCCTGCGCCTCTTCCAGAATACGGCCGCGCGCGTACCCCGGCCCGAAGATCACGATCGCGAGCGCCGCCGCCCCGAGGACGCCCACGATCGCGAGCGCCCCGCGAAGGAGCCATTTGCCCCACCGCGAAGGGACCTTCGGAGGCTCCGGATCGGGCACGGTCGGCCGCGGCGCCTCCGGCGGAGGGGCCTTGTCTGGAGCTCGGGAGTCCGCGAGAGGCGCCTTGTCCGGAGCCGCGGAGCTCGCGAGAGAAGCGTTGTCCGGAGCGGTGGAGTCCGCGATGACGACGGGCGGCGCGTTCTCCGTCTCCGCGACGGGCGGGGCGTCTTCGGTGATCTGGATTTCGACGGAGGGCGGCGCGGCCTCCGCGAGCGGGATCGTCGACGAGCCTCTCCGCGAAGGGTCATTGAGAGGGATGGTGTCGGAGACCTTCGGCGGGCCGGCGGCCTCGGGAGTGGCGGCGACTTCCAGCTTCGGCGCCGCGTCCGGGGCCGGCGCGTCCGCGAGCGGGATCGTGCCCGATGCCTTCGACGCCGCGTCTTTCAGCGGGATCGTCGACGATGCCTTCGGCGCCTCCGGCTCCTTCTCCATCGACGCCTCATCTACCACAGATCGCCCCCCGCCCGCCGGTTTGTGCCGAGCGCGAGCACGACCGCGCGCACCACCGCCTCCGCGCAGGACTCGGCCGTGGAGAAGCGACTCACCTCCACCGCGGGCGGCGCGACTTCCGCGAGCAGATCCGCGCCGGCGTCCTCCGCAGGCAAGACGACAGTCCGGAGACCGCGCGGCCGCAACAGGAGCTGCGCCTTCTCGGCGAGGTGCCGCTCGACGTCGCCGCCCGGCAGCAGATCCGACAGCGGCGGCTCCCCGAAGACGACGATCGACGCCTCTCGGGCCGCCGGAGAAGAGGCGATCTCGTGGTGGGAAGTCTCGATCCAGGTGACGCGGATTCCCTTCTCTTGCAGGCGATTTCGTGCGACTGCCATCCATGCCGGCGTCGCCCCGGCGCGCGTCGAGACGACGGTGAGCGGCCCCTCCGCCGCTTCCTCGGACCGCGGTGGAAACCGGAGCTGCAGAGCTCGCACGAGGCGCTCCATGCGCATGCCGCGGCTGCCTTTCACGAGGATCACCGCGCGCGCCGGCAGCTCGAACGCGGCGGCCAGCTCCTCCGGATCGCGCCCGTCGTCCGCCAGAGTCGCCTCCACAATAGGCCCCTTCCCTTCGTCGCGGAGAGACCGCGCGAGCGCCGTCATCTCCGGACCGAACGTGAAGAGACGAAGCCCGGGCACGGCGCGCAGAGAGGCCGTCAGCGAAGCGTGCCAGTCGGAGGCCGCGGCCCCGAGATCGAGCATGTCGCCCAGGAATGCCACCCTCGGCCGATCGCCCCACGCCGCGTCCGCGAGGACCGCGAGCGCCGCCTCCACCGCGGGCGGAGTCGCGTTGAACGAGTCGTCGAACAGCAGCGCTCCCCGCGCGAGCGGCCGGATTTGCGAGCGCCACGGCGGCGCCTCGAACTGGCCCCATCCAGCGGCGATGTCCACGAGCGGCCGCCCGAGCGCGAGGGCCCCTGCGACGGCGAGCGCGAAGTTCCGCGCGTTGTGCGCCCCCGGGAGCGGAACATCGAAGTCCGCGCTGTCCGCCGGAGTCGAATCGACGCCAAACGGATACCACTTCACGGTGACGGCGCTCCCCTCCCCGCGCGAGCGAGCCGAATATGCGACCACGCGGAGCCCCTCGCGAGCGGCGATCCGCAAGAACGCCGCTTCGGTCTCCTTTTCGTACGTGCCAGTCCGCGAAGAGGCCTCCTCGCACGTGCCAGTCCGCAAATAGGCCTCTTCGACGACGGCGACGTCGCCGCGCCGGAGCAGCGCCGCGCGACTCCGCACCTCCGGATCGCCCCACGGGAGCACGCGCACCGCGGAGGGCGCCACTTCGAGGAGCCGAATCTCCTCCGCGATGGCCGTCGCGACATCCCCGAGCCCGCGGAGGTGCTCGGCGCCGAGCGACGTGACGATCGCGAGGTCCGGATTCACCATGCGCGCGTGATCCTCCATCGCGCCCGGCGCGTCGATCCCGATCTCGAGCACCACCGCGCCCGGCGGCGCCTCCCCGCGCGGAAAGGCTGCGTGGCAGAGCGTACGTGGCAGTCCGAGAAACCCGTTGTCCGTCCCCGGCGTCTTCACGACGCGCTCCCCGGAGCCGCCCAGCATCGCCGCGAGCATCTCTTTCGTGGTGGTCTTTCCGCTCGCGCCGATCACCGCGGCCACGGGGCACAGCAGCGTGCATCGCAGGTCCGCCGCGAGCTGCCGAAACGACGCCACGACATCGGGCCTCGCCCTGCACCGCGCGCGCATCTCCGCAGGGAGAGCGTCGAGACCGGGCCACTGCTCGGACACCATGCAGAGAGAGGCCCCCCGCTCGAGCGCCTCACGAACGTGCCAGTGTGCGTCCCCGTCCGCGAACGGCAGCGCCACGAACATGTCGCCCGCACGGAGCTCCGAGAGAGTCGTGACCACCCCCGTCACACTCTCATCCTCTGGACGGCCCCGCTCCGAGCCCCCCTGTTCACCGCCGCCGGGCCGCTCCTCTTCAAGGAAGGAAGCGTCTCGATGGAGCAGCTTATCCGACATCGGGAGGGGAGGTGACGGGTCAATGTGAGGAGGGGGAAGGCGTCCCATTTTTTTTCGAAGCGCACGAACTTTTTTGTTGCGAGGGGCGTCCGAAGACTGTAATCAATCACCTCACGGACTTCACCAATGTTCTGCCTCCAACTCGCCCACCTCTGGTCCACCAAGTCGCTCCTCGCGACCGGACCGTCGTGCGCCACGTTGCCGGCAGGATCTGAGGCGATCTCCAGCTTCGTCGTCCTTCCGGGTTATCTGCCTACGGCCGAGCGCAGTGATCGGCGCAACGGTTCGGAGGATCCTGCCTAGGCGGCATTTCGCGCGTCTTTTCAAGACGACATCGCGGAGGCCGCCTCGGGAAACCCAGGCGGCCTTCGTCGTTTCTGGGCTCCCGGATCCGCAGGATCCGCTGGGCAACCCGTCAGAGGCAGTCGACCTGACGGCGCGACCGGGCTGGCCGAAGCAATCAAAGAGGGTTTCCACGGCGCTTTTGTGCCGGTGATCTCGCATTGCGTCCGCGCGCCTTTTCATTGAAACGGCGCAATGGGAGCAGTGTGTCCGGCGCCCCCCGCTTCGGCGGGAAACGCCCATGGAACATGCCAGTTCAGCGTGCAGTTCGCGCGAACGGGCATGAGCGGAGATCGTGTGTCCAGCGTGCCTGTCCGTGACAGCGCGCGCATCGGGAGACGTGTGTCCAGCGTGCCTGTCCGTGACAGCGCGCATGGAGAAGAAAGCTTGTTCTGATCGAGTCGCCCTCTTCACCAGGTGGAGGGGGACGCCTCGCTCGTGGGAGCGCGCCCGCATCGAGCTGCTGACTCGACGTGGAGGCGCTGCCGCGCGCGAGAAACACCCATCTTGGGAGGATGGGTGTGGGCCCGTAGCTCAGCAGGAAAGAGCGCCTGCCTTCTAAGCAGGAAGTCGGAGGTTCGATCCCTCCCGGGCCTGCCTTTGTCTGGAGAAATCCGGACAACCGTTCTCTGACAACCGATTTCGCGACTGACGGAGAGGAGCCCGTGCGCCCCTCTCCTTTATAAGGAGGAGGTGACGCCGCCGCGAGCGACGCCGCCTCCTCGCATCGGGATGAAGTCCAATGGCTGGACGCCTGCTCGGGGAGCAGGAGAGCGCTGGTTCGATTCCAGTCATCCCGACCGCACGACATCGGGATGAAGTCCAATGGCTGGACGCCTCTTTCGGGAAGAGGAGAGCGCTGGTTCGATTCCAGTCATCCCGACCTCGGTTTTTCGAGATTCCCCCACAACGAAAGGAGACTCCCATGGTCCTCAGCATCAAGCTCTAGCCGTGAGGCTGGAGCCCTCGTCGCGATCCGCGGCGAGCTCATCGGGATGAAGTCCAATGGCCGGACGTCTGCTCCGGGAGCAGAAGCGCGCTGGTTCGATTCCAGTCATCCCGACCACTCTCTCACTCCATCCATCCAACCGCTCACTTGCCCGGACACGGGCCGAAAGGGAGGTCCTCGTGACCAACTACATCCAGCACTTCACCTCGCTCTTCACCCCGCAGAAGGAGCCCGCGCGGGCCGATCAGGTCCCGAACAGCGCGGGTGGATACACCTTCGCTCTCGACAAGTGGGCCCGGCTCGATCGGTGGCTGATCCTCGGCGCCGAGGGTGGCACCTATTACGCGTCGGAGCGCGTCCTCACCCGCGAGAACGCGAAGACCATCGCGGAGTGCCTCGCCGAGGACGGCAAGCGGACCGTCGCGCGCATCGTCACCATCAGCGAGAGCGGGCGCGCCCCCAAGAACGAGACTGCCATCTTCGCGCTGGCGCTCGCGGCCGGGGACGTGAGCCCGGAGACCCGCAAGGCGGCCCTCGACGCCGTCCCGCGCGTCTGCCGCACTGGCACCGACCTCTTCCACTTCGCGCGCGACGTGGAGGGGTTTCGCAAGTGGGGCCGGGGCCTCCGCAACGCCATCGCCCGGTGGTACAACGACAAGCCGGTCGAGCGCGTCGCTTACCAGGCCTTGAAGTACCGCGAGCGCGACGGGTGGAGTCACCGCGACCTCCTGCGCCTCGCGCACCCGAAGGCGAAGACTCCGCAGCACGACGCCCTTTACCGCTTCATCGTGGGCGGTGAGGAGGCTCTCTCCAAGGAGACCGCCAAGGGCAAGGCGCTCGACGTCGCGCAGCTTCCGGCGTTCGTCCGCGCGTTCGGGGCGCTCAAGAAGGCGACCTCGAAGGCAGAGGTGGTGTCTCTGATCCGCGAGCACCGCTTCACCCACGAGATGCTGCTCACCGAGTGGAAGAGCGAGCCGGATGTCTGGTCCGCTCTCTTGCCGGACATGCCGCCCGGCGCGATGATCCGGAACCTCGGCAAGATGACGAACGTGGGAGTCCTCGCTCCGATGAGCGACGCTTCCAGGCTCGTCGTCTCTCGGCTCACCGACAAGGACCGTCTGGCCCGCGCGCGGATCCACCCGATCGCGGTTCTGTCGGCCCTCAAGGTGTACGAGCAGGGCCACGGCGAGAGGGCAGCTCGGCGCGCGAACGCGCTCTCCTGGACGCCTGTCCGCGAGATCGTCGACGCGTTGAACGAGGCGTTCTATCTGGCCTTCAAGAGCGTGGAGCCCACCGGGAAGAAGCACCTCCTGGCGCTCGACGTCTCCGGCTCGATGGGATGCGGCATGATCGCGGGCGTCCCCGGCCTGACTCCGCGGGTCGCGACCGCGGCGATGGCGATGGCCACCGCGCGTGTCGAGCGTGATTTCGCGGCCGTCGCGTTCACCGCGGCCTCCTCGGGCTACGGTGGGCAGTGGGGTGGTGGCGAGTCGGGCATCACCCCGCTCACCCTCTCTCCTTCTCAGCGGCTGGACGACGTGATTCGCACCATGGAGTCCTTGCCGATGGGCGGCACCGACTGCGCGCTCCCCATGATCTGGGCGACGCGTCACAAGGTGCCAGTCGACACCTTCGTGGTGTACACCGACAACGAGACGTGGGCGGGCAACGTCCACCCGTTCCAGGCGCTGCGCCAGTACCGGCAGAAGATGGGGCGGAACGCGAAGCTGATTGTGGTGGGCATGACCGCGACCGGCTTCACCATCGCGGATCCGACCGACGCGGGCATGCTCGACGTCGTCGGGTTCGATTCCAGCGCGCCGCAGGTGATGGCGGATTTCGCCCGCGCCTGACAGCGCACATGCCATGACACGATGTGACGAAGAGGGGTGAAGGGGCTCTCTTGAGAGAGAGGGGCTCTTCACCTCGTTTGCGGGATACGGCCACGACGGGTGGCAATCCGTTCCTGACTTTTGCCCGGCTCTCCGGGCCGCCCTTGAACGGTTATCTGGTTCGACTCCATTGTCCCGCTCCGCGCGAAGGCCCACGAAACCCGGGCTGACGCGCTTTTCATGCCGCCGTAGCTCAAATGGATAGAGCAGCAAAACGCCTTCTTTCACTCTTCGTCCGGAGACGGGCCGCAGGAGGAAGGTTATCGGTTTTCCCCCGGCAGGTTGCGGATTCGAGCTCCGCCGGCGGCTCCCAACTGACCATCACGAAGAAGAGAGGGGAACAAAAAAAAAGAAATGAAGAGAATGAATGAAAGGAACATTGACAGCGTCCAAACTGTCAGTTAGAGTGAGTGACACAAACGGGGTGGAAACAGTCAGTCACGAAGAGCTACGAAGCGAGAGCACATCCTCGTGTGCATCTCGCAGCTCAAAGCACGCCCTCGTATGCATCTGGTGAAGCAGCCTGATTGTCGATCAGGTGAGACGAGTTCGATCCTCGTCGGGGGCGCTGTGTCGGGCCGTAGAGAGAAGGTTATCTGACAGATAGTCGCGGGACTTGGCGTCCTGTAGAGGCTCCGGGAGCGATCCTGGGCCCATATCCTTCTCTCGAACCTTGTCCGATCCATGGGGCGATCGTCCAACAGGAGGACCCTACTCTTGCAAAGTAGGTATCGGGGTGCAACTCCCCGTCGTTCCACCGGGTGAGCCGGAAGTCGTGGGTTATCAGCATCGTAAACTGAAAACCAACCCCACGGCGCAAAGGTCGGAGGAAAGCCTCTCGTGGGCTCGCCGAGGGCCGATTTGTTCACTCGTATCCACGCGGTGGTAGCACAATGGTAGTGTGCGAGCATGCCAAGCTCGCGACAGGAGTTCGATTCTCCTTCACCGCTCCGTAGCCTTCTTACGTTCACGTCTCTCGCAGTGGTTGCATAACGGTAGTGCGCGGGCGCCCCATGCCCGTGGTGGGAGTTCGATTCTCCTCCGCTGCTCCGGGGATATTCCCCTTCACGTTCTCATCGGCTAGCGGCTAGGCCTCCTGACTCTCGATCAGGGTACGCGGGTTCGAGTCCCGCTGGGAACGCCAATCTCACCGCCTGTTTCCTGGTCGAACAGGCGGCATTCCTCTCCTTGTCCTGCGGAACAGGACGACGTGCTACGAACGCGTACGGTCGAGGTTCGACTCCTCGCAGGGAGACCAGTTATCCACGGGCCCGGGGGCGGGCCCGCTTTCTACCTTCGACTCAGGAAGAGACGCGAGCGTCCGAAGCTCGTCGGACCGAGTTCGACTCTCGGCGAAGGTGCTATTCATCGTGCAGCTCGGGGTGAGCGCAGGGACGCAGGATGGTCTGTAAAACCGTCGCCTTCTAAAAGGCTCTGAGTTCGATTCTCAGGCACCCCACCATTCTCTTCACCGCCCAACGCGGGGCTCGTTCTCTGGGAGAGCACCGGCTCGACAAGCCGGATCAGGTGGGTTCGATCCTCACGCCCCGCACCGCGTCCACGTGGCGAAACGGCAAACGCACCCGGCTCAAACCCGGTCACCTGAGAGTTCGAATCTCTCCGTGGATACCGCTCGAAATTTCTTGATGAATGTCACCGTGGTGGAAATGGCAGACATGGCAGGCTGAGAACCTGTGCTCTTTTGGAGCGTGTGAGTTCGATTCTCACCGGTGACACCCTTCTCTCGACACAATGCCCGGGTGGCGTAACTGGCAACCGCAGTCGGCTCAGACCCGATCGTTAGGGGTTCGAATCCCCTCCTGGGTACAAATGGAAGCGTGAACCGGCCGGGGCGCCGGGCCTGTTTCGAAAACAGAGCGCACCTCGCAAAGGGGTGTGGGGATCGAGACCTCCTCCTTCCGCCAAACTCGATATTTCCTGGAAGTAGAATCGGCAGTGGTGCCGAGCCCGGCCGCTAACCGGTGCGTGCCTCACGGTACGATGTTCGACTCATCCTGCTTCCGCCGCCGCAGGCCTGGTGCCCGCGACGTTACTTTTTCCCCGCAGCCCCGCACTTCTCTTTGCTGCGGGCGATCCGAGGCTTCCCCGGAACCAGCCAGTCCTCCGGCTTCAGATCTCCGCCCTTCTTCTCGAGGGCGGCCGCGATCGGATCCCGGAACGGCGGGTCGTCGTCTCCCACACGCACGTCCTCCACCGGACCGAAATCATCGCCCTTCGTCGCCAGAAACTCGTTGGTGATGATGGCGAGCTTGTCCGCGTCCGCCACCTTCTTGTCTCCCTTCCCCTTCTTCACGAGGAAGAGCTCTACCTTGGGCTTGTCCCCGTCACACCCCTCCTCCACGCGGGCCCCGGCGAGCGACAGAATGCCTGTCTTGCCGGACATGCTGCGGAGCACCGTCTCCTTCAGCGCCCTCCCCGTCATGGTCAGTCGCGCGATCCGGTTGTCGAACGGCAGCACATCGTAGAGCGCCCCGTACGTGAGCGGCCCGGGGTCCAGATCCGCCCGCAATCCGCCGCCGTTCGAGACGGCGACGTCGGCCTTCGGGTCGAGCGACAAAAGCAGGCTGGACACCAGGTTTCCGAGCGCGCACTCGTCCTTGTACTTCGCGGGGAACGGCCCTGTCAGCGTGGCTTTCAGGCTCCGACCGCGGAGCGCCTTCCCCTTCTCGATCGCGGGCGCGAGCGTCGACTCAACCTCTTTCACCGGCTCCGTCTTCGCCCCCTCCACCTCGCCGCCGGCCGTCACCTTCTCGGGCTGGTGAATCTTCGTCTTGACGACCTTGCCAGCGGCCGTATCCACCACGATGTCGACTCGACCGTACGCGGCGCCCCACGACCCCGACTCGATGATCGGGATCCCCGCCACCTGATGCGCGATCTGCTTGTGGGTGTGGCCCGCGACGATCGCGTTCACCGCGCCGGCCGGCAGCTTCCGCGCGACCTCGAAGATCTCCGAATTCGACTCGCAGCTCGACAGATCGGTCGGCACATCCACCTTCGCGCACTCCCCACCTGCGTGCGCCGCCACCACGATCACCTTCGCGCCCTTGTCGCGGAGCGCCTTCGCCTGCGCGGTGATCGCGTCCACGAGAGGCACCATCGTGATGCCGGTGACGTTCGCCGCGATCGTCGTGTTCGGCGTGTTCATCGTCGTGACGCCGATCACGCCGACCTGGACTCCCTTCTTCGTCACCATCACCGAAGGCGCGACGTTGGGCCAGTCGATGGGGTGTCCGTCCTCCAGCATGTTGGCCGCGAGCAGCGGAAACGAGCCCTTCGCCTGCTCCGCGCGCGCCTTGATCGCGCCGCGAGCGTCCTTGTCCGGCCCGTCCTTCGCGCTCTTCTTCACGGTCGCGGCCTCCCCGACAGGCCCGTAGTCGAACTCGTGGTTTCCGATCGCGACCGCGTCGTACCCGAGCTTCTTGTACGCGTCGATGACGGCCGACCCCTCGTTGAGGTTGGACTCCAGCGTTCCCTGGAACATGTCGCCTGCGTCGACGAGCAGCACGCCGTCGGGGTTCTTCGCGCGGAGAGCGTTCAGATACCCGCCGAGCGGCCCCAGCGTCGCGAGCCGGCCGTGCAGATCCGATGTCCCGACGAGGGTGATCTCCACCGTGGGCCCCGCGGGCTCCGCCGTCTTCGTCGTGCTCGTCGCCGGCGGCGGCTCCGGCACGCGGCCGTCACAGGCGGAGAGGAGCGTCGCGAGGAACAGGAGCGGGAGCGATCGAGTACGCACGCCCCATTGGGACACGCCCGAGCCCCCCGCGTCAATTCGGAGGTGCAGAGTCGCCGAAGCGCGCCGCAAATTCGGCTGGATCGTGGGCGTTCGCGCCGCCCGGATGGATGGTATCCTCCCGGCATGCCGAGGCTCGCTCCCCGTTTCGCGCCGCTCGTGACGCTGACTCTCGTGCTCGCCGGCGGGGCCTCTCCCCTCGTCGGCTGCGGCTCTCCGAGCGAGCAGAGCTCGGGAGGCGGCGGCGCGTCCACCACCACGTCCGGCACAGGCGGAGTCACCGGCGGGACCGGCGGAACCGGCGGCTCCACCGACGTCCCGTCCTGCCATGGAGTCCCGATCCCGAAGAAGGATCTCCCCACCACGAACGACGGCAAGACTGCCCTGCTCCCGTGTCCGGGACAGACCCTCTCCGTCACGTTCGTGGACCCGGCCGTCGCGCGGCTCACCTTCGATCCCCCCGCGAACATGCGCCCTTCGTACGCGGTCACCGCGGCCCCGAAGGACGTGACCCCGGTGATCGGCGGCGAGGGCGACACCGCGATCGTGTGCACCGATGATCTCATGATCGAGGTCAACCTGACGACGTGCGCGCTCACCGCGACGGACAAGGACGCGCACATCCTGGTGGACTCCACGGCAGGGATGGGCGGAGTCGAGAAGGACGGAGACGCCCGCACGGTCCGCTTCCACCTCACGCCGGAGTCCCATTTTTACGGCTTCGGGGACAAGCTCGGCCCCCTCGACAAGCTCGGTCGCACAATGACGTTCCGCAACACCGACGCTTACGACGACGCGTTCGGGGGCTTCCCGCCGGACGCGGATCCGCTCTACGCGTCGGTCCCGTTCTTCGTGGGGCTGCGCGGCGGCGCCGCGTACGGCTACTTCTTCGACGACACGCACGCGCTCACCTTCGATATGGGCGCTTCGGACTCGAGCGCGTGGAGCGTGCGCGCGTCCTCGGGCGTGGTCGATCAGTACATCTTCGCCGGCCCGAGGATGGCGGACGTGCTCGCGCGGTACACGGGACTCACAGGGCACATCCCGCTGCCGCCGCGGTGGAGTCTCGGATACCACCAGTCGAGGTGGGGATACGCGCCGGACTCGAAGGTGCTGGCCGTCGCCGACGAGCTGCGGAGCCGAAAGATCCCCGCGGACGCCCTGTGGCTGGACATCCAGCACATGGACGGATTCCGCTCGTTCACCTGGGATCCGGCGAATTTCCCGGACCCTGCGGGCCTCGTGCAGTCGCTCGCGGACAAGGCCCTCCGCACGGTCGCCATCGTGGACCCCGGCGTGAAGGTGGACCCGGCGTGGGACGTGTACCAGACCGGCCTGCAGAATGGCTATTTCCTGAAAGGCCAGGACGGCAATCCGTACGTCGGCAAGGTGTGGCCCGGAGAGGCGGTGTTCCCCGACTTCAGCGATCCCGCGGTCCGCGCGTTCTGGGGCTCGCTCGTGCCGCGCACCGTCGGCGTCGGGGTGAGCGGCCTCTGGATCGACATGAACGAACCCTCGAATTTCACCGGCCAGAAGGGCGGCACCGTCCCGGACGATCTCGCGTGCGCCGGGGACGGGCTCCCCACCACGATGGCCGAAGTACACAACGTGTATGCTTTGCTGGAGGCGAACGCGACGTACGAGGGCATGCTCGCCGCCTCCCCGGACGAGCGGCCTTTCCTGCTCACGCGCGCGGGCTACGCGGGGACCCAACGCTACGCGGCGATGTGGACGGGCGACGCGCCGAGCTCGTGGGCGACCCTCCAGGGGACATTGCCTCTGTTGCTCGGAATGGGCCTCTCCGGACTGACCTTCTCGGGGAGCGACGTGGGCGGTTATTCGGGCGACCCCTCACCGGAGCTGTTCGCGCGGTGGATGGAAGTCGGCTCCTTCTCCCCGTTCTTCCGCGACCACGTGACGACCGGCGTCGGCGATCAGGAGCCGTGGCAGTTCGGCGTGGAGGTCACGGACGTGAGCCGCGCCGTCATCGAGGAGCGGTATCGCCTGCTGCCTTATCTGTACAGCCTGTTCCGCGAAGCCTCCGTGTCCGGCGCCCCGGTGCTGCGGCCGCTGGTGTACGAATTCCAGGACGACCCGGCGACGTACGGTATCGGTGACGAGGCGATGCTGGGGCCGAGTCTGCTGCTCGCGCCGGTGCTCGAATCCGGGGCGACGTCGCGCGAGGTCTACCTGCCGAAGGGCCGCTGGTTCGAGGCGCGCTCCGGCGCGATTTACGAGGGCCCCGGGACGTTCACGGTGGACGTCGTCCTCGCCGCGCTGCCCACGTTCGTGCGCGAGGGCGCCATCGTGCCGCGGCGCGATCTGGTGCAGTCGGCGGACGAGAAGCCGATTCAGCTCCTGTCGCTGGACGTCTATCCGGCGGAGGCGAAATCGACGTTCGCGCTCTACGAGGACGACGGTCACTCGCTGTCGTTCCAGAGCGGCAGTTACGCCTTCACCCCGATCACGGCGCAGCGGACGGCGAGCGGCGCCACGATCGCCATCGGCCCGCGGCAGGGATCGTGGCAAGTCCCGGCGCGCACCCTGGAGCTCCGCGTCCGCCGCGTGGATCACGCGCCCACGAAGGTGACGCTCGGCGGACAGGCCCTCTCCCTGGTCGCCAGTTACGACGCCTTCCAGTCGGCCACGAAGGGGTATTATTACGACGATCGCGACCTCTCGATCCTGGTGCGGACGCCGGATCCCGGAGAGGTCGACCTCGCCCTCGACTACGACCCTTCGATCACGGCGCCCGCGCCGGACGTGCCGATGGACTTCGAGGTGACGGTGCCGGCCGGGACGCCGCAGGGCGCGCCGATCACCTTCGCCAGCTCCGCGAACGGGTGGACCCACGCGCCGATGACGTGGATCGCCTCGGACAAGGCGACTGCCACGTTCGCGGTGCCGCGCGGGAAGTACCTCTATTACAAGTTCGCGCGAGGGGGCTGGTCCACCGTCGAGAAATGGCCCAACTGCGTGGAGGCGACGAATCGCTACGAGCTCGGCGCCGCGCACCCGACCAAGCGAGACACCGTGTGGATGTGGGCGGACATGTGCCCGTGAGCGCGATCCTTTCTCGTGCGAGGCGCAATCAGTGCGCGTGCGCGGCAGACGTCCGGCCGTGGCAGACTGTCATTGAGGACGCCGGAAACACACGTATTCTCGGTGCTTGGTGACGGTGAGAGCGCGGGCCGCATCGACGGGCACAGCGGTTGCGTCACACTCGCCATGTGAGCGAAATCTCGAATCTCCAGGAGCCCGCCGTCGAACCCACGCCCGAGCACGCGGAGGCCAAGGAGGGAGCGCCTCTCAATCCCAAGGAGCTGGAGCAGCTCCGAGCGGACAAGGGCCTTCGCGCGATGCTGGAGAACGAGGGGATCGACCCCAAGGACATGGTCGGTCGCCTCAAGTACGAGGCCGAGCTGGCCAAGCTGCAGATCGAGCTGGTGCGACTCCAGCGCACGGTGCAGCTCCAGGGCCGCCGCGTCGCCGTCCTCGTCGAGGGCCGCGACGCCGCGGGGAAAGGCGGCGCGATCCGCCGCTTCATGGACCACCTGAACCCGCGCACCGCCCGCGTGGTGGCCTTGCCGAAGCCCTCCGAGATCGAGCGCGGACAGTGGTATTTCCAGCGCTACGTGGCGAGCCTCCCCAACCCCGGAGAGATCTGCTTCTTCGACCGGAGCTGGTACAATCGCGCCGTCGTGGAGCCGGTGATGGGCTTTTGCACCAAGCCCCAATACAACCTCTTCATGCAGCAAGTGCCGGAGTTCGAGCACATGCTCTATGAAGACGGCATCGAGCTCATCAAATTCTGGTTCTCGATCTCGAAGGAGGAGCAGGCGCGCAGGTTCGAGGAGCGCCGCCGCAACCCCTTGAAGCAGTGGAAATTGAGCCCGGTGGACGCGGAGGCGCAGGCCCATTGGGACTTGTATACGCGTTACAAGGAGGAGATGTTCAGCCGCACGCACACGAGCTATAGCCCGTGGATCATCGTGAAGGCGAACTCGAAGAAGAAGGCTCGCCTGGAGAGCATGCGTTACCTGCTCTCCACCTTACCGTACGAGGGCAAGGAGAAGCCGTGCATCAACATCCGGCCGGATCCGGCGGTGATCTTGCGGTTCCACCGTTCGGCCCGCCAGATCGACACCTGATCTCGGAAGGTGCCAGTCACTCCGGGATGGCGGCGAGCAGCCCGGAGATCGTGATCCCGTCCGGCGCGACCCACCGCAGCGTCCCCGCGGCGTCGACGATGGCGAACGCCGGGACGCTCCTGGCGCCGAGCTTGTGCATGTAGGCGCCGTCCATGTCGACCACGAACCGCTCGTTCACGCCCCAGAACGCGAGCGTGGCTTTCGCGTCGTTCGCGGACTGCCCTTGTTCGAGGACGGCCACGTGCACGAGATCGGCGCCTTTCTGGGCCAGCTCCGCGCGCTTCTTGAGCACGGCGGGCACGATCTGCTTGCACGGCTCGCACGTCGGCGACCAGAACTCGAGCACGGTGTAGCGCGCGCCCGGAGGCGGAATCGCGGCCGGCGCCCCGTCGTCCCCCGGCAGCGAGACCGCCACCGGCTGATCGAGCGCGGCTGTTTGCAGGCTCTGCGCCCCCCCGCACCCGAGGGCGAGCACGGGAGTCAGCGCGAGCGCCGCTGCGCAAACCCCACCTTTGCGGAGCGACCGGAGAGCACGACGAGAGGCGTTCTTCGCAACCACGCGCGCAGCATACTCGAAGGGGACCATGGCGCCCTTGGATTCCGAACGAGCGCCCGCCTTGGGCGTCAGCCGACGCCGGGGGCCTCGTGGCCGCTCTGCGCGACGTACTCCTTGTATCCTCCGCCGTAGACGTGGATGCCGTCCGGGGAGAGCTCCATCACGCGGTTCGACAAGGCGCCGAGGAAGCGGCGGTCGTGGGAGACGAACAGCATCGTCCCCTCGAAGTTCTGGAGCGCCTTCACCAGCATGTCCTTCGTCGCCATGTCCAGGTGGTTCGTCGGCTCGTCCAGCACGAGGAAATTCGGCGGATCGAAGAGCATCATGGCCAGCACCAATCGCGCCTTCTCGCCGCCGGACAGGACGCGACAGCTCTTCTCCACGTCGTCGCCCGAGAAGCCGAACGCGCCGGCCAGCGTGCGCAGCGTGCCGAGCGTCGCCAGCGGAAAGGCCGCCTGCAGCGTCTCGATCACCGTCTTCTGCGCGTCCAGCACCTCCATCGTGTGCTGGGCGAAATAGCCCATCTTCACGCTCGCGCCGAGGTTCACCGTGCCGTCGTCCGGCGTCGTCTCCCCGGCCACCAGCTTGAGCAAGGTGCTCTTTCCGGCGCCGTTCACCCCCATCACACACCACCTCTCACGGCGGCGAATCAAGAGGTCCAGCCCCTCGTAGATCTTCCGCGCGCCGTAGCCCTTGCTCACGTGCGTGAGCTTCACCACGTCCTCCCCGGACCGCGGCGGTGAGCGGAAGTCGAACTCGATGACCCGGCGGCGCTTCGGCGGCTCCACGCGGTCGATCTTCTCGAGCTTCTTCACCCGGCTCTGCACCTGCGCGGCGTGGCTCGCGCGGGCCTTGAAGCGCTCGATGAAGGCCACCTCCTTCGCGAGCATCGCCTGCTGACGCGCGTACTGGGCCTCTTGCTGCGCCGCCGCGATCTCGCGCTGCTGCTCGTAGAAGTCGTAGTTACCGGAATACGTGATGAGATCACCGCCGTCGATCTCCACGATCTTGGTCACGAGGCGGTTCAAGAACTCCCGATCGTGGGACGTCATGATCAGGCCGCCTTCGAAGCCGCGGAGGAACTGTTCGAGCCAGATGATCGACTCGATGTCCAGGTGGTTCGTCGGCTCGTCGAGCAACAAGGCGTCGGGGCGCATGAGGAGGATGCGGGCCAGCGCGACTCTCATCTTCCAGCCGCCGGAGAGCTTGCCGACGTCGTCGGTCACGACCTCCGGACGGAAGCCGAGGCCCGCGAGGATCTCCTGCGCGCGCGCCTCCAACGCATAACCACCCAGCTCGTCGAAGCGGGCCTGCGCGTGGCCGAAGCGCTCGACCAGCTCCTCGATCTCGTCCACGCGATCCGGGTCGGCCATCGCGTGCTCCAGCTCGTGAAGCTCGTGCGCGGCCTCCGACACCGGGCCGGCGCCGGCCATCGTCTCTTCGAGCACGGTGCGGCCGCTCATCTCGCCGACGTCCTGGCTGAAGTAACCGATGGTGACGTTGCGCTCGATCGCGACCTGGCCGCCGTCGGGCTGCTCCTGCTTCACGATCATGCGGAAGATCGTGGATTTCCCGGCGCCGTTCGGGCCGACGAGGCCGACCTTCTCTCCCTTGAAGACGCTCATCGACGCCTCCAGGAAGAGGATCTGTTTGCCGTGCTGCTTGGAGATGGAGTCGAGTCGGATCACGCGGGCGGCGGACTAGCACAGATCCGTGGCCGTTTCGCGATAAAGAGGCTTCGGGCCCGCGAAAAGCAGGCGTGCCCACCCTCGCGCGGCGCTAGGGACAGCGGCGCGTCCCGGTGAGCTTCTTCGTGCGAGGGCTGTAGATGAGGCCGGACTCCACCGCGCGCACCGGCTCCGTCGCGGTCTTCGCCGTGAAGCAATAATCGGCGATGTCGAGCGACGCGTCGCCCGTCTCCAGGTCGAAATCGAGGTTCGTCATCGAGCCTTGAAGATCGATGTTCTTGCCGGCGCCGAGCAGGTTGAACGCGCGGTAAATGCCCGCCGGCCCCACGTCGATCGGCTCTCCGGGCGGCAGCAGCCGCGGGATCGCCGCCGCGAGCGCCTTGCCGGTCAGAGGCTCCGCGCCGATCGCCGCCGCCGCATAGGCGAAGAGATAGAACGCGTCGTACGGCGCGCTCGTCGAGTTGGCCGCGGTCTGATGGGGAGTGAAGAGCTCGTTGTAATGGTGGATGAACTTCGTGAGAGGCTCTCCGCCGGAGGTGCCGTCCGTCGCATAGATGCGCTTCGGCAGATCGGGATATCGCTTGAACGCGTCGGTGAAGTTGGGCGGCACGTCGGCAGATCCCTTGTCGTACCGAGGGCGGAACTTCGCAGCGCGCGGCCACGCCTCCTCGATGTCGACGACGAGCTCGTCATTCGGCCCCGCGAAGACGATCACGTGCGGGGAGAACGAGAGGAGGTCTTTGAGCACCTGCGGCTCGAAGGCGTCCCTCTGCTCTCCGTTGTCCACGATGGGGAAGCTGCGGAATTGCTCTCCGTTCTCGGCGACGCTCTTCCCGTTGAAGCGAAGGCCCTTCATGAAGAGCTCGGCGAGCGAGGTGCCCGACGGGTTCCCCACGCGCAGCATGGCCACGCGGATCGGCTCGTTCGGGGCGACGACGCCGGCCGCGCGGATCTCCGGCTCGATGTACGAGGAGAACACCGCGATGTCGGCCGGAGCGGTCATGTCCGAGCTGGAGGTCACTCGCCACACGAGGCGCGGCTCCCCGGGGTTTCGCGGCGCGTCCTTGAGCGAAGAGGCCGTGTTGGACGCGAGCGCCAGGACGCCGTTCGGCAAGAACAACGAGGAGTGGAGATCCATCACCTCCTTGCTGCGCGCGAACCCCTGAATCATGGGGACGCGGACGTCCTTCACGAGGTGCTCGGCGACGGCGACCGGCTCCTTGCTGTCGTCACAGACCACGACGCCGATCGGGCGCTTCGGCCCGCCGGGGCGCGCCGGCGGGAGACCGCCGGAGGTCTCCATGAAATCGCGGCGCGCGAGGTCCACCGCGTTCACGGCGAGACGGCCGTATTCGGGATCCGCCGGGTCCTGCGGGTACATCGCGCCGACCCACACCGTCGCTTCGTCCTCGATGTCCGCCGGAGAAGCGAGCACCTTGCACCACGGGGTCGTCAGCGTGACGCACTGGCCGTCTTGCTTGCGGCAGATCGCGGGCTCCGGACCCTTGCAGTCGACGTTGCGCGCGCAGCTCGCGCCGGGGGCTCGGCCGCTCGATCCGGTCGAGGTGCCTTGTCCGGTGGATGCCTGTCCGGAAGGTGCCTGTCCGGAAGGTGCCTGTCCGGAAGGTGCCTGTCCGGACGGCCGCATCGCCGCGTACATGCCGCCGGCCGCGAGCGCCGCGGAGACGATCGCCGCGAGGGGCCAGAGGCGGCGGTGATCGCGCGCGGGCACGGGCTGCGACGCGGGCGGGGGCGCGCTCTCGGACCCGGACGGGGAGCTCCTGGGCGGCGCGCTGGAAGAGTGCCGGGGCCGGAGCGTCGCCGGGGAGAGCGTCGGATCCCCTTTTTGCGAGGCGATCCCGAGATCCTGGGTCGCCGCGTGCGCGTCCGCCGAGCTCACCTTCGCGCGCCGGGAAGAGGGCGCCGCGGCTTGCCGAGGGCTCACGGGCGCGAGCGGCGCCGTGCGATCGCTGCGGACCGTCGGCTCGCTCGCGGGGGTCGCGCGGTTTTCTCGAATACGGGTTGTTGGCACCTGCCCGGCGTTCCGGGGGGCGCCGTCCGACAAGGGCGCGGCTGCGGTCTCGCGCTCGTCCTCGGTGCGCTCCACGACGACGCGGGGCACGGGCTTCGGGCCGACGGCGAGCGGATCGAGCACCTCTCCGTAGGCTTCCCGGAAGGCGTCTTCGAGCGCCGTCTGCATCGCGCGCGCGTCGGGCCAGCGGTCCGCGGCGGCGAACCGGATCGCGCGGTCGACCACGGCGGCGACCTCCGCGGGCACCTCCGGCGCGAACTCGGCGAGCGGCCGCGGGGGCGTCGTCGCGCTGATCACGATGACCTCCGCGGCGTGCTGCGCGACATGCACGGTGCGCCCCGCGAGCATCGCGAACATCGTCGCGCCCACGGCCCAGAGATCGGTGCGCGCGTCGATCTCGTTCGTGCGCCCGAGCGCCTGCTCCGGCGGCATGAACGCGGGCGTCCCGATGCGCATCCCGGTCGCGGTCGCGAGCGATCCGGTCGCGTCGTCGTGCATCCGCGCGATGCCGAAATCGAGCACTTTGAGCGCGCACGACGTCGTGAGGAAGAGGTTCTCGGGCTTGATGTCGCGGTGCACGACGCCGCGCTCGTGCGCCGCCGCGAGCACCGACAAGAGCTGATGCGCGAGCGCGCACACCTCTCGGCACGGGAGCTTTCCTCCGCGCTGCGCGGCGCGATCCGCGAGCGTCTCCCCTTCGAGCAGCTCCATCACGAGGAACGGCGCGCCGTCGTCCGCCTCGTCGTCGTCGAAGACGGCCACCGCGCCCGGGTGATCGATCGCGTTCGCGACGTAGCCCTCGCGCACGAAGCGCGCGCGCATCTCGCGGTGAACGCCGAGCTCTTCGTGCAGCAGCTTGATCGCGACGCGGCGCCCGTTGCGGTGCGCGCCCTGGTACACCGTGGCCATCCCGCCGGTGCCGATCACACGCTCGACGGTGTACTTCCCGGCGAGGACGGAGCCGACCCGACGAGCCGCGCGTTCCGCAGGAGGGACCGAGAAAGAGGCCATGCCGCACGCCGAGGTTACCCGACGCGAAGAGCGTTGTTGCCCGCGGCGCGCCGAACAATCTGCGGCCTCTGCCGGGAGCGCTCCGGTGACGTGCCGCGAGCGGGGGCATTACGCCCCTGACGTCACGACCGCTTCGGGAACCACGGCACGAGGGCCGACACGCGCTTCATGTGCTCGGCGTACTCGGGGCGCCCCTTCAAGGAGCGGCGATCGAGCATCGGGATCGAGGCGAAGACGAACAGCGCGGTGATCGCGACCGCGCCCGCACCGGTCCAGTAGAGGCTGCGATCCAGGAAGATCGCGAAGGCGAAGAGGCCCCACCAGAACGCGACCTCCCCGAAGTAGTTGGGGTGGCGGGAGAAGGCCCAGAGCCCCTCCCTCATGATCTCGCCTTTTGCCTTCTTTTTGCGGCGAAACGCGCGAAGCTGCTCGTCCGCGACGAGCTCGATCATCACGGCGCCGAAGGTGATGATCGCGGCGATCGCGTCCCCGATCCCGAGAGGCGCCGTGCTCGCGAGGACCGAAGGCAGCGGCAAGCAGCCGAGGTAGACCATCACGGTCGGAAAGAACTGAAGGCCGAAGAAGCTCGCGAGCCAGTAAGCGCGGCCGGTCTTGTTGCGGATGTCGACGTACCGCCAGTCCTCGTGGCCGAGCCCGGTGAAGCCGCGGGCCCAGTTGTACGTGAGCCGAAGGCCCCAGAACGCGACGAGCGCGCACACGAGCACCTTGCGCGCGAGCGGCGCGGCGGACGCTTCGGGGCGCATCGCGAGGTACGGCGCGATCGCGAGGGGCGCGACGCTCCAGTACGGGTCGTACACGCTCGTGTTGTCGAAGATCACGCTGAAGACGAACACCGCGACGGTGGCCGCGAGATCGGCGGCGGCGACGATCACGAGCGAGGAGGCGCCTTCTCCTACGACGTGCGCGGCTCCCCACGCGGCGGCGAGGCCCGCGAGGTAAGCGACGGTGATCCAGACGAACGACGGGGTGCGGGGGATGTCTCTCGGCATCGCGGGCGAAACGGCTCCACGTGCTCCGTACACAATCTCGCGTGGAAGGAACAGGGCCCGGAGCGTGGACGGCGGAGCACGCAAATCTTCAGGCTGACAGACGCGGCGCGTCGACTAGGCTCCCGCCTTCGATCCGTGAAGCTTCGCGCGACCAACCTCGAAAGGCTCAGCGGCGGCACCTTCGACGTCCTCATCCTCGGCGGCGGCATCAACGGCGCCGTGTCGGCGGCGTGCCTCGCGGCGCGCGGCGCGAAGGTGGCGCTGATCGATCGCGGCGACTTCGCGGGCGTGACCAGCCAGGAGTCGTCGAACCTCGCGTGGGGCGGCATCAAGTACATGGAGACGTTCGAGCTCGGCCTCGTGACGAAGCTCTGCAAGAGCCGCAACGAGCTGATGCGCGCGTTCCCGTCGACGATCCAGGAGATCCGCTTCTACACGACCCACACGCGGAGCTTCCGTCACGGCCTGTGGAAGCTGGTGCTCGGCACGTGGTTCTACTGGCTCCTGGGCCGCTTCTTCACGAAGCGACCGCGCCTCCTGTCCGTGCGCGACATGGAGCGCGAGGAGCCTATTTTGGAGCTGTCCCAGGCGGACGGCGGCGTGGAATACAGCGACGCGTACCTGCACGACAACGACGCGCGCTTCGTGTGGAGCTTCGTGCGGAGCGCGCTGGATCGCGGGGCGGCGGCCGCGAACTACTGCGAGTCGCTCGGCGCGCGGCGCGAGGGCGATCACTGGGTGTGCGACGCGCGCGACGTGCTCACGGGGCGCGGGCTCACGATCCGCGCGAAGGTCCTCATCAACGCGTGCGGCCCCTACGTCGACGACCACAACACGAAGACGGGCGTCGCGACGAGCCACCACCACGTCTTCTCGAAGGGCATCCACCTCATCGTGCCGCGCCTCACGCCCGAGAAGCGCGTGCTCACGTTCTTCGCGGACGACGGTCGCCTCTTCTTCGTGATCCCGATGGGCCCGCGCACGTGCGTCGGCACCACGGACACGCGGGTGGACAAACCGGAGACGTTCGTCACGGCGGAGGACCGCAAGTTCGTCCTCGACAACATCAACAAGCGCCTGCGCCTCCCGAAGCCGCTCACCGAGGCCGACATCATCGCGGAGCGCTGCGGCGTGCGCCCGCTCGTGATCGAGAAGAAGGCCGAGGGGAAGAGCGACTGGCTCCAGCTCTCGCGCAAGCACGCGATCGACGTCGACCGCGAGCGAGCGCACGTCTCGATCTTCGGCGGCAAGCTCACCGACTGCCTCAACGTCGGCCAGGAGGTGTTCGACGAGGTGGTGCGCCTCGGCGTGGCGCCGCCGTACCCGAAGCGAAAGTGGTACGGCGAGCCGGAGGAGGCGCGCGAAGAGTTCTTCTACCAGGCCGAGGCGATGGACCTCGACGCGATGACGTCGCCGCGATCGTCGGAGAAGCTGTCGACGCGACTGTGGCGCCGCTACGGCCGCGACGCGTTGATCTTGCTGGAGACGATCCGCCGCGACCCGCGCGAGGCCGAGGTGCTCATCGCGGGCGCCGAGTACCTCCGCTGCGAGATCGAGAAGGCCGCGCGCCGCGAGATGGTGACGAAGCTCAGCGATTTCTTGCGCCGCCGCTCGAAGATCGCGCTCGTGATCCCGGAGCACGAGATCCAGAGCGCCCCCGGTTTGCGCGAGGCGTGCTTGCTCATGTTCGGCGACGATGCCGACGCGAAGATCGACGAGTACTTCGCGGAGGAAGCCACCCGCCGAGCCGCATCGAAATAGGCTTTTTACAAGGGGGCTCCGCCCCCTCGTATCACTCCCCCGCCCCGTGATCGTTCAGGGCGCGGGGATCGCCTTCGATCAGCGCAGGACGTCGTCGAGCGAGACCTGGCCGCAGTGCTGCGAGGACGTCGGCGCGAGCGTGCTGCCGACGAGCGCGCCCGCGGCGAAGTACGTGCCCGAGTCGGAGTCGGGGAGGATGTCGTAGGTCGCGTCGTGCTCGAACGCCTTCGTGCGGACGGTCGCGATCGCGGCGCCTTCGAGCGAGTCGCCCGCGCGCAGCGAGCCGAACGTGCGGCCGTCCGCGGTCGGGTGCTTCGGGCTCATCTCGATCGTGCGGCCGTTCGCGAGCGTCACCTCGACGACGACGTGGTTCGGCGCGGGCACGTGCACGGCCTCCAGGATCGGGACGATCGCGATCTGTCCTTGGTGCACGCTGTAGACGAGATCGCCGACCGCGAGATCGCGGATCGCCCGCTCTCCGGTGGGCGTCGCGATCGGGCTGTCCGGCGAGGCGCACACGCACTTCGCGCAGCCCGCGGGGCACGTGCCGTTCTCGGTCGGCGGCGTGCACTTCGGCCCCGCCTCGACGGGCCCCGGCACGTCGCAGCAGAGGTCGCCTTGCTGGCAGCACGAGCTGCCGCAGCAGAACAGCTCCACGGCGCAGGGCACGCCGTTGCACGGCACCTGATCGGCGCATTTCCCGTTGTCGCAGTACGGGTGCGCGCCGCCGCACTTGGTGCCGCACGCCCCGCAGTTGAGGATGTCGTTGTTGGTGTTGATGCACGCCGTGCCGCAGCACGACCAGTCGCACGGCCCGCAGTCGGTGCCGGTGGTGGTGCCGCCGCTCGCCGTGGTCCCCCCGGAAGAAACCGTGCCGCCGGTGCTGGATCCGGCCGTATTCCCCCCGGTCCCGTTGCCGCCCGACGCCGTGGTGCCGCCGGTGCTCGTCGTCCCCGCGTCTCCCCCGCTGCCCGTCACCGTGCCGCCGCACGCTGCGACGGCGATCGCACAAGAGAAGGTCAGGATCGCGCGCTTCATGGAGACGATCGTACGCCTTTCCAGCGGTCGCGGAGCGGCTCTACGTTGTGCCGATGACTCTCCAATCGGAGCGGACGATCTGGCTCCACGATCGCGCGCGCATCTTCTCGGCGCTGCGGACGGATCCCGCGCTGCACCTCTACGCCCTCGGCGATCTCGACGACTTCTTCTTCTCGCACACGTGCTGGTACGCGCTCGAAATCGACGGTGAGCCGAGGGAGATCGCGCTCCTCTACACGGGCGTGACGACGCCGGCGCTGCACCTCCTCGCGACGGACGTCCCTGCGATGCGGCGGCTCGTGCGGGCGATGCACCCGGTGCTGCCGCGGCGCTTCGAGGTGCACGCGACGCCCGGCGTCTCGGAGGAGCTGACCGCGGCGTACGACCTGCGATCGCACGGCCTTCACCTGAAGATGGCGCTCGTGCACCCCGACCGCGCGGAGGGCGCGGACGCGACGGGCGCGGAGCCGCTCGGCCCCGAGCACCTCGCAGAGCTGCAGGCGCTCTACGCCGCGGCCTACCCGGGCAACTGGTTCGATCCGCGCATGCTGGAGACGCACCGTTACGTGGGCGTGCGCGAGGGCGGACGCCTCGTGAGCGTCGCGGGCGTGCACGTCTATTCGGCGGAGTACCGGATCGCGGCGCTCGGCAACGTCACCACGCTCCCGTCCGCGCGGGGCAAGGGGCACGCGGCGCGCGCGACGGCCGCGCTCTGCCAGAAGCTGCTCGACGATTGCGACGTGATCGGCCTCAACGTGCTGGCCGACAACGCGACGGCGATCCGCCTCTACGAGCGCCTCGGCTTCGAGGTGGTCGCGTCCTACGACGAGGCCACGGCCACGCTGAAACCAGGCCAAATCGGCTGAATTTCGATCGTGCGCCGCCGCTGTCCTGAAGCGGTCTCTTCCGGATCACGCAAGGCTCCCCCTCCCTGCGCCTGAGAAGCAGGCGCTTTGGGAGGGGCGGGCTTTGCTTCGCTTCGCGAGCACGGACCGGGGGTGGGCATCACAGCCGATCGGCGACCGAGGAGAAGCGGCGCATGCTCACGTTGATGATGAGCGAGGCGCACGTGAGCATCGTGAGGACGCTGGATCCGCCGTAGGAGAAGAGCGGCAGCGTCACGCCGACGACCGGGAGCACGTTCGCGGTCATGCCGATGTTGATGATCGCGTGGCACCACAGGATCGACGCGCAGCCGACCGCGAGCACCGCGCCGAATCGATCGCGCGCCTGCGACGCGACGCGGATCCCCCACACCGTGAGGAACGCGTACAAGAACAGCAGCACGAGGCACCCGACGAGGCCCCACTCCTCCGCGAACACCGGGAACGGGAAGTCCGAGAACTGATCGGGGATGAAGTTGTACTGGTTCTGCGTGCCCTTCATGTAGCCGAGGCCGAGGAGCCCGCCGTTGCCGATCGCGACGCGCGAGTGGTGCGCGTGCCAGCCGCCCTTGAGGATGTCCGCCTCGGGGTTGAGGAACGTCGTGATGCGCTGCCGCTGGTACGGCAGGAGCACGTACGTCCAGATGACCGGCGCGACCGCGCTCACCGTGCCCGTGAAGATCGCGACGCTCTTCCACCGCACCTTCGTGAGCATCGCGATGATCAGGAACACGATGAAATGGATCGACGCGGTCCCGAGGTCCGGCTGCTTCAAGATCAGGAGGCCCGGCACCGCGGTGAGGCCCGCTGGCACGATCAGCTCCTTCAGCGATCGGCCTTCATTTCTCGGGTCGTCGTGCAGGTACTTCGCGAGCGCGACCACGAGGAAGATCTTCGTGAACTCGCTCGGCTGGAACTGGAACGAGCCGAACGCGATCCACCGCGCGGACCCGCGCACGTCGCGCGCGAGCACGAAGACCAGCGCCAGCGAGAAGACGCCGAACGTGTAGAGGATGTACGCGATGCGCTCGAGGTGGCGGTAGTCGATCGCGATGAGCACGCCGCCCGCGATGCCGCCGAGGAAGAGCCAGTAGATCTGCGAGATGTAGAGCTCCGCGCGGGCGCCCGTGTACACGCTCGTCGCGCTGTACAGGTTGATCACGCCGAGCACGCTGATCAGCACCACGCAGATGAAGAGCGGCCAGTCGAACAGGTCGCGGATGCGAGACTCGTTGCGGGTCACGGCGCGTCTCCGGGGCCGGGCGGAGACGTCCTCACCGGCACGCTGTTCGTCGGGGTGCTCGGGTCCTTCGCGTCCTTCGCGGCGCGCGCGGCCGCGGCCTTCGCCTTCGCGTCCTGGTAGGCCTTCACGACCTCGAACGCGATCGGCGCGGCGTGCTTGCCGCCGGCCCCGCCGTGCTCGACGAGCGCCACCACCGCGACCTCCGGAGCGCGCGCCGGCGAGTAGCCCGCGAACCACGCGTGCTCGCGGTTGAAGTAGCCGACCTTGTCCGCGTCCTGCCCGCGCGTGAGGTGGTGCGACACCTGCGCGGTGCCGGTCTTTCCGGCCATGCTGACGTCCGCGATGCGCGCGCGGTACGCGGTGCCGCGCACCTCGTTCACGCCCGCGGTGAGCGCCTTCTGCACGAGCGTGAGGTGCTCGGGCCGCAGCTCGATCTGGCGGCGCACGCGCGGGGAGAACTCCTGCACGACCATGCCGGCGCTCGTCTCGACCGCGCCCACGATCTGCGGCTGAAAGAGCGTGCCGCCGTTGGCGAGGGCCGCGTAAGCGAGCGCGAGCTGGAGCACCGTGACGGTGGTGGCGCCCTGCCCGATCGCCGCGTTGAGGCCGAAGCCGAGCTGGAAGTGCCCCTTGTTGCGCAGGGTCATCCACGCGCGCGTCGGCATCTTGCCGGAGGCCTCCGCGTTGACGCCGAGGCCCGTGCGCGCCCCCAGGCCGAAGCGCTGGCCCATCTCGGCGATGATGTCCATGCCGACGCCGTAGTCCGCGGCGAGCCGGTAAAAGTAGACGTTGCACGACTCGGCGATGGCCTTGTGGAGATCGGTCGCGCCGTGGCGGTGGGTGCAGCGGAAGAGGCGCTTTCCGAAGGTGATGCCGCCCGAGCACTGCGCGAACATGTGCGAGTCGATGAGGCCCTTCTCGAGCGCCGCGAGCGCCGTGAACGGCTTGAACGTGGACCCCGGCGGGTACGCGCCGCTCACGGTCTTGTCGAGCGCGGCGTGCAGCGGATCCAGGTAGAGGCGCCGGTACGCGTCGCGGATCACCTGCTTGCCGGAGCCGCCGGAGAGCGCGTTCGGATCGAAGCCCGGCTTCGAGTACATGCCGAGGATGCGGCCGGTCCGCACGTCGACGAGCACGACGCCGCCCGCGAGCTCGCCGCGGAAGGCCTTCTCCATCGCCTTCACGATGTCGATGTCGATCGTGAGGCGCAGATCGCGGCCGGGGATCGGATCCGATTTGCGCGGCTCGTCGATGATCTGCTCGCCGCCCTGACGCCTGCGGCCGCGCGCGTCGACGAGCACCTTCTCCCAGCCGCGGGTGCCGCGCAGGTAGCTCTCCCACGCGCGCTCGATGCCGGTGATGCCGATGCGATCGCCCTCGACGTAGCCGGACGCGGAGAGCGTCTGCAGCTTCTCCGCGTCGACCTCGGCCATGTAGCCGAGCAGGTGCGCGCCGACCTCCCCGAACGGGTACGAGCGCACCGCGATCGACACGACCGACGCGCCCGGCAGCTCCGCCTCGTGGGTGCGCAGCGTCGCCGCGACGTCCTGCGAGACGTCCTCCTTGAGCAGGATCTGCTGCGTCTTCCGCGCGCTGTCGGAGGCGCGGATGTTGTTGAGCATCGTCTCCATGCGGGCGCGCTCGTCCTCCCCGACGCCCATGTACGAGGCGAGCTTCGGCCACACGACCGCCATGTCGAGGCGCTGCGGCACGACGTAGACGTTGTTCGCGCCGCGGCTCCGCGCGAGCACCTTGCCGTTGCGATCCAGGATCTCCCCGCGCGTGGTCGCGAGCGTGACGCGGCGGATGATGTTCTCGCGCGCCATCTGCCGGTACTCGTCGTTGTCCAGGATCTGCAGCGAGAACAAGCGGACCGCGAGCAGCACGAAGCCGAGCGCCATCACGAGGCCGATGCCCTGGAAGCGCTTGCGGAACTCGCTCGTGTCGGAGCGGCGGCCGAGCTGGTTCATCGCGGCGCCTCCCCCGGACGCGGCGCCATCACGGTCGTCGCGGCGTGCACGACCTCCGCGATGCGGAACACGAGCGGCGCGAAGATCGCGGTCGACACCGCGTGCGGCAGCACGAGGTACGCGAGGGACCGTGGCCGCGCGGGGTCGTTGCCGAAGATGGCGGTGAGCACGACGATGAGGACCCCTTCGACGAGGCCGAACCCGAGGGCCAGCGCGATCTTGGTGAGGAACGTCTGCGCCGCGAGCCGGACGCCCGCCGCGCGCGACACGACGAACGTCGCGACCGTGATGAACGTGAAGAGCCCGACCGGAGCCGCCGCGAACACGTCGAGGAGATAGCCGAGGAGGAACGCGAGCGCCGCCCCGCGCCCGATCGAATACTCGTGCACGCCCATGAACACGATGAGCGGCAAGAGCAAGCTCGGCGTCGCGCCCGCGAGGTGCAGGAAACCGATCACGCGGTAGAGGAGCGACTGCGCGATCAGGAGGCCGAGACCGAGCGCGAGGAAGGCCGAATTCCGCACGATCCGCCCTATTTCTTCGGCGTGCCCGGCGGCGCGTCCTTCGACGCGGTGGGCTCGTCGACGGGGGCGCCCGTGACGATGATCACTTCTTCGAGCCTGGAGAAATCGACCGCGGGCGAGGCCACGACCTGCTGGTAGATACCGAAATCGCGCTTCACGACCTGCGTCACGACGCCGACGGGGATCCCCTTCGGAAAGCGCCGGCCGACGCCGCTCGTGACGAGGAGATCGCCGACCTCGACCTCGTCGGTGCGCTGCACGTACTCGACGTTGCAGGCGTAGGTCTTGTCGTCGCCGCTGCCGCGGACGAAGGCGCGCGCGCCGGTGCGCTGCACGACCGCGTCGACCGCGGCGCCCGCATCGACGATGAGCCGCACGTCGACGGTGTCTCCCGCGCCCTTGATCGTGGTGCCCACGACGCCGTCCGCCGAGAGCACCGGCAGGTTCGGCCCCACGTCCTTCGACTCTTTGTCGAGCGTGACGCGGACCACGCGGAAGAAGTCGTTCGTGCTCTTGCCGATGACCTGCGCGCTCACCGCGTCGGTGCGCAGGTTCGTCTTCAGATCCAGCAGGCGGCGGAGGCGGCGGTTCTCTTCCTCGAACGCTTCGAGCTTGCGGACGCGCTCTTTCAAGCGGGCGTTCTGCGAGAGGAGCGACGCGTTGTCCTCCTTCACGTCGACCAGATAGATGTAGTCGCCCCAGATGTTCGAGATGCCGCGCGCGAGGGTGGCCGCGGCGTACTGGATCGGCGACGCGATCCGCACGATCACCTTGTCGGGACCGGAGGCCTGCTTCGGGTCGCGCATGCTCGCCCGCAGGAACCAGAACGGCACCGCGAGCGCCAAGAGGACGATCGCGATGTCGCGGTAGCGTTTGAATTGCATGGGCTACCTCCTGGTGTCGCGTGCGGGGAAAACTGCCCGGCGCCGAGCGGCTCCGGGGGCGGAGGGCCCCCGATGGGGCCTGGCCTTCCATTGCCGATGAAGCGCCGGCCGGCAAGAAAAAGGAGCCGATCCGGGCTTCGAAAATGACGCGACGCTGAACGAGCGGAGCCGATCGTCGCGCGCCGCCCGAGATCGACGCGCCCCCACGATCGCTAGCTGATCGTGACCTCTTTGAGCAGCTCCAGGTGATCGAGCGCCTTGCCGCTGCCGAGCACGACCGCGCTGATCGGATCGTCGCAGACCATCACCGGGAGGCCCGTCTCTTCGCGCAGCAGCACGTCGAGGTTCTTGAGCAGCGCGCCGCCGCCGGTGAGCACGATGCCCTTGTCGACGATGTCGGCCGCGAGCTCCGGGGGCGTGCGCTCGAGCGCGATCAGCACGGCCTCCACGATCGCGTTGAGCGGCTCGCTCAAGGAGTCGCGGATCTCGTCCGAGTTCACGACGACCGTCTTCGGGATGCCGGCGACCATGTCGCGGCCCTTCACTTCCATCGTGAGCTGCTGGTCGAGCGGGTACGCGTTGCCGATCGTGATCTTGATGCGCTCGGCCGTCTGCTCGCCGATGGCCATGTTGTACTTGCGCTTCATGTAGGCCATGATCGAGTCGTCCATCTTGTCGCCGCCGACGCGCACGGACTGCGAGTAGACGATGCCGGCGAGCGAGATGACCGCGACCTCGGTCGTGCCGCCGCCGATGTCGACGACCATGTTGCCGGATGGCTCGGTGATGGGGAGGCCGGCTCCGATGGCCGCGGCCATGGGCTCTTCGATCAGGTAGACCTCGCGCGCGCCCGCGCCCTCGGCGCTCTCTTTCACGGCGCGCTTCTCGACCTCGGTGATGCCGAAGGGGACGCAGATGATGATGCGTGGCTTCACGAGCGTGCGGCGGTTGTGCGCGCGCGCGATGAAGTAGCGGAGCATCGCCTCGGTGATCTCGAAGTCGGCGATGACGCCGTCACGCAGCGGGCGGACCGCCTGGATGTTGCCCGGCGTGCGGCCGAGCATCTCCTTCGCCTCGCGCCCGACGGCGAGGACCTTCTTGCCGCCGCGGTTGTCGCGCTGGACGGCCACGACGGAGGGCTCGCACGAGACGATGCCCTTGCCCTTCACGTAGATGAGCGTCGTGGCGGTGCCCAGATCGATCGCCAGATCGTTCGAGAACAGGCCGTAGAGCCAGTCGAAGATCATGGCGCTGCGCGGGGTCTCCTAAGGGGTGGGGGCCAGGGTCGAACGCCACGCCGTCACCGGACATGGCTCGACGGTCCTCGGAGCTGCGCCGCGGAGGAGCGGAACACGCCGAGAAAAACCGCTTGAAATCGAGCGAGCCTTCGTAACACGGCCCCGCGGAGGGGGCAATTTTCGGGACGGACGAGCCGTTCGCCGGCAGACGGACGAAGGGACAGCAGGGGGAGCCCAGCTCGAAGCGCGGAGCGTCGGTGACGACAGCCGCGCCTCCGAGCGGCGCATCAGCCCTTGCTGATCTTTCCTTCCTTGTGCTCGAAGTGCTTCCGGCACGTCGGGCAGTACTTCTTGATCGCGAACTTCTCGGTCATCGTCCGCTTATTCTTGGTCGTGTGGTAGTTGGCGCGGCCGCAGTTTCCACACGTCATTTTGATGATGTCGCGCATTGCTCTGATGCTCCTGAGATCCGGCCGGTCTTGAACGCGGGGGCGCGTAACGTACAGGAGCCCCTCTGCATGTCAACTGAACATTGCACCCTCTCGCCGTAAGTGGAGCGCGGCACGGGGGATAGCTTTGGCTTTGGATCTTGGGTTCGGAGAGGTGACGAGCCGTCGGTCACGCGGAGGCCGCGCCGGGCTCGCGCTGGATCGCGTGGCGCAAATCGCCTGCGATCCAGCCCGGGACGATCACTCGTCGTCCCAATCGTCGCGGCCGCCGCGGGCCCAGTCGTTCTTGTTGCGACGGCCGCCGCCGCCGCCACCACCGCCGGCGCCACCGGCGGGCGGACCGTCATCCGACGGGCCGCGACGACGACGATCATCGAAGGTGCGACGCTGCGGAGGAGGAGGCGGAGGACCGCCGCTGCCGCCGCTGAAAGAGCGCTCGCCGAAGCTGCGCGGAGGACCGCCGCTGCCGCCGCCCTCGTGCGCGGGCTTCTCGCCCTTGGGGTGCGCGAGGTTCACGACGAGACGGCGACCGCGCACGTCGGCGCCGCGGAGCGCCTCGATCGCAGCCTTCGCCGCGTCGGCGCTGGCCATCGTCACGAAGCCGAAGCCGCGCTTGCGACCGTCGGCGTCCATCGGCAGGTGAACACGAACGACCGGGCCGGAGCCCGTCGAGTTGATGAGACCTTCCACCTCTTCGGTGGAAGCGTCGTACGGCAAGTTGCCCACGTAGAGCGTACGGTCCGGAGCGCCCGCAGCGCCCATGCCGCCGCCGCTCGAGGGACCACGGTCACCACCAGCGCGACCGCCACCGCCAGGACCCATGCCCGGCGCGCCGTCACGACGCGGAGGCTCGGCCTGGAATGGACGAACGCTGATCGCCTTGCCGCCTTGATACGAGCCGTCGAGCGACTCGCGGGCGGTGTTCGCTTCTTCGGAAGTGGAGAGAGTGACGAAACCGAAGCCACGGGGCCGGCCCGTTGCCCGATCTTTCGGGAGGCTCACCTCGACGACATTGCCGCCGGTAGCCTCGAAGAGCTGGCGGAGCACCTCCTCCGAGATGGAGTCGGGGAGCCCAGCAACGAACAACTTGCGAGAATCTTCAGCCATTGAAAAACCTGCACCAGAACCCAAGAAACCGTTCCCAAACCGGCGCCGATCTCGGCTCGATCGACGTTGTTGCGCGCGCCCCTCCCCGCGTCCCGAAACGGTCGGGAGGCGGAGCATGCGGCCGGAAGCACCCGCGTCCATCCGCGAACGGAGTCGGCCTATCCGACCCCTGGGCAAGCGCAAGGGTCACGATATCTGGCCTCGCAACCGCGTCAAGCTGCGCTGTGCAAGGACAAAGCACGAAGTTCTGCGGATGAATCGCGCCCCGGGGAGGTGCTTTCCGGTGACGCGGTGGTGATCCGCAGAGAGCGCACGCCGCCACCCGCCTCCGCAGCGAACCGAATTTCGCGACCCAGGGCGAACGCAAATTCGCATCTTTTGTGGTGCTTTCGTGATGGACCCGTCCCCGACGTTGGGGCGTAATCCGGGGTCAATCGCACGAACGTGCGGCTTCACACGTGCGGGCGGTCCGCAGGTGGGGCCGGACGCCAGGCCGAGCAGCGGTGCGCCGAGTGCGCAGCCCGTCGCGAGGCGCCGAGGATTTTTGCATGGCTGAGCTCTTCGACATCGACCGCTTCATGGAATCGTCCGGCAAGGTCGACCTCTCCGACATCGACTGGTCGGAGGTGCCCAAGTACCCGATGACGCCCGAGGCGCTGCGCACGCTGCGCTACTTCATGTTCACCGAGAGCTCGACGTTCTTCTACGTGAAGACGCTCATGAGCACCAAGACGGCGACGATGGATCCGGAGCTCGCGCCGTTCCTCTGCGTGTGGATGTACGAGGAGGAATTTCACGGCCGCGCCTTCCGTAAGTTCGTCGAGGCGTACGGCGAGAAGGTGCCCGGGGACTACCGCGCGAGCATGTTCCAGCGCCGTGGCTTCGGTGAGCGCATCGACGAGATCAGCCAGACGCTGCTCTCGCGCGTGTTCCCCGACAACTGGGCCGCGGTGCACATGATCTGGGGCGTCGTGCAAGAGTTCACGACGTACAACGGCTACACCGCGCTCATCGAGCGCACGGGCCACCCGATCCTCGCCACGATCTGTCAGCGGATCATGAAGCAGGAGATGAAGCACTACGCGTTCTACCGCGACCAAGCTTACAAGCGCCTCCTCAACAACCCCGTCGCTCAGCGCATCACGACGGAGGCGCTCAAGCTCGGGTGGACGCCGGTCGGCGAGGGCATGTGCACCAAGGAGGACGTGCACCACGCGATCCGGTGGCTCTTCGACGGCAAGAGCGGCGAGGCGATCGAGAAGGTGGATCGCAAGATGCGCGAGATGCCCGGGCTCGAGTGGTTCGACATGTTCCGCAAGTACGTCGAGAAGCACGACATCCAGCCAGCGCCGGACTCGTGGTACCCAAGGCCGCGCAGCGAATTCACGAAGTCGGTCGTCGCCGCCACGTCGCGCGCGAAGACGCCGACCGCCGCGGCGATCTGATCGCCCTCCCCGCCTCAATCGAACCTGATCATTTCTTGTCGGACGGCGGCGCCGCGCTCTCATCGGGCGGGGGCGCTGCGCTCTCATCGGACGGCGGCGCTTCGGTCTTCTGCGCGGGCGTCGACGCGGGCTCGTCGTGATCGTCGGCGACGACTTGCGCGCCGCCCTCCGGCTTCGTCTCGTCGGCGCGCGGCGTGGGCGCGAGGCCCTCTTCCGGCGGCACCGTGCGCTTCCCCTTCGCCGCGATCCGCACGATGTAGAGGCCGATGCCGAGGAAGAGGAAGCACGCCCACTGCGCCGGCGTGAGGCCTCCGTAGCGCACGTCGCCGCTGCCGGGCGCGTCGCCCTCGTTGAGGCGCATGAAGTCGAGGAGGAAGCGGACCGGCGCGTACGCGACGCACATCCACCCTGCGTAGAAGCCGATCGGTCGGAACGGATCGCGGCGCCACGCGATCGCGAAGCCGACCGCGAGCGGGATCGTGAGCAGGCACTCGTACAGGCCGAGATCGAACTGGCCGCGGTAACCGAAGCCGTGCCCCGTCGGGTAGCGGACCGCGAACCACACGTCGGAGAGCGCGCCCGGATGATCGTGCACGACCGCGCACCCCGCGCGACCGAACACCCAGCCGATCGGCAGCGCGCTGCAGATCACGTCGCCGTACGGGAGGATCTTGCGGTTATACGTGAGGCGCCACGCCCACGCGCCGATGAGCGCGCCGATGAAGCCGCCGTAGCTCGACAGGCCGTCCCACAAGCGGATCAGGTAGACCCAGTCCTTCGCGAGGCGCGCCGGGTGGTAGAAGATCGCGTCGAGCATGTGACCGCCGATGAAGCCGGCGCCGACCGTCCAGAAGATGAGCTGGCTCATCTTCGCGGGATCGAGCTTCCGCTCCGCGGCGCGGCGGTTCGCGACGATCGCGCCGAGGTACACGCCGAGCGCCACCAGCATGCCGAACGGCTTCAGCGTCGGCGGGTGCGCCGGGTCGAACCACGGCAGCTTCGAGAGGAAGGGGATCGGGATCTCGGGGAACTGGATGTACGGGATGAGCGGCTCGGCCACGGGGATCCTTTGCCACCGCCCAGCGCGATCGTCCGGCGGCCCGAAACGGAGGGCGCCGTACTAGCAAACCCTCCGTGGAGCGAATAGAACCGACGAGGACGATGCGTGCGCTTTCTCTTCCCGGGTGCGCTTGCCGTGGGGCCTTCCAGTTCGCGGTGATGGAGCGGCTCGCGTCGCAAGGCGAGCACTTCGATCTGGTGGCGGGGGCCTCTTCGGGCTCGATCTGCGGGGCGATCGTGACGGCGGGCCTCGCGAAGGAGGGGCCGGACATGTGGCGCTCGTTCATGAGCACGCCGGTCGTGTCCGCGCGGTACCTGCTCTCGGAGCGGAGCCCGTTCGGGATGAGCCGCATCCTGCGCGACGGGCTCAGGCGCTTCGTGCCGACGGAGCGGCTGCGACGATCGAGGACGGAGCTGCTCGTGGCGACGACGCACGCGCGGTCGTTCTTCTCGGAGGCGGTGAGCCCGCTCCTGTCGCGCGCGGGTTCGTGGAGGGAGCGGTTCGCGCCGCTCGCGCGGAGGATGCCACGATCGCTCGTGGTCCACTCGAGCCGCGAGCGGCACGACGACATGCACGACATCATCGCGGCGTCGTGCTTCATCCCCGTGGTGTACCCGCGGCTCGTCTACATCGACGGGTCGTTGCACATCGACGGCGGGGCCGCCGACAACACGCTCATCGACGAGCTGATCGCGCGCGGCGCGGACGACATCACGATGGTGACGCCGTACACCGAGGGCCGCGTGGCGAGCACGCTGTTCGCTTCGGAGACGCGGCCGGTCGTGCCCGCGCACGTGCGGCTGCGGATCCTGTGCCCGGAGAGGCCGCTGTCACAGAAGCGCTTCGATTTCGCGAAGGGGCCGCTCGAGGAGGCGCTCGGCATGCCGCACAAGGAGATCGTGGTGGAGCGCCGCGCGGGTGCGGCAGGGTGATCGGGATGGAGAGCAAGAAGAAGATCCGCGTCGCGACCGTCACGCTGAGCGACACGCGCACCGCGGCGGACGACGAGGGGGGCAAGCTGCTCGGTGAGCTGCTCACGGCGGCCGGGTTCGACGTGGCGTCGCACGCGATCGTGCGCGAGGAGACAGAGACGATCCGCGCCGAGGTGGAGGCGCTCGCGATGCACGCGGGCGTCGACGCGATCGTGATGACCGGCGGGACCGGGATCGCGCCGCGCGACCGCACGATCGAGGCGATCTCGCCGCTGCTCGACAAGACGCTGGACGGCTTCGGGGAGGCGTTTCGGCGGCTGTCGTGGGACGAGGTCGGGCCGAACGCGATGCTCTCGCGGGCGCTCGCGGGGACGCGGAACGGCCGCGTGATCGTGGCGCTGCCCGGCAGCCCGAAGGCGGTGCGGCTCGCGGTCGAGAAGCTGATCGCGCCGGTGCTCGGGCACGCGGTCGGGCTCGCCTCCGGGCGCGGCGGACATCATCACCACGGCGCGAAGCACGGCGGCGAAAAGCACGGAGGCGAGAGGTGATCCGTTTCGAGGAGGCGCAAGAGAGGCTGCTCCGCGGCGTGAGGCCGCTCGCGTCGGAGCGCGTCGCCGTGGACGGCTGCGCGGGGCGCGTCGCGGCGGAGGACGTGATCGCCGGGTTCGACATGCCGGCCTTCGATCACACGTCGATGGACGGGTACGCGTTCGCATCGGCCGATCTCGCGGGCGAGGGGCCGTGGGAGCTGCCCGTCCGCGGAGAGAGCGCGGCCGGCGGCGCGCTGCCGATCTTCGAGCCGGGGACGGCGTGCCGGATCTTCACGGGCGCGCGGCTCCCGGCGGGCTGCGACACGATCGTGCCGCAAGAGGACGTCGAGCGATCGGGCGATCGCGTGAAGGTCGCGCGCGCTCCGTCGGCCGGTCAGTGGGTGCGCAGGCGAGGCGCGGATCTCGCGCAGGGCGCTGTCGCGATCGCGCGCGGGACGCGGCTCCACGCGGGGCACGCGGCGCTCGTCGCGGGGCTCGATCGGCCGAGCGTGACGGTGGCGCGGCGGCCGCTCGTGACGGTGCTGTGCTCGGGCGACGAGCTGCGCGGTCCCGGCGAGGGCGCGCGCAAAGAAGAGGGAGCGATCCCGGAGTCGAACGGCACCTTCGTCGCCGCGGCGAGCGCGGGCGCTGGAGCGATCGCGCGGATGGCTCCGTTCGTGCGCGACGATCTCCCCTCGGCGGAGCGCGCCGTTCGAGAGGCGCTCGCGGGCAGCGATCTGCTCGTGACCGTCGGAGGGGTGAGCGTCGGCGATCGCGACGTGATGAAGGCGGCGCTCGAAGAGGCGGGCGTCGCGCTCGATTTCTGGCGCGTCGCGATCAAGCCCGGCAAGCCGATCTGCGTGGGCCGCGCGGGCGCGACGACGGTGCTCGGGTTGCCTGGGAATCCTGCGTCCGCGTCGCTCACGTTCCTGCTGTTCGGGGTGCCGGTGCTGCGGGCGCTGCAGGGCGATCGCGAGCCTCTCCCCGTGCGGTGGCGCGTCCCGGTGCAGGGCTCGTACAAGCGCTCGCCGGGCCGCACGGAATTCGTGCGCGCGCGCCTCGCGGCCGTGGGCGGGACGCCGCGCGCGGTGCTGCTCGCGAACCAGGCGAGCGGCGCGGTGACGAGCTTCGCGGAGGCCGACGCGCTCGTGGTCGTGCCCGCGGAGAGAGAGCGCGTCGAGAGCGGTGAAGAGCTCGACGTGATCCGCATCGCGGACATGTAGCCGGCGCCGCGAGGTGGGCTATCCTCGCGCGCCATGACCGAACCGGTACTCGTCGACGAGCGTGACGGCGGCGTCGCGATCCTCACGCTCAACCGTCCGCGCGCGAAGAACGCGCTCAACTTCGAGCTCTTGAACGCCCTCTCCGCGGGCCTCTCGCGCGCCGCCGAGAGCGCGGACGTGCGCGCGATCGTGATCACGGGCAGCGGCGGATCCTTCTGCTCGGGCGCGGATCTGAAGAGCTCGCTCGCGGAGGTGCAGGGCAACCTCGGATCGCTCGACAAAGCGATCGACCTCTACCACGCGACGGTCCGCGCGATCGTCGGCGCGCCGAAGCCGGTGATCGCCGCGGTCGACGGCGCGGCCGTGGGGTTCGGCTGCGATCTCGCGCTCGCGTGCGATCTCCGGATCGCCTCGACTGAGGCTTATTTCCAGGAGAAGTTCGTGCGCATCGGCCTGATGCCGGACGGCGGCGGCACGTTCTGGTTGCCCCGCCTCGTGGGGATGGCGCGCGCGATGGAGATGATGCTCACGGGCGAGAGCGTGGCGGCGGCGCGCGCGGTCGAGATCGGACTCGTGAACCGCGTGGTGCCACAGGCTTCGCTGCGGGACGAGGCGCTCGCGCTGGCGCGGTCGCTCGCGAAGGGTCCGCCGCTCGCGTACGCGGAGATCAAGGCCGCGGTGCGCGCGAGCTTCGGCGGCACGATCGATCAGGCGCTCGACCGCGAGAAGACCGGGCAGCTCAAGTGCCTGATGTCGTCGGACTGCATGGAAGGCGTCATGGCCTGGATGGAAAAGCGCGAGCCGAAGTTCACCGGCAAGTGACGCGCTGGTCGGCTCCAAGAGCGAGATGACGTCGCGATGATTCAGGATTTACAAGGGGGCTCTGCCCCCTCGTTCCACTCCCCCGGTTCCAACCGCCCGTTCCTAGAGCGGCTCCAAGCGTGACGGAACGTCCCCCTCCCAACGCGAACGAAGAGAGCGATTTGGGAGTTCCCACGAGGCTGCGCCTCACCCCGATGGATGAAAACGTTGGGTGAGATGTGCACGTTGTGGGTGCCGGCAACGAAAGCCCGGACGCCCCACTGAGGCACGACCTCGCTTGGGAGTTTGGGCTCGGCTCGACGAATCCCAAGATGTGCAAGCACCCTCCGGTGCCCGGCACGCATAGCAGGTTGGTCCTTTTTTTCTCGAGTCGTCCGGCAGCGAGGCAGCGAGGACGATGGAGAGGATGTTCGAGCGATGTTGTGGGGTGGACGTGCACCGCGACACGTTGGTGGCGACGATTCGCATCGCGACCGACAAGCAAGTGAGCACCCAAAACCGGACGTTCGCGACCTACGCGGACGGCATCGAGGAGCTGTCGCGCTGGCTCGATAAGCACAGCGTGGAGGCGGTGATGATGGAGGCGACGGGGGTGTACTTTCAGCCGCTCGTGCACGCGCTGCGCCGGCTTTCGCCCCATCGGTTGGTGAGCGTGGCGAACCCGTCGGCGGTCAAGCAGATCCCCGGTCGCAAGACCGATGTGAGTGACAGCGCGTGGCTGGCGAAGCTACTGATGAACGGCGTCGTGTCCCCGAGCTTCATCCCATCCGAGCAGCTGGAGGAGCTTCGCAAGCTGTCGCGCTACCGCGCCAAGAAGGTGGGGGTGAAGAACGCGACGAAGAACCGGATCATCAAGCTGGTCGAGAGCGAGGGCATCAAGCTGGCGACGGTGCTCAGCGATGTGCTGGGCAAGAGCGGTCGAGCGATGCTTCAGGCGCTGGTGGACGGAGGTCAGAGCGCCGAGCAGATGGCGAGCCAGCGCAGGGGTCGCTTCGGCACCAAGAAGGCGGAGTTGGTGCGGGCGTTGAGCAATCCCGTCAACGAGACCACGCTATGGATCCTTCGGCAGTTGCTGGACGACCTGACGCAGGAAGAGGCTCGAGTCGCGCAGGTGGAGGCGGAGCGAGCCGGCGTCTGCAAGCGAGCTACAGCCGCGAGATGGTGCTGCTGCAGACGATCCCCGGCATCGCGCAGGTCATCGCCGCCACGATCGTGGCCGAGACGGGAGCGGACATGTCGGTCTTCCCTTCCGCGGCTCATCTGGCCTCGTGGGCAGGGTTGGCTCCCGGCAATCACCAGAGCGCAGGCAAGAGTCGCAAGGCGCCTGTGCGACCGGGCAATCCCTGGCTTCGAACGGCGCTGGTGCAGGCGGCTCACGTGCTCGCTCGCAAGCGCGACTCGCCTCTGCGCGCCTTCTTTTGCGAGTGCTGCACAACAGCGCCAACTACAACAAGGCCATCATCGCTGTGGCTCGCAAGCTGGCCGTGACGGTCTACTACGCGTTGCGCGACGGCGAGGTGCGCTGGCCGGAGCCCACGGAGATATCTGGCTCCCAGCAAGCGCGCCTGAAACAGCAGCTGGTCACGAAATTGGAGACGCTCGGTTACTCGGTGAGCCTCACCAAGAAGGACCCCGCTCCAACCGTGTCGTGACCGCCCCCTGAGCGGCGCGACAGCGACGCGATTTGGGGGCGGCGCCGCCCGCAGGCGCATGAGCGCCGAGGACGGCGGGTGGGGGCACCTTTGTCCTGAATCCCTTGGAAACGAGAGGATCCAAGCACCGCGCTGACTGGCCGCTGTCTCCCCTGACAGACGTTTTCATAGCAGGGGCGGACTTCGCGAAGCGAAGGCCGGGGGTGGGCACCTGAGCCCCGGTCTCATGCTTCTTGGAAGCGCTCTACGCTCAAACCAACCGCAAGCCGGGTCCGACCGCCTTTCTCGTGGTTCAAACCAACCGCAAGCCGGGTCCGACCGCCTTTCTCGTGGTTCAAACCAACCGCAAGCCGGGTCCTGAGCCCCGGTCTCATGCTTCTTGGAAGCGCTCTACGCTCAAACCAACCGCAAGCCGGGTCCGACCGCCTTTCTCGTGGTTCAAACCAACCGCAAGCCGGGTCCGACCGCCTTTTCTCGTGGTTCAAACCAACCGCAAGTCGGGTCCGACCGCCTTTCTCGTGGTTCGAACCAACCGCAAGCCGGGTCCGACCGCCTTTCTCGTGGTTCAAGCCAAAGCCACGGCGGGTTCGACCGTGCTTCGCTCGGTCTTGGCGGCGAATCGGCGCACGTGGAAGTGCGACGCCGCGGCGCTCAGCGATGGTGCGCGTGGCCGTGCTCGTGGCCGTGCTCGTGCGCGTGGCCGTGATCGTCGGGGGTGCAGCGGGCGTCTTCCCAGCCGACCCAGTACGGGCCGTCCGGGCCGTGCTCGCGCTTCCAGATCGGGAGGCGGGCCTTGATGCGATCGATCGCTTCGCGGCACGCGCGGAAGGCCTCCGTGCGGTGCGGGGCGCTCGCGGCGCACAGCACGGCGGCGTCGCCTACGTGGAGCGAGCCGATGCGGTGCAGCGCGGCGACGCGGACCTCGGGGTGCTCGGCGCGGATCTCGTCGAGGATCTTCGCCAGCTCCGTCTCGGCCATCGGGCCGTAGGCCTCGTACTCCAACAAGGTCACGGCGCGGCCCTCGTTCGTGTCGCGCACCGTGCCCTCGAACGTGGCGATCGCGCCCGCTCCCGCGTGACGCACCTCGCGCGTCACCTCGTCGAGCGAGAGCGGCTCGACCCGGATGCGGTTCATCGAAGCGCTCGACGCGCCGGCCGCCGCAGCTCGCTCGGTCACGCGCCGCTCCGCTGGAAATGGCCCGTGCGGCCGCCGCTCTTCTCGAGGAGCTTCACGTCGGAGATCGTCATCTCGCGATCGATGCCCTTCAGCATGTCGTAGATCGTGAGGCCCGCGACGCTCGCGGCGACCAGCGCCTCCATCTCCACGCCCGTGCGGTCGCGCGCCTCCGCCGTGGCGGTGATGGTCACGACGTTCGCGGAGGCGTCGAGCTCGACGAGCACCTCCACCTTCGTGAGCGCGATCGCGTGGCAGAGCGGGATCAGCTCGCTCGTGCGCTTCGCGGCTTGGATCCCGGCGATCCGCGCCGCCGCGAGGACGTCCCCCTTCGGCGTGTCGTTCTGCGAGAGGCGGCGGAACGTCTCGCGCCGCATGTGCACCGTCGCGCTCGCGACCGCGCGGCGCGCCGTCACCGCCTTCTCGCCGACGTCGACCATGTGGGCGTCGCCCGCGTCGTTGAGGTGCGACGACAACGGCGCGAGGCGATCGTGCCGCGGCGGCGTGAGCTCCGGGATCGGATCGTGGACGGGCGTCGCCTCGTCGATCGGGATCAGCTCCGCGCCGTGGAGATCCTCGTGCGCGTGCTCCGCGTCCGACGGATCCAGGGCGCGCACCGGCGGCAGATCGTAGCCGCGCGACTGCGCTGCGCCGCCGTACGGGCCGCGGCCGGAGGGCGTCATGTCGTAGCCGCGCGAGTGCTCTTGCGACCGCGGTCCGAGCTGCGCTTCGAAGGGGCGCGGCGTGTCGAACGTGGGCCTCTGCGCCTCTTGCGGGCGCCGCAACGACGGGGTCGCGCCCGGCGCGCGCGTGGTGTCGTGCTGGTGACGCGAGGCCGGCGGCGTCTCGTGCGCGCGCGATCCGGGCGACGCGTCGTGGCCGCGCAACGTCGACGAAGCGGGCGCCTCGTACGCGCGCGTCGAAGGGGGCTCATGCTCTGCCCGCGCGCGCGGCGGCATCTCGTAGCCGCGCGGCTCGTACGCGCGCGGCGCGACCGGGATCTCGACGTGCTGCACCGCGAGATCGGCCGCGAAGCCGGGGCTCGGCGTCACGTCCCACCTGCCGCGTCCGCCGTCGCTGCGCGGCATCGGCTGAGGCATCCCCTCGGCCGGAGGCGTGGTCGATCCCATGCCGCGTCCGCCCGCTTCGCCCGGAGGCGGACGCAGCGATCGCAGGTGCCCCATCACGATGTCCTCGTACGCGGCCTGGATCAGCGACGGATCGTTGCGCGCGATGGATCGCCTGTGCACGTGGGCCAGCGCGTACCGATCGAGCGCTCGCAGGCGCGCCCACTGCCGCGCGTCGAGCGGGACCGGCTCGAGCAGGCGCGTGAGGCCGTCCGGCGGAGCGAGCGGATCCGGATCGCCGACCACCTCGATCCGCTGGGCCGGAGGCGACGCGCGGCGCACGACCGCCGCCACCGATCCGGAGTCGACCATGTCGACCGCGCCGGCCGCGACGAGCTGGCAACGGTCCTCGAGCCCGAGCGATCGCCACGCCTCGAGCGAGAGCCGGAGCCCGGCGTGATCGAGGGCGCGCCTCGCAGCGATCGGCAAGAAGTCGAGCTGCGGGAGGATGTTCTCGAAATCGAAGACCGCGGATGCGGCGGGGGTACCCACCATGATCTCACTCTTGCACGATCACGCGGACGGCGGCTAGAGCGCCCTTCGAGGCCTCACCCGGGCGGTGAATCAGCCGCCGATCGCGCGCATCGAGACGTTCGCGGCGGTGTCCTCGGTGCAGCCCTTCCACACGTCGCCGTCGGGCTTGAGCGTCCACGCCTCCGCGATGCGCTGCGCGATGCCGCCGAGATCGCCGCGCCTCGCTTCGGTCGACGCGTCGACGCCGTCATCCGTCGCCAGGCACGGCCGCAGCATGCCCTGCGACGACACGCGGAGGCGATCGCAGGTGTCGCAGTACGTGTCGCTCGTGCCGGAGATGAAGCCCGCGCGGAGCTCCGGATCGCGGACGGACGTGACGTACTTCGCGGGGCCGAGGCCGGGATCCGAGCGCGCCTCCTCCGGGGTGAGGTGCTCCGCGAGGCGGGCGCGCATCTCGGCGACGGTGACGAGGTGCTCGCGCACGAGCTTCGCGCCTTCGGCGATCGGCATCACCTCCAAGAAGCGCGGGATCATGCGGCGCTCCCAGGCCCAGAGGAGGATCGGCGTCAGCTCGTCTTCGTTCACGCCGCGCAGCACGACGGTGTTCAGCTTGATGGGCGCGAAGCCCTCCGCGAGCGCCGCGTCGATGCCCGCGAGCACCTTGCCGAGGTCACCGCCGCGCGTGACCGCCTTGAAGCGCGCAGGATCCAGCGTGTCGATGGAGACGTTGATGCGGTGGAGCCCCGCCGCGGCCAGAGGCTTCGCGAGGCGCGCGAGCTGCGACGCGTTCGTCGTGAGCGCGACGTCCTCGAAGCCGCACGCGCTGAGCTCCGCCACGATCGCCACGATCTCCGGGTGGATGAGGGGCTCTCCGCCGGTGAGGCGAACGCGACGGACGCCCGCGCGCTTGAGGCCCTCGAACATCGTGCGCCACACCGACACGGGGAGGCGCCCCTCCGCGTAGCCGTCGCTGTGCGAGGGGCGACAGTACGTGCACGCGAAATCGCACCGATCGGTCACGGAGACGCGCACGCTCCGCGGGGGCGGCGCGCCGTGAGCGCGCGGGTAGAGCTCGATCTTCGGCCGGGCCGTCGTCGCGCCGCCGAGCGAGAGCGCCACCTTCGGATCCGCCTCGAGCGCGCGCAGCTCTGCGATCGCGCCCTCCGCGAGGACGGGCAGCGATCGACGCCGCGGTGGGACGCGTTCGATCTCCGCGATCGGCTGTGCGCGGATGTCCACGGGCGGCTTTAGGTACGCGTTCATGAGAGGCTCGTGCCGGTGCGGGAGTTGGCGAGGATAGCGGTTAGCCGCCTGCGACGGGAGGGATCAGCGCCACCTCGTCGCCTGGGCTCACGGCGTCCTCCCAGGCCACGTAGGAGCCGTTCACCGCGATGCGAAGGGCCCTCTTGTACGGGACGAGGCCCGGGTGCTTCGCGCACAGATCGTCGAGGAACCGCGACGCGGCCACCGGGCCTTCGACCGCGACGTCCATCTCGGCGGCGCCCAGGATGTCGCGCGCGCCGGCGAAGGCGAGCAGTCGGACGGAGAATGCCACGGCCGCAAGCTAGCACCACGGGAGCGATCGGCGCTGTGACGTCGCCACAAAAGTGGTGACGACCCTTGTTGTGAGCGACTCGAAAGGCTCTATCATCGTTCGCCCTGACTCCCCCGGCCGCGCTGCGCGCGGCGCGCGCCGCTACGAAGATCGCAGCGGCGCCATGCGAGTGATCCCGACGGCACGATGACGAGCGAAAACGGATTTTCCGCAGGGACGATCCTCGCGGGCCGATACCAGGTGCGCCGTGAGCTGGGCCACGGAGGAATGGGCGTCGTGTACCTCTGCCGCGACATCGCGCTGGACGAGCGCGTCGCGGTGAAGCTCCTCTCCCGTCCGGACGCGAAGATGCGCCCCGAGGACGCGTGGGGCTTCCAGGAAGAGGCGCGCGCGCTCGCCCGGCTGGGCCACCCGGCGATCGTGCAGGCGCGCGATTTCGGCGCGCTCCCCGACGGGACGCCGTACCTCGTGATGACGGCGGTGCCCGGCCGCTCGCTGCACGAGTGGCTGTACCTCGCGCTGACGGAGGGCATCCTCCCCTGGCCCGTCACGTGGTCGGTCGTCGATCAGATCCTCGGCGCGCTCGCGCACGCGCACGCCCGCGGCGTGATCCACGGCGATCTGAAGCCCTCGAACGTCATGGTGGAGCTCACCGACGGCGAGGAGCCGCGCGTGTTCGTGCTCGACCTCGGCCTCGCGTGGCTGCTGCAAGACATCGTCGATCACCGGCTGGACGGCTCTCGCCCCGCGGACCCGACGGTGCGGTGGGGCGCCGGTACGCCCGGGTGGATGGCGCCCGAGCAGATCCGCTTCGCGGCGCCGCACGTCGGCCCTCCGACGGATCTGTACGCGCTCGGCTGCATCCTCTTCGCGATGCTGACGAACCGGGAGCCGTACGAGGGCACCAACGACGAGCTGTGCCAGCAGCACCGCAACTCGCCGATCCCGGATCCGCCGCTCCAGCCCGGCGTCCCCGCGGAGGTCGGCCCGTTCGTGAAGCGGCTGATGGCCAAGCGGCCGTGGCACCGCTTCGAGTTCGCGACGGACGCGCGCCGTTTGTGGAAGCGCTTCAAGCCGCAGGAGGAGAAGGTCTCCGCGACCGAGACGCCGATCATGGGCATCCCCGTGGCGCGGCCCTCTCTCCCGCCGAGCCAGGCGCGCGCGAACGACGACTCGCTCGATTTCGCGCGCGAGGTCGAGACGATGACGACGATCGGCCTCCTCGGCATGCGGCCGAGCCCGTTCGTCGCGCGCAGCGCCGAGCGCGCTCAGCTCATGAACCTCGTGACCGACGTCATCGACAGCGAGGCGCCGGTCCATCGCTTGATCGTCCTCGCGGGAGAAGCGGGCGTCGGCAAGAGCCGCCTCGCCGAGTGGCTGTGCGAAGAGGTGCACGAGCGCGGGCTCATGATCCCGCTGCGCGCGCGGTACCGGAAGATCCCGGAGCCCGCGGACGGCGTGGTCGGCGCGGTGAGCTCGTACTACCGCCTGGAGCGCGCGGATCGCGACGTCGTCGAGCGCGTCCTCATGAACGTGTGGGAGGTCGAGCCGAACGACGAGGACGGCAAGACGTGGGTCGCCGCGACCGCCGAGTGGCTGCGCCCGCTGCCTCCGGGGAGCGATCACGTCGGCCCCACGGGCAAGCGCTTCGCGCTCGATCGGCCGGAGCTGCGGTGGCTCGTGATCCGCAAGACGCTGGAGCGCATCGGAAACAGCCGGCCGATCTTGCTGTGGATGGATGACCTCCATCACGCGGGGCAGTCGACGTACGACACGCTGTACCGGCTGCACAAAGACGCGACGCGCCTCGGCCTCATGATCGTGGCGACGATCCGCTCGGAGGCGCTCGAGGCCGACGTGGACGCGAAGGTCCGCATCGAGCAGCTCGTGCCGGATTTCCAGGGCGAACGGCTCGATCTGGCGCCGCTCAACGCGGCTCAGACGTTCGCGCTCCTCCGCGAGACCTTGCCGCTCGACGAGAACGCGATCCAGGAGGCCGCGGCGCGCAGCAAGGGCAACCCGCTGTTCGCGCTGCAGCTGATCCACGCGTGGGCGGGCGGCGGGCATTTCGCCTTCAAGGATGGGAAGTACGTCGTCCCGAAGGCGTCGCTCGCGGTGCGCGCCGGCACGACCGCGGAGCTGTGGGAGGAGCGTCTGCGCGCGCTGCCCGAGGATCTTCGGCCCGCGGCGTTCGCGGCGGCGGCCCTCGGCAGCGACATCCGGAGCGACGTGCTCGCGCACTCGCTGTCCGCGCTCAGCCTCGATCCGGAGCGCGCGATCGCGTCGATGCGGCGCGCGCAGATCGTCCTCGCGTCCGGCGGCGATCGGATGCGGTGGCCGCACGCGCTGCTGCAGGAGCACCTCCTCACGCAGCTCGCCTTGCAGAAGAACGCGAGCCGCGTGTTCCGCGCCGCGGCGGATGCGCTCGCGCTCCACCCGAACGCGTCCATGCGGCGGATCCTGCGGCAGCGCGTCGTCAACCTCACGCGCGCGGGCGACGTCGATCAGGCGGCGAAGCTCTTGCACGAGCACATCGCGCTCGTGTGGAGCCGCACGCGTGAGATCGGCGCGACGCTGCGTGACCTCGCGCTCCTCGACGGTCGCCTCTCGGGCACCGCGGCGGCGATGCAGAAGCGCTGGCGCGCCGAGGCGCTCCGCTACGCCGGCAAGCTCGAGGACGCCCGCCGTGAGGCCGAGGACGCCCGCCGCATCTTCCAGGCCGCGGACGATCTGGAGAACGCGGCGCACTGCCTCCGCCTGCTCGGCCACATCGCGTCCGAGATGGCCGCGCCCGCGCACGGTCGTCGCCTCGTCGCGCGCGCGCTCGCGATGTTCACGGAGCTGGGCAACGAGCACGGCCGCGCGCTGTGCGAGGTGCTCCTCGGCGAGATCGACTACCTCCTCGGCGATCACGCGAGCGCCCGCGCGGAGCTCGGCAACGGGGCGCAGCGCTTCGCGACGGTGGGCGATCGCCTCGGCCGCGCGCAGTGCCTCCTGTTGCAGAGCTGGGTGGAGCAGTCCGGAGGCGCGACGGCGCTCGCGATCGAGCTCGCGCGGACGGCGCGTGGAGAGTTCGACGCGATCGGTTATCGCCTCGGGATCGCGCAGGCCGACATCACGCTCGCGCACGCGGAGCACCGCGCCGGTCGCCTCGCGAGCGCCCGCACGATCGCGCTCGCTGCGCTGTCGGCGTTCCGTGACGTCGCGAACCCGCGCGGAGAGGCCGCGTGCGAGCGCCTGCTCGCGATGACGGCGCTCGACGCGGGCGATCCTGCCCTCGCGGACGCGCACGCCCACGCGGCGGCGGCGGCGTTCGATCGCCTCGCGGATCCGTGGGGCCAGGTCGAGACGAAGCTGCTCGTCGCGCAGATCGCGCTGGATCGCGGCCAGGCGGACGCGGCGCGCGCGGAGCTGATCGCGTGCGAGGCCGTCGCGCTGGTGGAGGCGGAGCCGAAGCAGCACCGCCACCTCACGATGGCGTGGCTCGCGTACCACGAGGGCCGCTTCCACGACGCCGCCCGCGAGCTCGACGCAGCGCGCGCCGCGTTCAAAGAGGCCGGCCGCACGGGCGATCACACGCCGCAGCTCCTCGAGCGCTTCGCGCGGATGGGCTGGCCGAAGCCCGCGAGCACTCGCATCGCCGCGTGGCGCAAGGCGATCAGCGCCGCCGGCTCCGCGTAGTCACCAGCTACGAAGCGATCTTCTTCCCGAAGCTCGTGAGGCCGGCGGCGACCTCCTGCGCGAAGCCGGTCACCAGGGACTGCAGCTCCGGCGGGCCGCCGGTGACGCCGGTGCCGGCGCGATCCAACGCGGCGAGGACGTCCGCGGGGCGCTGCCTCGCGAGGGCGCGGAACGCGAGCGTTCGGCCCGGGATCGTGCTGATCAACGAGAGCGTCGTGTCGCTCCATTTGAACGCGGGCGCGCGCCGACCAGCCGTCGCGAGATCCGTGAGCGGCGAGCGCGACAGCCACACCGCGATCGCGTCGACCCACAGATCCGCGGTCAACGAAGGCGCGTCGCTGCCCATGTCCACGAGCGCTACCTTCTGAGCGTCCTCACGCACGCGACGCAGATCGCGCCACGCGAGGAGCCGGCTCGGCGGAGGTTTGCCGCGGAAGCTCGCCGAGCCGGTCCACCACGAGACGATCGTGTCCGTGCGGATCGCCTCCAGCGCGCGCGCCGTCACCGTGTGGCGCGACAACGCCTCCGCGATCGTGCGCGGCGCCGGCACCGATCGCGCGAGCTCCGTCGCCGCCTCCAGGAGCTTCGCGTGGCGGCTGCGCGTGAACGGCCCCGAGAGATCCAGGTTCGAGACCTGCAAGAGATCGTTGAGCGCCGCGATCAGCGCCGCGTCCTCGGGCGAGATGTCCGCGACCGTGTCCACCGGGGCGAGCAGCCGCGCGACGCGGACCCGCGCGACGTCGAGGCGCGATCGCAGCTCCGAGTCCGCGATCTTGCGGCCCTCCCCGATCGCGAGGCCGAGGCGCGGACCGAACGGCCTCACCGGATCGATGCGACCGCCCAGCACCAGCGGCGCGAGCACCGCCGTCACGAGCTCGTCGTAGCGAGCGCCGAGATCGTCCGCCATCGCTCAGGCCTTCTCGGAGCCTGCGGGCGCGACGTCGCGCATCGGTCGGATGCCGGGCGACGTGAGGAACACCTCGGGCAGCTCCGTCGCGAGCGCGGCCGTCACGCCGGTCGACTGCGCCTTCGCGGGCGCCCACTGCTGCGCCTCCAGCAGCGCCACCTCCAGCGAGGTGAACGCCTCGTTCGGGACCGCGAGCGCACGTCCGTCGCGACCGAGGAACAACGTCTGCCCCGCGGGCGCCCCGAACGATCGATGGAGCACCTCCGGCGCGACGGCCGGCAGCGCGTCGTACCCGGCGGGGATCAAGAGGCCGGGGTGGATCTCACGGAAGAACTCGCCGACGGGGATCCCTTCGATCCCGGCCGGATGACGCACGAACACGCCCTCCTCCGTGAAGGCGACGCGCGCGCGGCGGAGCGTGTCGGGGCCGAGCGAGTACGCGACCTGTCGCAGCAGATCGACGTCGGGCCCGCGCACCCACGTGGCCGTCACCGCGCGCCACGGCTCCGTGCTGGGGACGAGGCGCAGCGGCAACGAGATCGCGACGACCTTCTTCGGATCGCGCGTGCTCCGGGCCGTGAGCGTCTGCGTTCGCGACTCGATCCGCGCGAACGCCTTCACGTCGCCGAACGCGGGGACCGTCGCGAGCTCCAGCGGATCTTCGCCGGGCTTGCGGAACAGCACGAGGCCGGGATCCCCGAAGACGGGGCACGCGCGCAGGTTCACCGGGTGGCGAAAGCCCGTGATCACCGCGACGCCCGGCGCCACCGGGAGGAACACGCCGAGCCCGGGCGTGCGCGTGAGGAGCGGCACCATCCGCGGCGGGATGTCCGGCACCTGGAAGAGGTACCGAACGACCGGCGCATCATCGAAGCTGGACTCCGGCGGCCACTCCGCGACGCCCACCTCCGCGTCGACGCCGGAGCGCACGAAGTAGTGGATGAGCGCGGGACCGAGCCCCGCCTCCGCGACGATGAAGCGCGGCCCCGGCTCGCCCTCGGTGCTCGGATCCGGGTGCGGCGACAGGCGCAGGAGCAGCTGCCGCACGTCGATCTTCCGCTCGACGTCGTACGCCTGGTTGAACGCGGAGTGGTACAGCGACAGCGCCGCGTCCGGGTGCAGGATCTGGGGCACGTCGTAGCCGAAAGGCGCCGCAGCGTCGCGGTACTGCACGAAGTGACGGCTCGTCCCCGTGAACGTGTAGCCGCCCGCGAGCCGCGCGATCTCGGCGACGCGATCCATCCGATCGCTGCTCTCCGCCGAGAACGTGAGCGTCACCTCGCGCGCGCCGAGCTTCGATTTGACGACCTCCACCACGAGCGATCGCAGCACGTCCGCGAGCGATCCTTGGCGCGTGTAGAGCGCGAAGAACGCCACGAGGCGATCCATCGAAGGCAGCAGCACGAGCCCCTTCGATCCGAGCGCGACGCCCTTCGCGTCGAGCCCGAGGCCGGGAGTTCGGAGGCGGGTCTGATGAACTGCTACGCGTTCCAGCATCGGTCTCTACGCTCGCCCGCCCTCATTCAACGCGACCGTTTCACGCCGCACAACCGTGGAGATGCAGAACGTCGGTGACGTCCCCCCGTCGACGTCAGCTCACTTGTACATCTCGTCGAGGACCTCGTCCTCACGGCCCTGCTTGATCAGGCGGTCGTGACGGAAGGCCTCGTCGAGCGCGAGGTACGTGAAGAACGTGATGATCGGGATGAGGCCGGCGATCGGCATGTTGTCACCCTTGCCGACGATCTGGAGGATGTACTCCCAGCCTTCCCACCTCTGGTTGAAGTACCAGGCGCCGAAGCCGGCGATCACGGCGAGGATCATGATCAGAATGAAGCCACGATGACGACCCATAACGGCGGCGACCGTAGGAGGATGCATCGAGGACGTCAAGCGCAGGTCCTGCCGTCCCGCGAACGTCTGTACGCGCTCTCTCCGGTTGCGTAGGCTTGCGGTCGTGAATCCGGCGGATCCCCGCGAGGTGGTGGCCGAGCGATTCGTCGCGGAACGAGAGGTCGGCCGCGGCGGCGTGGGCATCGTGTACCGGGCGATGGATCTCGTCACCGGCGTGCACGTGGCGCTCAAGATCATCGCGGCCGTGGGCGCGGACTCGAACGAGCTCCTGCGGTTCACGCGGGAGGGCCAGATCCTGAGCGATCTGACGCACCCGAACATCGTGCGCGTCGTCGCGTTCGGCACGCTGGATCGACCCACGACGCTGCTCGGTCGACAGCTCGACGAAGGCTCGCCGTACATCGCGATGGAGTGGCTCTCCGGCGAGGATCTGCAGGCGCTCCAGAAGCGCGCGCCGCTGTCGCTCCGGGAGGCGCTCGACGTCGGGAGGCAGGTCGCGTCGGCGCTCGCCGCGGCGCACGAAGCGGGCGTGATCCACCGCGACATCAAGCCCTCGAACATCTTCATCAGCGAGGTGCAAGGAGCGCCGCGGGACCAGGAGATCGCGAACGAAGCCGACCGCTCCGGCTCCGCGAGCGTGCTCTCTTCTGCGCGGATCCACGCGCCGGAGTCGACGGCGTGGAGCGCCGCCGCGAACGTCGAGATCACCGGCGCGCCCGCGGTCACCGTCGCCTCCGTGGTCAGCGCGGATCCATCCATCGACGTCGTGTCCGCGGCAGAAGCCGCGTCGATCGCCGCGGCGGAGCCGATCCAGATCGCGCCGACGCCGAGCCTGGAGCCGGAGGAGATCGAGCCCGCGCCGCCGACCGTCGCGGGGGCCCGGTTGAGGGAGCGCGCGATCGAACGAGCGCCGGCGCAGAAGGACGAAGAGCAGGCCCCGGCGACGCCGCGCGCGACGGATCTGCCGCGGCCGATCGCGCGGACGCTCGCACCGATGAGCGACGGATCGACGCCGGCGCCGAGCACGGAGCTGAGCCCGCTCGGCGCGATCCCGGCCTTCCGCAAGCCGGACGCGGACGACGCGCCGATCACGCCGCGCTCGATGACGCCTCCGCCGTCCGGGCCGACGAACACGACGCGCAGCCACGATCCGTTCGAGGTCGGCGCGGGTCGTCCGCCCCCGTTCATCGAGACGATGGATCTCGCTCCGATGGGCGCCCCCATGAGCGAGCCGGCCGCGCTCCCCGGCATGCGCAAGGATCGTCACCTCGTCGCGAAGCTCGTCGATTTCGGCGTGGCCGCGGCGGACGACGTGCGGCTGACGAAGACGGGAGCCGTCGTGGGGACGCCCGCGTACATGGCGCCCGAGCAGGCCCGCGGTGACGCCGTCGCCGACGCGCGCAGCGACATCTACTCGCTGGGCACCACGCTCTTCGAGCTGATCGCGGGCCGTCCGCCGCACGTCGGCCCGACCTCGATCGCGACGCTCGCGCGCCTCGTGACGACGCCGGCGCCTCGGCTGTCCGAGCTGCTGCTCGACGTGCCGGATCGGCTCGACGATCTGGTCCATCGCATGCTCGCGTCGCGCCCCGAGGAGCGGCCCGCCTCCGCGCGTGAGGTGTGGGAGGAGCTGGACGCGCTCTACCGCGAGCCGAACCTCCACGAGGTGTCGCGCCACGCGGAGCCCTCGGAGCGCGGCACGGGGACGGGGACGCGCCTCGTGACGACGCTCGTCGCGCTGCACGTCGGCACCGGCGCCACGCGGCAGAACGAGATCGTCCACCTCACGGAGCAAGGCGCGGAGACGTTGCCGCTCGGCGCGGACTCGCTGGTCGCGCACCTCGGGACGCGGCGGGCCCACGGCGACGAGGCGTCACGCGCGCTCACGCTGGGACGCGCGCTGTGCAAGCTCGACGCGAAGATCGGCGTCGCGACCGGCCGCATGCGGGTCGACCGATCGCGCTCGGCGGGCGAGGTCGTCGATCGCGCCGCGACGCTGGCCCGCGCAGCGGATCGCGGCCGCCTGCTCACGGACGGGACGACGGCGGAGCTCGCGCGCGGGCAGTTCGAATTCACGCTGCTCCCCGGAGGCGTGCGGGTCGTCGGAGAGGCGACGCGCGGCCGCCGCGAGAGCACCGCGACGACCCCGTTCGTCGGTCGCGAGGCGGAGATGGCGAGCGTGCTCGCGGCCTTCGATCGCTGCACGGAGGACGCCACGCCCGTCATGGTGAGCGTCGCGGGCCCGCCCGGCATCGGCAAGAGCCGCCTCAGCCGCGAGTTTTCGAGCCGCGTCGGCCTCACGCACCCCGAGGCGAAGCTCGTGACGGTGCGCGGCGACGCCTACGGTCGGGCCCAGTCCCTCGGCTCGGCCAGCGATCTTTTGCGCGCGCTCCTCGGCCTCTCGAAGGACGCGTCGCTCGACGAGGCGCGCCAAGCGGTGAGCGCGCTCTCGTACGTGCGAGACACGGGCGATCTGATCGCGTGCCTCCTCGCAAACCAGCCGTTCCCCGCGGGCATCGATCCGCGCGGCGCGCGCGACGCGCTCTACGTCTCGATGACGGATCTCGTGCTGGGGAGGGCCGCGTCGATGCCGTGCGCGCTCGTCGTCGAGGACGCTCAGTGGTCCGACGCCGAGTCGATCGCGTGGCTGGACCACCTCCTCGGCCGCGCGACCGGTCGACCTCTCTTCTTGCTGCTGATCGTGCGCCCGTCGTTCTGGCGCGAGCACCCGTCGCGCTTCACGGGCCGCGATCACGTGCGCGTCGAGCTGCGCCCCATGGCGCGCAAGGCCACGCGTGAGATCGCCCGCGCCGTCATCGGCCCGACGTGCGACGACGCGATGCTCGATCAGGTCGCGCAGCAGGCCGCAGGATCTCCTCTCTTCGCGCAGGAGCTGGCGCGCGTGATCGCCTCCGGAAAGGACGCGCGCGCCGCGCCCACGATCGAGGCCGCGATCCAGGTCAGCCTCGACGCGCTCGACGACGCCGCGCGCGAGGCGGTGGTGCGCGCGAGCGTGTTCGGCCTCTCGGTGTGGGACCAGGGCCTGGCCGCGCTCGGCGTGAACGATCCCGCGGCCGCGCTGAAGAAGCTGATCGCCGCGGAGATGCTGGTGGAGCACGCGCAGAGCCGCTTCACGAACAGCCGCGAGTACCTCTTCAAGCACGCCCTCGTGCGCGACGTCGCGTACACCTCCGCGGGCGAAGAGCTCCGCAAGCAGCTCCACGCGGTGGCCGCGCGCTGGCTGGACGCGATGGGCGAAGACGCGGCGACGGTCGCGCAGCACTTCGATCTCGGCGGCGAGCACGAGGAGGCCGCGCACCACTGGGAGGCGGCCGCCCGTCGCGCCCTCGCGACGAACGCGCTCCGCGAGGCCGTCACGATGGCGGATCGCGCGCTCACGTTCGCGAGCGACAAGCCGACCGCGTTCCAGCGAGCGCTCCTCCTCGACGAGGCGTGGGGCCGGCTCGACGCGCGATCGAGCGAGCGCGACTCCGCGATCCGCGCGATGGCCGAGAACGTGTTCGACGAGGCGAGCGAGGCCCGCACGGCAGGCGCGCGCGCCCGGTACGACGACGCGCGCGGCTCCGGCACCAACATCGAGCAGACGCTGGTGGAGGTGCGCGAGAAGGCGTGCGCGCTGGATCTCGTGGACGAGGAGGCCCGCTGCACGGCGACGCTCGCGACGCGGTACGCCTTCGCGGGCCAGCTCCCGATGGCGGAGAGCGAGGCGACGCACCTCCTCTACCTGGCCGACGAGCGCGGCATCGACTGGGCGGCCGTCGACGCGTGGCAGACGCTCGCGGTCGTGCGCCAGACGCGGGGCGAGGTCGCGGCCGCGTTGGAGGCGCGTCGTGCAGCCGCGCGCGCAGCCCGATCCGCGAAGCTCCAGGAGCGAGAGGCGGTGCTCACGATCAACGTCGGCTTCGCGCTCTCCACGATCGGCGCGCGCGAGGAGGCGCTCCGCGAGATCGAGAACGGCATCGCGAAGGCCGACGCGATCGGCAGCGCGGGCGCGGTTCGTCACGGCAAGATGATCTTGCTCTGCTGGGTCGCCACGTTCGGAGCGGACGCGCGCCTGGATCCGACCCTCGCGGAGCCGCGCGCGAGCGCCGACGAGGCGTCCGGCTCCGGCTGGGTGCTCCACGATCGCTCCACGCTCGGCCTCCTCTTCTACCGCGGCGTGGAGCTCCTCCGCAGCGATCCAGGCGCGATCGCGCGCGCCCGCAGCCTCCTCAAGATCGCGGCCGACGCGTACCGAGCGTCCGACAACCGCGACGTCCTCCCTGTTGCGCTCGGCTTCTGGGCGGAGGCGGAGCGTCGCAGCGGCCACGCCGAGCAGGCCGTCGAGATCGCGCGCGAGGCCGCGGCGCTCGTCGAAGGCGGCGCCCCGAGCCTCCTCAACGAAGGCCCGATCTACCTCGCGCTGCACGACGCGAGCGTGGACATCGGCGATCTAGCCGGCGCGCGCGCGGCGATGGAGCGCGCCATGAGCCCGCTCGTGAAGCGCCTGCACGGCCTCGAAGGCACCCCGTACGCGAAGCCGTTCCTCGCGAACCTCCCCCACAACGCGGGCCTCCTCTCCGCCGCAGAGGCCTACGGCTGCGTCCCGCAAGAGATCGAATCGATCCTGCACGCGCACCGAAGCTGATCCCGCCGGCGACCGATCAAACAAGCGATGCCCACCCCCGGCCGCGCTGACGCGCGTCCGCCCCTCCCAAAGCGGCTGCTCCGCATCCGCAGGGAGGGGACCGTCTTCGGAGCGGCTCAGTTCGACCAGGGATCGGACGAGTCGAGCTTCTTCTTCGGCGGCTTCCCGGGCTTCGCGCCGAACGCGTCGTTCGCGGGCGCACCTTGCTGAGCGGCCGGCCCCTTCTGCGGAGCCGCCGTCGTCGCGCCCTTCTCCGGCGAGAGCGACACCTCCACGTTCACGTCCTTGTCGAACACGAGCATGCGGCTGTCCGCCACGAAGCCCGGCGCCTCCACGCGGAGCTTGTGGCCGAAGCCGTCCGCCGGAGCCTTCATCGCGTACGGCTGCGAGAGCTTCGCATCGTCGAGGTACACGACCGCGTCCGCCGGCGAGACCTGGATCTTGAGATCGATCGTGGACGCGCCGGACGGCTTCGGAGCGGCCGTCGCAGCGAGCCCAGGCTTGCCTTGATCCGCCGACGAGGCAGGAGCCCCCGCGCCGCCGTTGCCGCGACCGCCGAGCACGAGCACGCCGACGAGCACGGCCGCCGCCGCCGCGCCCCCGATGATCATCGGCACCTTGCGCGAAGGTGACGCCGGCGGCGTGAACGAGGGCTGCGTGCTCGCGGTCGGAGGCGCGACCGGGTTCAGCGTCGCGGACGGCGTCGGATCGCTCAAGCTCGTCGACGTGATGCGCGGCAAGCTCACCGTCGCCGCCGGGAGATCCACGATGCGGATCCCCTCGAACTGCCCGGTCTTGAGGCCGGAGAGCTGCTTCTCGAGGATGGCCTTGAGCTGCTGACGCTTGTCCTGGAACAGCGACGAGACCAGCGTGCCGATCGACTCCTCGCTCACGCGGCCGCCCTCACGCGCGATCTCGTCCAGCAGATCGCGCCGCATCTCCGCCGCGGACGAGTAGCGATCGACGAGGTGCGGAGCGAGCGAGCGGCGCACGATGCCCACGAGCTCCGGCGACAGATCGCCGCGCACGGCCGCGATGTCCGGGATGCGACCGTGCATGAGCTGATCGAGGATCTCCACGTCGCTCATGCCCTTCCACATGCGGGTGCCCGTGAGCATCTCCCACAAGATCACGCCCACGGAGAACACGTCGGCCCGGCGATCGACGGACTCGCAGCGCGCCTGCTCCGGCGCCATGTAGCCGATCTTGCCCTTGAGCACGCCCGCCCGCGTGTCGGCGCTGCGCGTGGCGGCCTTCGCGATGCCGAAGTCGACGACCTTCGTCTGCCCCTCGTACGTGACGAAGATGTTGTGCGGGCTCGCGTCGCGGTGCACCACGCTGAGCGGCGACCCGTCGTAGTCCGCGAGCTCGTGCGCGGCGTTCAGCCCCGCGAGCGCGTCGGCGAGGATCTTCATGCCCATCCCCCGCGTGAGCGCCCCGTTCTTCGTCCCGCGGTGAATGATGCGGTGGAGCGGCTGCCCGTCGAGGTACTCCATCGCGATGAAGTACTGACTCGCGACCTCCCCGACCTCGTTCGTCTGCACGATGTTCGGGTGATTGAGCCGCGCCGCGAGCCGCGCCTCGTCGAGGAACATGCCGAGGAACTCCGGCTCCTCGGCGAGGTTCGGGCGCAGCCGCTTGATGACCTGCAGCTTGTTGAAGCCCACCGGCCCCTGCGCGACGGCCAGGAAGACGTCGGCCATGCCGCCGTGGCCGAGGCTCGCGATCAGCCTGTACTTGCCGAACGTCGCAGCTTCATTCACGCCCGATTGAGGATCCACCGCGCTCATCATGTCGGTCGTCATCCATTCGTGAAGGTGCCGGCAGGGGGCGCTGAGCAGGCCACAAAGACCCGCCCCCCAGACCCGCGGCAACCGTTCGGGGACCGAAGTCCCTCGTCGCAAGAGCACGGACGGAACACGCCCGTGAGCCTGTGCGGAGGGCTCCGACACGGCGGGACGCGCGCCGCCTCACGACGATGCCGAGAGGGCGACGCGCGGAGATCGCGCAATCATAGCGCGTTCAGGTGGTGGGAGGGAAGCTTGAGGTCTGCAGACCTCAGCCTTCGCCGATGGAGATGCCGAGGGATTGACGGATGCGGAAGTACTGCTCGGAGACGGCGAAGCTGAGCAGTTCCTTCAGCTTCTCCGCGGGCGAGAGGTCGCCGGGCAGGGGCTGCTCGGCCGCGATGATCTTCTTCGCGATCTCGAGGTCGCCCGCGAGCAGGAAGCCCGTGCGCGCGGCCGTGACCTCGACGCACTGGACCCAGCGCTTGATGTTGGCCTTCGCGCCCTCCGCGAGGAACTTCTTCACGACCATGCGGAGCCCTTCGAGCTGAACGGGCTGCATGAAGCCGCGGAGCGTCTGCGCGGTGGCGACGACCTGCTTCTCGATGTCGGGCGGGCACGGCGTCTCCGGCGCCACCATCTTCATGCCGGCGAACAGGAGCACCGTGAGCTCCGTCACCGTCGGGAAGAGCGTCTTGATGTAGTGCTCGCCGCGGTACATCGCGAGGTGCTTGCCGATGATGAACGTCAGGTCCTGCGGCGTGAAGCCGGTGAGGACCGTCTGGCCGGCGACGCTCGCGGGCTGCTCGTTCGGAGCGAACGACAGCGCGCCCGGCACGTCGCTGCGCACGTAGAGGAGAGGCGCCGGCAGGCCGAGGACCTGCGCAGCCCACCCGAACGTGCGAGCGAACGTCACCGTGCTCGTCGCGGGATCCTGACGGAAGCGCGCGTCGAGGACCGGGAGCTCCTTCTTCGCCTTGAGGCTCTCGATCTTCGCTCGGAGCGCGGCGCCCGCGATCATCTCGAAGATCTTGCCGATGAAGAGGTTCTCCTCCTCGTGGAAGAGGTTCTTGAACCACTGCTCGTTGTCGAGCCGACTCTTCACCTGCGGCATGCCTTGCGGGCGGTAGTCCTCGAAGAACTTCCGCTCCTCGTCGTCGGCCTTGCGGAGGAACGAGAGCGCCGCCGCGAGGCACCACGCCGGGTCGTACGCCTTCTTCTCGAGGTAGAGGCGGTACAGCTTCCGGTACGGATCGACCTTGGTCGGGTCGGTCTTGAGGATCGCGTGGTACTCCGTGATCGCCTCGTCGAACTGCTCGCTCACCTCGTAGAGGTCCGCGAGGATGAGGCGCTCCTGGACGTCCTCGGGCTTGAGGCGCGCCGCCATGCGGAAGCTCTCGGTGGCCGCGGTGCGGTCCTCGAGGCGGTCGCGGTAGATCAGGCCGAGCTGGTGCCAGAGGTTGAACTCGAGGTCGGTGTTCCCCTTGCCGGCCACGCGGTGGAGCATCTTGCGGTACGCGCGCTCGAGCTGCTTCCACTCCTTGAGGTTCGTGAGGATCTTCCCGATGCGCTCGAACGCGTCGAGGAAGCCCGGGTTCAGATCGAGCGACTCGTTGAAGAGGTCGACCGCGCGCATCTGATCGTCGAGCTTGTCGCGGTAGAGCTGCGCCATCGTGAAGAGGTACTTGCTCCTCCTCTCGGGGTGCGGCTCGATGTCGGCGATGCGCTGCAGCGTGTCCACCATCTGCGCCCACTGCTGCGTCTTTTGATAGAGCTGCAGCAGCTTGTGGAGCAGGACGTGGTTCTGCGGCTCGAGCTCGAGCGCCTCCTCGAAGGCCTCGACGCCCTTGGGGAGGTTGTTCTCCTTGTCGACCCAGATGTCACCGATCTCGGTGAGCATCTTGAAGCGCTGCTGGCCGTCGACGACGTTGTCCAGGATCTGCCGCTTGTAGTTGCAGACCTGCTTGTAGTCCTTGAGGCTGTCGTACACCGCGACCATCGCGTCCAGCGTGGGCTGGTGCGCGGGATCGATGCCGAGCGCCTTCTCGAAGTTGTTGATCGCCTGCTTCGCCTGGCCTTGCGCCTGCTTGATGCAGCCGAGCTTGTAGTAGATGGTCGCGCGCTCTTCGGTCTGCTCCTCGCCGAGCGCCGTGAGCACCTTCTGGTAGTTGGTGAGCGCCCCGGCCCAGTCGCTCAGCTTGAACGACACGTCGGCGAGGCCGCGGATCGTCTCCTGATCGGTGAGGTCGAGGTGGTGCGCCGCCTGGTACGCCTTCAGCGCGCCCTCGTTCTTGTCGAGGGCCGCGAGGATCTTGCCGAAGGTGTTCTGCAGTCGGTGCTGCTCGGCGCGCTCGCGCTTGCCCGCTTTCTTGACGAGCATCTCGGCGAGCGGCTCCGCGCGGCTCCACTGCGTCGTCGCGACGTACTCGTTCATGAGCGGGAGCGCGGCGTCCTCGTTGTCGGCGTCGTTCTGGAGGGCCAGCTCGTACGCCTGGACCGCCATGTCATGCTCGCCGAGCATGTCGTCGCGCAGCTTGCCGAGCTCGACGAGGAGCTTGGCGCGCGCGCGCGGCGACTCGGTGTTGAGCTGCTCCTGATCGATGTAGCGAGCCGCGCGATCCCAGTCGGCCGCGTCGATCGCGATCACGCGGAGCGCGGCGAGCGTCGGGATGTGCTTCGGATCCAGATCGAGCGCCTGCTCGAACTTGTCCTGCGCGCCTTGCCGATCGCCGAGCTTGTCGTCGAGCTGCTTGCCGATGCGGTAGTACATCTCGACGCGCTGCTTGCCGTCGGCCGTGAGGTCGGCGACGCGCGTCATGTAGTCGATGGACTTCGCCGCATCGCCCTGCTTCTCGTAGAGCTTGGCGAGCGCCTCGAGGGCCGCGATGTTCGTGTCCTCGAGGTCGACGATGTTGAGGTACGCGTCGATCGCGCGCTCGGTGTCCGAGATCTCCTCGGCGTAGACCTTCGCGGTGGCGAAGTAGAGCTCGACCTTCTTCTGCCGATCGAGCGTCGCGTTGATGTGGCGATCGTACGTGTTGATGAGATCGTGCCACTGCCGCAGCCGGCGGTAGCAGCGCTCCAGCGACTCGTACGCGCCCTCGTGCGAGGGATCGATCTCGACCACCTGCTCCAGGCGGGCTGCCGCGAGATCCGGCTTCAGGAAGTGCGTCTCCTGGTTGTCCGCGATCTTCAGCAGGACGTCGATGCGCTCGCGCTCCGTCTGCACGACGTCGAGCTGCATCTCGAGGATCTTGATGAGATCCGCCCACTGCGTCAGCGCGTTGTACACGCGCTCGAGGCCGCGCATCGCGAGCAGGTTGCCGCCGTCCACGTCGAGGACCTCGCGGTACACCTGCGCCGCCTTCTCGGCCTGGCTCAGCGCGCTCTCGTAGAGGCCGCCCACGCGCAGCTTGGTCGACGCGATCTGCTCAGGCTCGGTGAGGGCCTTCGCCTTGCGCGTGAGGATGTCGACGAGGTCGTTGTTCTGGCCGCGATCCTGGTAGATCCGCTCCAGCGCCTCGAGCGCGGGCAGGTGCAGCGTGTCGACGTCGAGCGCGCGCTTGTAGTAGCCCATGCCCTGGTCGACGTCGTTCATCTGACGCTCGATGACCTCGCCGAGCTCCGTGAGGACCTCTTTGCGGTCGGAGTCGCTGACGGCGACGTTGAGCGCGCTCGTGAGCGTCTGACCTTGCTCCTGCCAGCGGCCGGCCTTCCGGTAGAAGTTGGCCATCTGGCGCAGCACGGCGACGTTGTTCGGGTCCAGGCTCAGGATGAGCTGGTAGTACGGCTGCGCGTGCTCGGGGTGCCCGAGATCCTCCGCGTACCACTTGGCGAGGCGGAGCGAGAGCGCGATGCGGCGCGACGCGTCCTTCTCGGCCTGGAGCATGCCGTTGACGTTCTGGATGAGCTCGGTCCACCGCGTCGTCGCGGCGGCCATGCGCTCCAGGTAGCGAGACGTCTCGTTGTCGTTGAAGTCCATCTCGAAGGCAGCGAAGAGGGCGTCGAACGCCTGCCCCTTGTCCTCGAGCTGTTCTTCGTAGACCTTCGCGATCTTGCGGAGGAGGAGGATCTTGTCCTTGTCGTCCTCGCGCGTCTCGTGACGGTTCAGGTAGAGCTCGATGAGCGGCTCCGAGCGGCCGGCCGCCTGGTGCAGCTCTTCGAGCGAGAAGAACGCCTTGTCGTGCCGCGCGTCGATCTCGAGGATCTTCTCGTACGCGGTCGTCGCGCGGTCCTTCTGCTGGACCTGGTTCTCCCAGATCGAGGCCACCTCGAGGTACTCGCGGATCTGCTCTGCGCCGTCCTCGTACGCGGCCGCGCGGCCCATCTTCACCTCGATGACCTCTTCCCAGCGCTCCTCGGCGCGGAGGAGGTTCTCGAGGGCGGCCATCGCCTCGAAGTCGCGCGGATCGACCGCGAGGAGCCGGCGCCACGCGTCGATCGCGTCGGCCGGCTGGCTCAGCGTGCTCTGGTAGATGGTCCCGAGCTCGCGGAACAGCGCGATCTGGTTCTCGGCCGGGAGGGCCTGCTGCGCACGATCGATCGTCTGGTGGAGGGCCGCGACGATCTCGTTCGCGTCGTTGCGACGGCGCCAGATCTCGGCGATCGCGTAGAGCGCCTCGATGTTGGCGTAGTCGATGTCGAGGACGCGCTGGTAGTCCTCCAGCGCGGAGTCGTCGCGCCCGAGCTGGTCGGTGTACAGCTTCGCGCGGCGGAGGAGCACGGCGACGCGGGCCTCGTCCTCGGTCGCGATGTAGTAGTGGCGCTCCAGCACGTCGCAGAGCTCGGCCCACTGCTGCATGCGCTCGTAGAGGTTCGCGAGGGCGCCGAGCGCCTCCGGATCCTCACCGCGCAGCTCGAGCACGCGCTTCCACGTCTCGACGGCTCCGGGGATGTCGTTCAGCCGATCGGCGAAGAGGTGAGCCATCTTCGCTCGGATGTCCGCCTCCGCCGCGTCGCCGACCGCGATCTCGAGCTGGCGGTCGTAGACCACCTTGAGATCCGTCCACGAGCCCTTCTGCGCGTAGATGCGCTCCAGCGCGAAGATCGCCTGCTCGTTCGTGCGCTCCAGCTCGTCGAAGACCCTTCGATACGTGCGGATCGCGTCGTCGAGCTGGCCGAGCCGCTCCTCGTAGACCTGACCGAGGCGGCTGTAGAGCTCGATGATCTCGTACGGTTCGCCCGGAACGCGGACGCGCTGCTCGAGGGTCGTGGCGAGCTCGGGGTACTGCTCGAGCTGCGTGTAGATGCGATCGAGGTTGGTGAGCGCGTCGGCGTCGAGCGGCTCGACGCCCAGCACGTAGCGGTACGTCTCTTCCGCCTTCGCGACGTCGCCGAGCTCCTCCTCGAACACGCGAGCGAGCTTCTTGCCTGCGGACGTCTGCACGCCCTTGTCGGCGTGGAGCCCGAGCACGTCGGCGTAGGCGTTCGCGAGCGTCTCCCAGCCGCCGTCCGTCGAGCCCGCGAGGCGCTCGACCTCTTCGAGGGCCTTCTCGTCCGTCGGGTACTCCTTGAGCACGCGCACGTAGACCGCCAGCGCGCCGTCCGTGGAGATGAGCTTCTCCTCGAAGAGCTCCGCGATGCGGTAGTACATCGCGAGGCGCTCCTCGCGGACCGAGAGCTGCGTCAGCTCCGCCTCGAGGACGCGCGTCAGCTTCTCCCAGTCGCCGCTGTTCTGGTAGAGCGGCTCCAGGATCTCGCCGATCTCCATCTGCTTCACGCCGTTCGCGAAGAGGCCTTCGAGGGCCTCCAGCGTGGCCTGGTGATCGGGCGCCTGCGTGATGACCTCGCGGTAAGCCGCGATCGCCGCGTCGACGTCGTTGAGGCGCAGCTGGTGCACCTGCCCGAGCCGGTACTTCAGCTCGAGCTGCTCGTCCGGCGCCTGCGCGATCTCCGCTTCACGCGCGAGGATCTGCGCAAGATCGGCCCAGCGCTCCGTCATGGAGAACAGGCGATCGAGCGACCGGACGGCCGTCTGGTTCTCCACGTCCACGGCGAGCACGCGGCGGTACCGCGCGATCGCGTTGTCGACGTCCTCGAGCTGCGTCTCGAAGATGTTGGCGAGGCGGAGGCCGAGATCGACGAACGCCTGCGGGTTCTCGCCGAGCTTCTCGAGCTCTTGATCGTAGAGCGCCGCCACGTCGGCCCATCGACCGATGGCGCTCCCGAGCCGCTCGTAGTTCGCGAGGGAGTCCTCGTTCGCGCTGTCGCAGGCCACGGCGCGCGCGTACGTCTCGAACGCGTTCGTGTGGTCGCCAAGCATCTCTTCGTAGAGGCGGGCGATCCGGTGGAGCAGCTCGACCCGCTGGTACGGATCCTCCGCCGCGCGCACCTGCACCTCGAGGACGCTGACCAGCTTCGCCCACTCCCCCGCCGCGTCGTAGATCGGCTCCAAGACGAGCGCTGCGCCGAGCGCCTCCTTCGGCCCGTTCTTGATGCCCTCGAGGGCGGCCAGCGTCGGCTCGTGATCGGCCATCTGCGCGAGCAGATCGCGGTAGAGCTCGATCGCGCGCGCGGTGTCGTCGAGCCGCTTCTCGTAGAGCTCGGCGATCCGGTACTGGTAGCTGATCCCCTCCATGGGATCGTTCGCGAGCTCCGCCTCCTGCTGAAGGACGCTGAGCAGCTCCGCCCAGTTCTGAGCCGTCTGGTAGAGGATATCGAGGCGCCCGAGCGCCTGGAGGTCCACCGGATCCAGCTCCAAGACGCGCTGGTACGTGTCGATCGCGCGCGGCACGTCCTGGAGCTCACGCTCGTAGACGGCGCCGATCTGGTAGTAGATCCCCTTCTTTTCGTCGGGATCGCCGACCAGATCGGCCTTGCGCGAGTAGACGCCGAGCAGGTCCGCCCAGCGCGAGAGGTTCAGGTAGAGCTTGATCAGCGCGTCGATCGCGCGCAGGTCCTCGCTGTCGAGCTCGAGGACGCGCGAGTAGACGGCGATCGCCGCGTCGTGCCGACCGAGGATGTCTTCCTCGATGCTGGCCGCCGCGAACAGCGCCGTCTTCTTGTCGTTCGGATCGTCGAGGATGTCGGCCTTCTGCTGGAGGATCTGCGACAGCTCCTCGTAGCGCTCGGCGCCGTGGAAGATCCGCTCGAGCGACTCGGCCGCGTGGAGCGCCTGGGGATCGATCGACAGCACGGTCCGGTAGTGCCGGATCGCGTTGTCCATGTCCCCGAGGTCACCCTCGTAGACGCGCGCGCTCATCGTGTAGAGGCTGCTCGCGAGCGCCGGCTCCTGCTGCTTCGCGGCGAGATCCTCGAACACCTTGGCGAGGTCGGCGAAGCGCCCCGTGGCGCGCGCGAGGCGATCGATCCCTTCCTGCGTCGTGTCCAGGCTCGGATCTTCGGCGAGAGCGCGCGCGTACGTGTCGAAGGCGGAGGCGAGATCCCCGCCGGCGTCCTCGTACAGGGCCGCGATCTGGTGCAGCAGCTCCACGCGACGCCCCGGATCGTCGCTGCGACGCACCTGCACCTCGTGGACGCCGATCAGCTTCTGGAAGTCGCCCGATTGACGGTAGAGCGGCTCCAAGATCTCCGCGATCGTCAGCTCGTGCGCGGGCATCGCGCCGAGCCGCTCCAGCGCCGAGAGCGCCCCCGCGTTGTCGGGCTCGCGCTCCAGGACCTGGCGGTAGATGTCGATCGCGGTCTCGATCTGGTTCATCTGCGACTCGCGCAGCGCCGCCAGACGGAGCATCAGGTGAATCTGCTCCGCCTCGTCGCCGGCGAGGCGGAGCTGCGCCTCGAGGTTGTCCGCGAGCTCGTCCCACATGCTCTGGCGGGAGAAGAGGCCGTCGAGCGCGGTGAGCGCGACGTGCGACGTGTCGTCGAGCGCGAGCACCTCGCGGTACGCCGCGATCGCCTCGTCGGGCCGACCGAGGCGGCTCTCGTAAACCTCGGCCATCTGCGCGTAGAGGGCCTCACGATCTTGAGGCTCCGTCGCGAGCTCGATGCGGCGGCGGTAGACGCTGATCAGGTCCGTCCACCGCTCGGTCCGGCGATAGAGCGCGTCCATCGCCGCGAGCGCTTCGTCGTCCGACGCGTTGATCGTGAGCACGCGCTGATAGTTCTGCGCGGCTTCGTCGACCTTGCCGAGGCGCTCGTCGATGCCGGCGAGCCGCATCCAGTACTCGCGCGCGAGCTGCGCATCCTCGAGCCCGCCCGCGATCTCGCTGAAGATCGTGTCGAGCTTGCCCCACGCGTTCGCCTGCGAAGCGAGCTGCTCCAGCTCGGAGCGCGTGTCGGCGTTCGCCGGGTCGTCCTTGAGGGCGCGCGCCTGCGCGTCGAACGCCCGCTCCAAGTCGTTGAGGTTCTCCGCGGCGGTGCGCGCCACCTTGCGGAGCAGCCCCACGCGGACGTTGGTGTCCGCCTCGGCGGCCGCGAGGATCTCGAGCGCCTGGATCAGCTTCTCCCAGTCGCCGCGCCCCTCGTAGATCTCCTGAAGGATGGCCGCGGCCTCGGCTCGCAGCGACTCGTTCGAGAGCAGCGCCTCCAACGCGACCCGCGCGTGCTCGTTGTTCGGATCGATGAGCAGGATCTCGCGGTAGTTCTCCAGCGCGCCGGCGGCGTCGTTGAGGTGCTTCTCCAGCGTCGAGCCGAGCCGATACTTGAGATCGACGAGGTTGGCCTCGACGTCCTCGATCTCGATCCGCTTGCGAAGGACGTCCGCGTAGTTCTCCCAATCCTCCTGAGCGAGGTAGAGCCCGTCCAGCGCCGCGAGCGCTTGGGGATCCATCGGCTCCTCTTCGAGGACCTTGTTGTACGTGAGGATCGCGCTCGGCCGATCGTTGATCGGGCTCACGTAGAGCTCGGCGATGCGGTAGAGGATCTGCTTCTTTTCGACCGGATCCGACGCCAGATCGCGCTGCTTCTCGTAGATGCCGAGGAGCTCCGAATAGCGGCCGGTCTCCCGGTAGAGCCGCTCGAGCGCCCCGATCGCCTGAGCGTTCTCGCCGTCGATGTCGTACACGGCCCGGAACTCGACGAGCGCATCATCGACGCGCTTCACCTCGTCGACGAGCACGCGCCCGAGGCGCAGCCGAAGATCGATGCCGAGGGCGTGATCTCCCTGTTCGTCCGCGCGCTGGATCGTCGCCTTGTACGACGCGACGAGCTTGTCCCACTCGCC
>JAXLYM010000009.1:0-382497 GCA_046351455.1 Polyangiaceae bacterium
GAGGCATGTACGCGGGAGTTCCCACGACCGCGCCCTCGATCGTCAGTCCTTCGGCGGTTGGCGTTGCCAACCGCCTGTCTTTCCCATCTCGGGGCGGCACGCGCCGCCCCGCCCCGCCGGCGGAGCCGTCGGGGTCCCCACCCCACGCGGGCGGCTCCGCGAGCTCCGCCGCAATTCGATTTGGAGCGGCCGCACCCAGAGACGTTTCGGGACCCGAGGGGCTCTGCGGCGCGCCGGGGAGGCCTTTCGCGAGGCCCCAGTCGATGACGACGGTCTCTCCGAATTCGCCGACGAGCACGTTCGCGGGCTTCAGATCGCGGTGCAGAATACGCTGAGTGTGGGCGTAGGCGACGGCCTGCGCGACGGCGAGCACGTGGGGCAGCAGCGACAGGCGATCTTCGAGGCGCTTGCGCTCCGTGATCAGGTCCGCGAGGGAGCGCCCGGAGACGAGCTTCATCGCGTAGAACGGCTCCCCGTCGGGCCAGCGGCCGGCCTCGTAGATGGGGACGATGGAGGGGTGTTGCAGCCGCGCCGTGAGGATGGCCTCGTGCACGAAGCGCTGCTCCTGCGCCTCGTTCCAGACGAGCAGCTCCTTGATGGCGACGGGGCGATCCAACCTCTGATCGCGCGCGCGCACCACGCGTCCGATGCCGCCCTTCGCGACCTCCGCGCCGATCTCGTACGTGTCGCGGGGGACCTTCGGCAGGTGCGCCGCGAGCTGCGCCAGCCGGTCCGAGGAGATCGGCGACGAGCGCGCCGCGGACGCATCCATCGTGGGCGCGAGCTCTTCGGACGTGCGCGGGCTGGGCGGGCCGGTGGGGCGCGGGCTCACGCCGGGGAGCTGCAGCGTGCGGTCGATCCGCGGCGCGCCGGAGCGGGACGGGGGCTTCTGCCCCTCTTGTCCGGGGGAGAGCGCGGTGCGGAAAGCGCCCGAGTCGATATCGCCCTTGCTCGCCATCGTGAGCCTCCCGAGATCACTCGATGGTGGAGTTTTCGACCTGCGGATCGCCGTTCGCGATCACGAAGATGCCGGGATACCCCGGCGTCTCGAACTTGCCGCTCTTGTTGTTGGAGAGGAGCGAGTCCTTGATGACGAGCGTGCCAGTCTGGTCGTTGCTGACGAAGAAGATGGCGCCGCCGCCCTCGTTCGCGGTGTTGTCCGTCATCCGCACGCCGCAGAGCGTGAGCGTGAAGGTGTTTCCGTCGCAGTAAATCGCGCCGCCGGAGCCGCCGCCGGGCGTGCCGTCCGCGGCCGGGTTCGCGCCGTTTCCGATGGCCTGGTTGTACGAAAAGAGGCTGTTCAGGACGGTGTACGAGACTCCGATGCTGGAGAGGCCGGCCCCGTTGGAGCCGACGTTGCCGAAGCCTTGTTTGCCGCCGAACGTGCTGTTCACGACATAGGCGGGCTTGCCCTGGTATTGATCGAAGACGCGGACGCCGGAGCCGCCCACGTCCGGCCCGGTGTCGTCCACCGCGTTGTTGAAGAAGCGCGCGTGGATCGCCTTGAAGCGGCCGCCTCGCACGAAGATGGCGCCGCCGCCGTCCGGATCCGTGAGGCCCTTCGCGTTGCCGTCGGCGAAGGTGATGTTCTGGACGGTCAGCTCGGGAGTGTCCTGATCGTTGCAGTGGTCGGTGGTCCAGACCTGGTTTTGATCACAGGTGTTCTGGTAGAGGATGCGGACCTTTCCGCCGCCGCTCAGCGTGACCTTGTCGCCGCCGTCGATCACGATCTTCGGCCCTTTGTCGTTGAAGACCTTGGCCGTCTCTTCCAGGGTGATCGTGATCGGGTCGGGCCCGCAGTCGAAGGTGACGACTCCGCCCTTCGCGACGGCGGCGACGACCGCGGCGGAGGTGCAGCTCGCGGGCGTTCCGTCGCCGACCACGGTCGTGGGACTGGACACGTCCTCCGGGGCGGCCTCGTCCGGGATGTCGCAATGGCCGTCGGGGTTGCCGGCCGCGGGGCCGTCCTCGACGTTGGTGAGCGTGGTGATCGTGCCGCCGCCTCCGGAGCCGCCGGAGCCGCCGTCGCTGCCGCACCCTTGGAGCGCCGGAATGGCCGTGATCGCAAGGGCGAGGGACATCATCGCGGGGGAGGAGAACCGGACGCTCGGCATGATGGACCTCGATGAATTGAAGGGAAGCCGGGGACACCGTATCAACAAGGGGGGACGAGATCCACGCCGCCGAAGAAGGCGTCGGCGATCAGCCGGAGGGCCGCGGCGTTCTCGGGCGGGCCGCACTTGAACGGCTTCACCGGGAGCGGCTTGCCTTCGAGGAGGAGGCGGTGCTCGCGGTAATAGCGGAGCCCCAGCTCGGCCGCGTACTCCCGCGCTCCGGAGGCGTCCGTGAAGGCATAGAAGCCGCCGAACATCCGCGTGTCGGTCGGCGAATAGGGGGTGAGGCACGCGACGCGCTTCCCGCACTTTGCCACGATGGAGTCGCGCAGGGCCGCGAGGGGGCCGGAGGAGACGTCGCCCAGGCGGCTGTCGTTGAGGTGGAAGATCTCGTGAAACAGGGTGTCGCGAACCGTGGAGTCCGACACGTTGAGCGCGCCGAAGAGGTTATACCCGATGTTGCGGCGCACCGCGAAGGCCGAGGGGTGGCCGCCTTTTTCGGAGTAGAAGAAGCGAAAGTCCACCGGCCTGTCGCGGAACGCCACCTTCGCGCCGGGGCCGAGGTGCGTCGATATCCCGTCGAGGAAGCGCTTGTAATCGCGGAAGGCGCCTATGATCCACGTCAGGTGCTCGCGGTTGCGATCGACCGGGCGCGCGGGCAAGAGGTGCACCTTGCCGCCGTGCCCGTCGTCGCTGGTCTCCTCCGGGAGGAGGCCGGCGAGAGAGCCAGTCTCGGCGTAGAGCGTGAGGGCCAGTTTCTCCGACTCCCGATCATCGATGTAGCGCAGGCTCAGGAGGCACCGGATCCGCGGCGCGGGCGCGAGGGTGACGGGGCAGGTCTTCCGGAGGTTGTCGGTGCGCAGATCCGTGGCGAGGAAGAGCACGCGCTCGGCGTCCTCCGGCGTGGCGGACCCTTCCGGGAGCGGCTCCGGCGCGGGCTCGGTCGTGGCTGCGGCGGACGCGGTGGCCGTCGCCGTCGCGGGGGGCGGAGGTGGCTTCGGCGGCGCGTGAACCGCGGCGATCGGAGGAGAATTCGTCGGCCCGCACGCGCCGAGGAGGAGAGCGAAGAGCCACGCGCCGGAGCGCCGCATGGAGGCATGTTCGCCGCGCGGGGCCGGGAAGGGAAGCGTTTCCGCCGCTCCGGGAAGGCGGGCGTCTCCAACCTGGAGCGACTCCAAGAAGCCCGTGGCGGTGCCCACCTCAGCATTCGTCGCATTTGTGTGGGATTTACAAGGGGCGCCACTGGGAGGCCGGAGCCCGCTCAGCGGAGGCGGAGCGGAGCTTGGCTCCGCGGAGTCCGCAGCTGAGTGGGTGCAGGCCTCGACGTTTTACAAGGGGCGCCACTGGGAGGCCGGAGCCCGCTCAGCGGAGGCGGAGCGGAGCTTGGCTCCGCGGAGTCCGCAGCTGAGTGGGTGCAGGCCTCGACGTTTTTACAAGGGGCGCCACCCCCTCGTATCACTCCCCCGCAGACGAACGCGCCGCCGGAACGGGATTCGGCGAGGAAGATGTGACGAAGGGTGAGGTGCCCACCCCCGAAGCGGCCCCGAGGAGAAGCCGCCTCTGCCGATGAGCAGACAGACGCGCAGAAGGGGCGACCGAGGGAATGGATGGCCTCGTGCGCAAGCTAAAGAATTAGAATACGTGCTGTTTGTTCACCGTCCAGAGGGTGACGTCCGCGAGCGGGGAGCCGTCCGGGGAGCGGCCTCCTGCGACGAGGAAGGTGCCCTGTTCCAGCGGCGCGATCGCGGCGCCGAAGGGGATTTCGAGGGGCTCCTCCGTCCACGCGGCGAGATCGGGGGTGGCGATCAGGACGGACGGGGCCGAGGCTGCTCCGAAGTCGCGGAGGCCGCCGATCAAGAGGACGTGTCCCGCCATCAGGAGAGGAGTCGCCCCGGCGCGCGGAGAGGGGAGGGGGGCCGGCGACTGCCATGTTCCAGAGGCGGTGTCGAGGAGGGCTGTTCGGAGCTCCATCTCGTCGTCGTAGCCGCCCGCGAGGAGGATCCGGCCGTCCGGGAGGCGCGCGATTTGAGGCTCCGCCGTCGCGAAGGGGAGGTCTTGGAGGCGCTCGGAGGTGCCCTGTTCGAGGTCGAGCCGCTCCACCGACGGCGTCGCGGGGAGGCCCTGTTCCGAGCTCGTGAGTCCGCCGATCACGAGGATTCGGGTCGGTGAGAGCGCGATGGCCGCGTGGAGGTAACGAGGGGTGTGGAGAGGCCATCTTCGACGGATGGCTCGCTGCGATGACAGGTTGTATTCTATGACGTCTCCTTCGGGGCCAACGCCTTCGCCGAGGCCGCCCGCGAGGAAGAAGGAGCCGCGCAGGAAATGGATGGAGGCGCCGATTCGATGGATGCCTGTCTCGATCAGCGGCTCACGAGAGGCTCCGTTCGGGTCTCCTTCGCTCTCCGACGCGACGGGCTCGACCGAGCCCACGACTCGCATTCACCCGTGATCGGCGAGTCCGAAGGCCACGAGGAGATGGGTGTCCTGGAGCACGGCTGTGGCCGATTCGCGCGGGCGCCGCAGCGGAGGGAGCGGGGTGACGGTGCCACGCGATGCGTCAATTCGATCGACCGCTCGTGAAGAGGTACAGGCGATCTCGCATTCCGCGCTCCTCGGGGTCGCGGCATGGCGCGTGCTACCGCCGACCGCGATTGCGCGGGCGCCTCCGAGCGGCACGAGAGTGGCATTCGCGCGCGGCTCCGAGAGTGGCGGCAGGGGGCGGCGACGGAACGAGAGCGGCATCCTCGGAAACTACCATGCTCGGTCGCGAGGCCGTAGAAACGGCGCGCGCTCTTCGGCTACGTTGCCGCGCCGAGGCGAGCCGTGCGGCGATTCGAGCTGGTCGAAGGGAAGAGCGCGAAGTTCTGGCAGGCCGATGTGGCGGGCACGACGTTCATCGTCGAGTACGGTCGACTCGGCACCGCGGGGCAACGCAAAGAGAAGGACTTCGGTGACGAGCTTCTCGCGAAACGCGAGCTCGAAAAGAAGATCACCGAGAAGCTCCGCGAGGGGTATTCGGAGGTCGTCGCGGACGGAGGAGCGTCGGCTCCGAAGGGCGCGAAGGGCGCGCAGGCAGCGTCCGCGAAGCTCGATTTGCCGCCTCGATTGAAGGCGAGCGCAAAGCCTCCCACGGACGCGGCGATCCGCTGGGCGACGACCGCGCTCGATCGGCTCGCGATCGCGGTGGGGCGGCGGAGCTACGTGACGGCGCACGCGGCGCGGCAGGCGCGACGTGGGCTGGAGCTGCTCGGCGGCGCGGATCCGAGCGCGCACCCGGCGCTCGCGGCGGCGCTGGATCGCGTGCTCGATTTCGTGGCGCACGAGCACGGGCCGCGGCTGTCGATGGCGCACGCGATGGCCCTGCTCGAAGAGCTGCCGACGGCCTCGTTCGAGCGCGCGATGGAGCGATGGAGCGCCGCGAAGAAGGCGCCCGCGAGCGTCGCGTTCCTCGCGTCGGAGGTGGAGGCGCTCGGCGACGCGGAGCTCACGTTCCGCCTCGGATCGCTGCTGCTCGATCGACCGGGTCGCTCCGGCACGAGCGCGGCCGGCTGGAGCAAGCGCCTCGGCGCGCTGCTGCCGCACCTGCAGGCGCACCTCGCGCGGCGCAGCTCGACGCCGCGGAAACATCTCGGATCGCTGGATGCGCGCGGGGACGAGCTCCTCGCGGCGCGGATCGCCGAGGCCTCGAAGGCCGCGGGCGCTTGAGGTGACGATGGACACCGGGCCGAAGCAGATTGCCGATATCGAGCGCCTCGCCGCAGCCGACGCGCCGGACCTCGCGGAGGTCGTGAAGGCCTTCATCGAGCAAGCGGATCCGACGACCGACGAGCCGGTCCGCCAGGGGCTGCTCACGTTCGACGCGTTCACGACGCTGCTCAAGCAGGCGGCGTACAAGCGCACGTCGCGGGCGCGGAGCGAGGGCGCGCGCGAGGTGTGGCAGCGGTTCCTCTCGCAGACGGAGGCGCCCCCGCCGCCGCGGTTCGAGCTCGCGGATCTGATCGTGAAGCTGTACGACCGCGGGACGGAGCCGGCGCGCGCCTCGCTGATGGCGCTCGCGAAGGACGCGCCGCTCGCGTTCGGGCTCTTCGGCGGGCTGAAGCGCATCTACAAGCGCGCGGAGGAGGCGCACGACTTCGAGATGTTCGCGGCGCTCGCGGCGCGGTTCGACGCGGTCGCGGCGAAGAGGCACCGGCGGTGGGAGCGGTGCGACGTCTCGCAGGGGACGCTCGTTTACCTGCGGCACCGATCGTGGCGCTACCTGCGCGGGATCGGGATGTCCGTGCCGCGCCTCTACGCGGGCCTCGCGGCGGAGGTGCTCGCGCGCGTGCCGGCGGACTCGGATCTGTCGTCGCTCCACGTCGCGAGCCACATCGTCGGAAAGACGAACACGCCCGTCCGGAGGAAGAAGCGCGGCCGCGGCGCGAAGGCGGCGAAGGCCACGGCCACGGACCCGCTGTCGAAGCGCGCGTTCGCGGACGCGTGGAAGCTCTCGGCGGAGCCGCTCCTGCACCTGCTCGAGGCGTGTCAGAACGGGGAGGCCGCGGCCTTCGCGATCGCGTGCCTGCGGAAGGATTTCCCGGAGACGCTGCGATCGCCGAGCGTCGCGTGGCTCGATCGGCTCGCGCACCGCGGGGTCGAGGCCGTCGACGAGCTCGTGGTGGAGATCCTGTCCGGCTCGCCGGAGCTGCACCAGGCGAAGCTGCGCGAGAAGGGGCTCCACGACGCGGTGCTCGCGCTCCTGACGTCCGCGAGCGACAAGGCGCGCACGTACGCGATCGCCTACGCGCGGGCCCACGCGAAGGACCTGCCGGTGGAGCGGCTGCTCCTGCTCGCGAACAACGAGTGGATGGAGGAGCGCTTCAGTCAGACGTTCGACGACACGATCAAGCTCGCGACGGAGATGCTCACGGCGAAGGCGCCGCGCGACCTCGGGCTCACGACGCTCGGGCTCATGATCGGGCTCGACGCGACGAACGAGTGGGCGTCGCAGGCGGTGAACAAGAGCTTCGAGCGCGCCGAGATCCCGAACGCGTGGCTCGTCGAGCAGATCTACGGGGGCTCGTCGCGGCTGGATTTCGCGAAGGAGTACATCGAGAAGAAGCACCCGCGCGGGGCGATCGGATCGGCCTTCTGGATCGGCGTGATCGACGACGCGCGCTTCAAGGACGAGTACAGCGTGCGGCGGACCGCGCTCGCCGCGCTCGGGGACATGCCGCTCGCCTCGATCGACGCGGCGTGGCTCCTCGCGGCGCTCACGCGGGACGAGACGTCGTCGGCCGTGGGCGCGATGCTGGAGAAGGCCGACGCGCTGCCGAAGGGCATCGACGTGGAGCGGCTGAAGGGGCTCGTGTTCCACCCGCAGCACCGCGAGGTCGCGCTCTCCGTGCTGCGCAACCCGAAGCTCGTGAAGCCGCGGGAGCTCGGGCTCGGGTGGCTGCTGGCGCTCGCGCGTCGGGCGGATCCGGCGCTGCACGATTTCGCGCACGCGATCCTGCTCCGCAACATGACGCCCGCCGATTTCGACGACGGCGGGAAGAAGGACGCCGGGGTCGCGCGGCTGTTCGCGCTCGCGTCCGGAGAGAAGGAGCCGGAGCCGGTGCGCGTGTTCGCGCAGACGTACCTCCGGTGCCACCACCCGGTGATCGGGCCCGCGCAGTCGGAGGCGAAAGAGCTCGATTTGAAGCCTTCGCTCGATCGCGACGCCTTCACCGCGGCGCGCGTCTGGCCGATGCTGCGCGACGAGCGGGGCGACGTGCGAAGGTTCGCGCTGACGATCACGCGCGCCGAGCTGCGGGCGTGGGGCTACCACACGCGCGTGTACGAGCTGGGCGACAACCCGGCGAAGGAGGTGCGGACGTTCGCGTACGACGCGCTCCTTCAGGCCGGGGATGCGGCTGCGGACGCCGCGTGCACGCTGACGCCGGAGGAGCTGTCGGCCGCGGGCGTGCTCGGCATGGCCGAGAGCCGCGAGCAGCGCACGCGCGAGGTCGCGATGGAGCTGTTCCGACGGCACTACCAGAGGCTCGGCGGCGCGGAGCGCCTCGGGTGGCTGATGCAGAGCGCCGATCGCGAGGTGCAGAAGTTCGCGGTGCGGCTGCTCTGGGAGAAGCACCGGCCGCGCGCCCTGCCGGCGGGCTACAAGCCACCGAAGCCGTCGGGCGTGCCGTTCGAGCAAGCGGGCGAATTCAAGGACGCCGGCGCGCTCGGGACGTTGCTGCGGCGCACGCTGCTCGCGCTGCCGCCGGGCCGCGCGAAGGAAGCCGCGGACGCCGGGCCGCGCCGGAGGCTCCCCGCGAGCGAGGTGAAGCGCAACGTGGTCGACATCGTGCGCGATCTCGGCGTCGCCGACGCCGCGTTCGCCGAGCTGGTGGCGCCGATCCTGATGGAGATGGTGGGCTCCGCCGCGAAGGGTGAGCACGAGGGCTGCCTCGCGGCGCTCGCGCACCTCCGCATGGCCCACCCGAACGTGATCCGGTTCGCCGAAGGAGGCGCGTGATGGCCGTCGATCTCGGTCATTTCGAGAAGGTGCGCGCGCTCGTCGCGGGCGCGAGGTTCGTGGTGGTCGGCGGCGTGCGCGCGGGCGCCGCGAGCCAGGTGACGGCGTTCGAGCCGGCTTCGAACAAGAAGACGTGGGCGGTCGATCTGCCGGCGCACGTGCTCGGCCTGTGCGCGATCGAGGAGGCCGTGCTGTGCGCGTGCTCCGACGGCGAGGTCCGGGCGCTGCGGCTCTCGAACGGGGAGGCCTTGTGGAGCGCGCCGGGCCACAAAGGCGGCGCGAGCGCGATCGCGGCGTCTCCGGACGGCGCGGCGTTCGCGACCGCGGGCGCGGACGGCGCGGTGCGCGTGTGGTCGACCGCGACGCACGCGGTGACGGCGACGTACGAGCTGTCGGCACAGCCGCTGCACGCGGTGGGCTTCGCGCCGGACGGATCGACGATCGCGGCCGCCGGCGATGACGGCGTCGTGCGCTCGGTCACGCTCGCGGACGGGAGCCGGCGCGAGATGCCCGGTCACGAGGGCGCGGTGCGCGCGCTCGCGTTCACGCCGCGCGATGGACGGGTCGCGTCCGGCGGCGAGGACGGCACCGTGCGGTTCCACTATCTCGCGGGCCCCATCGAGCACGAGACGCGCGGGACGGACGACACGGGGCACGCGGGCGGCGTGCTCGCGCTGGTCTTCGGGCCGACGCCTCCGCTCGACAAGGACGGCGAGGATCCGGGCGATCGGCTGTTCTCCGCGGGCGCCGACGGCAAGGTGCGGATGTGGCGCCTCGGCGATCGAAGGAAGCCGCGCTCGTACGATCTGGGCGGCGCGGTGGCGGCGCTCGCGATCGGGCCTGCGCCCCGCGGATCCAGCGGCGCGCTGGGATCGCTGCTCGCGGCCGGGGACGCGCGCACGCTGTACCGGTTCACGCTCGACGCGACGTCGACGCCGGACGGGACCGCGCTCGATTACAAGCACGGGATCGCGGCGCTCGAGGCGGCCTTCAACGCGCAGAAGCCGGCCCGCGAGGCGGCGGTGAAGACGCTCGCGAAGCTCGACGAGGTCGAGGGGCGCGATCTGCTCGCGAAGTACCTCGGCTCGGATCGCGAGCCCTCCGTGCGAGCGCTGGCCGCGCAGGAGATCGAGTCGAACGGGCGGCGGGATCTGCTCCCGGCGCTGCGTGAGCGGCTCGATGACGGCGCGTGGCAAGTGCGCGCCGCGGCGTACTCGGCGCTCCGGAAGCTGCTCTCGGCGACGCCGCTCGCGGTGATCCGCGCGGCGATGGCGTCGCGCAGCGGAGACGTGCACCGGCGCGCGCTCGCGGAGCTGCCGCAGGTCGCGAATGGCTCGCCGATCGCGCGGCCGATCGCCGTGGCGGCGCTCACGAATTCGGACCCGGCCGTGCGGATGGCGGCGCTCGACGCGCTGGTCGCGCTCGACGAGCCGAGGAGCCCGGCGCCTCTGCGCGCGGCGTTCACGACAGGGACCGTCGACATCCGCGTGGACGTGCTGTGGCGCATCGCGGCCGGCGGCGCGGCGCTGCGGGACGCGCTCTCCGAGATGCTCGCCCGCGCGCTCGACGACGAGTGGCCCGACGTGCGGCGCTCGGCGTTCCTGGTGTCGCTGCTCGGGCGGCCGCTGCTCGCGGTGCGGCTCTTCGAGAAGGACGGGGACCTGGCGCGCGCGTTCGCGGATCTCACGCGGCGCGCGGCGGAGCTCGCGCGGCCTTCGGCGCTGCCGGCCTTCGGGCCGGAGACGGCGGCGGCGGCTCCGGCGGAGGACGCGCTCGCGGCGGCGCGATCGGCGTTGCTCGGCGGCCTCGCGGCGGCGGTGTCGCGCGCGGCTCTCCTCGGCAGCGCCCCGACAGGCGACGGCGCTCCGCTCGCGGAGAGCGATCTCGCACCGCTGATGGCGGCGGCCGCGTGCTCCTTCTCCGACACGGCGCTCGCGGGCGCGGCGGCGCTCGCGCAGATGGGCGACGAGCGCGCGCTCGGGGCGCTGCTCCTGCTGTCGCGCGATCCGGACGCGAAGCTTCGCCGCAAGGCGGCCGGAGCGCTCGCGGCGCTCGGCGGAGCGCACGCGGAGAAGCGCATCGTGCGGATGCTCGACGACGCCGAGGCGGACGTCCGCGCGGCCGCGTACGACGCGCTCGGGCTCGTGCGCAAGGACGCGCCGATCGCGCTCATCGATGCGGCGCTCCGCGCGTCGCAGCAGGACGTGCGCGTGCGCGGGCTCGCGCTCCTCCTCCGCGAGGCCGAGAAGCAGACGCCGGGCGCCGCGGATCTCCTCGGCGACGCGATCGAGGACGAGGCCGCGGACGTGCGCAGCGAGGCGCTCCGCACGCTGTGGGTCCTCCAGAAGAACGAGCCGGCCAAGGTGATCGATCGCGCCCTCGCCGCGCGCTTCCCGGACGTGCGTCGCCGCGCCGTCGACGAGCTCACCGCGCGAAAGAAAGAGGCGGGCTCGGTCGAGAAGCTCGCGGGCGCGATCGCGGATCGCGACGCGTCCGTGGCGACCGCCGCGTACGACGCGCTCGTCGAGATCGCAGGGAAAGACAAGCCCGAAGCGCACCTCGCGGCGATCGGCTCCATGCACCCGTCGCTCCGCGAGAAGGGCGCGCGCGGCGCGGTCCACGCCCCCGAGGCCGCCGTCCGGAGCGCCCTCACGAAGCTCTTGGAGGACGAGATCAGCGCCGTCCGCGTCGCCGCGATCGAGTCGCTCGATCGCCTGCTCAAGAGCGACGCGGCCCCGCTGCGGCTGGGGCTGCAGAGCTCGCACCTCGATCTCCGCGTGCGCGCGGCCGAGCTGTGCGCGACCCGAGGTGAGGCGGCGCTGATCGATCCGATGCGCGCGCTCCTCCTCGACAAGGACCTGAAGCTCCGGGTGCCGGCGGGCGAGCTGCTCGCGCTCCGGCGCCGCGCGACCTCGGCGCTCGCCACGCTCGGCGATCGGTCGACCGTCCGGTTCCTCGCCGAGCTGCTCAAGGACGAGGACGCGGGCCTCCGCGAGCAGGCGGCGCGCGGGCTCGCGAACGCTTGCCGGCGCGGCGACGAAGGGCCTCTCCTCGACGCGCTCGGGCACGCCGACGTGCCGGTGCGCTCGTGGGCGGCCGATGGACTGTCGCGCCTCGGGGACGCGCGCGCGCTCCCGGTGCTCGTGGGCAACCTGCGTCACTCCCACTTGCCGATCCGCCTCGGCGCCGTGCTGTCGTTCGCGGCGCTCGGCCCCGAGGGGTACAGCGGCATGCTGCAGGGGCTCGAAGACGCGGTCGTCCAGGTGCAAGAGGTCGTGTTCTTCGTCGTGCTCGCGCGCGATCTCCGCGCCGCGCGCCGCGGAGAGGCGCCCGAGATCCTCACCGCCGCGCTCGCCGCCGCGAGCCCCGAGATCCGATTCGCCGCCGCCCGCGCGCTGGAGCTGCGCCACGACGGCGCCGCGTACCTCGCGCACCTCGTCGAGGCCCTCCTGCCGCCGAAGCCGGAGAAGGCCGCCGACATGAAGGACTGGCCCGCGAACCCGAAGCGCGCGCACATCGTCGTCGGGCTCGCGGAGGCGCTCGCGGGCGATCGGCCCGAGCAGCGCTACGCCGCCGCGCAGGTGCTCGTGCTCCGCGACAAACCGCGCGACTTCTTCCGCGAGGCCGAGAAGGTCGCGAAGCCGCGCCTCGCGTCGTCGCCCTGGATCGCCGACACCACGCCGCGCGCCGCCGAAGAGACGGACGTGGAGGCGCAGGCCGGGTGGCTCCGCAAGCTGTTCGCGGACGGAGCCGAGGGCGCGAAATCGGCTTCCGGCGCGCCGGACCCGGAGAACCTCGCGCTCGCGTTCGGCGCGTACGTCGGCCTCGTGCGCAGCGCCGTCGCGGGCGAAGAAGAGGGCCACCGTGTCCGCCGCGACGCCGTCGATCGGATCGCGGCGCACGCGCTCGAAGGGAAGGTCGCGCGTGAGCTCGCGCTGGCGCCCCTCGTGCGCGCGCTCGCGGACGCGAACCACCTCGTGCGCAAGGCCGCGCTCGGGGCGCTCCAGCGGGTGTTCGCGCCGGACGCGGAGACGCCGCTGGCGCTCGCGCTCGGATCCTCCGCGACCGACGTGGCGCGCGCGGCGCTCGACGAGCTCGCGAAGCGCGGGGACGCCGCCCGCCAGCGGATCGCCGAGGCCCTCAACTCGCAGGTGGCCGACGTACGCAGGTACGCCTTCGAGCTGCTCGAGAAGCTGAGCCCCAAGGGCAGCCTGGAGCCGCTCCTCTGGGCGCTCGGCAGCGAGCACACGGACATGCGCCTCGGCGTGCTCGATCGACTCGCCTCCGCGGCGGACGCGCGCGTCGACGCGGCGCTCGGCAAGGCCGCCGAGAGCGAGCACACCGACGTGCGGCTGCGCGCGGCGGAGCTTCTCGCGGAGCGGCAGGACGATCGCGCGACCGACGTGCTGGCCGCGCTCCTCCGCAGCGACGACGCCTCGGTGTCGCGCCGCGCGGAGCTCGCGCTCGTCAAGCTCGGCACCGCCGCCGCGGCGGAGGCGCTCGGGGCCCGCTGCGAAGAGGGCACGACCGAAGATCGCCGGCGGATCCCCGCGATGTTCAGCGACATGAAGAAGACGGAGGCCGCGATCCGGGTGCTCGTGGGCCTCCTCCTCGACGAGGACGGCGACGTCCGCGAGACCGCCCTCGACGCGGGCATGACGCTCGTCGGCGTGGACACCGAGGAGAAGAAGAACCGCGACCACGCGCTCGCGGCCACGCTCCTCGTCGCGGCGGCGCGCGCGAAGGACCCCGCGCTCCGCCTGCGCGCCGCGGGCGACATGAAGAGCGTGTACCACCCGAGCGTGGACGGAGCGCTCGCGTCGCTGCTCGGCGATCGCGACGCGCTCGTCCGCAAGACCGCGGCGGAGACCTACGCGTGGCGCGTCGTCGAGAAGGGCGCGCCGATCGAGCCGCTCGCCTCCATCGTCAGCGCCGGCACGCGCGATCTCCTCCTCGCCGCGGCGGAGGGCGTCGCGTCGCGCGGCCTCGCCACGGCGCTGCGCCCGCTGCTCCTGTTCGCCCGCGCCGGTGAGCTGGAGGAGCGCCGTCGCGCCCTCGTCGCGCTCGGCGGCGTCCCCGACAAGCGCGCCTTCGACGAGCTGATGAGCACGCTCGCCTCCGGCACGCCGGAGGAGCCGCTCGACCTCTCGCTGCGCGCCGCGGCGATCGAGGGCCTCGGCGGCGTGCACAACAAGCTCACGGATCCCGACGCGGCCCGCCGCGCGCGCGACGCCGTCGACGACGCGTCCCGCAACGCGAGCACCGACGTCGCGACCGCGGCCGTCCGCGGCCTCCGCCGCATCGGCGGCGACTTCGGCCGGAGCCGCCTCGAGATCCTCCTCTCGCCGGGCGGTGACGACGACGTGCGCGTCGCCGCGGCCGAGGCGCTCGGTGAGCTCGGCGACGCGGCCTCGGAGACGGCGCTCGCCGTCGCCGTGATCGACACGGAGGACAGCGTCTGCATCGCCGCGAAGAAGGCGCTGGAGAAGCTGTTCCCGAAGGAGAAGACGCGCGTCGCCCTCCACGCGCTCGGGAGCCCGTGCTCCGAGGTCGCGGAGCCCGCGGCCACGTACCTCGCGACCGAAGGCGATCCGGCCGAGCTGCTCCCGCGCCTCGCGACGCTGGAGAGCGATCTCGCGGAGCGCCTGCGCTACGGCCTCTTGCGGCGCCCCGCGCTGCCGTCCGCGGCGCTGCTCAAGCTCCTCGCGAGCCCGACGCCGTCCGCGCGCGAAGGGGCCGCGTGGCTCATCGGCGCGCGCGCCGGCGCAGCTCCGATCGACGACGTCGCCTCCGTGGGCGCCGCGCTCGTCACCGCGGCGAAGACCGCCTCCGAACAGTGGACGAAGCGCGCGGGCGAGACCGGCTCCGAAGGCCGCGACGCCGAGGCGCTCGCCTGGGCCCGCGCTCTCTGGGCGGCCGGCCGTCTCAAGCTCGCGGCGATCGCTCCGTCCGCGCGCGCGGCGCTCGCCCTCGTGGACGCGCCGTCCTCCGTCCGCGCCGAGGCCGCGCGCACGCTCGGAGCCCTCGCGGAGGCCGCGGACACGAACGTCCTCGCCGCGGCCTCGCGCGATCGTGACGCCTCGGTCCGCGTCGCCTCCGCGGCGGCGCTCGCGTCCGGCGCGCCCGCGCAGATCACCGCCGCGCTCTCCGCGCCCGACGCCGATCGGTCCGCGCTCGCTCGGTTCGCGAAGCCCGACGCCGCCACGCTGGCGTCCGCGACGGCTCGGCCCCTCGGCCTCCGCGCGGCGCTCGCGAGCCACGACACCGCGGCGCTCCTCGCGCTCGTCACGAACGCGTCGGCGGATCGTGCGGCGCGGCTCGACGCGGTCGACACGCTCGGCCGCGCGGGCGGAGACGCCGAGCAGAAGGCGCTTTCGGCGCTCGCGTTCGACAAGTCGCTCGACGAGGCCTTCCGCAAGGCGGCTTACCGCGCGCTCCGCCGGGCGCGCCGCCACGACGCGCAGAAGGCGTCCGCTCGCGCGAGCGCCGAAGCCACCGCCCAGGCCACGACCTCCGAGGTGCCGTCATGACCACCGCCGCCGCGGCCCGCACGGTCGCGCTCCGCTACACCCGATCGAGCGACGTCACCTTCGACGGCGCCCGCTCCGAGATCCGCGTCGCGCTCGACGCCGCGCGCTCCACGTCCACCGGCGGCGCCGCCCCCGCGCTCTCCGGCACGGTGAAAGATCCGGCGCTCCTCCGCGACGCGCTCGCCACGCTCTTCGCCGTGCGCGACAGCGACCTCCGCTACCAAGGAAAGGACCGCTCCGCGTACTTCGCGTACCTCCTCGCGAAGGGAAAGCGCGCGGGCGCCGCCGTCTGGGAGGCGCAGAAGTCCTTCATCGACCGCGAGCTCGCGGGCGAGACGGCCGCCGCGACCGGCCTCGATCCGCTGATGACCGTCGACGCGGACGAGGCCTCGTTCGAGGTCTTCTCGCGCGACGAGAGCGCCTACGCCCGCCTCGCGCTCGGCGCGTCCCTCTTCGATGATCGCGCCGCCACGCACGGAACGGCCTTCTTCCACGTGCCCGCCGCGCTCACCGAGGGCATCGGCCGCCTGCGCTCGTACCTCCCCGTCCGCTTCGACGCGGCGGCCGGCACGCCCGGCGACGGCGCGAGCGAGCGCACCGCGTCCGTCACCGAAGGCTGGCTGAAGAGCTTCCTCCAGGTGCAATCCGCCGCGACGCTCCCCACGACCGTCTGCGAGATCGCCCCCGTCGATCTGTACAACATCCTGTACATCCTCACGGTGCGCCGCGCGAAGAAGGCCCCGCGCGCCCTCCGGTTCGAGCTCGTGCCCGGCCAGCGTCCGCGCATCGTGGTGGAGCCGTTCGGCGTCGTGCTCGAGGGCCACGGCGCGCCGTACACGGGCTCCACGCCCGCGGTGATCCGCACGTACGGCCGCCAGCGCCTGCTCACGTTGCAGCGCCTCCTCTCGCACGTCCGCCGCGCGCGCGTCGCTCTCCTCGGCCCGGGCCTCCCCGTGTTCTGGATCTTCGATCTCGGCCCCGCCGCAGCCCCGCAGGATCGCGCGACCCCAGCGAACGACGCCTCCCGCGCGCCGTCGCCGCCCGTCGCGACGCTCACGCTCGGCCTCACCGGATGGACCGACTCGAGCTGGTCCAGCGCCGCCGCGTTCGATCGCCTCGTTCCGCCGGCCGGCGCGTCCGCCCTCGCGGAGAAGGCGATCCGTGCGCTGGAGACCTCCGGCCCGAAGCCTCTCTCTGCCCTCGCGACGGCGCTCGCGACGAAGCCGGAGACCGCGCGCGCCGCGCTCCAGCGAGCGTGCCTCCGCGGCGAGGTCGTGCTCGACGTCGCGACCGGATCGTTCCGCCGCCGCGCCCTCTTCGCGGCCCCGGTCGACGACGAGGTCACGCGCGCCGCGACCCCGCGCGAAGCCCGCGCGCTCCGCCTCCTCGAATCGAAGAACGCCGTCACGATCACGAAGGAGCACACGATCGCGGGCCAGGGCCTCGAGGTCCGCGGCGAGGCGAAGGACACCGAGGCGCGCCGCACGTACGCCCCGCGCTTCACGCTCGATCTCGAAGGCCGCGTGACCGACGCGTGGTGCAACTGCCCCACCTTCGCGCGCAGCGGCCTCCGCGAGGGCCCGTGCGAGCACATGCTCGCGCTCCGCACCGTGCACGCGCGCGAGAAGGCCGCGGCCGAGGCGATGCGCGACACCCCCGAAGGCCGCGCGAAGATCCGCGCCGAGACTCGCACTCTGGTCCGCCGCGACGCCCGCGGCGCGGAGGAGGCCTATCGCGTCTCTCTCGACCACAAGCGTGTTCGCCTCGCGTGGACCTCCGGCGGCGGCGCCCCCCGTCACCAGGCGCTCGACTTCGATCGAGAGTCCGACGCTCGCGACGAATACTTCTCCCGCCTCGGGGCCCTCGCTCGAAAGGGCTTCATTGACGCGGGCGATCTCCCCGAAGGCGAAGTGTCGCCCACGGCCGCCGGTTGATGTTGATTGGGCTTTGTTCGCGGCCGCCACTTGTGTAAAGCCGTAGAGGCAAGGACGAAAGGAGGAACACGGATACTTGGGTCGAACGGCGGAGAGAGGCGTGATTCGCACCAGCCTCCGCGCCTCGAGCGCAGGAGCGGCGTCGCGCCGCTCTGGTCACACCGCCTGTTCATTGCTCCGCAAGGTAGCCTGTTCTTGGTTCTCTTCGCGCACCCCACCCCTGGCGCGCGCGGAGACCTGAACCAACGACGCAGACCGCCGTTTCTCCGCGCGCGCCAGGGGTGGGGTGCGCGGAGAACCGGTGAGGCTACCGTGCCCCATGGGAGAAGGTGATGCGTATTTCGCCTCTCTCGGCCGTTCGACCCCCCGTGTTCCAACTCTAGCCCTCGCTTCTCCGGCGCAAGCGTCTCCCCCTGTCTCTGGACGATTCGCGCTGTGAGAAACCGATGACCGCTCCGTTCGATCCCCACCTCTCAGCCGCACCTCCCGCCGTCGTCGCCCCGTCGCGCTCGGCGAATTCCGCTGCGAAGCAAGCCTCGAAGCGCTCGCCGTACGCCCGGACACCGGAGCAGGCGGCGAAGATCGCCGAGAAGCGCTCCGAGCGAGCGGCCCTGTGGAAGAAGATCGAAGAGGCCGGCGGCATCGCCGCGTGGGTCCGCGCGGAGCTCGCGAACAAGGGAGTCTCCACGGACGGAGTCGACCCGAGCGCCCTCTCGGACAAGCAAAAAGGCGCCTACAAAGAGAAGAAGCGCGCCGAAGCAGAGGCCAGAAGGGCCCTCAAGCGCCTCGCGTGGGCGGCCTACAAAGAGACGCACATCAGCCACCTCGGCGGCGTCCACTGGGACGACGACCAGAGCCCCGACAAGCTCGACATCGACGGACGCGAGGAGCGCGCGAAGGACAACCAGCTCGCGGACCTCCACACCCCGGACGACCTCGCGAAGGCGCTGGGACTCACGATCTCCCGCCTCCGCTGGCTCACGTACCATCGAGACGTCGACTCCGGGACCCATTATCGAAGGTGGCAGATCCCGAAGCGCGACGGCACCCTCCGCACGATCACGGCCCCTCGCTCGCACATGAAGGCGGCGCAGCGCTGGGCGCTCCGCAACGTGTGGGACAAACTGCCAGTCCACGGCGCGGCGCACGGCTTCCTCACCGCGCGCTCCATCGTCACGAACGCCCGCGCGCACGCCGGCGCCGACGTCATCGTGAAGATCGACATCAAGGACTTCTTCCCCACGATCACCTTCCGTCGCGTCAAAGGCCTCCTCCGCAAAGCGGGCCTCCCCGAGGGCGTGTCCACGTTGCTCGGCCTCCTCTCCACGGAGCCCCCGCGCGACACCCTGGTTCACCGCGGCAAGACTCTCTATGTCGCCTCCGGCCCGCGCGCGCTCCCGCAGGGCGCCCCCACGTCCCCCCAGATCACGAACGCCTTGTGCCGCCGCATGGATCGCCGCCTCTCCGGCCTCGCGCGGATGCTGGGAATGGCCTACACCCGCTACGCGGACGACCTCACCTTCTCCTGGAAACAGCCCGTATCCAAGCCGGAGGACCCCCCTGTCGCGGCGCGCGCGCCGATCGGCGTCCTCCTCCGCGGCTCCACGGCCATCCTGAAGGCGGAGGGTTTCCGCGTCCACGCCAAGAAGACGCGCATCATGCGGGCCGGGACGCGACAGGCGGTGACGGGCCTCGTGGTCAACGCGGCCCCCGGAGCCCCGCCAGCCCGCGTCCCCCGCGACGTCGTCCGCAAGCTGCGCGCCGCCATCAAGAACCGAGAGCTCGGCCGCGAAGGAAAAGGCCCGAAGGAGACGCTGGCGCAGCTCAAGGGCCTGGCCGCCTTCGTCTACATGGCAGATCCGGAGAAGGGCCGCCGCTTCCTCGATCGCCTCTCCGCCCTCGAAAAAGCGCACGAAAACAAGACCGATCCCGCTCCCTGAAGGCCAATCCGATCTCCTCCAACAGGCTCCTTGATGGTGCCCACCCCCGGCCTTCGCTCCGCGAAGTCCGCCCCTCCCAAATCGCTCTCTTCGTTCGCGAAGGGAGGGGGCACTTCCCGTGTCTTCCGCAGCGTCGCACCGAACAACGGCGCGATCTCCTGAATACGCTCCTCCCGGGGCACGTCTGCTCGCCCCTTGAAACGGCGCGCCCCGCGGGCGAACCTCCGCCCCGTGAAACAGCCGAGTCTCGCGTTCTTGGGAGCCATTCCACTCTTTGCTTCGATTCCGTTGCTCTCCGCCTGCGGCGGCGGTGACGCCTCCTCCGGCGGTGGCGGCGCCGCCACCACGTCTTCCGGCGGCGCGACGTCGTCCGGCGGCACCACCTCCTCCGGAGGCACGATGTCCACCGGCGGCACCACCTCCACCGGCGGCGCCACGGGCGGCACCACCGCGTCCGGCGGCACGACCTCCTCCGGTGGCACCACGTCCTCCGGCGGCACCACCTCGTCCGGCGGCGCCGGCGGCTCCCCCGCGTGCGACCCCGGAGTCTCGACAGCCTGTTACACGGGCCCGGACGGCACCCAGGGAGTCGGCCCGTGCAAAGCGGGTGTCCAGGTCTGCCTCCCCGACGGCACCGGATACGGCCCTTGCAACGGCGAAGTCCTCCCGTCCCCCGAGACGTGCGCGACCAGCGCCGACGACGACTGCGACGGCAGCGACGCGTGCACCAACGTGGCAATCTGGGCCAAGCTCTTCGACGGCGCGGTCAAGGCCATCCGCGTGGCCCCGCTCGGCGAGGACATCCTCGTCGCGGGCGATCTCCAAGGCACCATCGACCTCGGCGGCGGCCCCCTCGTCGGCAACATGTTCGACACGGACGTCTTCGTCGCGCGCTTCGACAAGAATGGCAATCACGTCTGGAGCAAATCGTTCCCGGCCCCGCAGAACCAGAACGTCCGCGCGCTCGCGGTCACCGCGGGCGGCGCGCTCACCCTCGCCGGCGACTACCTCGGCGCCCCCGACTTCGGCATGGGCCCGCTCCCGACCCCGGTGAACACAGCCACCTTCGTCGCCCGACTCTCCACCACGGACGGCGCCCCCGTCTGGAGCAAATCCTTCTCCTCCGCCTTCGGCATGTTCACGGCGGACGCCGCGATGGATGCCAGTGGCAACACCCTGGTCGGCGGCAAGTACGGCGGCGCGCTCACCCTCGACGTCCCGTATTCGAACGCCGGCATGTTCGACGGCTACGTCTACAAGCTCTCTCCGAACGGCGATGTCCTGTGGAGCCGCGTGTACGGCACCACCGACAGCGAGGGAGTCCGCGCGGTCGGCCTCGACGCCTCCAGCGACGCCTACGTCTCGGGCACGGTCTACTCCACCTCCATCGATCTCGGCGGCGGCCCGCTCCCCTCGCAAGGTGGCAGTGAGGACGTCTTCCTCGCCAAATACGGCCCCTCCGGCGCGTTCATGTGGGGCCAGCGCTACCTCGGCCCCGGCAACCAGACTCCGCTCCACCTCACGCTCAACAGCATCGGAGACGTGTCCGTCGTCGGCGTCCTCGAAGGCACCATGACCCTCGGCGGGGGCATCTCGCTCTCCAAGCCGGCCGGCACGGGCGGATTCTTCATCGTCATCGGGGCCGCGGGCCAGCCGAAGAGCGCGATCGCGCTCCAGAGCAACCTGGAGTCGCAGCTCACCGGCGTCGCCGCGATGGGCACCACCTTCGGCGTGATCGGCTATTTCAACGGAGACGCCACCTTCTCCGCGGTCAGCGTGCAGTCGATGGCCTTCACGCCGGACCTCGTCGTCGCGCAGATCCCGGCCGTCGGCGCGCCGCCCACGGGCGCTCGCTTCGGGGGCGCCGGCTTCGATTACGGAGAGGGCATCGCCTACGACACCGCGAACGCGGCGCTCTTCTGGGGCCAGACGAGCAGCCCCATCGACTTCGGCAACGGCGTCACCGTCGCGCCGCAGGTCACGCAGCGCTTCCTCGTCAAGGCGACGCCTCTCCCTTGATGCCGTTCGACACCGCCTCACCCTGAAGGCCGGTCTTCGAGAGGCCCGCCTTCAAGGTCCGACTCACCACATCGAAGAACGCCCGCACGACGCGCACGTCCCGCCGGGCCGCGAGGCACACCGCGTACTCCGTATTCAAGAGCGTCGCCCCGTCGATCTCCAGCGCTCGGAGCCGCGCGTCCTCCCCGAGCTCGGGGGAGGCGACGACGCCGACGCCGAGCCCCGCGGCGACGGCCTCCCGGACGGCCTCTCGACTCCCGATCTCCATCACGATCTTCGGCTTCACGCCGACCTTCACGAGGGCCGCGTCGAGCGTCCGCCGCGTCACCGACTCCGGCTCTCGCAGCACCATCTTCGCCCCGTCCAGCTCCTCGATCGCGATCCGCCGCCGCCGGGCCCACGGGTGACTCCGCCCGACGATCGCCACGATCCCGTAGCGCGCGCATGGCATCGTATACAAGCGAGCGTCGGCGGCGACCTCCGCGGAGACGGCCACGTCGGTCGAGCCTTCGAAGAGGCCTCGCACCACCTCGGGCGCGTTCCCGACGGAGAGCGAGATCCCGACGCCTGGGTGCCTCTCGTGGAACGCCGCGAGCACCCCCATCACGTGGTAGGGCGCGTCGGCCCCCACCCGCAGCCTCCCTTGCCGGAGCCCGCGCGCGCCGGCGAGCAGCTCCTCCGCGGCCTCCTCCGTGCCGAAGAGGGTGGTTGTCACGTTGTACAGCTCGTCACCAAGCTCGGTCCGAAGAACACCGCGCCCGCGCCGCAGGAACAGCTCCACGCCGTACGTCTGCTCCAGCGCCTTGACGGCCATCGTGACCGCGGGCTGGCTCACGTGCAGACGTCGCGCCGCGGCCGTGAAGCTCCCGACCTTCGCTACCTCATGAAATGCGCGCAGATGAGCTTGGTTCATAAGTATCCCTGATTGGAAGAATAACACAATCTAATTGGACTTATGAAGACATCGCGCCATAGAAAGACAGTACCTCCGCCATCCGAGGAAAAAAGCCATGCAGACCTCCCTCTCCGCAGCTCGCCGAGCCTATCAAGACGCGTCGCCCCCCACGCACACCCACGTGGAGGCGGTGGTGTTCGACTGGGCGGGGACGACGGTGGACCATGGCTGTCTCGCGCCGGTGGCCTCGTTCATCGAAGTGTTCCGACGTCGCGGCGTCGACATCACGGTGGAGGAGGCGCGCGCCCCGATGGGGACGCAGAAGCGCACGCACATCGAGATGCTGACGAAGATGGCCCCCATCGCGGAGAGGTGGCAGTCGGTGCATGGCCGATCGCCCACGTCGGAGGACGTCGACGCGATGTTCCGCGACTTCCTCCCGCTCCAGCTCGCGTGTCTGGCGGACCGCGCGGAGCCGATTGACGGTTTGCTGGAGACGGTGGGCGCGCTCCGTCGCCGCCACATCAAGATCGGCTCCACGACGGGGTTCACCCGCGAGATGATGGATGTGCTCTTGCCCGCGGCGAAGGCGCACGGTTATTGCCCGGACGCGGTGGTCACGCCGACGGACGTGCCGGCGGGCCGCCCGTATCCGTTCATGTGCCTGAAGAACGCCATCGATCTCGGCGTCACGTCGGTGAGCACGTGTATCAAGGTCGACGACACCACGGTGGGAATCGAGGAGGGCCTCAACGCGGGCATGTGGACGGTGGGAGTCGCCGCGACGGGCAACGAGCTCGGCTTGACGAAGGAGGAGTTCGCGACCCTCGACCCGCTGGTCCGTTCGGCCTTGATCGCGCGGGCCCGCACCCGCCTGCGCGCCGCCGGTGCGCACCACGTCATCGACAGCGTCTCCGACTTCCTGATCGCCCTGGAAGACATCGAGACCCGCCTCTCGGTGGGAGAGCGCCCCTGACCTCTGCTAGCCGCCGAAGCCGCCGGCGGCGGCGCCGGTGAAGCCGAAGGTGCCCTGGCTCGCGCGGATGGCGGATTGCGAGAACAGCACGAAGGCGCGGCGGATGTCGGCGGCCGTGCTCTTCGCCGTGAGGATCCAGCGGTCCTCGATTCCCATGCTGCGGAACACGTCCCGGAATGGCGTGCTCCCGTCGTCGATGCCCATGCCCGCGACGATGTGATTCTCCGCCCGCCGCATGTCCTCCACGAGCGCCCGCACGTCCTTGGCAGTCGCCCAGGTGGAGCCCGCGTCCGCCCCGTCCGTGATGAGCAGCGTCACCGTCCGCGCCGGCACCCCGTTCATCGCGAAATCCTGCGCCTTCGCGATCACGGTCCCGAGCAGCACCACCGACTGGTCGTAGAGCGGAGTCGCGTGGATCGCCTCGTAGTTCTTCGCGTCCATGCGAGTCGCCGCCGTCACGTTGCAGTACGGAAACAGCACCTTCCCGTTCAGATACCGAGTGTGCGCCAGGATCGAGTCCTTCTGCTTCGCCGACCCGAGCGCGTCCAGCACCAGATTGTGCCCCTCGCGCACCGTCTTCTCGTTGCCGGCAGAGCGGATGGACCCCGAGTCGTCCGGCATCATCGTGAGCAGCACGACCTCGGACGCCCGCACGTCATCCACCGCGATCCCGAGCCCCGCCTGGATCTGGGCCCCCAGATCCGACAGCGCGAGCACCCGCGCCGCGTCGGGCGACAGCGCCCCTTCGTCCTCCGCCGCCCTGAACAGATCCTGCACCCGAGTCGTCGATTTGCTAGCCATGATTCACCTCGAAACAAGGAGTCCAAACAAGATGTTTGCGCACCGTACTCCGGGAACGGGCACGCGCCATTGTCCCGCCGACTGACCACCTGAGGCAGCCAGTGTGATCAGGACCTACTTCAGCCACGAATCCATGGGATCGGTGCTCTTCACCAGGTTCATCCCCGCGTCCGCGAACCTCTGGAGCGCCGCGTCGGCGGCCGGCGTGAAGTCCGCGACGAACCCGCCCTTGCCGTCCGGCACGGTGACGGCGGACATGCAGTCGGTGAGCACGTAAATCTTCTTCGCGAGGGCGCGATCGGTGGCGACGATCTCCGAGAGGATATCGTCGATCGAGCTCTTCACGCAGTGGCTCGCGGCCTGCCCTGCGACGAGCACGGCGTCGGCGGTGAGGAGCGTCCGCAGAAACCCCGTATTCCGCTGCGCGAGGGGCTGTCCGTCGTGCCGGGTCAGCACCTCCGGCGCCATGATCGAGTAGTTCTCGGTGAGCGGGTGACCGCCCTTGACCTCCACGTGCGACTGGGCCCCACGGACGAACGAGTGAAACAGCCGCGCCTCGTGGATGGCGCCGACGAGCGCGTGCCCCGCGCCGCCGAGCAGACAGTGAGGCGGCCAGAGATAGAGCTTGTACTTCCCGGCCTTCTCCAGGCTCTCGGTGTAGTGTCGGACCTGCTTCAGGAGCCACGGATAGTTCCCGCCGCAGAGCCACTTGGCGACGGCGGGATTCGGCCGCACCTCCCCCGCGTCGATCTGCGCGGTCGTGATCTCCTGATGCGCCGAGAGAGGCTCTCCTTCGCGGTCCGTCCAGAACGAAGGAAAGAAGATCTGATAAGCGAAGTGCGTATCCATGGTCGTCGTGATCTGCGTGATGCCCTGCAGATTCCGATAAATCATCTCCGCGATCCGTCGCGTATCGTCCATGGCCCCGCGCCCGCTCCGCCCGCCGACGAACAGGGACCCACGCGGAAAGCAGAAGTCCTTCTGCACATCGATGAGCAACAGGTGCACGCTCCGCGAATCCCCCGCCGAGGGCCGGATCCCGTGCGCCTTCCGATGCGCCGCCGCCGCCGCGAAGAGCGCCTGTTCATCCGGCGCGTGCTCCCACCGATCGGCCGACTTCGGATCATAAAACGAGGGGAGGGGAAGAACGGAATTCTTATTCATGACATCGCTCCTTGAAAACCACCGATCAAAAAATCCTGACCACCCCTTCGATGCCCACCCCCGGTCCGTGCTCGGCCTACGGCCTGCGCGCGGCCCGCCCCTCCCAAATCGGCCGTTTCACGGCCTCAGGGAGGGGACCGCTCATCGCTCCCAAGCGGGAGCGCTCAGCCAAGCTGCAGCCGCGCGATGGCCTGTGCGTCGGCCACGTACAGCCCGTCTCGATTGGCGAGCAGCGTGGAGGCGGCGCTCACGAAGGGCTCTGTCTCCGTGAAGCGCCGCTCCTCCACGAGGGCGCCGCGGAGGGCGTCCACCCGCACCACGCCGGCGTCCGTCGGACACAACAACTTACCGCCGACAGCGCACTTCCCCCCGAGCGACCCCAGCCAGGACCCGTCTCCGGCCTCGGCCTGTGCGGTCGCGTCCACGACCCCGTTCGTGTCGATGCGAGACGCGACGTGCACTGTTCGCCCGGCCGCGCGCACCCCGCAGATCACCCACACATGCTCCTGTCCGATCACCACCTCCTGCCCGATCACCTGCCCAGCCGGCACTGCCACCTTCACTTGATCCGCGAGCCCGCCCCGCTCGGCGCCCATCAAAAAAGCCACCGACAGCGCCCCAGCCCGATACGTCCCGAACCCCCACTTATCTCCGAGCCAGACCTCCGTCTGCCCCGACAGCACATCCCCCACGCGCGACTCCACCTCACCGAACCGCCCCATCTCCCCGACCGTGCTCCGCAGCAGCTGCCCGCCGAGCACCCGAACACGGCACCTCCCATTCGTCGCCAGCGCAGCCTCCTTCCCCGCCAGATCCGCCGAAAACCTCTTCTTCTCCCCGTCCGGCCCGATCTCCACGAGATCCCCACCGCGCCCCACGATCGTCCTCTCGCCGAAGATCCAGAATCGGAGCCCCGGAGTCACCCCCCCTTTCAGCACCTCGAATCCGTCCTCGCGCAGATACCCCCCGTCCTCGTGCACCAGATACCGCAGACACCCTTCTTGCATCGCGACCGCGATCACCCGCCCGCGCGTCTCCCGCACGATCGTGCGCGTGACTCGCCCGTTCACCGCTTGAGGCGGCGGCAGCGCGATCACCGGCGCCGTGCATCGCGGACAAGCCACCCGAGCGTGCGTGAGCCCGCACGCCCCGCAGGACCGCCATTCCAGCCCTTCGAGCGCCTGTCGCGAAAGCGGAGTCCTGTCATCCCGCTCGAACGTCCGCACCAGCGAGTGCACGATCTCGTCCGGCAGCGCCGACCAGGGAACGGCCGGCTTCGGATAGACCACCTCCGGATGAAACACCGTAATTCTCCGAAGCGGCCGAGCGTCGTGCGCGACCTTCTCCCCCCCGCGGGCCCGATAAATCCCCCCATAGGGCCCGACGCACAGCAGCGTCTGCATCGCCATCACGGCGAACGCATACCAATCCGACCCCACCCCGAACCCCTTCGACAGAACCGGCCGCGCCCCATTCGGATCCGCGAGCAGCGGATCCAAGAACCGCTCTGTATACACCTCACAAGCAAACCCATTCACCTGAAAGCTATCGACATCGATCAGGTGCGCCTCTTCCCCCCGCACGAGCACGTTCAAATCATTGAAATCCCCGATGACCACGCCGACCGAGTGCAGCCCTTCCACGGTCCTGTGCAAATCCGCCAGCACCTTCCCGAGCACCCCAGTCGCACCGGAAGCGCTACGAAACCCGGCGTCCCCGTACCGCAGCAGCACCTCGGCCCCATCGACGAGCCCCATCGTATACCCGAGGATGCGGTTCCCCCCCTTATCGGTAGCGAGCTCCCGAGGCGCGACGACGCGCCCCGGCAGCCCCCGAGGAAACCCGCTCATCTTCTTCTGATGCACCTCAATCCGCCGAGCCGCCGCATCTTTGGCCGCCGAGTCCCCCGCAAAATCCGGATGATCGGGCCCTTTCCAGACCTTGAGAGCGGTCTCGCGCCCGACCCGATAAACATCCGCCTCCCCGCCTTTCCCGATGGAAGCGGCCGGATCCAGCTTCACCCGCCGCCCCCCCACGAACACGTCCCCCGGACTCCCGAAGAGACCCATGACACCCATCCTTCCGCTCAACGCTCAGTCGTCCCGTCGCCGCCGCAGCACCACGATCGTCGTATCGTCCTCGAGCAGCCCGCTCTCCTGCACCGTCCGCCGTTCCTCCCACAGAGTCCGACAAACCCGCCGATTCATCCGTGAGAGCCGTCGCCGCAGCGCATCCGGATTCTCGAAATACCGATCCTCTCTCCAGAACCTCTCCAGCCCCCCCACGACCTCGTCCCCCCCAGGAATCCGGGCCCGTTCAATCCGATCCCACTCCCCGGCGCCGTCCGTAGCGATCATGGCCGACTCCACCTCATCGGCCGCGACCTCCCGAATCACCTCCACCTCCGCCCGCCGCCCGAGCAGCCCATATCCGAGATAAGGAGGCGCATTCCCCGGGAAGGGCCCGATATTCACGACCTCCCCATTCAGCGCCAGCACCCCATCTCCGACCGCAAACAAACTGGCCCGCTCCCCATCACAAACAAACCCGACGACGGTAAATAAAAAGAACCGCCGCACGACCTCATCGATCTCCCCGCCCATATCGTTCGCGACCCGTCCGAGCGCCCCGAGACAGTCCCTCATAGCCTCTCCCCAAAGCTCGTCGCCACTCCGCCCCGACTCCATCCCACGTTCGAGCGCCGAACAAACCAGGTGCCCCCCCATCCAAGCGCCGATTTCGCTCCCCTCCGAGCTCCCGCACCCATCCGTCACGACAGCGACGATCCTGTTCCCCCGCTGTCGCACCACATACCCATCCTGCCCGCCGCGCCCCGCGAGCGCATGACTGCGCCCCGCGACCGACCCAGCGGCCACTTCAAACCCCATAAATCCTCCACCCCCCATGATCACCGAACCCCCCAATCTGCCCCCCCCGCAATCCCTGTAGGCCCCAATCTCCAGCCCCCCATTCTATTGAGTAGCGTCTCCCCCTGTCATGCCCGCAGCGTAAGCGAGCGGAGCACGGCGACTAGGTGCTGCGGAGGTAGCTACGAAGCAGGGAGCGGAGGCGCCGCAGACGCATCCTCTCGACGAGCGGGCTGATCCACAGACCCATACCGCGCCCTATTGAAGCGCCGCCACGTACCCCCTGTGAGGCCTTCATTGCCCGCCCTCCCAGCGCCGGAGCGACCGCGCGCCCGTAGCTACCGGAGCAGCACCTCGTCGCCGCGCGCAGCGCCGCCCCAATCTCTCTAGCCTTCTCCCTCCCCGGAGCCTCCGCCTCAGAGCTCGAAATGAAACCCTTCCTTCGTAAGCTCCTGGTACCTCTTCTTATCAAACCGATAGAGCCGAGCCGCCCGATGAGCGACATCTTGCTCCACTTCATCGGTATCTTCCAAAAACCCCATCGCCAGCACTTTCTTCCGAAAGTTCCGCTTATCGAGCGCCTTCTCCAGCACGCTCTCATAAAGCTTCTGCAGAGCCGACAGCGTAAACTTGGGAGGCAACAGCTCGAACCCGATCGGTTGATACCGCACCTTGCTCTTCAGCCGAGTCAGCCCCGTGCTCAAGATCTTCTCGTGATCGAAAGCCAAACGAGGCAGATCATCCACGGAGAACCAAGCCGCCTCCCGAGCGTCCGTCGCCGCCTTCACCCGGTGATCCGACAGCTTCACCAGCGCATAATAGGCGACGGACACCACCCGTTCCCGCGGGTCTCTCCCCAGATCCCCGAACGTATAGAGTTGCTCCAGGTAGAGCCGGCTCACCCCGGTCTCTTCCTCCAGCTCGCGGCGGGCCGCCTCGTCCAGCGTCTCGTCCATGCGGACGAACCCGCCGGGCAGCGCCCATTTCCCCTGGAAGGGTTCCAGGTCTCTCTTGATGAGGAGGATCTTCAGGTCCTCATCCAGCCCGAAGACGACGATGTCCACCGCCAGCGCGGGCCGCGCGTACTCGTAAGTGAAGCTCATCGCCGTTCTCCGTGTCGCTGATACACGAACCTTAGTGTCCTCCGCACACTATGTCAACCCCCCGCCTCCTTTTTCCACGCCCGGTCGCGCCCCGCTCCCACCGCCCCGTCCTCCCCCGCGCCCCGCCGGTGCCCCGATTCGCCCCTTTCAGATCTGCAACTTCCCCCTTTCATAACTGCCACTCACCCGGCGAAAATCGATTTCACACTCCCCCCTTGAACGCCCCACGGACTGCCAGCATCGGAACAGGCAGATCGCGACGGTGCGAGCCGTCCTCGGGAAATCGAGCCAGATTCGCTCACCGCGGGCCAGCCCCAAGAAATACTGACCCGCTCCCCAGGACGCTTAGCACGACGCAAACTGGAGGCATCCAATGAAGTCGCTCTCTCTCGTCCTCACGTCCCTCGTCGTCGCCGTGTCCCTCGCCGCCTGCAACTCCAGCGGAGGCGGCGAAGGCGGCACCGGATCGAACGGCCTGCCCTCGTGCCCCAGCGGCGGCACCGATCTCACCTACGCCAACTTCGGACAGGCCTTCTTCACCAACTACTGCAACGGCTGCCACTCCTCCACCGCGTCGAGCCGACAGGGCGCCCCGAGCGCCATCAACTTCGACACCCAGGCGGAGATCCAGGCCCGCGTCGACGAGATCTACGCCGAGTCCGGCGACTCCAATAACAGCATGCCGCCGTCCAGCTACGCCACGCAGCCCTCGTCCGACGACCGCTCCAACCTCACCGAGTGGCTCTCCTGCGGAGCCCCGTAACGCGCACACGCCGCACCCCCCGAAGGTGCCAGTCGCAAGGGGAGGGGAGACGCCCAGTCAGGGCGGAGACACCATCTCGATTTTGGCCGCGTCCCGCAGCTCTTTCTCGTAGCCGTCCCGCAGACGTTGCTGCCGCGCCGCCTTCATGTCGAGCAGGATCCCCTCCTTCGCCGACTCGAACGTCACGTTCGGGTCCTCCTTCGACTCCACGAGCTTGATCAGCCAGTAACGCTCGTTCGGTCCGCGGAGGATACCGCTCATCTCTCCAGGCTTCAGATCCGTCAGCGTGTCCCGCCACGCCTCCGGGATCTTGCTGAACGTCAAGAACCCCAGATCCCAAGGCTTCTGCCCCTCCGGCAGGTTCGGGAAATAGCTCGCCGCCACCTCCTCGAACGATTTGCCGCGCTCGATCATGCTCCGAGCCTCCACGATCGCGCTCTCGCTCCGCTTCAGGATCTGAAGCACGTGCACGGTCGTCCGGATGCGCTTCTCGTTCCGCTGGAAGTACGCGCGCATCTCCTCCTCGCTCGGGCTATTCCGCTTGTCCCCCTCCTTCGCGAGCAGCCGCTCCGACAGCTCCTGCCGCCGGAACGCCGCCAGCTGCGCCTCCAGCTTGCGCAGCTCCGCCTGGTACTTCGCGTCCTGATCCAGCCCCATCGAGGCGGCCTTCTGCGCCATCAGCTCGTGCAGGATCAGATAGTCGAGCACGTTCTTCTTCCGGTCCGCCGCGCTCAGATTCCCGGCCGCCTCGTGACTGTCCGCCGAAAGCTTCAGCTCCAGGTCCGTCTCGGTGATCGGCACTCCGTTCACCCGCGCCAGCACCTTGTCCGGCACCACAGCCGCGCTCGCTCCGGTGGAGGTGCCCTGTCCCGAGCCGCTCCCGCTCGGAGAGCCAGACTGGCCACAAGAGGTCATCAGCAAGAACGAGGAGAGGACGACAGACAGACGAGCACGCATGTTCGATACCCACGAGTGTCCCTGAGGGCGACGCGCCGTGCGCCGCCCCGGGAAGATGCGGTGGTACTGCGGTGAAGGGGAGAGGTTAGCAGAGAAGGCGGCCCGCTCGAATCACGAGCCGCCTCCTCATGCCGTCAGTGGCAGGTCGCGCACGACTCTTCTTCGTCGCCGCTCCAAGGATCGTTCGGCGTCGGGTCGTACGTCTGGATCTTCATGTGCGCGCGCGCGGCGTCCGAGTCGTGGCAACCCATGCAGGGCAGCCGCGCCGGCTTCGTCTTCCACGAGCCGCTCGTCTGATCCGTGTGGCACGCCTCGCAGTTGCGGACGTCCTGCGGGAACTGGATCTGCCAGTTGCGACCGGCCACCGTGTCCGCGTGCCCGATCGTGATGTTCGGGTACACGAGGTTCGCGCCGTTGTGCACGCCGTGCACGCGGGTCGCGATCGGGAAGCCGCCGCTCCACTGACCGGACGCGTTCTGCGTCTGGTAGTCGTGGCAAGCGCCGCACTGATCGATCGAGAGATCGTCGAAGTGCTTCTGATGACGCGCCGGATCGAAGATCAGACCGCGCCCGTCCTTCGCCTCGTGGCACGAGTTGCAGTTACGCGTCGGCGGCAGCTCCTCGGTGGCCGTGCCGACCTGGAACGTCACCTTCGCGACCGACGGCGTCTTGTAGTCGACGTCGCTCTTGCGACCACGATCGCTGATCTCCGCGCTCACGACGTACGTGCCCGGACGCAGATCGTCGACCGGATCCAGCGTGTACGTCACGTGATCCGCGAACCACTGCACCTTGGGATCGTTGTTCGCCGGGTTCGACTGGTGCGCGATCGAGAGGCCCACCGTGGAGCCGCCGATCGTGTGCACCGTCACGTCGCCGCCGAAGACGTTCGTCGTGATCGGGCCCGCCGTCAGCGCGACCGCGTACAGCTCGCCGAGGTTGCGGCTGCGGATCGACAGCTTGCCGCTCGGCTCCACGTACGCGATGCCGCGCAGCTTGAAGCTCGCGTTCGCGTTCAGCCACGTCGCGATCTCCGCCGCGGTGGCCGCCGCCGTCGACGAGAACGAGCCCGACGACACCGGCACCGTCACCGTGCCGGGGAGCTGCGAGCCGCCGTTCGCCTGCGAATAGAGCACCTTGCCGCCGTCGAACACGACCGTGAGCGAAGCGCCGGCCGCGCTGATGTCCCACGGACCCGCGGTGCCGCTCGTGATGCGAGCGCGCGCCTTGGTCGACAGGACCGGGTTGCGATCGCCGCGCGGGCCGTGCACGAAGATGTTCGAGGCCGCGAGCAGACCGTCACGCGCCGGGCACGGCGAGCCGGTGCAGCCCTCCGGAGCGGCGTCCGCGGTGAGGTTCGTGTGGTCGAGGACCGCGTTGTTGTTCTCGAGGTCCTTGAGCTGCACCGTGACGACGGGGCTCTCGCCGGCCACGAAGTACTGACCGTTGTTCGGCGCCGAGATCGTGATCCCGACGTTGAACTCGGGCAGGTTCCGGACGTCCTGCTTCGTCCAGTCGTGCGCGTCCGTGATCGATTTGCCGACCGCGTTGCCCGTCGGCTTGTGGCAGACGCCGCAGTTGTCGTCCGTGAGCTGCTGGCCGCCCGTGTGGTTCGTGCCGGTCGCGAAATCGACCGTGTCGTGGCAGGAGCCGCACGCCTGGCGCGACGGCTTCGACTTCCAAGCGTCGGAGTCCGTGTGACCGTCCTCGTGGCACTTCTGGCAGTTCGCGAGCACCGCGGGGAACTCCGCCTTCTCCCACGAAGCCTTGAAGTTCTGGTAACCCCAGATCGCATACTCCCCGTTATCCGCCGCCTCGTTCACCGGGGTGGCCGGGTCGTCCCAGAGCTTGCCGTCCGGGCCGGGGATCGACGCGAGCTCGCCGCCCGCGTGGATCTTGTGGATCATGACCTGGAAGTCGACCGTCTCGCCGCCGTGAGGATCGATGTTGCCGGGGTTGTGGCAGGTCACGCACGTCTCGACCGACTGGCGATCTCCGCCGTGCGCGGCGAACTCCGGACCGTGGCAGTTCATGCAGGCGCTGGTCGCGACGATGTCGCGCGTCGCCTTGGCGCCGAGATCCGAGCCGTCCGGCACGAAGTCGAACGTCGCGTCGCCGGTGGGGCCCGCGTGGCCGCCCATCTGGATCGAGATGCGGTGTCGGAGCCCCATCTCGTACTTGATGTCGGTCATCGCGACAGGCGTCTTCACGGCCGAGATGTTCGTCGCGAACGTGTATTCGTAGCTGCCGTCGCCGTTGTCGACGAGGGTGCCGTTGTTCTCGACGTAGGCCTGATCGGCCGCGGTCCCGTCCGGGTTGGGCCAGTTGCCCATCGCCGAGCCGCTCACGACCTGGCTCCGGTAGATGTACGAGACCCACTTGTTGAACGAGTCGCCGCTCGCCGGCGCAGGCACCAGCTTCGCGATCGTCGCGTTGATCGTGGTGATGCCGGTGACAGGCGCGCCGTCCGGATCCGCCACCATGAACTCCACCTTCACGTTGCCGGCCGCGTCCGCGGTGGCGCTCGTGATGGCGGGAGTGACCTGCACGATCTTGCCCTCTTCGTACGCCTGCTGCGCGAGAGCGTCGCGACCGTGGAAGAGCGTCAGCTGGACGTTGCCGCCGTTCGTGCCGTCTTTTCCATCGGTGCCGTTCGTGCCGTTCGTGCCATTGGTACCGTCGGTTCCGTTGGTCCCGTCCTGACCGTCGGCACCGTTGGTGCCATTGGTGCCGTCCTGTCCATCGGTGCCGTTCGTACCGTCTTTACCGTTCGTTCCATCCGCGCCGGCCGGCCCGGCCGGTCCCTCGCACCCCGAGAGTGCGAAGAGCCCGCTGAAGAGCAGCGTCGCTATGAGTCTTGGTGTCCGCGCCATTTCGCGTTCTCCTTGTCGTTGTCGGCGCCCACCGCGGCCGTGGCCGTGCGCGCGCTATCTGAAATGCGGCGTCGACGGTCCGCCGCGCGGCCCAGCATCGCAAGAGCGGTGCCGGCGCCTCTTTCGCTTCGAACCGAAGCGTTTCAACCGAGATCTGCCTCGGCGCGCGGCGCGCTCTTTCGGATCCACGCGCGCAACTTGCAGCGCCGACGCAAGGACATCGCCTCGCGGCGGGCGCACTCCTGCCCTCCCGCGCGCGCCGGCAGGTGGCTTGGAGCCTGCGAGCGCCGCGCAATTGCGGGGCGAAACGCCGCTCGGTGTCCTCAGGTGAGGGCCGCTCCCAGCACGATGCGTGCCTGTCTTCGGACTGGCTCTCTCGGCGGTGGCCGCCTCTCGGCGAGGCGCAGCCGTCCGCAAAAGACGCGCGCCGTGCGCCCTCCCACCGCGGCGGGCGGCGATGTATCCTCCGGACCATGCCTGTCGATCTGGACCGCATGCTGGAGAGCTGTCGCCGCGATCAGTGGAGCGTCGGCGAGCTCGACTGGAGCCGGAAGCCCCGCGAAATGTCCCGCGAAGACGAGACCCGCATCGTGCAGCTCTTCACGGACATGTCCGGCATCGAGCGCCTCGCGGGCGCGCTGTTCCGCGAGCAGGGCCGCCGCACGAGCGATCCGAAGCTCCGCGCGATCTTCGCCTCGTTCGTGCAGGACGAGGTGCGCCACTCGCACGCCGCGCAGATGCTCGCCGACTTCTACGACGTGCACCACTACCAGGAATACCAGCTGAGCCCCAGCCTGCGGGAGTTCGCGCCGGTGTTCGTGGACGCGGTGCAGTACCTCTCGGACGACGTGGCCAACTCGTACATCGTCGCGGGGGAGCTGATCCTCGACATCGCGCTCCTGCGATCGATCGACGACTTCGTGGACGACGACATGAGCCACGCGGCGATGGCGCTCATCAACCGCGACGAGTCGCGCCACATCGCGATCGACTACCACATGACGGAATACTACGAGTCCGACGAGTTCGAGGAGAAGGCGAAGCACCAGCCGAAGACGCCGCTCCCGCGGCAAATCAAGGGCGCCGCGGTGCTGGGCCGCATGCTGTACCTCGGCCAGCCCTTCATCACGGACGTCTTCCTCACGCCGATGCACCACCTGGATCCGCGCGGAAAGCGCCTGCGCGAGGCCTTCAAGCGCATGCAGCTCCTCGGCCGGAAAGAGGAGCGCGCGCGCCGCCCGTTCGGCCGGTTCCTCCGCTTCCTGAGCGACGTGGCCAATCACCCGATCGCCGGGAAATACCTCGCGGGCCCCGCCGGCCGCGTCGCCGGAGTCGGCCCCTTCCTGATGAAGTTCCACGACGACGACGACGTGAAGAACGTCCGCAACATGACCTACGCCGAGATGGCGGACGAGGCCCTCGGCGCGAAGACGCTACACTGAGCTACGCGTCGTCCTTCAGACAGGCCATCATCTCTCCGAGCAGCTTGTCCGTCGCCTCCAGCCCGCTCTGGAAAGACTCGGTGTCTCGGGAGCGGCGCGTGAGGCGCATGTCCGGAGAGAGCTTGTACGGACTGCCTCTCTGCTGCACGAGCTTCATCACCTTCGCGGGGTCGAGCGGCGTGTCGTCGCGCAGATGGAGCGTCACCATCTTCGCGCTCGCCTCGCACGCGAGCACCCGCAGCCGCCGCAGCTCCGTCTTCAGCCGCATCAGGTGCACGAAGCGCCGCGCCTCGATCGGCGGGCCGCCGAAGCGATCCTCGATCTCGCCCGCGAGGTCCGCCACCTCGTCCGCGGACGACGCGCTCGCGAGCCGCTTGTAGAGCGACAGCCGCACGCCGACGTCCGCGATGTAGTCCTCGGGCAACAAGGCCTCCGCGTCGAACGACATCTCGGGATCGACCTCGTGCACGACGACCTCGCCGCGCAGCTCGTGCACGGCCTCTTCGAGCATCGAGCAGAACAGCTCGAAGCCGACGCTCGCCACCGTGCCGCTCTGATCGGGCCCGAGCAGATCGCCCGCGCCGCGCAGCTCCAGATCGAGCGACGCGATCTGGAAGCCGGAGCCGAGCTCCGTGTGCCGCTCCAGCGCCTCGATGCGGGTGCGCGCCTCGTCCGTCATCGCGTTCGGCGGAGGCACGATGAGGTAGCAGTACGCGCGCTCCTTCGCGCGGCCTACGCGACCGCGGAGCTGGTAGAGCTGCGCCAGGCCGAACATGTCCGCGCGATCGATCAGGATCGTGTTCGCGCGCGGGATGTCGAGCCCGCTCTCGATGATGGCTGTCGCGCACAGGACGTCGTACCGGCCCTCCACGAAGTCGAGCATCGTCTGCTCCAGCGCGCCCTCGCCCATCTGTCCGTGCGCCACCGCGAAGCGAACGGAAGGGAGCAGTTCGGCGAGCCGCGCCGCGCGCTCGTAGAGGCCCTCGACGCGGTTGTACACGTAGAACACCTGCCCGCCGCGCGCGATCTCGCGATCGATGGCGTCACGGATCACCTTCTCGTCGTGCCGCGTGACGATCGTCCGGATCGCCCTTCGATCCACGGGCGGCGTCGTGATGATCGACATGTCGCGCAGCCCGCTCACCGCCATCTGCAGCGTGCGCGGGATCGGCGTCGCGCTGAGCGTCAGCACGTCCACGTTCGTGCGCAGCGCCTTGATGCGCTCCTTGTGCGTCACGCCGAAGCGCTGCTCCTCGTCGACCACGAGCAGGCCGAGCCGCTTGAAATGGATGTCCTTCGAGAGCAGCCGATGCGTGCCGATCACGATGTCGACCGAGCCGTCGCGCAGCCCGCGCAAGGCTTCGCTCTGCTCTTCCTTCGTCTGGAAGCGGCTCATCGCGCGCACGGTGATCGGGTAGTTCTGGATGCGCGCCTCGAAGTTGCGGAAGTGCTGCGTCGCGAGCACCGTGGTCGGACAGAGCACCGCGACCTGCTTGCCCGAAGCCGCCACGCGGAACGCCGCGCGCAGCGCGACCTCCGTCTTGCCGAAGCCGACGTCGCCGCACACGAGCCGATCCATCGGCCGCGGCGCCTCCAGATCGTTCGACACCTCCGCGATCGCGCGCGCCTGATCCGCCGTCTCGTCGAAGGGGAACGTCGCCTCGAACGCGCGGTAATCGTCGTCGGCCGGAGGCAGCGCCTCCCCCACGATCGCGCGCCGCTCGGCGTAGAGCCGGAGCAGCTCGTCGGCCATCTGCTTGAGCTGCTTCGCGACGCGCGCCTTCGTCTTCGCGAACGTCTGCCCGCCGAGGCGATCCAGCTTCGGGGCGCCTTCTCCGCCCGTGAATTTCTGGATCTGGTTCAGCCGATAGACGGGGAGATAGAGCTTGTCTCCGCCGGCGTATTCAACCACCAACAGATCGACGGTGAGCCCGCCGGATCCCTGACCGTCCGGCGCGAGGATGCCCGTCGGCGCGAACTTCGGAGCGGGCCTGTCCGCGTTCACCGGCTCCCCGAGCCTGCGGTGCGTGAGGCCCAGGTACTTGCCGATGCCGTGCTCCACGTGGACGACGAAGTCGCCGACTTGAAGGCTCTTCAGGTCCTCGACGAACGGCCGAGAGCTGGTCTTCGAGGACGCCGCGCGCGCGGCCCGCCGGTGCGCCCGCGACCCGAACACCTCCTCTTCCGTGACGAGCGCGATCCCGGAGAGAGGCGCGATCACGCCGCGCGCGAGGTTGCCTGTCACGACGAGGGCCGTGTCGCGAGAGGCCTTGTCCGTCGCGTCGAGCACCGACGGATCGAAGCCGCCGAGCGCGGCCTTCACCTTCACGTCGTGGTGCCGGAGCAACGTGACGAGGCGCTCCACCTGGGTGTGCGCGCGCGCCGCGAGCACGACGCGCAGACCGTGCTCCTGCCACGCGGCGATGCGGCGGATCAAGGGATCGAGCGCGCCCGTCTTCCCCTTGCTCTGCCGCGCCGCCTTGATCGCGCGCGCCAGATCCGACTGGTCCTGCGTCGCGAGCGAGGGCGCGTCCTCCGGCGCGATCTCGAACGACTCCAGCGATCCCGGATCCGGCTCGCCGCCCGTCACCGCGCTGCGATGCAAGGCGATCGTCGTGCGCCCGCGGATCCACCCGGCGACGCTCGCCTCCGTCTCGTAGAAGGACGCGATGCCGAAGTGCGGCTCCTTCCCTTTCTGCGCTTCGTCCGCGGCGGCGCGCCCGATCTCGTCGCGCAGCGCGCTCGTGAGCGCGGACGGATCTTCGAGCACGACCGTCGCGTCCTCGGGCAGGTACGACGCGAGCGGCGCGAGATCCGCGTACGCCGGCAAGAAGCCCTCGGCGCCGAAGAACGCGCGGCCGGAGGCGACGTCGTCGACGAGCGCGCGCGTCTTCGAAGAGGGGTAGTCGATCGCGTCGCAGATGCCTCGGATGCGCTCGCGCGCGCGGTCCACGTTCGCAGGGGTGAGGATCGCCTCGCGCACCGGCGGGAGCCACACCTCGCGCACGTCGCGCAGCGTGCGCTGCTCCTCCGGATCGAACGTGCGCATGCGGAGGATCGCGTCGCCGAGCAGCTCCACGCGGACGGGCGTCTCCGCGAGCGGCGGCCACACGTCGAGCAGCGCGCCGCGCACCGCGAACGTGCCCGGATCCTCGACGAGCGGGCTGCGCACGTACCCCGAGGCCGCGAGCCGCCCGGTCAGCTTCTCGCGATCGATGTCCTGGTCGACGACGACGAGCTCCGCGTGCTCCGTCACGTCCTCGCGAGGCACCACCTTGCGCGCGAGCGCCGCGATCGGGCACACGAGCACGGACCACGGCAGCTCCATCGCGAGGTGGAACAGCGTCGCGAGCCGCGCCTGCGCGCCGCGTCGATCCGGGTTCACGTCCGCGTACGGGCTGGCCTCGTTCGGCAGGTAGAGCAGCACGGATCCGAACGTGGTCGCGCCGGCCTCCGCGTCGTCCGCGTCCCGCGCGCCGAGCACGAACGACGCGTCCGCCGCGAGCGCGCGCGCCGTCTCCACGTCGCTGGTGATCGCGATCACCTTCTTTTTCCGGCGCGTCACGAGATCGCGCAGCACGAGCGCCGTCGCCCCCGGGGCCGCCTGCGTCGCGTGCAGGAGCCGCTCGGTCTCCGCCTTCGCCGCGAGATCGCGCGTCGTCGTCGCGGGCCGATCCTCCGGCACGTCGAGCGGAGGCAGCGGATCGATCGCGTCGAGATCGAGCCCGTCGTCCTCTTCTTCGGGCAGCGTGAGCCCGTCCGTGAAATCGCCGAGCGGCGCTGTCAGCGCGCCGTCGTGCCCGCGCGACGCGCCCTTGTCTTTGTCTTTCTGCGCGATCATTTCACTGAGCGAGCTTGCCGGCCGGCGGGCGCTCGCACATCCAGTTCTGCGACGTACTGCACTTCTCGTCGTTGAGGTGCGTGTTCTTGTAGATCTCGACGCAGTTTTCGCTGTTGCCGCCGTTCGGCTCGCCGCCTTCCCACGGAGAGGCGCCGCCCGGGTAACTCCATGTCTCCCCGGTCTGCCACGCGAACGAGCCCTCGGTCCCCTCGTCGGTGCCGCCGATCCACACGTCTTCGAGCGTCTGCCCCACGAGGCCCGAAAGATCCGAGATCTCGTCTCCGGGCGTCAGCGCGGCGAGCGTCCCGCCCCAGTTCTTGCAGTCGTCCGACGCTTCCTTCCAGTTACTGTTCGGGCCGTACGACTGCATGTAACAGTGGTGCGTCTTCGGGTGAACGTAGGTGTCCCAGTCGTTCGTCTTCGACCCCGACTGCGTACAGCGCACCTTGCAGTCGTTGGTGCAGGTGTCATCGTCGGTTGGATTGCCGTCGTCGCACTCCTCGCCCGCGGCCTCGATGATGCCGTTTCCGCACGAGTCGAGGCTGAGTCGGAGCTGGAATTTGCCGAGCGGCGACTTCTGCGGATCGCCGGTGTGACCGTCGACGATGACGTAGACTGGCGTGTTCACCGTGACGGCGATCGCGTCCTCGGTGCCGCACTTGATCTCGCTGTCGTTCCCGGTGCAGATGGTGCGGACCTGGAAGAAGCCGTCGAAATTCCCCTCGGGCGTGAGGGCGATCGAGAGGAGGCCAGTCGCGAGCGGCTTGACCTGATAGACCAGGTCCGGAGAGCTGCCGCCGCCGCACACCGCGGATCCGAAGTCGTCGAGCGCCGCGGTGGTGTCGCCTTCGATGAGGAGCTTCGTGTACGGGGCGAGATCGATCTTGGTGCCGGGGCACGCGTCGCTCGGGATCACGGGGGTGGCGCCGCCTTCGGCCCCGGACCCGCCGGTGCCGCCGCCGCCCGAGGACGTGGAGCCGCCGAACGGGGGAGCGCCGCCCGCGCCGCCGTGGCTCGTCGTCGTGTCCGAGGCGCCCGCGCCCGACGTCGTCGTGGTGCCGGCGCCCCCCTTCGAGGCCCCGTCGAAGGCCGAAGCGTCGAAGAAACACCCCATCACGAAGGTGCCGAGCGCCGCGACGACGAGCCCAGGAGCGATGCGCGAGGAAGCCATGCGCCATTGTTCGCTCGGCCGCCGCGGCGCCGCAAGATCCCGCAGCGCGTCAGAGGTTGTCGGCGAAGTAGGCGGCGATCTTCCGGAAGGCGTACTTGCGCGCGGGCGGGCTCCGGTAGCCGTGCCGCTCGCCGGGGAAGATCATCAGATCGAAAGGCTTGTTCGCCGTGACGAGCGCGTCGATGAGATCGGCCGAATTCTGGAAGTGGACGTTCTCATCCATGAGCGAGTGCATCAGCAGCAGCTTGCCTTTGAGCCCGTCCACCATCTTCGTGAGATCGCTCGCGTCGTACCCGGCGGCGTTCTCCTTCGGTTGGCCCATGTACCGCTCGGTGTAGGCGGTGTCGTAGAGCTGCCACTCGGTGACGGGCGCGCCCACGACTCCCACCTTGAAGACGTCCGGCGCCTTGAACATCGCGAGCGCCGTCATGAAGCCGCCGTAGCTCGCGCCCTGGATGCCAATCCGGTCCGGGTCCACGAAGGGCAGCGTCTTCAGATACGCCACGCCCGCGAGCTGATCTTGCAATTCCACCTTGCCGAGCTGGTTCTTGATCGGGTGCTCGAAGGCCGGCCCGCGCCCGCTGGAGCCGCGGTTGTCGAGCTGGAACACCACGAATCCGCGGTCCGCGAGGTGTTGCCAGAAGAGGGAAGGGGCCCACGAGTCGTGGATGATCTGCACGCCGGGCCCGCCGTACACGTTCACCACGACAGGGTGCTTGTCGCCGGGCTTGGTTTCGCGAGGCCTGAGGAGCGCGCCATACAAGGTGTCCCCGCTCGGGCCCGTGATGGAAATGAGCTCCCGCGGGCGGATCTTGAGCGCTTCGATCTGCGGATCCGCCGCGACGGGCAGGGAGCCTATCTCGGCCCCGTCGAGCGACCGCACCGTCACTTGAGGGGGCCTGTCGTGCGCCGAGTGCAGGTCCACGAGCGTGCCAGTCTGCGGGGAGACGAACGCGCCGTGGACGCCGCGCTCCGGGGTGACCTTCGACGGCTCGCCGCCCGTGAGAGGCACCTTGTAGAGGTGCTGTTCGATCGGGCTCTCCTTGTTCGCGGAGAAGTAGACGACGCCCTTCTCCTCGTCGACCGCGTTCACGCCGGCCACGTCCCAGCGGCCTTTGGTGATCTCGGCGACGAGCTTGCCCGTCGTGCCGTCGCGCGTCTCCAGGTGGATGTGGCCGTCTTTCGGGGTGGTCCAGAGGATGGTGTTGGACTTCTCCAGCGCCTGCACGGTCGGCAAATCCACCCACGCGGCGGCGGACTGCTTCGCGAGCTCGGTCGCGGCGCCGCCCTTCTTGTCGACGCGGTAGAGAGACAGGCTCTTCTGATCGCGCGCCATCCCCACGAAGTAGAGGGCGCTGCCGTCCGGAGCCCATTGGAAGCGGCCGAAATAGCGCTCCTCGTTGTCGGGCAGCGTCACCCACGTGGTCTTCTTCGAGGCGACGTCGGCGATGCCGATTCGCACGCTCGGGTTCGTGGTGCCGGACTCCGGATACCGCTGCTCCATCTTGTCCGGCTTCTTGCCGCGGTAGCCGACGACGTCGGTGGTGCCGACCTTGCGCTCGTCCACCTCCAGATAAGCCACCTTGTCGCAGGCGCGCGTCGGGAAATAGCCGCTCTCCTCGTCCAGCTCCTCTTGACCGTTGAAGTCGGTGAGGCCGTGCGTGACGCCCTCTTTGGCGCCCTTCGTGAGGGCCGTCTCCTTCTTCGTCCTGGTGTCGAGGGCGTAGAGCTCGCTGCCGCGCACGAAGAACACGCGCTCTCCGCTCTTGCAGATCTGGGGATCGATCTCCGGCTCATCGGTGCGGGTGAGCTGGGTGCTCTGGCCGTCTTTGCCGCGGAGGTACAAATCGCCTCCGAGCGGAACGAGGATGTCGCCGCTGTCCTTCGCGACCTGGTAGTCGTTGATGCCGGTGGTGCGCTGTCGCATCCGCTCGCGGCGCAGCTCCTCTTCGCGCGACAGGGGCTTGTCGGTGGGCAGGAGATCCTTCGCGTGGAGCAGCGCGCGGGAGGCCTTCTTTTCCAGCTCGTACGCGAACAGGGCCATTTCGGGGCCGCCCGTCTCGCTCGCGAGGTAAAGGATGCTCTTCTTGTCGGCGGAGAAGCCGATGTGGCGCGGCACGTTCCACCCCGGCTCGGGGAAGGCGGCCATTCGGTCGAAGGTGATGGGGCTCGCGTCCTCCGGCAGGACGGCGAACCGCGCGGGCGCGGATGGGGCGGCGCTCGCGGTGGGCGCGGGCTTCGCTTCGTTCTGTGGGCACGCGGGGGGCGCCGCGGCCGTGGGGGTGCAGGCGATGGAGAGGAGGCCGAGCGAGACGGCGCTTGTTCCGAATACACCGCGGGAGAAGGACGGGGCGCGCATCGCGCCATCTTCAACGAATGCGGCGTCTCGTCAACGGGGAGATCGGCGTGCGGTCGATTCGACGTCCACTGTCCGTGACACGGTCACTCGTAGATGCCGTCCGGATAGTGGCTGAAGCCGATCAGGTTCCCGTCCGGGTCGCGCACGTAGAGGGTGAAGCGCGTCTCGTGCTCGATGGGGAAGCCGGCGGCGGTGAGCTTCTCCCGGTACGGCTCCCGTTCGCGCCGCGGGATGCCGAGCGCGAGGCAGTGGAGCCCCGGGGCCTGATCGCTGCGCGTCGGCGAGTCCGCGGAGGCCTTCTCCAGCGCGAGGAACCCGCCGTCCGACAGCGCGACCCACACCGACCGAGGCCGCCCGTCCGGCCCCTCCCACCGCTGCGTGACCGGCAAACCGAGGAGCCCCGAGTAGAACCGTTCGGCTGCATTCAGATCGCGGACGACGACGGCGAGGTGATGGAGCTTCAGCATGCGGGCGGAGGATAGCGCAATTTCGGAAAAGGCAAGGTGCCAGTCGAGCGGGGGAGCGTGTCAGTTGCAGGCGACGGGCTTCACGTCGTACACGACGTCGCCCGTGGCGAGCCCGGAGACGGTGACGCGGTACGTCTTGCCGGCCTGCGGTTGCCAGCCTTGCGGGATGAAGGAGATGGCCTCTTCCCCGTAGCCTTGGGAGAGGTTCATCACCTTCACGTCGAGGGGCGAGTTGTCGTCGACGCCGAGCACGCTGATCTGCGCGTTCGGGACGCCGCCCATGTTGCCGTGGAAGGACCACGTCCATTGCGCCATGTCCACTGGCACGAACCCTTGATTGGGCACGGCCACCCAGTCCGGATTGGGCCCGTTGCCGCCCGAGCCGAACACCCGCAGACACTCCGCGTTGCCGTAGCTGCCGCCGCCTTCCCAGTAGCCGATCCCGACATCGGAGAGGGGCGGATTCACGATCCAGCGCCGGTGTCCGAGCGTCGTCTCGTTCCCGTTGTCTTCCATGAACTGATCGATGGCCTGCGCCGGGTGCCCGGAGCCCCACGCGATGTTGCTCATCCCGGCGAAATCGGCGCCGGTCTGCGTGAAGCACTTCACGCCGGCCGGGGGGGAGTGTGGACTGCCGCCCATCGAGAAATCCCACCACGACTCCAGGTTGGCACAAAGCTGCGCGCCCGCGTCCATCGTCGCGTCGTCCGTGGTGGGGCCGAGGCCGGCGAGCCACCGGAACATGTTCATTCGCGCCAGCGTGTCGTTGATGGCGCCTTGTTTGAGCGAGCCGGCGCTGCACTCGCCGCCGTCGGAGACGAGGGGATTCGGCGTGGTGACGTTGTGGCCTTCCTTCCACTTGGTGCACACCTCGTCCTGCGTGCGGGTGGAGGGATCGCCGGGGGGAGCCGCGACGCAATTGCCATTCTGTGACAGGAACCCCGGGCTGCACTGGCACGTTCCGGTGGAAGCCTCGCAGTACTGGTTCTGACCGCAGGGCGGATCGCACGCGGGGCCGGCGCCTCCTGCGGCGCCCGTGTTGCCTGCGCCGGTGCCGGTGTTGCCTGCGCCCGCGCCGCCGGTGCCGGTGTGGGTGCCCGAGGTGGTGCCGGTGCTCGTGCCGGTGGACTCGCCGCTGACCTCGAGATCCTCCGCCCCGGTGAGGAGGTTGCAGGCCGCGAGGCCCGCGGAGGAGAGCGCTGCGAAGAGGAAGAACCCGGTGCGTGCGAGTGAAGAAGAAGGCCCCATGCCGGCAGGATACCGGCCGTTCGCTGCCGCGCGTAAGTGGGAATCTCGAAGGCCCGGTGTTTTTGATCCGACGGGAAAATTCGGCCGAATCGAGAGAGGGGCGCGGGTGCGTGGCGTCGCGGGTGCGGCGCGACGAGAGGTCGAGTCGTGGTGCCGAGTCAGGCGGGCAGGAGCATGCCTTTGCGCACGTTGTCGGCGGTCTCTTTCCCGGCGAGCCGCTCCACCAGCGCGAGGGCGAACGCGAACGCGGTCCCCGGCCCCTGGCTGGTGACGAGGTTTCGGTCGGTGACGACGGGGCTGAGGACGAGGGTGCCGTGCTTGCCGACGACGTCGTGCACGCTCGGATAGCTGGTCAGTTGGTGCCCGGCGTAGACATCGTGTTTCGCGAGCGCGATGGGCGCGGCGCAGATGGCGGCGGTGGTGAGCCCCGCGGCCTCCTGCGCGCGCAGCAGGGCACCGACGGCGGGAGAATCCGCGAGCCGTTTGGCCCCTTCGAGCCCGCCGGGCAGCGCGACGACGTCGAAGGGCCCTTTGGCGTCCGCGAGGCTGGTATCGGGCACGATGTGCACACCGCGGGAGCACTTCACCGGCCCGCCCCCATCGAGCCCCGCGAGCACGACGTCGATCCCGCCGCGCCGCAGCACGTCCACGGTGATCGTCGTCTCCATCTCTTCCGCCCCCTGCGCCAGGATCACGAGCACTCTTGCCATGCGGAGGGTCTTACCACGTCCTATTCCCGGATCATGGACTCGATCACGCCGAGCAGCTGGGGCAGCGACGTCCTTTCGATGCTCGGGATCGTCCGACGTGATGAACAGCCCCTGCTTGTCGCTGCGACGCTCGTAACGCAAGCGGGCGCAGGCACCAGAGACGGTGGGGTCCAAAGACAGAGCCGTTGAACGCTGGGCGACGTCGCATGTCTTGTCCGGTCGGTTCGAGCGCTCGCGACCTTCGCAAGAGCCGAGAAGGTTCTTCCAGGTGAGGGCCAGTGTGGGGGCGCCTTCGATCGGCGCGCGGTGAGCGATCCTCATGGCGGCCACGCCCTTGTCGTTCTCCGGGCGGATGCGCCTCATGCAGAAGGCACAGAGCCAACCCTGCTCCTTCACCAGAGCGCTGCGCACAGCGGCCTTGTCGACCTGATCGAACGCGGCGCGCGCCCGCACGGTCGTGCTGAGGTCAGTGGTCGTCGCGTGTCGTGTGTCCGCGATCGTGCGCGGCTCCAAGCCTTTGACGATGTCTCTCACGAGGCTGCCTCGGCGTCGCCCTCCGGCGGGAGGAGCTGCTGGTAATAGAAGACCTCGGGGTCGTCTCCTTCAACCATCTCCGACAGCTCCTGGATGAGCAGGCGCGCCACGTCGAACTGGTCGTCGTCCATCGCGTCGCGCAGCTCCTGGAGCTTTTGAGCTACCTCGGGCGGTCGCCCGGGATCGCCGAACGCGGACTCCAGGATACGATTCGTGTCGCGACGCCACGTTCCCCTGGAAAGCGGCCGCAGAGCGAAGCCTTCGAGGATGCGAACGCTCTCGGCGCGGAGCGAGGAGAGCACTTGTGGCGAGTGGGTGGTGACGATGAACTGCGCGCAAGGAAACACGTCTTGGAGCCGCGGCAAGATGAGCCGCTGCATGCCCGGGTGGAGGTGCAGCTCCACTTCGTCGATCAGCACGATCGCCGGGTGTCGGAGCGGATCCGCTGCGCGCGGGGCCGCGAGCGCCATGCGGCGCGCCAGGTCACCGGCCATGGCGAGCAGACACTTCTCTCCGTCCGAGAGCTGTCCGACATCGAGGCGGACGCCGTTCATCTCGACAGTCATTCGCTGCGGCCGTCGCTCGATGCGCACCGACTTCGCGCCTGGAAGAAGCCGCTCGATGGCGTGTCGCACGGCGGGGAGCGAAGAGGGTTGAGCCTCGTTTTGCTCGCCTTTCGGCCACTCCGGGTTTTGGGAGCGCGCCACGATCTCCTCGTTAAGGACATCCTCCTCCTCGCGGAACCACTCGAAGAAGCCGCGGAAGTTATTGGCGCCTCCGTCCAGGGCTCCGTCGTAGGCGCTCAGCGCGTCGAACACATGGGGTGTGCGGATGCGGGCGGGAATGTCCAGCGCGGCACGGTTCGTGGGGAAATAGACCGCGAGCGGGAGGAGAGGTCTGCCGCTCGCGACCGATTCGCGGGCGGCGCTGACCGGCCCGGCCAAGCTGGAAGTGTCACTGTGGGGAGGTTGGTCCGTCGGGTGGAACGGGAGTCGGTGGGTCCGTGTCCATGTGACTTCGTTGTCGTCGAGGAGCGCTGCGCTCAGCGAGTTGGCCGTCATGGCGGCGCCGCTCCGGACATCGCTGTCCCAGTAGCCGAATCCGGCCATGTTCTCCGAGCGGACCCCCTCTTGGAGGCAGGACAGCATCACCGCGATGGAGTCGAGGATCGAAGTCTTCCCGGCGCCGTTGACGCCGACGAGGGCAGTCACGCGAGGCGCGAATTCGAGGTCGAGGTGCGCGAACCCTCGATAATCTTGCAGCGTCAGCCTCTGGATCCTCATGGCGGATGCCGGACCTTACCGAGGCCCCCCCTTGGAGACAAGAAGAGATTCAGGTAGTCAGGGGTCACGTGCCCTCTCTTCCGTGGTGCGGAGCGGCTTGATCATCAAAACAACGGTTCTTCCGTCGGCGGTCTGGAGTTGACCAATCCGATGGAAGCCCGCGTCTTGGTGAAAGGCAAGCGAGCCGGGATTCGGCGGTTCCAGATTGACTTCGCAGCACATCGCAGCCAGCCGACGGTGCCGGGCGTACGTCGCCAGAGCCTCGTACAGGGCGGATGCCACCCCGGCTCGGCGCGCGGTGGCTCCGACGGCCACCTGGTCGATGTAGAGGAACGGCTCGGGTTGAAGCCTCTTCAAGAAGTGGAATTCTTCGCCGTCGTAGGGGGCGTCGCTGGGAAACGCGAGCGCATAGCCAAGGACCGTGTGATCGGCGCCTTCCGCGGCGAGGTGCGAATTCGGGAGGTGAAGCAAGCGGCCGATTTCGTTCTCATCCAATCGCGCCACGCCGGGGAGGCTTTCCGCGTTGATTCGGAGCACGTCTGTTTGGTCGGACGCAGCGAGCTGCCGGATGGCTTTCATGGGAACCTGTGGGCTGCTTGAAGGACGCGATTTCGAGGTCGAGGTGGCGAATCCTCGGTCATCTTGCAGCTTCCACCGTTGCATCCTCGTGGCGGATGCCAGACCTTACCGGGGCCCCCCCTGGGAGACAAGGGTCAGGCCGGCACCTTGGCCTTCTTCGCGGGCGCTGGCTCTTTTCCAGCGGCGCCTGCGGGCTCAGCGACCGTGTCACCGGGAGTGGTCGGCTCTTCCGAGGCGTCGTCGATCAGCACCTCTTCCCCCTTCGCCGTCGTCTTCAGGAAGCCGAGCTGCCGCAGCAAAGCGCGCTGGGTGATCGTGCTGCGGATGATGCTGCTCCACTCCAGGTACCACGCCCAGAGCGCCTCTTCCGCGGCCGCGAGCTTCTTCTCTTCTTCTTCCAGGTCCGGAAGATCGGGGAGAGGCCCTGAGAAGCCGCCGAGCTTCTTGATCAGACTCCGGGCCTCATCCAGCACCTCTTTCGTGAGGCCGCGCTCCACCAGCTTGTCCTGGGCCGCCTTCCCGCCGCTGGGTGGGCCTCCATTGGAAGCCTTTGCAGAGAGCTTGTCGAAGCGATCCACGAACGTCCCCACGCTGACGATCACAGCGGGACCTTCCGTCTGAGAGAGGTTGCGGAAGAACCAGGTGTGCGCGGCCGGCGCGTGCCGCTGGAGCGCCGCTTTCGCGATGGGAAACCACTTGTTTTCCCACTGATCGAGCAATTGGAGAGATGCGGTGTCCAGCGAAGCGGGCGCAGCGTCACCGTCGAGGACCGAAGTCCCGAGCGCCCGCAAGAGAGTCCATCCTTCTTGCAGGTCCTTGTCCGTGAACCCGTGGCTCATCAATGCCGCGGCGATCCTGGGATTCCGCAAACCCAAGAGGAGCTTGAGCGCACGATCCGCCTTTTGACCAAGGGTCAACTTACCCATTCGATTCCCTCGTTCCCTTCAACGCCGCGGCCGTCTCGTCGGGAGTTCTCCCGCAGCCCCGGCAAACTGTTGACTGCGAGGCTACGCAGACAACGCGTCTCCTGTCACCAGAAATGAATCCCCTGCGGGGGATTTCCTATCCGAGGCGGGGGGTGGGATGTTTGGAGCCGGGGTGTGACTTGTCCGAGGCGGGGGATGACTCGTCCAAGGCGGGGGGTGACCTCTCCGAGGTGGGGGGCGAGCTTCCAGGAGGCGGGGGGTGACCTCTCCGAGGCGGGGGGTGACCTCTCCGAGGTGGGGGATCGCTCGCGGGAGCTCATTTACGCGCGGCGCCGAGAGGGCGCGGCGTAGTGAATCGCGCATTGCTCGTCTCGGCGAGGCTCACCAACGAGAAGCCGGGGTCGCGGACAATGGACATCGATGAGCCTCGCGGAGACGGGCAACGGTGCTGTGCGCCGCTCGCTGATACCGATTGTCGGCCGCGCGAAAAGTGAGGAGGTCCGCGCTCAGAAAAAGGAGCCGCCGAGCGCCGCGGCCATCGCCGAGCGCATCTGCGGGGCCCACAGAAGGAGCCTCTCGGCGCGTGCGGCGGCGTCGTCCCGCTGCCCGAGCTGCACCAGCGCGCGGACGGCGATCTCCTCGCGCACCGCGGCGACGTTGCTGCGCGGGAAGAGGCGCGCGTGCTTGTTCGCCTGGTCGAGCGCTAGCTGCGAGGCGCCTCTCATCAGCGCGGTGCGCGCGCGCTCCATCAGAGATCGCTCGGTGTCGTAGGGAGGGCTCGCGGGCGGTGCGTTGGAGGCGATCTTCGCGGTAGGAGAGGACGTGGCGGCTGGTGCGAGCGACGCGATCGTCGCAGTAGGCGCAGACGTCGCGTTCGGTGCGATCGTGGCGTTCGGTGCGGCGGCGGTGGTGACGCTCGCGCTCGGAGACGGCTCCGGCCGAGGACCGAGCGAAGGGGAGGGGAGCGGCGCTATCTCCGCTTCGATAGGTGCCGACTTCGCGCGGACAGGGGACGTGAGCAGCGCGTGCGCGACGGCGCCGGTGAGGGCACCGAGGAGGAAGACGGCGGTGGCGAAGCTCGCGAGGCGCGGCGCGGTGAGCGTGTAGCCCTGCGGCGGACGGAAGCTCGGGACGCGCGGATCACCGAGGCGATCGTGGATGCTGCCGCCGTCTGCGTGGATGCGATCGACGACGCGATCCCAGACGCGCGCGACCTCGTCATCGGAGACCGGCGTGTCGCGCAGCGCGCGGAGGAGCCCATCGAAGCCGCCGAGGGGCAGCACCACGGCGCGAAGCTTCTCGCGTTCGTCGTCGCTCAGCTTCTGCTCGGCAGCTCGCAGCTTGTTCCGCGCCATCCGGATCCTCCATTGCGCCGTCCACGTGCCCGTGCCGGTTGCCGTCGCGACCTCTTCGACCGTCAGCCCTTCGATCTCGTGGAGCACGAAGGCCTCGCGTTGATCGTCGTTGGGGATCGCGTGCTCGACGAAGAGCCAGAGCGCCGCGCGTTGTCGTGCTTGCTGGAAGCGCTCGTCCGAGCCTTCGACGTGCAAGTGCGGCGGCTCGTGATCCGGGAGAGCGGCGTCTTCGGGCCGGCGCAGCAGCTTGCGACGATGCGAGCGCGCGGTGTTGCGCACGATGCCGCTGAGCCAGGCGCGCGTGGTGCCGCGGTTCGGATCGAAGGAGGAGAGCGACCGATGCGCGACAGTCCACACCTCCTGCGCGACGTCTTCACGATCCGCGTCCGCCACCCCGAGCCGAGTGAGGAGCCGAAGCACGCGCGGGCCGTGCTCGGCGTACAGATCCTCGAGGCTCACCGGCGCGGCCGGGGGGACAGGATGGGGCATGTCCAGCTATGGGCAGCAAATCGAAAAGTGAGGAGGTCGGACAAGAGATTTGGGGATCCGGCAGCCAACGACGAACCGTCAACGCCGTCGCTCAGGCGTCCCTGCTCATCTCGTCCAGAAGGCTGCCGAGCTTCGTATGCAAGTCTTCTTCGCGGTTGAATCCACGCGCGATGATGCAGTCCAGAAGGGTTCTTACAGAGGCCAGGTCGAGATCGTCACCGCAGGCGATGAGGTTCCTGGCATCGGCGCGGAGCGACACCGCGAGGCCGCCCACGAGCGCGAACGGACGGCCCATGCCGAGCAGTCTTCCCGTGATGTCCGCCAGAGCGGCTTCAATGCTCGGTGCGTTCATCCCTCAACCATGCTCGCAGGGCCGCCTCCAACTCGCGCTCGGTTGCGCCGGGATGCTTCGCGCGAAGCGCGGCCAAGCGGATGCGTATCCCCGCGTTCACGGCGGCGAGCGCCGCGCGCGCGTGTTCATCTGGAGGCATCCTCCGCGCGCGTTCGATGTCATCCTTTCGGAGCGGATCCATGACGAGTTTGTGTACCACAGCCCGCCTCAAGGATCCTTCGCGATGGCCGTTCCCACCTTCTCGCGGTCTCGAGGCCACATCGTTCGGGGGAGAGCATGACTCGCACTGACCGACGTCCATGGGCGTCATCGCCTGGTACCTGCTGGGAACGGAGCCGTTCGTGGAGGAAGTGAAGGCCTTCTGGGCGACGGTGACGGAGCCGATCGCGCCGGCATCGTGAGAGGCGGAGGTAGCGAATGTGCTGTGGATGTCGGTGCGGGCGAAGATCGTGACCCCCGCAGAGGCGGTCACGAGGTTAGACTACGCCATGGGGCTTGGTGTGCAGTCGATTCCGGTGTCGAGCCTTTGGAAAGGCGCGTTGACCCGGGCCGTTCAGAAGACGGTCGCAGTCTACGATACGCTCTTCGAGGGAGCTTACGGAGCGTGAGGGGATCCTGATGGCGACGTTCGATGCGCCCGTGCTCAAGGCTTTCCCGGCGATCGCGAAGAAACCGCACGAGATCATGCCGAGACCGTTTCGGGTGTCGAAGTAGCTGCCGAGACATCTGGACGGAGCTGCATTGTCTGACTGACGTGCCATTCTGCTGTGGCCGTCCGCGCAGCAAGGGCGCGGCATCGCCGCGCCCGCAGCAAGCAGGCCAACTGCAGCAATGGCGTGTTCGGCTGCGATTCTGGGTGAAGCTGGGTCAGATGATACACTCGGGACTGTCCGAACGTCATTGTGCAGTGGAGCCGATGGTCTCCTTCGTGAAGGAGCGGATAAGGAGGCTGTTTCGCTGTCGCTCGAAGCGCGAGTGCGTTCATCGTCGGGTCGGAGAATGTGAGCCCTGTCTACAGCCCAGCAGCGGACGCCGCGTGCACGGCGTTCATGACAAGCGAAAGGAGCGAAACGACATCGATCTCCTTGAACTTGATCTTGTCTTTGAGGGATTGGGCCGCGGTCTTGACCATCGCCTTGTTCGGCTTCGCCGACTTCACCTGCTCTTCCATGCCATCGATGAGTGCTTCGGCCTCTTCGCGTTCCTCGCCATCAAGCCGCTGGGCGGCTCTACGAAGTTGCGAGAATGCATCGATAACGCGGTCTCCGTACGCATTGTTCTGAACGATTGTCGCGGTGTTGCCCGAGCCGGATTGAAGCGCACCCACGTTCCCGGAGATACTGTAATTGTTCGTCACATTGACGACCTTCGCTCCAAAATGGTCCGTCGCATCCTCAGGGTGTCTGAACGAGGCCTCGGCCTCCTCCACTCCCTGTGGGGTAATGCTGACGTGATGCATCGTCTCGGCGGCCATCAGCCCATTGTTCTCAAGCCACTGAAAGGCGAGGTCGGCATCGGCCTTGGACAGGCCCGCTGCGTCAGCGCACTTGTTCAGATCCTCATCGTCCAGCGCCAAGCCAGTGTTGCCGTCTGTGAGCTTGTAAACCTCTCGGAGAATGCGGAGTCTTTGTGCGTCACGTTTGAGGATAATGTCTTCCATGTGGTCGATTCCTTTTGCCGTAAAAGCGACGACCGGCGTGAGGCCGAATCGTTCGATGAATCCGTGATCCTGATAATAGAGTACCGCGTTCAGCGCCTCGCTCTGACTAATTCCGAGTTTGGCGGCCACGGGAAGGGCTTCGACCCACCGGACCGGTGTGGCGGTCGCATGCTCGTAGAGGGTCTCCAGAAGACGGAGCCTATCCATCCGGCGGCGTTCCACGTCGTCGGAGTTCACCCGCGGTACTCCCTGTGCATCCGAGACTTACTGTCATTCCTGCACATTATGTGAGCTCCGAGTTTGCGCACGCGGCAATGTCAGCCGAACGTGTGCTTCACAGATCAGTCTAACCCTACTCCAGGCATCGCGGAGCGTTCCCCTCCCTTCGCGAACGGAGAGAGCGATTTGGGAGGGGCGGACTTCGCGGAGCGAAGGCCGGGGGTGGGCATCTAAGAGAAGGTTCCTCATGGGGCCATCTCCGGGGCTGGCTGGCAGCACAACGTCATCGGGTCGGATGGGGTGAAGGTGCCTGTGGGGGCGCCTCCTGCCGCGGGGCAACTTCCGGGCTGGTCGAGCAACAACGAGGCTTCTTTGCTGCCGAGCGCTGAGCCTGGAGGCAGATCGAAGCAACCGTCGCTCATGTCCGATGTGAGGGTGATCGAGCCGAGGATCGAGCCGCACTCGGCGTCCTTGTAGGCCGAGACGTAGGCTGCGCATTGGCCTCCTTCCGGGGGGCCGCAGGTGCAGGCGGCGCAGCTTCGGGTGTCGTCGTAGCTGGCGTAGACTACCATCGTGCGCGGGTACTCTGCCGGGCATGCGAAGCCGGCTTCTGCCGTGTGGTCGCCGTGGCGGTAGACGCATACTGCGTAACGGTCGGAAGGAGTCGGTACGCACGCGTGGCCCACGGAGCATCCCTCCGCTTCCACAGGCCAGATCACACACTCTCGGGCGACTGTGCCCCATGCGTGCGGCGGGATGTTCGGCGCTCCGTTCGGCTGCGGGACGCACGGGGCGATCTCGGGGGCCGCGATGGTGAGCGATTGGACGCAAGGGACGCCGGCGCACAGTCCACCCCCGGAGAGGGCGTTCTCCGCGGTGCATGTGCCCTCCCAGCCAGGTGGAGCATCGAAGTTGGTTGATATCGCTCCTTCCGCGTCGGCGCACTTCGCGGCGGAGGCGTGCATCGTCTCCGGTAGTGTGCACGCCGCGGGGGAGCAGGCGCACGACGGGCATGCAGGCGGCTCCACGAGCGGGTCCGCGTAGCCGATCGAGCCCTCCGATAAACCGATGTCCGAGCACGGGGGCGCTTCTTCGGGCGGGCCGATCCAGAAGAGCGAGAGGCCGTCGAACCAGGCGGGTTTTCCAGAGACGCAGGCTCCGTCGCACGTGGCGCCGCCGGCCCCACCGCCGCCGCTCGTCAAGAAGTCGCCGCCGCTGCCGCCGTCGCCGGTGCTCGTCGTGCTGCCCTCACCGCCGGTGGACTCGAAATGGAGGTGGTTCAGCCGCCCGCATCCAGCAAGCGATCCGAGCAGAGCTGCGACAACTACGAACGAGAACCCGTGCATATTCACCCCGCTCCTACTCGAACTTCGCCAGCAAGCCAGCCCCGACAAAACCAGAGACAATCGATGGATACCAGAGGACGTTGGGCGCCGGTTCGCCGTTTGGACCCGCGAGGTCGTACACAAACCCTTGGGCTTCTGGATAGAACAGTGCTTCCCCGAAGGCAAATGCAGCAAACCGGTCGCCCAGCGGCAGCTCAGCTCGGAGACGAGGACCCACGCCGAACGACGGGGCATATGAGGTTTCTACACTCGTCTGCCCCACGATGAACCCCGCCTGTCCCACCGCGCACCCCGCAAAATACTTCGCGAACCGCAGACAAGGCACCAGGAGCGCGCTCACCTGGCTCGCATCGAACGCTCGCTCGCTCGAATAAGGGTTCGTCTTGTCGTAGACCTCCCTCGCGTAGACCTTGCCCGGCAACACCCCCCGAAACTCCAAGCCAAGCGAGAACCAGTCCGAATACCGCGCCTCCGCGCCGATCTGGAACGCTGGGCCCACGTCGGCCGTGAAGCCGGCAGTCATGAGTGCGCTGGCTGTGAGTGCGATCGTCAGGTCCATCGGCGGGCTCGGGGGCGGCTGCGGTTGTTTCTCGAACGTGGGCTCGGGGCGCGCAGGAGACGGCTCCGAGAAGACTGGATTGGACGGCTTCGACGGAGGCTTCTGTGGAGTCGGCTTCGTCGTGGGCAGTGGGGCGGGCGGCGACTCCGGGCGATTCGGAGTCCGCAACGTCGCCATCAGGACCAGGGAATGGAAGAGCGCCGAGCAGCTCGCGTGCGTGACCTCCTCCATCGGCCACGGCGCACCGCTCGCCGGCACGTACTGCACGGATCCGCGATAACCGCCGACGGTCTTCGCGATCGTGACGCGCAGGAGATCGGGGGATTCCGGATTGAACGGGTCCTCCGCGCCGTAGAACACCGCCACAGCATCGCGAAAGGTCGACTCCGGTGCGCACTCCGGAACCGTCGTGTACGAGAGCCGCGGGCCCCACGGCTTGGTGCTCGGCGAGGCCTCCGGCGCATCCTCCGGGGCTCCCTGCGCGAACGCGGAAGACGCGGGCAGGAGCACGACGCAGAGGACGGCGAGCATTGGACGTACGACACGCCGGAGCTCTCCCTTCCTCATGCCCCGCGACAGAACCACAACGGTGCCCGCCTGTCCACGCCCTCTCGCGGATAGGTCCGGCAGCGCGGCCTCGTCACCTCTCTTCGAGAAAGGCCGAAGAGACGACAGCTCCGAGCTGTTTCACGCCCGGCGGCGATTCACGGCGTCACCTGGACAGGCAGGTGCTCCACCGCAGGCACGTAGTCTGCGCGGCACGACTTGAAGCGCGGGTCGCACGTCACGTCGTTCGCGGACGGATGGATACCCGCGATCCATACAGCGCCGGTCGGCGCGCACGCCCAGCTCTCCGGTACGTCGAATTCGATGTTCATGCCCGACAGGCGCGCTGACGTGCACTGCGAGCCATTCAGGCTCTTCGGACAGCCGGCGGGGCCCGCGTCCGGCTGCAAACAGGCCTGGACCGCGGCGTCACCGACCTTGAGCTTGTCGTCCGCCGGGGCCCACGCGAGCTTGATGTGCTCGCCTGTCTTCAAGCTGGGCGCGTGATCCACGAGCGTGACTTTGCGCTTCTCGAAGAGGTGCGCCCACTCGAGGTGAAGGGTGGTGGCGCCGTCCGTGACATCGAATTTCACGCTTCCGTCCGCGGCCGGCTGGATCTTCTCGCGCGGCAACGTGAAGCGGACAGGGTCGCAGATCTTCTGCGTGGTCGGGAAATGGTCCGGGCCCATCGGGTGCTCGTCGTGCGAGCCGCCCGCGGATTCGAGCGTCATCGGCGCTCCGTTGGCCGTCGCTGCCAGTTTGCCACGGTCGAGCGCCACCATGCACTCCACCGTGCTGGGAGGGTCGAGCCGCAACGCGACGAGGCCAGTCGTCATCCCCGACGTCATGGGCTGATCGAACGTCCCCACGTCCGACATCGTGGTCCGCACGAAGACATAGGCGCTCCCGAAGACGGCGGAAGACAGGGGCTCTCCGCGGTGGCAGGAGCTACACAGAAGCGGCGCGACGATCGCGAGCGCGGCAGCGGGGAGCAGAGGGGACCATCTCGACATCGTGGCACTGTAGGCTCACGGCGAACCCCCCGTAAAGTCCGTCGTTTGCCGAAGGCCCTGCCGCCCGGAGGACGGGAGTCGTGGTCACGCGATATTGACGCTCGTCTCCGCGCGATTCCGGTGCAAGTCCCAGAAGCGCTCCGCGACGGCCGCCGGATCGATCGTGGCGTTGCCGCCGTCGGACGCCGTTCCCTTCACGATGCCGAGGACGACCACCTCACCGACATAGACACCCTCCGGAGCGAGCTTCTGGTGCAACAGGCCCACTGCCTTGTGCTGCGCCGCCTTCGCCACCGCGAGGCCCATCGAGCCCAGGCCGACCGCAATCCCGTCCATCCGCGGATCGAAGAGCGCCAGTCCGCCCCCGGTCACGAGCACAGCGCCCTTCGACGCCCGCAGATCCGACAAGGACTCTTGAATGGCCGCCACCATCCCGTGGACTCCCACGTCGAGCACCGCGCGGAGATCCTCTGTCTTGCAGGTGGTCAGATCGCCGGCCGCTCGGCGGATCGCGTTCCAATGCAGGACCGAGACCGGACCCAGCGAGTCGTGGACATCGCGCACCATCGCGCGGACCGCGTCCGGATCGCCGAGATCGCAAGAAAACGCCTTCGCGGTGATGCCGGCCTCTCCGAGTGACGCGGCGGCCTTCGCGAGCCGCTCCTCACTCCGGGCCACGGGCGCCACGGAGAAACCCTCTTTGCCGAACCTTCGCGCCACCGCGTCCGAGATGCCCGGGCCGTGGCCACACACGATGATCGTACCCTTCATGCGCCTCCTTTATCACACCGCGCCTGCCGATCTCACACCGCGCCTGCGGATCTGTGGATACGCTGCGCGCGATGCCGTTGCCCGATCTCTCGCGCCTCGCGGACCGCAAGGACCTCCTCCGCGATCTCGGTCTCACCCTGAAGCGACTCGGGGTCTCGCTCGCCGCCGCCGCGCCGATCGTCGCCGCCGCCTCCGAGCTGCCGCCCGCGCAACGACGGCCCATCCGCGCCTTTCACCTGCGCCGCATGCGCGAGCCGCGCGCCGTCGCGATGCGCCTGTTCCTGTTCGCCGACGCCATCACCCCCGAGGAGGCGCGCGACGCGTTCGGCGACGTGACACCGCTGCTCGACGCCGGGCTGATCGAGAAGCGCGCGGACGGATCGCTCGTGTCGCCCTTCGAAATGAGCGTGCTCGACGATCTCTATCTCTTGCAGGACAACCTCGCGCGCGGCGAGGACGCGGTCATGGGTTTCGGCGAGACCACCATCACGATGTGCCGCGCCGCCTTCCCGCGAAACGAAGTGGGGCGCGTGCTCGATCTCGGGTGCGGCTCCGGCACCGGCGCGCTGCTGCTCGCCAAGGCCGCGCGCGTCTCCGTCGGCACCGACATCAACCCGCGCGCCATCGCGCTCGCGCGGGCCAACGCGGCGCTCAACCATCTGCGCGGCGTCGATTTTCGCGTGGGCGACAAGTTCGCGCCCGTCGCGGGGGAATCATTCGATCTCATCGTGTCGCAGCCGCCGTTCATCGCGCAGCCCGCGGGCGCCGCCGACGCGACGTACCTCTACGGCGGGCGCCGCGGCGACGAGCTGTCGTTCGCGATCCTGAGCCAGGTCGTCGCGCACCTCACGCCCGGCGGACGCGCCGTGCTGCTCATCGAGTGGCCGGAGCCGGGCGACGGTGCGCTGCCCACGCGCCTCCGAAAAACGCTTGGATCCGGGGCGAATCTGCTCGTGCTGCGCGCGCCGGATCTGAACATCGACGCGCACGCGGCCGCCTACGCCGCGGCGATGCACCCGGGGCTCGGCGCCGATTTCGAGGCCGAAGCGCTCGCGCGGCGCGAGCACTTCGAGCGCGAAGGCATCCGCTCGCTCGCGCCGACGCTCACGATCGTGGAGCGCACGCGCGACGGCTCCGCGGGATGGACAGCCACGTTGCCGACGCAGGCCTTCGCGAAGATCGAGGCGACCAGCGAGCGCATCGACAAGCTGCTCGCGGGCCGATCGCTCGCGTCGAACCGCACCAAGCTGCTCGCGAGCAAGCTCCGCGTGCCGGAGGGCACGGTGTTCGCGCAGGAGCAAGTGGGCCCCGGCGCGGACGTGCCGTCGACGTTGCACGCGCGGTTCGCGCCGCAAGCGCTGCTGCCGAAGCTCGATCTCTCGGTGGAGCAGCTCGGCCTCGCGACGTGCGTGCACGAAGCCGAGACGGTGCGCGCCGGCGTGCAGCGCCTCGCCGAGATGATGGGCATGACGCCGGAGCACGCCCTCGTGGAGATCGGAAAAGCCGCCGAAGAAGCGCTGCGCCACGGCCTCCTGGAGGTCGCGGACGTCTAGCCGCAGCAATTCAGACAGCGGCGATCAGCGCGGCGCCGAGCACGCCCGCGGAGTCGCCGAGCGCGTTCTTCAAGATGGGGGTCGTGAGCTCGTCATTGAAGACGTAACGCGCCACTCGCGCCGCTCCCTCGGTGTAGAGGACATCCACGTTGGACACGCCCCCTCCGAGGACGATCGCGCTCGGATCGAGCACGTCAATCACGTTCGCGAGGCCCCGGCCGAACGTGTCAATCAGGTCTTCGATCGCCGCCGCCGCGTGCGGATCCTCGCCTCTGTGGGCCGCGATCTCCGCGAGCGACAGGCCCTTTCCAGCGTGCCTCGCATAGGCCCTCTCCACGGCCGGCCCGCTCGCATAGAGCTCCACGCAACCACGCTGTCCGCAATAACAGGGCGCCTCCCGCTGCGGCCAGACGACGGTGTGCCCCCACTCGCCGGCGATGCCCTGCGTGCCGGGCCACACCTCGCCGCGCACCACGATGCCGCCGCCCACGCCGGTGCCCAGGATCACGCCGAACACCACGCCGCCCACGTGCGCGGCCGCGGCGCCGAGGCGGGCCTCCGCGAGCGCGAAGCAGTTGGCGTCGTTGTCGAACGCGACGCGCCGCCCGAGCCGCGCCGTCAGATCCGCGCGGAACGGCCGCCCGTTGAGGCACACCGTGTTCGAGTTCTTCACGTGGCCTTCGCGCCGCGTGACGCCGCCGGGCATGCCCGCGCCGATCGGAACCGCGCGCGGATCGAGCCCCGCGTCCTTCGCGATCGCCGCCACGAGCGCGGCCACGTTGTCGAGGATGCGGTCGTACCCGAGCGCGGCCTCCGTCGCGACGCGCCGCCGCTCCATCACCGCGAGCCCGTGCATGCCGCTGCGCCGCGCGACGATCGCCTCGATCTTGGTGCCGCCGATGTCGACGCCGATCACGATCTGCTCGGTCTCCGTGGGCCGCGCGAGATCGCTCCACGGCGTGCCGGCGCGCTCCATCAACGTCGCGACGAACTGCGCGAACGTCCGCAGCACGCGGTAGAGCGGGCTCTCTTCTTCGACCTCGCCCACCGGGGACAGCGCGACCTCGAGCACGAGCGATTTGCCGTCCGTCTTCACGACCTCGGCGCCCGCGGTGCGCAGGAGGTTCACCATCGGCGTGTTCTCCGCGAGCACCTCCGCGCGGAACCTGCGAATGCCCTGCTCGCGCGCGACGTCGACGAGGCGCCCCAGCAAGAGCTTGCCGATGCCGCGCCCGTGGTAATCGTCGGCGACGGTGATCGCGGCCTCCGCGAGGTCCGGCTCCGCGGCGTCTCGGACGAACCGCGCGACGCCGATGCCCACGTCTTTCCGCAGATCGTGCGAAGGCGTGACGGCGACGAGCGCGACGTGGAAGGCGCCGTCGACCTCGGTGAGGTAGCGCAGGTCCGCCTCGGTCAGCGACTGCTTGAGGCTGTGAAACCGCGAGTACCGCGACGCCGGCGAGAGCCTCGCGAAGCCGCGGAGCAGCTCCTCTTTGTCCTCGGGCTGGATCGGTCGGATCGTGATCTGCGTGCCGTCGCGGAGGGTGAGCTCATCGTTCGTGGGCATGGCGATCCTCGCGTGCGCGGTCGCTCTCTTCTACACCGAAAGCGCCGCGTTGACGTGCGTCGCTGCCCGCTCGTACGATCGCGGCACGGTTGCGATCCGCTCGCAGCGTGCAGGGGGCCCGAGCGGATCGAGGAGAATCTCATGGAGCTCGAATCGATTCGTGTATCGGACGTCATCCCGATCGCGCCCGCGCGGCTGTACGACGACTGGCTCAGCACCGAAGCGCACACGGCGTTCACGGGCAGCGCGGCGACGGTGGACCCTGCGGTCGGCGGCAAGTTCACGGCGTGGGACAACTACATCGAGGGACACAACGTGGAGCTCGTGCCCGGCGCGAGGATCGTCCAGCGTTGGCGCGCCACGGACTTCCCTGCGGACGCGGCGCCCTCGTTGATTGTGGTGACGTTCACGGAGGACCCGAAAGGCACGCTCGTGACGGTCGAGCACACGGAGCTGCCCCCCGGCATGGGCCAGGCGTTCGACGGCGGCTGGAAAGACTTCTATTTCAAGCCGATGAAGAAGCACTACACGGCTGTCGCGAAGAAGGCCGCCGCCGAAGCGAAGAAGGCAGCCGCGGCCGAGAAGGCCTCTGCGAAGAAGGCGGCACCTGCGAAGAAGGCCGCTCCCGCGAAGAAGGCCGCTTTGGCTCCTGCGAAGAAGGCGGCACCTGCGAAGAAGGCCGCTCCCGCGAAGAAGGCGGCACCTGCGAAGAAGGCCGCTCCCGCGCCCGCGAAGAAGGCTGCTCCTGCGAAGAAGGCCTCTGCGAAGAAGGCTGCTCCTGCGAAGAAGGCCGCTCCCGCGAAGAAGTCGGCCCCTGCGAAGAAGGCCTCTGCCAAGAAGTCCTGAGACTGACAGTCTCGTAACTGCCAATTACCGCGCGAGGGAAGGGGGCACTCCGAGGCGCACCGTGCCGCGCGGGGCGTCGCGCTCGTACAGCTCGCCGCGGCGATCCGAGACGCCCATCCGCAGCAGCCCGTCCGCGCGCACCAGCGTGAAGGGCGATCGCGCGACCGGCGCCGCGCGCGTGTCCGGCACCACGTACACCACGAGATCGTCCGTCGCGCTCGACTTCGAGAGGCCCTTCGCGCACCGCGCGGAGACCGTCGCGTTCTTCTCCTCGCTCGTGCACCGCGAGAGCGCGCGCTTCGCCTGCTCCGCGTCCGGCGCGCTGCTCTGCGCCGCGCGGTTCAGGTTGTCCGCGGCCGCGAGGCGAACGGCCTCCGACGCGTCGCGCGCGAGCAGATCGTCCGCCACGCGCGACTCGCACGCGACGCCCGCGAACGAGAGCGCCTCCAGCGCGTTCGCGCGCACGTACGCCCGCGTGTCCGACGTGGCCGCGCAGAGCGGCGCCGTCACGTCCTTCGCCACGTTGTCGCGATCCGCGCCCGCCGTCACCGCCGCGCCCGCGCGCTCCGCGACGCGACCGAGCACCGCCGCCGCGTTCCCCGCGACCGCCACGTCCGGATCTTTGAGCAGCGGCAACACCGAGGCGATCGCGTCCTTCTTCGCGAACGCGCCGAGCGACCACACGGCGTTCGCGCGCACCCCCGCGTCCACGTCCGCGAGCATCTTCACGAGCGCCGCCTGCGCCTCCGGATGCCCCGCGAGCGCCTCCGCCACCTTGCGCCGATCGTCCACGGATCCCGCGCCGATCGTGCCGAGCGCCTTGCTCGCGCCCGCCCCCGGCATGCGCCCGAGGCCTTCGATCAACGCGTCCCGCGCGATGTCCGGCGCCGAGCCGATCGACTGCGCGACCTTCTCGGCGAGCTTGTCGTCCGTGCACCGCGCGAGCGCCCCGGAGAGCGCGATCCCGAGCGCCCCGCGATCCTGCTCCGCCGCGACGCTGAGCCGCTCCAGGAGCTTCGGCGCGGCCGCGCCCGTCGCCACGCGCGCGAGCGCCATCGCGGCCTTCTGACGCACCTCGGGCTGCTCGTCGTCGATCGCGGAGAGCAGCGCCTCGTCGACCGCCGCGGACCCGACGCGCAGCACGCCGAGCGCCTCGATCACCGCGAGACGAAGCCCGATCGACTTCGCCTTCGCGAGGGGCAGCAGCACCTCCTGCGCGCGCGCCGCGCCGGTGCGCCCGAGCATCTTCACGAGCTCGATGCGCTCCTCCATCGGCGTCGCCGCGTCCTTCAGCGCCTCGCGCGCCGGGTCGACCGCGCGGCCATCGGGGTGCGCCGGATCGAGCAGCGACGACGCGGTGCGGATCGCCTCCATGCGCACGGTCGGATCCGCGTCCTCGATCTGCTCCAGCACCGCGGGCAGCGCCGTCGGTGAGCCGAGCATCGCGAGCGCGCGCAGCCCCTGACGAAGCGGCACCGTCCCGCGCTGCATCCCGCGCACGATCGGATCCTGCCCTTCCGGAGCCTTCAGCGCGCCGAGCACGAGCGCCGCGCCGCCCGCCGCGTTCGTCGAGGGCGACGCGCCGAGCAGCGTCACGAGCGCCGTCACCGCGGGCTTCCCGGCCTCCACGAGCGCGTCGCGCACCGGCGATTTCGCGGTCGACGGCTCCTCTTTCGACAGCGACCCCACGAGCGCCTTCACCGCGCTGTCGGAGCCGATGCGCCCGAGCGCCTTCACCGCGGCCGCGCGCACCTCCGCCGCGCCGACGGAGGCCTGCACCTGCGGCGGGCGGTACCCGCTGTACTGGTTCGGATCCGGCGCGTCCTGCAGATCGAGCAGCGCCGTCACCGCGGGCGTCGCCTCGTCCGAGCGGATCTTCCCGAGCGCCTCGACCGCCGCGAGCCGCACCTCCATCGAGTTGTCGGTGAGCGCCAGCATCAGCGAGCTCACCGCGCGCGCGTCCCCGAGATCGCCGAGCGCGCGCGCCACCACCTTGCGCACGTCGCCGACCGAGTCCTGCACCTTGCCGATGAGCGGCACCACCGCGCGCGAATCCCCGATGCGACCGAGCGCGCGCGCCACCTCCGCGCGGGCCTCCGGCGCGGTGTCGTCGAGGTGCCGCAGCAGCGGAGCGACCGCGTCGGGGAGCCCGGACGCGCCCATCGCCGCCGCCGCCGCGACGCGCACGTGCATGTCCGCATCGTCGAGCACGCGCCCGAGCGCGGCCACCGAGTGATCCGTCGGCGCCGCGCGGATCGCGTCGCACGCCGCGAGCCGGAGCCGCGGATCGTTCTCGCTGAGCCACGGGATCACGAGCTCGCCGGCGCGCGCCACCTTGAGCGCGATCGCGGCCTCGGCCCCGAGCACGCGCACCTCGGTGTCGGGATCGCCCATCGCGAGCTGCACGAGCTTCACGGCCATCTCCGGCGGCAGCTCCCGGAGCCGCTGCGCCGCGAGCCGCCGCTCCGTCACGTCCCCGGACTGCAGCGCCCGCGCGATCTGATCGGGCACGTTGGGCCACACGAACGCGGAGGCCGCGGGCGCGATCGACGTGGTGATCACGCACAGCGCGACGGAGGCCAGACCAGCGCGGATCGAGCGAAGACGGAGCGGTTTACGCACGCGGGCGAGGCTACCACACGTCGCGCGCGAGGCCCGGGCCTTCGACGACGCCCTCCCGCCCGCGAACGACCCGCGATAACGTGGCGTCGATGGGCAGCCAGTACCTCGATCTGCACCTCGTGGATCCCGCGCTCGTGCAGGCGCGGCTGCGAGGCGATCTCCCGGATCTCGTCGCGTCCTTGTACGGCGGTGAAGGCGCGCCGGACCCCGCGCTCCGCCCCGCCTTCGAGCTGATGGCGCGCGGCACGTTCGTGTTCCTGCCGAAGGGCCGGGAGCACCCGGAAGGCCACCTCCACGCCCGCGCTGTCGAGCATTTGCTCACCACGCTCGGCAAGAAGAAGTGGTGTCTGGAGTACTATCCGGACGAGTCCGAATACCCTCTCTGGGAATTGGGATACGGCAAGTGTGATGCCGAGTGGCTCGACGTCCCGAACCCGGAGCACGGCATTCCGCTCGTCCGCTGGCGCAGCCCCGACACGTGCCGGAGCCTGCGCGGAGCCATCGAGCGCTCCCTCGAACGCGGCGATTACAACGCGCGCTACAGCCCGGAGGCGTCGCTGCGCGAGGCCGTGGCCGCGCTCTCCGAGGGGGCCTCTTCGCGACACGGTCTGTTCGCCGTCTACCAAGGTTGAAGGTGCGATGATGTCGATCCTCGGTTCGATCACGGCGGAGGACGTGCAGGCGCTGGCGCCGGACGCGCGCGGCTTCGCGGACGGCAAGAAGCTCGCGAAGCCGGCCTCGTGGCGCAGGCTCGGGCGCGACGGCGACGCGGTGTGGGGCGTGGCGCTCGGCTCGAAGGGCGACGCGTACGCGGTGTTCGCGCGGTCGAAGGACGACGTGCGCTGCTCGTGTCCCAGCCGCAAGGTGCCGTGCAAGCACTGCCTCGGCCTGCTGCTCCTCGTCGCGGCCGGCCACGCCTTCACGGAAGAGGCGCTCCCCGCGGGCCACCGCTACACCTGAGCGGCGCCGCATCGAACGTCCGTCGCATCGAAGCGGCGACGGAGCGGCCGGCGCGCGCGGCGTGTTCCTGCTACAAGGCGACTCTCCGCGAAAGGAACCGCATCGTGTCGAAGCTCACCATCGCGTACGGAACCGTCCTCGGCGCTCTTGGCGTGGGCGGGTATCTCTCGACGGGCCGTCAATCGAAGACGGCGCTGATCCCCGCGGGCTTCGGCGCGGCGGAGATCGCGCTCGGCGTCCTCGCCAAGGTGCCGCTGCATCGAACGGTCGCGCTCACGGGCGCCGCGGCCGTCGCGGTGGGCGCGTTCGCGGGCTCGGCGCGCGGCCTCAAGAAGCTGCCGGCGCTGCTCCGCGGGGAGCCGGTGGAGCGCCCCGCGGCGGTGATCGCGCAGTCCGCGATGGCGGCGCTCTCGCTCGGATATCTCGCCGCGCTCGGCCTCTCCGCGCGCAAGTGATCCGTCACGTTTCCCCACAAAAACAAGCCTCGTAGCGTCGATCGGCGGACGCGCGGAACGTGCTACCGTGCGAGCGCGTTCCGCCGCCCACGCCCATCATGAAGCTCCGAACCGCCGCATTCTTCGCCCTCGCGTTCCTCGGTCACGCCGCCTGCGATCGCGCGATCGCCCCCCCGCGGGAGGCCACCACGGCGCCTCCGACCGCCACCGCAAAAGCCCCTGTCGACACCTCCTCCGCGGCCGCGAACAACCCCTCTCCACTCCCCACCGGAAGCGCGGACTCGGCCCCTCCCGCGGCGCCGGACACCGCGTTCGCGGACCTCGTGAACAAGCTGTCGGAGCCGGATCAACACTTCTTCTCCGACAACTACATCTCCAACGAGACATCGTATCTGCACGTCGCCGACAGCCTCGCCAAGAACGCCTCGAAGGGCGGCGCGTACATCGGAGTCGGCCCCGAGCAGAACTTCACGTACATCGCGCTCACCCGGCCGAAGATCGCGTTCCTCGTGGACATCCGCCGCGAGAACATGGTCCTCCACCTCCTCTACAAGGCCATCTTCCAGAAGGCCTCTTCGCGCTCCCACTTCCTCACGCTCCTCGTCGGCCGCCCGTACGACGCGGCCTCGGAGCCGGGCGTCGCCGCGACGATCGAGGCGGTGATCGCGCACGCCGAGAAGCTCCCCGTCGACGAGAAATCGTTCACGGCGATCCACGAGTCCCTCCAGAAGACGATCGAGGACGACTTCCACTTCGCGCTCGACGCGACCGACAAGAAATCGCTGGAGGTCGCGCACCGCGCCTTCTTCAAGGGCCAGCTCGATCTCCGCTTCGAGCTCGAGAAGAAGAACGGCCGCGCGTACCCGGCGCTCCGCGAGATCCTCGCGGCCAAGGATCTCGGCGGCAAGCAGCAGGGCTTCCTCGCGACGGACGACGCCTTCCGCTTCGTGCAGACGCTGGAGAAGGAGGGCCACGTGGTGCCGGTCGTCGGCGATTTCGCGGGCGATCGCGCGATGCCCGGCGTCGCCGCGAAGGTGCGCGAGATGGGCCTCACCGTGAGCGCCTTCTACGTCTCCAACGTGGAGCAGTACCTCTTCGAGAACAACGTGTGGCCGCGCTGGGCGAAGAACGTCGCGGCGCTCCCGGTCGACGAAAAGAGCCTCTTCATCCGCGCGTACCTCGATCAGGGCAAGAAGCACCCGCGCGAAAAGAAGGGCCACCGCACCGCGAGCCTCCTGCAGCGCATGACCGACTTCAATGCGCACCAGGCGAAGAAGTCCTACCAATCGTGGTTCGAAGTCGCGACCGATCAGATCGTCGACTGACGTTCGGGTTTTACAAGGGGGCTCCGCCCCCTCGTTCCACTCCCCCGCGGCCCGCGAAGAAATCGACGAGGATCCGGCCGAGAGCCGCGGGCACCGTCCAGTGCATCATGTGGCCCGCCGTGGGCAGATCGACCGAGCGCACGTTCGGGATCTTCGCGACGCGCTCGGCCTCGTCCGGCGGGTGGTAGCCGTGCGGACCGCCGCCGACGAACAGCGCGGGGCACTCGATCTGCGACACGAACGCCTCGAACATCTCCGTCTGAAACGGCAGCGGTGACGTCGTGCGGTGGAGCGGATCGTACGCCCACACGAGCCGCCCCTCCGCGTCGAACCGCGTGAGCCATTTCGCGCGCGTCGCGAGCACCTCCCGCGACACGCGCGGATGATTCGCGCCGAGCCTGCGGATCGCCTCGTCCATCGATTCGATCGGGCGCTGCCTGCGATCGAGCGCCTCCAAGTTCCGGAGCCACGCGCGCGTCCGATCGAGCGCGAGCGACGCGGGCATCGCGGGCGGGCCGACGCCTTCGAGCAGCGCGAGCCGCTCCACGCGGGACGGGCGCGCGCCGGTGAAGAGGCTCGCGACCGTGCCGCCCATCGAGTGGCCCACCACGCCGAGCCGCGCGCCCTCGGGCACGAGGCGCCGCACCAGCGCGTCGACGTCCGCCACGTAGTCGATGAAGTGGTAGTAGCCGCCCGGCCCGACGGGATCGCTCTCGCCGAAACCGCGGAGATCCGGCGCGATCAACGCATGCCCCGCAGCCGTGAGGTGCGGCGCGACGAGATCCCACGTGCCGCCCGCGTCCATGTAGCCGTGCAAGAGCAGCAGCGTGAGGCCGCTCGGCGCCGCGGAGATGTCTTCGAACCGATGCACGCGAAGGCGGAGGCCGTGCCCGGGCGCGTCAAGGAAGGTGTGCTGCACAGGCCATTTCGTAGCCGAAATAGGACGGGGCGCCCTCTGAAATTGCTGTCCGGGCGCGTCGGCCCCGCCCGCGATCTTGCGCGGTCGGCCCACAGGCACGTACCCTGCCCGCAAACCTCGGACGACCATGAACCCTCGCCAATTTGGTGTGCCGATCGCGATCCTCGTGCTCGCGGTCGCGGCCAGCTTCATCGCTCCAAAATCTCCCGAATACGTCGGGCAGATCTTCCTGGTGCTCGGGCTCTTCTCGGCCGGAGCGGCCGGGTACACGGCGCTGAGCGCGCCGAAAGGGCCCGGCCTCGGCAGCGTCATGAGCGCGCTCAAGGCCGCGCAGAAGGGCAAGGTGCCGGAGCTGCCGGAGGGCGCGCCGCCCGAGCTCACCGCGGTCTACGACGAGGTCGGACGCCTCGCCGAGAAGAACGAGGAGACGCGCGAGCGCGAGACGGAGCTGCGCGAGGAGAACAAGCGCCTCGCCCGTGAGCTCGGGGAGCTGAAGGACAGGCAGCGCGATCTGTCGTCGGAGGCCGAGAAGGCCAAGGACAAGCTGCGCGACGTCTCGTCCGAGGCCGATCGCAAGCAGCGCGACGCCCAGGCCGAAGCCGAGCGTCAGGCCGCGCAGGCCCGCGATCTCGCGACGGCCCTGGAGCGCGCGAAGATCGAAGCGCAGGCCCAGATCGATCGCGCCCGCCGCGACGCCGAGGATCGCGCCGAGCGCGCGCTGAAGGACATGCAGTCCCAGCTCGACCGCGCCCTCGTCGAGCGCGCCCAGTTCGAGAAGAAGGCCGCGGAGCTCGCCGAGCAGGCCGGCGGCGTGAGGATCGACTTCGACATGCTCTTCGAGGACGTCCGCAAGGCCGCCCGCGGTGAGCGCGTGCGCGCCCCGAACGGCGCCCCGCCCGAGGTCGCCGGCTTCTACGCGGACCTCGGCGATCTCTCCGGGCGCGCGCAGGAGGACGCGGCCGCGCAGAAGCAGCAGCTCGGCGTGCTCACGAGCGTCGCGGTGCAGATCGACGACGCCGTGCCGCGCATGTCCGACAGCGTGGACGCGCTGATCACGTCGACGGAGCAGGCCTCGACGCACATCCGCGAGGTCACGACGGCGCTCAACAACATCGCGGCCTCCATCGAGACGCTCGCGTCCTCCGCGGAGGAGTCGTCGTCGAGCATCCTGCAGATGACCGCGACGAACGACGAGGTGGCCGAGAACATCGGCGAGCTCGCGACGAGCGTGCGCGAGACGGTCTCGTCGATCGAAGAGATGGCGTACTCGATCCGCGAGGTCGCGAAGAACGTCGACGCGCTCTCGCTCACCGCCGAAGAGACGTCGTCCTCGATGAACGAGATGGACGTCTCGATCGATCAGGTCCAGTCGAACGCGAACGAGACCGCCCGCCTCTCCGAGGAGGTCGCCACCGACGCCGAGAAGGGCGCGGAGGCCATCCTCAAGACGATCGGCGAGATCTATCGCATCAAGGAGTCGAGCCAGGAGGCGGTCAGCGTCATCAGCAACCTCGGCTTCCGCATCGAGGCGATCGGCCAGATCCTCCAGGTCATCGACGACGTCGCCGAGCAGACGAACCTGCTCGCGCTGAACGCCGCGATCATCGCCGCGCAGGCCGGTGAGCACGGCAAGGGCTTCGCGGTCGTCGCGGACGAGATCAAGGATCTCGCCGAGCGCGCGGGCGGCAGCACGAAGGAGATCGCCGAGCTGATCAAGACGATCCAGGCGGAGTCGAAGAACGCGATCAACGCCGTCGAGCGCGGCGCGCACAACGTCGACCGCGGCGTGGAGGTCTCCAACGAGGCCGAGCGCGCCCTCAAGAAGATCCTGGAGAGCTCGCAGAAGTCGACGAACATGGTCCGCGCGATCGCGCGCGCCACGGTCGAGCAGGCGAAGGGCTCGAAGCAGGTGACCGACGCGATCGGCCGCATCGCCGAGACCGTGCAGCAGATCGCCGCCGCGACCGCCGAGCAGGCCCGCGGCTCGGAGCTCATCATGAAGAGCGCCGAGAAGATGCGGACGATCACGCAGCACGTGGAGCGCTCCAGCCAGGAGCAGGCGCGCGGCGGCCGCCAGATCACGACCGCCATCGAGCAGATCTCGAACATGGTGAACAGCCTCAACTCGACGCAGCGCCAGCAGACGCGCGGCGGCGAGCAGCTCATCGAGATCGCCAAGAAGATCGAAGATTCGGCGCGCTCGCAGGCGCAGTCGCTCCAGCGCCTCAACGCGCTCACCGAGAAGCTCCGCCGCTCCGCGAACGGATAGTCCTCGGTCCCGCCGCGTCCCGTCCCCCTTCCTCCTCGTCGTTTCTCCCTCGAAATCCCTGTTTCTTGTCGCGCGGCGCTCCGGCGTGCCATGGTCCGGGCAGTCCCTGAATGGCCATCACCGTCACGGTGCTCTCTGCGACCAAGAAGAACGGCGGCGCGCTGCGCCTGTCGCTGGACGCGCCGCGCATCGTGATCGGCCGCACCGAGGGCTCGGAGGTGCGCATCCCGGACCCGACCGTGAGCCCGCGCCACGCGTCGATCCGAGCGCGCGGGGCCGAGTACATCCTCGTCGACGAGGGCTCGAAGAACGGCACGCTCTTCGGCAAGGTGCAGCTCTCGCCTCACTCGCCGCGCGTCCTCAAGACCGGGGACCGCGTGCGCGTCGGCCGCGTATGGCTGGAGATCGCCGTGGGCCCGCCGCTCGCGCCGATCGCGACGCCCGCGGCCGCCCGCGCGATGGCGCTCGCGCTCATCTCGGAGTCGCTCGCCGCGCGCGGTGAGTCCGCGGAGCCGCGCGTGCTCGTCGCGCACGGGCCGGACGCGGGGAAATCGATCGCGCTCGCGGAGGTGGGCCGCCTGCACGTGATCGGCCGCGCGAACGAGGCGCACCTCGTGCTCGACGATCCGGACGCCTCGCGCCGCCACGTGGGCGTCACGCCGAAGGGCGATCGCGTCGTCGTGCAGGACCTCGGATCGAAGGCCGGCGCCGCGCTGGAGGGGCAGCCGCTCTCCGCGAACGAGACGGTGTGGCGCCCGGGCCAGGCGCTCGAGGTCGGCCGCAACGTGCTCGTGCTCGCGCACCCGGCCGCGGAGGCGCTCGCGGAGATCGAGCGCGGTCCGGACGAGCCGATGGCCCCGGACGAGCGCGCCGCGCTGGACGAGCCCGAGAGCACGGAGCCGCCGCCCCTCGCCGAAGAGACCGCCACGCCGACGCCGACCCCCGCGATCGCGGACGACTTCCCCGAGACGCCGCCTCCGCCCGTCGCGGGCGCGCCGCGCGCCCTCACGAAGCCGAAAGGCCCCGGCACAGGCTGGGGCGTGACCGACGCCGCCGTGGTCCTCCTCGCGCTCGGCGTGCTGCTCCTGAGCGCCGCCGGCTGGTGGCTCCTCGGGCGATGAGGAGCCCGCAACTTCGATGAGCGACACGCCGAGCACCCCGAAGACCCCTGTGCGCAAGCAGATCCTCGTCGCCGCCGCCGCCGTGATCCGCGACGGTCGCGTGCTCCTCACGCAGCGCAAGCAGGGCTCGCACCTGGCCGGCGCGTGGGAGCTGCCCGGCGGCAAGGCGGAGCACGACGAGGACCCGCGCGACGCCGTCGTCCGCGAGCTGCGCGAGGAGCTCGGCGTCGAGGTGATCGTGGGCGACATCCTCGACGTCACGTTCCACCGCTATCCGGAGAAATCCGTGCTGCTTCTCTTCTACGAGGCGGCGCTCGCGCAGGATTCGCCGGAGCCGCGGCCGCTCGACGTCGCGGATCTGCAATGGGCCGGCCCCGCGGATCTCAAAGACGAGACCTTCCCGCCGGCCGACGTCGCGGTGCTCGCAAAGGTGCGTAGGCGCCTCTCCGAACAGCGATCCTGAGATCATCGCTGCTCGTTCGAGGTCGCAATTGAGGGGCGTGGACCTCACTCGCGCGCGCCCAAGTGCGCTGGATCGCGAGGAACGGGGCTGGCCCCGCGCTTGCTGTTGCCTTTTGCCATGAGCCACCGTGAGGCGCCCACTGTCCGTCTCCCGCGAGCGAAGATCGACGCCATCGCCCGGGAGATCCACCCCACCGATCTCCCAAATACACAGGGCGTATCCCACCCGGACCCGTCGCGTCGGGCCACGCTGCCCGAGGGCTTCGGCGCGGTGATGCCGAGCGCGCCTCCTGCGCCCCCGCCCGCGGAGCCCGCGCCCGTCCTCGCCGCCGGGCCGGCGGTTCGCGGCGGACCGCTGTCGCCCGCGGCGATGCTGGCCGCGCGGCTCCCGGAGGGGTACGGCGTCGGGCAGCTCGTGCACGAGGGCGAGTGGGCCGATCTCTGGCGCGCCACGGACGAGGAGGGCCAGAAGGTCGCCGTGAAGCTCGCGCGCTCCCGCAACGTCGAGACGACCGCGCGCTTCGCCGCCGAGGCCCGCGCCCTCGCGTCGCTCACGCACCGCTCGATCGTCCGGCTGCGCGCGCACGGTCAGACCGCGGACGGCCGTCCGTTCCTCACGCTCGAATGGCACGGCGGCCCCACGATGGCCCGCGCGATCGAGGACCGCGGCGCGGGCTTTCCGCCGCAGGACGCGATCCGTCTCCTCGTGCCGATCGCGAACGCGCTGATCCTCGCGCACGACCGCGGCGTGGTGCACGGCGACGTGCGCGCGGAGCACGTGCTCCTGGCGCCGCTCTCGGGCGATCGCATCCTCCCGGTGCTGATCGACTTCGGCTCGGCGCGCCGCACCCGCCCGGAGACGCTGCCGCCGTGCTCGAACGAGCCGTCGCACCCGGCCCCGGCGGAGCCTTCTCCGAAGGGCGATCCCGCGCTCGACGTGCGCGCGTTCTCGGCGCTCGTGTTCCACGCGATCATGGGCCGCCCGCCGTTCGACACGGGCAAGCGCCGATCGGTGGAGCCGCCCGCGAGCGTGCCGCGGTCGGGCCTCTCGGAGCGCGACGCGGCGCTGTGGCGCATCCTCGCCGAGGGCCTCGCGCCGGTCGGAGCGAAAGGCGCGCCGAGCCTCCACGACGTCGCTAAAGCGCTCGCTCGGTGGGCCGATCTCAGAGGGGTAGAAGCCGACGTGACCGGCAGCTCGATCCTCCCTCGGTGGACCGACTCCATCCCGCCGGGCGACCGAAGAGGCCCTCCGCGAGGAGGGGAAGAGCCATGAGAGTCCCCGTCACGACGGCCCTCCGCGCAGAGCTTTCGCGAGCGCGCGAGAAGGAGCTGGAAGGTCCGCTCGCCCTGTTCATCCTCGATCTCGAAGACGAAGGCGATCTCCCCGCGTGGGAGATGGCGGCCGCGCTCGTCCCGGAGCGGATGGCGCACTCTTCGGCCGAGGATCACCCGTCCCTGGTGCTGGGCGCCGCGCCGATCGCGCAGCTCTCGCGCACGCTGGCGCGCGCCGGTGAGCGCGAGCTGTCGGCGGAGCTCCTGCGTCGCCGCAACGCGGGCGTGCCGGTGGTGCTGCTGCACGACGTGGTGCGCATGGTGAAGGTGCTGCGCGAGGTGGAGCGCGAAGAGGCCGAGTTCCTCCTCCGCGAAAGGCCCGCCGGCCAGGCGTGAATTCGCTACGCTGCGCGCGGCGAAGGCGCCGTGGTCGTAGCGATGGATTCCGCGCGGTCGGAGAGCTCACGCGTCGAGGACGCGCCCGTGGACGATTCGTCCGCGCGGCGTGTGACGTGGCGCGCGTCGCTCTCGCCGGTGACGCGCGCGCGCTTCCTGAGCGAGGTGCGCGCGTTCTCGCGCTGCGATCACCCCGGCGTGGTGCGCGTGCGCGAAGCGGGGGAGTCCTCCGGAAAGCCGTATTTCGTGACCGCGCCGATCGAGGGCGCGCCGCTCTCGGAGAGGACGTTCGCGTCCGCCGAGGAGCGCGTGAAGATCGTGGCCGCGTATTTCCTGGAGGCCGCGCGCGCCGTGGAGGCGCTGCACGCGTCCGGCGTGTTGCACCGCGACCTGCGCCCGGAGCGGCTCATCGTCACGCCTTCGAAGCGGCTCGTCGTGATGGAGCCCGACTTCACGGCGCTGCTCGACGCGGACACGGCCGCGGCGGAGGAGGTGGAGTCGCGGATCGCGGCGCTGCGCCTCGCGCCGCCGGAGCGCGTGGAGAGGCACCTGCTCGACCTGGACGCGCGCGCCGACATCTACTCTCTCGGCGCCGCCTTCTACGAGATCCTCACGGGCCGTCCGTTCCTGTCGCCGTCGAACGAGGACGAGCTGACGGAGCAGGTGCGCTTTCGCACGCCGCCGCCCGCGCACGCACTGAACCCGAAGGTCCCGCGCGAGCTGTCGGCGATCCTGGCGATGGCGACGCAGAAGGACCGCGCGCACCGCTATCCGGACGCGGCGGCGCTGATCCGTGATCTGACCGCATTCCAGGAAGGCCGCCCGGTGGAGGCGCACGCGCCGCCCTTGTTTTCGCGGCTGGAGGCGTGGGGGCGGAGGCACCGCACGCTGGCGCTCAGCGCGGGCGTGCTCCTCGCGACGGGCGTTCTGAGCGTCGCGCTCCTGTGGTTTCTGCGGCGCGGCGCGCACGTGTGCGCGGAGGGCGACGCGATCGATTGCGCGCGCCAATGCGATCGCGGCAGCGGGGATAGCTGCGCCATCCTCGGCGGAATGGCCGAGCGCGGCGCCGGCGCGGAGAAGGACCCCGCGCGCGCACTGGCCTTGTTCGAGAGGGCCTGTGACGCGGACAGCTCCGCGGGATGCGAGGCGCTCGGCCGGCTGCTCGGCGCGGCGGATCGCACGGCGGACGACCAGGGGCGCGCGCGGGACGCGCACCAGCGAACCTGCGATCTCGGACGGGCCCGCGGCTGCGACGCGCTCGGGACGATGTTCGTGGAGGGCCGCGGCGGAGCGGCGGATCCGGCGGCCGCGGCGGCGCTCTTCGATCGTGCCTGTCGCTCGGAGGTGCCGGAGGCGTGCGGCCATCTGGGCGCGCTCGCGGAGCAGGGCCGCGGCGTCCCCGAGGACGCCTCGCGCGCCCGTTCGCTGTACATGCGCGCGTGCAGCGAGGGCGCCCCGTCCTTCTGCGCCGTGACGGCCGAGGCCCTCACCGAAGGCCGCGGCGGCCAGAAAGACCAGATCCAGGCCGCGCGCCTCTTCGAACGTGCCTGTTCCGCGGGCGTCCTCCGAGGCTGCGCGGGCCTCGGAAGAGCCTTGATCCGCGGCGCCGGCGTGCCCCGCGACATCCCCCAAGGAGAGTCCTTGTTACGCCGCGCCTGCGAAGGCGGCCTCCCCGCCGCCTGCGACCCCATCACCCCATGAAAGAAAAATCAGGATACGGTCTGTTTCGAATGCCGCCTTCTCCGGGCCCAGGCGGTGATGCCGAGCGCGCCGAGGAGCCACAGCGGCGCGGATTGGCCTTCTGCTCCGCTGTTCACGCCGCACTTCAGGCCTCCTTGGGAGCCATTCGCTCCGGAGGGGCCTTCGCCCGGCGGGTAGAACGGGACGCCCGGCACCGGGCCGCCGACGATGGGGATCGCGCCGCTCCCGGGGGCGCACGGGTCCGGCGGGCACGGGGACGCAGGCTCCGGCCGCACGCCCGTCGTCTGGTCCGGGGCCACGAACAGGTAGTTGGGGACCTGCGACTGCTCCAGCGACGCGTTGATCAACAGGTCTTTTCCGAGCGCCGCGCGCGACAGATCCGCCGACATCGCCGTCATCCACAGCGGGCCGTCCTGAAACTGCCCCTGTAGAAGATCGATGTCCGCCTGCAAGTTCTCCATCGCATGCGTGCCGTCCGCGTCCGCGTACGACGCGAGGCCCTCTCCGTACGAGAGCTCGCTCATGAAGAGCCAACCCGGCCACGATCCGGCGTAGTCGGTGAGCCAGCCTTCGTGGTTCGTCGCCTCGAAGTGGGACTGTCGCAGAGAGGCGTAGTTGCTCGACTGCGTGTCCCAATCCCACCACAGCTCCTCGGGCTGGATCGTGAACGACGGGAAATTGGCCGGCTCCATGCGGCCCGCTCCGAGGACGTACAGGCGAATCGAGGTGATCTCGCCCGTGCCCGCCGCCACCATCCGGAGCGGCAAACCGAGGCCCGCGCCGGGGGTCGTGATGCGGACCGGGCGCATCGACGTCACGCCCTCTCCGGGTACCAGCTTGAGCGCCAGGAAATCCATCTGCTCGGCCACGTACTGGTCAATCACGGGCTGGATGTCCGCGGGGATGTTGTACCCGTGCGAAACGAGCCAATCCGTCAGCGCCGCGGGATCCGCCGCCGAGAGCTGCACCGTCTCGTACGGGCCCACGACCTCCTGCTTCAGCACCGTGACGCCGCCGCCGGAGTCCGCGTCGAATTCGCCGGCGCCGTTTCCAGGATACGTGGTGTAGCTCTGGGGCGTGCCGCACGTGCTGTCGCACAGGGGAGGGGAGCCGATCCTCACGGCGGTGCCCTGATCCATCACCTGAAACAGCGCGTCCGACGAGAGGCCGACCTCCACCGTGCCGTGGATCGGGAGCACCCACGCGAAGCTCTCGGGCGCGCCGTCGTACCGGATCTGGTCCCACAGCGTCGTGTGGTCCATGCCGGCCGAGAGGATCATGCGGTGACCCGTGACCTGCGTGTTCTCGTTCTGCGCGGCGAAACAGCCGCCGCACGCGGACGCCGGGCGCGCCCCCGAAAAGAGCAACGAGAGCGCGCCGCCCACACCCACGACATGGGTCCATTTCATCGAAGACCTCCGAGCCGGCGCCGCGACCTCGCGCCGCCGAAGGGCCCATGTTGCCACCCGAGAGGCCGCGGGGAAAGTGCGGCGTCGCGATTGGCCCTTGATGCGCGGGCGCAGGCGTACGAAGGGCGGCCCATGCTTTCGCGATTCGCTCATCGGCTCGGGCGCCTGCTGCCAGTCATCGCAGCGGCCTTCGTGCTCCTCCTCGCGCCGCGCGTGGCCCGCGCGACGAACATCGCGGGGGGGAACATCATCAATCAAACATGGACTCCCGCGGGGAATCCCTACATCGTCTCCGGCGATATCACGGTCCCCGCCGGCGCGTTCCTCACGATCCAGGCCGGGACGATCGTGCAGTTCGCGAGCACCGACGGACAGGCCAGCGGCCTCGACACGTCGCGCGTCGAGGTCATCGTCAAGGGCACGCTCACCGTCTCCGGCACCGCCGCGATGCCCGCGCAATTCAAGGCGCAGAACGGCTCCGCGGCCAACACGTGGTACGGCATCGAGATCGACGCGGCCGCGCTTAGCGCGAGCATCACCGGCGCGCAGATCCAGCACGCCGTGAACGGGATTTACTCCAACGCTCCGGGCAGCGTGCTCACCACGTCTTCCACGACGATCGACACGTGCACGAACGGCGCGTACATCCTCGACGGCACGCCGACGCTCGACGGGCTCTCCGAGAGCAACTCCAGCGTGGGCTTCTATTTCGCCAACAAGGGCGGCGGCACGCTCTCCAACTGCGTCGCCCGCGGCAACTCCTCGGACGGAATCTACGTGTCCGCGAGCACCGGGAACATCGTGCTCAACGTGACGAACTGCTCGCTCCACCAGAACGGGTCGGACGGCATCGAGGTCTATTCCGGCAGCGGCGTTTACAGCTCCACCGCGAACATCAAGAACACCAACTCCACGCAGAACGCGACGCGCGGAGTCTACCGGAACACCGGGTTCGGCACGGTCAACGTGACGACGACGTACTCCAACGTCTGGGGCAACCCGACGAACTACTCGGGCACGTCCGGCGGCACCGGCACCTTCTCGGCGAATCCGCTCTACGTGAACAACACCAACCTTCGGCTGACGTCCAACTCGCCCTCTCGCTTCGCCGGCGACAACAGCCTCGACATCGGGCCTCTGCCGTACGTGAGCGACGCGACTCCGGGCCTCTATGGCACCTTGTGGACGAACACGACGCTGTCTCTCGGGGGCTCCCCGTACACGGTCGGCGGCGATCTCACGGTCGGCACCGGGGCGACGCTCACCATCGATCCGGGCGTGACGTTGAGCTTCGCGAGCACCGATATCATGGCCGCGTACAACGACACGTCGCGCTCCGAGCTGAACGTCGCGGGCGTGCTCATCGCGAACGGGACAGCCGCTCAGCCGATCACGCTCACGGGCGCGGGGGCCGGCGCGGGCGCGTGGTACGGCGTCACGTTCTTGCCGGCGGCGACCGGGTCCTCGTTCACCAACATCGTGATCAACGAGACGGTGAACGGCGTCTGGAACCAGGCCGTCGGCGCCAACACCTATGATCGAATCGACGTCTCCACGACGACGAACGGCTTCTACATCACCGACGGGACGCCCGTGCTCAACAACTGCTCGGCCTCCAACGGGTCGGTCGGGTTCTATTACACGAACAAGGGCGGAGGCACCCTGTCCAAGTGCCAGTCGCGCGGCAACACGTCGGACGGCATCTACGTGTCGGCGAGCACCGGCAACATCGTCTTGACCGTGGACGGCTGTTCTTCGCACCAGAACGGGTCGGACGGCATCGAGGTCTATTCCGGCAGCGGCGTTTACAGCTCCACCGCGACCATCAAGAACTCCAACTTCACGCAGAACGCGACGCGCGGAGTCTACCGGAACACCGGGTTCGGCACGGTCAACGTGACGACCACGTACTCCAACGTCTGGGGCAATCCGACGAACTACTCGGGCACGTCCGGCGGCACGGGCACCTTCTCGGCGAACCCGCTCTACGTGAGCAACTCCAACCTTCGGCTGACGTCCAACTCGCCCTCTCGCTTCGCGGGGGACACCGGGCAAGACATCGGGCCTCTGCCGTACGTGAACGACGCGACGCCGGGCCTCTACGGCACCTTGTGGACGAACACGACGCTGTCTCTCGGGGGCTCTCCGTACACGGTGGGCGGCGATCTCACGGTCGGCACCGGGGCGACGCTCACCATCGATCCGGGCGTGACGCTGAGCTTCGCGAGCGCCGATATCATGGCCGCGTACAACGACACGTCGCGCTCCGAGCTGAACGTCGCGGGCGGCAAGCTCGTGGCGAACGGCACCAAGGCACAGCCGATCACCTTCACCGGCGCAGGGGCCGGCGCGAGCGCGTGGTACGGCGTCTCCTTCCTCGCGAACGCCGCGCAGAGCTCCCTCACGAACGCGATCATCAACGAGACGGTGAACGGCATCAGCTACCAGGCCACGAGCGCCAACACCATCGCTTACATTGCCATCTCCACCACCGTGTACGGCGTGTATGCGACGGACGGGACGCCGACGTTCGACAGCGTGACGGTGAGCGGCGCGTCGACGGGCTTCTACATCACCGGGAAGGCCTCTCCGAGCCTCGTCAACGCGGTCGCCGCGTCGGGGACGTCGGACGGCGTGTACGTGAGCGCGAGCACCGGCAACATCGTCGCGAACCTCACGAACTGCACCCTTCACGCGAACGGGTCGGACGGCATCGAGGTCTATTCGGGCAGCGGCGTTTACAGCGCGACGGCGAACCTCGTGAACTGCATCGTCACGCAGAACGCGACGCGCGGCGTGTACCGGAACACCGGGTTCGGCACGGTCAACGTGACGACCACGTACTCCGATGTGTGGGGCAACCCGACGAACTACTCGGGCACGTCCGCGGGCACCGGCTGCATCAGCGCGAACCCGCTCTACGTGGCGGCGCCGAGCAACCTGAAGCTCCAGAATGGCAGCGTGTGCGTGGACGCCGGCACCGCGAACGGCGCGCCCAACCACGACGCCGAAGGCACGCTCCGCCCCATCAACGGCGACGGCATCAACGCGGCGGAATACGACATGGGCGCGTACGAGATGGCGCCCGCCTCCTTCTGCGGCGACGGCATCCAGAACGCCGGCGAGATCTGCGACGAGGGCGCGCAGAATGGCACCTACGGCCACTGCAAGGCGGACTGCTCCGGCCTCGGCCCGCGCTGCGGCGACGGCACGGTGAACGGCCCCGAGCAGTGCGACGACGGCAACATGGTCAACACCGACGCTTGCCTCAACACCTGTGTCAACGCGGCCTGCGGTGACGGCGTGATCCGCGCGGGCGTGGAGCAGTGCGACGACGGCAACATGGTGAACACCGACGCTTGCCTCAACACCTGCGTCAACGCGGCCTGCGGTGACGGCGTGGTGCGCGCGGGCGTCGAGCAGTGCGACGACGGCAACATGGTGAACACCGACGCTTGCCTCAACACCTGCGTCAACGCGGCCTGCGGCGACGGCGTGATCCGCGCGGGCGTCGAGGCCTGCGACGACGGCAATCAGATCAACACCGATGCTTGCCTCAACACCTGCCAGGCGGCGACCTGCGGGGACGGCGTGGTGCAGATGGGCGTCGAGGCCTGTGACGACGGCAATCCGATCAACACCGACGCTTGCCTCAACACCTGCCAGACGGCCAAATGCGGCGACAGCGTCGTGCAGGCGGGCGTGGAGCAGTGCGACGACGGCAACATGGTCAACACCGATGCTTGCCTCAATACGTGTCAGTCGGCGAAATGCGGTGACAGCGTCGTGCAGATGGGCGTCGAGCAGTGCGACGACGGCAACATGAACAACTCGGACGCTTGCCTCAATACGTGCCAGTCGGCCAAGTGCGGTGACGGCGTCGTGCAGGCGGGCGTGGAGCAGTGCGACGACGGGAACCTCGTGAACGGCGACGCCTGCTTGAATTCGTGCCTCAACGCGACGTGCGGCGACGGCGTGGTGTACTCGGGCGCGGAGGACTGCGACGACGGCAATCAGTCCAACACCGACGCTTGCGTGGCCGCGTGCAAGGCCGCCAAGTGTGGCGACGGGTACGTGCAGGCCAACGTCGAGGCCTGCGACGACGGCAACCAGAACGACAACGACGCGTGCCGCAACGACTGCAAGCTCCCCGGGTGCGGCGACGGCGTGAAGCAGGCGAACGAGGAGTGCGACGACGGCAACCTCGACCAGACGGATGGATGCCTGAATACATGCCTGCTGCCGAGCTGCGGGGACGGCTTCGTCCAGAAGGACGTGGAGCAGTGCGACGACGGAAACGCGGACAACACCGACGATTGCACCGATCTCTGCGAGCCGGCGGCCTGCGGCGACGGCTACGTGCACGACGGCGCGGAGGAGTGCGACGACGGCAACTCGTCCAACACCGATGATTGCGTGGCCGGCTGCAAGCTCGCGACGTGCGGCGACGGCTTCGTGCAGGCGGGCGCGGAGCAGTGCGACGACGGCAACCAGATCAACGACGATCTCTGCCCGAACAGCTGCCTCTCGGCGACGTGCGGCGACGGCGTGAAGCAGGCCAACGAGGCGTGCGACGACGGCAATCTGTCCAACCTGGACGATTGTCTGAACAGCTGCAATCTGCCGAGCTGCGGCGACGGCTTCGTCCACGTCGGCGTCGAGGAGTGCGACGACGGCAACGGCGAGACCGGCGACGGCTGCGATCCGACGTGCCACAAGGAGACGAACACCGGCGGCGGCGGCGCGGGCGGCGGCGGCGCAGGCGGCGGCGGGACGGGCGGAGTCGGCGGGATGACCGGCGGCACCGGCGGCGCGCCCGGCGGAAGCGGCGGCGAGACCGGCGCGACGGGCGGAGAGGGCGGCTCCAAGGACGCGGGCGGCTGCGGCTGCCGGACGACGGGCGGAGACAGCGGCTCGCCGATGGCGCTCCTGGGGCTCCTCGCGACTGGCCTCCTCGTGTCCCGTCGTCGCCGCGGACACGGCCTCTCGAACTGACACCCTCCTGAAACGAACGCCCGGGCCCTCACGACGAGGACCCGGGCGCTCCCCCCAATCCAATCGTTATCTGGAGCCGGAGATCACGGCTGGCAGATGCCGTTCTGGCACACGAGGCCGGGGCCGCAGTCCGCGTTGCTCATGCACGGGACGGGATCGACCGCGACGCAGCCGCCGGCCACGCAGGCGAGGCCGTTCGGGCAGGTCGCGCCGTCGTCGATGACGCCGTCGCAGTCGTTGTCGAGGCCGTCGCACACCTCTCCGGACGGGTCGCAATTGGCCAGGATGCACACGCTGTTCTGGCACACTTCCCCGACCGGACAGTCCATGTTGGACATGCACGGCACCGGATCCACGACGAGGCAGATGCCCATCACGCACTGTTGCCCGGCGCCGCAGGTCGCGCCGTCGTCGATGACGCCGTCGCAGTCGTTGTCGAGGCCGTCGCACACCTCGGGGTTCATCGAGCAGCCGCAGTTCGCCGGATCATTGCATTGCACGCATTGACCGTTCGTGCAGACGAACCCCGCGGCGCAGTCCATGTTGGAGCCGCACTGCGCCGGATCCACCACGACGCACGCGCCCATCACGCACGTCAGGCCGGCGCCGCAGGTCGCGTTGTCGTCGATGACGCCGTCGCAGTCGTTGTCGAGGCCGTCGCACACCTCGGGGGTCATGGCGCAGCCGCAATTGGCCGGGTCGTTGCACGGGATGCACGTGTTGTTCTGGCAGATTTCGCCGGCCGAACAATCGGCGTTCACCATGCATTCGGGCGGGCCGCCGGGCACGCACTGGCCGTTCACGCAGCCGGCGTCGGGGGGACAGTCGGCGTTGCTCATGCAGGCCTGTCCGACCACGCACTGGCCGTTCACGCACTGGCCGCCGTTCGCGCAGGTCGCGTCGTTGTCCACGGCCCCGTCGCAGTCGTTGTCGAGGCCGTCGCACACCTCGCCCGCGGGCTGGCAGACGCTGCACACCTGGTCTTGACAGACCTGCTGCGCGGGGCAGTCCGAGCTGTCGGCGCACGCGATGTGCTGGTTGTCGCTGCCGATCGGCACGTCGCCCAGGTTGCACGCGACGAGGATGGTCGACGGGGCGAGGCCGAGGACGAGGGCCAGAGAACGGAAGAAGGACGCGCGGAAAGTGCTCATGATGGCGGCTCCGTGAGGGGCAGTCGAAAGAGGAAGTCTGTTCGCGACGCCGCGAGAGGGGCGCGTCGCTGTCTCGCTGCGTGATTGGCCGGAGCCGCCGGGGTCCGTGAAGAAATCGTCCGGGGGGTTCTCTTTTTCGTCAGCGAGCCGGGCAGCCGCCGCGCACGCGGTCCGCGAGGGGCGAATTCGGCGACGTGCGGAGGAGCTCGGCCGCCTTCGCGCGGGCCTCTTCTTCGCGGCCGAGCTTGCACAGGGCGAGGAAGCTCGCGACCGCGCGCTCGTCCGCGAGCTGACCCTTCGCGAACGTGGAGGACTGTTGTTCGAGCAGAGAGAGGGCCTTCTCGGGATCGCCGGACTGCATGGCTCCGTGGGCCTCGCGGAGGCGGCGCGTCTCCTCTTCGAGCGAGTCCGACGGGGCCTCCGACGAGGCCGCGCTCTTCGCGGTGGCCTGCGGACGGGGCGCCGACGCCGCCGGGGAGTCCGTCGCGGACGTGTGCGCCTCTGCGGGCGGGGGTGCCGTCTCGGCCGGGGGAGGGGCGCTCGCCGTCGCGGTCGGAGGCGCTTCGAGAGTGGCAGTTTGCGCGGGCGCGACGACGGAGGCGGGCGCGCTCTCGGGGGGAGGCGCCGGGTGCTGCGGCCGCGAAATCCAGAGGCCGGCGCCGAGCGACGCCACGAACACCAGGCCTCCGCCGATCTTGGCCAGCGTCAGCAGAGCGGCGGTCTTCGCGGACGCGGCGGCGGTCCCCTCCGCGACGGACGCGGCCGAAGCGGCGCCGAGAGCGCTCCCGGCGGCGATCGCGCGCGAGAGCCTCTTTCGGACCCGCGCGCGGTCATGCGCAGTCGGCGCGTCGCCGTCCTTGCCGGCGAGGAGGATGGATCGAGCTTCCGGGCCGAGATCGCTCATCCTAGCCTCCATGTGTCGCGAGCCCGCTCCCGCAGGGCAAATTCATTGAACTCGGACCTCGCCGCGCGGAGTCGGGCATAGACGGTGTTCACGTTCTGACCGAGCGCCTCCGCGATCTCCGGGGCCGTCATCTGCTCCAGCTCGGCCAGGACGAAGACGGCGCGCTTGTCGTCGTCGAGCTCGTCCAGGAGCTTGTGGAGGAGGCGCGCGCCTTCGTTCTTCGCCAGATGCCTCTCGGGGCTCCGCGTCGAGTCGGGCACGGTGTCGGCGTCGACCGCTCCGCCGAGACTGCGCGCGTGCGGGCTCTTGCGGCGGACCGAGCGACGATGATCCGAGGCCACCTTCGCGAGGATGCCGAACACCCACGTCTTGACCGAAGAGCGCCCCTCGAATTCGCGGAGCCGCCGGTGCACGACGAGGAACACCTCCTGCACGGCGTCGTCGATCTGCGCGTCCGGCACGCCGAGCCGGCGGGCGTTGCGCCACACGAAGTCGAAGCAGTCGTCGTAAACATCCTCGAAATCGAGCCGATCCGCGGCGACGGACGCGCCCATCCCGGCACCGGGACGGTCGATGGCGGCTTCGAGGGACGGGGGCACCGCGCGCATGGTGGCCGGTCCGCGCCGGTTCCGTGAAGAAAAAGAAGGGCCCCGAGAAATCGAGCCGAAGCGGTCAAAAGCGGGCTTCGAGCCCCAGCGATCCGCGGCCGCTCACGGGGGACGGCGTGTGGACCAGGCCGAGGCCTTCGATCACGAAGCGGGGCCGAAGGAAGGGGATCGCGGCGTCGAGGCCGGCGAACAAGGCGATTCGGGGGGCCAGCGAGAGCCATGCTCGGCCTCCGAGGGCGCCCGCGAACCAGGGTTGGTGGGCCGTGGTCGGGGTCGTCACGCCGACGCCGGTTCCGGCCATGTCGCCGATCTCGACGCCCGCGCACGGGGCCAGCGCGAGCCGGCCGGACAACAGGGTACGACAGGCGGTCAGCGAGCCCGCGACGAGCGAGACGTCCCCGCCGGCGCCCGGCTTCGAGGCGAGCTGTGCGCGCCCGGGGAAGCGGTAAACGAAGCCGATCTCGAATCGCTGCTTGCCGGCCGCGACGCCCAGGGTGCCTCCGAGCGCGGCTGTCACGCCGGGCAGCGTCCCCACGTCCCCGCCCGCCCACGCGCCGATCACGAGCGCGACAGGCGCCCACGAAGAGCCGAGTCGGGGCGCCCCGGCGCGCGGAGGAGGCGCGACGAATGGCAGCCCCGGCGGGGTGGATCCGACCGGAGCCACGTTGTTGAAAATTCCCCTGTTCGAGGGTGGGATGTCCGGTGGTCCCCCGCTGTTCGGTGGTAACCCGCTGTCCGGTGCTCCCTGGCTGTCCGGTGGTCCCCCGCCGGGCGCCGGGCCGCTCGGAGATCCGCTGTCCGGAGGTGGGGTGTTCGCGACTCCGGTGCTCGCCGCGGGGGGAGGCGATGGAGCCGGCGGGACCACCTCGGGATCGATCGCGAGCGCGATCACCAGCGCCGCCGCGTCCCCGACGGCCTTGCACGAGGCGCCGTGCAGGTCTTTCCCGCCCGCCGCGCCGCCTCCGAACACGAGGTGCGCCCGGTACGTGCCCTGTTCGTCCCTCGTCACCGAGGCCTTCACCTCGACCGGCTTCGCGGGCACGACGCGCGAGCTGCCGAGCACGCGGTCGACCTCCGCGCGCACCTCGGACTCCGATGGACACTCCGCCGGACCCGTCCACGAGAGCTGGAGTCGCTCCCCGGCGAGCGCGCGGCCGACGAGCGGACCCCAGAGCGGGACGAGGAGCGCGAGCGCCGCGAACGAGGCCCCCCGGACGGCGCGGCACCGCATCACGAGAGCGTCAGTTCGTCGCGGTGATCGTGAAATCGTCGATCCACATGAGGTTGTTGTCGAAGGGGCCGCCCTGGAAGTCGGTCTCGGAGCCCTCTCGCATCGGCCGGAGCTCGATGATCGCGGGGTCCGTGCCCCAGGTCACGAGGAGGCTCGTCTTCTTCCACGCGCCGTCCGTCCCCTCGAAATGGATGGTCTTCGTGTAATTGCCCATCGTCAGCAGCAGCTCGGCCTTGTTGCAGTTCTCGAAGCGGTACTGCCACGCGATCTCGTACTGCTTGCCTGCCTGGATGCCCGTGAGCGCCGCCGATTTCGTCGTCTCCGCCGGGCCGAGGCCGGAGTCGAGCTCGATCTTGAGCGCGTGGGAGCCGTTGCACACGGACTCCTCCGCGTCGATCGTCGAGTGGGGGGCGAGCTGCCACGCCGTCGGCGTCTCTTCGAAGGACGGGTCCGGGATGTCGGCTCCGCCGTTGCTGCTCTCACAGCCGATGACCGTCGTCTGACATCCGCTCGTCGAGAGCGCGAAGGCCGCGGCCGCGCCGCAGAGGAGGAGTCGATGAAGCAGGCTCATTGAAGGGATCTCCACGGGGTTTGCGCGGTTTCACGGCCGCGATCGGGGCGCCTACGATAGGTCCGGTCGCCACGCTCGCGCAAGCTCCGCGGGCCGCGACTTGAACCACGACGAGAGCAGCAGAATCTCCTCGACCTCGTGCGTGCGGACCGCGCCGCCCGGCGCCTCCCGCGGGGAGTAGACGCGATCGATCTCCCGCTGCAGCGCGAGGCGCGCCTCCGTCGTGCGCGGCTCCGGCATCTCCGCGCGCACCGTGCCGCGACGGACGAGGTACACGCGGTCGTCCCCCCCGTGGCCCGGCACCGGGTACACGAACGACAGGGACTCCAGCGCGAAGCGGATCTTCGTGAACTGCGCGCGGAGCTGCTCCAGGCGGAGCATCCGGTCGCGGAACAAGGCCGCTCGCTCGTACGCGAGGCGCTCTTTCGCGGCCTCCATCTCGCGACGAAACCGCTCGATCGGCAGGGCGCTCCGGCCTTCGAGGAAGGCTGTCGCCAGGTCCACCGCCGCCGTGTACTCGGCACGATCGCAGGCGGCCACGCACGGTCCGAGGCATTTCCCGACGTCGTGACGGATGCAGTCGGGCGCGCGCAGCTTCTCCGGGATCGGCTGATTTCCCCGGCGAAAGTGGAGCGTCACCAGATCCGAACAGTCGCGCAGGCCGAGCGCGTCGCTGAGCTCCTTCGCCGCGTCGGCCACGAGCGAGGGGCCGATGAAGGGGCCGTAATACTGGCCCTCTCCGGCGGCGTCGCGGCGCGCCACTTCGAGCCTCGGCGCCGGGCCCGGCGTCACGCGGAGGAAGGCGTAGTGCTCGGCGTCGCGCTTGCTCATCACGTTGAGGCGCGGGCGATAGAGCTTGATGAGGCGCAGCTCCTCGCGCAGCGCGGCGAACTCGCTCGGCTCGTACGTCCACGCGATGGCGCGGGCCTCGCGGAGGATGCGAGAGGCCTTGTCGCGCCGGCCCGCCCGGAAATACGACAGGAGCCTCACGCGGAGGCGGCTGGATTTACCGACGTAGAGGACGGTGCCCTCCTCGGAGAGCATGCGGTACACGCCCGGTCGCGCCTCGGCCTCGCGCGTGACGTGCGAGAGCATCGCCGCGCGCTCGTCCTTGGTGGTGGGCCGAGCGAGCATCGGCGCGCACCCTACTCAAGGGCCGCCCGCTGCGCTCGCGTTTTCGCGACCCGCGGGCCGGTGACGTGCGCGAACAGGGTCGGGCGCTCCGCGTGCCTGCGGTCGGCTCGAATAGGGATGTATACGATTGTCATGCAATACCAATGCGATTGGTGTATGAGACGCGGCCGTGGAAGACAGGCAGGGGCAATCGGAGCGCGCGCTCTTTCATGCATCCTGGCACGAGTGCTTCCGCTCGCTCGCAGCGGTCAGCCGCGCCATCTCAGCCGCCCCGGGGCGGGAGGCCGCGCTGCGCATCGCGGTGGAGGCGGCCGTCTCCTTGACCTCGGCGGAGGCCGGCGTCCTCCTCACGCTCTCCGCGGACGGCCGCGCGCGCGTGCAAGCGTCGAGCGGCGCCTCGATGGATGTCCTGCGCTCCTTCTCCGCTCCGCTGGACGGGCACCTTCGAGAGGCGCTCTCTCATGCGCTCGCGTTGCCAGCGGAGCGGCTGCTCGGCGTGCCGGTGAGCGTCGGCGGGCGGGATGAAGGGCTCCTCGCCGTCCTGATCCCGAGCGGCGAGCGTTTCGAGGAAGAGCGGACGTTGCTGCTCGAGTGCGTGGCAGATCGCGTCGCGCTCGCGCTGGAGGACGCCGCCCGCGCCAGGGAGCAGAGAGCGCTCGCGGAGATCTCCGAAGTTCTCGCCTCCTCATCGCTCGAATACGGGGAGACGCAGCATCGCGTCGCGCGCCTCGCGGTGGACCTGCTCGGGGGCATTTGCGGCATCATCGAGGCGCGCGCGGACGGGCGGCTGGGGCGCGTCGTCGTGCTGGGCGCAGACCCATCGATGCAAGCCGTCGCGCGGCGGATGCAGCGGTTGCAGGAGATTCATACGGGCTCGATCCTCGCGCGCGCCGCGGCGAGCCGCGCGTCCGTCCTGCTCCACCTGGAGGATGTCGTCCCCGTTCACCCCGGAGACGAGGAGCGCCTCCGCGTCCACCGAGCGCTCGGGATGCGCACGCTCCTCGCGATCCCGATGATGTCGCGCGGTCAGCTCGTGGGCGTGCTCGGTCTGTCCTCGACGCGGGACTATGCCCCGTCGGACGTGTCGCTGGCCCACGAGGTGGCGCGCCGCGCCGCGGGCACGATCGACAACGCCCGTCTCTACGAGGAGTCGCGCTTTCAAGCCGCCGTCGCCGCGAACCTGGCCGAAGGCATCACGCTGATGCGCCTCGACACCCAGACAATCACGTTCGCGAACGCCCGCATCGAGGAGATGCTCGGCTACGGGCCCGGGGAGATGATCGGAAAGCACGTGTCGAGCTTCGTCCCGTACTCGGAGGAGGCCCGCGGCGCGCTCGTCGCGACCGTCCGCCGCGCGGCGGAGAAAGGAGGCTCGTGGCACGGGGAGATTCAGGCCCTCCGCAAGGACGGGTCGGTGTTCTGGTCCTCCGTCAGCGCCTCCATCTTCGATCATCCGGAGATGGGGAAGGTGCTCCTGTCCGCGCGGACCGACATCTCCGCGCGGAAGGCGCTGGAAGAGGCGACCGCCCGCGCGCTCCGCGAGAAAGACGTCTTGCTCAAGGAGGTCCATCACCGCGTCAAGAACAACCTCCAGGTCATCGCGAGCTTGTTTTACCTGCAGAGGCGGCGCGCGATCGACCCGCAGGTGAAGGACCTCCTCGACGAGAGCCGCAGTCGCATCGAGTCGATCGCCCTCATCCACGAGCAGCTCTATCAGGCGAACAGCCTGGCCCACATCGACTTTCACGAGTATCTGAACAGGCTCCTCGCGGCCATCCTGTCCGCGTTCGACCCGAAGAACATCCGGGCGCACAGCCGCGCGCCGGGGATCGTGCTCGACGTGAATCAGGCCGTCCCGTGCGCCCTCGTCGTGAGCGAGCTCCTGTCCAACTCGCTCAAGCACGCCTTTCGAGACCGCGGCGGAGAGGTGTGGGTGACTGCCCATCTGGAGGACCGGGGCAATGTCGTGCTGGAGGTGGGCGACGACGGGGTCGGCTTTCCCCGCGACCTCGACTGGCGCGCGGCGCGCGGCCTCGGACTGCACCTCGTACAAGGCCTCACGAAGCAGCTCCGCGGCACGCTGGAGCTCGACAGCTCGCGCGGCGCCCGCTTCACGCTGCGCTTTCCGATCGCCTCGCCGTACGCCGCGGACGTCCGGGCGTCTCCCGGCTGAGCCGGCCGGGTCACGCGGGGCGTCAGCTCGGCGGAGGAGGGGGCGAGAGGGCGTCCTCCGGCTGCGCGCCCGCGGGCAACGTGAACCGGAACGTGCTGCCGACACCCGCCGTCGTCTCCACCCACAGGCGGCCTCCGTGCGCTTCGATGAGGCGCTTCGTGATGTGGAGGCCGAGGCCGAGGCCGCGCGACGTCGCCTCGGGACCGCGCCAGTACGGCTCGAAGAGGTGATCGATGTGCTGCGCCTCGATCCCGCCGGCCTCGTCGGTGACGTGGAAGCAGATCATCCCTTCGCGCCACGCGGCGCCGATGCGGACGGCCTTCCCCGCGCCGCTCAGCTTGACGGCGTTGCCGATGAGGTTGGAGAATGCTTGTAGAATACGATCGCGATCGCACGTCACGATGAGGCCCGGAGCGCACTCCTCGGCCCGCAGCGTCACCTCGCCCTCGGCCCCGTCGAACATCGTGGTCGCCTCCTGCAGGATGTCCTTCGCCGAGTGACGCTCTCGGAACAGGGACAGTCGCCCGGAGTCGATCTGCACGAAATCCACCAGATCCTGCACGAGCCGGTTCATGTGCTTGGCGTTCCGGCCGATCTTCTTCGCGCGCTCGATCACCTTCTCGGGGCTCTTGTGGACGTCGGGCGAGAGGAGGAGATTCGCGGCGAGGGTGATGGCCCAGATGGGCGTCCGGAGATCGTGCGAGACGACCGCGAGGATGTCCTCCCGCATGCGGACGGCGCGCTGCGCGAGGCCGTACAGCATGGCGTTGTCGATCGCCGTGCCCGCGAGGCGACCCATCTCTTCGAGCAAGAGGAGGTCCGCGTCCACGAACCGCTTGCGAGGGTGCTCCAGCACGGCCGTGAGCGCGCCCAGGCTGCGGCCGCGGCTCCAGAGCGGCACGCTGACGAAGGAGGTCGCGTGGAGGTTGGCCGCGTCGATCTGAGCGTCCGAGAGATCGAGGAGCGCCTTCAGCCACGCCCGTTCGTCGTCGACGCGATCCTGGCTGGAGAGGCCGTTCACCGCCCGCTCCACGCACGTGCCGCGGAGGCCCTTCGGCGCCGTGCCGAGCAACTGCCGCGTGATCTTCGAAGGGGCCGTGCGGGCCTGCGCGAACGTGTGGATCGTGAGCGGGTCGCCTTCCTCCTCGCGCAGGTGGACGATGCAATCGTCGGCGAGGTGGCGGACGATGAGGTTCGTGAGCTTGGAAATGAGGACGTCCCGATCGAGCGAGGAGGCCACCTCTCTGCCGGTCTCCGCCAGAAAGCGCTGCCTGCGGGCCACCTGATGACGGCAGAGCGCCATATCGATGGCCACTTGCAGCTCCCGGTCGCGGAAGGGCTTCAAGATGTATCCGTAGGGGGCCGTCTGCTTGGCGCGCTCCAACGTGTCGTGATCGGCGAAGGCCGTGAGGTAGATGATCGGGATATCGGCGCGCCTGCGGAGGATCTCCGCCGCGGTGATCCCGTCCGTGTGACCCTGGAGCTTGATATCCATCACGACGAGGTCCGGGCGGAACTGCTCGGCCGCGTCGAGCGCCTCTTCGCCCGAGGCGGCGACCGTGGGGACGTCGTAGCCGGCGCGCATGAGGCGATCCTGCAGCTCCAGCGCCACGATCTGCTCGTCTTCCACGACGAGTATACAGGTTTGTTCAGAGCTGCCCCTGGACAGGGAAAGCTGCGGCTCCGGGGGCGTGTCGAGAGCGCTCACCGTCCTGTTCCTCTCCGGCTGGCGCCGGGGGGGTTGCTCGTCGACTTCGAACGGTACGCAGGCGCCGCCACCACCACCATTGCGCAAACCCTCCATTGAGTAACCAGGAACGCCGAAGCGGCACCCCGTACTGATCTCAGGTAGCATGCGGTGCGGAGATTGAGAAGACGGCAAAGGGAGATGTTTTCGCAGCAACGTTGGTAAAACGTTTGTGCGTTGAGAGCCGGATTCCCCACACCGTCGGCGGTCCGACGTACGCGGTTGTATACGATTGTCGCGCAGGCCCGGGGCCGATTGGTGTACAAGTGCCGGCCGTGAAGGTCAGGCAGGGGTTAGCGCAAGGCCCGATTACCGGGGCGTCGTTGCACGAGCGCTCTCGCGCGCTCCTCGCCGCGAGCCGCGCCATCTCCTCGGCTTCGGGGCGGGAAGAGGTGCACCGCGTCGCGGCGGAGGCCGCCACTTCATTGACCTCGGCGGAGGGCGCCGTCCTCTTGCTCAATGTGGGGGGCCGGGCGGTCGCGGGCGCCGTGACCGGCGCCTCGACGGAGGCGCTGCGGTCCTTCTCGGCGCCGTTCGACGAGCGCCTCCGTGAGGAGCTCGGCCGCGCACTCTCGTTGTCCGAAGAGCGCCTGCTCGCCGCGCCGGTGATCGTGGGCGGGCGGACGGAGGGGCTCCTCGCCGTGGTGATGCCGAACGGGGAGCCGGCCAGAGAAGGGGAGGAGCTGGCGCTCGCGTGCGTGGCCGATCGGCTGGCCCTCGCGCTCGAGACGGCCACCCGCGCAGAAGAGCAGCGAGCGCTCGCGGCGATCTCCGACGTGCTCGCCTCCGCGCCCCTCGATTATCGGGAGACGCAGCATCGGGTGGTGCGCCTCGCGGTCGATCTGCTCGGGGGCATGGCGGCCATCATGGAGGTGCGCCCGGACGGCCGGCTCGGGCGCGCCTTCGTGGTGGACGCGGACCCTGCAAAACAAGCCATCGCGGAGCGCATGCGCCAGACGCTGGAGAGCGATCCAGGCTCGATCGTGGCCCGCGCCGCGGCGACGCGCGCCCCCATCCTGATCAACGTGGACGACGTCGTCCCCGCGCGGCCCGGGGACGAGGAGCGGATTCGGATCCACAAACACGTGGGGACGCACACCGTCCTCGCGATACCGATGATGTCGCGCGGCCTGCTCGTCGGCGTGCTCGGCGTCTCCTCGCCGCGCAGCTACGATCGAGCGGACGTGCACCTCGCGCACGAGGTGGCGCGCCGCGCGGCCGTCACCATCGACAACGCCCGCCTCTACGAAGAGTCGCACTTCCAGGCCGCCGTGGCCGCGAACCTGGCGGAGGGCATCACGATCATCCGCCTCGACGACGAGACGATCGCCTTCACGAACTCCCGCGCAGAGGAGATGTTCGGCTACGGGCCGGGGGAGCTCATCGGGAAGCCGGCCGCCCTCCTGAAGGCGCTGTCCCCGGAGGAGTCCAGCGCTCTCATCGCGCGCATCCGAGCGGAGGTGGCGAGGACCGGCTCGTGGCACGGAGAGATCCCGAACGTCCGCAAGGATGGATCGGTGTTCTGGTCGTCCGTCAGCGCCTCCATCTTCGACCATCCGGAGGTGGGGGAGGTGCTCCTCGCCGCGCGGACCGACATCACCGCTCGGAAGGCGCTCGAAGAGGCGAGCGCCCGCGCGCTGCGCGAAAAAGAGGTCTTGCTCAAGGAGGTCCACCACCGCGTCAAGAACAACCTGCAGGTCATCTCCAGCCTGTTTTACCTGCAGAAGCGCCGCGCGGCCGACGAGCAGATGCGGACCCTCCTGGACGAGAGCCGCAGTCGCATCGAGTCGATCGCCCTCATCCACGAGCAGCTCTATCAATCGAACAGCCTGGCCGACATCGACTTCAACGAGTATCTGAACAGGCTCCTTGCAAACATCGTGTCCGCGTTCGACGTGAAGAACGTCCACGCGCACAGCAGCGCTCACGGCGTCGTGCTCGACGTGGATCAGGCCGTTCCGTGCGCCCTCGTCGCGAGCGAGCTCCTGTCCAACTCGCTGAAGCACGCCTTTCGCGGTCGCCCCGGAGAGCTGTGGGTGACTGCCCGTCGGGAGGAGCCGGGCACGGTCGTGCTGGAGGTGGGAGACGACGGGGTCGGCTTCCCGGCGGGCTTCGACTGGCGCGCGGCGCACGGCCTCGGGCTCCACCTCGTACAAGGCCTCACGAAGCAGCTCCGCGGCACGCTGGAGCTGGACGGCTCGCGCGGGGCCCGCTTCACGCTCCGGTTCCCGCTCGCGTCCGCGCACGCCGCGGAGCCAGCCGCGCGCTCCGCCTGAACAGACCAGTTGCACGGCGCCTGTCCGCGGCGCGGCCCGGGGCGACTGGCACCCTCCGGCGGCCTCCGGATCCGAAAATTTCAGGGGCGGCGCGCGAGAGGCGTTTCCTCGGCGGCCCGGGTCGTGCAGAGTGCCCAGCGCGATGATGAGCCAGCCGTCCGACCCCTGGGAACGAGCGCTTCGCGGCCTGCACACGGTCGTCCTCGGTTTACCGCTCCGCGAGCCTCCGCAGGACCTGCGCGTGGTGCGCGTGAGCTGCGACGTGCCGCCCACCACGCTGGGCCCCCTGCTCGAAGCGCGCAGCCGCATCGAGAAGGTCCTCGGCACCGGCGCGCCCTTCGTCGAGATCGCGCGGGCCCGCGTGATGACGGGGATCCGGCGCCACCTGCTCGGCGATCTGCCCAGCGTCACGAGCGAGGGCTCCATCGTCGACGTGTGGAACCGCTTCGCGAGCCTGGGGCCCGCGGTGCTCGTGCTGGAGGCGGCGGAGTCGGCGGACGCGGCCTCGCTCGACACGCTCCGTCACATCCTCGGTCGGCCCGGGTGGCTGCGACTGCCGCTCTTGATCTCGATGAAGGGAGAGGCGATCCCGCTCGCGGCGGCGCAGCTCGTCGACGCGGTGCGCACGGGCGCCGGAGAGGCCGCGATCCTGCGCGCGCCGCCGTCCCCCGCGGCGTCTCTCGTGGACGCGAAGACCGAGTATCCGAAGCGAGGAGACTCGGTGTCGCCGCACGCGCGGACGATGCCTCTTTCCCCCGAAGCGAACGCCGCGGTGGAGGGGGCGAGCCCGTCCATCGTCGTGGTGCCGCCCTCGCGGGAGGGCCTCACGCCCGGCCTTCGGGAGCTGCCCGCGGACGTGCTGCGCGTGCTGCGCGCCCTCGCGATCGCGGGCTCCGGGTGCGAGGCGAGCGTGCTCGCGGCCGTGCTGGAGTCGAGCGAGCTCTCGGTGCTCGACGCGGCCCAGCGCGCCTCGGACGCGGGCGTGCCGATCGAGGATCGCGGCGAGGGCCGTTTTCACCTCCCCGAGACGACGATCGAGATCCTGCGCGCGTCGATCCTCCCGTCGCTCGCGGCCGCGCTGCACCGCCGCGTGGCGACGATCGTGGGCCGTTCTTCCTCGGTCCCGACGCCCGCCGCGCAGCAGGTCCCGTCCAGTCCGCCTCCGGTCGTGCCCGCGCTGTCGATCCCGCCGCAGGTCGTCGTGGCCGAGCCGCGCCCCGGGGACGCGTGGGACGTGATGGCCGCGCCGCGCCCGATCTCGGTCATGCCGCCGCCGCACGACACGGAGAGGCCGATCTCCTCGGTGCTCGCGACGGAGCGATCCGCCGCGCGATCGTCGGACGAGAGCGCCGCGCGCGCCGCGGACGAGGTGGTGGAGCGCGCGCAGGGAGAGCCGGAGCCGGTGCCGCGCCCCGGCGCCGTGGAGATCGTGCCGGTGCCCGCGGGGGAGTCGTCGTCGCCTGTCTCGCCGTCGGTCCCGTCGACGCCGCAGGTCGCCGCCGCGCGCCTCACGGACCGCGCGCCCGTCAATCGAGATACGGAGATCATCGCCCCGCGAGACATCGAGTCTGCGGCCCGCAGCGTGGAGATCGGTCGGCCGCGAGACATCGAGTCTCTCCCGCACGACGCGCGCTCTCCGTCGCCGGCAGATGCGGAGTCGGCCCCCGGCGTGAGCTCGCCCGTGCACGCTCCGGAGGTGGACGAGGCCGCGCAGCGGGCCGCGGAGGAGGCGGCGCTCGCCGTGCAGCGCGCCCGCGACGAGGTCCTGGCCCGCGCGAAGGAAGAGGCCGAGATCCGCGCCGCCCAGCGGGCCCTCCGCGCGCAGGAAGAGGCCGCGACGCACACCGCCGAGGCCGCGCAGCGCGCCGCCGACGAGGAGGCGACGCGCGTCGCGCTGGAGGCCGCGGAGCAAGCGCAGGAGGAGATGCGCCGCATCGCCGAGGCCGAGGGCGCCGCCGAGGCAGTCGCCCGCGCCGAGGAGAAGACGAAGGAGCGCGCCGCGGAGGAGGCCGCCGTGCAGGCGGTGGAGAGCGCGCGCCGCGAGATCGACGACCCCGAGCGCGCGCCCGCGTATTACAAACCGTTCACGGGCGCGCCGCCGCCCCTGGTCCCGCGCCCGGCCGGAAAGTGGATGTCTCCGATGGCCGCGGAGCCGGAGCCTCCGCGCGCGAGAGGCCAGGTCCGCGCCGCCAGCAACTCCGCTGCACACTCCCGTGGATCCCGCTCGATCCGGTCCTCCGGCCCGCCGCGGGACGAGGCGCACGTCACGCCGAGGACGCCCATCCGCGCGGTGCCCCGCGACGTCGAGGTGACGATGCGCGACACGCCGCAGGCGCGGGCGCTCCGCTCGGCCATGCTCGACGACGACGCGCGCGCGGCCCGGCATCTGGCGGCCGCGGGCGACTCCGAGGCGGCGGTGGGCCGGTACGTGGAGGCCATGTCGCGCGCGGCTGCGGCGGCCGCGTACCCGAACGCGGTGGCGCACGCGCGCGCGGCGCTGCAGCTCCTGGAGCGCCTCCCGCCGACGGAGGAGCGCCGTCTCCAGCGCGTGCAAGTCCAGCTCGAAGCGGGACGTGTGCTGTGGCACGGCGCCGGCCCGGACGAGTCGTTCACCCTGCAAGGCGCGCTGCGCGTGCTGGAGTCGGCGCGGACATCGCTGCACGCGGGCGATCCGGCGGAGCTCGTGGCGGAGGTCGCGGTCACGATCGCGGGCATCCTGTACGACATCGGCGATCTGGCCTCCTTGCAGCGCGCGCTGGAGGAGCTGGCCAACGCGAGCCGCGCCCTGTCGGAGGCCGGGGAGCCGCGGGCGGCCGCGCGCCTCTTCAACGATCAGGCGGCGGTGCACATGCGCCTCGGCGATCCGGTCCGCGCGGCGCACCTGCTCACGGAGTCGCGCAACATCTTCGAGGAAGCCTCGAAGTCGGACCCCGTCGCGATGGCCGAGATGGCCGAGACAGACCACTTGTTCGCGCGCATCTTGTTGCAGGTGCCGGCGCGCCCCGGCCGCGAGGACGACGCGCTCGCCCTCGGCCTGGACCACGCGATCGCCGCGGAGCGCTCGTTCCGAAGGCTCGGCGCGCCCCGCGAGGCGAGCCGCGTCCTCACGACGATGGGCCGGATCGAGGCGCGGAGAGGCCGGCTGACGCGCGCGGCGGAGCGCATCACCGCGGCGGTGAAGCTGCAGGAGTCGATCGGGGACGTCGTCGGACTGGCACGTTCGACGGCGGCTCTCTCCGAGGTGCTCGCGGAAGGCGGCCAGATCCGGGAGGCGCTCCACCTCCTCGCGGACTCCCTGGTGCTCAATTTCGAAAAGGGGTCGGGCCTCGGTCTGGCCTTCAATCGTCGCTCGCTGGAGGCGCTCGCGCACCTGGACGCGGCCAACGAGCAGGCGGGGGATCTGGTCCGAGAGATCGAGGCTCGCCTCGCGGTGATGGAGGAGAAGCTCGGCCGGATCCCGATCCCGGGCACGCCCGACAACCCCCCTCCGGAGGGGTGAGCGACTGGCACTCTCCGCCGCGTGGCAGGCTCCTCAGGGCTTTGGGGAGGCCAGCCACGCGGCGACGTCCTTCGAGAACGCCTCCGGCTCCAGCATCGTGATCATGTGTCCGGCCGACGGATAGCGGTGGATCTCGATCGCCCGCGCGCCGTCCGCGGTCACCACCGAGAGGCCCGCGGACGCGTCCACGTGATCCGGCCCGAGGAGCGCTTCCAGGCCCGGAGCGAGCGCGGATGTCGGGACCACGAGATCGAGCGGACCGTCCGTGACGAACGTCGGCACGTCGCGCAGATTGTCCACGAACGCCGCGCCGATCAGGTTCTTCGCGCGCCAGTCGGGCGTGAAGTCGGCGATCTCCTTCCCCGGCTGGAGCGGCGCATAACCCAGGTAATACGACTGGCCCGTTTGCAGCGCGCCGAGCAGCTTCACGAGGTCGTCTTCGGGCGGCGTCTCGGAGTCGGCCTGATCGCACTTGAAGCCCTTTCTCCGGTCCGGCGCCGCGAGCCCGTCCACCTTCGTGAGCTCCACGCCGAGGAGCGCCGCCGCCCTCTCCGGGACGGTGTGCGCCTCCGACGCCTCGAATTCGCGCTTTCGCTGGTGCTCGTCCGTATAGACGTAGTTGTACAAGCTGCGGCCGGCGTCGTTCGCGCAAGCGCACGCATTGAGCCCCGTGCAGTCCGCGCCCGTGCTCGCCGAGACCTTCGCGATCGTGTCCTCGGAGCCGCACACTCCCTGGATCGCCGCCGCGTGCGCCGCCCCGAGGAGCCACGGCTGGAGGAGGATCTGCGACGCCGCGAGAGGCCGGTCCTTCGGCGCGCCTTCGAGCGCCTGTTCGAGCGCCTTGTCCTGGTACGGGGCGAGATCCCACCGGCCGCGCAGATACGCCAGGAGCCATTGAATGCGGACGCCCGCGTAGCTCTCCCCGACCCAATGAACAGGCCCCTTCAATCGAGGGTGGGAATCGAGGAAGGACAGGACGCCGAAGAGCACGTCCGCCGCGTCCACGTATTCGTTGAAGATGGCGGGAAAGCAGTCGTTCCAGGTGGGCTTTCGATCCGCGATGACGTCGTACGAATAGCCGGACTGCCGCGGCTCCACGTAGAGCAGATTGGCCACCTTCGTGAGCGACCACGGATTGTCGACGACGTCTCCGCCCTCCGCCACGGTGGTCGGCCCGGTGCCGAACGAGCGCACGACCTCCGCCGCGAAGCCGTTGAAGAGCACGAGGATCGGCTTGTCTTCCGGGTGATCGTCCGCGGGGCGCAGGTTATAGAACAGGCGCGCTCGCGCCGCGATCGAGACCGGCTGTCCGTTCACCGTGACGTCGCGCGGGGGCACGTCGACGAACCCCGCCTCCGCCACGATGGGATCCGGCGCGGGCGCGCTCTCCACCGGCTCCCCGGCGCACCCGCCGAGGAGGAGCGATGTCGTGATCCACGCCGCGATCCTTTGCGTCCCCCGGGCGCTCACTCTCGAAAGCATCCCGGGAGACTAGCACAGTCGCTCACTTTTTATACACGCGCACGTAATCCACCTTCATCTGCTGCGGGAACGACGTCCCGTTGTCCGGCGAACCGGGCCAGTTGCCGCCGACTGCCACGTTCAGGATCAGGAAGAACGGGTGATCGTACACCCACTTCGTCCCGGCCGGCAGCGACGCCGGCGTGCGCGTCTCGTAGAGCACGTCGTCGAGGTAGAAGCGGATCGCGGCCGGCTCCCACTCCACCGCGTACGTGTGGTATCCGTCCGCGAGCTTGCCGCCGTTCGGGAGCGTGGTCCAGGCCGTCATCGGCGTGTTCCCGGAGTAACCGGGGCCGTGCAGACTGCCATGCACCGTGCCGGGCTCGTACCCGACGTTCTCCATGATGTCGATCTCGCCGCACGCGGGCCACCCCTTCTGTCCGATGTCGTTGCCCAGCATCCAGAACGCCGGCCAGAGGCCCTGTCCGCGCGGGATCTGGATGCGCGCCTCGATGCGGCCGTACGCGATCTCCACCTTGCCCGCGGAGAGGAGGCGAGCCGACGTGTATTTGCAGGTGCCGTACCAGCAGCCGTAATTCCAGGCCTTGTCGGGCGTCGCGGTGATCACGAGATTGCCATTCTCGACGTGCGCGTTGTCGAGGCTGTCCGTGTAGTACTCGAGCTCGCTGTTGCCCCAGCCGCCGCCGCCGACATCGAATTTCCACTTGCTCGGATCCGGCGCGGACCAGTTGCCGCCATTGAATTCGTCGGACCACTGGAGCGTCCAGCCCGAGGGATTGCCGCCGCCGCCGACCTTCTCGAAGCGGAACCTTTGATTGGCGCCGCCGTGGGAGGGCCATTGAATGAGCGCCGCGCCGTCGTCCTGGCTCCACCCGGAGACGTCGAGGGCCATGTCCGTGTGGCGCGCGCGGATCCCGTACTCGTTGTTTCCGAGGGCCACGATGCGGAACTGCTGATTGGCGCCGCCGCCGTACCCCCATTGTTGCACCTTCGCGCCGCTCTGATAGCTGACGTCGGTGATGTCGAGGGATTTGTCGCTGTTCGGGTTGGTGATGCGGACGTAGTCGCCGTCGACCGAGGCGACGTGGAACACCTGCGCGACGGTGCCATTGCACGTCCACTGCTGCACCTTGGCGCCGTTCGCCTTGCTGGCGCCGGAGACGTCGACACACTTGTTGCTGTGGACGGGGTGAAGGATGTAGTCGCCGTCGGGGAGGGCCGAGACTCCCTCGTTGACCGAGGCGCCGTCTTCGGGCTCGCTCTCCTCGGGCCCGGTGGCGGTGCAACCGACGAGAGAGAGGATGGCCAGCGCGGACAGGGTACGAACGGTCATGGGAGTGCTCCTGGAGATAGGCAGTCGTCGACGGATGGGCGCCGCGCTTTCCTTCGCGACGCTCCGGAGGACCCTATTGCAGCGAGCGGGCCAGAGCGGGAGTCGTCGAAATACGCTGAAAAACGGGGGGAGGGCGCGGTGAGGTGCGATCCATCCGATCACCCCCTCACGAATGGATCGATCACCCCTGCAGGAAGAGAGAGAGTCGGGGGCTCATGGGTAGTGGGGGAGGACCCCCACAACCCCCCCACCTGGTGAACGACGCTTCATAGCGGATTCGATTCGTACCCAGGATACACGGCGCACGCGGGGGAGTGATACGAGGGGGCTTTGCCCCCTTGTAAAATCACAACCCAGCGTCCGTCTGTGCTCATCGCGACGTGAGCCAGCCTCAGGCCGGGCAGGGCTTTCCGCCCATCTTGCAGACGCCACTCTTGGTGGCCGGGTCGATGTCGCAGTATTGCGAGCCGTCCGTCGCGCAGTCCATGTCCTTCTGGCACCCTCCGGCCTTCACGCACGCGAGGCCCGCGGGCTCCGCACAGCACGAGTCCTGGATGGGGGCGCACGACCCGCCGCCGCAGTCCGCGTTCGTCTTGCAGTAGGCCGTGAAGCACGTGCGCGCCGGGTTCCCGAAGGCGCCGGCGGGGGCGCAGATCTGGCTCGCGCCGCAGTCCGCGTCCGTCGCGCAGGTGTCGGTCACGCAGCGGTTGTACATCGCCATCGCCGGGCCGCCGCAATAGGGCAGGTCCGTGGACAGGTAACATTTCCCTTCCATGCAGTCCGCGCTCTTGCAGCACTCGTCGGGCGGCATGCCGACCGCGGAGCACCCGGCGGCCTCCTTCGGCATGCTCGTGCACACCTTGTATCCGCCGGGCGTCAGCTCGACGCAGGTGCCCCCGCTGCAGTCCGCGTCGGTGTCGCAGTCGCCGATCAGCGTCGCGCCGCCGGAGCCGCCGGTGGAGCCGCCCGTGGAGCCGCCGGTCGACGTGGAGCCGCCGGTCGCCGTGGAGCCGCCGCCGCCGGAGCCCCCGACGCTGCCGCCGCACCCGGCCGCGAGCGAGAGGATCGAGAGAGACAGCGTCGCAAGGATGAAAGCTCGGTTCATGAGGACTACCTCCGGAGGCGATTCTACATGCCTCCAGAGGCGATGGTACACGGTCTGTGCGAAACGGGAGGAGCCTTTTCGCGTACCGCGCTGTCCTTACTTTCCCCAGTCGCTCGGCGCGGGCCCCATCTCGAATTCGAGGGTGCCGCCGGAGAGGAGGTCGCCGTGCAGGATCTCCGGCTTTTCGAGCGGTTTTCCGTTCAGCTTCACGCTCTGCACGTAGACGTTCTCGTCGGAGACGTCCTTTGCCTCGACGGTGAAGGTGGTCTGTCCGAGGTGCACCTCCGCGTGCGGGAACAGCGGGGCTCCGATCACGTACCGATCCGTCGCGGGGATCGGGTAGAAGCCGAGCGCCGAGAACACGAACCACGCGCTCATCGTGCCGCCGTCGTCGTTGCCCGGGAGCCCGTCGGCGCCCGCGGTGTACAAGAACGCCCGGCACCACGCGACCCACTTCTGCGTCAGATCCGGCCGGCCGAGCTGCGCGAACAGATAAGGAGCGTTGATGTCCGGCTCGTTGGCGCCCCAGTAATAAGGCCGCATCCCGTTCGCGGTGATCGGGTTACCGTAGTCGAGCCCCTCGTAGTCGGCGCGCGCGGCGTCGAAGAATTCTTCGAGCTTCGCGACGGCCTTGTCCTTGCCGCCGAACAGCTCCGCGAGGCCGTCCGCGTCCTCCGCCACCATCCAGAGGCTCTGCCAGGCGTTCGCCTCGGCGTATTCTTCGGAGAAATGCGTCGGATCCGCGTGGTCGGTGGACCAGGCGCCGGTCTCGTCCTTGGCCCAGAGGAAGCCTGTCTCGGGGTCGAAGAGCTGCCGATATCCCTTCGCCCGCTCGCGCAGCGCGGCCGCCTGCGCCCCTTGACCGACCATGTCCGCGATCACCGCGAGGCCGAGATCGTCATTCGCGTACTCGGTCGTCATGGAGACGCTGCGGCCGTGGGTCGAAGGCACGTATCCGTACTTCATGTAATCCACCGCGGCGTCGCGTCCCCCGCGTCCGCCCGGAGGATCCATGTCGCTCATCGCGGCGGCGCTCAGGATCTGATAGGCCCCTTCCAGATCGCTGATCGGGATCCCCTTCTTCGCCGCGTCCGCGAGGACGACCTCCGCGCTGGAGCCGAGCATCGTCCCCGCCTCGCCCGTCGCGATGGGCCACTTCGGGAAGAAGCCGCCGGCCTTCGCCTTCGCGATCAGCGACTCCACCGAGTCCTTCGCGTACTCCGGCGCGATGAGATCGTACATCGGGTGGAGCGTCCGGTACGTGTCCCACAGGGACATGTCGGTCATGTAATGAAACTTGTCCTCCTTCTGCACGGACCCATCCATCGCCGTGAAGGAGCCGTCCGCGTCGCTCTGGATCGAGGGCATCAGATAGAGGTGATACAGGGCCGCTTCCATCTTCACGCGGTCCTCGTCGAGGCCGCCTGTCCAGGTGACTCGACCGGTCAAGTCCGACCACTCGGCCGACGTCTTCGACAGCACGGCTTCGAAATCGGGGTTGGGGCCGGCGACCTCCGCGGCGAGGTTGTCCGCGGCGCCCTGCTCCGACACCATCGAGAGCGCGACGGCGATCACGACGGGGCCCCCGGGGCTCGCGGAGAGGTCGAATTCGAGATCGAAGCCGGCGCCGGTGCCATTGACGGCCGCGCCCGCGGAGGGGGCCTCTCCGTTCTGCCAGACCGTGCTCGTCTTCCAGGGCGATTTGGCCTTCATCGCGAAGTAGACCTCGTATCCGCCGAAGCCGCCGGACATGCCTCCTGTGGAGTGGAGCTTGCCAGTGATCGTGCCGTCCGCCTGGGAGAGCGTCGCCTCGGCGCTGTCGATCGTGCCGCCGGAGAGGTGGTGATCCAGATCCACGATGACGTGGGCCGAAGTCGCGTCGAGCGGATAGGTGTATTTGTGGACCGCGCCGCGGCGAGAGGCCGTGATCTGCACGTCGATCCCGCCGCGATCCAGGGTCACGGCGTAGAGGCCCGGAGTTGCCTTTTCGGTGCTCTTCTTGAAGGTGGAGCCATATCCGTCCGGCGTGGTGCGCGAGGCGTCGAATCCGTCGCTCGGCATGAGGCTCAGGACGCCGTAGTCGGTGGCGCCGGTGCCGTGCAGATGCATGTGCGAAAAGCCCTGGATCTGGTCGTCTCCGTACCAGTATCCAGAGAAGTGGAGGAAGTTGACGGTGCCCCACGGACCCTTGGTGTCCGGCCCGACCTTCACGAAGCCGGCGGGCGCCGTGGCCCCGGGGAACGCGCTGCCGAAGCCGTACGCGAAGCCGCCGCTGCCGACGAAGAGCGGTGAGACTGGCTCGCTGGGGCGCCGCGTCACGACCGGAGGTGTGGAGTCCGTGGTCGTGGTCGTCGTCGTCGCCGTGGTCGTCGTGTCGGAGCCGGAAGACTCGGTCTCGGTGCAGCCGGCTGCGAAGAGCGCGGTCGCGGCGAAGAAGAGCGGGACGGTGCAGATGCGACGCATCACCGCAGCATATCCGAAAACGCTTGCAATGGGGGGCTCCCGCTCGGTTACGCTGGTGGTGTGCGCCGAGACTTTCGCTTGCTTGAAGGGTCCGCTCGCCTCTCCACGCTCGCGCTGATCGCGCCCTTGTTCGCGACGACGTGCTTCGTCGCAGCGTGCGGCGACAGCGGGGAGACGAGCGGCTCCACCACGACCACGACAGAGAGCACGACGAGCACGGAGACCACCGGCGGCACCACGGCCTCCGGCGGCACCGGCGGAGTCGGCGGAACGACGGAGTCCGGCGGAACGGGCGGAGTCGGCGGGACCGGCGGAGTGACCGGGGGCGGCGGAATGGGCGGGACCGGCGGAATGACCGGGGGCGGCGGAATGGGCGGGACCGGCGGAATGACCGGGGGCGGCGGCGCGGGCGGCGGCGTCGCGAGCGATTGTATCGCGGACTCGGGCCCTCCGGAGCTGCTCGCGGCCGGCACGCCCGGAAAGGTGCTCTTGAAGGGCTGCGTCGTGACGCCTGACGTGGCCTTTCAGGGAGAGGTGCTGATCGAGAGCGACACGATCACGTGCGTCGGGCCGAGCTGCGCGGCCTCGCCCGGGGCCGCGACGGCGCAGGTCGTGGCGACGCATGGAGTCATCGCGCCGGGCCTGATCGACGCGCACAATCACATCCTGTTCGACATCTTCGACGAGGACGACTGGGCCCCTTCGCAGACGTACACGAACCACAAACAGTGGACCGCGGAGACGCGCTACGGCGCGATGGTGGACGCGAAACAGTACATGAACGGGGAGGGCGTCCCCAACATCGATCCCGGGTACGGCTGCGAGATGGACAAATACGGTGAGCTGAAAGGCCTCATCGCCGGGACGACGTCGATCGTCGGCGCGGCCAACCCCGGCGACAAGACGTGTTATGGCTCGCTCGCGCGCACGATCGATCAGAAGCCGAACGATCTGGCCGCGGACAAGATCCAGGTCGCGACGCTGTTTCCGCCATCCTCGCCGGACACGATCTGCGGCAATTTCGCCTCGGACAAGACGGACGCTCTCGTGGCGCACGTGGGGGAGGGGGTGGACGCGACGGCGCTCGGCGAATTCGACAAGCTCGGGACCGCCACGGCGACGGTGGGGTGTCTGTTCGCGCCGGAGACGACGATCGTGCACGGCACGGCCTTCGGAGAGGCCCAGTTCGACACGATGGCGATGCACCAGATGAGCCTCGTCTGGTCGCCGAAATCGAACGTGTTCCTGTACGGCGGCGGCACCGATTACACGAAGACGGCCAATATCCCGCTCGCGCGGTCGAAGGGGATCAACATCGCGCTCGGGCCCGACTGGTCGATCGGCGGCAGTCAGAACATGCTGGACGAGCTGCGGTTCGCGAACCTCGTGGACGACAATGCGTGGGGCGATCAGCTCAGCGCGAAAGACCTCGTGACGATGGCGACGAAGAACGGGGCGCAGGCGCTCGGTCTCTCCGCGACGCTGGGCACGCTGGAGGTGGGGAAGAAGGCGGACGTCTTCGTGGTCGGCGGCGACACCACGGCTCCGTGGGACGCGATCGTGGCGGCGACGCCGAAGGAGGTGCGGCTCGTGGTGGTCAATGGAGTGCCGCTGTACGGCGACTCGGCGATTGGCATGCTCGGGCCCGCGGCGCCGGGGTGCGAGGCGCTCGACGTGTGCGGTGCGCAGAAGTTCGTGTGCGTGGCAGAGGCGGGCGGCAACGCGACCAACCTCTTCGGCGAGACGCTCGTGGACATCACCAACGTGCTGACCACGGCGCTCGCCGGTTACGATGCGATGAACCTGTCCGCGTGGGATTTTTCGCCGATCACGCCGCTCGTGAAGTGCCAGTAACTGCCAGTTTGCGGCGGAGCGTCGCCGTCAGCACCGTGAGGGCGACTCCCAGCATCGCGAGCGCGCCCATCGAGAGGGGAGGGGCCGGGGGTCGCGGGGTCGCGGGCTTCGAATCGTCCTTGTTGACGGCGGGCAGTCCGACCGCGCACGCGTCGCCGAGCGAATTCTGGATCTGCACGTAACCGTGCAGAGGCACCGGATCCACGACGGGCGTGAGGTTGAGATCCGCGGTCAACGTGCCCTTCGGGAGGTTCGCCTCCAGCCGGGTGAGCCAGACGTCCTCCGGGTGCATCCCGATCATCGCGACCGCCAGATCGTCCGCCTTGTCACACAAGAGATCCCGCGCGTCGATCTCGTTGACTCCCGGGAGCGTGCAGTTGCCCTGAGCGTCGCACGTGTCCACGACCTTGTAGCCCTGCGCGCCCATGCTCGTGCTCCCGGACACGCTGTAGAGCGCGTCGATCACACCGTAGGTGCAGGTCGCGGCCTCTCCGTTCTTCTGGGCCGCGTCGAAATAGAGGCGCGCCGCGCGCGGATCCTCCTCGCCCTCGCCGAGGTCCTCCCGGCCGAACAGCGGGCCTTGCAGCGCGTACGTCGTCACGAACGTCGCGCCGCCGTTCTTCTGGAGCGCCGCGGTCCGCAGATCCGCGTAGTTCGATGTCTGCTTGTCGAAGTCCCAGATCAGCGCGTCGCTCGCGATCTCCGAGGTGGTGAAGCTGCCTGTCACCCCGACGCGGCCCTCCGTCAACACGAGCACCTCCAGCGCGACCGTGTCGCCCGCGCCCGCGGACAGCATCTTGAGCGGGAACGACGTCTGCGCGCCCGGCGTCACGACGCGCACCGGCGTCATCTCGTCCACGCCCTTGTCCGGCGAGAGGCGCAGCGCGATGAAGTCGAACCCCTGCGCCGCGTAGTCGTCCAGGACGGGAGTCACGGCCGCGGGGACCGAATACCCGTTGTCCATCAGCCACTGTCCGATCGCGCCCGGGACTTCGCTCTTGACCGTCACCGTGTCGTACGGGCCGGTGGTTCCGCGGTGAACCACCGTGACGTCCGTGCTCTGATCGCCGCCCACCTGGTCGAACCCGCCGCGATCCGAGCCCGCGCCGTAACAGCCGCAGCCCGAAGCCATCGGCTCCCCGTCCATCGTGGCGCACTCCACGGTCGGCGACTGGAGCCTCTTCTGGCTGACCGCGTCGAGCGCCTCCAGCCAGGCGTCGGTCGCGGCCTCCACGCGGGCGCCCGTCTTCACCGGATAGACCCAGGCGAAGCCGGCCGGATCCCCCTTGTATTGAATCTGGTCCCACAGCACCGTCTGCGCCTGCGACATCGAGATGACGACGCGGTGCCCGGTGGCGCCCACCGTCTCTCCCTGGCTCACCTCCTCGACGAACCAGCCGCCGCCGCACGCGCTGGCCTCTCCGGGACAGAGGGCCGCGACTCCGATGGACGCCGCCGTTACGAGACCGAAAGCACGAGTGAGCTGTCGCATGAAAAGCCTCCTGGGAAGAGCCGCAACATCGTGCGGACGCGCGGCGCTGACAAGACGAGGCTCGCCTCTTTCCTGCTGCGGTGGGACGTATTAGGCACTCTCCATGCGCTTCGCGAAATTCCTTCTGCCCATCTCGATCACGCTCCTCTCCGCCTGCTCCGGCGAGAGCGGCACGAGCTCCGACACCACGACCACCACCACGACCACGACGACCGCCACCACGTCGTCGCAATCGATCCCGGATCAATGCGACGCGCTCGTCCCGACGGCGTGCGCGCTGCCATTCCCTTCGAGCCGCTACCTCGTGGACGACCCGAAGACGGTGACCGGAAAGCACCTGTTCTTCCCCGCGAGCTCGCTGCCGAACATGCAGAACGGCAAGCCGATGCCGGGCGACGGCTTCACGCAGATGGATGGGTTTTCGCCGGGCCTCGCGCCGTTCACGCACATGCCCGGCGCGACGATCACGGGCCTGCCGGACCCGGATCACATCGAGCAATCGCTCGCGGACGACTGCCCGACCGTGCTCCTCGACACGAGCACGGGACAGCGCGTGCCGCATTGGGCGGAGCTCGACATGAGCGGTGACGACGACGAGCGCCGCGTGCTCTACGTGCGACCGGTCGTGCGCCTCAAGGACGACACGCGCTACATCGTGGCGATCCGGCGCATCGTCGACAAGGACGGAAAGGCCCTGCCGGCGAGCCCGGCGTTCGCGGCGCTGCGCGACGGGACCGGCTTCGATCACCCGTCGATCGACGCGCGGCGCGCGCTCTACGAAGACATCTTCGGTCAGCTCAAGACGGCCGGCATCGACAAGACCGAGCTCCAGATCGCCTGGGATTACACGACCGCGAGCAAGGAGAACCTCACGGGGCCCGCGGTGAAGATGCGCGACGACGCGCTCGCGAAGGTCGGCGCCGTCGGGCCCGATTACGTGATCGACTCCGTGATGGACGCGCCCGACGACGGGATCGCGCGGCGGATCGAGGGCCACATGACGGTGCCGCTCTACCTCACGAAGGCCGATCCGGATCCGGACGCGCGCCTCGTGCTCGGCGACGACGGGCTGCCCGTGCAGAACGGCACCGCCGACTACCCGTTCACCGTGATCATCCCGGACGCGTGCGCGCAGGGCACGCCGTGCCCGCTCCTGCAATACGGCCACGGCCTGCTCGGCGGGCGCGGCGAGGTGGGCGGCGGCTCGGTGCACGACTTCATCACCAAGTATGGATACGTCGCGTTCGCGACCGACTGGATCGGCATGGCGGGCGACGACTCGAGCACGCTCTCGAACATCGTCGCGGCCGGCGACATCTCGAAATTCGCGGAGACGCCCGAGCGATCGATGCAGGGCTTCACCAACGCGATCCTCGCGATGCGCATGATGAGCGGCGGCTTCGTGCAGGATCCGGAGGCGCAGTTCAACGGCAAGCCGGCGATCGATCCGTCGCAGCGCTACTACGACGGCAACAGCCAGGGAGGCATCCTCGGCGCCGCGCTGATGACGCTGCACGTGGACGTGACGCGCGGGGTGCTCGGCGTGCCGGGCATGCCGTACAACCTGCTCCTTCACCGCAGCCAGGATTTCGGGACGTTCTTCTTCCTGCTCAAGAACACGTTCCCGGATCCGGTCGATCAGAACATCGTGCTCGGCCTCGTGCAGACGCTGTGGGACCGCGGCGAGCCGGACGGGTACGCGCCGTACATGCGCGGCGAAAATCGCCTGCCGAACACGCCGGACAAGGACGTCCTGCTCCACGTCGCGATCGGCGATCATCAGGTGTCGCCGCTCGGGGCGCACGTGCTCGCGCGCGCGGTCGGCGCAAAATCCATGAAGCCCGCGGTGCGCCCGATCTTCGGCGTCGAGGAGGCGGAGATGCCGTATCAAGGGAGCGCGATCGTGGAGTTCGACTTCGGCCTTCCGCCCGCGCCGATCACGAACACTCCGATGCTGGAGGGGGACGATCCGCACGGCAAGGTGCGCAAGCTGCCCGAGGCGGAGGCGCAGATGGATGCGTTCCTGCGCACGGGGCAGGTCGTCGCGACGTGCAACGGACCCTGCGTGTTCAAGTGACACCAAGTCCGCGCGGCGCCCGCGATTCGAAGGTCGCGGACGTCGCGCGGCGCCTCCGATCCGCGGGCGCGCACGTCGCGCGTCGCCGAGGTGCAGGGGCCGCGAACGTTGCGCATCGGCGGGCCGCGGGTTGCAACCGGGGGGGAACGTGGTCAACTCTGCCGCGATGACCAACAACGCTCCACGCGTGATGGAAGCTTCGGACGCGGCGGACGCGCTCGCGAAGGCGCTCGGGGGCCGGGGCACGCCGCGCGTCGCGAACATGACCATCGCGGACGCCTCGGCGAAGAGCGGACTGCCTCTCTGGGACGCGGAGCGCGCGCTGCACGCGCTGGTGAGCGAGTACCGGGGCCACCTGCGCGTCACCGCCGAGGGCGACCTCTTGTTCCGCTTCCCGACCGGCCTCACGAAGCCGTGGGAGACGCGCACGGCGATCCAGAACGCGCTCGGCGCGGTGGGCCACGCCCTGCTCGGCGTGGGGCGGTTCGTGGTGCGCGCGTGGGTGTCGATCGTGCTGATCGCGTACGTGCTCATCTTCGTGGCGCTGCTCATCGGCCTCGCGGCGGCGCGCTCCGGGGACTCGCGCGATCGCGGCAGCAGCGGCTTCGGCCTCGGGACGGTGCTCCTGCGGGTGATCGCGGACGCCCTGTTCTGGACGTTCCACCCGTTCTCGCCGTTCGCCTATTCGTACTACGACGCTCCGGCGCGCGGCGTGTCGTACGGCTACGGCCGGCAACAAGGATACGGCCAGATCCAGGAAGAGCCGAAGACGCCTTTTTACGAGAAGGTGAACCGCTTCTTCTTCGGCCCCGAGACGCCGAAGCCGGACCCGCGCGAGAAAGAGCGGCTCATTCTGGCGGAGATCCGCGCGCAGCGGGGCCGCATCGGCCTCGCCGACGTGATGCGCGTGACGGGCCTCCCGCGCGACGAGGCCGACCCGATGATGGCGCGGCTGATGCTTGAATACGGCGGCACGGTGGATGTCTCCGACGAGGGCGGCCTCGTGTACCGCTTCAAGGAGATCCGCAAGACGGCGGAGGATCCGGCGCTCGCGGCGGCCGCCCGGCCCGAGCCTGTGTGGCAGAAGAAGACGGAGCCGACGCCGCTCACGGGGAACGGCTTCGGGGCCAATTTTCTCATCATCCTCCTGAACGGCTTCAACCTGCTGGTGAGCCTGTGGGCGCTCGGCGCGAACCTGACGATCTCGCGCGTGAGCCTCCTCTTGCAGGGGGTTCCGTGGCCCAAGCTGCCGCCCACCGGGACGGCGATCGCGCTCGGCGTGGTGCCGCTCGTGTTCTCGATTGCGCTGTTCGCTCTGCCGCTCTTCCGCGCGCTGTGGCAGCCGTTCAAGGCCCGCCGCGCCGCCCGGGAGAACGGGCGAAAGGCCTTGTTGCGGACCGTCCTGTCCGGCGTGAAGAGCAAGCAGGGAGTCCGGGACGAGGATCTGATCGCGGCGTGGACCGCGGCCGCGGGGACGGCGCCGGACTCGAAGACGATCTCGAAGGAGGTCGTCGCGCTCGGCGGGGACGTGGATCTGGAGGCCGCGGAGAAGGGGATTCGCTACCGTTTCCCGGATCTGGAAGCCGAAGCGAAGGCGGTGGAGGCGGAGCGCGAGGCCGCGGCGGAGGACGAGGCGCGCGTCGGACAGGTGATCTTCAGCTCGGAGAACTGACCCGCTCGGTCACGGCCCGCAGAGAGCCGGGTTCGGGGCGGGGGGCGCGGGGTAGGCGTCCGTGGCGGTCTTCGCGAACTGGCACTGCTTGTCCTCGTCCAGACAGCCGCTCTGAGGGATGCAGTCGCCGTTCGCGTCCTTGCCCATGCACTGGCACGCTTCGTCTCCGTCCTTGCAGATCTCGACGAGCTCCATCATGCCCTCGTCCTCGTGGTTCAGCTTGTGGCAGTGCATCACGAACTGGCCGCTGAATTTGCGGAAATTCATGAGGACGTCGCGCGGCCCGTCCTCGACCTGGACCCACATCGTGTCGCGCCAGTGGGGGAAGTTCGGCTCCTTGTTGGAGTTGTTCGCGCACACCAGGAAGGGGTTGATGTGGATGTGGAACGGGTGGCCGTCGAAGGCGTTGATCTGCCACCGTTCACTCGTGTCCACGGTCGCGATCCGGTCGCTCCGATATCCCCACGACCGCCGCTCGTCGAAGCGGCGACACGAGATGTTCGGAGCGGGGCAGATGCACGGATCCGCGCTCGGATCCGGCTTCGGCGGGTCCATGGGCGTGCAGGTCTGGAGCGCGACGTCGCTGTTCAGGTTGGGCGGCTCCTCGCCCGGCGTCGGCACCAGCATCACGAGCTTCTGGTCGACGTCCTTCACGGTGTCGCAGCTCACTTCCATCGATTGACCGTGCACCGTGCCCGTCCATTTCGTGGGCGGCGCGAGCTTCGTGACGGCCGCTTCGTCGGGCAAATTGGTCTCGGTGGGAGTGCCCGCGGCCGGGTCCACGTGGACGATCGCCATCACGGTGCCGAGCTGATCGGTCACGCGGCGGGAGACGAGACAGAGAGTCTGCTTCTCCGCCGGCATCTTCATCACGACCTCGACGCGGTACCCCGGAGAGACCCACACCGTGTCGCTCTTGTAGAACTGCGGCAGGACGATGCCGTCGCGGGCGATCTGCGTCCACTCGATGGGCGTCAGATCGAAGTCGTCGCAGTTGTCGTCCTTGCCGACGTGGAGCTTCATGCCCATCTCGTCGGGGCTGCCGCCGTAGATCATGCGCCAGCGCTCCACCTGGTTCGGCGGCGTGGTGATGACGGGCTTCAATTTCCCGTTGATGAGCGTCGCGCGCAGCGTCTCCACCGCGAGGAAATCGGTGTTGGAGAGGTGGTCTTCGTCGCACGACTCGCCGTCGGCGAGCGCCTTCGTGTTGGGGTGATGAATCGGGATCTGCGTCATCATCATCACGCGCTCCTTTGCCTTCGCGATCCCGGGGATCTCGTCGAGATCGCCTTCGAGGATCAGCGCGCCGGCGACTCCGTCCATCACCTGGATGGCCGTGGATCCGTGGACGTGCGGGTGGTACCAGTCGGCGCCCTCGTGGTGCGGGCCGTCCTCGTCGAGGTCCCAGCGATACTGGCCCACGTCGCCGGGCATCAGGTGGACGAGGACGTTGTCACCCATGTAGTGGCCGTCCTGGCAGCCGTCGCCGGTGCACGGATCGGCCGGATCGTCCGTCGCGTAATTGGGCTGCACGTGGAGGCCGTGGCCGTGCAGGTTCGTCATGTTGAAGTCGTGACAGGACACCTCCCCGTGGCCCATCATGCTGGCGATCTCGCGGTAATCGCTCTTCGTGAAGTCGTTGTGCAGCCGCACGTGCACCTTGCGATCGGCGCCTTTCTTGATGCGGATGGTGGGGCCGCTCGTCATGCCGTTGTACGTGCGCAGGCAGAGGCGGCGGCCGTCCAGCGTCGCCTCGGCCGGTTTGTAATGGAGATCGTAGAAGCCGGTCGCGTCCGGGGTGAGCTCCGGCGGGTCCTCGTAGGCGCTGTTCGTGGCCGTCGCGCCGCCGGCGCCGCCCCCGCCGGAGCCGCTGCCGGAGCCGCCGCACCCCGCGACGGACGCGAGCGAGAGGGCCAGAGTCGTGAGTGGCAAGGTGAGCGCGACGGCCCTCGAAAGAAGGCGATTTCGCGCGTCGCTCGGCGGCGGGGCGAGCGCGGTCGGCTCCGCCGCAGACTGGCAGTCTTCGGATCGCATCGGTGTCTCCGTCGCGCGAGGGGGTGGGGAGTCTCGCCCCGTCGCACGGGCGCCCTGTCCTCGCGTAAGACGCCACCGTAACGTGGTTGTCGCGCTATCGATGGCCGAAGACGGCCACGGTTGGATAGAATTCGGCCATGGATCTTGCGGAGCTCCGCGCGTTCATCACCGTGGTCGAAAAAGGCTCGTTTCTGGGGGCGGCGAGCGCGCTCGGCGTCTCGCGGACGACCCTGCGGCGGCACGTGGCATCGCTGGAGGCGCGCGCGGGCGTGCCGCTGCTGGAAACCGAACGTCACGGCGTCTCGGCGACGGAGGCCGGGCAGGTGCTGGTGCGACAGGGCCGCACGATGATGGAGGAGGCGAGCGCGCTGCTCGCGTCGATCCGGGAGGTCGGACAGGCCCCCTCCGGCACGATGCGCGTGGTGCTGCCGGTCGGGTTGCCGCCGCACGTATTGACGCCGATCCACGCGGCGCTGCGGGCGGCGTATCCGCAGCTCCACTACCATCTTCGGCTCAGCAACGATCCTCTGGCCGAGTCGCTCACGGACGTGGACATCGCGGTCCATTTCGGCGCGGATCCGCCGCGCGGGAGCTGGATCTCGTACGTCGTGATGCGCGTGCGGCAGCACCTCGTCGCGGGCAAAGGCTACCTCGCGAGGCGCGGGACGCCGAAGCAGATCGACGATCTGCGGCACCACGAGCTGATGGCGTGGCAGGCGCCCGGGGAGGACGCGCGCATCTGGCGCACGTGGAGCGGCGTCGCGTTCGGGGTCGCGCCCGCGCTCATCGCGACGGACATCCATTATCTGCGGCAGTGCGCGCGGGGAGGCCTCGGGATCGCGTACGTGCCGGACGCGCTGCTCCCGGATCCGGACGCGCTCGGCGACACGCTGGTTCCGGTGATGGCGAGCGAGGTGGGCCAGGAGAGGCCGGTGCGCGTCAGCGTGCCTTCCGCGCTCGCCGAGATCCCGAAGGTGCGGATGGTGATCGAGCGCGTGAAGGCGTTCCTCGGCGAGATTTGACCGGGGGCTCTTCCGATTCGAGATTGGCAGTCTGGCAGAGTGGCAGTTTGCCGTCGAGGCACTCCACGAGCCAGGTGGCGATCGGCTCCGGCGTGTGCCCCGGCTGCTCGGCGAGGAGGCGCGCGGCGGTGCGCATCTCTTCGGTCTCGCGGAGCGGGCTCGCCCACAGGGCGCGGAGGGCCGCGGCGACGTGCGCGACGTCGCGGAGCTTGCGGTACGCCTCGACGAAGCCGGCCGCGACCCCGCGCGCGCAGAGGATCCGCGCCGCTTCGTGGACGTGCTCCGCGAAATCGAGGTCGGAGAGATCGAGGTCGCCGCGATCGATCGCGGCGGTGAGCAGATCGGTGAGGAGCCCGTCGGCCGCGTGGGGCGTGCGGCGTGCGCGCGCGAGGTTCGTGAGCGTGCGGAGGTCGGTCTGGATGCCGCCGCCCCCCGTCTTCGCGATGAGGTCGAGCATGACGTAGCGCAGCGCCGGATCGCCCAGCAAATCCAGGGTGAGCGCGTCGTCGACGTACCGAGTGTCGTGCTCTTTGCGCCCCGCGTACCACTCCTTGAACAGCATGCGATCGCCGTCGTTGAATTGACCACGTCGCGCGCGATGGAGCACCCCGAGCACGTCCTCCGCGAACATCAGGGTCTGGTCGGCCTCGCGCAACACGAAGAAGGCCTGTTCGAGGTTCGCGAGCGGATCGTGAGCGGGCGCGTGCGGCGCGCTCGATCCCGACTTCACGTGAGCGTCGATCGTGCGCAGAGCCGCGAGGAGCAGACCGCGATCGTGCACGTCGGCGGTCGCGCTCGGCCGATCTTTCACGCGGCGCGCGCGCTCCCTTGCCATCGGATCGTCCGCTCGCGACGAGGCCATCTGGCCCTCGATTTCGCGGGCGACGGCGCGGGCGCGATCGAGGCTCGACGCCACCTTGCGCGCGGAGGAGGTGCTGCGGCGGCGCGAGGGGCCGCTGCATTTCTCCATCGCGCTGCGGAAGAAGGCGTTCAGCTCCGTCACGGCGCCGATCTGCGCGAGGCGCTGCGCCGACTCGTGGCCGGCGGCGTCGAGGCCGTCGCGCGCGCGGGCGATCGCCGCCGCCATGTCACGGACGAGACGATCGCGCAGCGGCGACGGCGCGCGCCGCAGATGGAAGATCTCCCACGGCGACGGCTTCCACCCTTCGAGGTCGCGGTCCGCGCGCGTCCACGGCTCCACGATCTCCTTCAAATCGAGCCGATCCAGCAGATCGCCGAGGGCCTCGAACGGGGCGTCGCTCGGGACGGGGAGCGTCACGTGCGACGGGTCGCCGCCGCTCTGGCGGAGCAGGGCCGCGAGCATCTCCGGCCGCGCGTCGATCTTCGGATCGCGGCGCCGCAGCCTGGCGAGCGCGCGCATCGCCGCCGGGCTCGGCGTCGGATCCGGCACGAACGGCGCCGGCCTCGTCACGTCTTCGACGAGCGGCATCCGCGCCGCGATCGCGAGCGCCGCGCGGATCGACAGCGGGCCGCTGCGGCTGCCGAGGCGATCGATCACGACGCCGGGCGACGGGGCCGTGCGGTACGCCGCGAGGAGGGCCGTCACCATCGCCGCGCGCGCCTCCTCCGCGCAGCTCGCGCACGCCTTCTGATCGCTGTCGAACCACGCGAGCAGCGGATCCATCCGATCGCACAGCGCGAGGCCGTCGGCGACGGTGAGGTGCACCGCGAGGCGCGGCAACACGGTGAGCACGATGTGCTCCAGGTGGTCGCAGTCGAACTTCGTGGAGGCCCCGGTGCGGCGGCTCATCGCGCGCGCGGCCGATGCGATCGAGAGCGCTCCCTCCGCGGTCGGCGGAAACTCCATCAGGCGCGCGTTGAGCTCGCCGACGGAGCCGCGCGGCCCGACCGCGGCCACCAGATCGAGCAGCGGCCCGAGCCCTGCGTCCGCGGCGCACCGGGTCGCCTCGTTCGCGAAGAGCCAGCTCCGGCGCGCGCCCTCGGCCACGCGCGCGAGCGGCAGCTCCCGGTACGCGCGCTCCGCCGCGCGGCGAGCCGTGTCGTGACGCCCCGCGCCCTCGATGACGTCGAAGATCGCGTCCGCGCCATTCGCGTGCAGCGCCTCGTAGAGCCGCGCCTCGTCGTCGATCTCTTCGCACGGATCGGCCGGCTTCGTGAGGCCGAGCGCGCGCAGCGCGGGCCCGCTTTCGATCTCGCCGCTCGACGGGCCGCGATCGAAGGGCACCGCGCCGTCGTCGTACCAGAAGCCTTTGTGGATCTGCTTCGGCGTCCCGAAGGGGGCGAGAGGGAGCTTCACCGCCTCCGCGAGGCGCTCGCAGAATTCGCGGAAAGCCTCGGTGATCTCCGCCTTCTTCTCGGTCGAGGCGATGTAGAGGTGGTATCCGATCAGCCTGTATTCCGAGGAGACGGCCACCAGCTTCCGCGCGAGGATCGTGCCGTCCGCGTCGCGCAGGTAGAGGACGTGCTTGTTCGCGTCGGCCGCGTTCACGACGGTCGACGCGGCGTTGAAGCCGTCTTCGAGCGAGAGGCACGTGCCGAACGGGATGCCCATGCGCAAGACCTCGATCGGGTCGCGCTCGATCTCGATGCGGTGGCGCGCGCCCTTCATCTCGACGTCGCGGCTCCTCGGCGCGAGCCACGCGTCGACGTCGAAGCGGCTCCGCGCGGACGCGATCCACGCCTGGTTCTTCGGCAAGAGGCGCGCGAGATCGCCTCCGGCCGCCGCGGTCTGGAGCACGGTCGCGAGGAGCGGGCGGTTCTTGTCGACGGAGAGGTAGAAGCGGATCGCGTCGCGCCACGCCGGGGTGAGCCGCGGGATCGCGACGCCCCACGCGTCCTTCGCGATGCGCCGCATCACCGCGTCGAGCCGCGCCCCGTACGCCCGCGCGAGCAGGTCCTTGATACGGTCCGCGAGGCGACGGCGCGTGCGGTCCGGCGAGGGCACCGCCACGTCGCCCGCGAGCAGACGCGCCAAACGGGCTTCTTTTTGAGGCGATCGTGACGAGAGACCGAGGAGGTGCTCGCGCTCCTTCGCGATCGTGACGCCGCGCTCGAAGTCGGCGCGCAGCGTGCGCGACAGCGTGACGGGGGCGCCCGCGATCCGCGCGAGGTGGACGTACCGATCGAGCAGCGCGTCGTCGTCGAGCCACGCGGCGATCTCGGGCATGGCGGCGCGGCCGGCGCCGGGCGTGGTGCCGCTGAGCTCCGTGAGGATCGCCGTCACGTCCGCGGGCATCTTCGCGAACAGCGCGAGCGTCGCGTCGAGCCGAGCGATCGCCTGGTCCGCGGTGTCGGCGTCGGCCTTCGTGTGGTGCTTCATCAGGCACAGGCCGAGGACCGCGAGGTCGCTCTTGCGGGCGCCCGCGAACCGCTTCCACATCGTCGGCGACAGCGGCACGTCGAGCCCCAGCGACGCGTAGTGCGGCGCGAGCGTGCGCACCCAGTCGACGTACGCCGCGGCGCTCTCGGGATCGCTCGGAAGCTCGCCGATCTCCTTCTCGCGCTTCATCCGCACGAGGTCGCCGATCACGTCCACGGACAGGCCTTCGTCGACGCGCGAGGCCGCGGTGGCGCGCCACGCGCCGAGGTCCATCGCGACGAGCGCGAGCGCCTCCCCGAGGCGCACCGGGTAATTGGCGAGCTTGTCGGGGATCTTCTTCAGCTCGCCGAGGTCCATCGCGAGCTCCTTCGCGGTGAACGTGAGCTCGCCTTCGGGATCGCGCGGGGCCGGGTTGAACGTGAGCGCCGCGTGCGCGACGAACGTGAGCGCGCGCTCGCGATCGTCGCGCAGAGGGATCCGCGCGAGGTGCGCGCCGAGCGTCGCGCGTCCCCCGGACGGCCAGACGTCGGCCTGTCCACGGCCAGACGTCTGGCTGTGGGCGATCGCCCTATTTTTGTAGGCCTTCGATGGATGCCAGTCTGAAATTTCGTCCGCCGGAGTCTGAAACGAGCGCACGACCGCCGCCCTCGCGTCGTCCCCGTGCACGAGCCCGATCACGTCGAGCGCGCGCTCGAACCACGCGGGCGCCCCGAAGATCGCGCCGTTCGCGGCCCCGGTGCGCGCGGCCTCCGCGAGCCGATCGAGGCGCGCTTGTTTCTCGGCGACCCACGCGGCGTCGAGATCGCCGTGGCGGCGGAAGATCTTGCCCGCGTCCCGCACGAGGCCCGCGACGCGCGGCCCCTGCAGCACGCGCAGATCGCGCTGCGCCGCCGACAGGAACGCGGGCGTCACGGCGAGCGGCGTCCCCGGCAGGTCGACGCACGCGCGCAGCGTCGCGAGCGGGAGCGGCCCCTCGTGACAGGCCGCCACGAGCGCGTCGATCTTGCGGACGGCCCACGGTTCGGCCTTGTCGAAGTCGAAGAGGAGAGGCCCCTCCGCGCTCGCGAACAGCCGACCTTCCAGCCGTCCGAGGAGCACGAGGCGCCGTTTCAGATCCTGGATGTCGTCGTTCGGCTTGGACATGGAAGGCGCCCTGTCGACGCGGCGGGTGCGGCCGGATGGAGAGGAGCCACCCCCAAATAAAAATCAGGAGATCACTGGCAGAGATCCGGCAGCGCCTCGAATTCCGCGAGCAGCTCCGTGTAGCTCTCGATGCGGCGGCCGCCGTTCGGATCGTCGAACTGGAAGAATACGCGGTTCTGCTTCGGCTGGATGTTCAGCGTGTTGTACGTCGCGGCGTCGGAGTCGGTGTTGCCGAATCCGTACGAAGGCGAGAGGCCGCGCGCCGCGATCGCTTGGAGCTCCGTCGTTTTGTACGTCTCGGCCGAGGCGCCCGTCGCGCCGGTGAGCGTCAGCGTCGTGTGCACGACGCCGGGCGGGAAGCCGTGCAGGCCCAGGAACTCCCGCGTTCGGGACACCAAGTATTCCGGCCGCGCCGTCAGGTAGAACGGGTGGTATCCCTTCTTCGCGAGGATGCCGAGCGCCTTCGCAGAGTCGGTGTTCGCGTCGGGGATGGTGCCGGTCAGGAGCGCGACGAATTCCACGTTTTCGCTCGTCGTGAGCGTGCCATCGACGTCGCTCACGAACATCGGAGTCCCCTTCGGCACGACCTCGATGAACATGTCCGCCGTCGTGAGATCGCCGCGGACCACCAGGTGCACGCGGTGCCGGCCGAGGCCGAGCGCCTCGTCGGGCGGGATCTGGAAATAGACGCGTCCGCCGCTGTCGTCGACGCCCTCCACCGTGGCGTGATCGCCGTCGTTCGTCGTGAACGAGGAGCCGAGCAGCTCCCACGGTCCCTCGCACTCGCGCTGAACGTAGATGTCGACCTGCTCGTCCTTGAGGTCCTTGTCGAGCTCCACCGGGGGCGTGGAATACGCGAATTTGCCGATGATCCATTGCGGATCGCCCGGGTTCACGAAGAGGTCTCTCCCGCGGTGGCCCGGTGTCCCGGAGGCGATGATCGGGGACAGGACATCATGCTTCCACGGGAGCTTCTCGACGACCGGAGGCTCCGCGTCGCACGCCGGGATCGGCTGGCACCAGGCGCCGTTCGAGCCGAGGCCGCCCGTGCCCGTCGTGGTGCCGCCGGTCGATGTTCCGCCGCTCGCGGTGGTGCCGCCGGTCGATGTTCCGCCGCTCGCGGTGGTGCCGCCCGTCGCGGTGCCGCCGCCGCTGCCCGCGGTGCTCGTGCTGCCGCCGGACGCGCCCTCGCCGTTGCCTCCGGTGGACGACGTCGTGCCGTTGCCGCCGCAGGCCGTGACGAGCGAACAGACGAGGAAGGAAGTCGCGATCCAGGAGAGCCTTCGCATCGGCCCTCAATTGCACGGGCGGAGAGCGCATGGAAGCCTGTTTTCGAAGGCGCGGCGCGTCGAGAGAGGCCGCCCTGCGAAAAGGCCTCCCGATGGTGGGGCGCTTTGGTGCTATAGAGCGCGCCAGTGCCTCCCGTCCCCAAGATTCAGGTGTTCAACGAGCTCGGAAAGCGGCTGGAGCTGCGCGACCTCGGCAGTCACTTCGAGCTGATGATCGGCCGCGTGCCCATCCTCACGAGCAAGTCGCTCGGCACGGAGGAGGCCTTCGGTCAGCTCGCGCGGACCATCAAGACGCCTCGTCCGCGCGTGCTCGTGGGCGGGCTCGGCTTCGGGCGGACGGCCGCGAACGTGCTCGCGAGCGTGGGGCCCGACGCCGAGGTGCTCGTCTGCGAACGCCTTCAAACCGTGGTGGATCTGATGCGGGGCCAGCTCGCGCACCTGTCGCCGGGCGTGCTCGACGATCCGCGCCTCACGCTCGTGCAGGACGACGTCGCCGCGGTGATCGCCCGCGAGCGCATGCTCGACATGATCCTCCTCGACGTGGACAACGGGCCGAACTGGGCCTCGTTCCGCTCCAACGATCGGCTGTACGGTCCGCAGGGCCTGCAGAAGGCGCGGCTCGCGCTGCGGCAGGGCGGCTCCTTCATCGTGTGGAGCGGCTACCCGGCCGACCCGTTCCTCAAGGTGCTGCGGCGCGCCGGCTTCATCGCGTCGGTGGTCCCGCTGCGCGAGCGCGGCAAGGTGCGCGCGCGGGCGTACGTCGGGCGCACCCGGTAAAACGGCGACGAGCCTCTCCCTCTCGAATTGTCCAAGGACGCGTCGAGACGCGTGTATCCTCTGCTCGGCGTACTTTCGCTTCGGGCTTGGAGGTAGATAATGAGAGCGCTCTTCGGCAGGCGGACTGGCATCTTCGGGATGGCGGCGGTGCCCTTCATTTGTCTCGCGGCGTGCGGTGGGAACGTGACGATCGGCAGCGGCGGGAGCGCCGGCTCCGCGGCGGGCGGCAGCACCGGCACCACGACGACGCCCGCGCCCACGATCGTGAGCAAGCTCGATGTGGTGCTGGACATCGACAACTCGCGATCGATGGCCGACAAGCAGGCGATCCTGGCGCTCGCGGTGCCGGATCTGGTGAAGAGGCTCGTGGACCCTCCGTGCGTGAGCGACGCGACCGGGGAGGTGACGTACACGCCGACCGGACCGCTGGAGGAGTGTCCGGCGCAATCCAAGCGGGCGTTCCAGCCGCTCCTCGATATCCACCTGGGCATCATCACATCGAGCCTCGGCGGCCACGGCTCGGACACCTGCTCGACGGACGGCGCAGGCAAGGAGTCCAACAACGACCGTGGACACCTGATCGCGCGGCAGGACCCGACGACGCTCGCGCAGCTGCCGACGTACCAGAGTTTCGGCTTCCTCGCGTGGGATCCGAAGCAGAAGCTGACCCCGCCCGGCGAGATGGACGTCGACGCCGACACCGGGGGCGACGCGGACAACACCGCGCTCATCCCCTCGCTGCGCGACATGATCCTCGGCGCCGGGCAGATCGGCTGTGGCCTGGAGTCGCAGATGGAGGCCTGGTATCGATTCCTCGTCGACCCGACGCCGTACGGCTCGCTGATCCTCGACGCCAGTCAGAAGGTGTCGCCGCAGGGGACGGACGCGACCTTGCTGGAGCAAAGGAAGCAGTTCTTGCGGCCGGACTCGGCGCTCGCGATCATCATGCTCACGGACGAGAACGATTGTTCCATCCGCGAGTCGGGGCAGTTCTATTTCGCCGCGCAGGCCGCGACGGCGAATGGATCGCCCTTCCATTTGCCGAAGCCGCGCGCGATCTGCGAGAGCGATCCGGGCAACGAGTGCTGCTTCTCGTGCGGTCAATCCGGCCCCAAGGACCAGAACGGAAACCCGCTCTGCGATCAGGATCCGAGCTGCAAGACGGCCGACGGAAAGACCGTGTACCTCGACGAGGCCTCGGACAACATCAACCTTCGCTGCTGGGAGCAGAAGCGCCGGTTCGGTATTGACTTCCTGTATCCCATCGATCGGTACACGAGCGCGCTCACGAGCGCGACGGTGACGGATCGGAACGGCAACGTGGTGCAGAATCCGATCTTCGACGATCTGGATCCGACGGACGCCGTGGGCGCGGGGCGCGACGCGGGCATGGTGCTGCTCGCGGGCATCGTGGGTGTCCCGTGGCAGGACATCGCGCGCGTCAACGCCGCGGGCGTGCCGGATCTGAACGTCGGGCTCGACGTGGACAAGAAGCCGACGGGCGGGTTCAAGAGCGCGTCGGAGATGAACCTGGTGATCCCGGGGCTCGATTACACCGCTTGGGATCTCGTGCTCGGCGACTTCGAGCATTACGGCGCCCCGCAGGATCCGCTCATGCGCGAGAGCGTCGCGCAGCGCTCCGGGAAGAACCCGATCACCGGGGAGGCGCTCGCGTCCGGCGGGCAGCCGCTCGCGAACAAGATCAACGGCAACGAGTGGACGATCGCGAAGAGTGACGATCTCCAGTACGCGTGCATCTTCCCGCTCGTGAAGGTGGACGACGCGACGGGGACGATCACGCCGGCCGTGCGCGACTGCTCCGATCCGAGCGTCGTCGCGTGCGACTGTCAGGGGTCCGCGACGGCGGATAACCCCTTGTGCCAGATGAACCCGGCGACCGGCCAGAGCACGGATCAAGTGCGCGCGAAGCTGTATCCGGGGCTCCGGCACCTCGCGGTGCTGAAGGGGCTCGGCGAACAAGGGGTCGTCGCGTCGGGGTGCCCGGCCCAGCTCACGACGGTGGCTTCGGGGGACTTCGGATACCGCCCCGCGGTCGCGTCGATCATCGAGCGCCTCCGGCCGCACCTCGCGGCGCCGTGATCCGACGGATCGCACGACATCGAAAGGCACGCTCCCCCCGCGCGGCGTCGCTCTCCGGGGGGCGGCGCGCTCCACCATCACGATAAATAAACAGCCACTCCGAGATCATGGCCTCTGGCGTGGGAGGGCTCGATCTCATGGGCTTTTCGGCGCACTGCACCATGCGTCGCAAAAGGGGGGAGGGGGGCGGATTGAGCGGTGCAATTTCAATCGAGATCGGCGATAGTGGCGGGTGGAGAGCCCACGTGATGAACCTTGACTTGAAGCGCTGCCTGGTTTTCGTCTCCCTCTCTCTGTTCGCGGCCTCCTGCGCGAAGGGGTCGTCCACGCCCGGGGGCGGGGGCTCCGGGGGGAGCGGGGGTGATTATGGAGAGGGCGCGGCCCCCACGACGAGCGGCGGCGGCGGCTCCGGCGCGGCGAGCACCGGCGGCGATCCGGGCACCACGACGACGAGCGACACGATGTCGACCACGTCGTCGACGTCGAGCACGTCGAGCACCTCCGCGTCGTGCGGCGCGGGCCTTCACGAGTGCAGCGGTCAATGCTTCGGCAACACGCCGGAGTCGGGTTGCTTGATGGCGCCGCCCGGGTGCACCCCATGCCCGCAGCCAGCGAACGGGGCGTCCTCGTGCACGGTGGCCGGCGCGTGCGATTTCTCCTGCGGGACCGGGTATTCGAAGCAAGGCAGCGCGTGCGTGTGCGACACCGCCTGTTGCAAGGACGCGGACTGTGGATCGGGCCAGACGTGCCAGGGCGGCACGTGCTCGGCGGGCGGCGGCGGCGCGGGCGGCGGCGGCGCGTGCGACGACACGACGTGCAACTTCCAGTGCATCGCTCAGTGCATCATGGGCGGTCAGATCGGCATCGGCTCCTGCGTCGGTGGGCAGTGCCAGTGCCAGTGTCTGTGAGCTGAATCGGCGTTGGTTTTGGGGGGAGTGATACGAGGGGGCGGGACGCCCCCTTGTAAATCCCCACAATTGGCAGGTTACTTCTTCGACTGGAGGTCGGCCGGGCGGATCGGCAGGGTGCGGAGGCGCTTGCCGGTGGCCGCGAACAAGGCGTTTGCGACGGCCGCGGCGATGGGGGGAGTCGCGGGCTCGCCGGCGCCGCCCGGGTCTTCCGTGCTCGGGACGATGTGGACTTCCACCTTCGGCATCTCTGCCATCTTGAGGAGCTTGAAGTTGTGGAAGTTGGCCTGCACCACCTTGCCGGACTCCACGGTGATCTCGCTCTTGATGGCGGCGGTGAGGCCGTACACGATCGCGCCCTCGACCTGGGCCTCCACCGTGTCGGGGTTGACGACCCAGCCGAGATCGATGGCGCAGACGACGCGGTCGACCTTGAATTCGCCGTTCTCCAGGACGGTCACCTCGGCCACCTGCGCGACGTGGCTCCCGAACGAGGAGTGACACGCGATGCCGCGGCCGCGGCCTTTTCCGAGCGCCGCGCCCCAACCTGCCTTTTCCGCGGCGAGAACGAGCGCGCCTTTGAGACGCGGATTCGACGCGAGGGCGGCCTTGCGGGCCTCGAACGGGTCCTGCTTGCCGAGGGCGCACAGCTCGTCGAAGAAGCCCTCCGTCACGAAGGCGTTGATCGAGTGGCCGACGGAGCGCCAGAACCCGACCGGAACACCCGTGTCGTGAAGGTGGTAGTCGACGAGGACGTTCGGTGTTCCATAAGGCAGCTCGACGGCGCCCTCCACGGCCGAGCGGTCGACTCCGCCCTTCATCGAATTCGGGAACACGCGCGTCATGATCGACGGGGACACGATGCGATGGCTCCAGGCGACGGGCTTTCCGGCCTTGTCCACGCCGCCCTTGAGCACGTTGTACGAGGCCGGACGGTAGAAGTCGTGGCGGATGTCGTCCTCCCGCGTCCACAGGAGCTTCACGGCGACGCCGGGCATCGCCTTCGCGACCTCGAGCGCGTCCATCGCGAAGTCCTGCTCGAAGCGGCGGCCGAACCCGCCGCCGAGATACGTGGTGTGCACGTTCACGGAGGTGAGGGGCAGTCCCGTGAGCTCCGCGGCCTTCTTTTGCAAGGACTCCTGGCCCTGCGTGCCGATCCAGATGTCGCAGCCGTCCGCGCGCACCTCGGCGACGGCGCTCAGAGGCTCCATCGGCGCGTGCGCCTGGAAAGGCACCGTGTAGACGGCGTCGAGCTTCTTCGCGGCCGATTTCAAGGCCTTCTCGACGTCGCCTTTCGTCTCCGCGGTGACGCCAGGCTTCTTCGCCATCGCCGCCGCGGCCTCCGTGAGCTTGGCTGTGGAGACTGCCGCGTTCGGCCCGTCGTCCCACACGACGTTGAGCGCCGCGAGGCCCTTCTTCGCCGACCAGAACGAGTCCGCGACGACCGCGATACCCGAGGTGATCGGCACGATCTTCTTCACGCCGGGGACCTTCTCGGCCGCGGCGTCGTGGCTCTTGTGCTTTCCGCCGAACACCGGGGGACGCGCGACGAGGGCGACGACCATGTTGGGGCGCTTCACGTCGATCGCGAACTCGGCCTTTCCGGCGGCCTTCAGGCCCGAGTCGAGGCGCCGGACCCGCGTGCCGATCAGCTTGAATTCGGCCGGCGACTTGAGCTTCGGCGACTTGGGCACCGGCATCACCGCGGCCTTCTCCGTGAGCGATCCGTAACTGGCGCGCTTGCCGGACTCCGCGTGAACGACGGCGCCCTTGTCCGTCTTCAAGGTGGCGGCGTCGACTCCCCACATCGCGGCGGCGGCGGCGACGAGCATCTCGCGCGCGGCGGCTCCGGCGGTGCGCATCGGCCGCCACGTGGCGCGGATGCTGGTGCTGCCGCCCGTGCCCTGGCTGCCGAACATCGTGTTTCGATACTCCGGCGCCGCGGGGGCGAATTCGATCTTCACCTTGGACCAGTCCGCGTCCAGCTCGTCCGCCGCGAGCATCGGCAGGGACGTCTCGATGCCCTGTCCCATCTCGGATTTGTCGACGACGATGGTGACCGTCTCGTCCGGGGCGATGCGGACCCACGCGTTCGGCACGAAGGGCCGAGTCGGCGCGACCGGGGCCGCGGTGGGCGTGCCGGTGGTGGGCGGAGGCGGCGTCTTGGCCGGCGGCGTCTCGGTGGTGCCGCAGCCGACGACGAACACCGCGCCTGCGGACAGGCTCGCTTGCACGAAGAGGCGGCGAGAGAGGGATTTCGATTCGCTCATCTCACTTCCCTCCGGCCGCGGCGTGGATGGCCTTGCGAACGCGGTTGTACGTGCCGCAGCGACACAGGTTGCCGCTCATCGCCTCGTCGATGTCGGCGTCGCTCGGCGCAGGCTTCTTCGTGAGGAGCTCGGCCGCGGACATGATCTGGCCCGGCTGGCAATACCCGCACTGCGAGACTTGATGTTCCGCCCACGCGCGGAGGAGCGGGTGATCCGGAGTCGCCGCGAGGCCCTCGATCGTGGTGACCTTCTTGCCAGCCGCGGCCGACAGGGGGGTTTGACAGGCGCGGACCGCCACCCCGTCGAGGTGGACCGTGCACGCGCCGCACTGGCCCACGCCGCACCCGTACTTGGTGCCGGTGAGCGCGAGGAGATCCCGGAGGACCCAGAGGAGGGGCATCTCGGGATCGGCGTCGATCGAACGGCTTTCGCCGTTGACTGTGACCGTGAGCATGCGCCGACGTTACGACGTCGAACCACCTTTGTCCGCGAAAAACGCACACAGCTCTTCATGTCGCGCGCGGGCGTCGGCCCGGCCGAGCTCGATGAGCTGTCCGCAGAAGGCGCCGTCGAAGAGCACGTACGAGAGGAGGTCGGATTCGCTGCGGGACTCGGGCTCGGAGAGGCGACGCATCAGCGTGCCCTGGACGCCGCCGATCTTCTGGAAGGCGGGGGAGCGGACGTATTCCGCGGCCATCTGCCCGATATCGGCGGAGGCGCGGACGAGCATCGCCTTCATCGGCCGGAGGCCCTTGCCCGGGGCGAACCCCATCTCGCGGTTGAGCGCCGAAACGAAGCCGTCCCCGGCCACGCGGGCGCCCGCCTCCAGGATGCGATTGATGGTCTGGAGCCGCGCGAGATCCGTGTCGATGCGGTCGAGCAGGAGCGCGTTCAGCGTCTTTCCGAGGAGGAACAAGGGCCCTGGAAAGAGGTGCTCCGACTCCCGATCATCGAGCGGCGTCGTCGAGATGAAGCGGGGGTTGATGACGAACACCCGATCTGCGCCGAGGCGCCGCGCCGGAGAGAGCGGCACGTTCTGGCGGAGGCCGCCGTCGCAGTGGAAGTCGCCGTCCAGCTCGACGGCGCGGAACAGGATCGGGATCGCCGCGGAGGCGAGGGCGTGGCGCGCGGTGATCTTCGCCGGGCGCGCGATCACCGTCGGATCCGGGCTCCAGTCGAGGGGGCCGGAGCTCTTGCGGTGCACGTAGACGACGGTCTTGCCGGTGGCGACGTGGGTCGTGGATACAGTCAGTGCGTCGAGGTGGCCGGCGGCGATGTTCTCGTCGATGCGGGCGAACGGGATCCGCGTGGCGACGAGGCGTTCGAGGCCCTCGGGCGCGATGAGGCCGCCTTCGCGGATGGGGACGCCGCGGGGCAGGGGCGCGTCGCGTCCGAGGAGGCGGCCGCCCATCTGGAAGATGCCGCGGACATCGGGCTTGACGAGGTCCTTCACGCGGAGCGAAGTCCACACCTGTTCGACCTCGCGCATCATGTCTTCGGGCCCGCGGTCGACGAAGGCGGCCATTCCGCAGGCGTTGAGCGCGCCGACGGAGGTGCCGCACAGCACGTCGAAGGGGACGGGCCGCCCGATCGAGCGCGCCACTTCCTTGACGACGTGATCGACGACGCCGACCTCGTACGCGCCGCGCGCCGCCCCGCCCGCGAGGACGAGCGCAGTTCGTGGTGCCGAGTCGTGAGGGGGAGTATTTCTGGACATGCGGGGAGCCCCTCAGAACGAGAGGCTACAATCGAGGTTGAAAGCAAGGAGTGACGTCAGGCCCGAAGCTGCTAGCCGGGGGATGACGTCGTTCGCGGATCGCGTGGGGTGGGGACCCCGACGGCTTCGCCGGCGGGGCGGGGCGGCGCGTGCCGCCCCGAGATGGGTAAAGAGAAGTAGGGGGGTGTTCTGAAGGAACACCACCCTACTGGTGCGTGCCGACGGAGGCCGAGTTGAGGCTCCAGCGGAAGTTGTCGAGGAGCACGTTGGAGTCGTACGCCTGGTCGCCGACGTCGAACACCATCAGATCGAGGGTGATCGTCTCGCCCGGGACGACCGGCGCGTCCGTCGTGAGCCACGAGGTGCCGCCGCCGATGCCGTTATCCATGCCCGTGCCGGCGAGCTCCGTGACGCCTTGCGGGCAGTTGAAGCAGCCCGACGGGCTGCACACGTCGAAGAAGCCGTTGTTCACGGACACCGGGTTTCCGAGGCCGTCGAACGAGACGTTCTTGTCGAGCGGGATGCCGGCCGCGCCCGTCGTGAGGAGCGCGAGGTAGTAGTCGTTGAAGGTGGTGCACACCCACTCCGGGAACTCACCCGAGAAGAACTTGAAGTCGTACGACATCGACTTCGCGTTCGTCGGGACGCGCACCTGGAGGCGGACGAGGATGGAGTCGTTGCAGGTGTTGCCGCCGGTGCAGTTGCCGCTGCAGCCCTGCGAGGACGGGAGCGCGCCGCCGTGAGCCGCCATGTACGCCGCGGGGCACGCCGACGCCGAGCCCATCGAAGAGCCGCCGTTCGGGCTCACGAAGCCGGCCTGTCCGGTGTACCGCATGTGACCCGAAGAGATGCCGGCCATCGTCGGGCCCTTCTTCGGCGCGTTGTTCACGGTGGCGGGGTTGCCGTTCAGATAGCCGTACTGCTGCAGAATGGCAGCCTGGTAGTTCTGGAAATTGGACAGCTGCGCCGAGGCGTCACCGCCGCTCGCGAGCTTGTACTCCGCGGAGATGAGGCCCCACTTCTTCTGCGGCTTGGGCGGGTTCGCCGTCGTGCTCTGGCAGAGATCCATCGCGTTCGCGACGTCGGTCGCGCTCACGGTGGAGAGCTTCGTCACGAGGGAGCCGCAGGAGGGCGGATCGACGACGTCCGACGTGTTCGGGTCGCAGTCGTCGTCGATGCCGTTTCCGCCGGGCACCTTGGTGGGCGGGGTGTTCGGGTTGTTGTCGAGGTCCTGCAGGGTGTAGGTGACCTCGAGGGCGGCGGGGTTCACGAGCGGGTTGGCGTCATTGCAGTCGCCTTCGCACGTCGTCCAGCCGTCGCCGTCGGCGTCCACCGCGTTGTCCAGGATGCCGTCGCAGTTCTCGTCGATGTTGTTCGCGCAGATCTCGGGCTGCGGGAGCACCTGGCCATTGCAAGCGCCCCAGCTCAGGCCGTCGGCGTTGCAGGTGCGCGTGCCGGCCTTGCACGGGCCGACGTTCTGCGTGCCGGGCGCGCCGAGGTAGCAAGACTGCGTCTGACCGGGAGTGCACACGCACGGTCCGTCCGCGAGGGTGTTCGTCTCGCAGCCGTCCATGGGCTTGCCGTTGCAATCCGCATAACCCTGGTCGCAGAGGCCCTGAACGCACTGGCCATTCTGGCAGACGACCTGCGAGTGCGGCAGGAGCTGACAGGCGAGGTTGCAGGAGCCGCAGTTGTTCTCGTCGTTGGAGACGTCCACGCACTGCTGGCCGCAGCACGTCTGACCGGCCTGGCAGTTGTGCTGCGGGCTGCAGCCTGGCAAGCACGTCTCGTTGATGCAGATGGAGCCGGCGGGGCACGACTCGTCGGCCACGCAGCCGACGCACACGTGCTTGTCGAGATCGCACACGAGCTGCACGCCGCCCTGCGCCGGGCAGTCGGCGTCCGCGGTGCAGCCGGCCTGGCACTGCTCGACGTTCGGCTCACACCACGAGCCGATGCCGCAGTCCACGACGGGATCCATCGCGGGGATGCAGCCGACGCAGTTGCCGTTCGACGTGTCGCAGATGGCGCCCTTCGGGTCGTTGACGCAGTCCGCGTTGGACTGGCACCCGGTGGGCGTCGGCGTCGTGGTGGTGGACGAGGTCGTCGTCTCTCCGCCGGAGCCGCCGCCTGCGCCTCCTCCGCCGGTGTTGGTGACGGTGGATGTGGTGCCTGTATCGCCGCCGGTGCTGGAGGAGCCGGAGCCGCCGCCCCCGTCGCACGCGGAGAGGAGCGCGGACGCAGCCAACGTGGCGGCGAAGAGCGCGAGACGTGATCGCTGGACCATGGTGCTCACCTCGTGGGGAAAGGGGCCCTTGTGGGACGTCTTGAGGCGCAGGTGCCGGACGTCGAGCGACGGCGTGCCGCAAGAAAACAAGGCTCCCAGTACATCAAGACCCGCGAGTATCTCAGGATTCGGGGAGGACCTCAACGACCGGCTGCGCGTTTTGGGGCATTTTTTCTTTGGTCGGGTGGGCCCGCCGTCTCTTCGATGCCCCCCGTCATTCCGTTATGGAGCAGCGACAGGGGCGTCCTCCACCGCGCAGAAGGGGATCTGCGGGTCCGGGAGGAGGGGAGTCCATTCGATCAGACTGGCATTCTCCCGGAGAGTCTTCCTGCTATTGCCCCCTCCCTTCGGTCGCGGAGCGAGCGAATTGGGAGGGGCGGGCGCGCGTAGCGCGACCGGGGGTGGGCAACGTCAAGCCGAAGTGACTTGTTCAGACTCGATGTTTGGTAAGCGGGTGTTGATCGTGGCGTGTCCCCCCGCGGGCGCGATCAGCCGTTCAGCTCCAGGAGGAGCGTGTTCGCGTCTTCGAGGTTGGGGTCCTCTTGCTGGGCCTTGCGGGCGAGCAGGACCGCCTTGCGGAGGTCGCCCTGGTGCTGGGCGATCAGCGCCTGTCGCACGTACGCCATCGCGCGGGTGATCGGCTTCGGCGACTTCATCATCGCGATGGCCTTCAGGGCCTTGATCGCGACGTCCCACTGGCCCATCTCCGTCGCGACGTCCGCGAGGCGCGAGGCCGCCTCGGAGTTCTGAGCGTCGCTGTCGAGCGCCGCGTTGAGCCAGCCGGCCTCGTTCGCGCGATCGCCGACGGCGCCCGCGATCGCCGCCATGCGCTGCTGCATGAGCGAGACCTCCCGGGAGCGGCGGCCCTTCTGCGCGGAGAGCGCCGTGTCGAGGAAATTCGCGGCCTCCTGCAGGCGGTTCGCGCCGATGAGCGCGTCCGCGAGCATCACCGCCACGTCCCCGTCGCGCGGGCGCAGCTCGTGCGCCGTCTGCAGGGGCACCACCGCCGCCTCGGGGTCGCCCGCGGACTCCATGAAGAGCGCCGCCGCGCGCCGGAGGGCGCTGAAGCGCTCGCCCTGATCCGTCGCGTGCTCGGCCTCCGCGAGGGCCAGCTCCGCGAGCTCGCGGTGCGCGCCGGTCTCCTCGTAGATGCGGCGCAGGTGATCGCGCAGCACCGGATCGGCAGGGTTGTCGCGCGACACCGCCTCGAGCACGGGGCGCGCCTCCGCGGGGTAGCCGGCCTGCGTGCACGCCGCCGCGACGAGCAGCGCCGCCGCGACGCGCGCCGCGCCCTCTTCGAGGCCGACGATGCGATCGCACAGCTCGACGACCTGGTCCCAGCGGCCGGAGAGCGCGTCCATGAACGCGGCCTTGCGCAGGAAGCCGATGTCGCCCGGCTCCTGCGAGAGCCACTCGCCGAGGAGATCGCGCGCGGAGTCGTGCTTGCCCATCGTGAGCCACAGATCGAACAGGCGTAGCCACAGCGCGCGATCGCCGGAGCCGGCCGGGGTCGCCTTGCGGCGCTCCAGGTACTCCGCGAGATCCGGCGCCACCGTCGCGTCGAGGCGGTACGCCGCGCCGAGATCTTCGATCGCGTCGCCGAGGAGATCCGGATCGTTCGACAGCTCCGCGCGCAGGCGGAGGAGCGTGACGCGATCCGAGCTGGAGCCGACGCCGCGACCGATGGCCGCGCCGACGCGCTCGCGCGCCTCCGCTTCACGGCCGGCCCGCGCGAGGCAGCGCGCCAGCTCCACGAGGAGGCCGAGATCGTCCGGCGCGCGCGAGGCCGCGAGGAGCAGCGCGTCCGCCGCCTCCGACGGGCGATCCAGCTTCTCCAGGTAGAGGTGCGCGGCCTCGCGGAGGCGCGGCAGCGACGCCGGGCTCGCGTCCGCGGCGCCCTCCTTCGCGAGCATCTCCGCGAGCTCCAGGTAGAGCTCGCGGCTCTTGTAGAACTCCGCGAGGCGATCGCGCAGCTCCGCGTGCCCCGGCGACGCCGTGAGGCCGAGGCGCAGCGCGCGCGCCACGCCCTCGTCGTCGCCCAGCTTGTCGCGCGCCGTCGCGAGCAGGAGCGCGCGATCGACCGCCTCGTCGCCCGTGGACAGCGCGAGGAGCTTCTCCAGCACCTCGGCGCGATCCTCGGCGCGATCCTCCGACGCGAAGAGCGCGAGGAGCCGCGTGAGGAGCGGCACGCTCTCGGGCGACGTCTCCAGCGCCGAGCGGTACACCTCGATCGCCTGCTCCGGGTTCGACTGCGACACGAGCGCGCCGAGCTGGAGCGAGAGGGCCAGCACCGACGCCACGTCGGTGCGCATGCGCGCGCCGGAGAGCCGCCGCTCCAGGAGCGCCGCGAGGTCGTCGTACTTGCCGTGGCGCTCGTACAGCGACGTGAGCTGGAGCGCCGCCGCGGTGTCGTCCTCGTCCTCGTTGAGCAGCTCGGACAGCTCGGCCGCGGCCTCTTCCCAGCGCGTCTCCAGGAGGAGCCCGGAGCGCTCGCGCCGGAGCTGGATGCGCCACGTGACGTCGAACGCGCACTCGATCGCCTCCTTGAGCTTCTGCTCCAGGAGATCGCGATCGCCCGCGCGGCGCCGCAGATCGAGCAGCGGGACCCACACGTCGCGATCCTGGCGATCGCGATCGAGGAGCTTGTCGTACACGGAGGCCGCGAGCGTCAGATCCGAGAGGCGATCCGTCGCGAGCGCCGCCGCGCGCGCGCCGAGCTTGAGCGCCTCGTCGCGGGCCTCGGCCATCGCCGCGCGCGTGAGGAGCTCCACCGCCGACGGGAGATCGCCCGCCGCTTCGCGCACGTCCGCGAGCGCGGCGAGGGCCCACACGGCCTCGGTCATGCCGGAGGGCGACGCCTCGCCGAGCGCGACCGCGCGCGTGAGGAGGGCGTCGATGCGCGCGCCGTCCTTCGCCGCCGTCGCGAGATCCACGGCCTCGCGGAGGATCTCCATCGTCGCGCTGGGGCCCGCGGAGAGGCGATCCAGCGCGTCGAGGAGCATCGCGGGGCTCTCCGCGGCGCGCGCGACCCGCTCGTACGCCGAGAGCACCGCCGCGTCGCTCGGCGCGATCTCCGCGGCCTTGCGGAGCATCTCGCCCGCGCGGTCGTGGCGGATCTCGCGGCTCATCGCCCAGTCGAGCGTGCCGAGGCCCGCCGTCATGTCGTCCGCGCTCCCGAGCTCCAGCGCCGCGAGCCGGTACACGTCCTCGGTGAGCGCGGCGGGATCGTTCTGCGCCTCGCTCGCGAACACGAGCTGCCGCAGCGCGCGGATCTGCGCGGACGGATCGCCCGCGGCCGCGCCGTTGCGATCGATCGCGCGCCACGTCGGGATCGGATCCGAGCCGCGCGCCTCCGCGCGGACGAACGCCGCGAGGGCGCGCGCGGGATCGCCGAGATCCTTCTCGTAGAGATCGCCGAGCGCGAAGTAGAGGGCCGCCGCCGCGGGGGCCTTCCCGGCCTCGTCCGCGCGGTCCGCGAGCCCCTCGATCGTGGAGGCCCCGCGCGCCACCGCGTCCTTGCCGGCCGCGCGCGCGGCCGCGATCGACCGCGCGAGCAGCGGCGCCGACGCCGGATCCTGTTCGAGCGCGCCGAGCAGCGCCGTGAGCGCCTCGTCGTGCCGGCCGAGCGGTCCGCCGAGCACCTCCGCCATCTCGCCGAGCACCTCGGCCCGAGCCGGTCCGTCGCCCTCGATGCGCGCGAGCCGCATCTCCAGCGCGCGGAGGAGCAGCGCCGGATCGTCCGCGCCGCGCAGCGCCTCTTCCAGGCGGCGCGCCTCGTGGTCGTTCGCCTTCGCGGCCTCGAACGCCGACGAGAGCATCTCGGCGGCGCGCGCGTTCTGGCCCAGCTTCCCGAGCACGCCGTAGAGGTGGATCATCGCCTCGCTGCGCGCGGGGCCGTCCGCGTCGGCGCCCGCGTTCGGGTTGCGCATCGCGATGAGGAGCAGCGCGCCGAACATGCGCTCCGCGCGCTCCAGCTCGCCCGCGTCGCGGTACACCGCGCCGAGGAGCCGCAGCGCGCCGGGGTGCTCCGGGTTCATCGCGGTCGCGGTCTCGAGCTGCTTGCGCGCCTCGGCGGCGTCGCCGGCGGCCATCGCGATCCGCGCGAGCTGCGTGTGCACCTCCGCGCGCTCCGGCGGCTTGCGGCGGCCGTACTCGTCGAGCAGCTTGCCGAGCAGCGCGCGCGCGGGCTCCAGCGCGCCGGTCGCCCGCAGCGCGTCCGCGAGCGAGAGGCGCGCGCCCTTGTCCTGCGGCGCCTGCGCGGTGAGCGCCTCGAGGATCGGGATCGCCCGCTCGCGCGAGCCGAGCTTCTTCAGGCAGATGTCGGCGGCCTCGCGCAGGTGCGCTACCTGCGCGGGCTCCGAGCCGGTCGGCGCCGTGAGCAGATCGACGAGCTTGTCCCACGCCGAGGCCGCTCGATAGAGCGCGCGCAAGGGCTCGCGGAGCGTCTCCGCGTCGGGGTGATCCGCGAGGCCGCGCTCCAGGGCCGCGCGCGCGGCGCCCTCGCGTCCGGCCGCCGCGTGCGCCTTCGCGAGGCGCGCCACCGTGGCGATCCGATCCTCGACCGCGTCCGCCGGGAGCACCGACAGCCGCCGCTCGATCCAGCCGACCGCCGCCGCGTGATCGCCGAGGGCCGAAGAGAGCCGCGCGAGCGCGTCGAAGCCCTCCGCCGTCGGCACCAGCTCGGCCGCGCGCCGCCTCGCCGCGAGGGCCCGCGCCGCGTCGCCGAGGCGCGTCTCCGCGAGCTCCGACGCCCGCGTGAAGAGCGCCGCCGCGCGCGCCGAGTCGCCCTGCGTGGCCAGCTCCGAGGCCTCGTGCTCCAGCACCGCGGCGAGCTCCGCGTGCTCGCCCTGCGCCGTGAGCAGCTCCGCGATCTCCTCGAGCGACCGCTCGTGCGCCGGCTCCTCCGCGAGGTTGTCGCGCAGCGCTTGCAGCCGCCCCGCCACGTCGCCGAGCCGCCCGAGCAGCGCCGCGATGTCGAGCCGCAGCCGGATGTGATCCGCCGCCGCCGTCGCGAGCCCGAGCTCGTGCCTGCGGAGCGCGAGCAGATCCTCCACGCGATCCGTCTTCGCGAACAGCGCCGACAGCCGCGCGATCGCCGGCGCGTTCGCGGGCGCCTGCCGGAGGATGGTGCGCAGGAGCGAGATGGCCCGCTCCGGATCGTTCATCCGATCCTCCGCGATCGTCGCCGCCTGGTGCAGCCGCACGATCGCCGGCCCCTCGCCGAGCGGGAGCCGCGCCGCGCGATCGAGGATCGTCACCGCGCCCGGGTGATCGCCGCGCGCGACGGCGAGCTCCACGAGCTTGTCCACCGCGAGCTCCGCCTGCTTCGCGAGGTCCTCCTCTTCGGGCCCCGTCACCACGGACTCCGCGAACAGATCCAGCGACGTCGCCTCGCGCTCGAGCTGCACGGCGATCTCGCGCAGCAGCCGATCGAAGATCGTCGCGGCCTGCCCGTCGTCGTGCAGCACGTCGAGCGCCGTCATCGCGGCCTCGCGCAGCGACGCGAGCGCCTCGTGCCCCGCGTCCGCGAGCCGCAGCAGCGTCTTCACGAGCGAGGCGCCCGGCGCGCGGCGCTGCACGTCCGCGAGCAGCACGAGCGTCGCCACCTCGTCGCCGGAGCGCTCGAGCGCGCGCATGAGCGCCGCCTCGGCCTCGGACGGATCATTTCGCTGATCGCGGTGCCACACGGCGATCCGCCGCTCCATCTCGCCCGCGATCGCGGCCGGCAGATCCGGATCGTCCTCCACCGCCGAGGCGAGCTCGAGCGTCGCCGCGTCCCACGCGCCGCTCTCCGCCGCGGCGCTCTCGAACGCTCCGAGCAGCGACGCGCTGAACGTCTTGCGAGCCCGCGCCGACGTCACCACCGCCGTCGCCGCCACGTCCCACCGCTCGCCGCGCGTCGCCACGCGGACGATCGAGGCCGCCGTCGCCGGCCGATCCGGCGCGAGCGCGAACGCCGACAGGTACGCCTCCAGCGCGCCCGACGGATCGCGCAGGTGCGCCTCCACGATCGCGCCGCGCCGCTCGTGCAGATCGGCCGCGCGCGCCGCCGGCGGACCCGAGAGCACGGCCTCGCCGAGCGCCTTCGCCGCCACCGCGTGCGCGCCGGTCGCGTCCGCGAGCGACAGGAGCCGCTGCTCGATCCCGATGTCCTCCGGAGCGAGCGGCAGCGCCCGCGCGAGCGCCGTGAGCGCCGCCGCGGGATCGCCCTTCTTCTGCTCGTACAGATCCGCCGCCTCGCGGAGCAGCTCGGTGCGCGCCGCCGGGCCCTTCGCGAGCTCCAGCCGGTGCTCCAGGAGCGACAGCCGACCGGCCCAGTCGCCCGTCGTCTCGAACGCCGCGAGCAGGAGCTTCACCGCCGCTGGCCGGCACTGCGCGTTCTCCAGCAGCGCCGTCATGCCTGCGCGCCCGCCCGCGTGGCCCGGCACCTCCGCGAGCACCGCGCGGTAGCACGCGAGCGCGCGCTCCGGCGACCCCGCGTGCACGCGGTACACGTCGCCGAGGCGCTCCAGGAAATCGATGCGCCGCTGCGCGTCGAGCGTCTGCTCCAGCCCGCGCTCCAGCACGCTCACGAGATCGAGCCACCGCTCCGCGCCGGTCAGCAGCGCCGCGAGCGCGTCGATCGTCTCCTCGTCCGCGCCGAAGTACTCCTCGATCTCGATCCACTCGTCGATCGCCGCGTCCGGGTTCTGGAGCTTCTCCTCCAGCACGCGGGCCGCGCGCACGCGGAGCGCCCGCCCGAGATCGCCCTTCGCGTCCGCCGCGCGCCGCAGCGCCGTCACCATCTCGGCCCAGCGCTCGTTGCGCTCCAGGATCGCGATCGCCGCGTCGTGCACCGCGTGGTCCGACGCGTTCTCCGCGAGCACCAGATCGTAGTCCTTGAGCGCCCGATCCGCGTCGCCGAGCTCGTCCGCGATCCGCGCCGCCTCCACGCGCAGATCGCGCCGCACGGCCGCCTCGTGCTCCAGCTCCGCGCGCCGCTCCAGCACGCTCAGCCGATCCGCGCGCTCGTCCGACGCCTTGAAGATCGCGTCGAGCCGCCGGCACACGTCGAGGAGGATCTCGCGGTCCGCGCCCGCGGCCGCGAAGATGCGCCGGTACAGCGTCGCCGCGCCCTTCGCGTCGCTGAGCAGATCGCTCCGCACGTTGCCGGCCTCGAAGAGCAGCGTCACCGCGCGCGCCGGGAGCTCCGCGCCGTCGGCGCCGAGCGCGTCCGCCGCCTGCGCGAGCGCGTCCGCGTAGCGATCGAGCCGCCCCGTCCGCTCCGCGAGCGTGTGCAGGTGGGTCATCGCGTCGTCCGAATGCGGGTCGAGGACGAGCAGCGCCGCGAAATGCTCCACGGCCTCCGCGTCGCGCTTCTGCCCCATCAAAAGCTCGGCCGCGTCCCGGTGCAGCGCCAGCCGATCGAGCGCGGTCCCCTCGGTCACGGTCCCGGCGGCGTGCGCCTCCTCCGCGACCGCGAGCGCCGCGATCAGCACGCGCACGATCTCCCCGAGCGCGCCCTGATTTCCGTAGTACCGCCGCAGCTCGGACAGCGCGCGCCCGCGCACCTCCGGGGGCGAGCTCTTCGCCGCGAACGCCCTCTCCAGGAGCTGCAGCGTGGCCGGCGCCGTCGCCGGATCTTCGAGCAGCCCGTCGCTCGCCGTGAGCGCCTCCGCGGGGCTGTCGAGCTTCTCCAGGAGGCACGACGCGATCTGCGCGCGCAGCGCCCGACCCTCGCCCGCGGGCAGATCCGCGAGCCGCGATCGCTGCAGCGCGACCAGCTCGCGGAAGCGCCCCTCGCGCTCCAGGAGCCGCTCCAGCGACGACACGATCCCCATGTCGCCGGGCCGCAGCTTCGCGAGCGCGTCGAGGTATGCGATCGCGCGATCCGCCCGTCCGGCGAGATCCTTCGCGACCTGCGCGGCCTCCGTGTAGAGCTCGATCTTCCGCGACGTCTCCTCCGTCGCCGCGAGCACGCGATCGTACTGCTCGAGCAGCTCGTCCCACCGCCGCTCGATCGTGAGCAGCATCGACAGCCGCCGGAACGCCCACGCCGCGTTCGGATCGATCTCGAGCGCGCGGACCAGCACGCCCACGACCGCGGAGGGATCCTCCGACCACTCGGAGAGGAAGGCCGCGGCGCGCTCGCACAGCTCCAGCGCGACGTCGCGCGGGAGGTCCTTCGACAGCACGTGCAGGTAGATCGCCGTGACGTCGTCGGGGCGTTGCTCGTCCGCGGCGACGCGTTCGGCCTCATCCCACAGCTCAAGCCGCTCGGGTGCGGCCGCGATCGCTCGCGCGGTCTCGGTGTCCGGAAGCGGCGGAATCGTAGCGTTTTCGCGCGTCATGGGTCCCGTCCAAGGGTTTTGCGCGGCCGGGGGGTCCCGGACCGGGGCCGCAGGATAACAGCGGTCGCCCCGCCGCCGAGAAGGGGGTTCCGCGACGATCTTCGGATCCCCCTTCGCCCGCCCCTGCGACGCACCGCACGATATGCTGTCCCCGTGCGCCCCCCGCCTCCTCCCGCCGAGCCGACCCTCCCGGCCTCCCCGCGGCCGCTCCCCACCCCGGAAGAGCTCGCGTCGATCGACGTCCGCGGCTTCCTCGATCGGCTGGACGGAAACCTCGCGGCCATCTCCTTCGACTCCACCTTCGAGGGCCTGCTGCCGGGCATCGCGAGCGCGGCCCCCGACGATCCCCGGTTCGCCGCCGTGGAGCCCCTCTTCCGCGAGACGCTGAAGAGCACGCTGCTCGCCACCTCGTTCCGCGACCTCTCCCCCGAGGCGCGCCTCCATCCAGAGGTGCAGTCGCGCATGTGGGGCGCCATGGACGACATCGACTCTGCGGTCCGCCGCATGGCCGCGACGCTGGAGTCGATCACCCCCGAAGAGCGGGCCGACATCACCCGCGCCCTCCGCGAGCACCCGGAGCTGGGCGAGCGAGCCCTCGCCGCGATCGTGGCCGAATCCGACCGCGCGGGCGTCTCCCCGGAGCGCCGCGAGCACCTCCGTTCGCTCGGCCAACATGCCTGTTTCCGACTCCGACACTCCGCCGACGGCTTCATCGAAGAGCACCTGGACAAGCTCCGAAGAGCCAAGGATCGCCCCGTCGCTGACGCCGAGCGTCACCTCGCCGCGCAACTAGGACATGACTTCGACGCCGAGCGGACATGGCACCTCGCTGTCCATGAAGAGTGGCAGAAGCTCCTCGCCGCCGCCGACCTCCGGCTGACCTCCGCGGGTTCGGACGGCCCCTCCGGCGGCATCGACGCGGACGACGCGTACGCGCCCCCGGCCGGCGGACAGCCGCCTCCGCCGAAGCTGCCGTACGGCTTCAACCCGGACCGCGGCAAGTCGGTCCTCCGCGTCGGAGCGTGGCTCTTCGGGATCAGCGTGATGTGCGGCCTGACCGGCGGCGTCCTCGTCCAGATGAACGGCGATGCGGCCTTCGTCGGCCTCATCTCCTTCACGTTCGCGGCGGTGTTCGCCCTCGCGGGGATGATCTGCCTCCTCGTCGGCGGCATCCTCCGCCTCCTCGCGCGCCGCGATCAGCGCCTCCTGTACGAAAACGGCGTCTAGCCCGGCCTCCCCACACCTCCGTCGATCTGGAACGCTCCATGCTAGGGATGCGGTGACTGATCGTATTCGAATTCGGGGAGAGGCCTCAATAACGGCGTAATTACAGCAACGCAATCGGCCTCCTACGGCGCCCGCGTGCCCAGGAGAGGACGCCTTCGAAACAGGAGTGTCCCAAAATGAAGCAATCTGGACATCGTTTTCGCAATCTGAGCATCGGTATCAAGTTGCCACTGATTGTATTCGCTGTCGTGGGGGCCATCTTCGCGCTGTACGTGACCGGGAACGCGAGCACGACAACCACCCTTGTCGAGGACAGCACCAGTGCAGACGTGACGGAGAAGACGCGCCTCCTCGTTCAGCTCATCGGGGTCACGGACAAGGACATGCGGCGCCGCGTCGAGGCGCTGGCCCGCTCCTTCCGCGACAGCCTCCCGGGGGACTCGGAGATCGACACGAGCACGGTCGACATCGGCGGCACGAAGGTGCCAGTCCTCAAGAAGGGCGGGGCGTCGCTCAACCTCGATTTCAAGGCGGTCGACAACTTCACGGCGATGACCGGCGCGGTCGCCACCGTGTTCGTGCGCAGCGGTGACGAGTTCATCCGCGTCTCGACGTCGCTCAAGGACGATCAGGGCGGTCGCGTCATCGGCACGCAGCTCGAGCACGATCACCCGGCGTACGCCGCGGGGCTCGCGGGCCGCTCCTACGCCGGTTTGGCCACGCTGTTCGGTCGCCAGCACATGGTCCATTACGACGCGCTCCAGTCGCGCGGCGGCCAGACCGTCGGCCTGGTCGCGATCGCCGTCGAATTCACGGCGGGAATCGAGGCGCTGAAGACCGCGATCCGGACCCTCAAGCTGGGCCAGACTGGCTATTACTACGTCCTCGACGCGCGTCCCGGCCCGACGTACGGCGACTTCGTGGTTCACCCCACGGCCGAGGGGCAGAACATGCTGAGCAGCACCGACGCCGCGGGCAACCGGTTCCTCCGCCAGATCGTCGACACCAGGAACGGCGTCGTGCGATATCCGTGGATCAACGCCTCTCACGGAGAGAAGACCGCGCGCGACAAGATCGCCATCTTCGCCTCGTTCGATGAGTGGCAGTGGGTCGTGGCGGGCAGCTATTACGTGGACGAGTCCTCCGCGGGCGTCCGGCGCCTTCGGGACATCATGTATGGAGTCGGCGCGCTCGCGGTCCTCTGCATCAGCGCGGTCCTCTATCTCTTCATCCGCAGCCTGATCATCTCGCCCCTCGCGCGCGTCAACAAGGTGGCCATGGCGTACGCGACAGGCGATCTCTCCGCCGAGATCATCGCGGATCGCAGCGACGAGGTGGGCCGACTCACGTCGTCCGTGAACGCGATCGGCGTCGATCTGCGAGAGATCGCGGACCACGCCCGCGAGCGCGCCGAGAGCGTCGTCAGCGCCGCGGTCCAGATCGCGCAGGCCAATCAAGATCTGAGCGGCCGCACCGAGGCGGAGGCCAGCGCGCTGGAGGAGGCGGCGGCCGCGATGGAGCAGCTCTCCGCCACCATCAAGCGCAACGCCGAGAGCGCGCGCGACGCGAACCGCGTGGCCAAGGACGCCTCTTCGATCGCCGCGCAGGGCGGCGCCGAGGTCACGCGCGTCGTCACCACGATGAAGGGCATCCGCGACAGCTCGCACCAGATCGGCGAGATCGTCGAGGTGATGGACGGCATCGCGTTCCAGACCAACATCCTCGCGCTGAACGCCTCCGTCGAGGCCGCGCGCGCAGGGGAAGAGGGCCGCGGCTTCGCGGTCGTCGCGGCGGAGGTGCGCAACCTCGCCGTGCGCAGCGCCGCCGCCGCGCGCGAGATCAAGGGCATGATCCAGGTCAACGTGGACCGCATCGACGCGGGCGCCGCGATCGTCGATCAGGCCGGCTCGACGATGACCGAGGTGGTCCGCTCGATCGCGCAGGTGGGCCAGATCGTCGGCGACATCAGCTCCGCCAGCGAGGAGCAGGCCGCGGGCGTCTCGCAGCTCGCGACCACCGTCAATTCGATGGAGAAGTCGACGCAGCAGAACGCCGCCCTCGTCGAGGAGATGAGCGCCGCGGCCGAGTCGCTCAAGATGGACGCCCGCGATCTCAAGGATCACGTCGCCAAGCTCCGCACCGAAAAGAGCAGCGGCCTCGGCGAGCGCCCCGTCCCGCAAGGTGCCTTGTTGCCACAGCCCGCCTGATCGCCCCGGCGCTCCCGTTGCGGCGCGCTGCAGGGCATGCGCGCGCCGCCGGCCCCTGCGCGCCGTCTCCGCTACGAAATCAATAGAATACTCCGTGGCTCGCCCGTTGCAGGCCCGCGCGCAGGCGCGAAGACGCGCCGGATCCGCACGGATCCAGGAGGCAAGCATGGATATCGGATTCACCCGGAGATCGCGGTCGGGCGCGCCGGAGGGACAGGCCATCTCGCGCCGACTCTGGCTCACCGCGACGACCGCGCTCTTCGCGAGCGCCTGCGCGCCGGAGGGCCCGGATCTCCCGCCCGCGGACGAGCGCAGCCTCGGACAGGCCAGGAGCCCGGACGGCAGCTCCCCGTTGCCGCCGCCGGAGCGCTTCGCGGCCTGGAACAAGGAGCTTCGCCTCAAGGCCCCCGGTCGAGACGTGGTGTTCGTCGATCTCGACGCCGTCGACAACAACGTGGCTGTCGTGAAGGCGGTGCTCGGCCCCGAATTCAACCTCCGCATCGTGACGAAGAGCATCCCGAGCCTGGCGCTCCTCGACTATCTGATTCAGGCGACTGGCACGAACAAGCTGATGGCCTTCTCGGAGGGCCTCCTCCGCGCGCTCCTCGACCATTTCGGCGAGACGGTGGACATCCTCCTCGGCCGCCCGATGCCCGTGGAGGCGGCGACGCGCGTCCTTCTGTCCTCCCCGAAGGCGGCTCGCAAGGTCAAATGGCTCGTCGACACGCGCGAGCGAATGAAGGAGTACAAGGGCCTCTCCGACTCCATCCATGGAGTCCTCGACGTGGCGATCGAGCTCGACGTCGGCCTCCGCCGCGGCGGCGCGCGCACCGCGACCGAGCTCCTGGAGATGCTGGAGATCGTGCACGCCCACCCGAAGAACCTCCGATTCGTGGGCTTCATGGGCTATGACGGCCACGTCCCGTTCGCGCCGCAAGGCTTCGACTCCGACGCGGAGTTCGCGGCCGTCCTCACGCGCTATGCGGATTTCGTGGCGGCGGCGCAGCAGGCCTATCCGGCGCTCTTCGCGGGCGATCTCACCTTCAACTGCGGCGGCACGGCGACGCATTATCGCTACGGAGCGGGCCTGTCCACGGTGGTGAACGACGTCGCGCTCGGCAACGGCTTCCTCCTCCCGCAGCGCTTCTCGGACCTCGCGGCCCTGGGCTTCCTCCCGGCCTTGTTCGCGGCCTCTCCCGTCCTGAAGCGCATCGACCCGGCGGAGGTCCCGTTCGCGGAAGGCTACCTCCCGATGCTCGCGCAGAACGACCCCAGTCTGGAGGTGGCCTATCACGTCGTCGCGGGCGGCTTCCCCGGAGACGTGGTGTACCCCCCCGGCCTCGTCGCGAACCCCTTCATCCCCTCGATCGAGGGCGTCGAGAACCTCCTGCCGAATCAGGCCCTCTGGAACGGCCCGCGCGCCCTCAAGCTGGCAGTCGGAGACTTCGTCTTCTACTACCCGTGGGAGGGAGACGCCCTCGTCTGGCTGGACACCGCCGAGATCGCCCGTTCGGCCAAGCTCGTGACCCGATTCCCCACCTTCCGAGACGGCTGCGCCTCGAACTGCGGCGGCCCCAAGAGCCCCGGCTGGTAACAGCTAGTATTCTTTGTGGCGCTGATCAGGTGCCCACCGGCCTCGACGTTGCCCACCCCCGGTCGCGCTGCGCGCGCCCGCCCCTCCCAAAGCGCCTGCTTCTCAGGCGCAGGGAGGGGAACCGCGCCGTCCACTCCAACCGCCCATTCTTACGGACAAGCAGCGATGCAGTCGTCGTACGGCTTGGTCTTGGCAGGACATCCCGCGCCGTTCGGAGCGGCCCAGCACGGACAGTCCACGAGCGGGAGACAGGCATCCTGGCAGTCGGCCCGCGCGGCGTCGGCGAGGCTACAGTAATCCACCGCCGGCGGGTCACCCGACACCGGGATCCCGCACTCCGTGTATTTCGCGGCCAGATCATCCGTGAACTTCTGACACCGACCCGTATGGTACGCGTCCGCGCACCCGTTCATCGAGCCGATCTCCGTCGCACACCCGGTCTCGTCGATCTTGGAGCCTTTGCAGCTCTGGCCGGTCAGACAGCCGATCACCTCGTCGAACCGCGCCTCGCACCCCGCGACCACCGCGTTGTCCCGAGAATTCTCGATGTAATCGACGCACTCTTGCCGTGACTTGTCGGTGCACGTCTCGCACTCACAGGCGTTGTTGCAGTACGCCGCCGAGGCCGATCCGCAGCCCTGCGCGGCGAGCGCCACGCCCGAGAGCAACGCGGCGGCGAGCACGCCCTTCACGATCCAACCCATCTTCATCCGGCACCTCGAAATCTCGTCACCAGGTTTCGCGCGCACCTAGCAACGAGGGTGCCGCCCCCCCGACGGGCCGTGTCCCTCACCGGAACCGACTCGATCCCGGCCTGTTCTTCGCATCCCGCGCCCGCGACGCCCGCACGGCGTGCACCGCGGCGCGCACCTCGGCTGATCCCGACGCCCGGAGACGAGCCCGAGTGTGCCAGTCTCGACCGCTCGGCGCCGCGCCGTCAGACCCTGTCGGCCACCCCTTGAACACCCATGTTGCGCGCGCAGTGGGCGCAACAGAACACCTTCCCGCCGGTCTCCACCCCGTGGCCGACGACGGCGCACCGGCAGTGCTCGCACCGCGGCGCGAGCTTGTGAATCGCGCACTCGAAGCTGTCGAACGTGTGCGTCTGTCCGTCCTTGATGAGGTCGAACGTGTGCTCGTAGCTGTTCCCGCACACCTCGCACGCCTTCGCGGCAGCTCCCGGCGCCGTGGCGGTCATCGTGGTCGTGGCCATAACGATGGAACCCTCCGTCTTCGCGGCGCTCCGTGCGTCGCCCCCCGAAGTTGCCCCGCGATGAAGGTCGGCGCAACCTCCGCCTCGACACCCCCTCACGATCCGCGCGCGGCTATCGATTGCGGCGCTCGTGCGGCTCCGCGGCGACGCGCACCACGGCCTCCGCGTAGGCCTCCGCCGCGGCCTGGCAGTTCGTGAGATCGCCCGCGAGCCACGCGGCCGAGAAGTTCGTCTCCGTCGGCGGCGGGAACACCTTCACCGCGCGCACGTCCGCGGCCTTCAGCGCGGCGTCGAGCGCCACCGTCGCCTCGATGGGGGGCGCCACCAGATACGCCATCGAGTCGCCGACGGAGAGCCCCGCCTGCGCCGACAGATAATGCCCCAGCGACGCGATCACGTGCGGAAACACCGTCACCGACCCCTTCGCGTCCGCCGCGTAAAAACAGGCGTCGTGCTCCAGACACCGGAGGAGCGCGGACAGGCCATGTTCGAGCTCGTCCGGATCCGCCGCGGCCAGCACGCCGAGGATCTCCCCCGAGAGCCGCCCGGAAGAGTGCGCCGACCCCGCGTAGAACGACCGCGCGAACACCACGTCGACGGCCGCGTGCTTCGTCGCCTCGTCGAGCGCCACGTACGTCGAGTCGTCCTGATCGCACGTCACGAGCCCGAGCGACGTGTGGCGCGCGGGGTCCGCCCCGTACGCGAGGAGCACCGCCGGATCCGCGGCAGGCAGCCTCCGCACCGAGAGCACGGTCGGGATGATCGGTTCGAGCAGACTCACCGGCTGACCTCCACGAGGCGCACCCTCTCCTGCGGCGCGCGATAACCCCGTCCGCCCGCGTCCCCGAGCTCCTGCGCGAGACCGCTCAGATCCAAGCTCACGCCCGAAGTCTGCTGCGAGAGCATCGCGCTCACGAGCACCGCGAGCCGCGCCCCGGCCGAAGCCGGCGGCGTCCCGCGAGCGTGGATGTTGGACATCATGTTTCGATCCCCGTCGGCCTTCCCCATCTTCGGGTCGTACACGATGTAGGCAGAGAGGCCATCTCCGGTGCCGAGACCGGGCCGCTCCCCGAGCAGGATCGCCGCCACCTTCGCGCCGACGGTCTGTCCGATCTCGTCTTCGAGCCAGACGCGGGCGAACCGCGCGCACATCGGCGTGCCGACGCTCATCCCGCGGGCCTCGCACGCGGCCGTGAAGTGCTTCAAGAGGTCCAGCCCCGAGCCCATCGTCGCGACCGCCGACAAGCCGTCTGCCAGGATCGGCTGCACGTCGACGCCCTTCTTCGCCTGCGCCCGCAGCTTCTCCAGAGAGGCCTCGTCGAGCCGCCGCCCGAGGTCCGGCCGCAACAGGAACTGACGATGATCCGCGACCCGTGATTGCAGCGACAAGAGGCCGTTTTTGTCGGCCCACGAGTCCGGCAGCACCTCGTACACGGCCTGGTGCGCGACCGCGAGCTCCGCCTGGAACTGGAGCACCACGTCCGTCGCGTAGCGCGTGCCCACGTGGCCGATCCCGACGAGCGCCGTCGTGTGCTTCGCGGCCCGCTGACCGTACCGGCCGCGCTCCGGCGGCAGCGGGAATACACGGTGTGGCGGGGGCGGGATCACCGGCACCGGGGGCGGCGGCGGCATCGGATCACTGGCTTCGAGGCGCCGCTTCAGGGCGGCGACCATCTCCCGCGTCGCGCTCATCGGATCGCCTCCGCGTCGCCGAACCGCTCGCCGGGCCGGCCGTCCACCCAGATGCCTCTCTCGGCGAGCCACGCCTCGAACTCCGGGGCCGGCCGCTTGCCCGTGAGCGTCCGCACGCTCGGGATGTCGTGGAACGAAGTCGACTGGTAATTGAGCATGATGTCGTCCCCGACGGGCAGCGACATCAAGTAGCTGCACCCGGCCGAGGCGAGGAGCACCTTCAGACACTCCAGCTCGTCCTGGCTCATCCCCGCGTGGTAGGTGAAGCACGCGTCGCAGCCCATCGGCAGCCCGAGCAGCTTGCCCATGAAGTGATCCTCCAGCGCGGCCCGCGTGATCTGCGGCCCGTCTTCGAGGTACTCCGGCCCGATGAAGCCGACCACGGTGTTCACCAGAAAAGGCTTGTACCGCCGCGCGAAGCCGTAACACCGCGCCTCCAGACAGACCTGGTCCGCGCCGTGGTGCGCCGCGGAGGACAGCGCCGAACCCTGGCCCGTCTCGAAGTACATGCAGTTCGGCCCGCGCGTGGCGCCGAGGCGCTTCATCTTGTCGAAGGCCTCATCCATCAAGGAGAGCGAGATCCCGAAGGCCCGATTGCCCTTCTCGCTGCCCGACAGCGACTGGAACATGAGCCCCATCGGACAGCCGAGGTCCAGCGCGCGCATCTGCACCGTCACGTGGGAGAGCACGCACGCCTGCGTGGGGATCTTGTTCTTCTCCATCACGTCGCCGAGCGCCTTCAGGATCTCCGCCGTCGACTCCGCCGTGTCCGTCGCCGGGTTCACGCCGAGCACCGCGTCCCCGCAGCCGTACGAGAGGCCCTCGCGCGTGGAGAAGAGGATGCCCTCCACGTCGTCCGTCGGGTGATTGGGCTGGAGGCGCGACGACATGTGGCCCGGCAGTCCGAGCGTGTTGTTCGCGCGCACGACCACCTGGCATTTCGCGCCGGCGATCATGAGGTCCATGTTGGACATCAGCTTCGCGGCGGCCGCCGCCATCTCCGGCGTGAGGCCCGGTCCGATCGATCGAATGACCGGCCCGGAGGTGCGCGCGTCGAGGAGCCACTCGCGGAACTGACCCACGGTCAGGTCCTTCACGGCGCCGAACGCCTGCTCGTCCAGCGTGTCCTCGACCATGCGCGTGAGCTCGTCCTGCTCGTAGGGGACGACGGGGTTCTGCCGCAGCTCCGCGAGGGTGATCTGCGACAGGACCGCGCGCGCCGCGACGCGCTCGACGGGATCCCGCGCGGAGACGCCGGCCAGATCGTCCCCGCTCTTGGGCGGGTTCGCCTTGGCCAGCACCTCCTTCACGGTGTCGAACTGGTAGGTGGTGCCTCGTATGGTCGCCGAAAGCCGCATCCGTGCACGCTCGCGGCGACGACACTACGAGGCCTTGCGGGGCGAGACAAGCCCCATCCGGGGGGTCAGTCGTGGATCAGGGGCAGATGGCGGGCACCGTGAAGGACTGCGTGATCACCACGTTGCCCTGCGCGTTGATCGTGCCGTCCGCGCCGACGCCGATACCGGCCGCGGCGTAGCCCTTCCAGATCAGGCATTCGCGGCCCGTGCCGGCGACCGCCGCGAGCATGCCGTCGCGCATGTCCTCGTAGGCCGGCGTCGCGATCGTGAAGTCGAGGCCATGCACGTAGTCGTCCAGCACCTGATCGTAGGTGTACCCCGCGGCCAGGTAGTTCTGGAGGACTCGCCACATCGCGCCGGCGAAGATCTCGCCGTCGTCGTGCACCTCGGCGCCGGTGACCGAGCTGTAGGTGAGCGGGTAGTTCTGGTACGGATAACGACGGATGCCGGCCGAATTGGCCGCCACGTACTCACCCATGATGTCGTCGCCGTTCATGAGGAAGGCGAGCACGTCGCTCGCGCCCTCGCCGATCGCGCCCGCGAGCTTGCCGCTCATGCCGCCGACCATGCGCCACGTGAGGCCGTGTCCGTACTCGTGGAACACGACGTCGGAGTCGAGATCGCCGTCGAGCATGATGGGCGTCACGGGGTTCTTGCGCAGCTTCGAGGACTGGCCGACCTTCGTCTTCAGCGTCGCGCCGTCCACGTTGCTCACCATGCCGGAGGGCACCTTGATCTTCGCGTCCGTGCCGGAGGGGCTGAAGCCCGGGCCCGCCACGTTGTTCACGATCACGACGCCGATCGCGCCGGCCTTCTGCGCGTTGAGCACCTTCACGGTGAACGTGCAGGTGCCGCGGTCCACGATGGCGATCTTGCCAGTCAAGGAGCCAGTCGCCGCGGCCTCGCACGCGTCCGACGTGACACCCGTGTTGTCGTTGTAGATGGCGAGGTTGCCAGTCACGCCCGTCGTCGTGAACGCCGCGCCGAACGTGGAGGGGAACGTGCCGTAGTCGATCGCGTTCACGGTCGTCGCGCCGGCCGGCATCGCGCCCGTGAACTTGTACATCTGCATGCGCGGGGCGCTGCCGTCCGTCGGCGTGGAGAAGTTCGCGTTGTCGGTGCCGGAGCCGTCCTGCGCCTCGGCGTTGACAGCGTCGTTGCCGAGGCCGCCCTTGCCGAAGTTGTTCACCTGGAAGTTGCCCTGCGCCTCGGTGAAGCCGTGGCGATAGAGCGTGTCGTGGATGGTGTTGTTCAGATAGAACAGGTTCTGCACGCTGACAGCCTTGTTCGTCGTGACGGAGGGCTGCTGATTGAAGTCCTCCGTCGCGAGGAAGTTGCCGTCCGCGACCGCGGTGCCGCCGGTGTCGGGCGAGTTGTTCGCGTCCGTGTCCAGATAGGCCTTCACGTTGTTGCCCGAGATCAGGAACGTCGTCTGCGATCCGGCGCCCAGCCAGCCGCTCGGCGACTGCGCGTTGCCCGCGCCGGGGCCGCTCACCACGGTCTGAGCGTTCTTGCCCGGATCCTCGGGATACACCTTGTAGCTGTCGTGCGCCGTGCGGAGCTCCGTGGACACCACCGCGCCGGTGCCGTCGATCACGGTGTAGTTGAGCTGGTTGCCGTCGAGGCTCCACGTCTCGACGAGGAAGCCCGCGGCGAGCGAGCCGTCCTCCTGAAGGAACGCGACGCGCTCCACGCTGGGCGCGCGGTAGAGCTCGCGCGTCGGCGCGAACCGGGCGATGGCTTGATCACGCTCCGTGACCTCGCCTGGGGACTCGGTGTATCCAAGCTCCAGCATGGCGATGTTGAGGGCGTCGCGGTCCGCGATCTGGACCGGCTCGATCTCCCCGTTCGCGCGGCCGAACCGCTCGATCGCCTGGATGACCTCTCCCTTGTCCGAGAGGGCGACCTTCGCATAGGCCCCGTGGACGCGGAGGCCTTGGACCGTCTGCGTCATCTTCACGTGGGTGACATCACCGGATTTGTACGACGTGGCGGAGATCTCCCCGATATCGGCGACGAGGCCGCGGCCCCGGAGGAAGTTCGAGGCGATGACGTTGGGGGCCTCGACGGACGGCTCGGTCAACCGGCCCGTCTCCGAGCGGAAGATCTTCGTCCCGTCCTCCTTGACCTTCGCGGGGGCCGAGAATTCCACCGGATCAGCGGCGCAGCCCGAGAGAAGGAGCAGCACGAGGGGAGCGGAACGGAGAAGGTTCTTGCGCATGAACGTACCTTTCGCGTGGCGGGAGGACGGCTGGTTGCCCTGGGTCCGAAGCAAGGCCTGACTGCACCTCGCCGCGTCGGAACCCGAGCATCGATTGAACGCGGACTATTACATGAGAGCGAGCGAAGAGAAAAGGGCCACTTCGCGCGTGATTGGAAGGACAATGTCCAGGCCAGGAGAGCAGGAAACCGACGCGCAGAGTATGCAGAGGTTGCCGGACCCTCCGAAACACGGATGCTGGAACAATCCATTCGGGGCGTGTCAGGAGCCGAGCGGCTAGTGATTCGCAGGTGCGTCTCTTGCTACCGTGCGCGCGATGGCCACACCCAGCTTGCCCTCTGCTCGACTCCTCCAAGCCACGATCGCCACCGGGGACGCGCTCGACGTGCGGCACTTCTCGGTGAGCGAGCGAATGAACGGCGACTTCGAGATCTCGCTCCAGGTCCGCTGTGAGAACCCCGACATCGATCTCGAAGGCGCGGTCGGTCAACCGGGGCGCTTCCAGGTTCGCGGAGGGCTCGGGCCCCGGCAAGACCGGCTCTTCACCGGGGTGGTGAGCCATCTCCAGCAGGTCGCGGTGGAGGATCGCGGATTATCCACCTACCAGCTCGTCCTCGTCCCGAACCTGTGGTTTTTGACGCAGCGCCGCAATTACCGCATGTTCCAGCACCTCTCCGAGCTCGAGATCGTGAAGAAGCTCCTCGGCGAGTGGGATATCCAGTTCGAAGAGCGGATCACCGGAGAGTACAAGAAGCGCAAGTACCGAGTTCAATACGGCGAGAGCGATCACGCCTTCGTCTCGCGCATGCTCGAAGACGTGGGCATCTCGTTCTTCTTCGAGACGAAGGACGAAGAGACCGTGATGATCCTGAGCGACGCGCCCGAGGCCGCCGAGCTGCGCCAGCCGCCGATCGCTTATCACGAGAACCCGACCGACTGGGATCTGGAGCACTTCACGCAAGTCCGAGTCGGCCGCCGCGTGCGCCCCGGCAAATACACCGTCCGCGACCACGACTACCGCCGTCCGGCCTCGTACAAGCTCCTCACCACGCACTCCGACGCGATCGGCAAGGAGGAGAAGCTGGAGCGCTTTCACTACGTCCCCGGCGGCTTCCTCTTCGAGTCCGACAAGGGCGAGGCGACGCCCGCGGCCGACGACAAAGGCAAGTACCGCACGAGCGAGGGTATCGGCGGCGACATCGCGAAGAAGCGCCTCGACGCGAAGCGGGCCATCGCCAAGACGATCACCTTCGACACGAACACCCTGGATCCGGCGCCCGGCGTCGTCCTCTCGTTCCTCGATCACCCGAAGAGCGAGCTTCAACCCGGTAAAAGGCTCCTCGTCCTGTCCTCGCACATCACCGGATCACACGACGGCCAGTGGACGCACTCGTGCGAGGCGGTCAGCGCGGACAGCCCGTATCGCCCGCCGCTCGTGACGCCGAAGCCCCGCGTGAGCGGCGTGGAGAGCGCGACGGTGGTCGGCCCCGCGGGCGAGGAGATCCACACCGACGAGTTCGGCCGCGTGCGCGTGCACTTCCACTGGGACCGGGAGAGCAAGATGGATGACAACTCCTCTTGCTGGATCCACGTCAGTCAGCCCTGGGGCGGCACCGGCTTCGGCGGCACGAACCTCCCGCGCATCGGACAGGAGGTGATCGTCGACTTCCTCGGGGGCGATCCGGACCGCCCGATCATCGTGGGTCGCGTGTACACGAACCTGCAGAAGACCCCGTACAAGCTGCCCGACAACAAGACCCAGAGCGGGTGGCAGTCGCGCTCCTCGCCCGCCGGCGGCGCGGACAACTACAACGAGATCATGCTCGAGGACAAGAAGGGTCAAGAGCTCTTCCGGATGCAGGCAGAGAAGGACCTGCACAAGCTCGTGAAGAACGACGAGCAGGTGAACATCGGCCGCGATCTCAAGCACGACGTCGGCAACAACCGCGATCGCACCGTCGGCAACGACGAGACCGTGGGCATCGGCAACAACCGCACGAAGACGATCGGCGCGAACGAGGCCGTCGCGATCGGCGTGAACCAGCTCATGCAGATCGGCGCCAATCAAGCGACCCAGATCGGAAACAGCCAGTCGATCGACGTCGGCAAGCAGCTCAAGATCAACGTGGGTGAGGTCATCGAGATCACCTGCGGCAAGAGCGTGCTGCGCATGGACAAGAACGGAAACGTGTCGATCAACGGCAAGAACTTCGATTTCTCCGCGAGCGACCACGTCCAGGTGTCGAGCGAGCTCATCGACCTCAACTGACGCTCACCCCGAGAGGCCCTCTCCTTCGGCCCCTCTCCGTAAACCCCTCTCCCCCAGATGCCTTGTCCCCAGATAAGCCCCTTGGTCGAGCATATGTTTCAAATTTAAATTATCTCAGTTCGACAGACACTTGGTGCCAACTCCCAGGTTGAAAAGCTCAGTCATTTGCGGCTGGCCGCGGATTATTTGTCTGAAACCGACGTTTTGGACAAACCTGTGCTCAGGTTGAAACAATGTGTCCAGAAACGCGACAAGCCTGTTGACAGCGAGAGCTCACTCCGCGTAGACAAAGTGTTCGTCTCGACACCGCCGCCGCTCGTGTGGGGGTCGGCGAGTCAGAAGGATGCACGGTCCGCGCGAAGGGAGCACGGGCCCGACGAGATCGAGCACAGGCTGCGTTCTGCCGCTCGATTCGAGACGACTCGCGAGATCCTGCGCGAGGCGGCAGAGGTGTGCCTTGTATTCATCGGATGACCGCGACGCGCCGGAGACTCCACGTCCTCCGTGCCTCACGCTCGAGCGCTTCGGGTTCGCGTTCGGCGATCGGACCATCCTCCGCTCGCTGGATCTGGCGGTCCCCGGTCGCGGCATGTTCACGCTCCTCGGCCCCGTGTCGGCCGGCAAATCGTCGCTCCTCCGCCTGCTCGCCGGGGAGATGCGGAGTCACCGGAGCTGCCATGTCTGGGGCGCCGCCACGTACCTCGGGGCGCCCCTCGGAGAGCATCGGCCGGCGCTGGCAGGACAGCGCGCGCGCCTCGTCGTGGGGACGGTCGTGGAGAGCGTGACGTTCGCGCTGAAGAGCCGCCAGAGGCTCACCGGGAGCGAGCAGCGGGACCTCGCGAGCCACCTGTTCCAGAGCCTCGGCCTCTCCTCGCTCTCCGAGCGGCTCGACGTCCCGGTGGTGGAGCTGTCCTCGACGGAGCAGCGGTGTCTCTCCCTCGTGAGCGCCTTCGCGACGGGCGCCGCCCTGATGTGCGCGGACGAGCCCACCGCGGGCCTCCCGGACGCCGATCGATCCCGCGTGATCCGCCTCCTCCGCCGCATGGCCGAGGAGCGAGCGGTGCTGTTCGTGACTCACCACCTCGGCGACGTGCGGGAGGCGGGCGGAGAGATGGCCCTCCTCGCGGGCGGCGTCCTGCAGGAGAGCGCCCCCGTGGCCGTGTTCGTCGAGCGGCCGACCTCCGCCGCAGGGCAGCAGTTCGTCCAGACCGGGAGCTGCGCCGTCCCTTCGCCCGACGCCGTGGCGGAGGAGATCGACCCTTCGATTTCCCTCGCGGAGGCGGAGGGCGCGACGCTGGCCGGCCCGGTGCTCCCCGCGACGGAGCCAGTCCGCGCGGGCCCTCTCCGCGCGCCGATCCGGGATCTCTCGATGGCCACGACCATGAAATGGGTGCTCCCCGACAAGCTCGCAGGGATCGCCCGGCCCGGCCTCCTGCGCGATCTGGAGGACGATCTGGCCGCGCTCTCCTCGGCTCGGATCGAGGTGCTCGTCTGCCTGGAAGAGACGCAGACGGTGCCGCTCGAAGCGCTTCACCGCCACGGGATCGAGCCGGTGTGGATGCCGGTCCGCGACATGGACGCGCCCGGCGCCGCCGAGACGACGAGCCTGTGCGAGCGCATCCACGAGGCGCTCGCGGCGAACCGCCGCGTCGCCGTCCACTGCAAAGGCGGCCTCGGCCGGACAGGCACGCTGCTCGCCGCGTATCTCATCTGGCGCGGCGCCGCCAAGCCCGAGGCCCTCTCGACCATCCGCCGCATCGAGCCGCGCTTCGTACAGTCCACCGCACAGCTCGCATTCTTGCGCGCCTACTGGAGCGTCTGCTCCCCGGGGGCGGCCGCCGCGCCGACCTCCGCCTGAAATCCCCGGTCGCCACGGCGAACCGCAACATCGAAGCAACATCCTTGTATTGATTGGAGTCACAATGTCCCTCGAACGAGCCCTCACCGCCGCGCAAACCTCCGTCCCCGAGTGTCTGGCCATCGGCTACGTCGACATGTCGACTGGCATGCTCCTCGCCGTGAAGACGGTCGACTCGCATCCCTCCGAGGTCCTCGACCTCGTCGCGGCGGCCACGGCCGATCTCTTCCAAGGCACGAACGTCGTCGCCATCGAGCAGATGTTCAAGAAGGCGCGCGGCAAGCTCGCCGACGAGCGCCACTATTTCAAGGAGATCCTCGTCTTCAGCGAGAACCTCATCCACGTCTTCATGCGCGGCAAGAAGAACGCCGAGCACGCGGTCGTGTTCGTGTGCCGCGGCACCGCCAACGTGGGCATGGTGCTCGCGAAGAGCCGACTCTCGCTCGCCGGCATCGAAGCGACGATGTAAGGGGTGGGCCCGTGTGCACCGCGTGGGTGACCCCGTCCGCCTTCGATCTCCCGGAGGAGCTCGCGAGCTCCGACACGACGGCCCTGAGCATGCTCAAGGCTCATCTGGCCGACGTGTGCACGACGGCGGGCGCCGTCGTCGTCGCGGACTACGAGGGAGGGGATCTCGCGCGCGTCGACGAGCTCGTCAAGCGCGCGCACTCCCTGTTATCGAGCGCCCTGGAGGCGATCGACGTGGTCGCGGTGCTGTGCGGCGGGGTCGACGACGATCTCCCGCCCGAACAGGAGGGAGACCGCCCGGCCCTCTCCCCCGAAGACGCCGAGACGATCGGCGGCGTGGTCGTGCTCGCGCGCATGGATCTGCGAGGTCGCCGGCGCGCGCTCGATCTCTTGTCGGAGCGCTCCTCGGCGGTCGATCGTCTCGCGGCCGCCGGCAGCGCTCTGCGCGCCATCCAGAAATCGCTCAGCGCCATCGATGACGCGGTGTCGACGGGCGCGCAGGTGCCGAGGAGCATCAACTTCTACGGTCAGACGCTCGCCCGCTCGCTGGACACGCGGAAGCGATATCTGCGCTTCCAGAACATCGTGGTTCGCGACGGCCCGCCGAACGCGGAGGCGCTCCCGGCGCGGCTCCGGTCGATCGGGAACGCCATCGCGCAGATCCTCGGCGCGCACGTCGCGCTCCACCTCCGCACGGGCGATCGCGCGCTCCTGATGGTGTCGCACGCCCGGATCCACGAGTGGCTGACGGCGCGGGATCACGGGCCGACGCACGTCGCGACGGGGCTGCGGCTCTGGCAGGACGTCGTGAACATCGCCACGATGTTCCTGGAGGTGAACAAGCGCGAGGAGCTCATCCTCCACGACGGGCGCGTGGTCCGCGAGGCGCTCCGCGCGTTGCCGCCCGAAGGCGACGAGTGGGGAGAGGCCGCGTGGGACGACGCCGCGCGCGCCGCCGTCCTCGACAAGCTGAAGCCCGCTCGTGGCCGGGCCGCCGCGCTCGACGCGATGGTCGACGGGCCGCCCTCCGAAATCCGCCTCCCCGCGCTGCGGGCGCTCCTCGTCGAGCTGGATCGCGCCCTCGCGATCGCCGCGCCCGACGGCGTCTGACGCCGTATTCAGCTCCTCTCGCCGAGGCGCAGCCCCTTCGGCACCACCCACCGCTCCAGCCCCTCGAACAAGCCTTGAACGAGCAAGGCCAGAGTCGCCGCCGGGATGGCGCCCTCCAGGATCGTGGGGAGATCGTCCTTCCGGATGCCGATCAAGATGGCCTGTCCGTAGCCGCCCGCGCCGATGAGCGCGCCGATCGTCGCGGTGCCCACGTTGATGACCGCGGCCGTCTTGATGCCGGACAGGATGGATCGCGACGCGAGCGGCAATTCCACCCGATAGAGCTTCTCCCACTCCGAGAGGCCGAGCGCCTCCGCGGACTCCCGCAGAGAAGGAGCGATGTCCTTGAGCCCGGTCGCGGTGCCGCGCACGATGGGCAGCAGGCTGTACAGGAACAGCGCCACCACCGCGGGCGCCGTGCCGACGCCGAAGAGCGGCAACAAGAAGACGAGGAGCGCGAGCGACGGGATCGTCTGCACGACCCCGAGCCCGCCCAGGATCACCTCTCCGAACCGCGGCCTGCGCTGCGAGAAGACGCCGAGAGGTAGCGAGAGCGCGATGGCCAGTGACAGCGAGATCGCCACCAGCGTGAGGTGCTCCAGCGTCCGCGCGCCGATCTCCCGCCACCGACTCCGCACCTCCGGGGGGCGCGCCGTGACGCCGAGATCGTCTTTCAGGAACGTCGCCGCGAGCTGATCCTCCGGGGCCTTGTCGATCTTGGCGCGCTTGTTGAGCCGCGTCATCGCCTCGCGTGACAGGCGCCCTTCGAGCTTCGCGACGGCCGCGCGCGCCTCCGGAGACAGGGGCGTTCGATAGAGCACCAGCGGCTCGTACTTCGGGAAATACTGGAGATCGTCGTCGAGGACGCGCAGGTGGTACACCTCGATCTCCGCGTCGGTGGTGTACGCGTCCACCATGTCGACGCTGCCCTCCGCGATCGCCCGATAGGCGAGCTCGTGCTCGAATCCGCGCGGCGTGGACTGCGGCAGACCGTACCGCTCCTTGAGCCCCGGCCAGCCGTCCTTCCGGTCGAGGAACTCGTGCGTGAAGCCGAACTTCAGATCCGGGTGGGCGCGGAGATCGCTTATCCTGGAGAGGCCGAGATCCTTCGCGCGGTCCTCCCGCACGCTCATCGCATAGGTGGAGTTGTACCCCAGAGTCTCCGAGAGGTCGTATCCCATCGGCCGCAGGCGCGCGCGCAGCGCCTCCGCGGTCTTGAGGCTCGGGTCCTTCAGGATCTCGTTCGCGAGGGTGCCGGTGTATTCCGGATAGAGATCGATCTCGCCTTTTTGCAGCGCGCCCCACACCACCTGCGTGCCGCCTACGATGTCGCGCCGGTACACCGCCGGGACGCCGGACGCGTTCAGCGTGGCCGCCAGGATCTCGCCGAGCAGCGTACCCTCGGTGTCGCGCTTCGAGCCGACGCGCAGCGGATCCGCCGACGCCTCCCCGCCGAAAGCGACGAGCGCCGCGATCGCCGCGAAGCAAGGGAGCCGCAGCGAAGACCGCCGCGTCCGACGGCGGGCCTGACCGGCGGGGTCCCGGGGGAGCGACAAGGTGCTTGCCATCGCGCGATCTCCGCCGGAGACGTTACCTTGTTCCGGCGCGCGCCCGACGACAATTCTGGAGTCTCCGCTTGCGGGACGGGGCCCTGGTCGTGCGAACATGGATGTGACGGGCGCGGACGCGGGCTCCTGCGCTCCATTTCGATTCCACCGCGAGGAGGCTTTCATGACGCATCCGAGGGGCCATCACAACGGCCGTTCCATGGGGATTCGCAGGCGTGATTTCGTGAACGGCGTGCTCACCTTCGCCGGCACCGCGGCGGTCTCGCGCTTCCTCGGAGGGTGCCAGAACCCGCCCCAGCGCGATCCTCCGCCGACTGGCCTGTGCGACGGGGAGCTGAGCTCGGATCCGCGCGCCCTCCGCGGCGCCAATCTGCCGCACTCCTTCAACATCGCGCACCTCCTCCGCGACGGGCGCCTCACCTTCGATCGCGACTGGATCCACGTCGCGCCCCTGTCGTGCGACAGCCTCGAAGGCAGTCGCCTCATCCTGGAGGACGCGGGCGATCAAGAGGTGATCATCGTCGGCAGCGGCGTCTCCGCGCTGTCCGCGGCGTTCTTTTTGACGAAGCAGCGCCCCGGCACGAAGATCCTCTTCCTCGACATCAACACGGTGTTCGGCGGCAACGCCGGCCGGGACGACGCGTCGCCCATCCCGTACATCTCCTCGACGGGCGGCGCCTACGCGGTCGCGCCGTACAACGATTTCCTGACGGAGATCTACGGGGACTCGGGCATCGACTGGGAAGCGGCGAAGATCCCGGGCCCGATCTACAACTATTACTTCGACGATCAGACTCCTTACATCCTGTCCGGCAAGAAGGGCTGGAACATCGACTCGTACGGCGCGGGCCTCGACGCGATGCCGTACCCCGCGGAGGTGATAGCGGACCTGCACAGCGCGCGACAGGACTTCATGGACTGGGCCATCACCGACGGAGGCCCGACGGACCCGGCCGACGACGCGGACCCCAAATACGATGATCTGGCGCAGATCACGCTCGACAAGTACTTTTCGGACCAGGGCTATCACCCCGCCGTGTCGGACTTCTACACGCGTTATTCGATCGACGCGCTCGCCGGCACCACGAAGCAGGTGAACGCCTTCTCGTCGATCAGCTTCATCGTCGGCGAGTACAGTGATCTCTTCGCGTATCCAGGCGGCACGTCCGGCATCGCCCGCCACTTCCTGAAGCGCCTCCTCCCCTCGGTGATCGCCGGAAAGACGTCGGACGAGATCATCAAGAACCCCATCCTCGCGGCCGAGATCGACAGCTCCAAGAACGCGGTGCGCGTGCGTCAGACGGCCATGGTGCTCCGCGTGGACACGACCGACAAGGAGGCGTCCGTCGTGTACTTCAAGGACGGCGGCTTCTTCCGGGCCCGCGCGAAGGCGGTGATCGTCGCCGGCCAGTCCCACACGGCGAAGCACATCGTGAATCACCTGATCGACGACGACCGCAGACAGGCCTTCTCCCAGATCGTGCAGGTGCCTGTCGTGGTGGCCAACGTGGCTATCAAGAGCGCCAAGCCGCTCGTGGATCTCGGCCTCGGGTACGACATGTACTGGTGGGGCAGCAAGTACTGGGCGGACTGCACGATCAGCGACTGGATGAGCCCGGATCGCGCTAACCCCGACCGGCCGACGGTGCTCACGTTCTACGGCGGAAACCTCGCGGATCCGAAGGACATGGCCACGGAGCGCACGAAGCTCCTCACGACGCCGTTCGCGGACTACGAGGACTCGCTCAAGGACGATCTGGGACGAATCATGGCGGGCACCGGGTTCGACTGGGACAAGGACGTGACCGACGTGTACGTCTATCGGTGGGGACACGGCATGATCTTCCCGACTCCGGGCATGCCCTTCGGAGCGCCGCAGAAGAACGGCATGACGAACATTCGCACGGACGCGCCCCGTCACGTGCTCCGCAAGCAGCTCGGCCGCATCTCGTTCGCCGGCCAGGACACCGAGAGCACCCCCGCGATGGAGAGCGCCATCGGCTCCGGCCTGCGCGTCGCGAACGAGGTGTTGAAGCTGCTCTGAGGTTATTCACAAGGCTCGTGGGCCAGCCGGGCGGCGGCGCCTGGCGGTGCGCTGGTGCTCCTCGCGCGCGGCGAGCACCTTCGTCGTGTTGTCCGAGATCCACTTGCCGAGCGCGGCGATGTGCCCGGCGAGCTCCTTGCCCATCGGCGTCAGCTCGTACTCGACGCGGGGCGGTACCTCCCCGAAGTCGCGCCGGAGCACGAAGCCATCTTCCTCCAAGAGGCGCAACGTCTGCGAGAGCATCTTCTCGCTCACGCCGTCAACGCGCCGGCGCAGCTCGCTGAAGCGGTGAGTGCCGTCGTGCAGGGCGAGCATGACGAGCGTGCCCCAGCGGGACATCACGTGGTCGAGGATCTCTCGGCCAGGGCAATCCGAGGCGTACGAGTCTCCGAGCAGGTCGAACTTGGCCATCGGAGACACTTACCAAAAAGTACGTACTTACGAAAGGCAAGCGCCCTGGTTAGAGAATCGTCATGACCCGACGAGGTGTGGTCGCCCGTGACCAAGGGCGATCGCGTCGAGGCGGTGTTGCCAGCGCCGCCCACGAGCTGACCCGGGCCCGGCTCTCAATCCCACAGAAGAGGAACGTTCCCAATGAGTGTGCGCACCATCCGAGTCGTTTACTGGCTCAGCACCGGCCTGTTGGCGCTGTTCATGGCGGGTCTCACCGTCGCGTACTTCACGGTGCCTTACTTCGCAGAAGGCAATCGTCACCTCGGGTTTCCCAACTGGTTCCGCTACGCGCTGGGCGCGGGCAAGGCGCTCGGCGCCATCGCTCTGGTGGCCAATGTTCCGCCTCGAATGAAGACTCTCGCCTATGACGGCCTGGCGATCATGTTCGTGTGCGCGGCCATCGCGCACCCGGCAGCGGGTGATCCACCTGCGACGGCATTGGGCGGAGTGTTTGCGCTGGTGCTCCTCATCATCTCCTGTGTGACGGCGTCGAAGCTGCGCGGACCAGAGGCCCCGGGCCTCGCCACTGCCACCGTCGACTGACCCCCAGCCCGAGAGCATGCCATGTCCAAGCTCGAGGAGGCCGCGCTCGAAGAGGACGCGGCGGCCGGCCAGAGACAAGGCAGTCCTCGACGTGATTTACAAGGGGCTCCGCCCCTCGTTCCACTCCCCGATTGATTGCACATTGTATACGGCCGTCGTCAGGCGGCCGGGAACTTCTCCGGTGAGGGCGTGTCCCGTCGGAGATGGCCGCCCCAAAGCCCCGCGATCCTGCGCTCATTGGCTCGCCGTACCGCGTGCCGGGCCCCGTCGCGCCCCCGACCGGCGCTGAATTGCCCGCGTTTCGAAGGCGATCGTGGCGACTCGGCCTCTCGTTCGTGGCCGTGGTCGGATCCATGCTCGCGCACGCGTCGCTGCTCGCGGCGTCGGCGCTCGGGGCCGGGGACGCGGCGGCGGCGCCCGCCTTCGAGAGGAGCGGATTCGGGACGGGCGCCTTCGTGGTGCACGCGGAATTCACGACGCCGCAGTTCGGGTGTGCGTGGCCGCCTCCGCCGGCGCTCGCGGAGTGCTTCGGGCCGAGCACGCTCCGGATGGGCCCGTACACGCTGGAGCCGTTCACGGCGTACGGAGAGGGCGCCCGCAGCGAGCGGACGTGGGAGTCTGTTCCGTTCCCGTTCCCGGAGCACGACGAGCGCGACATGGCCGAGGCGCTCTTTCACGACGAGCTGAACGAGTGCGCGCGGAGCGCCGAGCGCGACGGGTGGCAAGGCGGAGGGCGCGTGTTCGTCCGCGTGGCCCGCGGCGAGGACGGCGCCGCGATGACGCAGGTGCTCCCGCTCGACGAGGAGGCCAATCACGCGGGCCTCCTGTGCTGTCTGCGAAGGTCCCAGTCGCACCTCGCGCCCGAGATTCGCCCGGGATCCACGACGCGCTACGTCTTCACGGCCCCGCCCGGAGAGGCCGTCACGCTCACGCCGGAGCCGATTTGAAGCGTTGTTCGGAGGGTGCAGCGCTCTATCGCGGATTCGACTCGCGCTCAGCACAAGCGGCGAGCGGGGGAGTGATACGAGGGGGCGGAGCCCCCTTGTAAAACCACAAATTCTAAAGGCCGAGGGAGGTGTTGGTGGACTGATCCGTCCGCTGCGAGCTCGCGACGATCTCCTCGAACACCGCGTCTCCGTGGAGGCCTTTGGCCTCCGCGCGCTGGACCAGCCACTCGAAGGTGGGGCCGTCTGGAGAGCCGTATTTGGCGCGGTCGCGCTCCTCCAGCGTGGCGACGTCCGCGGCGTTCGCCATCATGGCGCGGGCGGTCACGCGGGCGTCGTGGCGGACCTGATAGGCCCGCTTCGCGCGCGCCTCGGCGGACAGGCCTTCGGCCTTCCATTTCGCGTTCTCGGCGCCGATGTTGGCGGCGAAGCAGACGTAACGCGCGCGGATCTCGCGGTTGCTCCAGCTCGCGCCCTTCGCCTTCGCGGCGGCGACCTCTTCGAGCGTGGCCGGCAGCTTTCCGGGCGCGAGGAGGACCGGGCAATCCGTCGCGGACAGCTCCTCTCCGCTCGGCGCGCTCTTGCACGCGGCCCCCGAGAGCGCGACGACGAGCGAGAGCGCGACGAGGCGAGCGCGGGTCACTTGCTGCGCTCCTCGTCGAGGAACGACTGCACCAGCGCGGCGAGCTTGCGATCTCTGGCGACGAGCTGAATCCATACTCTGCGTATTCTCGGCCAGGCCGCCATCGGGAGGTGGAGGTCCGTCATCACGGGGCCGAGCGCGTTGATCTCCGCGGCGGCGGCCATGCGCGCGTAGTCGCTCGCGGCGATGGGGGCGCGCTCCTCTTCGAGCTTCGCGACGTACGCGGCGTCCTGGTCGCGGAGGAGCTTGTTCCGGTGGCGCGACAGCTCCTTTTCGATCGCGGCGTCCCAGGCGGAGGAGAGCTCTTCGAAGCGGGCCTCGTCGAGCTTTTCTTCCTCGAAGATGGACTCGCGATCGTCCGGCCGGAGATCGAGCGACGCCAGGAGGCGGGCGTAACGGGCGAGGGGATCACGACGGCCGGATCGATGCTCGGGACGGCCTCGTACATGAGCCCGGAGCAGATCCGCAACGCGAAGACGGTGGATCACCGCGCGGATCTCTGGGCCCTCGCCGTCGTGCTGTTCCGCTCGCTCACGGGCCAGCTCCCCTTCGAAGAGACGGGGTTCGAGCTGTTCCTGGCCCTCATGCAGGACCCTCCGCCGAAGCCGATCCGCGTGACGTCGCTCGTGCCGACGCTGCCCGCGCCGCTCAACGTCTTCTTCGAGCGGTCCTTCGCGCAGGACATCAACCAGCGTTATCCGACGGCCTCCGCGATGATCGTGGGCTTCTGCCGCGCCGCCGGCGTGACGGTCCCGCCCGACATCCTCTCCGCCGCCGACGTGCCGATGCCGGCGCCCGTCTCCGCTCAGCCCATGAGCGGCCCGGTGTCGCGACAGCCAGTCTCCGGACAGCCGATCTCGCAACAGCCAGTTTCGCAACAGCCGATCTCGCAACAGCCAGTCTCCGCGCAGCCGCCGCTCGGCGCACAAGGCCTCTCGGGCACGCTGATGATCGACAGCCCGATGGATCTGGCCCTCTCCGGCCGCGGCCCCGCGGTGACGCCGCTCCCCATCGCGCCGGAGCCTCCCGGCCTGGATCCGGACGATCCGGACAACGCGGCGACCCTCTTCCTCCAGACCGGCGCGTCCCCTGCGGCGGATCTGTCCGCGGCGCCGCCGGCCACGCCTCGCAACTTCAACGACGGTCAGATGGCGCGGCCGATGACGCTCCCGCTCGACGCGGCGCGGGCCGCCGGGCAGCGCCCGCCGGAGCCCGTGAGCACCCCGCTGCCGCTCCTGCAATCGGCTGTCCCCACCGTGCAGTCCGCGCACCTGTCGCAGATCTCCGCGGACGTGCAGGCGTCGCTGGCTCAGAGTCCGAACAGGCTTGCTCCCCGCCGCGCCCGCTCCACGGGCCTGTGGCTCCTCATCGTCACGATCGTCTTGCTGGTGGCCGTGGCGGGCGTCGCCGTCGTCTTCATGAAGCGCTGAGGGACTGCCCTCAATGCGGCCGAAGGAAGGCCCACGCGCTGACGGTCGCGTTCACGATCCAGGCGCCGGCGATCCACGCGATCAGCCCGAAATCCGACGGTACGCCGGGTGCGCTCTTCCTGTGTTCACGGTACTTGCCGACGAGCACCGCCGTCACGATCCCCTGCATCACCATCACCGGGATTCCGGCGAACGGCATCTCCGCGTCGCGCGTCGTGAAGAACAGCACGATCGCCGTCATCACGCCCATGATCGCGATCGCCGCGACGCGCGTCTCCTTGATGCCGCGGACCGCGCGGAGCCGCTTCAGCTCCGCGATCTTCGCCGCCGCGGCGGGCGCGCCGTCCACCCGGCGCACGCTGCGATAATCGCTCCCGGCCGCGTCCACCTCTTCCCCCACGATCGGCAGCCGCGACTCCTCCACGACGGCCTCCGCGAGGCCGATCGCGAGCTCGATCCATGGCGTGTGAATCTTGTTCCCCTCCAGATCCTGACCGCCCTTCTCCAGGTGCAGCTTGCCGTCCTCGATCGCGATCGACGGCGAGTCCGCCGCGGAGAAGGCCATCAATCGCGCGCGCAGATCCGCGTTCGCGAGGAGCCGAGTCACGCGCTCCGCGGGCGCCCCCTCCACGATCCACGCGGCGTCGAAATCGAGGTCTCCGATCGTCAGATCGACCGCCTCCCCGGCCTTCACCGCGCGCTCCTCCTCGATGGTCTGCCGCCGCAGATGCAGCATCAGCGCGCACGGGGAGAACGTCACCTCCACCTTCGTCTTCGAGCGCTCCGTCTTCGAGCCGGAGACGAACATCACCTCCACCCCGAGGCCCCGCACCGCGCCCGAGAGCGACCCGGCGGTGTGCTTGATGCCCTCCATTCCGAGCTTCTTGCCGGTGGCGACGAACATCGCCGCTCGCTCGCGCGCGCCCTTCCAGCTCCAGGTGATGAGGGCCACCACCGCGGCCAGGAAGAGGACGTTGAAGAGGGTGTCAAACGACAATGGACCTCGCACGATAGCGCACGGGGGAGGCGCGCTGCAATCGCGCTTTCCGTCACGCCGAAAACCCGTGTATGAAAGGGGGATGCGTACCTCGCCTGTCACGGGTCTCCTCCTCGCTTCATCGCTCTTCTTCGGTCCGCTCGTCACCGCCGGGTGCGGCGGCGGCGACACCTCGGCCTCGTCCGGCGGGGGCGGCTCCGGGACCACGACCACCACGGACTCGGGGGGTGGCGGCGCGGGCGGAATGACCTCCACGGGCGGCACGGGAGGCAGCGAGTTCGTGATGCAGCCACACCCACCCTTCCCGACGATTCAGGGCATGAAGAGCGCCGTCATCGCCCACCCGAAGCTCGTCACCATCACCTTCCAAGGGGACACGAACGAGTCGAAGGTGCAGGCCTTCGACGATCTCCTGGTCACCTCCGATTGGGTGACCACCGTGGGCGCGGACTACGGAGTCGGCGCCGGCACCCACCTCGCAAAGGTGGTGTTGCCCTTCGAGTGCCCGACCCCCACGACCGAGCCGGACATCCTCCAGCTCATCGACGAGCAGATCACCGCGGGCGCCATCCCCAAGCCCGACGACAACACGATCTACATGATCCAGCTCCCGTCCAAGGTCGTGTTCGACGACGGCCAAGGATACGCGATGTGCACGGATTACCTCGGCTACCACTGGCAGGGCGATCTCCCGACGAACGGCACCATGACGTACGCCTTCATCGGCGAGTGCGACATCGGCTTCGACGAGGTGACGGCGACCCTCGCGCACGAATACATCGAGACCGCGTCGGACCCGGGCTTCTCCGGCGGCTTCTTCCTCGCGGTGCCGAAGACGCACGCGTGGATCTCGCAGCAGGGCATGGAGAACGCGGACATGTGCGACTCCGCCGACTACGTGCAAGAGGGCGGCTTCACGTTCCAGCGAGTCTGGTCCAACACCGCGGCGGCCGCGGCGATCACGTCGCCCTGCGCCCCCATCGACCCGAACGAGGTGTTCTACGACGTCTACGCGGATCCGCAGACTCCGCCGAAGGTCGCCGCCGGTCAATCCGCCACGTTCACGCTCACCGGCTGGTCCACGGCGCCCATGGCCGACTGGGCCCTCGACTACGACGCTCAGTATTTCAGCGAGTTCGAGCCGAAGGTGGAGATGAGCGCGAAGACGATCAACAACGGCACGACCGTCACGGTCACGCTGACGGTCCCGCCCGGCACGCCGAAGGGACGGCAGGGCACCGCGATGATCTACTCCGGCGATGGATACGGGCGCTTCTGGCCCGTCACCGTCTTCTCGAACTAACCATCCTCGTCTTCGGACCGCAGCTCGTCCGCGTCGATTCCGTGTTTGCGGAGGAGCCGGTAGAGCGCATATCGGCTCGGCAGCCCCAAGGCCTTCGCCGCCTGCACGAGGTTGCCGCCCAATCCCGTCACGGTCTTTCGGATCTCCTCCGCGGACGGCTCGTCCCCGGGCGCTCTTCGGGGCGCCGGAGCAGGGGAGGGGCCCTGTCGCTCCTCCGGCGGCGACAAGGACTCTCGCGCCATCTCCTCCGGCAGATCGACCACCGCGCCGGGGCTCCCGGCCATCGCGCGCCAGAGGGCGCCGTCCAGCTCGCGGACGTGCGTTGTATACGGCCGCTGCACCAGGTGATCCACGAGCGCGGCGCTCACCGCGACGCCGCCGTCCGCCCCCACGAACCGCCCCACCAGATCCGGGCTCTTCGCGAGCGCGCGGCCGAGGAGGTGCCTTATCAGGAGCGGGATGTCCTCCCGCCGCGCGGGCAGCCCCGGCACCGCGATCCGCAGAGGCAGCCGCGCGAGCAGATCGTGCTTCAGCGTCTCCGCCGGGCGGTTCGTCGCGCCGACGAGGCGGATGTCCGCGCGCCGCGCCTTCGCCTCCCCGAGCCGGTGATACTCCCCGTCACCGTCCAGCACGCGCAGCAGACTGGCATGGAGCGACTCGGGCAGCTCCCCGATCTCGTCGAGGAACAGGGTGCCTCCGTCCGCCGCGCCCACGAGGCCGGGGCGCTCCGGCATCCCCGGATTGGGGTAGTTCTTCACGTTGCCGAACAGCTCCGCTTCGACGAGGCCGACGGGCAGCGTGGCGGCGTTCCGCGACACGAACGGCCCCTTCGCGCGCGCCGACAGCGTGTGCACCGCGCGCGCGACCAGCTCCTTCCCGGCGCCGCTCGGCCCGAGGACCAGCGTGTGCGCCCCGGCCTTCGCGTGAAAAGCCACCATGTCGCGGAGCCGGTGAGCCGCGGCCGACTCCCCGATGAGGCCGAGTCGGCACGGCTCCCCGAAAGGCCCCAAATACGATGCAGGATAGTCGCGGAACGTGGGAGTCTGGACCTCCCGCCTCACGGACAGGAGCAGCATCTGCCCTTTGAGCAGCAGCGTCTCCCCCGGAGCGAGCGCGCACTTGTCGACCTTGGCGCCGCGAAACACCGTCGCGCACCGCCCGATGCGCTCCACGTGCAGCTTGCCGCCGCGGGGCGTGATCCGGAGCTGTTCGCGCGAGATCCCGGAGCCGCTCACCGCGCGCGCAGAGGGCCTCTCTCCGGGGCGCCGCCGGGCGAACGTGACGCGCCCCGCGCCCTCGGCGTCCCCGCGTCCGAGGATGCGCGCGGCCCCGTCCACCTCGAAGAGCGCGACCTCCCCGACGCGCGCCGCCTCCTCCCGCGACCACGCGATCACGAGCGCGAGCGACACGGCCCCTTCGCCGCCCTCCGATTCGTGGAGGGAGCTGCCGAGATCGGCTGTCGGGGCCTCGTGCCGCACCCCCCATTTCTAATACGGATCGCCCGCCCTGCGCGAGCAAATCCGGCCGCGTGTCACCCGAGGGTCGTGTCCTCGATGGCGAGGAACAACGGATCACCCGACGGCCCCTGCAGCGTGAGCACCACGTTCGGCGACCACGCGGAGCTCGGCACCCCGCTGCCGCGCGGCGTGACATCGATGGTCCACCCGTTCGCCGTGAGCGCGAGCAGCGAACTCAGCCCGGTCTGATCCGTATTCATGGAGGTCGTCTCGGAGATCGCGGCCGTCGTGCTCTCCACGCTCGCGGAGCTGCCCTTCGTCTGCTGGAACGAGATGGCGAGCTTGCATGTCGGCGACGCGCCGGCGGTGGGGCTCTGGATCTGGATCGAAAGCGAGTACACGCCGGATTTGCCGCCTTTCCAGGCGATGTTGTCCGCCGCGATCGTCTGCGCGAGCGTCACGTTCTGATCGAGGACCGTCCACGACCCGGTCGCGCCCGACGTCGAGACGCTGAGCCGCATCTGGTGCGACGGGCTCATGCCTTGTGGCAGATACCGCAGCAGGTTCGCGGCCGGCGGGAAATTCGAGGATCCTTGTTGAGCGGGCGTCTTCAGGTTGTCCGTGCGCACGAGCGTGCCTTTCGGATCCTTCGGCGCCTGCCCCTGATCCCAGGAAGGGAACGTGTAATACGACAGCGTGGCGACCGACCCGTCCCCCTTCAAATCGAGGATGCCGTATCCATGGTTGAAGTACCCGTCCGAGGGGGTGAGCTGGGCCGTCCCGGTCGTCTGCACGAGCCCGTTCACCGCGGTGAGCCCGCCGTCGCTGGTCGCCTCCTCGTAGGCCGAAGCGCCGATGAGCGACCCCATCCCGAGGCCGAACATCCCCGGATAGAAGGCCTGTTGATTGTGCTCGTGGCCCCACAGCCAGAGCGCGATGTTCTGGAAGTACGGAGAGAACACCTGCCACAGACTGGCGTTCACCCACGGCGTCACGCTCTTCGTCACGGTGACGGCGGAGCTCATGAGCTGGTGGTGCGACAGCAGGATCGTCGATCCCTTGAAGTTGCTCAGCTTGTCTTGATGCCACTCGATCTCCGACGCGCGGAGCTGAACAGTGGGGGCGCCGAACACCGTGCCTTGCCCGGCGATGAAATCGCTCTGCCCGGTGTCCATGCCGAGGATCTGGTAACTCCCGCTCTTGGTGCGCAGCGCGAAGTAACTGGCCACCTGCGTCGCGTCCTTGTTGCCGGCGTTCATGAGGCCGATGGTCGAGTAGTACCCCGCGCCGAAGCTGTAATACTCGTGGTTGCCCGGCACCCAGAACATCGGCACGGGGCTCGTCCCCGCCTGTTTGAAGGCCTGCGCCGTCGCGTTCACGATGTTGTCGGTGCACTCGTCCGGCTGCCCCGAATAATACACGTCGCCGAGGTGGACGATCGCCGCGAGCCGGCTCCCGGCCTGCTTGATCGCGTCGGCGAGCAGCGCGATCGCGTCGTCGTTGCCGGACCCCCAGTCGCCGAGCACGATGACGGTCGCGTCGTCCGGCAGCGTCCACGGGACGACGCCGAGGTTCATGTTGCCGCCGTTGTCGATGTATTGAGGCTCCGCGCCCGGCGTCGTGAGCAGCTTCTCGTTCTCGTAGAACACCGCGAGCCACTCGTTGGTGTTGTCGTCCGCGGGCGAGCGATCGTCGCTCGAGCTCGCGGAGGGAGCGGCCGTGGGAGCCGGCGTCGCGAGGGCCGCCCCGCCCGGCGCGCGCTCCGGAAAGGCCTTGTGAAAGACCTTCTGCGAGTCGTGCGGCTGATAGGGCTTCTGCGCCCGCTCGGCGTCGGAGGGCGCGGAGAGCAGGAGCCCTTTCTCCTCGGCGAGGGCGTGCTCCCTGGCCGCGCGGCACATCGGGTGAGCGTTCACGTCGCTCGGCGAGGCCGGCTTTCCCGCGGCCACGAGCGAGCGGCGCACGTGGGCGGCGACGGCGGACTGCCACCGTGAGATCTGGGGATCTTCCGTGTTCACGTAGCTGGGACGGACAGGCGTCTGCATGGGGGCGCTCCTTCGGAGTGGTTGTTCGGAGAGAGGTGGATGTCTCGGGGTCGCCGCCCTCCAGAGCAACCGTCCTGCCAGCCGGGAATCGCGCGCCGCCCCTCGAAAAGAAGCGAGATCGAGCCCTCTCTGCGACCCCCGCACATGTGCGCGCACATGGGCCTCTCGCGCTTCGTCGCCCCGACGGACACCCGATCACGCCGGCCTCATAAGGAGGGAGCGCCCCGGCGGCGCGTCGGCCGCGCGCCGCACACGACTGGCACGCTCGATGAATAGGCACCTCCACGAACACCGCGTGACGCGGCGGCCCGGTCGCCTCCGAATCGCGCGCATCCCCCCAGAACTGGAGCCTCCCATGCCCTCGAACATCAACATCGACAACCAGGGTCCGTCCATCGCGCAGATCAGCACGTCCGTGAGCCCCATCCTGTCCAGCAGCTACTGGGGAGTCGCGGCGACGAGCGCTCCGGCCGAGCAGACGACGAAGATCCTCTGGATGGACCGCGACGAGGGCATCACGCGCGGCGACACGTGGGTGTTCACGTCGTCCTTCACCTTCCAGGGCGTCGCGATCCAGCTCCTGGAGGCGCTCACCGGAACCGCGACCGCGAGCACGCTCAAGATCCAGATCGTCGCCGGCTCCCAGAATACGGGCTTTCAGTCGAACGACACGGGGCTCACGTTCAAGGACGGCGGCGGCGCCACGTGGAAGATCAACGGCCACTTCTTCCTGAACGGCAGCTACGACGACGTGACGTACACCATCAGCCCCCAGTGACATCGCGCGAAGGCTCCTGTATCGTGCATTGAGAGAGCGGAGGAATTGCTTTATGAGCGATGCGTCGACGACGAGCCGAGAGCCAGCGCCCACCGCAGCGGGTACGGGGGTGAGACAGCAAGTCGATCCGGAGTGGTACCCGCCCGGGGGTCCGTGGTCGAAGACCAGGCTGCCGGATTGGGTGCTGTATACGTTCCTGGACAGCGGCGGCACGTCGCTCGGCTACGTCCTCGCCGTCCAGAACGCCAGCCCCGTGAACGCGTCGTCGACCGGAGGTCCGGAGACATCCACGTACGAGGCCCAGAGTGAATACTGGGCCATCGACCCGAGCACGATCGCCAACGCGACCTCGCTCACCGCGACTCCCGGCGCGTGGAGCGGCGGCGCGTTGCCGAGCTTCCCGTCGCTCCCGAGGGGGGTCACCGAGCAGTACCGACTGGACACCAGCGCGACGTGGTCCGCCATCCCCGCCGCCCCGACAGACACCCTCCTCTTCGGCGGCGCCTGCCCGGCGGGCTCGGAGACGCCGACCACGGTGTTCGGCTTCCACGTGGAAGTGTCGCCGGACAAGCCCCTCCGGTGGCACTGGTTCCAGGGCTACGCCCGCGCCGCCGTCCCAGGCTTCGCGATGGGCGGCCCGACGAGCCTCCAGAACACGACATGGACCGACATCTCCGCGAGGTGGTCCACGATCGACACCTGGCGCGACATGAAGGCCAAGCCCCTGAGCAGCAGTCCTCTCTGACTCGTGCCCACCCCCGGTCGCGCTACGCGCGCCCGCCCCTCCGGCCGCCACTGGGAGGACGGAGTCCGATCCGCGGAGGCGGAGCTCCGCTTGGCGGAGCGGAGTCCGTAGCGGAACGGACGCAGTCCTCGACGTTGCTCCCAAATCGCTCACTGTCGTTCGCGAAGGGAGGGGAACGTTGCGGTGTATTGAGTGACACTTAATGCACCGGCGGCCACGAGCGGCAGAGCCGCACTCCCACCCATTTCCACGCCAGATCCGGCCTCGTCGCGAACCTCCCGGCGGACCACGCGCTCGACAACGGGCTCCCCCACGCTCCGCCGCGGACGGCGCGCGGCGACGGATCTTCGGGCCGCGCAGGCTCCAGGATCAGCCGATCTCCGCGGACGGTCGGCCCGTCGCGGCGCCACACTTCGAGGCAGTGATCGCGCATGTTGCCGGCGAGGCCGCGCACTCCATAGGGGCTCTCGTCGGCGGGATACTCGTGGATCCTCGCCGGCGACAGCTCGCCTCGGTGGCTGTCGGCGACGCACGCGAACGTGGCGTCCGGGTGATCGCCCCAGGGCAAGAGGCGCTCGTCGACCCCGCGCGCCGCCTTCTCCCGCTCCAGCTCGCTCGGCAATCGGTAGTCGCGCCCCGTCCGCGCGGACCTGTGGCGCGCGTATGCCACCGCAGCGTGCCAGTCGACCCGCATGATCGGCGCGTCCGGCCTCAGCTCTTCCGTCAGCGTGAACAGCCCATCTGCGCCGCGCGGCAGCGAGAGCGCCCGATCGTCGCCGCTCGCCGTCGCGTGCCCCCGCGGACACGCCGCGATCGCCTCGTCCTCCCGGCCATTTCGCACGAGATCGTTCAGGAACGACAGCCACTCTGCGCACGTGACAGGGTGCCTGTCGATCACGAAGCCGTTCACCCACACGCGCCTTCGAACGAGCGAGTCCGTCGCGGCCGCGTGCCCCCCGATCCACGCGGGCCCGGCCGGCACGTACACCTCGCCGTCGTCGAGATCGCCCTCGCGCGGCAGCGGGATCGGGAACGACTCCGCCTCTCCGGGCGCGACACCATGCCAGTGCACGTCCCGCTCCACGAGCACCGGAACCCGCACCTCCGCGCGCCCCGGAGCCCGAAGACGCAGCAAATAGCTGCCCCGCGAGAGCGGCACCGCCGGGAGAGGCGTCCTTCCGATCAGACTGTATTCTGATGGCACGAGGCGCCGATCCCGCTCCTCGTAGCGCGCCAGATGGACCTCGGCGCCGGGCGGATCCGTGACGAGCGTGACGGCGCCTTCGCCGCGCAGGAACGCCGCGTGGCGCCCGCGATCGTGCGACCGCAACATGGCCTCGAAGGCCGCCGCGTCCCCGGCGCGGTGCTGCGCCTCTGCCTCCGTGACGCGGGCGCGGTAGTGGTCCGCGAGCGCCGCGTTCGCCTCCGGCAGATCCGGATCGATCCGCAGCGCCGCGTGCATCGCGAGGAGCCACGCCGCCTCCCGCCGCGAGGCCTCCTGTCCGAGCCGATCGCGCTCGTCCTCCCGCTGCCAGACAGGCCGCTTCGACTCCACGGGATCGAACGCCCGAACGCCCGCCGCGAGCGCGCGCGCCTCCGCGTCCCGAGCCCTCTCCTCGGCGCGCAGCGAGGCGATCTCCGGCTCCAGCGCGCGCGCCTGGGCCACCACCGAGAGCGCCTGTTCCCGCCGCCGCGCCCCGTCCAGCCACGCGAGGATCTCCGACGCGAGCTCCTCCGCGGACGGGCGATCCGAGGTCCGCCGCTCCATCGCCCGCTCGGCGACGCGCTCGAGCTCCTCGGGCAGGGGGCCAGTCCGACACACCACCTCTCGAATCCGCGGCGGAGGCCCGAGCGCGATGCGCCGCACCACGTCGAGCCCGCCCCCGCGGTACGGCGGCCGCCCCGCGAGCACGTGATAGAGGATCGCCCCGAGCGCGTACACGTCGCTCGCCGGCCCGTGGAGATCCCGCGCCCCGAGCGCCTGCTCCGGAGGCATGTACGCGGGCGTCCCGAGCACGTCCCCGTGCCGCGTGAGCGCCGCGTCCTCCGCCCGATCGCCCCCGTCCTCGCGAGGCTCCCTATCGGAAGACTCACTGTCTGGAGACTCACTGTCTGGAGACTCACTGTCTGGAGACTCACTGTCTGGAGACTCACTCTCCGGAGAGACCCTCCGCGCGAGCCCCCAGTCCATCACCATGACCTCGCCGAGCTCGCCGACCATCACGTTGTCCGGCTTCAGATCCCGGTGAACGACGCCGCTCCGGTGCGCGTAGGCGACCGTCTGCGCGACCCGCGCGACCACATCCACGACGCGGCGAAACGTCCACGAAGAGCCCTCTTCCTCGGCCCCGGCGCCTTCGCCGAGCGCGTCCAGGATCGCGCGCAGCGTGCGCCCGCGCACCTCCTCCATCGCGTACCACAGCCGCCCGTCGTGGAGCTCCCCGTGATCGTACACCGCGGGCACGCCGGGGTGCTGGAGCCGCGCCGTGATCCGCACCTCCGCGAAGAACCGCCGCCGCACGAGCGGCCGCTCGCACAGCGACGCGTGCAGGATCTTCACCACGTGATCGCGGCCGAGCACCGCGTCGCGCACCCGCCGCACCTCGCCGAACGAGCCCGCCGCGATGGGCCCGAGATCGACGTAGCGCCCCGGCAAACCGATCGCCCCCGCGCCGTCCCGAGCCGCCCCGCCCTCGACCCGGACCGTCCCCGAGACCGCGGTGCCCATCTCCGTGCCCGTCTCCGGGAGAGCCGTCTCGGCGGCGCGCGTCATCGACAAGCCTCCTCGCAGAGGAGAAGACCAATGTCTCCGCGGTCCGCAAGCTCTTTTTTCAAGGTGCCTGTCCGCGCGCGGCCGCCCTTGCGATCCGGGCCTTCCGACGCGATGGACGGTTGCGAGACTGACGCTCTGGGAGCATGCTTGTGGTGGGAGGGGAAAACCACCATGAGCTCCATCATCATCGCTCGTCTCTTGGGCCCGCTGCTCCTCGTATCGGCCGCGGCCATCATCGTCAACCGCAAGGGTATCCAGAAGGTCGTCCAGAACGAGATCAAGAACCCGAGCGTCATCTACACCGACGGTATCATGATGCTCCTCGGCGGCCTCGCGATCGTCGAGTTCCACAACATCTGGACGGCCACGTGGCGGACCATCATCACGGTCCTCGGCTGGCTCATGGTCGTGGGCGGCGGCGCTCGAATGCTCGCCCCCGATCAGGTCGGCGCCATGGCGCGGCGCTCGGCCCGCAGCGAGGCGGCGCTCGCGATAGGCGCGGCCATCTCCGCGGTGCTCGGCTTCGTCCTCACGATGCAGGCCTTCCAGACCACGCCGTGACACCGGCCGCCCGGCCTCGGGGCGCCTCGACGCGGCTTGCGCTCGCGACGCGCCTCGAATAACCGAGGGCCGTGCGAAGAAATCGACTCCTCTTCATCCTGCCTCTGGCGCTCGGCGCGGCGTACGGCGCTGCGGCGTTCGCCGACATCCCGCCGGGTCCGCCTCCGCAGCCGCCCGCGCCTCCGCCCATCGCCACGGCCGCGCCCGTCGCGACCGCCACCGCAGCAGCGACCGCGACGACGCCGGCCCCGGCGAGCGCGCTCTCGATGACGGTCGATACGCTGGAGAACGGCCTCAAGGTCGTCACCGTCCCCATGCCCGGCAGCGGCGTGGTGGCCTTTTATACGCTCGTCCGCGCGGGCTCCCGCGACGAGGTGGAGAAGGGGCGCTCGGGCTACGCGCACCTCTTCGAGCACCTCATGTTCCGCGGCACGAAGAAGGTCCCCGCCTCGGAGTACGAGCGCAAGATGCAGGCGATGGGCGCCGACAACAACGCCTTCACGAGCAGCGACCTCACGCTGTACGTGCCTGTCATCCCGAAGGAGTCGCTCGCCGATCTCGTCCCGGTGGAGGCCGACCGCTTCATGCACCTCGACGTCGCCGAGGCCGCCTACAAGGACGAGACGGGCGCCGTCAACGGCGAGCTGAACAAATCCCTCAACGACCCGCGCTGGGCCATGGATGAGGCGATCCGCGAGCTCGCGTTCACCAAGCACACCTACGGACACACGACGATCGGCTACCAGAAAGACGTCGTGGACATGCCGAAGAACTACAAGTATTCCAAGACGTTCTTCGGCCGGTTCTACACCCCCGACGACTGCACCATCTGGGCGGTGGGGGACGTCGACCACGCGAAGGTGCTGGAGCTCGTGAAGGCCAATTACGCGAGCTGGACGGGCAAGCGCGCGGAGCCGAAGATCGACGTGGAGCCGGACCAGAAAGAGCCCCGCCGCAAGGACATGACGTGGAAGGGCCCGACGAGCCCGCGCGTGCTCCTCGGCTACAAGATCCCGTCCGCCGGACAGGCCCTCAAGGAGCTCGCGGCGCTCAACGTGCTCGCGACGTTCCTCTTCGGGGAGCCGAGCGATCTCTACCAGCGCATCGTCGTCAAGGAGCAGAAGGTGCTCGACCTCGGCTTCGACCCGGACGACACGCTCAACAAGGATCCTGGCTTGTTCCAGGTCTCGGCGAAGCTCAAGGCGACGACCTCGTTCGACGACGTGATCGGCTCCGTGCAGAGCGCGATCGACGCCGTGGCCGCGGGCAGCGCGAAGCCGGCCGACGTCGAGGCCGCGCGCAAGCACCTCGTGAGCGCCCTCACGCTGGAGATGCAGACCCCCGGCAACGTGGGAGTCCGCCTCGCCTGGCTCGAGTCCGTGACAGGGGATGTGCACGGCTTCGATCGGTATCTCGCCGCGCTCCGCAGCGTGACCCCGGCGGACGTCGCGGCCGTCGCGAAGGCCTATCTGCTGCCCGCGCGCCGCAACATCGTGACCCTGGCCCCCCCGTCCGAGAAGGACAAACCGAAGCCCGATTTCGCGAAGGCGCCGAAGGGTGACAAGCCCGCTGCGCAGAAGCCCGCCCCGAAGGGAGGCAAGAAGTGAGACTCCTCCGAACTGCCACGCTCGCGCTCGTCGCCCTCGCGGCCGGCTGCGGCGAAGAGAACCCGCAGCCGAAGCCCCCCACCCAGCCGACGGCGGCGCCCACGGTGACGGCCACCGCCACCGCGCAGCCGGCCGAGAAGAAGCCTGTCGCCTCGCTCGCCCAGCGCGATCCGTCGTCGAAGGTGGTCGCCTTCCGCGTCGTCTTCAACTCGGGATCTGCGGACGATCCGGTCGGGAAAGAGGGCGCCACGTCGCTCGCCGCCGACATGACCGCGGAGAGCGGCACCGAGAAGCTCAGCTTCGGCGAGCTGTCGAAGGCCCTCTATCCGTTCGCCGCGTCGATCGACGTCCACGTGGATCGCGATCAAACCGTATTCGAAACCGAGGTCGCGGCGGAGAGCCTGGACGCGTTCTATCCGCTGCTGCGCGACGTGCTCCTCACGCCCCGCCTCGACAAGGAGTCGTTCGATCGCCTCCGCGCCCGCGCGCAGAGCGCCCTCGCCGACGACCTGAAGAGCGCGAACGACGAGGCGCTCGGAAAAGAGGCGCTCCAGGCCCTCCTGTACAAGGACCATCCGTACGGCCACCCCACGGTCGGCACGGAGCGCGGCCTTCAAGGCCTCACGCTCGACGACGTGGTCGCGCAACGAAAGCGTGTATTCTGCGCCGACCGCGTGATCGCGGGCGTGGCGGGCGGCTTCCCCGAGGGCTTCGACAAGCAGCTCGCGACGGATCTCGCGGCGCTCCCGGCCTGCGAGGGCCCGCGCGCCGACTTGCCTGCTCCGAAGAAGACGGCCGGCCTCAAGGTGGTGATCGTCGACAAGCCCACGTCGGACTCGATGGCGTTCTCGATGGGCTTCCCCACCGACATCACGCGTTCGAGCGAGGATTTCGCGGGCTCGCAGCTCTTCACGAGCTTCCTCGGCCTCCACCGCCAGTCCGCGGGCGTCCTCTACAATCGCCTCCGCGAGGCGCGCGGCTTCAACTACGGCGACTACATGTACGCCGAGCACTTCCAGCAGGAGGGTGGCAGTCGCTTCCCGCTGCCGGACATCGCGCGTCGCCAGCAGATGGTGTCGATCTGGCTCCGTCCGGTGAAGCCGGAAAATGGCCTCTTCGCGATGCGCGGGGCCCTCTACTACTACCGTCAACGCCTGCAGAGCGGCATCCCCGACGCGGAGCTGGACCGCTTCCGCGGCTTCCTGTCGCGCTACATCGGCCTGGAGCAACAGACGCCTTCGCGGCGCCTCGGCTTCGCGCTGGACGATCGCACGTACGGCCAGCAGACACCGCACATCACGCGCCTGCGGAACGGCTGGGCGGGCCTCACGTCGAGCCGCCTCAAGGACCTCGTCGCGCGCCACTTCACCGGCACCGATCTCACGGTGGTCATCGTCACGAAGGACGCCGCGGCGGTGAAGGCGACCTTGGTGAAGGGCGACAAGACCCCTCCGAAATACGACGCTCCGAAGCCCAAAGAGGTGACGGACGAGGACCGCATCATCGAGGCCCTCCCCCTCGGCCTGAAGGACGAGGACGTCACCATCTGGCCGATCGCCGACGTCTTCAAGTGACCGGCTGACCCTCGCACGGAGCGATGCCCACCCCCGGTCGCGCTCCGCGCGCCCGCCCCTCCCAAATCGCTCTCTCCGTTCGCGAAGGGAGGGGGGCCGAACCTACAAATTCGCCTTTTTCGGCACACTCTAAGCCTCTCGTAACCGCGAAACACCTTCGCGCGTGGCCCCCGAATATTTCGGCGCGGGGCGCAACCCATATCTTCAAGTACGAAGAAGTCCCGCGGCTTCGGTGACGAGGCCGCAGGGACGCTCTCGGCTCGAAGCGCGCCGCCATGTTTTCGGCGGGCGAAAAAGCCCTTCAGAGTCCAGACTCCGGTCCGTCAACCCCGATGTTCCTCCTCGACCGACGCCCCGTTGCGCCGGAAAGGGAAGGGAGGTCTCCGTGCGTCCTCGAGCTCTCGTCTCCGTCGTTTCGGCCCTCTCCGCTGCTCTCGTCACGATCGGCGCATCGGCCGCGCTGGCTCAAGAGGCTCCCTCTCCGGCCGCCGCCCCGCCCCCGAATCGGTCCGCGTGGGTGATGCCGGGCAGCGAGTCGGTCGTGCCGAAGAGCTGGCTCGCCCCGACGCCGGCCCCCGCGCCCGCGCCCGCAAAAGTGGCCCCCGCGCCCGCGAAGGTGACGCCCGCCGCGCAGCCCGCGCCGAAGCCTGCCGCCGCGCCCGCACAGCCTGCCGCCGCGCCGGCCTCCACGGATCCGGGCTGGATGAGCCTCTCGCAGGACTACCACGCTCCGAAGCCGCGCGTGTCGCGCCTCTCCACGGCGGAGCGCGCCCCCGAGCGCGCCCCGAGCCCGAACCGCGGCAACTACCAGGGTGTGGCGGTGTCGCCCTCCGGAACACCCATCTACGGATTCACCTTCACGACAGACATGCTCCCGACGCCCGCCGACAAGGCGCAGCCGACCGAGAAGAAGCCGAGCCGCACGGCCTTCGATCTCGCCTTCGGGACCGAGGCGCCCATCTCCGTCGGCGGCATCGCGACCTTGGAAGTGCCCGGCGGCGTGCTGTTCCAGGCCGGCGCGGGCGTGATGCCGAGCGCGTATTCCGATGCGATCGACAGCCTCCTCGTGAAGGTCGGCGCCTACGACTCCGCGATCTCCGCCATCGTGCGCGGCTCGATCTCGAACTCGCTCGTGCTGCGCGGCGCCCTCGGCTGGCGCCCGTTCGTGAACCACGGCTTCGAGATGTACGGCGGCTACACGATGATGACCGCGAACGGCTCCGTCGCGGTCTCCGACGTGCTGAACGCGATCCTCGTGGACGGCGGCGTCTCGCTGCAGGCGCCCGCGGGCCTCACCGGCGACATCCCGATCAGCGCCACGCTGCACAACGTGCACGGCACCATCGGCTGGCGCTGGCTGCTCGCGAACGACCACCTCGTGATCCGCGCGTCGATCTCGTATTTCCAGACCGTCGCGACGAACTTCCAGGTGAAGGTGCCGTCCACCGCGACGGTGCTCGTCCCGTACGAGGGGATGATCAACGAGACGGTGAACAGCGTGCTCGGCGGCTACTTGCAGAAGTACGCGAAGGCGCCCACGGTCGGCCTCTCCGCGGGCGTGCGGTTCTGATCAGGCCTTCTTCGGCGCGGCGGCGACAGGCACGAACGAGCCGCTGTGGATGCGATCCATCCCGGGGCGCGGCAGCGGGCCCGGCCACACTTGCAGCTTCGCCTCGCCGACGCACTGCCCGCGCGACTCCACCCACTCGTTTCGCTCGGCGATCCAAGCCTCGATCGCGGCCATCGCCTCCGCGGGGATCTCGCGCGCGTCGCCTGGATCCATGTGCGCGACGCCCGTGTCGTAGCGGTAGCGGATATCCATCAGCCGGTTCGGGTCGGCGGTGCGGAGGGCGGCGCGGTGCGCGGCGTTCGCGGCCTCTTCATCCATCATGCGGCGCGCCTCCGCCTCCTCCGCGGCCTTCATCGCGGCCACCTTGAGCTGCGCCTCCGCGTCGCGCTCCTCGTCGTCGAGCGGCTTCATCGCGGCCTTGAGGCGCGCGTTCTGCTCGCGCGTGAGCCCCTCGAAGACGACGCCCAGCACGTCGGTGAAGCGCGGGCGCTCCTGCAGGTACGCGATCGCCGCCTCCTCGCTTTCGAGCTCGTGAAAGGAGGTCTGTCCCGTCTTCAGATCCTGGAGCTTCAGCGTGATCTTCGGCATGCGCGAAGCATCGCCGGGGCCGCGCCGAGATCCAACTCGAATCGTCCGCGCGGAGGCCGCCGCCACGTTGACGCGGCGTCGTGCGAAGGTGTCGTGATGGGGAGTGGGGAGGAGGGATGTCGTCGTGGAGGGCCGAGGATCGGCGACGAAGCTCAGCGGCGGGGGAGCTGGATCTTCGCGGTGGCCTGCGCGCTCGGGGCGAACGGCGCGGTCACGGTGGGCGTGAGCGCGGCGGCGCGGGCGCGGCACTGCGCGGCCATCGTCTGCTCGCGCGTGGCGGCGGCGAGCGCGGTGGCGGCGGCGTTCTGGTGCTTCTTCGCGAGCTCGCGCTGCACGCCCGCTTCGTACGGGAAGCCGTGCTGATCGTCCGCGATCGCGATCTTCATCGAGTCGTTCGCCGCCTGGGTCTCGGCGCGCGCGGTGAGCTGGTACTGGAGCGCGTTGGCCTCGTGTTGCTGGGCTTCCCGGAGAGCGCTCTGCGCGGCGGCCGCGACGTTCAGCGAGGCGGCGGGTGTCTCCGCGAACGCGTTGGCGGCACCGAGCGTGAGGCCGAAAGCGACGAGCAGGGACAGCGTGAGCGATTTCATCGAAGTTCTCCTTGGGGGTGCGGCCTGCCGAGCTTTGCGGCGGCGTCGCAGGTCCATAGAGCACGCGTCGTGCCGCCGCGGCCCCCGGGTGCCCCGCGCGAAATTCAGCCATTTTCGCGGCAAATCGGGGCGAAGCACGGAGTGGACGCGTCGCCGCAGGGTGCGACCGACCCTCCGCAGGGCCGCGCGTTCGTGGCATGCTCGGCCGATGCGTCCGTCCTTGCCCCACGAGATCCAGCCTTGTCGTTGCCGTTGACGTTCACCTCCGGGGCCTTGCTCGCGGCGGCCGGAGCCGCGGCGGGCGTCATCAACTCCGTGGCGGGCGGCGGCACGATCGTCTCGTTCCCCGCGGCCGTCGCGCTCGGTTTGCCGCCGATCACGGCCAACGCGACGAACGCGGTCGCGCTGACGCCGGGCTCGATCGCGTCGGCCTTCGCGTACCGCCGCGAGCTCGATCGCGACCGCTCGGTGCTGAAGCTGTTCCTGCCCGCGGCGCTCACGGGCGGCGTGATCGGCGCGGTGCTGCTGCTGCTCACGCCGCAGAAGGTGTTCGACGCGATCGTGCCGCTGCTCGTGCTGTTCGCGACGGTGCTGCTGCTCGCGCAGAACCTCCGGCCCGCGAAGGCGCACGCGGGCGACGGCGAGTGGCGCGTGCCGCAGTCGCCGCTCGTCGCGCTGCTGATGCAGCTCGCGATCGGCCTGTACGGAGGCTATTTCGGCGGCGGCATGGGCATCATGATGCTCGCGCTCTACAGCCGGATGGGCGGCAGCGACATCCACCGCATGAACGGCATCAAGAGCGTCGTGGGCGCGGGCATCAACGGCATCGCGTCCGTCGCGTTCGTGGTCGCGGGCGCGATCGACTGGCGCGCGGGCCTCGTGATGGCGGTCGGAGCGATCGCGGGCGGCTTCGTCGGAGCCGCCGCCGCGCGCCGCGTGAGCCCGAAGGTCGTGCGGTGGCTCGTCGTCGCGATCGGCTTCGGCCTGGCCGCGCTGCTCGGGTACCGGCGCTGGTTCGCCGCCGCGTAGAGCCTTTAGTTGCGGAGCTTCTTCGACGCCTCGTCCATGCCCGCGAGCAGCGAGGCCGGGTTGCGCTCGTCGTAGAAATACGTGTACTGCGGGCGCGGCGCGTGGATGTCGTAGTCGGGGGTGCCGTCCGGCGAGAGGAAGAACGTGCGCGGGATGTAGCCCCCGTCCTTCGAGAACCGCTTCGCCAGATCGCTGTCCTGATCGGCGTCGACGCGCACCATCACGAAGTCCTTCGCGCGGGCCGTGATCTGCGGGTCTTCGAACACCTTGCTGAAGTTCTTGCAGTGGGGGCACCACGTCGTGAAGAACACGAGGAGGATCGGCTTGCGCGTGGCCTTCGCCTCCTCCAGGCCCCCGTCGTAGGTGAACCACTCGATCTTGTCGTTGTTCCAGCTCTCGCCTGCGCCCGGCGGCGGCGCGTGCCGGTCCGCGAGCGGCCCGAGCGGAGCCGTGGAGACGTCTTTCTGAGGTGGTGGACCGCTGGTGTTGCAGCCTGCGACGGAGAGCGCGGAGAGCGCCGCGACCACGACCGAAGAGGCGAGGCGCGCGCGCGAAGAGCGAGGAAGGATCATCAGCTCGACGAGGGATAGCACCAATTCGAACAAAATTCGCCCGCCGGTGATCGCGCCGACCAGCAACCGCGTGAAGCGCCCCCGCCATCTCCCCGCACGGAGAGCGGCGCGCCGATTTCATGGTCCGACGCAAGCCGTGCGTGGATGGGTGTAGTCCATGGCGCGGTCCTAATTCAGGATCACCCCCGTTTGGCGGTGCGTCCCGCGCGACGAGGCTTGCGCGACGTACGCCAACTCTGCGCCTCGGCGTTTCAACACCGAAGTTTTCCGCCCGTTTCCATCCGTTTCGGGGCCGGTACGTAGCTTGCTGTGGGCCACTCTCAAAGACGCGCGTCGGAGCTGTCCTGAGCCGCCGCCCGTCCAGGAGTCTGCCGCTTCCATCTTCGGCGGCGTTGAGAGGAGCCAAGCCCCATGAGAGTTTGGTGGGCCGGATTGGTTTGTCTCGCCCTTGCCGTGATCGGTTGTGAGGGCCCCCCTGGTGAGACTGGTCTTACAGGTCCTGCGGGCCCCGCGGGCTCGTCGGGTGATCCCGGCCAGGATGGCACGGATGGCACCACGGGCGCGACGGGCCCCTCGGGCACGGACGGCAAGACTCCCTACATCGTGGGTCCCGGCCTCAAGCTGAACCTCAACGACGTGGTCGTCGAGCTCGGCACCGCGACGATCACCTTCCAGATCACGGACGACAGCGGCACGCCGCTCGACATGAGCGGCAAGTACACGGAAGGCGCCGTCGACGTCCGCACCAACCTCGGCTGGCTCGATCTGAAGGACAACGGCGATCCTGCGGAGTACGTGTCGTACACGCTCGACAACAGCGGGAAGCCATCCGCGGATCAGGGCGGCTTCTTCAAAGAGGTCGACTACGAGAACGGGATCTACTCCTATCGGCTCGGCGCCGTGGTCGATCCGCAGGGCGATCAGAAGTCCCGGACGCACACGATCGGCGTGTGGGCGACTCGCACGTACCAGGGCGTGACGTACACCGCCGAGGTCGTGCAGAGCTTCGTCCCCGCGGGCGGCGACCCCACCTCCAAGCGCGACATCGTCCGCACGACGGCGTGCAACCAGTGCCACGCTCCGCTCAAGGCCCCTCACACGGCCGCGATGCGCGAGGCCGAACAGTGCATCACCTGCCACACCGACAAGCTCGCGGACAGCGCCGGCTCCACCGAGGAATTCTCGGTGATGGTGCACAAGATCCACCGCGGCAGCGAGCTGCCGAGCGTCGTCGCGGGCGGGGCGTACAAGCTCGTCGACGCGCAGGGCAACGATCACGACTACTCGAACGTGGTCTATCCGGGCGAGCTCCAGAACTGCGATTACTGCCACTCCGGCGTTCAGGGCAAGATCTGGAACACGGCACCTCAGAAGAAGATCTGCCTGTCGTGCCATGATCTGACCTCGTTCGACGACTCGCCGCCTCCCGGGACGATCCCGCACGCGGGCGGCCCGCAGCCCGACGAGACGAAGTGCACGGTCTGCCACCCGACGGCCGGCGGCCTTCAGGGCATCACCGACGTCCACCTCACGGTGCTCACGGATCCGGCCGCTCCCGTCATGGAGCTCGCGATCCAGTCCGTCGAGAAGACCGGCCCCGGGCAGAACCCGGAGATCGTCTTCCAGGTGAAGGAGAACGGCGCGCCGCTCGACATCTCGGCCAGCCCGATGACGCGCCTCGTGGCGACCGTCGCGGGCCCCACGGTCGACTACGCGACCTTCTGGCAGAACACCATCCAGGGCACCGGCGCGACTGGCACGCTCACTCCGGAGGACGCGGCGAATGGCATCTTCCGTTACGCGATGTCCACGCCCATCCCGATGATGGCGACTGGCAGCTACGCGATCGGCTTCGAGGGGTACATCCAGCCCGGCGGCGCGGCCGGCCCCAGGTACTCGATCCACAACCCGGTCACGTTCGTGGCCGTGACGGACGCGACGTCCTCTCCGCGGCGCGAGGTGGTCGACGAGCAGTCGTGCAACAGCTGCCACGATCAGGTGCAGGCCCACGGCGGCAGCCGCAACAACCCGCAGTACTGCGTGTTCTGCCACAACGCGAACCAGGTCGGCGACGAGCGCATCGCGCGCTTCGAGAACACCACCGTGGAGGCGCTGAGCCTCGACTTCGCGCACATGATCCACCGGATCCACACGGGCGCGGACCTCGCGCAGCCGTACGTGCTCGGCAGCTTCCCGGCGCCCACGAAGGCGAACCCGGCCGGCACGCCCGTCGCGTTCGAAGGGCCTTTCCCGGGCGATCGCTCGAAGTGCTGGACGTGCCACAAGGGCGATTCGTTCCGGCTCCCGCTGCCCGACGGCGTGCTGCCCACCAAGACGCAGACCCTCGGCTGCACGGAAGATCCGGCGGCGGACGCGGACAACTACTGCGATCAGCGCGTGGTGGTGAAGGAGACTCCGATTTACCCGGAGGCCGCCGCCTGCACCGGCTGCCACGACGCGAAGGCCGTCGTCGCCCACACGGAGACGACGACGACCGCGAGCGGACTCGAGGCGTGCGCCACCTGCCACGGCCCGGGCGCCGACTACGACGTGCAGAAGGTGCATCAGCCCGCTCCGTGAGGCGCTCCGGAATCCGGATGATCCGAAACCCCTGTTAGCCCCCGAAAGGGATCCCCGTGCTCCGCCCTCGACTCCTCTGCTCCGCTCTCACCATCGCGCTCTGCGCTGGGCTCGCGGGGGCCTGCGAAGTGGAGCGCACGGTGGACCCCGAGGGCGGCATCCACCCGGTCGGGTTCGCCGACGAGAAGAGCCCCGACTTCCACGCCACGTACCTGAAGGGCCAGTACAAGCAGGACGGCCGGTTCTCGCTCGAGCTCTGCCGCAAATGCCACGGCGACGACTACCTCGGCGGCGACGCGGGGTACTCGTGCAGCCAGAAGGCCTGTCACACGCAAGGGGTCGAGTGGTGCGGCACCTGCCACAACGGGAAGGCTCCACCACAACCTGTATCCGGGGCGCACGGCGGCCACATCCTCAAGTTCTCGTGCGACACGTGCCACCACGTGCCCACGAGCGCGCGCGAGGTCTCGCACCCCGACGGCAAGGTGGAGGTCACGCTCTCGGGCATGGCGGCGCACGGCGGCTTCGCGGCGATGTGGAACCCCGAGGATCGAAAGTGCACCACGTACTGCCACGGCGGCGGCATCAGCCCCTCCTGGGACGACCCGGTCCAGCAAGTGCCGTGCGACACCTGCCATGAGGCGCCGCCCGCGAACCACAAGCAGTTCCTCGCGAGCATCGCGGCCCTGCCGGAAGGGTGCGCTCCCTGCCACGGCTCGCACGACAGCCCGTATCACCTGAACGGTCAGTTCGACTACATCGATCCGGGCTGCACGTTCTGCCACGGCAACATCCAGCCGCAAGGCGCCCCGCCCAAGGGCATCGACGGCGCGACCGAGGCCTCCGCGCGCACCGTGGGCGCGCACGCCCGCCACCTGGACGCGACGCTCCTCGATCGCAAGGGCCGAGTCGTCGAGTGCGAGACGTGCCACACCATCCCCAGCGACTGGCGCGCTCCCGGCCACCTCGACACCTCGGCGCCCGCGGACGTGAGCATCGACGGCGGCGACTACGAGCCGACCGAGCAGCGGTGTGTGGTGGCCTGTCACTGGAACAAGGACCCCGGCGTCGTCTGGACGGACGACAGCGGCAAGTCGAGGGCGTGCGACGCCTGTCACGGCGATCCCCCGGTGAAGACGCGCGAAGGCGTGCCGCACCCGCAGGTCGATCCCGGCGAAGAGAAATGCAAGCAGTGCCACCATTTCGAGCCTGCGACTCACGTCGACGGGCACGTGGACTTCCTGCCATGAGGCGCAGAACCCGAAAGAGCCGCGCGGCGAAATCGATCCTCGGCAGCGTGTGTGGAGCCGCCCTCGCGCTCACCGCGCAGACGGCCTCCGCGCAATACCGACTCAAAGGCGACGTGTACGCCTTCGGGACCGCGCCCGCGCCCGCCGGGCTCCTCGTCTTGACGGGCGACGCGAAGCCCACCGACTGGGCCGACGCCGAAGCGGTGGTGTGGCTCGGGACCGGGGCGATCGGCGCGGATCGCACGTACCTCGGCACCGGACAGACCGCCACCAACACGCCGACCACGACCTCGAACGGCGACGTGATGATCGCCAACATCCACCTCCGCGAGCCGCACGGCTGGGGCGAGCTCCGGCTCGGCCGCATGCTCGTGACCGCGGGCGCGATCCGGCCGATGCTGCTCGACGGCGCGAACGCGTTCCTCCGCGTCCCGAAGGGGCCGACGCTCCAGGTGTTCGGCGGCGTGCCGGTCTTGCCGGGGTTCGCCGCGCAGTCGTTCGACTGGGCCGCAGGAGGGCGCCTGTCGCAGCGCATCGGTGAATACGCCTCTGCGGGCGTGTCCTACCTGCAGCGCCGCAGCGAGGGCCGTATTCAGTTCGAGGAGCTCGGCTTCGACGCGTCCGTGACGCCCGCTCGCTGGGTCGACGCGGCCGGCGAGGTCGCGCTGGACATGCTCCGCGTCGACGTGGCGAGCGCGCGCGGCTCCGTCGCCTTCCGCATGGGGCCGCTGCGCCTGGAGGCGTTCGCGCTCCACCGCTCGCCGTCGTCCCTCCTCCCGGCGACGTCGCTGTTCGCGGCGATCGGCGACATCCCGTCGACGCAGGGCGGCCTCACGATGGCGTGGCGCGCGGCCCCCAGGCTCGATATCTCGGCGATCGGATCGGCCGACTCCATCGGCGGCGACTTCGGCGGTCGCGCCTCCATCCACGCGGTGCTGCGGCTCGACGACCGGGGCGACGGCGCGCTCGGCGCGGAAGTGCGCAGGCAGTGGACCCCGCAGAACGCCTCGTGGACCGGCGGCCGGCTCACGGCGAGGTTGCCAGTCGTGTATCGATTCCACGCCTCCGCGGAGCTCGAATTGGTGGTGCCGGACGTGCCGGACGGGCGCGGCGCCATGTGGCCGTGGGGCCTCGTCGCGCTCGGCTACTCCCCCAAATTCGCGCCCTGGCTCGATCTCGCGGGCGGCGTCGAGGCCTCGCAGTCGCCCACGCGCCTCGCGTCCGTCGCGGGCATTTTCCGGGCTTCGGCCACGTGGGAGAAGCGATGAACAAGCGCCTCTCGCTCATCCTCGTCGCGCTCACGCTCTTCGCGTCGGCGTGCGCGGGCGTCCTCGGCATCCGGCCTCCGGGCCGCCGGCCGTTCGAGCACCAAGCGCACGTCGCGAAGGGCATCAGCTGCACGAGCTGCCACACCGGCATTTCGCAGGCGGGCGACGCGTCCGAGCTGCACATCCCCGGCTCGAAGAGCTGCACCGAGGGCCTCTGTCACCAGAAGGTCCACGACACGAACGATTGCCAGAAGTGTCACGGCCTCGCGGAGACGCGGATCGCCGCGGCCGCCGCGCGCGAGAACCTGCATTTCGACCACTCTTCGCACCTCCAGCGGACGAAGGGCGACTGCGTCAAGTGCCATGTCGACGCGCAGACGAGCGACAGCCACCTTCGCCCGGCGATGGGCGCCTGCTTCTCGTGCCACGAGCACGCCGAAGAGATGCAGGATCGCAAGTGCTACGGCTGCCACGTCGACATGGAGAAAGAGGGCCTCAAGCCCGAGGACGCGTGGGTCCACGGCCCCGACTTCATGAAGGAGCACGCGGTGCGCGGCGCGACGACCGGCGAGGTGTGCGCGAGCTGCCACTCTCCGAAGTGGTGCTCGAGCTGCCACGCGGGCCGCGTCGCCCCGGCGACCCCGGCGCAGATGAGCTTCGATGATCCGTTCTCGCCGAGCGTGCACCGCGCGGGCTTCATGGCGCGCCACGCCAACGAGGCGAAGAGCGAGCCGGGCCTGTGCACGAACTGCCACGACACGAACACGTGCGGCACGTGCCACGCGAAGAACAACGTGGGAGTCGGCACGACCGGCCTCTCGAAGAGCCCGCACCCGCGCACCTGGCTCGGTCTGCCCGGTCAGCAGAACGATCACGGCCGCGAGGCTTGGCGCGATCCCACCCTGTGCGCGAGCTGCCACGGCGGCGCCGGCGAGAAGCTGTGCATCGGCTGCCACCGCGTCGGCGGCATCGGCGGCAACCCGCACCCGCCGGGGTACACCGCGCACGGCAACAAGACCACCGATGTGGCCTGTCGTCAGTGCCACGGAGGTCTCCTGTGAGACTGCCTATCGTACACCGCTCCATCCCAGCGACGCTCCTCGCCTTGGTGGTGGCGCTCGTCGCGATCACCGGCGCCGCCTGCGGTAACGGCGGACAGACCGGCACCGACTCCGAAGAGCCCAAGACGACGAGCGGCGACACCGCGACGGGAGGCCCGCACGGCCTCGCGCACGGGCCGGGCGGCATCTCGGCCATCCCCGAGCACAACGGTCACCAGCGGAGCCGCTGCGCCAACTGCCACACCGCGGAGGACCGCAAGGATCCGCGGTGGCGCGCGAAGGTCGGCATGATGGGGCACGACGTCGCGAAGCAGCTCCAGGAGCGCACCTCGTGCACGTGCTGCCACCTCGGCGAGATCAAGGGCTACGGCGAGCCGTTCGAGCAGCGGTGCATGGACTGCCACGACGACATCAAGGTCACCATCCCGAAGATGGGACAGACCCACTGCGTCGGCTGCCACACGCTCGGCGCGGGCGACGCCGAGGACATGGTCAATCGCGCGTGGGAGTGCCTGAAGTGCCACCAGCAGCAGCAGGGCAACTCCGCCGCGATCGACGTGCACGGAGGCGAGGAGTGCTCGAACTGCCACCAGCCGCACGACGAGCCGTGGACGAAGCCCCGCGCGTGCGGCGACTGCCACGAGCAACAGAAGGTCGTCAAGCACGGAGAGACCGAGAACACCAAGGCCGGCGCGCTCATCTGCAACGACTGCCACAAGCCGCACGAGGTGTCCGGACAGGCCGACTCGCGCTGCTTCGACTGCCACAAAGAGAAGACGCCCGAGATCACGAAGAACGCCCTCTTCAAGGGCCACGACGCGTGCACCAACTGCCACCAGCCGCACGAGTTCGACAAGGCCTCTGCCAAGGCGTGCGGCACCTGCCACAAGCAGGCGACGATGACGGTGAGCGCGAAGGGCGCGGACAAGCACGCGGACTGCAAGAGCTGCCATCAGCCGCACGACGTGAAGGGCTCCGCGGCGGCCTCCTGCGGCCGTTGCCACGAGGTGAAGACCACGCACCCGGACCCGAAGGGCACCGGCTGCACGACCTGCCACAACCCGCATCCTTCGGCGGCGGGCGTCTCCGCGACGGCGCTCGCGGCGTCCGGCTGCGCGTCCTGCCACACGGGCGTGCGCGCGCAGCAGGGCAAACACGCCTCGATGGAGTGCAACAAGTGCCACGAGAAGCACAACGAGGGGAAGGCCGTCGTCGGCTGCGCGACGTGCCACACGAGCCAGGCGGGCCGCGTCGCCTCGAACCCGAAGCATCAGAATTGTGAGGGCTGCCACACCGGCAAGGGACACCGCCCCACGACGAACACCGGCGCTTGCGGCTCGTGCCACGACGACGAGCAGAAGACGGCTCCGGCGGGCCACAAGGCGTGCGAGAAGTGCCACGACACGCACAGCGGCCAGCGCCTGCCGATCGCGCAGGGATGCAAGCAGTGCCACAAGGCCGAGGCCGCCGCCTCGCAGACGCTGAAGCACGGCGAGTGCGAGAAGTGCCACCGGCCGCACGGACCCAAGGGGAACGCGGCACCGCCGACTTGTACGAGCTGCCACCAGCAGGACAAGCTCATCGGCCTGCACGGGACCAAGGGTCACGAGACGTGCACCTCCTGTCACCCCACACCGCACGTGGCGCCGAAGGTGGATCGCGCATCGTGCACCTCTTGCCACCCGAACCAGAAAGACCACAAGCCGGACGCGACGGTTTGCAACGGCTGTCACCGGTTCAGCGGCGAATGAAGTCCCATCCTCTCCAGAGCGAACTCACATGACCTTCGAGCTCCCCAACCTGCTCAACGTCGGTGCGCTGGTCTGTGCCGCTGCTTCGGCCGCTGTCCTGATCGGCTATCTGATCCGACGTCCGCCCCTCACCGCCGCCACGCGTGTGTGGCTGTTCGCGGGCCTCGGGCCGCTGCCGATCGCCGCGGCCGTCGCGGGCAACTACGCCAACCTCGAGGTCACGAAGGAGCGGGAGTTCTGCGGCTCCTGCCACGTGATGGTGCCCTACACCGAGGACGCGGCGAACCCGAAGTCGACGGGCCTCGCGTCCATCCACAGCAAGAACAAGTGGTTCGGGAAAGAGAGCTGTTACACCTGCCACGCGGACTACGGCATGTTCGGCCTCGTCGTGACGAAGATCGGCGGCATGCACCACGTGTGGGACTACTACACCGGAGACTGGGATAACCCGAATCACCGGCCGCCGGAGCTCTACAAGCCCTACAAGAACGAGACGTGCAAGCAGTGCCACGCGCAGGCGAAGACGAAGGAGCCGATGGAGCACCGGGTGCACCACGACGCCATCGAGTCCGGCGCGGTCGGCTGCGCGAAGCAGGGTTGTCACGGCCCGCCCCACCACGTCCGCGAGCGCGCGCTCCCCGAGGAGAAGTGACCATGGCCGACAAACCCAAATCCGAAGAGACGCCCGTCCCGTCCGCCGCGCCCGTCCCGAAGGCCGTGATCAGCAAGATCGAGCGCCGCGTGCGCTGGGCGTGCATCTGGTCGCTCGTCGCGCTCGGCCTCATCACGTGGGCCCTCGTCCACCCGAAGCCGCTGCCCGTCATCGTGGCGATGAGCGTCGGTCAGATGATCGGCACGCTCTCGTTGCTCCTGTTCCTCGGCTCCATCGCGCTCGACATCCGCGCGAACTACCGCCTCACGCGGCGCGCCGAAGGCAAGCCCGAGAAGAAGTAGCCTCGCGACGCGAAACGCCGGGGAAACAGCCTCGGATCGATCGCCGGACATTCCCGTTCCGCGCCGCGGATTGACGCCGGACGGCTCCTCCCCATCCCCCCTCCCACGAGCTCGAACATGCCAGTTGACGCCGCCGTGCGTCCGGTCATCGGGGCCTGTCCGCGCGGCCTCGTGATGGACATTCTCTGTCCGGCCGACGATTGACCTGAACGGCTGTCTTCTGTATCAAGGGATCCATCGACGGACGCGATGGCGACGGCCAGGAACATGGCCTGACCACGCGACGAGCGGATGGTCTCCGCGCGTAGACGAGTCTATCCGTCGAGCCGTGTGCAGGGCCGTGGCGAACAGCCGGAGGATCGATCTCGGCGGGTGCTCCGTGAGATCGAGACCGAAGGGGAAGCACGTGCGGTCCTTGGCAATCCCGGAGCGGGAGTCGTCCTCCCACGGCTCCCGCTCCGGGCACGCCCCCAAACGCGGACTCGCACGCGCCCGGCGCGATGATGCTACCATCGCGGCCCGAAGGAGCGGTGCATGAGCGTCTTGAAGGAGCTGAAGGCGGCGATCGGGGCGGGTCAGCTCAAGGTCGTGGTCGAGTGTGAGGAGGAGCTGCACCTCGGCGACGAAGTGCACGGCGTCGCGACGATCACGGGCGGCGAGGTGCCGCAGATCGTGCAGGGGCTCGATATCCGGCTGACGTACCGCTGGCCCGTCCAGGACGAGGCCGCAGACCAGGAAGAAGAGGGCGCGCGCGCGCTGCACCGCACGTCGATCCCGCTCTCGATCGACGTCGAGCCCGGCAGCGTGCACACGGTGCCGTTCACGCTCACCGTGCCCGCCGACACCGCGCTCGCGGAGGAGGGCGACTGGCACACGATCGACGTCTCGGCGGACATCCCGCACGCGGTCGACGTCGGCGGATCGCGGCGCGTCACGCTCCGGCCAGCGCGCCGCGTTCTCGAAGCGCTCGACGCCTTCGTCGCGACCGGGTGGATCCTCGACGGCTACCAGCCCAACAAGGCGCACGAGGGCTTCATCCGCGCGGTGCTGTCGCCCGGCCCGGCGCACGCGGCCCGCTTCGATCGCGTGTACCTGGAGCTGTCGCGTGATCCGGGCCCGCTCCGCGTGAACGTCACCTTCGACCTGAAAGAGAAGCTGTGGCGCGAGATCACCGGCACCGACAAGCACCATCACAGCTTCGAGGTGGAGAGCGTCCCGGATCTCGTCGCTCGCCTCCAGGAAATGATCAAGACGTATTCCACGCGCGGATGAGCTCTCCCTCCCTCCGGCGCTTCTCCCACGTGATCGGCATCGACGACGCGCCTTTTCCGCGGGCGCATCGCGGGGACGTGCTCGTCGTCGGCGTCGCGTTCACCGCGGGGCGCACGCCTTCGGTGCCGAACGACGCGCCGGGGCCGCCGGGCGTGGAGGGGGTCCTGTCCTCGCGCGTGCGACGGGACGGCGCGAACGCGACGCGCGCGGTGCAGAAGATGGTGCGGGCGTCGCAGTTCTACGCGCACGTGCACGCGGTGTTGTTCCAGGGGATCGCGCTCGCCGGGTTCAACGTGATCGACATTCACGCGCTCGCGGAGGGGCTCCAGAGGCCGGTGCTCGTGGTCGCGCGGAAGGCGCCGGACATGGCCGCGATCGAGTCGGCGCTGCGCACCAAGGTCCGCGGCGGCGCGGCGAAATGGCAGCGGATCCTGCGCGCGGGGCCGATGGAGCCGTGCGGTCCCCTGTTCGTGCAGCGCGCGGGCCTCTCGCTCGCGGAGGCGGCGGATCTGATCGGGCGCCTCGCGATCCACGGCCACATCCCGGAGCCGCTGCGCCTCGCGCACCTGATCGCGGGCGGCGTCACCACCGGGGCGAGCCGCGGCCGGGCGTGACGGCCGAGCGTGACGGCCCGCCGTTTGGCCGTCGCACATCCCCGGCACCCTTCGGAGTCGCACGATCATGGCGGGAAGGGTTCTGCCTTGATCCTGGTTGCGCCCCCCGTTATCCCCATGACGGCCGCGCGCCCGCGGGGCCGAGACGAGCTGCCGAGAAACAACCACCGTGCTCCGAAACTCCACCGCAGAAGCCGCTCCTCACGACACGCCATTTCACCCCGTCCGGACTGGCCACCTCCGGACTGGCCTCTTGACTCTGCTGCTCGCCGCGGGGTGCAGCGGCGCCCCGCCCGTGGCCGAGGTGCGGATCGATCCGTCGAAGAAGGGCGCTCCGTCGGCGAATGAAGGCGATCACCTCGCGACCGTGGTCGCGCTGGAGAGGCCGCAGGCGCTCGCGATCGACGGCGACATCGGGGAGTGGGGCAACATCCTCCCACCGCCGCCGAAGCCCGCGCCCGCGCCCGCGCCCGCGACTCGGAAGGCCGCCGCTCCCTCTGCCGACGCGACTCCATCGAAGGGGAAGGCGACGCCGAAGAAGGAGCCGCGGACTCCGCCCGTGCCGGCGTCGCACCTCGCGATCGCGATCGACTCCGACGGCGTGTCGATCGCCGGGATGCTCGGCGGGGAGGCTGTCGACGGCCTCTGGATCGGAGTCCGCCTGGGGGACGTGACGCTGCCGCCGATCGGCTCGATGGCCCGGTGGGGGGGAGTCGTGGAGCTCGACTGTGAGAACGGCCCGGACGGCAACCCTCGCGACGCCGAAGATGCCAAGTCGTGCAACGCGCTCATCACCGCGCGCGAGGATTTCGGAGAGGCCCAGTCGGCGCGGTTTCGGCGGATGTACAGGCTGGATCGCAAGGGGCTCCGCTCCGTCGACGCGAAGGGCGCGCTCGTCCCGGTGCCGGGCGCCAAGGTGGCGTTCAAGGACGGGAAGGCCGGAGTCACGGTGGAGGCGGCCTTTCCGCAGAAGGCCCTCCCGCGGACGGACTCGGCCCCTCTCGCGCGGATCGGCGTGAGCGTGCGCGCGGGCTCCGAGGGCGATCCGCCGAAGGACGGCGGCGCTTTCGAGGAGCATGATCTGCCCGTCGCCGTCGGCTTCGAGCCCTACGCCTCGCTGCGGGCCGCCGCGTTCCAGCTCGCGGCGGATCATTCGCTCGGCGCGCCCGGCCTCTCGTACCAGCCCGGCGACGGCGTCGAGCTGGAGGAGGTGGGCTATGCGGGCGGCGACACCACGTCGCTCGCGATCGGCCCGCACGTGCTGTTCGAGCGACTGACCACGTGGAACGGCTTCGAGGTGGGGTATGCGTACGTCATCGGCGACGCCGTGGCGGTGCTCGACAAGAGCGGCACCTTGATCTCGATCCAGGGGATGCAGGGCAATCCGATGGGGTTCGTGGAGCGCGACGGGGAGCTCCAGGTCTTCGGTTACTGGGATTATCAGCCGGGGGACGACTCGGCCGAGCGCGCGGAGTGGTCGGCGGTCGCCGTGCAGAAGGACGGGAGCCTCCGGAGCAACCTCATCGAGACGACCGGGGCCAACCAGCGCTGGGTCGTCCCTGCGGAGTTCCACGACAAGGACTTTTCCCGATTCGGCGTCCGCGGTCAGCTCGCCGACAACAACGGAGGACCGCCGGAGACGGGACAGACCACCTGGGTCTGGAACCCGAAGGAGAGGGCGTACGGTGTGGAGATGGCCGACGACGAGCCGGAGCCGCCCGCGAAGGGGAAGGCCTCTCTCCCGAAGAGCAAGCCGTCCCCCAAGAAGGGCAAAGGCAAGAAGTAGGTTCACTTCGTGAACGTCAATTCCTGTCCGCTCGCCATCGTGGTGCTGTTTCCGAGCTGCTCGTACAGGGCGCCGTAGCCGGTATAAGGCACCTTCCAATTCGCGCCGACGAGGTCGACCTCGCTGCCGGAGTTGCCGGAGCCGCCCTTCGACACGCCGACGATGTACGAGGACACACCCACGTTGTCGTACGCGATCGTGATGTCACCGTTGCTGGAGAGCGTCACGCTGAAGTCGTTGCCGGTGCCCTCGCCCCACGCCGGGACGCCCTTGTACGAGATCATCAGGCTGGTGGCGCTGATCTGCGAGTAGGCGACGCCGCCGCCGGAGCTCGGATCCATGTCTGTATACACCGCCGCGATCCGCGGGGCGCCCGAGAGGAGACGGCTCACCGTGCGGTCCGCCGTCACGCCGTCGCCGGCGCCGAACGTGAGGTTTCCGTCCGAGTTGACATACACCGTCGTGTACGTCTTGCCGAAGAACGGGAACGAGAAGGGCAGAGGCACGCTGGCCGTGTCGTCGTCGCCGAGCGAGACCGACGTGTCGCTCGGCACGTTGTTCGGGTCCGGATCCGGGTTCGGATCGGGGCTGTTACCGCTCGCCGAGAAGACCACCGTCTTGTTGCCGAGGTCGAAGGCCTTTCCGCTGCCGAACACTTCGTAAATCGTCGCCGTGCCGCCGTATCCGATCTGCGCGCCGGAGGCCGAGAGATCGACGGGGTTCGCCGCGTTTCCAGCGCCGCCCGCGGAGATGCCGGCGATGTACGAAGAGCCCGCGATGCCGCCGTATTGAAGGGTGATGTTGCCGGCCTTGTCGAGCGTGACGCTGGCCGTGCTGCCGCCGTTCTGCCCGTAGAGCGGAACACCCTTGTACGTGATGGTGATCGAGTCCGCCGTGTCGTGCCGGTACGAGATCGTCCCGTCCTTCGAGGGGTCGAGATCGCCGTACAGCACGCCGATCCGCGGCGCGCCCGTGAGGAACCGCGACGCCGAGCGCTCCGCCGTGGCGCCGTCGCCGGAGCCGAACGTGAGGTTGCCGTCGGAGTTCACGTGCACATCGGTGTACGCCTTCCCGAAATACGGGAACGAGAAGCCGAGCGCGACAGAGGCCGTGTCGTCGTCCCCGAGAGCCAGCGTCGTCTCCGTCGGGCTCGGGTTCGGGTTCGGATCCGGGTTGTTCGGATCGGGGTTGTTCGGATCGGGCGCGGCGCCGGTGAACGTGAGCGTCTTGCCCGTGAGATCGAAGGCCTTCGCGTTCGTGAAGCTCTCGAAGACGGCCTTGGTGCCGGCCGTCCCGATCTGCGCGGGCGCCTTCGAGAGGTCCGTCTCGGGCGCGGAGTTGCCCTGTCCGCCCATGGAGACGCCGACGACATACGTCTTCGACGACACGGCGCCGATCGTGACATCCACCTTGCCCGAATCGTCGAAGGCGATCTTGACGGTGTTGCCTCCATTGGAGTTATAGACTGGCACGTTGTCCCACTTCACGAAGAAGGCGTTCTTCGCGGTCTTGCCGTACGTGACCTTGCCGCCGGCCGAGGGGTTGAGGTCCGCGTACAGGCCCGCGATGCGGGGCCCGAGCGTGAGGAACCGCGACACCGAGCGATCCACGCTCTTGCCGTCCGCGGAGCCGAAGGTGACGTTTCCATCGGAGTTGACGTTCACGGAGGTGTACGTCGTGCCGTAGAACGGGAACGAGAAGCCGAGATCGATCTTGCGGCTGTCGTCGTCGCTCAGCGAGAGGGCCTTCTCGAAGGGATCGAACGTCGCGTCGCACGCGTCGCCCTTGCCGTCCTCGTCCGCGTCGGCCTGATCGCCGTTCGGGTCCGTCTTGCAGTTGTCGTGCAGATCGGTGACGCCGTCGCCGTCGCTGTCCGTGGGATCTTCCGGCTTGTAGATGACGTAGGTGCCATTTTCCTCGATGCCGGCGACGCCGTAAGCCATGTACGCATAGCCGTCGTCACCCCAGGAGGTGCCCCAGCTGTTGCGCATGATCCACGCGCCCTTCCCCTTCTTGTGAGAGATGGTGTCGTCCCAGCCGACGAGCGCGACGATGTGGTTCGACTGGCTGTAATTGCACTCGTTGGAGTCGTAGACGCCGCCGCCGTAGCCGGGGAAAGAGCCGCACACGCACATCGTGACGCCGACGGCGCCGTAGTCGCGAATGGCGCCCTTGATCGCGTCGATGTCGTTGTCCTGGACTCCCTGGTACGACTCGATCTTGTACGGGTGCTGGACGCTCTTGCTCTTGCAGGAGCCGTCGTAGGCCGTGTACGGATAGTCCTTCTCCATCACGCCGCCCGCGTTGATGAAGGCGCTGTAGGCCCAGTATCCGCCGCCGCAGGTGCCCTCTCCGCTGCAGTCGAGGACGAACTGCTCGCTGAGGTCGACCAACTTCTTGTCGAACACCGCGATCGCCGCCTCCACCGCCGCGGTCGTGCCGAACGCCCAGCAGGAGCCGCACTGGCCCTGATTGCGGATGGGCGGCAGTCCCACGCCGTTCGCGCGGGAGTCCCACTTGTCCGGGAGCGGAGCGCCCTTGTAGCTCATCAGCTTCTTGGGCTTCTCCGACCCCATGTCCGCCGGCATCTTGAGGCCGGTGATCTGCTCGAGGTCCATGTGCATCGCCGGGTTGTCCCGCAGCGTGTAGCTGAACTGATGGACGTCGATCACCTCTTGATGGTACGAAAACCGCTTCGCGAGGGCCTGATCGTCGGGCGTCGCGAGGACGGGGCCGGGCTTGAAGTATTTGTCGTCCTTGTCGACGGGGGGAAACTCGCTCTCACCACCTTGTTCGAAGTCGCCGTTTCGGGCCGCGGCCTCACAGCCGGTCACGGCGCCGGCAGCGAGGACGAGGACCAACCAGGGAATACGGATGTTCTGGAGCACGCGGCGCCCTTCCGCAAGCGCCGGGCCAGAGTGTGAAACGCCTTGTTCAGCAGCGTTTCGATTGAATTGTGGGGGAGGGGAGCGCGCGAGTTGTGCAACGGGGGAGTTGCGCAGACGGGGAGTCTGTTGCGCAACTTGCGCAGATCGGATCAGGCCGCGTCTTCGCTCTCGATGGCGAGGTCCGCGGTGACGTCGATCTCGGTCTCTGCCACGGTGACCGTCGGCGCTTCGACCGCGGCGGGGAGAGGCGTCGACTCCGGGACAGGGGTGGACTCCGGGACAGGGGTGGACTCCGGCAGGAGGGTGATCGGCTCCTCCACGGCGGGGGGCGTCGGCGTCGGCACGTCCGACTTGCGGGGGCGACCGCGCTTGCGGGCCGGCGCCACCTCTTGCTGCGTGAACCGGCTCGCCGGGGCCTTCTGACCGCGCGGATCGCCCCAGCGGGGGACCACCAGCGCCGCGAGCGTCGCGTCGAGCTCGGGCTTGTCCTCCGCGTAGATGCGGGCGTACGCGAGCGCGCGCTGCGCCTTCTGCAAGAGCACTTCGAGCCGCGCGTCCACCTGACGCTTCGCCTCGGCCCAGGCCGCGGCCGCCGCCTCCACCTCGTGCACGGCCGCGTCCACCTGCGCGGCCTGTTCGCGGAGCGACGCGCCGTCCACGTCCGGGAAAGAGAGGTTCGAGAGCGGGCCCTCGAACAGCGCGAGCAGCTCTTTTACGGCCGTGGGGATGGGGTTTTGTTCGTCCGAGCTCATGAAATCGATTGCCTCCGCACTGAACGTGCGCGCACCATGTCACGCAGGGCCCCTCGCGCGCAAGGGTGATCGTGATCGTGGCCTTCGATCGAGGGGATCCCCAAGGGAAATGGAGGCGCTCGGTCCAACGACCGGCCGGGACGACCGAGGTCGCCGCGAAGAGCGGGTGATGATCGCGCGCGTGCTGGTACCTTGTCGATGCAGGCCCGCATGAACCCTCTCCGCGCGCTCGTCGCGACATCGATGTTGGCTGTGCTCCCGGGATTCGGGTGCTCGCGTCCTGCCCAGACGGAGGTGCGGATCGGGCCGCCCGCGCAGGCCACCTCCGAGGCCTCGGGGGAGGAGGCCGCGGAGAGCGAAGAGGCGGCGCACGCCGCGGGGACCGGCTGTTCCTGGATCGGAGTCGACATCGCGCCTCGGGAGGACCAGATCGCGCTCTGCTTCTCGGTCGACGGGGCGTGCTTCGCGGCGACATCGCATTTCAATGGGCGCGTGAAGGTGTCGTTTCCGGAGGGGAGGCCCTCGGAGACGGGGGCGCAGATCGAGATCGAGGACGGCGGCGCGACGATCTCCGCGTGGACCGCGGGGGAGTCGTTCCTCCTCTATCCGCAGCGGCCTCTCGTCATGAGCGCGGCCTTCATCCCCGCGGGCGGAGAGGGCGTGTTCGTCGAGCGCGTGCACCGCGGCGGGGTCGAGCTCGGCTTCCGTGGACAGGATGCATTCCGGCCGCGCGCGAAGCCGCTCCGGGCCGAGGCGGCGTGCAGCGATCTCGGCATGACGTGGGGGTGCTGGGTAGAGGAGCTGAGCCTGTCCGCGGCGGGGCTCCTCGGGAGCGCCCACTCCGAGCGTCTGCTCGCGCTCGATCAGCCGGTGGGCGTCGCGACGACGCCGGGCGGCGCGCCGATCGTCGAGCTTTCGCGGAACGAGGAGGGCTTCACGTACGTGGACTTCTTCGAGCAGCGCGGGCAGTGGTCGCTCGTGTACTGGAGCTCTCCGGCGCGAGATGGGGTGTTCGGCTGGGTGAGCACGTCGCTCCTCGCGGATCCGCAGGGCCCGAACGACGCGCAGCTCATCGGCCTCATCGGCATGGGCAAGCAGTCGACAGCCACGCTCCCGAAGGCCCTCGTTTGCCCCGCCGAGACGGAGCTCTTCGCAGAGGTCGCGGGGCTCCGGAGCGCGATCGGGACCATTCCCGCGAACGCCGCCTTCGGGGTCCCGCGCAAATCGCAATCGGAATACACAGAGATTCGATTGGGGAGCGATCAGATCGATCTGCTCGGGGACGCGCGGTGGCTCGTGAAGACTGCCTCTCTGGAGAACTGCTCTCCCCGCTGATCGGCAATTTCAAACACCGTTTCCAAATGCCGTAACGCTCCCCTCCCTTCGCGAACGACAGTGAGCGATTTGGGAGGGGCGGGCGCGCGTAGCGCGACCGGGGGTGGGCACTGTCACTCTCCGGGGCGGGGCCAGATCATCGTCTGCGCCTCTTCCGAGTCTCGGGAGTCTCGCTCTTCGAGCCTCCGCGCGAAGGCGCCGCCCATCTGGATGAGGATGGACGGGTGCTTGTACGCGAGCGACAGGAGATCGAGGTTCCGGATCACGAGGCACTCCGACGGGACGCGCGCGCGGACGGTCGCGTGGCGCGGGCGCCTCGAAAAGAAGGCCGTCTCGCCGAACACCTTGCCGGGGAGCACGAGGCCCATCGGCTTGCCGCCCACGAGCATCGACAGCTCGCCGCTCGCGAGGAGGAAGACGTCGTCGTTCGGCTCGTCCTCCCACACGAGCACCTCGCCGGCCGCGAGGTGGACGCGGGCCAGCACGTGCGCGAGCGTGATCAACGACTCCGCGGGGACGGCGCGAAACACGTCGGTGCCTTCGAGGAGGCGCAGGCGCAGCCTCGTCTGCTCCGCCGCGACGTCGGGCTCGCCGAGCGCCGCGTGCCGGTAGAGGCGCGCGTCCGTCTCGCACGCGAGGTGCGGGAGCGCCTCCGGTAACGAGGCGCCGCGCGCGCGGAGACGCGACGGGAACAGCGCGCGCACGCTCTCGGTCGCGAGGTGCGCGACGTACTTCAGCGCGTCCGACGCGCCCTCGTCCCAGCTCTCCAGGAAGAAGGCGCTCTGCTCCGCGAGGACGTCCGCGTCGGACGCGTCGACGAGGCCGCCCTCGCAGAGGCGCGTCCACAGGAGCGAGCGGTACCGCTTGTAGAAGTAGCGCGCGGCGACGTCGTCCTTCGACTGGCAATCACGAAACGCCTTGTAACAAGCCGCGACCGCGACGTCGGTCGGCGCGTCGATCGTCACGGGCACGGGCAGGAGCGGCACCGCGAGGCCGAGGTGCTCCCGCGCTAGCGCGTCGACGTACTCGGCGCCGCGCCGACCCAGATCGAGGTGGAGCCAGCCCGCGTGGTAGTAGACGTACTTCAAGAAGTCGCCCGCGTACTCCCGGTTGATGTCGCGGATGAGCGCGCCGCGCAGATCGAGATCGCGGCCGACGGCGGTGGGCATGTCCTCCGACGCGGCGAGCATGCGCTGCGTCTCCGCGTCGAAGAGGCGCTGCGCGACGACCGCGCGCTCCACGGTGGTGTCGCCGATCTTGCCGTCCGCGTTCAGCGCGAAGAGCACGTCGTGGTAGCTCATCGCGTGCGCGCTCGGCACGCCGATCTTGTCCGCGAGCGCCGCCATCGTCCGCGCGAGGAGGCGCTGCGCGCGCGCACGCTCCGCGGGCGACATGCGACGCCGCGTGAGGGCCGCGGCGAAGCGGTTCGCGATCTGCTCCTCCTCCCACGGGCTTTGGCCGAAGCGATGATGGAAATGCCGCAGATGGTGGGCGATCTCGTGCGCGATGAGGCGCGGCACGAAGAGCTCGAAGAGGCTCAGGAGCTCGCTCTCGCCGGCGCACGCGAGCACCGACGCGAGCACCATCGCCTGCAGCTTGCCCACGGGCGTGCTCGGGTCCGGCACGGAGAGGTAGATCTTCTTGTCCGGCAGGCTGTAGTGCGTCATCACGCCGTCGCCTCGCCGCAGCCCGAGCGCGGGATCCACCTTGACGCCGTGCCGCGCGAGCTCGCCCACGATCGCGTCGAAGCACCGCTTCCCGAGCGCGAAGAGATCCGTCGCCCTTGGCTCCTGCATCGCCGCGAGGCTATCCGTTTTGCGGCCTCGCGTTCACCTTTCGTGCGCGGCGTCGCGCGCGCGGCGCGATCACTGGAAGTGCGGCAAGTGGAGCTGCTCCGGCCCCTCGGGCCACGCGTGCGGAGGCGGCGCGGTCACGTCGCATCCTTGATCGCGCAGCAGCGTGACGAGCGTCGCCGCATCGCCCGGAGCCGCGACCTCTTGATCGTTGTTGAAGAACGCGAACGCCTCCTGCACGCGCAGCGACGCGATCCGCTTCGCCCAGCGACGCAGCACGTCCCGCTCGTACCCGGGCCGATCCAGAAGGCCGTGGTGGAACCGCACGTACGCGAAGCCGCCCGTCACGATCGTGGGGATCTTCACGCCGCCGCGATCCGCGAGCACCCACGCGGCGCCCGCGCGATCGAGCAGCTCGATCACGTCGTCGCGCAGCCACGAACGATCGCGGAACTCGAACGCGGATCGCATCCCGAACGGCAGCGTCTCCAAAAACTCCGCGAGGCGCGGCACGTCCGCGCGCAGCGAAGGCGGGAACTGGAACAGCACCGGCCCGAGCTTGCCGCCGAGGTGCTGCGCGCGGGACCAGAAGCGCTCGACCGCGAGCTCGGCGCCGCGCATGCGCTGGAGGTGCGTGATGACGCGGTTCGCCTTCACCGCGAAGACGAAGCCTGGCGGCGTCGCGTCGCGCCACCGCGCGAACGTCGCCTCGTCGGGCAGGCGGTAGAACGAGTTGTTCACCTCGACGATCGCGAACCGCGTCGCGTAGTACGAGAGCCACGATCGCTGCGGCAAGCGCGGCGGATAGAACGTGCGCTTCCAGGAAGCGTACTGCCATCCGCTGGTGCCGACGTGGACTCGCACAGTGCGCAAAAGTGTAGCTCGGCCGGCGCCCTTGCTTCGAGACTTCCTGCCCCGCGGCGTACGAACCGACGCGTCGAGGTCGGCGGCGTGACGTGTCGAGAACATCGCTCGACACGTCGAACGACGTCGACGCCTCGCTCGGTGGGGCGATTCTGCGGGACTGCCACGCTCTTCGGGACGGCACGGCGGTTGCTGAAGGGACAAGCACGCACGAAACGCCGCGAGGCGACGTGACGCGGGGGGAAACGCTCGGGACTCGGGGGAGCCCGGGAGTGAGATTGCCAATCGGGGGGGCCGGATTCGGGGGAGTCCGGGCCACACGAGGGGGAGTCGGGGGGACCGGATTCGGGGGGATCCGGACCACATGAGGGGGAGTCGGGGGAGGCCGGATTCGGGGGGATCCGGACCGTAATAGGCAGTCGGGGGGCCGGGTTCCGGGGGGGACCCGGAGACTGCGCGAGGGGGCTGGATTCGGGGGGATCCAGGCAAAGAGTCGGGGGGCTGGATTCGGGGGGATCCAGTTGAAAGCGGGGGGCTGGATTCTGGGGGGAATCCAGACGAAAAGAGGGGGGCTCGGGGGGGCCGGGGGCGCGTCGGGGGGGCGCGCCGGGGGGCCTGGGAGAGCCACCGATGGAGTCGGGAGGGACCGACTGGCAGGGAGGGGCGACCCGGAGGCGGCGAATCGAGCCGTCCTCGGCGGCGACACTCATGCCTTCTTTTCGCGGAGCCCCAGCTCTTTCAGCCGGCGCAGCAGGGCCCGCTTCGAGACCTGGAGCGCCTGCACCATCCGATCGACATCCCCATCCGTCGCATGAAACGCCCGCTCAATCTCTTCGGGGCTCAGGTCCCCGGCCGTCCGGATGGTCGGACTCTTCGCGATCAGGTCGTAGATCGAAGGGCGCGGGATGCCGAGCGCGTCGGCCGCGGCCTTGAGGTCCCAGAGGTGCGCCCGCAGCGCGAGGGTCAGCTCGTCCTCCGTGACGTCGGCGGGCTTTCGCCGCGGGGCGGGGCCGTTCGAGGCGCCGCGCAGGTTCCCGGAGTGCGGCGCGCGGCCGCCGTGCGGTGGCGTGGAGGCGCTCTTTCGGCCGGTCCGGAGCTCCGCTTCGAGCGAAGGGTCGAGGCGCGTGACGGCCTGTCCGCGACTGCCGATCACGATCCGCCGCACCACGTTGCGCAGCTGCCGGATGTTGCCCGGCCAATCGAACGTGACAAGCAGCGCCGCGGCGGACGCGGGCAGCCAGGGCTCCGTGTGCGGATCGCCCGCGGCGAGCCTGTGTCCCTCGCCGATCGCGCGCAGCTCTTCCTCCGCAAAATGCCGCACGAGGAGCCCGATGTCCTCGCGGCGCTCGCGCAGCGGGGGGATGCGGATCTCGTACTCGGCGAGGCGGTGGAGCAGCGGAGTCTTGAAGCGGCCGCCCTCGATCTGCGCCTCCAGGTTCGCGTCGGTCGCGGCGATCACGCGCACGTCGACGGGGACGGGGCGCTCGGCGCCGACCGGGTACATCTCGCGCTCCTCGAGGACGCGGAGCAACATCGCCTGCAGCTCGGGCTGCGCTTCGCCGACCTCGTCGAGGAAGAGCGTGCCGCCGCGCGCGGCCTGGAAGAAGCCGTCCCGCGTCTGCGCGGCGCCGGTGTACGCGCCCCTCTGCGCGCCGAAGAGCTGCGCGGCCGCGAGCTCCCGCGGGAGCGTGGCGAGGTTCACCGCGACGAACGGGCCCATGCGTCGAGGCGATCGATCGTGGATGGCGCGGGCGACGAGCTCCTTGCCGGTGCCGCTCTCTCCGCGGATGAGGACGGACGCGCCGACGTCGGCGACGCGCTCCACGTGCGTGCGGACCGCGCGCGTTCCCGCGCTCTCGCCGACCATCCCGAGCATGCTCTCCGTCGCGCCGATCGCGGGCTCCATCAGGTGGAGGAGCAACACGACGCGCGCCGACAAGAGCAGCGGCACGCCGCGCGCGAGGGCCTCCGCGTCGACCACGATGCGATCCTCGACGACGGTGGAGCCGCACACGAGCCGCGTCCCGTCGGGCGTCGCGACGAGCGCGATCCCGCCGTTCGGGGCCGCCGAGAGCGTGATCGGCTTGCGGCTGAGGAACGGATCCGACAGCGGGCCGCCGAGCAGCGCGCCCGGATAGCTGAAGTCCGGCTCGTTCCGGGAGAGGTCCACGGTGCCGCCGGTGGCCAGCGGATAGAGGATGAACCGCTCACCGACGCGGCGCGCGTCCGGGTGCCACACGATGGTGAGCGCGGGCACCTTCACGGCGGGAGGCGCCTCGATCGCGGAGCCGCCCGAAGTCGCCGTCACCTCGGTACGGCGCGTCTGCAGCGTCTTTTCGTGCTCGCGTCCGTGCATCATGCCCACGTCTCACTCCCCGGCGCGGCCGGGAGCCCTCCTGTGGTTACGCCGGCGCACGGGGCGCGGATCGGCGGCGAGTGTGCTCTGCGGCCGCCATGAAGGGCGGGCCGAGCGCGTGGGAGAGGCGAAATCGAAGGCGATCGCGCGATATCGGCGGCGCGCGCGAACCATCGCTCCACCCGAGCCTCGCAGCACGATCGGCATGGAATCGGACGCTAGAGCCGACTTCCGTTGATCGCAATATGCATCGCCACGTATAGAAATGAACGCGTCGCGCGTGGTAGAAGCCGCGCTCCCGTGGCCGAGACAACCCCCGAAGAGGGCGCCGACGATCGCGCCTCCGACGCGCCGGAAGCACCAGCTCCGCCGGAATCGAAGGCGAAACCGCCGCGCCGCGGGCCCTCGAAGGCGCGCGTCCGGTCGCGTCGGCGCAGGCGGCTCCTCGGCGTGCTGGTGTTGTTCGGCCCCGTCCTGTGGGTGCTCCTCTCGGACTTCGCGCGTCGGTACCCGCAGATCGCGGCGTTCGACAAAGACCACAAGCTCGGTTACGCGGCCTCCTTCGTCGAGAGCGCCGTCGTCTGGGCGGTGATCCTGCACGCGGCGTCGCGCCGTCGCGGCCTGCTTCAAGTCATCGTCGCGCCGATCTTCGTGGCGCTCTTCACGCTCGCGATCGGCGTCGAGGGCGCGTTCAACTCCATCTACAACGTCTACCTCTCGATCGACGGGCAGATTCACTCCAAGTCGATCCCGTGGTCGATCGTCGGGACGCTCCCTCTCTCGCGCCCGATCGTGATCTTCCACTTCGCGCTCGCGTGCGCGCTGGGCGTCGTCTTCGTGCGGGCGGCGCGCAAGTACACGCGGCCGGGGCGGATCACGTACTGGCTCCTCGCGGCGCTGTTGCCGGTCGCGTTCGTCGCGCCGACGCAGATCCCTGTGAGCTTCCGCAAGCTCCAGTCGACGGCGCCGGACATGATCTATTTCAACAGCATCGCCGGCCTCGTGCGCGAGCAGCTCGGCTACACGCACGACTCGCCGGATCTCCGCGTGCAGAAGCGCCACGTGGAGAGCGTGCCGACGCTCCAGGCGAAGCCCGCGCGGCCGCGCAACGTGCTCTTCATCCTGCAGGAGAGCCAGCGCGCCGACGTCACGTGCATCGAGTACGATCCGTCGTGCGACAAGGCGACGCCGCACTCCAACAAGGTGGTGCCGGATCGGATGCCGCTCATGCAGCTCCGCGCGCACGACTCCACGACGGCGATCTCGATCTCGAACCTGTGGTCCGGCGTCCGTCCGACCGAGACGCGCGACCTGCTCCACTCGGTGCCGCTCATCTGGGATTACGCGCATGCCGCGGGGTACGATACCGCCTATTGGACCAGCCAGAATCTGATGTTCGGCAACGCCCGCCTCTACGTGCAAGACATCCCTGTCTCGCATTTCGCGGTGGCGACGAACCTCGACCGGGAGGCCCCCCTCGACGAGGGCGCTTACGACCGCCTGCTCACCGACCGTGTGATTCAGGAGATCGGGGAGCTCAAGGAGCCTTATTTCGCGGTCGTCCACTACTCCAACGTTCATTTCCCGTACGTCTACGACCAGGACAACGCGCCTTTCCAGCCGGCCGAGTTCAACAAGGACGCGGAGAACAACGAGAAGTACAAGAACTACTACAAGGACGTCGTCTACCTCTCGGACATGGCCGTCGCCCGGCTACTGACGCACATCCGCAGCACGGACGCGGGCCAGCGCACGGTGGTCCTGTACACGTCGGATCATGGGGAGTCGTTCCGCGAGCACTGGCAGCTCGGCCACACGAGCGCGATCTACGACGAGGAGATCCAGGTCCCCGGCTGGATCGACGCGCCCTCCGGCACGCTGACGCCCGAGGAAGAGGCGAACATCAAGGCCGCGAAGAACCAGTTCGTCTGGCACCTCGACTTCTCCCCGACGTTCCTGGATCTGCTCGGGATCTGGGACGATCCGGCGATGGCGCCTTTCCGAGCGCGGATGATGGGACACCCGCTCACGCGCAGTCTGCGCACGATCGAGCCGGTGCCGCTCACGAACTGCACGTGGGTGTGGGAGTGCGCCTTCCGAAACTGGGGCTTCATGCAGGGACCGATGAAGATCGAGGCGCGCGAGTGGGACGGAGAGTTCCACTGCTTCAACGTCCTCGACGACCCCGACGAGCTGAACAACCTCGGTGAGGGCCCTTGTACGCCGCTGACCGAGCTCGCGCGCCAGACGTACCACGCGATGCCGAACATCACGCCTCCGGGCCGCCCCGTCGTGAACTGGGGCAAATAGGCAAAAGACGATCTCGGCGTGCCACCGCGGCGGCCCTCGCATTTCCGTGGGATTTACAAGGGGGCGCCGCCCCCTCGTTTCACTCCCCCGCTGATCGGATCGGGCCGTAAAAGGAGCGACGAGAAGATGTGATGAATCTTGAGGGCTCCGCCCCCTCGTATCACGCCCCCGCCACGCGGGTCTCCCGGTGGCCGCCTTGAAGGTCGCTCCAGGCTTCACGTGACGGTCCCCTCCCATCGCGAACCGGCCGCCACTGGAAGGACGGAGTCCGATCCGCGGAGGCGGAGCTCCGTTGCGGAGCGGAGTCCGTAGCGGAACGGATGCAGTCCTTGACGTTGTAACGGAGAGAGCGATTTGGGAGGGGCGGGCGCGCGTAGCGCGACCGGGGGTGGGCATCGGATTTGCCCTTTTTCCCGGGCGATTTCTTACGGGTGGATGTTGACGATGGTGCCTTCGCCGGTCGATTCGCTGGCGTTCACACCGTGCCAGTCCGTGGGGAGGGGCGGGTCGGTCCAGTTGAAGACGCGGCGGGCGTCGATCGGGGAGAGGTTCACGCAGCCGTGCGAGCGCGGACGGCCGAAGTCGTCGTGCCAGAGCGCGGCGTGGATCGCATAACCCGACTCGAAATACTGCACCCACGGGACGTCGCGCAGCTCGAACTTGTTGTCGACCTCGTGCGCGTCCATCGTCGTGGTGACGTGCTTCTCCCGGATCTTGAAGGTCCCGCGCACCGTCGAGAACGTCTTTTTCGGGTCGCCGAGGCCGTCGCGGCCAGTCGCCACCGCCGTGGCGTAGACAGGCTTGTTGCCTTCGTACAGGATCAATGTCTGGCCGAGGATCGAGATGTCGATCCACTTCTTGGTGCCCGTCGCGAACTTCGGCAGCTCGGAGGGCTTCACCGCGATCGCGAGGTCCTTGTCGCGGATCCACGTGCCGTTCTTCGCCTCGACGTAGCGATCGTCGCCGAGCTTCTTCGACTTGCCGGTGAGCTGAACCGCCGTGTGATAGGCGAGCTCTCCCTTCTTGTCGCGGGCCAGGCGCGAGAGATCGTACGTGGGAGTCGACTCCTCGCGCACGAACGCGAGCGGCAGCTCCCAGCCCTTCGTCATGTCGACGCCGTGGAACGTGGTGCCGCGCGCCGGCTTCAGCTTCGACGTCGGCACGAGGCGCGCGTCCGTCGTCATCGCGAACCTTCGATCGTTCGGGCCCACGAAGGTGCCGATCAACGCGATGCCGGCCTTGCGGGCGATCCGGTTCGTGATGATGGCGTATTCAGGCACCTTGAACGACGAGATGTTCGGGATCTTGCGGCCGCCCTGGAAGAACCACGGGATCGCGTCGTCCCCGTCGCCGCCGAAGCGCGCGCTCTGCGACAGATCCGGCGGCTCCGCGGGCGGCTCCCCGATCGCGTTTCCCTGCGCGTCGGTCGGCACGTCGTTCGCGCCCACGTTGATCTCGTCCCACTTGTCCGCGAGCTTCTTGTAGCTGCGAAGGTGCCTGTCCAGGCTCATCTCGTACTGGAACTGCTCGGCCTTCGTCGGCACGCGGTAGTAGTTCGGCGCGATGGCCCGGACGAACGCGTACGGGTACGGCATCGGCTTCGAGAGGTCCGGCCGCTTCGTGAGCGCGCGCAGGATGGGGTGCTTCATGTTCGTCGTGGCCTCGACGGAGGCGCAGACGTAGCCCGCGGGCAGCACCTTGTAATAACCACCCTGGCAGTCGTCGAAGGCCACCGGCTTCTCGCCGCGCGTGAGCGTGCCGCCGGCGCGCAGATAGCCGATCTTCGGAGAGCGCCTGTCGGGCTTCAGGAAGATGGGGGCGACCATCTCGACGGCGCCGAGCTTCGGGCCGCCTTCTTTCGGTTCCATCGCCGGATCGAGGACCGGCTCCTGCGCGGCGGGCGCGGAGAGCGCGACGATCCCTTCCTTCGGCGGCTCGGGGTTCCCTTTGCAGCCGGCGCCGGCGATCGCGAGCGCGCCCGCTCCGGCGAGCAGGGCGGCCGCACGTCGTACGTCGAGGAGCGGACGAGCTTCCATGCGCCGCCAATGCCCGAAGGCTTGCCACGGGGCCAAGTTTCGGGGAGGGCTCCCGGCCTGCGGGCTTCTCTCAGCGGTTCGAGCGGAGGGCCGCGCGCTCGGCGTCGGCTTCGCGGAAGCGGAAGGCGAGCGCGCGCACGAGGGCCCCCAGCCATCCGCGCGGCGCGAGCTCACGCTCCAGCGACTCGTTCGTGACGACCATCACGGTGACGGCGGTGAGCGCGATCACCGTCGCGGTGCGCGGTCCGGCCGTGAGCAGCGCCGTCTCACCGAACACCTCGCCGGGGCCCATGTGACGGAGGCTGCGGCGGTTCGCGCCCGTGCCCTGGACCACCTCGCACTGCCCTTCGACGAGGATGAACGCGGTGTCGCCGTTCTCGCCCTCGCGCACGATCTCTTCTCCGGCGGCGAAGGCGCGCGCGTTGAACCAGCCGCCGCCGCGCAGGAACGTCTCCACGTCCGCCTGCAGAGCGGCCACGGTCTGGTAGCGCGCGTTCGGATCGCGGGCGAGCGCGCGCATCGCGATCGTGCAGAGGCCCGGAGGCAAGAGCCCTTGCTCCAGCACCGCGGACGGGTGCGGCACGACGTACGTGCGGAGGCGCGTCGGATCCCTGTAATCGCCGAACGGAATGAACGGAGGGCGCCCCGTGAGGATCTCGTACAGCATGCCGCCGAGGGCGTAGACGTCGGCGCGCTCGTCGAGCTCGCCGAGGTCGGACGAGAGCTGCTCCGGCGGCATGTACGCGATGGTGCCGCGCACGCCGCGCCGCGCGCCGATGGGACGCAGGTGTCCTTCGTCGTCGCGCCGGCACTCCACGGCGATGCCCCAGTCCATCACGTAGACCTGCCCGTGCGAGCCGACCATCACGTTGCTCGGCTTGAGGTCCAGGTGCAGCACGCATCGGCTGTGCGCGAAGTCGACGGCCTCGCACACCTTGAGGAAGACGCCGAGCAGCCGTTCGAGCCTGCGCCCGTCGGTCTCTGCGGCGACGCCGCCGCGCACGAGGGCGGAGAGCGTGTCGCCTTCGATGAGCTTCATGACGAAGAAGGCGCCGCGGTTCGGATCGATGTGCACGTCGTGGACGGGCACGATGTTCGGATGATCGAGGCGCCCGGTGACGTGCGCTTCGGCGACGAAGAGGGCGATCTCTTCCACGCGTGAGGCGAGCGTCTGGTGCAGCACCTTGATGGCGACGCGCCGTCGCATGGCGTGGTCGAAGACGTCGAGGACGGTGCCCATGCCGCCGGCGGCGATCTCGCGCCGCATCTCGAAGCGCTCGGGCAGGTCGTAGATCTGCGAGCCGGGCGCAGGCGGCGGTTCTTCGGCGCTGGCCATGGTCGCGGCGACGGCGGCGGTCGGCTCATCCCCCGTGATGTCGAACGTGGTGGCCGGAAGGCGGCTCATCGGGCGGATAGGGTATCCCAATTCGGGGATGGAGCGTGACCTGCACGGTGGGCTTGCGTGTCGCGAGAGATACGACTAGGGTGCGCCTCGCGCGGGTCAAGCCGTGCAAGCGCCACTAGCTCAGCTGGATAGAGCGTCGGCCTCCGGAGCCGAAGGTCGCAGGTTCGAATCTTGCGTGGCGCGCTGAGGTTTCGTGATCTCCGGGAAGGGGATGGATCACGGCAGATCGACCATCTCGCGGACATCGCCGCGCACCCGAGGAACGGGGATCGACTCGCCGGGGGACCGCAGGATCATGGGCAGTCCATGGCGGGGCGACATCACCACGCTGGTCCGCCGATCGACGCGAGCGCCCGGCGCGAGCTCGAAGCCGAAGCGCTGAAGGAGGATGGAGAGGGCCACTCGCAGCTCGAGCGCCGCGAAGCCCGCCCCGATGCACATCCGTGGCCCCGCTCCGAACGGCGCGTATTCGAACGGGGACGGATCGAGCTTCTCCCAGCGCGCGGGGTGGAATCGCTGCGGCTCGGGGTAGAGATCGGGCTCGCGATGGAGGCAATAGGGACTGAGGATCACCTCCGTCTTCGCCGGCAGATCCACGCCGCCGAGCGACACCGCGCGCGTGGTGATCCGCGCCGTGAACGGGGCAGGCGGGAAGAGGCGCAGGCTCTCTTTCACCACGCGATCGAGCAACACGAGCCTCGGGACGTGCTCGATGGTGGGCGCGGAGCCGCCGAGCACGGAGCGCAGCTCGTCCCGCACGTCCGCGAGGATGGATGGGTGTTGCGACAGCAGGAACAACGTCCATGAAATGGCGCTCTTCGTGGTGTCGTGTCCGGCCAAGAAGAGGATGAAGAGCTGGCCTAACAGCTCGTCCTCGCTCAGCGCGTCGCCTCCTTCGTCGCGCGTCGCGAGGAGCATCGTGAGCACGTCGTCCCCGGTGGTGCCCGCCGCCCGCTTGCGCTCGATCACCGCGCGCAGATCGTCGTCCACGCGCGCGGACGCGTCGATGAGCCGCCGGCGCGGCGTGAGCGGCAGGTTCAAGGGGACGAGCGTCGCGGGCGACATCGACAGCGCGACGATCTCCTGGATGCGCTCGCCGAGGCTCACTTCGCCTTCCGTGGTGTCCAGTCCGAAGAGGGTTTTGTTGGCGACCGCGAGCGTGAGAGGCGTCATCTCGCCGACGAGATCCTTCGTCTGTCCGGGGCGCCAGGAGGCGATGGCTCGCTCGGTCAGCTCGATCATCGTGGTCAGATAGCCGTCCACGCGGGCCTTGTGGAACGCGGGCTGGATCAAGCGGCGCTGCTGGCGGTGCTTGTCGTCGTTCATGGAGAAGAGGCCCGACGTGAGCCTGTGGAAAGGCTTGCTCTCCTTGGGCCCCGGCACGCGGGTGCTGTGGAACACGCCCATCTGACTCCACACTGCCTGTGCGCACGCGGGGCCGAACGCGAACACGGCCCCACGGTCCGCCTCGCGGATCAGCACGGCCCCGCTGCCTCCCCGGACGAACGGCACGACCGGCCCATACGCCCGCGGGAGAGGCGCCATGTAGCCAATCGGGTCGCGGAAGAACTGGACGAGGTTGCCGCGCCAGCCGAGGATCGGCATCGGAGCTGGGCCGGGGAGGCTCGCGAAGGGAGACGGGGTGTCCGACGTCATGGGCTCAGCGCTTCCCGCCTCACGTGGTGGCGAATTTGGAGAGCGAACGAGGTACGACAAGAAAGAGGAAACACCCGCCCAACAGGCTTGAACCTGGACATCGCGGGGACGATACCAACGCGGCGAGCGAGATGCCAGCGTCGGGGGGGCATGGGATGCGATCGGGTCATGGATAGTCCACCGAATAGTGCGCGTGGACTTGACGGCTCCGGTGAGAGCCGATATTGGCGACGTCGAACACGAAGCCCACGCCGGCGGGGACGCAGTCTTTCTTCGCGGCGGCTTTGATCCTCGACGGGGCGCGGGACGGCGCAATGAACGGGCCCGGGCTCGCGGACGCGCAGGAAGGGGCGGAGTCAGTGCTCGAAGATCGCGCCGGACAGGCCGATGCCGAGCAGCTCCAGCTCTTCACGCGTGAACATGTCGGGGACGCCGAGCCAGTCCGGCAAAGACTTGGCTTCCTTGAGGCGCCACGGCGCCGCGAGCTGGGCCACCTCCTCCGTCGTGCGCACGTACACCCTGCTGTCCGCGTTGCGGCGAATCGTCTCGCGGACGGCGTCCACCGCCGCCTCGTTACCGTCTTGGATCTTCGTCACGAAGGTCAAGGCCATCACGCTCCCCGGCGCGCAGAAGGCGTGGAGCGCCGAGTACAGGCTGGCGAGCAGCGCGTCCGACACGAGGTAGGCGACTCCGATACAGCCGACCGAGATCTCCCGCTCTGCGCCGAAGAACTCCGCCGCTTGATGAACGATCGTCTCCGGAGAGCCGATGTCGGCGAGGCGGTAATCCATGTTCGGATTGCTGGCGAGCATCTCGACGCCGTAGGCCACGCTGATCGGATCGTTGTCCGAGAACAGGATCCGAGCCTCCGGCATCAGCTCATTGAAATGCCCCTTGGTGGGCAGGCCCGTCGCGAGGTCGAGCACCCGCTTGCGCCCGGCCTGCTCCCATTCGGAGGCGACGAGCTGGAGGAACCAGCGATTGGCGCGCGCCCATTTGGGATAGGTCGGCACCGTCTGGAGGATCTTGGCGGCGGCCTGACGATCGACCTCGTAGTTGTGATGCCCGCCGAGCATGAAGTCGTAGATGCGGCCGATGTGGGCCCGGGTGGTGTCAATCGCCATCTTGGTTACTCCTCTTGTCGAGCCGGGGTTGATCTGCGGGGCCGATTGGGGGGGTGGGGGAGACCCGCCGCTGGACGCTGAGCCCGAGCTGCCGGAGCGCCCACTCGATGCCCACCTGGAGATTGGCCAGCACGAAGATGCCAGTGAGACCAACGTCGAGGTGGGCGAGCATCTGAGCCATCTCGGCGGGGATGCCCACGAGCACCACCTGCGAGCCGAGGAGCTGCACCGCCTGCACGGTGCGCGAGATCGCGGTGAGGGGCGCGGCGTCGCTGGCCGACACGCCGGTGACGTCGATGATGAGGAACCTGGCCTTGCGCCGCGTCGTCTCGCCGAGGATCCGCTCCGTGATCCGCCGCGCGCGCTCGTCGTCGATGGCGCCGATGAGAGGGACCACGAGGACCTGCGAGAACACCGGCACGACCGGGATCGACAGCTCCTGAATGACCTGCCGCAGCTCCTCCTCACGTGTGTGGGTCACGCGCTCGAGGGACGCGTGGATCTCGTCCCGTTCGCGCGAGAGAGCGGCGAGCTGCTGGCGCGAGAGCCCCTCGACCACATGGGTCCCGAAGCTGTGCATTCGAGACAGGACCAGCGCCGCGTCCTGCACCTCCCCTGCGAGGGCAGCGGGCCCGGTGGCGCGCCCCACGAGCTCGCTCGTCAGGGCCCTGTCGACGGCGAGCCAGGAGCGCAGTCCGAGCCCCAGGGACCCCAGTTTCTCCCCGAATGAATGGGCCGCGGAGGGAGAGGTCTCCCCTCGCAGCGCCGGGACGACCTCCCCCATGATCTGCCTCGCGAGGGGGGGCAGTCGAAAGGGGGGCAGCGCACTGCCATGGTCCGAAATGTGCTCGCGCAAGATTCTGAGCACGAGCGCCTCCAGCAAGGAGCGTGTCCGTTCCAACCATATGAGCATATCGAGATCAAGAAACACAAATGCCAATGAGGATGTCAAGCTAACTTATTGTGCCAATGCACGAGCCGCGGCGGGTTCACCGGCGCGTTTTGACTACAATGTGGCTAAAAGGACGGCGGGTACGATGAACACCTATGAAATCCCATGAACCGGACGGGCTTGGACGAGGCCATCGTCTTCCGGTGTCAAGGGAGAAGGGCGTTCAAACGGTTTCCGGAATGTCAATCTGTTTCTTGGCGGGGCTGGAGGAGCTTGATGGCGGGCGGTCTCCATCAACCCTTGACGGTCACAAGCGGCCAGAGGCGGGCCACCCTCCGCGCGATCCCGGCGTCCTCCACCGACTGGACCACAGGAGCGATCGGCTTGTAGGCATACGGCGCCTCCTCTTTCATGCGCTGGTGGTATTTGGCGAGGATGTCACGACGACACCGCACGGTGGGGGAGTCGGGGTCCAGCGGCGTCACGACATGGAGCTTCTCGATCGCGCGTTGATAAACGTCCTCCCCCACGTGCGCTGAACGTCCTCGGGGGAGGCTTCGGCCCGCGCCGTGGCAGGCGCTGCACAGCAGGTCTTCACGGCCAGCGCCCGCGAGGACGTAGCTGGCGTCGCCCATCGAGCCCGGAATGATCACCGGGTGTCCAGTGTACGAGAACTGCGTGCGGTGGATATCCGGACCGAGAGCAGGGGTAGCCCCTTTTCGGTGCAGATAGCGCTGTTCGCCTCCCTCCGGCTCCCAGATCAGGTTGTGAGGTGCATCGTACACCAGAGAGGTGGACACCGGCCGGTCGCCGCGTTCTCCGCCGCCGTGTCGTGGAGACCGAACAGGCCGTCTCGGAGCATCGCCTCACGCTGCCTCGGGGACATCGGGATATTGCGTTTCCCCTGAAAGAAGATCTCGCGGAGTCGCTGTTTGAAGGCGCCCATGTGCGGGACGAGCTCGCCCCTGTCCACGTCGGTCGTGAGCAAGCGCATCCCGCAACAGACATCGTTCCCGACCGCCTGCGGCACGATGAACCCGCGCGCGTCCGCCACCGTCCCCACGGGAATGCCGGCCCCCTTGTGGAAGTCGGGGGTGAGGACGATGGACTCGATATGACCGGCAGAGCCTCCCCAGAAGGGGGGAATCCGGCCTTGCTTTTCCCAGGAAAGGAGATCCTGAAGGGTACCTTGGAGGGACGCAAATCGAAGGAGCTCGTCGAGCCCTTCACTCTCCACAGCGACGTCCTCCCGAGCCACCAACGTGATCGGGATCCCGAACGAATTATCGACGCGAGACGTCGCAGAATCCACACGACGTACCCTCGCATCGGGGTGCCGATGGCCAACCATGACTGCTGCTCCAGACGAAGACGAGACGTTCACGGCAACGAATTGCCGGATGTCGGAGGGCGCAACCGTGGTGCGACGGTGCGCGGCCCGACTTTTCCCTCGACGTGGACCCGACGCGCGCACGAGGGAGCGCGCACGTCGCAGCAGCGGCGCGGAAGATACGCCGATGGTCAATGTTGTCAAGCGGCGGCTTCGAAATGAATCACGTGGACCGAGATGGTGACGTGGTGGTCGCTGAATCGCGGGAAAGAGGCTCGGCCGGAGGCCTTGCGGCGGCGCGGTGGTATCCCGGGCAGCTCACGTCGCGACGAGGATCCGCGACACCCGGAGCGGCGCGTTCGGCGGCCCCGTCGCTCCGACCCGCGCCGCCTGCTCATCGAGCCCGGCGTCTTCGATCACCTCGAATCCGGCGCTCGTGACCTCGTGTTCCATCACCTTCGCGGTGCGGAGGCCGATCTGGGGCTCTCCCAGCCACGAGAACAGGAGATTGCGCATCGTGCGGGAGCGCTTCGTCGACTCGGGCTCATGGTAGTGCCCGACGAGGCGACTCCCCGGCGCGGCGAGCCTCCGGATGGACGCGAGCGTCTCTCGCAGCGCCGCGTCGTCGAGGTACATGATGACGCCTTCCCACACCCACAGCGTGGGAACGCTCGCATCATACCCGGCGGCGAGGAGCCTTTTCTCGAGATCGTCCCGCGTGAAGTCGACCGCCACGTAATCGACAGCGGCGATCATGGGGCCGAGCCGCGGCGCGCGCTCGCGCTTGTAGGCCTGAGTGGCCGGATGATCGACCTCGAACACCCGCGCGCCGCGGAGCGCTTCGAGCCGCCAAGCTCGCGTGTCGAGCCCCGCGCCCAGGATCACGACCTGCCGCGCCCTCATATCGGCGATCTGCGCGTCGATGAAGGCGACCCGCAGGATGAGCGAATCCATCCAGAGGAGGAACCCCTTGGTCCGCTCGTCTCCGGATTTGCGCGCGGCCGCCTCGGAGCGGGTCAGGAGAAAGCTCCAGAAAGGCCCTTCGAGGAGCCTGTGCGCGGCGGGATCGGAGAACCCGGGCACGGAGGTGAGCCCGCGGTCGGCGAGGCTCCGCCAGAGGGCCATCATCATCGCTGTCTTACTTGCTCGACCAGCTCGCATCGCCCTTTCATACCCCAAAAAGTATGTCGGTCCGGTCGCCGCGTGACGGCGGCGCCGCGAAGGTTCGACGTGGGGTTCCTCGTTCAAAATAAGAATACGTACTGTGTGTGGCAAACGTACGTACGACTCATGCCCCGAAAAAAAGTCCGGCGTGGCGCCGTTGTACTGGTGAGTATCTGCACCATGCGCCGCTCTCTTATCTTCTGGTTCGCCGGTCTCGTGACCTGCGTCGGGTGTTTTCGCGCCTCATCGACGGTCGGCGCCGCCAATTACCGAGGCGCGGCCGTGGGCGCTGCGTTCGGTCTCGCGGCGGCCGGCGTGAACCGAGCGATCACGGGGGACTGCTGGGCCGCGTGCCGGCCTGGCACCCGCTGCGACAGGAAGTCGGGCCTCTGTGAGCGGATCGAACCGCCCGAGGAGATCCCGGCGCCGTACCCGACCGTCCGGCACCAGCCCGATGAGCCGCCGCCAGAGAGTCCCACAGCCGATCTCGACGCGGGGACTGCGCCGGACGCCGATCGCGAGGATGCTTCGGAATGAGGATATCGACATTCTGAGAGGTGGTCATGCATACGCACGGGTGGAAGATCGTCGCGCTCGTCGTCGGGGCGACGTGCGCTGGCTGTGGACAGGGGACGCCGAGCGGTGAGCCGGCCAGCACGGTGACATCGCCGGTGGTGCTCAGCGCGAGCGGAGCGCCGAGCGCGTCGACGCCGCCGGAGCCGGTGAACAGCGTGAAACCGCCCGACCCCGCGAATACGGCGGCCGCACCGACCCCGCCCCCGGCGGCGCCAAAACCGCCACCTCCGTGGTGCGGAAGGATCTCGATCCCCGCGCTCACGGCGAGCGACCGAACAGCGCTGATCGATCAGTTCGTGAAGCGCAATCCGGGGACGCCGTCGGGAGGTGGGGACGGGGGGCCTCACATCGACTCGACGGGGTACTTCCTCTCGCACTCAGGGCTCATCCAACCGACAGGCGGCGGCGGAGCACCCGCGACGGCCTCCGCAGCGGAGCAGCAGGCGCTGGAGCTGTTGCGGAAGAACGCCGATCTTCTGGGGTTCACCGAAGCCGAGCTGAGCGCCGCGAAAGTGACCACGAAAGAAGAGAGGCCGGGCACGTTGCTGGCGTGGCGGGTGAGCCTCTCGGGCTCCTTTCCGCGAAAAGGCTACGAGGCCTTCCCGACGGTGGCCAAGCAGATGCGCATTCACGTCGCCATTCAAAAAGGAGGGGCCATGAGCTTGTCCAACGTGGGGAGCGACCTCCCGTCGTTCAAGCTGTGCACTGCCGCGCCGCTCTCGCCGCAATCTCCCGCGATCGTCGATGCCATTGTCGGACAAGAGCTCAGCTACTCGGGGTTCGCGGGAGGAGTCCAATCGGCGGGACGCGTCGAGCGTCAGGACATCGGTCCCATCGAGAAGACGATCCTCGTCGAGCACTCGAACACCGCTCCTCGTGATGTCACCCTGAACCTCGCCTACGCCGTGACGGTCCGCAAGAATTCCCTGTCCTGGACAGCCTTCGTGGACGCGAAATCCGGGTGGCTCCTGTCGTTGCGGCCGAACTTCGTGACCTGATCAGAATCGGGCGCGAGGCGGTCGCACCAAGCGTCGCTGGAACAGATGGTGAAGATCCCGGACTCACCGACGACCCCACATTGGTCGCCGGCGGCGGCGCGCCCTACTTTCTGGCAGGTACTGGTGACCAGCGTATTCTGGTGATCCATCGGTCACGCCAGGAGAATGCGCTCGCGCAGCTCTGGCCGGAGCGCGCACGGGGCGCGGGGAAGAACGCAGGAGGCGAGGGGCTCGGACGCGGAATCGGCGCGCGCGACACGCGCGGCAGGCTCGTTGGAGCAGGGGCCACGGAGCTCGCATTCGGTACGCGCGCTGCATGGCGGAGTCGAGGCTCCGAACCGCACACGTGGGCTGAAAGGATCTCCCATGAATAGCCGTCCTGCAAACGCCACCAGGGTCCCGAGAGTCGCGTGGATCTTCCTCGCGGGCGGGCTCGTGATCGCCAGTTCGTGCTCGGAGGCTGGCTCTTCCTCTTCCGGGGGGACGGGCGGCTCCGGGGGCACCACGACCTCCTCCGCCGGGAACGGAGGGACCACGACCTCCAGCGGCGGCACCACGACTTCCAGCGGCGGCACCACGACCTCCAGCGGCGGCACCGGCGGGCTTCCTTGCGCTCCGAGCTGTGCGGCCGTCTCGGGGATCTCGAGCGAGTGCGTCGCGATCGAGGACAACGGCGGAGCGGCCACGATCCGGCTCCGGATGGCTCACATGCAGTTCACCAAGCCGGCCGCTTTCACGGCCGCGCAGAACCCGGTGATCGCCGGCATCCTCGCGAAGGGAGTGACGATGAACCTCCCCGACTGCAACCTGAACGGCTCCGGCACCTTCTCATGGCTCCTGGAGCTGGATCCCCAGATGAACAGTCTGAAGATGGGCGGCGCGTTCCCGGTCGCCGATCCGACGCAGGGCTACTGTTTCGTGAATACGGCCCTCGGCTCGACGCTGGTCGCGCCCGTGGCCGTGGACGCGTCGCTGGACGTCGATGGGCACTTGAGCGTGCCTGTCGGAGGCAACGTGGTCGTCCCGTTGTTCCTGACGTCGAAGGACGATTACATCCTGTTGCCGTTTCGCAGCACCAAAATCCTGGAGGCGACGCTGTCCGCCGATCGGAACTGCATCGGCGCCTATGACGTGGCCGCGCTGGACCCCGCGAGTCAGTGCCTGCCACCCGCGTTCATCGACGGCGCCAAGCTGGACGCCTTCATGACGCTGGAGGACGCGGACACGGTGCCTATTTCGCCGCTCAAGAAGACGCTGTGCGCGCTCTTGACAGGCGAGGATGACGGGGACCCGACGATGCGGCACTGCAAGCGAGACGCGAGCTCGGTGATCACCTCGAAGGGAGACTGGTGCTCGGCGACCGACGCGCCCGCCACCATGGCCTGCGCGGACGCCTACAAAGTCAGCGGCGACTTCGCCGCGAGCGCCGTCGAGATCACCGGCGACTGCCCTTGAGACGATCTCCGCCGCGTACCCATGACCCGTCGGGGGACAAGCGATCCTGACCGTCTGTCGTTCATCGTCGCGATGGTCGCGCGACGGCGCACGGGTTGTGTTATCTCTGCTCTCAGCCGCGGAGGAGGCTGTCGCACAGGCCGAGTCTGCTGCGCTGACATGCCCTTATCCCAGGAAGAGATGAAGACCATGACCACCGGATCGCTCCGTCTCACCCTCGTCAATCAGTCCAACGACGCCAACAACTCGACGGTGCTGATCTTCCAGCGCAACGCCGTCGCCGGTCCGGAAGAGACCCCGGTGGCCTGGGAGGTGATTGAGAACCTCGGGCGGGGCTGGACGCACGTCGTCAATTACGAATTCGATCTCGCGGTCGGCGTGACGGACAGCTACGGCAACGCGTCGTCGCAGCTCCCGGCCGCGCCGGGCCAGCTCTTCAGCGTGTATTCGAGCGCCGCGGGCAACGAGATCAAGCCGGTCGGCTCCGTGCCCAACAACTCGAGCGAGATCTGGATCCGGAACGATCTCAGCGCCGGCGCCACGAGCGCCTGCATCTACCGCAACGGCAAGCTCCTCGCGACCAAGACCGGCGTCGCGCCCGGGCAGTCCGCCGCGTTTCGATTCAACCCCACCATCTACATCGGCGCCCTCGCGCAGTGGCAAGCCAACCCAGGACAAGTCCTGGACTCGGCCATCCTGTCGACGGTGAACCACCAGATCTCACTCGCGGGTATCACCGGGGCGGCGACCATCCTCATGAGCGGCGGAGGGCCGGGCCGGCCGTTCATCTTCACGTTGCAGCCCGGCTGATTCCAGGGCGAAAGGCCCGTGGTGCGCTTCTCGGGCCGCTCAAAGTCGCACCGCGTGGTCCAGCCCGGTCACGAGCGCGACCATGCGGCTCCGGAGCAGCGGAGTTTGGATCGCCCTCGGCAGCACCCACGAGCGCAGGAATCGACAAAACGGCGACTCCGCTGCTGCGACGCGCGACAGGAGCTCCACCCGCCACCTTCGGCTTCGAGGACGGCGTCCACGCTGCCTCCTCCGCTCCGGCACTCCACCATTCGGACCCCGCGCTCGACGCGACCTCCCGCCGCCGCCAGCGCCTCCGTGAGGAGCCTCTCCGTCGTCGCTTGTGAGAGAGCGAGCATGAACGGATACCGCGGGTGGCGCGCGTCGTCACCTTGCTGTGCGCGCGTGCGGAGCTTCGACGTCCGCCGCTCAGGCCGGGGCCTAGGGGATCCGGCTTGCCTGGTACACGTAATATCCGAGCGAGCCCACCACCAGCGCTGCGAGCGAGACGCCGATGATGAGCGCTGTGGTTCGTCCGTAGTTGGACTGCTCCACTTGCACCGTCCGGACACCCGCAATGGGGATGACTCGCATGGTCTCCTGGTCGGCCGTCTGGAAGAAGAGCGTGGGGCCGTCGGGGACGACCCGAACCGGGCTTTCGAGCCATGGAGTCTCGCGAAGGCGCGTTTCGCCCGCGGGCACCTGCGACGCGTGCATGATCCAGTAGACCCCCGGGCAGTCCCTCGAAGGGATGAGCACCGCCTCCGGATAAGGCAGCGCGCGGACCTGGAAGGACTCACCGAGCCTCACCTCTTCGCCGCTGACCAGCGTCACGCGTTTGTTGGGCCGGATCGACTCGACGTCATCGACGGACACGTTGTACGTGTTCGTACACCCCGCAAGGAAGGCGACGGCGGTCACGAGCGCGCACGTTCTCATGGAGTCCTCCGAAGGTGAGGCCGTCTCCCCAAGTGCGAAAAGAGTGCCAGTCCAGCCGTCGGCGCCAATCCCCAACATGCGTGATCATCGAGAGCGTATCCGCCGCCGTTCGTGCGCGCCGCCGCAATCACGGCGGGTGACCCGCTGGCGACCAGCCGGCATCGAAATCGCGAAATAGTGCCCACCCCCGGCGCATGCTCGCTTCGCTGCGCGTGCGCCGCCCCTCCCAAATCGCTCCCTGCGGTCGCGAAGGGAGGGGAGCCCTCACCGCACTCCAGAACAGCCCTCAATCTCGGCGCCTTCGTCCTCTGCGCGCGAACGCCAGCGCCGGAACGAGGAGCCACATCCACGAGCGCGCCTCTTCGTGCTCCGTCGCGCTCAGCCTGCATCCACAACCGCCCGCGTCCTCCGGGTCCCCGGATCCGCCGCCCGCGGTGTTACCGCCGCTCGCCGTGCTGCCGCCCGTCGCCGTGCTGCCGCCGCTCGCCGTACTGCCGCCGCTCGCCGTACTGCCGCCCGTGCCGGAGCCGCCCGTTCCGCCGGAGCCGCCCGTCCCGCAAGTGGCACCTTCGCAGAGCTCGTACGCTCCCCGCGTCCACGTGGAACGCTTGTTTCCGAGCGGATCCACGTCATATGGAGCCCCGAGATCCTGGCCAGGCGCGGTGTTGGCCGTCAGCGTGAAATCGAGGCCCGCCGCATCCAGGAACGGGTCCCCACTGCCGCTCGTGCCGTTCGGCTCTCCGGCCGTGTCGCCCGAGCTCACGAAGTGGTTGTAGTCGTGGTCCGGGAATTTGTCGAAGCTCGGAGCCTGGGAGTTGTAGAAGAGGTTATTGTACGCGCGGCTCCCGCTCGCGATGTTCGGCAGCGTGCTCAGCTCCGCCTGATCGACGTTGATGAACGTGTTGTGGAACACCCACACGTTGTGCATCTCCTCCCCGCCGCCGCCCGTCCACCCGCCGATGAGGCCATTGGCTTCGTCCCACTGCTCGCCGGGCGCCTTGTAGAAGACGTTCCCGTACACGTAGAGGTGCGACGCCGGGTTGCTCGAGTTGTCGAACATGAGCCCTCCGGTCGACACGATGTGCGAAAAGAGGTTGTTCCGAAACGTGATGTCGCCGATGGGCAGATCCCCGAAGCCCCAGATCGACGCGACCTCCGCGTGCACCGCGTCCGACGCGAAGTAGCTCTCCACATAAATGCTCTCGAACACGGAGTCCGCCGTGTCGATGAAGAAAGGCGCTCTCCCCGCGCCGTGGATCCACGCGTGCGAGACCGTGATGTTCGAGCAGCCGTAGACGGCGACCGCGTCGTTGGAGAACCCGCCGCCCTGGTTGCTCGCGCTGCCTTTGCCTTCGAGATCGACGTGCCGCACCGTGACGTCGTCGGCGAGGTCCTGGTAGCCGATGCGCACGTTCGCGGCCCCGTCGTCGGTCGACGTGATCTTGAAGCCGAACCCCTCTTTCCAGCGCCCCGGGCCGCCGCCGGTCTGCCCGTCGAGGATCCAGTGCGGAGAGTCGATGTGGAGCGCGCTCGTGAACGAGGCCTGTCCGTCGCCCTGCGTGTCGTCCCACCCGGCGGAGGGGCCGTGATCGGAGACTGTCGCCTTCTTGATCGTGATGACCGTCGCGCCGTCCGCCGGCACGGAGAGGTCCTTTCCCGGATACTTCCCGTCCGCGAGATACCATGTGTCGCCGCGCGCCGGGGTCGCGGTCCACGCCTTTCGATTGTTCCAGTCGCTCCCGCTGCCGTCGCCCGTCGCGCTCGGCCCCACGCACCGGTCGGCGGCGCGCGCCGCAGCGCTCGCGAGCAAGATGCCGAAGAGGGTTTGCAAAGAGAAGAGTCGTCCCTTCAACGTGATCGTCCTTTCCGCGTCGTCCGACGCAGGATTCCGCTGCACGAGACAGGCAGTGAAGCCCCCATCCCACACGCCGGAGACGCACCCTAACACCCCACGTCCCCCCAAAAACAGGGCCTCTGCGCCCCGCGGAGGACATTCCGTTCTCTGTCACGATACGGCCCCGCGCCCCTCCGAAAAAGCAATCCCCCGGAAGAGCCCTCTCCGGAAGAGCCCTTTCGAAAAAGGCCCCTCCCGAAAGAGCGCTTGACATCGGCGCGCGATTGGTGCCGATTGCAAAATCGGCTTGGTCTCCACCGCTCCCTCCGTCCCGTCCGCCTTCGGGTTGGACCTCGTACAGGGCACCCTGGCAGGGGACCCGCGCGCCACGCGAGAGCTGGTCCGCACCGTCCTCATCCCCGTCGCCGAGGCCGCCGTCTGCCGGGAAGCGCTGCGCGTCCGACGGGCGCGGCTCGACGTGGAGGACGCGCTGCAAGAGGTGCTGCACCACCTCTGCGAGGACGGCTGGGCGCGCCTCCGCGGCTTCGATCCCGAGCGCGGCTCGCTCGCCGGGTACGTGTCGCGCATCGCCCGCAATTACACGATCGACCTCTTGCGCCGGCGCCCGCCCCCGGAGCCCGTGGAGGACGTCGAGGCGGACGCCACCCCCGACAGCGGACCCGAAGGCAAGGTCGCGCTCGGTCAGCAGCTCGATCGGCTCACCGCCGCGTTCGGGGAGGAGGACCTGCTCCTCATCCGGTGGCTGTGGTTCGAGGGGCTCGAACGGCCGGAGATCGCCGCGCGCCTCGGCGTCTCGGTTCAGGCTCTTTACAAGCGGGCGCAGCGCCTCGAAGCGAAGGTGCGCGACGTTTTGTCCAACGAGGACCTCCAAGATCGTAAGAGCGATGAGGACCCCTCGTGAGCACCTCCACGCCACCCCCGCCGCCCGACATTCCCCCCGACATCGCGGCCTTCGTTCGCCGCGTGAAGCGCTCGTCCGATCCGCGGGCCGCGCTCCTGCGGCCGCTCCCCGAAGAGCGGCGCGACGCCGTCGCGGATCGGTTCCTCGCGTCGATCGACGTCGCGCAGGAGCCGCCCGTGTCGCGGTCGATGGAGACGCGCGCGGTGCCCTCCGGGGCCGCCGCGAACGACGCCGCGCCCGCGCCCGCCGATCTGGGTCCGCAGGCGACGAGCCGCGGCGCCGCGAAGGATCCGCACGCCGCCGAATCGGCCGCGACGGGCCAGGAGGTGGAGAGGCCGCTCGCGAAGGTGATCCCCTTTCGTCGCGCGCGCGCGATCACGATCCTGACATCGGTGCTGGCGGCCGCCGCGATGGCGCTGCTCCTGCCGCGATTCCTGATCTCCGCGCCCGGCGCCGCGTGGACGGTGCGCGGCGATCAAGAGACGCGGGGCGACTCGGACCCGGGGCCCGAAGAGCGCGTGAAGGTCCGGCCGGACACCACGCTTCGACTCAAGATCACGCTGGATCGCCCGGCCGAAGAGGTGAAGGCGCGCCTCGTCGTGAAGCGCGGCGACGCCGCGGTCGTGGCACCCACGACACGCCGTATTCTGGACGGCGCCACGCTCAGCCTGGAGCAGCGCGCCGACGAGATGCTCGGCCCGCAGTCCGACGGGCCCGGGGAGCTCGTGCTCGTCGCGGGCGCGAACCTGCCGGACGAGGCGGACGCGATCGAGGTCGCGCTCGGCAAGAAGACGGTGCGCGGCTTCGCCGTGCTGCGGAAGGCCGTCCTCTTCGAAGGGTGGCAGAAGACGGGCCAGCTCGATCGCCCCGGGGACAGCGGCGTGGATCTGGCCGGCTGCGCCGCGTACCTCGCCGACGGAACCTGCGAGATCGGCCCGGAGCGGCGGCTCACGCTGTGGGCCCCGGGCCGGCCGGCGGTGCGGATCGACGGCTCGGCGGCGGGCGAGACGAAGGCCACCGAAGGGCGCGATCGGCTCGAAATCAAGGTCCCCGAAGGCGCGAAGGCGCTGACGATCGCGATCGGGGAGCGCACGATCACGTTCGCTCTGCGTGACGCGGAGTCGTCTCCGCGCGCGGCTTCGGCCTCGGCGGCGCTCGCGGCCGGCAAGCTCGATGATGCGGAGTCGGCGCTCGCGGCGCCCGGCGCCCCCACGACGGGCGCGGCGAAGATCGCGGAGGACCGGCTGCGCGCGAAGATCCAGCGTCGAAGGGCCCTGTCCGGGACTGGCACCCTCGCGGACGCGGAGGCCGCGCGCCTCGCCGTCGCGAAGGAGGCGCGCGCGGCGGGTCGCGTGTCGGAGTCGGCGGACGACGTGCTCGCGGTCGTGTTCTCTCGGCTCATCGACACGCGCGACGTGGACGGCGCCAAGGCCCTGCTCGACGCGTCGGAGGCGGACTCCGGGCACCTCGCGGAGACGATGGTGGTCTGGGAGTATTCTCACGGCCTCTGGGCCCGCGAGACCGGGGATCTGGGCGCCGCGGTGGACGATCTCGAGCGCGCCCACGATCGGGCGAGCCGCGTGGGGCTCGCGGGCCTCGGGATCGCCGTCGCCCCCTCGCTCTCCGAGGCGCTGGCCGAGCTCGGGCGGTCCGAAGAGGCCCTGTCGCTCCTGCCCTCGACGGCTGACCGCACAGGGTGTGATCTGGCGGCGGCGCGGAGCAACCGCGGCTGGGTGCGGCTCCTCGGCGGCGACATCGCGACGGCCGCCTCCGAGCTGCGAACGGCGCTCGTGGACGCGGCGGGGAAGTGCCCGGCCGACGAGCCGACGCTCGCGCTCAACCTGAGCTTCGCGGAGCAGGCGCGCGGCGCACCGGAGGAGGCGGCCCGGTGGCTCGGGGCGTCGCGCTCCGTGACGCGGCCCGAGGACGCGCGGCTCCGGGCCTGGCAGGATCGGCTGGAGATCCAGCTCGCGCTCGCGGCGGATCCGAGGTCGGCGGTGGCGGCGGCGGATCGGCTGATCCAGCGGGCCGAGAAGGACCGTTCGCCGGAGCTGCGGTTCGAGGCCGAGCTCGGCCGGGCGCGCGCGCTCGCGGCATTGAACCAGGGCGACGAGGCGGCCGCGGCGTTCGAGCGGGCCGACGCCTCGCTCGACGACTGGGCCCGGACGACGCGCGTGGGGCAGGGGCGAGAGGGCCTGTCCGCGCGCCTCGACACGGCCCCTCGAACGTGGCTGTCGTTCTTCGTGGACCGCGCGGAGAAGGCCGGCCCGAAGGAGCGCGCGCACGAGGAAGCACGCCTGTCGGCCGCGACGCGAAGGTCCCTGTCCCGCTGGGTCCGGACCTTGTCGCCGCTGCCGAAAGATGCGTCCGCCGCGTCGCCGCCGGGCCCGGCCGCGGGAGAGCTGTGGCTCCTCTTCCACCCCCTCGAGTCCGGCGCGCTCGCCGTGGCGTCGACCGCGGATGGAACACGGCATGTGCGCATCCCGGCCCCGGGGGCCGATCCGGCCGTCGCGGCGGCCTCGCTGGTGGCGCCTTTTCGTGCGGACATCGATCACGCGGCGCGCGTCCGGCTCTTCGTTCACCGCTCGTTCGGCGCGCTGCCCCTCGGCGCGGCGATGGTCGCGGACCGCACGTTGGCGGAGGCGGCGCCGCTCGCGTACGGCCTCGGCCTCGACGCGCGCGACGACGCGGCCCGTCCGGTGACGGGGCGGCGCGCGCTCGTCGTGCTGGATCCGCGCGGCGATCTCGAAGGCGCCCGCACGTCGACGGCGGCTTCGGCCCTCGCGGCGCGCGGATTCGAGGTGACGGAGCTGCGCGGCGCCGAGGCCACGCGGAGCGCGGTGCTCGCGGCGCTGCGGCCCCCGTGCCCGGATCTCCTTCATTTCGAGGGCCACGGCGCGCACCGCGGCGTCGACGGGCAGGACGCGGGCCTCTGGCTCGAAGGCGGCGAGCTCACGGTCCGCGACATCCGCAAGCTCCCGTGCGCGCCTCGTCAGGTGGTGCTCGCGGCCTGTGACAGCGCGCGTCCGTCGGGCGTGGCGCTCACCCACGCGTTCGCCGAGCGCGGGGCGTCCGCGGTGCTCGGCGCGTCGGCGGCGCTGCCCGACTCGCTCGCGGTCAGCGTGATGAAGGGCCTCTACGCGGCGCCCTCGGCGGCGGCCGCGGCCTTCGATCTCCCGTCCGCGCTCTCGTCCGCGCTGCGCGCCCTGCGGACCACCGGCGGCGACGTGGCGACGGCCGCGGGCATGCTCCGGATCATCGTGCCGTGAGCCCTCGCCCCAGGGCGGCGACGAAAAATCGAGAGGGGGATGTCCAGAGACGCCGTCGGCCCTCGTAGAGAAGGTCGAACACGTCGTGACGGTCCTCGCAAGGAACCGCGCCTTCGGCCCCGTGGCCGGACCCCTTCCTCGGAGCAATCGCCATGTCGCATCGGTTCACGTCTCTCGCGTTCCTCGGCCTCGTGACGTTCCTCGCCGGCTGGACCCCCGTCCCCGCAGACGGCCCCGACTCCGCTCCTGATGCGACGTCCGGGCTCACCTCGGAGGGACTGACCGATTCCTCCCCAGAAACTCTGGTGGACGTGGCCGCGGACAGCGACGCGGCGTCGGATCCGGTGAGCGATCCCTCCGACTCCGGTGCTGACGACTCCGGTGCTGACGACTCCGGTGCTTCGGGCCCCGGATCCGCGAGCGCGTGCGGCGGGCGCCGCTGGATCAGCTACCAGGACCCGTCCGTGAAGGGGGCCTGTTCGAGCGTCGCCGGCTTCGACGCAGAGCCCCTGTTCGACGACAATGGCCTGCTGCCCGCGTCGCTCGCCGGGTACTGTCTCCACACGTGGAGCGGCCCCGCCGCGCCGACCGCCGCGGACGTCAGCGACTTTCAGAGCGCGCTCGGCACGGCCGATGTCGCGGAGGACTGCACGTTCGTGGCGCCGCTCGGCGCGTACGAAGATCACCTCGGGGACATGCTGCACGGCGCGGTCACGCAGCGCATCGGCGTCGTGCAGGGCGTCATGAAGGGCGGCGCGCCCGTGCACGTCGCGGTGATCGACACGACCCCGGACTCCCCCGCAGGCGTTCCGGTGCTCGGGCACAACCGCCACGGCGACACGCTCGCGGCGCTGATCGGCGATGTCGTGCAGGTCCCCGGCGCCACGGCGATCTCGACGACGCTGGCCATGCCGCGCATGACGGACCTCGGCTCCGGCGAGGTTGTATACAGCCCGACAGGCGGCGACTTCGGCTACCTCTCCGACCTCTCGCGCGCCGTGTGGCGGGCCTTCACCGAGCACCAGACCAAGCACGCGGGCGAGCATTTCGTCATGAATCTGAGCCTCGGCTGGGAGCCGCTCGACAAGGACTCTGCGTGCGCTGGCAACATGCTGCCTGCGGCGCGCGCCGTGCGGGACGTGCTCGACGTCGCGGCGTGCAAGGCGGGCGCGGTGATCGTGGCCGCCGCGGGCAACGACATGGGCGGCCCCACGCCCGGAACAGGCCTCATGTGCCCCGCGACGTGGATGTCGACGCCGCCCACCTGCGACGCGAAGAGGCCTCTCGTGGTCGGCGCGTACGGCCTCGATCACTCCGACGCTCCGATCGCGATCTCCCGCGCGAACAGCTCCTCTCCGTTCGCGGCGCCGGCCCTCGGTGGCATTGCCTGGCCGGCCGGCGCGCCGCGGCCTTCTCCTCTGACAGGCACCTCGGTGTCGTCGGCGGCGGTCTCCGCGTCGGTCGCGGCGGTGTGGGCGGCGGCCCCGGAATTCGAGCCTTCGCAGGTGGTGACTCTCCTTCACGAGCACGGCACGTCGCTCGGCGCGCCCGCGGACACGTGCGCCTGGGGCGTGCCCGGGTGCGACGTTCGCCGCATCTCGCCGTGTGGTGCCCTGTCCGCGCTCGGCAGCCCGTGGACGTGCGAGTCCACCGCGACGCCCTCGGTCGTCAGCAATGTCGCGCTGGACGCGCCGACGCACGGCGACTTCCTCTACAAGCTCGCCACGACTGGCACCTTGCCGGCGGCCTCGTATGCGGGCCTGTTGCCGAGCGAGCTCACGCCGTCGGCCGGCGGTCAGAACCGCGTGAGCCCGCAGCCCGTCATCCCCACGTGCCCGACGTGCGTGGTGGGCCTCTGCTCCGGCGGCGGCGTCTCGAACCCTGTGTTTTACGGCTCGCTCGATCGATCGGTGTCGTCCCTGGTCCTCGTCGCGACGACCTCGACCACGACGTACCGCTACGCGATCTCCGTCTCGTCCTGGACCACGTCGTTCCGCGCGACCCTGCCGATCGCCGCGTCCGCGACGCGCTCGGCGTGGATCTCCGCGACGGACGCGAGCACGGGCCTCTCCGTCGTGGAGCAGGTGCTCGTGTCGCCCTGACGGCGCGTCCGCGCGATTCGAAAAAAAAGTTTCGAGGCCGTGTCCAATCCACCCGGCCGGCCTCGTAGAAGAGAACAGAACGGCGAGACGCGGAGACGGAAGAGCAATGAGGCTCTTCGCCCCGCGTCGCCGAACAAGAGCTCGTGTGCGGGGCGCCCCCTTTTCCCGGCGCCGCCCGCCCGTTGGAGGAATGCCCATGTACCGCTTTGCCGCCCGTCTGTCCGTCGCCTCGCTCCTCGTCTCCGTCGCCGCGCTGGTCGTTGGTTGCCAGAATACGCCCGTGGACTCCGAAGAGCACACCGCCAGGAACGCGGCCGCCATCGAAGACGGCGTGGCCGTCCCCGGCGATGACGGCCCGATCGCCGCCGCGGATCCGATCGCGCTGGAGCCCGTCGCGGCGGACGCGGCGGAGGCCCCGGCGAAGGCGGGAGTCGACATGAAGATGGGCGCGCCGGAGCCGAAGGAGTGCGCGGGCACCTGGTCGTATCTGCCCGAGGGCACGGACACGTGGATTCAGGACGACGGCTCGATCGGCTACAAGCTGCCGGACGGCTTCGTGTCGATCGAGACCGACCCTTCGACGGGCGCTCTCGCGGCGACCACCGGCGGCAGCATCACGTGCAGCTGCACGCAGGGCACGGGCGGGTGCAGCCCTGTCGCGGCGGGCGGCAAGTCGGGTTGTTTCATGGGTGACAACTGCAGCACGTGCTCGAAGTCCGGCGCCACCAAGGTCGTGAATACGAACGCGATGGTGGCCTTCGCGGACCCGAAAGAGGTAGTCATGCTGCCGCACGTGACTCCCGCGTTGCTCAAGCTGCAGTTCGTGGCGGACGCGCTCGCGCAGTTCAAGGATCAGGTCGCGGCGGAGGCGGGTTTGCAGAGCGGTGCAGATCTCGACGACCCCAAGAACGGCTTCTCGGCGGACCCGCACACGTATATCGCGGCCCCCGGCTGGTCGCTCGCGGCGGTGAACCTGTACGGTTATATCGCGCTCATCTCCGTGCCCGAGAGCTACGCGATGATGGCGGCGCCGTCGTGGGGCTCGTCGCAGAAGTGCACGTGCAACGCGGGCTCGGGCTGCAAGGCCGGCTCGATGCTCGGCGCCAAATACTGCGACGCCGGCAACTGCACCTCCTGCACGATGGGCCTCAGCGCGGCCGCCGCGACCTTCATGTCGACGAACGAGACCCCGGCCTGCAGCGCCGAGTGACGATCTCAAATTCGATGTCACGAGGTGCGGAGTCGGGGAGGGCAGTCAGCATCTCATGTCCTGCCCACCCCTGGCGCATGCTCGCTTCGCTGCGCGTGCGCCGCCCCTCCCAAAGCGGCTGATTCTCAGCCGCAGGGAGGGGAGCGCCCTGTCATTCGAGACATCGTTTCAAGCCTTTCATTGAGCCTGATACACCAGGAGATCCATCGATGATTCGTCTTCGTACGTGCCTGTCTGCCGCCGCCCTCCTCGCGACCGCCGCCTTCGGCTTCGGCTGCGTCGCGAAGGAGCCTGTTCAGAACGAGGAAGAGATCGGCGCTGCGGCGCAGGCCGTGGACGAAGATCTCGGGGCTCCGGCCGGCGTGGACGACGGCGTCGTCGCGCCGCCGGACGCGATCGCGGTGGACGAGAATCAGGCCAACTTCGGAAAGCCCCTGTGGCCCGGCGAGCCCGTTCCCAAGCTCTGCGGCACGGTCTGGACCGAGCTGCCCCCGGGCACGCTGGTGTGGAAACAGCCGGACGGGACCGCGGGCTACAAGCTGCCTCCGGGCTACGTGTCCATCGAGACGGACTCGGGCGAGGCGGGCTCGGACGACGGCGCGTCCGCGATGGCGACGGGCGGCGGCTCGCTCGGCTGCCATTGCCAGAGCGGGGAGGGCACGTGCTCGTTGCATATCGGCTCCAACCCCGGGTGCTGGGTGGATCCTGGTTGTGCTCAGTGTGTATCCGACGGCCCGAAGGCCATCCTCCACCTCGACGCCGGCCTCCAGTTCGCGAGCGCCGCAGAGGTGACGGGCCTGCCCCCCGTGACGCCGACGCTCCTCAAGGTGCCTTTGGTGGCGGACGCCTTCGAGCAGTTCAAGGCTCAAGTAGCGGCGGACGCGGGCCTCGCCGGCCCGGAGGAGCTGGACGGTCCCGAGACGGGCGATCTCGCCGGAGAGCACACCTTCGTGGCGGCCCCCGGCTGGGTGCTGGCGGCGATCAACGTCTATGGCCACCTCGCGCTGATCTCCGTGCCGGAGACGTACGCCGCGCAGGCGGCGGTGGCCTGGGGCTCGTCGCAGAAATGCAGTTGCAGCTCGGGATCCGGCTGCACCGCAGGCTCGATGCTCGGCGCCAAATACTGCGACGCCGGCGGCTGCGGCTCCTGCACGATGACGCTCAGCGCGGCCGCGGGCGACGTGAGCCTGATGTCCGTCAACGAGACGGTGGTCTGCGGCCCGTAGACAGGCCCTCTGCCAGGGCGGCCGCGGCGAGGATCACCGCGCAGAGGGAGCGCCCTTCGACAGGCACCTTTCGAGGTCCGCGCGCCCCTGATCCTCCGGGAAATCCAGCAGCCGGCGCCGCACGTCGAGCGGCATGCAATACCGCGTCTCCGTCCACAACCGCGGATCGTCCGGCGTCCGCACCGGCTCCAGATCGCCGAGCACCAGGATCGTCCCGTCGCCGAGCGCCACCGCCACGCGGCGGCCATCCGGGCTGAACGACGCGGACTCCGATAGATTCGGCAGCGCGAACACCACCGGATCGTCGCTCCCGTCCGCGTTCCAGATGCGCACCGTGCCGTCGTTCGACGAGGAGACGATGCGCTTTCCGTCCGGGCTCCACACCCGATCTCCGCTCACGTGCGCGACCGCCTCGTGGCCCCGCAGGATCACCGGCTCCCCCGTGCCGTCCGCGCGCCACACGCGCACCGTGCGATCTTCGCTCGCCGACGCGATCCGCGTCCCGTCCGGGCTGAACGCCGCGCTCCACACCCAACCATCATGTCCCCGGAGCACGAGCGGCTCCCCCGTGCCGTCCGCGTTCCACACGCGAACGGTCTTGTCGCTGGAGGTGGAAACAACGTGCATTCCATCCGGGCTCCACGCGACCGACAGCACCACCGCTTCGTGGCCCGTGAGGATGATCGGCTCGCCCTTGCCGTCCGCGGGCCACACGCTCACCGTCTTGTTCGACGAGGCCGCCGCGACGCGCGTGCCGTCCGGGCTGAAGGCCGCATACCGCAGGTCGATCATCTTGCCGCGGAGCACCACCGGAGGCGCGCTCCCGTCCACGCGGAACACCTTCATCGAGCCGTCGTACGAGCCCGCGACGACGCGCTTCCCCTCGGCGTCGAACATCGCGCTCGTCACCAACGTGCCCATCTCGCCGAGCACGGTGGACGGCCCCACCCCGTCGGAGCTCCAGAGTCGAACGGTCTTGTCGCCGCCCGCGGAGACGATGCGCTTGCCGTCCGGGCTCCACCCCACGAGCTGCACCGCCTCGGTGTGGCCGCGCAGGAGCACCGGGAGCGCCGCCTTCTCCACGTTCCACGTCCGCAGCGTGCCGTCGCGCGAGGCCGAGAGGAGCCTCTTTCCGTCCGGCCGATACACGAGCGAAGTGACCATCTCCCCGTGACCGCTCAACGTCACGATCGGCCCGTGTCCGCCGGCCTCCCACTCGCTCACGAGGTTGCCCGCGGAGCCCGCCGCGACGCGCTCGCCGTCCGGGCTCCACGCCGCGGCCATGATGCCGTTGTCCACGTGCATCACGCGCGGATCGCCCTTGCCGTCCGCGCTCCAGACGCGAAGGGTCTTGTCGGAGCCGCCGGACAGGATCTCCTTGCCGTTCGGGCTGAACGACGCATGAACCACGCTGTCCGTGTGCCCCTTGAGCACGAGCGGCTTGCCGGTCCCGTCGGCGCTCCAGACGCGGACAGTGCGATCGTCGGCCCCTGTAACAATACGTATTCCGTCCGGGCTGAAGCCGGCCCTCCACACGATGCCCTCGTGGCCCCGGAGCACGATCGGCTCCCCGCTGCCGTCCGCCCTCCACACGCGCACGGTGGAGTCCACCGAGGTCGTCGCGACGCGCGCGCCGTCCGGGCTCCACGTGCCGCTGATCACCTTGTTTTCGTGGCCCTTCAGCGTGATCGGATCCGTGCCGTCCGCCTTCCAGATCTTCACGAGCTTGTCGACGGAGGTCGTCAGGATCCGCGAGCCGTCGGGGCTGAAGGCAGCGGTGGTGATCCAGTCGTCGTGCGCTTTCCACGACGCCAGCTCCTTGTCCGTGCGCATGTCCCGGACGCGCACCATGCCGTCGTTCGTGCACAGGACGACGCGCGCGCCGTCGGGGCTGTAGGTCGCGGCCCACACCTTGTCCTGCGGCACGATCTGCTCTGCGGGGACCGCGACGCGCGCCCAGTTGACCAATTCACTGAAGCCGCGCGGAGGCGCCTCCGCGGGCTCGATCTCGCGCAGCAACGCGAGCGCCGTCGTCGGATCGCTGTTGACGCCGCCGCGCTGACTGCGGGCCACGGCCATGCGCGTGGCGTTCCGGGCCCCGGCGGCGGTCTGCTCGGCGGCGCGCTTCTCGGACTCGGCGCGTCGAGACTGCTCCTCGGCGCGGCGGGACTGCTCCTCGGCGCGGTCCGCGTCCCGACTCGACCTCACCGAGAGGACCGACACGACGACCGCGAACGTGGCGAGCGCGCCGATCACGGTGCCGAGGACGACTCGCCTCCTCCGTTGCTCCTTGTCGCCGAGGTCGATCACCGCGGCGAGGTACGCGGACTCCCGCGCTCCGAGCTCGTGACGGCCGCCCTGCGACTTGCGATCTCGATACCGGCGGGCCTCCGCCGCGGCGTCCCCTCGCCACAAGAGGCCTTCGTCCTGATCGCTCGCCTCCCAGGCCTTCGCCGCGGCCGCGAGGCGCGCTCGAAAATGGGCGTCGCCCTCCTGATCGTCGAGCCACTGCGCGAGCACGGGCCATGTCGTGAGGAGCGACTCGTGCACCAGCTCGACCGTGGCGTCCTCTCCGCCGCGGCCCAACGTCAACAAGCGCGCCTCCACGAGCCTGTCCAGCACGCGGCCGAGGTCGCCGTCCTCGGCGCCGTCCGTCAGCTCCCGCCGCGTGACGATGGCCCGCGTGCGCTCCGGCGTCACGAGGCGCAGGAGCAGGATACGGGCAGAGCGCTGCTCGGCGGTGTTCAGCGACGACAGGACCCCATCCGCGTGCGTGGCGAGCGCCCCGCCGACGCCGCCGAAGGACCGATAGCTCGCCTCCGTGAGGATGCGGCGCTCGCGATCGCGACCCTCCCACAGGCGCGCGGCGGTGAACTGCAAGAGCGGCAGCGCGCTCGCCGCGCCCGACAGCTCCTTGATCATCTCGTCGAGGAGCGCCTCGGATTCGAGCTTGTACGAGCGGGCCGCGCACGGCTCCACGAGCGCGCGCTGAAGGCCGCCGCGATCCAGGGGGCCGACCAGCACGGTGCCGCGACTGACCCTCTCCGCGAGCGCCGATCCGCTCGCCGCGACGCGATCCAAAAAATCCTGGCGAATCGAGATCACCACGCGCACAGGCGAGCTCGGATCGTCCGCCGCGCCGGACAGGCACGTGAAGAAGGCCGCGCGCTCCTCCTCGGTCGCGAGGGTGAAGGCCTCTTCGAACTGGTCCACGAAGAGCAGCACGCGCGAGAGCTTCCGCCGCGCCCGCGCCCGCAATTTCGCGCCGAACAGGCCCGGCTCGCGCAGGAGCTGCTCGTGGATGCGCGCGGGCTCCATGGAGGGAGGGATCGGATCCGCGCCGCTCACCGAGGCCGAGTCGTCCCCCCGACTGGACCTCTGAAACGACTGCTGCACGAGCAGCTCGACGACGCCCGAGAGGGGATGTCGCCCGGGCCTTATCACGAACGACTCCCACACATCGCCGCTCCGCTTGAGCGCCGGGATCACCCCCGCGCGCAGGAGCGATGATTTGCCCGCGCCCGACGGACCCACGAGCGCGAGGAAGGGCTCCTCCGCGAGCCGGCTCATGATCTGCTCGACGGCTGTCTCACGGCCGAAGAAGCGCGCCGCGTCCCGCTCCTGGAAGGGCGAGAGACCCGCGTACGGATTCAGCTCCTCGTCGTCCTCGCGCGGCGTCCCGAACGGGGATCGCGCGATCGCGGCCAGCTCTTCGCAAAGCTCCGTGGCCGACGACAGGCGATCTTCCTTCGACTTGATCAGGCACCGATCGATGACGACGCCGAGCCGGCCGATGTCGGGGACGACCTCGCGCACGCTCGGCATCGGCTCCTCGTCCTTGGCCACGCGGAGAAGCACCATGTGCGACAGGGGCGCGAGCGGGTGCTTTCCGGCCGCGAGCTCGAACATCATCACGCCGAGGGCCCAGAGATCCGCGCGGCCGTCCACCGGCTCTCCGCGCCACTGCTCCGGCGCCATGTACGAATACGTGCCGATCGCGAGGCCCGCCTTCGTGAGGTGAAGCGCGGTGTCGTCCGTCCTGGCCGGGAGGACCGCGGCTGTCTCGGCGGCCACCTCTTCGGCCTCCGTCGTGCCGATGAGCTTGGCCACCCCGAAGTCGAGCACCTTCACGGCCCCGCTGTCCGCGAGCATCACGTTCGCGGGCTTGAGATCGCGGTGCACCACGCCGGCCGCGTGCGCCGCGGCGAGCGCACGGGCGACGGGCAACATCATCTCGGCGATGCGCACTGCGGGTATTCCAGATCGGAAGGGCCTCCCCTCGGCCTCGCGGCGCTCCTTCATCCACGCGGACAGCGTCTTCCCGGCGACGTATTCCAGCACGAGGTACGGGACGTTGTCGGCCTCTCCGATGTCGTGGAGAGCCACGATGTTCTCGTGCGAGAGCTGGGCCGTCGCGCGCGCCTCCACCCGGAACCGCGCGCGGTGCGTGCCGTCCAGCTTGAGCAGGAGCTTCAGCGCGACGCGCCGGCCCAACCGGGTGTCGCGGGCAAGGTACACGCTGCCCATGCCGCCCTGTCCGAGGCGCCGAATCACCTCGTAGTGGCCGAGCTTCTTGGGGTCCTGCGGGGCCTCGGAGATCGCGGCGGACGGGGGGCGATCGACGCTGGTCTCACCGCTCGCGGCGCGATCCTCGGAGCGATCCGGAGTCCTGCCTTCGAGCTTCGTCACATCGTCGCGCGCGTCGGCTGCTGGGGCCATAACGCGCGATGGTGACACAGCCCGAGAAGTCGGAGCAAGCGCCGTTGCGTCGCATCGCGACGGGCCGCGCGGAGAGATCGCATGTCCCGCTCGTTCGGCGCACGAGTCGGGGGGAGATGCGGTCTCCCGTCCGGGGACGCAAGAACTGCGGGGCGTTGCGCCGCTTTTCCTCGATGCAGGGGCAAAAGGACCCAGGTACTCTGGGCAGGTTCACGGCTTCGAAACGACCCCGTCACGATCGAGGTACGTCATGAGATCGCGTGTCGCTTGCTTCTACAGTGTGCTTTTCCCATGTGCGCTGACGCTCACCGCGTGCGGCGCGAAGGTCGCCATTACCTTCAGCAACGAAGGAGGCGCCGGCGGTCAAACCGCCACCGGAGGGGAAGGCGGCGCCACGACCACCACCACCTCGACGACGGACTCGTGGACCACCACCCCGACGACGACCACCACGAGCACGACGGACACCACGTCAACCACGACGACGACCACGACGACGACGAGCACCACGTCGACGACGACCACGACGACGACCACGACGACTGGCACGGTCGACTGCGCCAACATCCCGAAGGGGCCATTCCCCTTCACGGTGAAGACCGGGCAGAAGGCCACCGAGGATATGGACTTCGACGATCAGGGCAACCTGGTCGGGGCCGAGAACGGCAACATCTTCAGGTCCACGTTCGACGGTCAGTCGACGATCTGGGTGCCGGGCGGCGGCTCGTTCATCGCGGGCCTGCGCTTCAACTCGAATGGCGTCCTCGTCTATGCGGACGTCAACGCCAACGCGCTCTATCGGATCGAGCCGCCCGCGAACAAGAGCTTCGTGATCGGCGGCCTCTCGTACCCGAACGGCATGGACGCGGACAACGACGGCAACATCACGGTCGCCGAGCAGAGCGCGAGCCAGCTCCGCCGCGTGAACCCGATGACGGGCGAGTCCGAGATCCTCGCGATGAACCTCAACAACCCGAACGGCGTGAGCTACAGCCCCGATTTCAAGACGATCTACGTCGGCAGCTTCGGCGGCAACATCATCTACAAGATCGGCCTCGACGCGGACAACAAGCCAGTCTCGCAAGGCGTGCTGATCCAGGGCGCCTTCACGAACGGCACGCTCGACGGCATGGGCGTGGACGCGTGCGGCAACGTCTACGTGTGTGAATACATCGCGGCGAAGGTGTGGCGCATCTCGCCGGACGGCCTCAACAAGGAGCTGGTCGCGGATCTCAGCTCGCAGACGGGGTGGATCCCGAACATGGGCTGGGGCTCCGGCATCGGAGGGTGGGACCCGCTCATGCTGTACGTCCGCGACATCCAGAGCAGCAAGATGTACGCGATCCCCGTGGGCGTGCCGGCCAAGCCGCGCAAATACCCTTGATATTGTCGGAGGCGAGCCATGATGAACCGAAATCCATTCTTCGCGAGATCCTCCTTCGGTCTCTTCGGTCTTCTCCTGACGCTCTTCGCGATCGTGCTCTTCACCGCGTGCGACTCGGAGACGAACCAGCCGGAGCCCGGCGACAAATGGGCCTGTGTGATCCAGAAAGGGGAGAGCCCGGACTCGACCTCGAAGATCGGGTGTGAGGCCGACTTCGACGTGCTGGCCTCTCGGCCTCTGGACGCGAGCATCCCCGGCGCGCGCTCGGCCAAGACGGTGATCGATCAGTCGGACAAGGACGCGCTGTATTTCATGAACAGCACGCGCTTCCCGATCCACTTCGACTTCGCGAGCACGCACCTCTCCGGGCACGGACTGCCGCCCATCGGAGAGATCACCACGTTCAACTCGACGGAGTACTACAGCCCGGCGCGCCGCTTCCTGCTCGGGGCGATCACGTATTACGAGAACCCCGGAGTCTGGGTGTACGAGATCGCGCCGTACGACACCGCCTCGGCGGACATGGTGGCGAAGGCGTACGGCATCCTCCAGAAGGCCACGTTCTTCGGGGAGAAGCTGTATTTCCACCCCACGTCGTCCTCGGTGGAGGAGCTGATCCCGAAACTGCCATCCTCGGTGAAGGTGATGACCACGGACGAGCTGTTCGCGGGCATCACGTACCAGCCGCTCAACCTCGGAGAGTGCCTGGGACAGCTCCGCTTCTTCCAGGCGGCCGCGCTCGGGACGACGTACGTGGGGCCGCGCGACGTGGCGGTGCTCGATCGCGTGCCGAACGACATCGCGGTCGTGTCCGGCCTCATCACCGCCGACGTGCAGACGCCGCTCTCCCACGTGAACGTGCTGTCGCAGAACCGCGGGACGCCCAACATGGCATTGCGCGGGGCCTTCGACTCGAAGGAGCTGCGCGCGCTGGAGAATCAATGGGTGCGCCTCGTCGTGGATCCCTTCGAGTACAAGATCGAGGTCGTCACCAAGGCCGAGGCCGACGCCTGGTGGGAGATGCACAAGCCCGCTCCGATCCAGGTGCCCGCGCCGGATCTCTCGGTGACGGACCTGCGCGACGCCGAGCAGATCCGCGTGAAGGACATCCCCGCGTTCGGCGGCAAGGCGAGCCACTTCGGTGAGCTGACGACGATCGGCCCGCTCGTGCCGCTGCCGAAGGCGTTCGCGATCCCGTTCTATTATTACAAGCAGTTCATGGCCGACAACGGGTTCGACGCGCAGGTCGACGCGCTGCTCGCGGACGAGAAGTTCAAGAGCGACCCGGTGTACCGCGATCAGATGCTCGCGGAGCTGCGCGCCGCCATCGAGATCGCGCCGGTCAACGCGGAGTTCTACGACGCGCTCCTGACCAAGCTCGCGGCGGAGTTCCCCGGCCTGCCGATGCGCTTCCGATCCAGCACGAACTCCGAGGATCTGAACGGCTTCACCGGCGCGGGGCTCTACACGTCGAAGTCCGGGGATCCGAACGATCCGCAGAAGCCGATGAAGAACGCCATCCGGAAGGTGTGGGCCAGTCTGTGGAACTTCCGCGCGTTCGAAGAGCGCGAGTACCGCGGCATCCCGCACAAGGGCGTGGCGATGGCGCTGCTCGTCCATCGGTCCTTCCCGACGGAGGAGTCCAATGGAGTGGCGCTCACGGCGAACATGTTCGACCCGACGGCGCCGGCGTTCTACATCAACGCGCAGCACGGGGACGCGACGGTCGTGCTGCCGGATCCGGGCGTGACGTCGGACTCGTTCCTTTACTACTACTATTATCCGAACCAGCCGATCACGTACTTCTCGCACTCGAACCTGATCCCCGCGGGCACGACGGTGCTCGACGCGAACCAGGTGTACGCGCTCGGTCAGGCGCTGGAGGCGATTCACCAGCACTTCGCGCCGTTCTACCAGACTGGCACCGATTTCTACGCGATGGACGTCGAGTTCAAGTTCGACAACAACACGCCCGGCGGCGCCGTGCAGCTCATGATCAAGCAGGCGCGGCCGCACTACGGCTGGAACGAGAACTGACGAGGACGCGCTGAGGGGAGGCGGCCGGACGTGGGGGCCGGCCGCCGAGGTGGGGAGTCAGGAGGGGAATCCGAGACAGAGAGTCTGGAGGGGCGCCCTCACATACAGGTGCCCGTGGGCACGTCGCACGTGTACCCGACGGGGCAGGGGTGCGACGGGTCGCACGGGAGGTGATCCGCCACCTCCAGATCCCCGAGGCGGTGCGAGTAGACCTCGAATTCGACGCAGCCGCCGCCGGGGTTCACCGAGTCGACGGTGTGCCGCGAGATGTGGATGCTGGGGAATCCCGTCACGCCGAAGTCGATGAGCTTGTCGATGAGCGTGGACGGGATCGCGATCGAGCCCGTGTCCGCGAGCTCGCACACGAGCTCCACCGGGGAGTTGCCGTGCTGATCCACGTTGATGCGGACGCTCACGGTGGCGACGGCCTGGTCGTCCTTGGTCCACGTCACGTCGAGGGGCTCGCCCTTCTTCAGGGTGTATTTCGTCGCGGGGATCTCCATCGGTTTGAAGCCGCGCCCGTACAGCGTGAACTTCGGGAACGCCGCGCCCTCCGCGCCGAGCGTGATGAAGGCGCCCGGCTGGAATGCGGGGTGATCCACCGTGGTGTCGAAGTAGTTCGGATAGACCATCGCCACCTTCTTCGTGAGGCCGTCGATCGTGACGGGGCCGGCGTCCTCGGGGACCGGGAAGGGGACGCATTTGCCGTCCTGCCCGCAGGCCTCGCTCGCGCCGCAGGCGGGGTTGCAGAAGGGGTTCTTGCGCTGCCACAGCGTGCAGTCGCCCTCTTTCCCGACCTCGAACTTGATCTTGGAGGGGACGACGCCGGTCAACACTTCGCCGCTCACGACCGAATAGTCGACCTCGTGCTCGACGTAGAAATAGCCTACTTGCTGGTCCGAGGGGCACTCTCCGCGGAGCGTCGGCGCGCCGCCTCCGCTCGGGGTCGTGGTGGTGCCGGTCGTGCCGCCGGAGCCGCCCGTCCCGCTGCCGCCGGAGCCCGTGTTGACGCTGCCGCACGCGGCCACGCCGAAGAGAGAGAGAAAGAGGGGTGTCGAGAAGAGAAGTCGGTTCATGAGTCCTCGCCTGATTCGTTGCGCGCCCTCGCTGATCTTACACCCAAGCTCGCCGGGATGGATGCCTATTCTCTGCGGAGGCGAGCGGCGCCCGGAGCGCCCGACTTGTCAGAGTGTCAGTCGAAGTGATAAGCCACCTCCGTGCGCGATGTGGCTCGCCCGTGCGGAGAACCCGGCTTCGTGACCTCTCCCGTCCACGGAGGCGGCTCGTGAGCGCGGCTTGGACAGACGCCCTCGTCGCGGTCCTCGGCGCGGACGTGGTCACGACGGACGCGGACGTGCTCGCGTCGTTCGCGCGGGATCAGGCGCCGCTCGCGCCCGCGGGCGTCGCGTCGGCGCTCGTGCGAGCGCGGTCGGTGGAGCACGTGGTCGCGGCGCTGCGGTTCGCGAACGAGCGGCGGATCCCGGTCGTGACGCGCGCGGCGGGCACCGGGCTCGCGGGCGGCGCGAACGCGATCGACGGGTGCATCGTGCTGTCGGTGGCGGCGCTCGATCGCATCGTGCGCATCGATCCGGCCACGCGGACCGCGGTGGTGGAGCCCGGCGTCGTGAACGGCGTCCTCGCGGCGGAGGCGGCGGCGCTCGGCCTCTTCTACGCGCCGGACCCGGCGAGCCGCGACATCTCCACGATCGGCGGCAACATCGCGACGAACGCGGGCGGCGCGTGCTGCGTGAAGTACGGCGTCACCGGCGATCACGTGGCGGCGCTGAAGGTCGCGCTGCCCGACGGCTCGATCCTCGCGACGGGCGGCCTCCCGAAGAAGAACGTCGCGGGGCTCGATTTGACGCGTCTGTTCGTCGGATCCGAGGGCACGCTCGGCGTCATCGTGGAGGCCACGGTGCGCCTCCTGCGCGCGCCGCGCCCGGCGTCCACGCTGGTCGCGTTCTTCGACTCGCTCGCGCGCGCGGGAGAGGCGATCGTCGCGATGGACGCGGCCGCGCAGCTCTCGATGATCGAGGTGATGGACCGGACGACGGTGCGCGCGGTGGAGGACGTGGCGCGGCTCGATCTCGACACGTCCGCGGAGGCGCTCGTGATCGTGCAGAGCGACGGGAGCGACGCGGCGATCGCGATCGGAGCGTGCGAGTCGATCTGCCGCGAACGAGGCGCGCGGGACGCGATGCGCACCGACGATCCCGCGGAGGGCAAGCTGCTCTTGCAGGCGCGGCGGATGGCGCTTCCGGCGCTGGAGCGACTCGGCACCACGCTGCTCGACGACGTCGCGGTGCCGATGCCGAAGATCCCCACGATGATGGATCACGTCGCGGAGATCGCGAGGCGGCACGATCTCGTGATTGGCACGTTCGGCCACGCCGGGGACGGCAACCTCCACCCGACGATCGTGTTCGACGGCAAGGACGAGGCCTCTCGGGGCCGCGCGTTCGCCGCGTTCGACGAGATCCTCCTCGCGGCGCTGTCCCTGGGCGGCACCATCACCGGAGAGCACGGCGTGGGCTCGCTCAAGGTGGATTATCTGACGCGCGCGGTCGGCGCGGCGGAGCGCGAGATGATGCGGCGGATCAAGGCTTGTTTCGATCCGAACCACATCCTCTGCCCGGGGCGCGCGATCTAGGTCAGTCCGAACAGACCTCGACGGCGGCCTTGAGCAATCGCTTCACCCCGGCCTCTTTCTCGGTCTTCAGGGCCGTCTTGAGCGGCTTGACCAGGCTCGAGGATCGACTGAACGTGGCTCCCATCGCGGCGTTCGCGCGCACGCGGGCGTTCGCGCTGCCGAGCGCGCCGACCAGAAGGCCGTTGACGTCCGTGGGGTCCTCTTCGTCGGCCGTGCCCATGGCGAGGCGAAGAATGGCGCCCGGGTCCTTTTCGAGGTCACGCGCCTCCGAGAGCAGGGCGTCCCGCGAAAGGACGGGGAGCTTCTCGGCCAGGAGCTGGGAGACGCGCTCCGCGCTCGCGTCGTCGCGACTCTGAACGACGAGGTAGCGTGCGGGGATCTGGCCGTCGATCCCCAACATCACCATGACGCCGTGCCGCATGTCCGTCCACGTGTGCGCGACGGTGCCGGGCTGGGCCTCTTTCGGCCCCAGATAGACGTATTTGTGTCCCTGCGCGCCCTCGACCGCTTTCAATGCCTCGCCTGCTTTGAGGAGGAGGCCTTCCGCGTCCGAGTCGCTGCGCAACATGCTCGTCTTCGTGCCCATGGCCGATTGGTTACCTGAAGGTCCTCATGAAGACAAGGAGCCTCGCCTTGAGCGAGCGCAACGCAGCCGCCACTTTCTTCGCGTCCGACTTCTTGTGCTTGCCGATCGGGAAAGCGGCCTTCAGCCACTTATCGAATGACTCCGCGAGGCGCGCCAACGCCTTGCTCTGATCGTCACCGGCCAGAAGATCGGTCTTCTTCTTCCCCTTCAGCACTTGCCTGAGCGACACGAAGATCTGAGCGATCCGCTGATGACGGAAGCTCGTCGCGGCGTCGATCTTCTTCTTCTCGGCCTTCGACCGCTTCTTGCCTTCCTTCCCGCGCAGAGGCTCCGCCGCGATGCTCGACTTTTCGGTGGCGAGAGGATGCTTGAGGAGGCTGTCCGACTGGGACAGAACTCCCGCGTCGACCAGCCCCTTCGAGACTTGACTGGTGGGGAGCATGCCGGGGGCTCGGGCCGTCTCGATCCCGCCAACGAGCCCCTTGAGCCGGTCGCCCTTCTTGTCGAAGAACCCTTCCGGATCCTTCTTGAACTGGGCCAGCATCTTCTCGTAGGTCGACAGTCCGGGCTCCACGAACTCGTTCAGATTTCCCTTGTTCTTGAGCGTGACGCTGTAGTCACCCTCTCCTGGGATGATGTTCGGCTTGCTCTTCCCCCGCTGCTTCTTGACCTTGATGCTGCCGTTCTCGATGCCGCGGAGAAGCAGGATCTGATCAAAGGGATTCAACCCGAGCGCCTCTCGCTTCTTCCCCTTGCCGAGCGCGTCCACGGCGTCGTCGAAGGCCTCTTGATCTTCGTCGGGTCGATCCTCGTCCCACTCCGCGAGGAACTGCTCTTCCACGGCGACCAGGATGGGCTCGAGCTTGGCCCCGATGTTCTCCAGTTGCTTGGTCGTGAGGACTGGCTTCTTCGGATTGACGGTGGCCTCCACCGTTCCATCCGGCAGCAGGGCCAGTCGGGACAATCGGTATCGAAGACGCCAGTAGAGCAGCTTCGCCTTCAGGATGAGCTTGCCGATGCCGCCCGACAGAGTGCTGCTCAGCGCCGGCTTGATCGCGTCGACGGCCTTGTCGAGGCGCTCCTGCTTCTTCTTCGCCTTGTCCTTGTCTTTGTCCTTCTTCTTCTTGTCCTTCTTCTTCCCCTTCTTCTTGCCGAAGATCTTCTCCTTCAGCTTGCCGAGCTTCTTGCCGACCTTCTTGAAGAACTTCTTGAGCTTCTTGCCGACCTTCTTGAGCGCCTTCTTGATCTTCGCGAGGATCTTCTTGGCGATCGCCGCGAGCTTGCCGGACACCTTCTTTGCCGGCTTCATCAGGCGCTTCAACAGCCAGTTGGCCACGAAGTCGATCACCGCCACGGCGCCCGCGGCGACGGCCGTCGCGAACTGCGGGCCTGCGTTGCCGCCCTTCACCGCCTTCAGGAACGTCAGGAAGGCGTCGATCGCCGCGATGATCCGGCTGATCGCGCCCCACGCGGCCTGGACTCCCTCGATGATCGCCATCACCGCGCCGGCGGCGGGCACCACCATCGCCACCAGCTTCTCGATCAAGAGCTGAATCAGGATGCCGGGAATGGCCGTCTTCAGCGCCTCCCAGGCCATCTTCCCGATCATCGAGAGGTTGAATCCGCCCTTGAAGAGCGCCTTCATGAGGTCGATCGGGATGCCCAGCACCTCCTCGACCTTGCTCTTGAACCACTCGCTGATGGCCGACTTCATGGCCTTCACGAGGTGGTTCTTGACGCCGTCGACGACCGAAGAGCCGAGGTTCGAGATCCACTGTCCCGGGCCCGCCGCGATGTCCTTGATCAGCACGATGAACGTGCCGAACACCTTCGCGATCGCCTCCGCCGCCTTGATGACCTTGTCGACCACCGTCGCGACGAAATCCACCGCCGCGAGCAGCGCCTTCTCCAGGAGGCCGAGCGCCTTGTCCAGGAAGTCGCCGAGCGCGTCGAGCAGCGCCGTCACCGCCTTCTTGAGGCCGTCGGCGATCTTGTTGACCGTGTCCTCCGCGTCCTGCACCGTCTGCCGGACCGCGCTCTGGAATTTGGCCTTCAGCTCGGGGAACGCCGCCAGCGCGACATCGCTGATCGCGATCAGGAAATCGCCCGCCGCCCGGATCGCCGCCACGATCGCCTGTCGCGCCTTCTCGATGATCGCGACAGCCGCCTTCTTCGCGGCCTCGATGACGGCCTTCACCGCCTCGCGGAGGGCCTTCATCACGGCCTTCACGGCCTCTTTGATCTTGTTGAAGAGCGCCTTCGCCTTCGACGCCAGCCAGCCGAAGAAGCCGCTCGACTCCTCCTTTCCTTTCTCCTTCTCTCGGTCGGCCTTCTGCTCGCCGGCTTCCTTCTCTCGCTCGGCCTTCTGCTCGCCGGAGCTGATCTCCCGATCTGCGCCTTCGTCGGCCTGGGTCTTCTCGGTCTCGACCTTCTCGTCGGCCTCTTTCTGCTTGTCGTCCGCGTCGGTGTTGCTCTTGTCGACGGCGGCCTGCTGCTCGTCGCTCCAGTCGCCGCGCTGCTTCGCGACCTCCGACTGCGCCGAGGCCTTCTCGCTCTCCTGCTCGGCGGCGGCGTCCGACTCGGCCTTCGCGGCCTCCTCCTCGGTGCGCTTCTTCTCGGCGTCGGAGGACTCCTGCTCTTTGGCCTCCTCCGCGGCCATGTCACTCTGGCCCTTGTCGACCGCAGAGTCGATCTCTCCCTGGCTCTTCTCGTGCGCGATGATCGACGCGGTCTCCTGATCCGCGCCGCCGCCCTCTCCGCCGGGCGCCGCGCCGCCCGCGCCGCCGCCTCCGCCGGGGACCTTCGCCGTCAGCGTCTCGTCGGTCGCCTGGGGGGCGATCTCGTTCTCCCCCATGGGCTTCTGGACATCGGCCTTGCCCTCTTCGTGCGCGGCCGTGATGCTCTTATCCATCTTGGCGCGCTGGGCCGTCACCTGCGCCGGATCGGCGTTGCCCTCGAGCGCCACGGTCGGCGGCGGACCCGCGCTCGTGGACACCTCCGGATCGGTCGTGGGCATCTCCTCGATCGCGGAGCCCATGCGATCCGCGTCTTGCTCCGACATCTCGCCTTCGCCGCCGCCGCTCGTCGCGGGCGCGGAGACGTTGCTCACCGCGGGCGGCGGCGCGTCGGGCGTGGCCTCGGGCGCCGGCGTCTCCACCGCGGGGCCCTCTTCCACCTTCTCGGCCTTCTCTCCGCCGTTGTCGCCGCCCTCCTTGTCGAGCTGCGTCGGGCCGTTTTTCCCGGGCATCCCCGACGAAGCCGCGCGCGTGGGAGGGTTCGCCGCGAGCTCGTCCTTGCGATCTCCGACGCTCTTGGAGACTGCCTTGTTGACGCCTCCGAGCGCGCCCTGAATGGCCATCGGCGCTTGACCCTTGAGGGAGCCCATCGCCGCCTTCGGCTCCGAGGCCGACACGTCGGGAGCGGCAGGCGCCGGCTTCTCCGCGATCGCGCCGCCTCCGCCGCCGCCTCCGCCGGCCGGAGCGCCGCCGCCGCCCGCGTCCTCGCTCACGGACGCACTGGCTGTATCCTTCTCGGCCGGGGAGAGCTGGCCCTCCTCCGGACCGGCGGCCTCCGGGGGCTGCTCCTCGTCGTGCGCCTGCTCCTCTTCGGACTGCTTCTGTTCGGTGGCGTCCTGTTTCGCTTCGGCCACGGCGGGCGCTTGCTCGGCGTGGACCTTCTCCTCGGCCGGCGTCTTGGGGGCCTGGGCTTCGTCGCTCGCGGGCTCCGGGGCAGGGGCCTCCGCCGGGGCCTCCGCGGCGGGCCCCGCTCCATCGCCGCCACCCGCGGCCTCGGCGCTCGCTGCCTCGGGGGCGGCGCCTTCGGGGGCTGCGGCCTCGGGGGCTGCGGCCTCTGCGCTCGGGGACTCGGCACCGCCACCGCCACCGCCGCCGCCACCACCCGCGTCGGCTTCAGGTTCGGCGCCTCCGCCGCCACCACCGCCGCCGCCTTCGGCTGCCTCGCCGCCTTCGCCGCCGCCACCACCGCCCTCGGCGGCGGCCTGCTCCTGATCTTGCTGGGCTTCGGCCTGCTTCTCTTCGTCCGGCTTCTTCTCTTCGACCTTGTCCTCGGTGGCCTGCGCCTCGGGGGAGCCGCCGCCTTCACCGCCGCCTCCGTCCTCGCCACCTCCGGCCGAAGCGCCGCCACCACCGCCGCCACCGCCACCGCCTGCGCCGCCCGCGGGCTCGCGCTCGGCCGCGGCCGGGGTCGCCTGCGCGGGGCCCTTTTCATTGGCGCCTTCGAGGCCCTTCTGGGCCTCCCCGGATACACCTTGTTTCGCGTTGGCCTCTCCCGCGGCCTCGGCGCCGGGATCACCGCCCTTGGCCTTCTCTCCGCCTGCGCCCTTCTCGCCCGCGAGCTGTTCGGGAGTCGGGAGCTTCTGCGCGCCCGCGAGCTTCTCGTTCTTCGCGCCGGGGCCCGCGCCCTCCGCCGCGGCGCCGGGAGCTTCGCCTTCCGGAGAGGCCTTGTCGCCTTTGGCCTTCTCGTCCTTGCCTTTCTCTCCGGCCTTCTGCTCTTTTCCGGGCGCTCCGGCCTCCGCCTTGCCCTTCTGGTCTTTTCCGGGCGCGCCCTCGACGGGCTGTCCGGGGGCGCCGACTGGCTCGTTGGTCTTCTTGGCCGCGGCGCCCTCGCCCTCCGAGGGGCCCTTTGCCTCGCCCGGTTTCGCCGCGAGATCGACGGGAGCGGCCGCCGCTTTGCCATCCGTGGTCGCCGGCTCCTTGGCCTGCGCGACATCGGCCTTGGCGCCGGCAGCGCCGGTCTTTGCGCCGGCGTCCTCGGGCTTCCGGTCCGGCTCCGCGCCTTCGCGCAGCGCCTCTTTCGCTCCGACGGACAGGCCCGGTTTGTCCGCGGCCGCGGCGTCCTTCGCGCGGAGCGACTGCGCCACGAGCTTGCCCACGAGGGTGCCGCCGCGAGGCTCGCGGCCCTTGGCGACGCCCGCGGCCCCGCTCTCGCCCTCACGCTTCGCCGCGTCCGGGCCGGCCACGTCCTTCGCGAGGGCTTCTTTCCCCCCGCCTGCGACGGTGCCAGTCGCGGCCGCCTTCTCCGCGCCTGTGACGGTGCCAGTCGCGGCCGCCTTCTCCGCGCCTGCGACGGTGCCAGTCGCGGTCGACTTCTCCGCGCCTGCGACGGCGCCAGTCGCGGCCGCCTTCTCCGCGCTCGGGGCGGCGCCCTTCGCCGCAGCCTTGTCCTCGAACGCCGCCTCTTCCGGCTTCTTTCGCTTCTTCGCCGGGGGGCCGCCCGTGACCTCGGGGCCAACGGAGGTCGTGTCGTTGGCCGGCTTCGCCTCGGTCGGACTCGCGGTCTCCGCGGCGTGCTGCGGAGTCGGGACAGCCACCGTCGGGCTCGGCGCGCCCGCGCCCGACAGCGCCTTTCGCATCAGTCGATTGCGCGTCGACCAGGCATATCCACCCTCGGTCACGGAGGCGGGCTGTCCGGACATCACCCTTCCGGCCGCGGCGTCGGCCTGCATTTCGGCCGGCTCGTTGGGGGTGGAGACCTCGCTCTTCGCCCGGGGCGGTCCGTGCGCGACGCCGCCCTGTTGCACGACGTGCGCGAGCTCGTGCGCGAGGAGGCGATCGCCGCCCTCCGTCCCGGGCCGGTACCGAGAGTGGCCGAACGCGATGTCTTGTCCGGTGGTGACCGCCTCGGCCTGGTGGTCATTCGCGAAGGAGGCGGCGCGAGCGTCGGTGTGGACGCGAACGCCCTCGAAAGAGCGGCCGAACGCGCTCTCCATGCGCGTCCGCGTGGACGGGACGAGCGGGCTGCCGCCGGAGAAGCTCGGCTCCGAGGCCGTGGACGCAGCTGCGGGCTCAGCGGCCCGCGAGGCGGGCGCCGTGACGGTCGCCGCAGAGGGCGCTTGCGTCTTGGCGGCCGGCTGTCCCACGACCCGTCAGCCTCTCCGCACGCGGGTCGGCGCGTTCGGGCCTCCGAACCCCTTCTCTCGGGCCTCCAGGTACACCGTGAGCGCCTTTCGTCGCCGCTCCAGCTTGGCAGTGCGCGCGTCCGCCGCCCGGTGCGCGCTCATCGACTCCGTCTTCAAGCGGTCGATCGCCTCTGCCTCGTTCGCTTCGATCCTCTTCAATCGCTCTTGCTCCTCGGCGGCCGCGTTCTTCGTATCCACGGCGATCGGGACGGGGCGCACCGGCGGGTGCGCGGCCACGGGAGGCGCCGCCGCAGGGGACGCCGCCACGGGAGGCGCCGCTGCGGGGGGCGCCGCTGCGGGGGGCGCCGCTGCGGGAGGCGCCGCTGCGGGAGGCGCGGCGACCACCGTTTTTTTCGAGCGGGCCGAATCGGCGAGCTCGTGGATGAGGTCGGCCGCGACCTTCCACACCTGCTCGTACTTCGGCGAGCGCAGGTCCTCCTGGATCTTCTTCGCCCGCGCCGCGAGATCTTCGATGGCGACCTTCACGGCCTTCGCCGGCTCGTCTCGGTCGTTGGGCGCTCGCTGGGATCGGTTCGGCGTCGGCAGCGTCGGCGCCTTCATCATCTTGGGGGTAGATCGCACAGGGGCTCTCCTCTCTCAGGGCGCGTCGAAGTTGGGCGACGTGATCGGGCCGACCTGGCTCCAGCCAGACGCGTTGTAGGCTTGGGCGAAGTTGTGCGCGAACACCAGCCTGGCGTACGCGTTGGTGACGAGGCCGCCGTCGGCCCGGTTGCCGACGATCTGCACGGCCGACTGGATGTCCGCGAGCGCGGGCTGGTACGTGCCTGTCGTCGTCGTGAAGGACGTGGTCGGACTGCCCACCACGAGATCGCGAGACGCCCAGTTGCCCTCCACTTGAACCGCGTATTCCAGCTCCTTGTTGATCGACGCGAGGCCCAGAGTCGCCAGGTACCAGTTGAAGAGCGCCTGCGCGGTCTGGAAGTTGATGCTGCCGCTCGCGCCGCCGTTCTGCGGATCTTGCCAGAACAGGATCAGCTCGATGAACGCCTTGTATTTGTCGGCGTCCGGCGAGTACGGCACCATCTCCGGCTGAATCAAGAGGACGCCGCCCACCCGGTTGTCCTCGACTTGCCACGTCCCGCCGGCGCTGCGGATGATCAGCCCGAGGTGCCCGTCGAGCGGCGGGGTCACCTTGTTGGCCGACACCACGTTGTCGCTGCTCGCCGTCAACCGGAGCTCGCAGAAGCAGGTGTTTCCGCGGACCACGCTCTCGTAGACCTGGATCAGCCCGGCGCGGAAGCCCTCCATGCGATTGCCCTCCACGGTGAGCCCGTGCGTGCCGGCCCCCGTCACCCCGGGAGGCACCCAGAGCGGCTGCGTGGCCACGAGCTTGTTGTCGCGAACGACGTTGTCGTCTCGCTCGCCTTCGCTCCACACCTCGTGGAGCAAGACGCCGATGCTCCGGCCCTCGTCCTCCGACTGGCTCGGATCCAGATTGACCACGTTGCCCGCGACGACCGCGCGCCCGCCGTCGGTCAGATAGACGCCGATCCGCGTGGCCGAGAGCAGGGGGAATCCGAGGATCGTGCTCCCGTTCCAGATGCGATACGTGGCGTGGATCGCGTTCTCGCGCGCGACCACGTCGTTGCCCACCGCGAGGATCCCGACGCCGGCGTCCACGCGGTTCTGCGCGATCAGGATACGAGGAGTGCGCACCTCCTCGCCGTTCCAGGACGGGGGATCCGCGACCGTGCACGAGATGCCCACTTGCGAGTACCAGGGCCAGGTGTTCGAGGTCACCTCCACGCGCTCGATGGTCACGAAGGGAGGGTGACTCTCCTCCTGCTCCGGGATGGCGGGCCCGAAGGAGATCCCGCGGCTCCAGCAGTTGATCTCGTTCCCGTGGAGGCGCGCCCCGTAGATCGCCGAGTAGGCGTCGACCCCGTCCGGCAGGATTTCTCCGTCGACCGTGGCTGCGAAGAGGACGCCGATCGAGGCGATGATCGAGCACTCCGTGATCTCCAGGCCGCTCGTGTGCCAGGGCGCCCAGAATCCCACGCTCGCGTCGCCGCGGATCTCGTCGGCGACGAAGCGCGCCTGGTAGTGGGCGTCCATCCGGACCGCCGGCCCCGACACGCCCAGGTACGTCGACCCGCGCGAATGGAGGTCCGTCGCCCAGCCCGCGTAGAGCGCCGCGCCTCCGCCGAGGGAGGAGTCTTCGATCGAGCTGCCGCGCCAGCGCATCTCGCCGGCGAGGAGCGCGATGGTCCCGGGCGCCGGATAACCGCCTGCGCCCTGCTCCAGCGTCTTCGACACGGCCCACTCCAGGTTGGGCGGGTCCACGTCGCGGATGAGCTGGAACGGGTTCCAGTCGGCGCGGAGCCAGCCCTGGATCGTGGAGCCCGAGAGCTGGACGCCTTCCACCGTCATCACGCCGACGCCGTACGCGCCGAACACGATGAGCGAGCGGTTCAAGGTCAGCGTGTCCAGGTGCTCCGCCAGGATCCCCGACCACGCGAGGAGAGTGGAGTCCTCCGCCTGGACGACGGCCCCGAAGCTGGCCAAGGAATACAAGTAGAGCGGATCCGGCTTTTGCGGGTCGATCTTCGCGATTCCGGGCGAGCCGACCTGCACGGCCGGGCCGTTGTCTCCCGCGTGGACGAGCGTCGTGCGCACCAGCGAGAGCAGCGGGATCGGGGTGTTGCCGCCCTCCTCCTCGCCGGAGCCCGAGAACGGCAGATCGAGCTGCGCCACCGGGGATTTGCCGTCCCGCACGACGACGAGCAGATCGCGCAGGGTGAGCTGCGCCTCCCCCGAGATCACGAAGACTGGCACCTTGCCGCGGCCGACCAGCGTCGCCCCGGGGCAGCCCGCGATCGTGATGCGCCTGCCCCCGAACGTGAGCGAGCCCGCGATGTCGTACACCCCCTGTCGGAGGCACAGCGTCCCTCCGTGGTCGAGGGTGTCCAGCACCTTCTGGATGCGGGGCGTGTCGTCTCCCGGGGTCTTGCTCGGGCTCAAAGAGACGTCGCAGCAGCCGCCCTGCTCCCGCAGATAGAGCTCGTCCAGCGCCTCTTGCACGGTGTCGGCCGGGGTGCCGACCTTGACGCCGTCGTAGGCGATGTCGTCGGCGTTGAGCTCGCAGATGGCCGAATACTGATGATCGTACCAGCGGACCAGCGTGAGCGGGGAGCCGGCGTTCACGAGCGACAAGAGCGCGAGCGGCGCGAACAGGCGCTCTGGCCCGTCGGGTCCGCGCGGCTGATTGACGTTCGGGCCGTTGTCGTTGTCCTTGAGCTTGCGCGCCTCGTGCTGCCAGTAATCGCCTGGCCGGAAGTCCGCGCCCGAGAGCTTGACGTGGATTCCATCGCCGATGTCGAAATCGGTGGTCGGCCCCGGCGGGTTTCCCGGTTCGTGCTGCGTCACGAGCCGGCCGTGCCACACGCGCACGTAGCGAGCGCCCCGCTTCGGGTCGTGGGTCACGAAATCGGCGGGGACGCTGGTGGACAGCTTGGTGTCGAGATCACGCAGCTTGATCTGGCCGGAGGTGGCCGTCGTCTCGGCGTAGAAGAGCTTGCCGACCCGCCGCGTGGACGGCCGGAACTTCGGCGCGGCGAGCGAGATCGTCGCGTTTCCCCCGGCGGCGTCGCCGAGATCGTCCGTCTCGGTGAGGAGCTCCACCAGATCGCCGTCGCGGATCTGGGCCCCGGCGGCCATCGTGAGGAAATCGCTGGACGCGCCCGTGACCGCGAAGGCGTCCGCCCCGTTGTTCTTGGACCACTTGAAATCCGCGTCGCCGAGATCACCGCCGGTGTGCACCTCGAACCGATAAAGGCGGTTGTCCGCGCCGGTGTAGCCGCCGGTCTCCGGGATCGCGCAAGGATCGAGGTTCTCGACCGTCACCTTCGTGGTGACCTGGAGCTTGCCAGTCCCGACATCGACGTTCGCGAACGCCGCGGGCACCTCGGCCGCATCCGTGCCCGGATCGCCGTCCTTGAAGAGCGCGACCTTGACCTGTCCGACCGCCTTCGAGCGCACGGTGGTGTCGAGCGCGCCGCCGAGCGCCTGCTCCAGGATGCCGGCGTCCTCGATGCGCGTGACGAGCCGCTCCCAGCCCTCCAGATAGGCCACGAGGTAGCCGCCCGGCGCGGGCTCCACCGGCACCTCCTCGAAGCCCTTGGAGTGGGGGAACGTCGCCTCTGAATACTGGCCGTCTTCCGCCGACTCCACCCCGAGCCCACGGAGGTAGTAGCGGCCGCGCGTGAACCAGAAATGCGGGGCGGTCTGCGCCGGCTCCACGCCCTCGATCAGGGCGATCCAGGCCTCGTTCCCGGCGCCCGGCGAATCGAAGCCGATCTCGATGTTCTGGTAGCTCGTGGGGCCGCCCGGGATCGCGACGTCGTACGGCGCGAACTTCGTCGCGTCGGTCGCGACGATCGGCAGCGCGGGGACGCCCTCGATCTTGACCGCGAGCTGGGCCGTGCCTTTGACCCAGAATCGGAGCTGCGAATACGCCCCGGCCGCGAGCGAGCGCCGCCCGGCGATCTTCACGGTCCCGGCCGCGGCCTGCGCGCCGATGTAGATCGACGGGAACCGCTCCTGGAGCTTCGCCTCGTAGTCCCGGTACGCCTTGAAGTCTCCGCCGGGCGCCGGGAGATCCACGCCGTCCAGCGTCTCGAACAGGGCGAGGAGCGGGCCCGGCGTCACCAGGTATCCGAGGTTCGGACTGCCCGTCTGACAACCGAGGTCGGCGCCGAGGTCGCGGAGAAGCGTGTCGATCGCGTCGACGCCCGCGGCCACGTCGCTGTCGGTGACGAGTCGACCTTCCTGAAGGAGCACGCGGCGGTACTTCTCTCCGCGCTTCTTGTCGGGCAGGTGGCCTCTCGTGAAATCGCCTTTCATGGTTGTCCTCTCGAGCTCTTCCTACTCGTTCGCAACGGGCTCACGCTCAATCCAGCCGCAGCAGGCCTGTGGACAGGCCGGCGGGCGTGTACTCGACTAGCCTCGTGAACAGGGCGTCTCCGCGCTGCGCGAGGCGGGCTCCGTGGAAGGCGCCCATCTCCGAGCCGTCCTCCGCGCCGCGCGACACGGTGCGCGGGCACGCGTCGGCGAGGCGATAATGCGCCGGATCCGATCGATCCCGCGTCACGAAGAGGGCCACGTCCTCGGTGACCCGGTGTCGGCGCGGCAGCTCGCTCTCGGGCTCCACGCGGCTGTAGCGCACGCAGCCGTGGAATCGGTCGCGCGCCCGGGCCAGCTCGGTGAACAGGCTCTCACTGCATTCCATCACGCGCACGTCGACAGCGAAGGCCCCGGCGAGGTCCGCGCGGTCGGCCGCCACCGTGCATCGATCGAAGCGGACCTCGCTGTCGATCGCGATCACCGCGGGACCGTTCGCCGCGTCGATCACGCTCTCGGTGATCACGACGCTGGAGGCGCCGCTCACGGAGAGCTTCCCCGTGAGGCAGCGGAAGATCTCGATGTTCGTGTCCGCGCCGGACACCGAGGTGAAGCTCCACAGGTCCCGCGCGTGCGCGGCGGAGCAGAGCTGCAAATGGACCGCCTTCGCGGGCGGCAGCTGGATCGCCGCGGTGGACGGCACGGGCGGGGCGCCGGAGAACGTGGTCGCCTGGAGGACCAGCCCTCGCAGCGTGATCGCGTCGTACGTGAGCGCGCCGGCGGGCTTCCAGTCGGCCCGCAGCACCAGCACCGGGCGCTCCAGCTCCGCGGCCTGGATCGTGAGCTGTTTGACCTTCGTATTCTTCGGGAAAAGAAGGCTCGGCTCGCTGTACGTCGCGCTGTCTTCGATCTGCACCACCTCGTGGGCGGCCGCGTGAGGATCGCTGTCAATCGCCTGGAGCGCCGCGCCGAGCGTCGCGTAACGTGGCAGTCCCTGGAGCAGGACGGGCGCGTCCGCGTGCAGCGAGCCGCCGCCTGTGACCACGCGCGTCGGCTCCGGGAGCTCCGCGCCGAGGACGGGCTCGCGCGCGTCGGGACGGGCGCCGATGGAGTACGAATAACCCTCCAGGAAATCCACCGTGACGGGCGCCGCGGGCCACCCCGCGGTCGGCGAGACGACGGACGCGAGCGTGGCAGTCGGCGCCGGCTCGCTCGCCGCGAACGCGAAGAGCCCGTGCGTCGGGTCGATGTCCAGATAGCCTTTGGGAGTGGCGAGGCCGACTTGAGGGCTCGCGGGATCTTCGTTCTTCCACCAGCACAACGTGCGCTGTCGGACCTGCCGGCGACGGAGCGTCTTCGCCTCGCGCAGCGGCAGGATCGGGCCCGCGGACAGGCGCGCGACCTGGAGCGTCCCGGCCCAGAACGTGGAGCCGTCGACGCTCACCGACACGATGTCGCTCGCGCGCTGCCCCGGAGAGGTCCACGGCGCGGGGACGCCGGCCTTCGTCCTCAACGCGGGGAGATGGATCAACACCGACTCTCCGCGATCGGAGGTGAACGCCACCTCGCAGGGCGGCAGAAGCACGTCGAGCGCGCTCGACTCCAGGCGTACGCGGAGCTCCACGTCGTCGGGCGAGAGCGCGGCGGCCTCCGCGATGGACTGCCACGCTGCGCGCAGCTCGCCGACGTTCGCGACGGGCGTGCCGTCCTTTCGCCGGGCCGAGAACGTGGTCGCCCCCGTGGCGTCGGGCCCCTTCCATTCGAGCCGCAAGAACGGGCGATCCAGCTTCTGGTTCGCGTCGGGATCGAAGATGTGGGCCGCGAAGACGAGGCGCACGTCCACGGCGTTGCCGACGGGAGCGGGCGCGCCCGAGACGTCGAGCGCGCGCGGCTGATGCACGACCACGGGGCCGCGCGCGAGCGCCGCCGGGACGCCGCGGAACATCTCCGGCTCCGCGCGGAGCGGCAGCGGCGGCCACGCGGGGCCCGGGCCCACGGACAGGACCTCTCCCGGCACGCGCAGTCCGGCGAGCGTCTTCGTGAGCTTCGTTCCCGGGGGATCCGCGTCGAACGTGCTCCCGTCGGCCGCCACGAACAGCCACCTTTCGGTGGCGATCCACGTGGCCGGCAACTCCACCGCGAGGGCGCCGGACAAAAACCCCATGGTCGCGAGCCGCGCGTCCGAACAAGGCAGTGCGGCTTCGTTCGACTGGCACGCGATCTCGATCGTGGCGCCGGGGAAATAGCCCGCTCCGCTCGGGACCGTGAGCCGCAGCATCACCGCGAACGGGCCGGGGACCGCGGCGCCGGAGCCGATCGTCGCGACGCCGCCGCCGGGGCGGATCTCGATGTGGCCGCGCGACACCGCTGCTGCCGTGTTCGGGACGTTGGCGTCCACGCCTGTCAGCGGCACCGCCATCACGTCGACGCGGACAGGCGCTGTCAGCCGCTCCGCCGTGTGCGCGAGCAGCAGCACATCGCATTTCCCGGAGGCGAGCGCGGCGTCCGCGGGGAGCTGGCTCGGGGCGCGCGGCTCCTTCACGGGCGCCGCGACCGCCGCAGGGAGCCCGAGGAAGCGCACCGTGAACCGCGCGTCGGACGCGCCGTCCTCGTTCGACGTCCCGTCCTCGGCGCCGGCCGCCCCGCTCTGATCGAAGTAGTCGCCCGGCCGCGCCGCGAAATGCAGCGGCGGCACGCGATCGGTGGCCAGCGGGTCGTCCGTGGTCGCGCGGCGCAGGCGGAGCGCGGCCTCGGCCCCCTGCGGATGGAACGCGAAGCGGTAATCGACCGCCGGCTCGCCCGCGTCATACAGAGTCCGCTCGAACGCGGTCCCGTTGTGGAGCGGGAACAGCTGCGTTGGATACCACCAGTGCGCGACGTGCTTCGGGTGGTAGATGCCGGTGAAGGGGCTGATTCGCCGCGGATCCACGCTGTGGAACGAGGCGTCGAGCGGGCCCGTGGCGCGCTCGGCGATCACCGCGGGGCGGAGGAGCGCGATGGTGCGCTCGGGCCGGCGCATGTTCAGATCCTGCGCGAGGAGGATGCGCTTCCACCCCTCCTCCGTGACCGCCATCTGCCCCGAGAGGTCGCTCGCCATCTCCTGGAGCATCGCGGGCGTGCCCTTGCGCCGGCGCCAGCCCACGGTCCCGCGCACGTCGCGCCGGTTCGACGGGGCGTCGGGGAACACAAGGCGCATTCCGATCATCTCGGCGAGATAGGGGAGGACCCAGTCCGCGCCCTTGTCGATGAAGAGATCGGCGTGCAGCTCCTCCACGTTCTGCCGCGTCCGCGCGATGGGGGCGGCGAGCACGCGCACGAACTTGTAGAGCTCCTCCACGCCGCGCGGCGCCGCGGATTTCTGCGGCTCCTTCGCGCCTTCGGCCATGTCGGCGACGCGGTAGAGCGCCGGCAGGTGCGAATAGAGCAGATCCGCGACCAGATCGCGGACGCCCGGATCCAGGGTGGGTTTGTCGTCGCTCACTTGGCCTCCGGCGGAAGGAAGACGATGTCCTGCGGGGCGAGCACCAGCACCTCGGACGGGCGCGCGATCACGGTGTCGACGACGCGGGACTTGCCGTTCTGGATCTCTTCCAGCGAGTCGAAGCGCCGCACGTCGATGAAGCGGACGCCGGGCGCGCGCTCGACGCGCTCGTACACCTCGCTCAGGAAGGCCGCCTGTCCGAGATCGCGCGCGGCGAACGCGAAGAGGCCGAGCTCGCCCTCCGTCTCGGCGGTGAGGGAGCCGCGGACGGCGCGCTCCACGTTCTCTTTGAGGTACGCGGGGTCGATCTCCAGATAAAAAGAGACGCCGAGCCCGACGAGGCGCGGGCCGATGACCTCCAGAGGCACGGTGTTGTCGCGGCGCTCGCGGAGGAAATCCTCCACCTTGGAGGCGTTGGAGGCCGTTCCGTCGGCGTTCGCGACCACCACCAACACCCCCTCTGCGCCGTTCGAGAGCGTGGTCCACACCGAGCTTGCCTTGGTGATGCCGGGATAGAGCAACGCGAGCTGCCGGTGATCCTCCACCGACACGGCCCGATCGAAGGTGCGAATGAACCCCGTGGACTGCGTGCGCACGTCCTCCGCGTCGGAGGGGGCCGCGCCGCCCTCCATCGGGAGCGGGTTGTACGCGCGGTCGAGGAGCGGGTGCGCCTTCTTCAGCCGGCTCACGGCGCCCTGGGGCGCGTCCCCGTCGGGGCCGATGCCGACGCGGTACGTGGCCGTGATGTGCTTCTTTCCGGACGGCGGAATGGCCCCCTTTTGCCCGTCACCGAACAGCACGGTGACGGTGCCAGTCTCGTCGCGCTGAACGAGGTAGTGACGGTCGTCGGGAGACGATGTCTCGAAGTCGACCACGCGCGTCCACAGCACGTCCAGGATGCGGATCTCGAGCTCGGGCAGCGCGCCGTTCGTGTCGGGCAGGTACGTGAGCGGCTTCAGTTTGAGGGTGAACCGGAGGAATGGCGAGCTTCCGTCGGAGTCGCCGAGCACCTCCGACATCGTCTTTCCGTGGGAGATCGGCGCCACGTTGCCGAGGAGCCGCAGCTCGCCGAACGTCCACGAGCCGGCCTTCTTCGGCAGGACGGGCTCCCAGCTCACGAAGGTGCCCGCGGGGCCGTGACCTTCGCCGACGGACACCGCGGAGGAGACCGACGTGAGCCGCACGATCTCGCATCGACCGGAGTCTCCGGCGCCCCGCTCGCACAGCGCGATCAGGCGCCCGGGCGTGAGGCCCGTGAGGTCCCCCGCGAGGCGCACAGGCGTCTTGTCCGGCGTGGGGATCGACTCCGGATTCGGCTCCTCGGTGACGAGCGGCGCGCGGAGGGCGAAGCCGAGGAGCCACCGGCTGGAGCGGATGTCCGTCTGTCCGCTGCGCGCGAGCGCCTTTCCGTCCGCGCTGGCCTGGAGGACCGTGACCGTCCGAGCGAGCGACACCACCGGCCAGTCTTCGAAGAGCGTCTGTTTCGCGCCGTCTGGATTGGCAGGGTCCTTGGGGATCTGGACGAGGACGTGCGACGCCTTCGAGAACGTGACGTGCCGCGCGCTCTCTTGCGTGATGTCGATCGCGGAGAGGCCGCCCGTCCCGATCCGCGCGCCCGGCGAGCCGGAGATAGGCTTCTTGATCTCCTCGGCGAGGTAGAGGTTCGCGTCGGCGTAGATGTCCCCCGGAGCGACGTCTTGCGGGGTGATCGTGTATCCGGTCTTCGGGTTCGTGCTCGGGGCCTTTCCTCCCCGCAGCTCGTCGTCGGAGAACGTGGAAGAAGGGGTGTCCCACCCGAAGAGGTGGACGTCGTGGGCCGGCTTTCCCCAGAGGACGGCGCCGGAAGGATCCGTGATGCCCATCGGGAAAACGAGAGCGGGGTCCACCGTGAGCGTGGTTGTTCCGGCGGACTCCACCGGAGCGTCGACCACGTAGTGCGCGCTCTTGTGGCCCGCGATGTCGACGACGACCACGTCTCCTTGTTGCAGGCCGAGCTTCGTCCCTTCCACGGCGAAGCTCGTCCGCGGGAGCAGCACGTCCGTGAGCGCGTCCGCAGGGAACATCTCGGCGAACGCGGCGTCCACCGCGAGATCCTCCAGCGTCTCGTAGTCCTGGGCCTTCTTCTCCCCGACGGGCGCCGAGCCGATCGCGAGGCCGCGCGCCACGGTGCCGGACAGGCCTTCTTTCACCACCAACACCGCGTATCCCGTGGCCGCGAGGCCCGGATCCGGCTCGTACGCGAGGCGCCGGCCGTGCCGAACCAGGCTCTTCGCCGAGCGCGCCGTGCCGAGGAACGCGTCGTTGGCGTACCGATCCTGATAGGCCCCCAGCGTGTGGCCGAGGAGCGCGGCGATCTCCATCAGCGTGCCGGCGAAATCCCCCTCTGTCGTGGCCTTCGGAAACCCGAGCTCCGTCGAGGCGAGGCGGCGCTCTTCATCGAGCATGTCCGCGAATTCGTCCGGCAGATAGTCGAGGACGCGGCGGCCCGGGAGCGGGGAGCTCGTCGTGGAATACGCGGTTCGGAAGCGCGGCGGGCGGCTCACGGGGCGACCTCCTCGATCACGAATTCATCCTCTTTCACGCCTGCGTCGAGGCCCACGACGAGCACCTTCAGCTTGCCGTTGTCCGGGTGGTCGTCGTCGCCGTCGTTGCGCGCGACCTCCGTCGGAGCGAGCGTGATCCGCGGCAGCACGTCCAGGTCGGAGTGCACCTTGAGCTTGCGGAACGCGAGCGCCTTCACGGCGCGCACGCCCGGGATCCGCTGCACGAACGCGAGCAGCTCTCCCACCTCCAGCGCGTCGCTGAAGCTGAGCCTGTCCGGGTGGAAGTAGCCGGGGTTCGCGCTCGTGCCGGGGCGGAGCGCCGCGAGGACCGCCGCGCGGACGCGGTGAGGCAGCGCGCCGGGCTCGGGGCAGATGCCGAGTCGAACCTCGATAGGCACGTACTCCGCGGCCTCCACGAAGTGCTCGCGCCCGGTCATTCGCAGCGCGTCGATGCGCGCGTACACCTCTTGACGGAGGCTCTCCGTGAGCCCCGCCTGGCCCTCCGCATCGACGAGGACGAGCACCGCGTTGAACGGCCCGCCGAGGAGCTTGGCCGCGGCGCGCCCGACGCCCTTCACCGTGGTGGCGGCGGCCGCGTAGTCCGCGAGCGTGACCGCGCGCTCGATCGGCCCGTGGCGCAGCGACGCCGGGATGCGCAGCCGCACCGCCTCCTTCGTCTCCGCGCGCCGCCCGCCGGTGCCGGGCAGCACGTTGACGACGGCGAGCGCGGTGAAGTCGGCGACCGCGATTTGCCCCGGGACGAAGCGTTGCAGGATGCCAGCGCCGATGTTGCCGGCGACCGGATCCCCGACGCGATACGTGATCTGGAGATCGTCCGGGATCGCTTGACCGGCCGATTGAGCCTGCGCCAGGGCGTCGTCGCTCCACACCTCGACGGCGCGGCCCATCTTGCCGTCGCCGAGCTCCAGCCAGAGCGATCCGTCCTCGTCGGCGCTGGCGACGAAGTGCCTGTCGAAGGACTGCGAAGCGTGGAGGTGCTCCCGGCGCTGCCACACCTCCGAGCCGATCCGCACCTCCAGCCGCACGGAGGTGACGGTGAGGCCCGCGGCGTTCGTCGTCGCCTCGAACACGACAGGACCCTTCGACAGGCGCACGGCGCGCAGGAGTCGGTGCGAGAAGCCGGCCCGCTGCTCCAGCACGAAGCTCTGCCGATCGTGCGCGAACGTGCTCTCGGCGCGGGGGAATCGATCCTGCGTCGACCGCCCGAAGCGCGCGCGCCCCAGATTGCCGTGCACGCGCAGCGCGTCCGCCGCTCCCCACGCGGGCCGCAGATCCGACGACAGCGGGGGATCGAACGTCACCACCGTCACCGCCGAGTCGTTCGCGTGCGCGGGATCCGTCGGGGACGCCGTCCACCCCGGGAGCCGCTCGTGCCGGAACGCCGTGATCCGCACCACCTGCGCGGGCGGGAGCGGCTCCACGGGCGGGCTCTTCGCGAAGAAGTCGCCCTGCACGAAGGCCAGAGTCTGGCCCACGACCAGGTTCTCGATGGTGCCCCAGAAGAGCACCTCCGTGGAGCCGGACGCGACGACCGCGTCCTCCGCGCCCGGCCACGCCGCGAGCGGGATCACGCTGTGCGACGCGAGCACGCGGGCGCGCTCGATCAGCCAGAACACCACGTCCGTCCCGTCGGCGCCCGCGGGGGTCGTGACCTCGAGTCCGGAGGGGAGGTATCCGTCGCTCAGCGCCTGAAAGCACAAGAGCGTCTCCGCCGCGGTGCCGTCGAACAGGCGCGTCCCGAGGAGCGCCGCGTGCTGTCGCAGCGAGTAGCGCTGACTGGCCGTGTCGACGAAGGCCTCGTTCGCGACGCGATCCTGGTAGTAGCTGAGGAAATCGCCGTGGTGCGCGAGCAGCTCCACGAGCGTCCTCTCCAGCGACGCGGGCGAGAGATCCACCCACGAGGGGTTCCGCACACGCACCCAGTCGCCGAACATCTGCACGAAGCCGGCGTAGTCCTTGGTGAGCAGATCCACCGCCGGCCGCGGCCGATGCGCGCGCGGGGGCTCCTCCGCGAGCGGGTGACAGTCGCCGCGCTCGCAGCTCAGCGTGAAGACGAACGTCGCCGAGCCGAAGAACGGGTGGACCGACAGGCCTCCTCCCGAGAGGAGTGACAGTGTGTATTCCGACGCGTCGCCGATCGCGTGGAGCTGGAGCTCCACCTTCTTCTGCGGGCCGTTCTGCGACAGGATGTCGAAGCCGATGTCCGTGATCCGCAGGCCTCCGGTGATGGAGAAGCTCGCGTCGGTGAAGACGTTGCCGACGAAGGCCTGCTGGAGGTGGACGATCAGCTTGGCCTGCGTGGGCTGCTTCTCGTCGGGGAGGAGGACGAGCTCCAGGTAGTCGATGCCCTGAAAGAGGGTCGACGCCTTCCGGTCCGTCCACTTGAGCCAGGGGCCGCTCACAGCTTGACCTCCAGGTTGCGCGGCACGCGATCCGTGCGGCGGCGGAAGGCGATCTTGACGAACAGCTCGCCGCTCTCGGGCGACGCCTCCACGTCCACCGCGTCGATGAGAACCTCGTCGCCGATGTCCCTCCGGAGCGACTGCGAGATGCGGAATTCGAGCGCGCCGATGGTCAGATCGTTGAGCTCGTCGAACACGGCTCGATTGAGGCCCACGCCGAAGTCGGGGCGGTGCACGCGCTCGCCCGGGGCCGTGAACAGGACCGCGAGGATCTTGTCGCGAAGGTGCCTGTCCGGATCGTCGATGACGGCCACGCCGCCCTGCGCGCCGAACCGGAACGGATGCTGGAGGAAGCGATCGGACACGGCTCTTCTCCTTCAGCTCACGGGCGCCGGCGTGGGGCCGGGCGGGACCGGAAAGATGACGATGGTGGAGACGGCGAGCGTCGTGCACGCGGCCGCGATCTGCTGCGCCTTCTGCGAGACGGAGCCGTTCACGTCCGAGAACGTCGCGATCATCTGCGAGACCGCGGCGCTCGCGGCGGCCGGGAACGTGGCAGATCCGGTGGCCGGGCCGGCGGAGAAGACCTGTCCGGCCATGTACGTGGCCACGGCCATCGCGAGCTGGGTGCCCGCCGCCTGCGCCGACTGCGCCGCGAGCGCGCCCGCCGCCGCCGTCTGGAGCTGGCTCTTCCGCGCGAACGCCGTGATGCAAGGGATCCCCGCGGCCTGCCCCGCCGCGAACCACGTCACCACCGCCGTGGCGAAGTGATCCGCCGACTCGTTCACGCTCCCGGGGTAACTGCCGCCCTCGGGCACGAGCCACGTGTTCTCTAGCTGGTTCTTGAGCGCGTCGAAGAGGAGAGGCATCGTCCGGCCCTTACTCGGTGAAGGTCTTCTTGGAGAGGTGGCTGGACTGCATCGGCTGCGCGGGCGGCCCCGAAGGACCGACGCCCGTCGGGTGCGTGTGGCTGTTGAAGAGCTGCATGAAGTCGTCGCCGAGGATCACCGCCTTTTGCGCGGAGTCCCCGAGCTTGATCTTGTCGGCCTTGACGATGAGCTCACCGCTCTTGGTGAGGCGGATCTCGACCTTGTCGCCCCCGTGCGCGACGACGATCACCTCCCCGTCGTCGTCCAGGAAGATGCGGTGTCCGGCCTTGGTGCGCAGGATGTGCTTCATCGGCCCGGCCTTCGTGCCCTCCGAGGTGGGCACTTCACTGCCCGTCTCCTGGCCGAGATCGTCCGGCCCTCCCGCGCTCTCCGGGGCGCCCCAGAAGCAGCCTGTCCAGATGGGGCGGCTCGGGTCGCCGCCGGCGAATTCGATCCACACCGTGTCGCCGACCTCCGGCGTGAAGAGGAAGCCGCGGTCCTTGCCGCCGCCGTACGGAGCGCAGGGGAGGGCCCAGCCCGAGGGCACGTCCTCCCCGAGCACGGCGGGCACCTTGGCGCGGATCCGGCCGATCTCCAGCGGATCGGCGTTGTCCGTCACGACGCCCTCGTATTTACCGTAGAAGCGCTGCGCGAAGCGTTCCTCGAATACGCGGAGAAGCTCTTCCACCTTCATTGCGGCGGCACCTCCTCGGCGCTCTGTCCGAAGTCCTCTTTGCCCGAGAGGCCCAGCGCGTTGCGCTCGGCCACGAAGGTCTGGCTGATCAAGCCTTCGTCGACGGTCGTGCGGACGGCGCGCACGTAATAGACCCCCGCGAACATGCGGCCGACTCCCTTGATGAGCACTGGCCTCCTCGCGCGGAGGAGCCCGCGGTACAGGGTCGTGTCGACCTCGCCGCGCGCCTCCACGGCGAACTGCGCGCGATCGGTCGCGGCGGCGCCCTCTTCCGCGATGGCCGCCTCGGCCGGAGACGGATCGCGCAGGAGGCCGACCGAGCCCGTCGCGCCCGCTTGCTTGAGCTTGCTCTCCAGATCGTCGCCGAGGAGCTTCTCCCCCAGCGGATCCAGCTTCGGGGAGCCGTCCGCGCGGACGATCCGCTTGCCGATGGGGTCGATCGCGGCGCCCTTCACCTTGGCCGGACCGCTCGTCGTGACCTGGAGATCCAGCCATTTCAGATTGGGGTCGTCGCGCAGGACGGTGAGATCGGGCTGCGGCGTGTCCTTGACGGCGCGCGGCCGGAAATAGGCCTTCACGTCGCCGCTCTGCGGATCCGGCTCCAGGTAGCAGACGAAGCCGTTCCGCCGGGCGAGCCGCTGCACCAGATCCCAGTCGTTGCCCCGCTGCACGAGGAGCTGCTTCTTCTCCTCGTGGCGCGTGCCGGTGGAGTCGCCCTGGACCGAGATCTGGTATCTGGAGAACACCTTGTCCACGACGTCCTTGTCCGTCTGGTCGGGATAGGCCTCCACGCGCTCTTCGGCCGCGAGGAGGACGGCCGCGTCCATCGCGAGCACCTCCACGTACGCGTTCGACTCCACGATCTCGAAATGGGGCCGGACGTGGGTGATGAAGCCCGCGAAGAGGTGCATCGTGGTGCCGCCGGGCGCCTCGATCTGGACTGTCACCTTGGCGGACGGCAAAAAGACGCCTTCGTCCAGCGGGGAGAACTCCCCATCCGGCGACTGGCTCGCGTTGAACCGCAGCGCCAAAAACGTCGGATCGGCGTCGCTCTCGCGCACCTCGATGCGGGTGAGCAGCGCGAGCATGTTCTGCTCGAGCGGCTCCCCTTCGACGGACACGAGAAGGCGCGGATCCGGCATGGCTCCTCAGCGGCTCGGTGGGATGAGGACGGGGCGCCCCGCGACCAGCACGTCGAACGGATCGAGCACGTCCGACGCGTCGCAGATCCGCCAGAATTTCTTGGAGTCGCGGAAGTACTGTTGACCGAGGTGGTCCAGGCGCTCGCCGTCCTGCGGCGTGTGGTAGAATACGCCGGTGGTGAGCGGGATCTCGCGGAGCGACAACAGAGTGACCTCCTCGCCCTGCGCGTCCTTGGCGGTGACGGTCTCGATCTTCGCGTAGCGGCTCGTCTTGTCGATCACGATCAGCGCCTTTCTCCGCCTCAGAGCGGCAGGATGTTGGTCCCCTGAGCAGAGGTGGTGTCGAGGAACTGCTTGGCCATCTCCGCGCGCTTCCCCGCGGTGAACGAGAGCGCGTCCTGCACGGCCTTGTTGTCCTTCGCGTCCTGATCGCCGAGGACCTCAAGCTGCACGTCGATCTCGGCGCGGGTGGGGTTGAGCTCGCGGTTGTGGCGAGTCTCGTTGACGTTCATGCCGGTGATCCGGACCGGCAACACTCGCTTCTTGCCCCACACGAAGAGCACCGTCGGGCGCTGCTTCCGGGCCTTCACCGGCTCCTTGCCGTCGGAGCTCTTGTCCTGCGGGCTCTCCGCCGGATAGAGCAGGCCTTCGAGCGCGCTCACCTCCGGGAGGATGCCGAGCTCGGCCGGGAGGTTCTCGGCGCTCTGCAGGCGATCGTCGAAGTCGAAGCGCACCTGCACCGTGAGCGTCTGTTTGACGGTGCCGCTCGCCGCGTCGGAGCCTTGTTCGCCCTTGCCGCCGCCCTTCTTGGCGCCCTCGGTGCCGGAGCCGCTCTTGCCCTGCTCCACCTGGAACGCGCGCGTCAGCACCTCGGGGTTGAAGCGGAACGGGATCACCCGCTTGTCGCCGTTCGGGTAGCCGCCCGGCTCGTAGGCGATGAACGCGCCTCGAAGGTAGTTGACGGGGTCGCTCATGAGTGCCTCTTCAAGAGGTTTGAATACAGCTCGTCGGCCAGCCGCTCCGCGCCGCGCTCGGACAGGAGCTCGTCGGCGGGCAAGGTGTCGAGCGAGAGCCGCTCGATCGCTATTTCCTTCACGCCGGAGCGCGAGAGGGGCGAACGTGCCAGTCGCTCGGCGAGCTTGCGGAGGGCGTCCTCCACCGTCTTCTGGACGGACTTCGGGTCGGCCTCCTCCGCGAGGCCGAGGACGGAGATGCTGTCGATGTGCACGCGGACGCTCATGCGCGCCCCCTCACCCAGACAGGCGCCTGACCGTTCGAGGGCCGGTGTCCGGGCAGGTGGACCGCGAGCGGGCCGAAGTCGTCCTTCGAGCGCCCGAGGCCCACTTTCTCCAGCTCCCGCAGCGTCGCGCGGACGAGGTGACCGACCTTGAGCAGGCCCTCCGGCTCCGCGGCGGCGAGGTGCGCGGCCGAGACTCCGATGTTGAAGATGCTGCCGCCCGCGAGCGGGAAGCGATCCACGAACGGCTGCAGATCGAGCCCCGGCGCCCAGCGCTCCTCCGCGGGGAGCGATTTGCGCCACAGGGACCCGCGCATCGAGGCGTCCGGCATCGGGAACTCCAGCACGAAGCGCAGGCGCCGCAAGAAGGCCGTGTCCATGTTGCTGCGGAGGTTCGTGGTCAGGATGCTGATGCCCTCGAAGGACTCCATGCGCTGGAGCAGATAGGCCACCTCCACGTTCGCGTACCGATCGTGCGCGTCCTTCACCTCGCTGCGCTTGCCGAACAGGGCGTCCGCCTCGTCGAACAGCAAGATGCCGTGTCCGGCCTCCGCCTCTTCGAACACGCGGGCGAGGGCCTTCTCCGTCTCTCCGATGTACTTCGACACCACCTGACTCAGGTCGATGCGATAGAGGTTCAGCCCGAGCTCGGTCGCAAGGCACTGCGCCGCGAAGGTCTTCCCGGTGCCGGGGCTGCCGGAGAAGAGGCACGACAGGCCACGACCGAGCGGCGAGCTCGAAGACAGCCCCATCTCGGCGCGCACGCGGGGCGCCGCCCGATAAAAGCCCACGATGTCGCCCAGCGTGTCCCGGAGGTGCGGCGGCACCACGAGGTCGTCGAAGGCCGCGCGCACGGGCAGGTGCGTGACGAGGCGGCCCATCTTCCGCGCCCCCTGCGCGAGCAGCTCCGACGCGACGCCCGCGGCGTCCAGCGCGCCCGACTCCCCACCTTCGATTCGCCGCTTCGTGGCCGCCGCGCGCACGGCGCTGCGCACCTCGTCGAGGCTGGACCGGAAACGCCGAGAGAGCGAGAGCGCGACGGCGCCGGGGCCGAGCTCCGCCTCGAAGATGCGGCGGCGCGCGTCCAGGTCCAGATCGGTCAGATCGACGGTGGGCAAGGTGCCTGTATGCGCGTTGTGCGGTACGAGGAGCACCACGGCGCCGAGCTGCCTCGTCACCGCGCGCGCCCAGGGCTCCGGGAAGGAGCGCGCCTGACAGGCCAGGTGGATATCGAGGATCGGGAGCCCGCCCCGGAGTCGCGCGACCTCCGCCGGGTCCGGCGTCTCTTCTCCGCCGGAGACGATAATGGCAGTCTCCTCGGCGATCGACGCGAGATCCAGCCCGAGCTGACGGGACGTCCGCGGCGCCGCCGCGCGCACGCACAGGGCGCCGGCGTCGTCGAGGATCGCGCGCGCGTTCCGCACGAATTCCGCCGGAAAGCCGAGGATCGCCGACGGGGGCTCCCGCGTGACGGGGAGCGTGGTGGGCTCGATCTCCGGCACGTCGCCGAGGAGGTGGCGCCGGGCCTCGGCCGCGGAGAGGCGGACTGGCACCTGCGCGAGCGGCTTCTGACTGGCGATCTCGACGCGCTCGACGAGGCCCATTCGCTCCGCGGCGCCGCCGGAGATCGCCTCGGCGAGGGCCCGCTCGAAGGGGACGGCCTGGGCCGTGACGAGCAGCTTCGCGAAGGCGGCCGGCGTGAGGAGCTGCACGCGCTCGTCCTCGGCCAGGATGCTCGCGGCGGCGGCGCACTCCGGGTGCGCTTCCACCGCGGCCGCCAGCACGACGAGCCAGGTGGCCTCTTCCGAGAGGCCGAGTCGCCCGCGCAGGCGCGTGATCATCGGATCTCCGTCCGCGAGGCAGCCCCGCATGCGGCGCCCGAGATCCCGGAAGCGCTCCAGGGCGTGCGTGAATCCGGCCGCCGCGTCGAACGTGGAGCCCTCCCGCTCGACGACCGCGGCCTCCGCGCCGAGGAGGGCCAGCTCGCGGGCGAGCGCCAGCGCGGACGGGGACGCGGCGCTCACGCGGTGATCTCCATCGTCACGAACGGCGTGAACTGGATCGGCACGCCGGGGCCGAGGTCGATCTCGACCGCGATCCGATACTGGCCCACTGGCACGTTCGGCACCGTGAATTGAACCGACGTCGGCGTCTTCACGAGGCCGCCCACCTTGCGCACGTCCGTCGGCGCGAAGATGCCCGCGTCCGGCCAGACATACACGAACGCCGCGTTGGAGAGGCCCTGTCCGGCGAGCGTGAGAGAGGCCCCCTTCGCGACGGAGAGCACGTTGGGCGCGTCGATCGACCAGCTGCCCGCGGGCACGACGCGGAGCTCGGCCGGCTCCGACGCGAGCTGTCCGCTCACGACGGACACGCGGGTGACGCCCGGGAGCACCGGATCCAGGCCGCCCGTCGGCAGCGCGAGCCCCACCGCGCGCCCCGCGTCGATCACGTCGAAGCTGCCCGTGTCGAAGCGGCGCGATCCGATCCACACGGTCGTGATCGGGTTCGAGAACTGACCGTCCACGCGCAGATAACCGCCCTCCGCGAGGGTGCGCGGCGTGAGGCGCGTGATGATCGGCGGCGTCGCGGTCGTGGGGCCGCTCAACATCACCTTGCCCGGCGCGACGACGGGCGCGACCGGCTTGTCCGGCAGCAGGCTCACGAGCTGCACGGGGCTCACTTCGTAGAGCAGGAAGGGCCGGTGTTTGATCTGGAGAGGCGAGAACAGCTTCTCCATGAGATCCGGAGTCAGCGGCACCAGGCTGACTCCCATCTTGCCTTTCCCGCTGTTCGTGGGGAGGGCCACGATCGGCATCTGGATCTCCGGCGCGGCGTGGAATACGCGTAGTACTTCCCCCAGGACGCGGTGCGCGCCGGTCGCGTTCTTGGCCATGTCCTCGCCGTAGCCCGTGATCAGCACGAACAGCGACAGCGACGCGGGCGGCGGCGTCTGCGTGCCGTCCGGATTGCGGAGCAGGCCGTCGTTGCGGTGCGTCGGCTGCTCGTTGACCCAGAGGAGCGAGATCCGCAGCTCTTCGGTCGTGACCGCGCTGTCGGGCGGGGGACCGACGAGGACGGACGTCGGCGGGGGGACGATCTGCGTCTCCAGGATGTGCTTCAGCACCTCGGTCGCGTGGTAGAGATTGTTGAACGTGGCCAACTACCACCTCCCGTTGAACGAGCAGATCGGCAGACTGGGCTCGATCTGGTGGGCGCGCGGGGCGTGAACGACGGACGGACGCGGGGCGGGCGCCGCGCGGCCTTGAATATCGATGCGGCCGACCGAGATGGTGATGCTCGGGGCGGCGGGACGCGCTGCCGGAGACTCGCGGCGTCGCGCCGGATCCGCCACGGGGCGCGGGGGCGCAGCGACGGGACGCGCGGGCTCGTTCGAGCGAGGGCGCGCCGCTTCCGCGCGGGGGGAGGGCGCCTGGACCCCCTCCGCGGCCCTGGGACGCACCGCTGCGGGCCCGGCAGGGGCCGGCGCCGGCGGCTTGCCAGCGGGCGTGACCTGGACCGCGGGAGCGGGCGCCGCGGGGCGACGCGGGCTCGTGTCTGCGGCGTCGCGCGCGGGCCTCTGCGGGGCCGGGACCGGCGACGGAACGGCCCGGGGCGCCGCGGGGGCGATCGGCGATGGTGCCTTTTCCGGCGGTCGCGGACTGGCTCCCTCCGTCGAGGGCCGCGCGGGGGACGGCGCCGACATCGCGACCGGCGGTACGGGAGGCGGCGCCATCGGGGGAGCCGCCCACCGCACCGGCGGCGCGACGGGCACCTTGGACGCCGCGAGCGGAGCCTGCGCGAGCGCCGGTCCAGCGTGGACGATCCGAGTCTCCACGGTGCGCTCCACGGTGCGCTCGACGACCCGCTCACGCGTCACCAACGGAGCGACCAACCCGGCGAGGCGCGGCCGCTCCGGCGCGACGGCGCGGGCCGGCGGAGCGATCGGCGCGGGGACGGGGACGGGACCCGGAACGGCCGCGGGCGAGGGGCCCTGTGCGGCGCGGGGCGGAGCCGTCGGCGTCGGCGCGGGGTCGGCCGCCGCGGGAAGAGGCCGATTTCCAGGCAACCGAGGCTCACCGGCCGTCTGCGCGGGCTCCGCTCGAGGTCGCGGGGGCTCCTCCCGCGGGCGGTCTGCACTTGGTGTATTCTTTGTCGCGGCGAGGGTGGGGAGCTCCGGCGACGGAAGGGGGCCGCGCGCCGGGGACAGCGCCGTTTCTCCCTCGGTCTGCGTGGTCAGCTCCGCTCGGCGCTCGGCGATTTCGGCGACGGATGCCGCGGGGCGGAGCGGCGCGGAGACCTGCAGGCCGCCCGCGTCGCGATGCGCGGCGTCGCCTGCGGCCGCGGCCTCACCGGCGCGGAGCAGAGGTCCCTGGACGATGCGCGACAGGGCTGCCATGACCGCTCAACCATCCTCCAAAGCGTCGAACAGGTGCCGATCGTCGTCGGCGCTCAGCAAGGCGAGGTAGGCGGCGCGCCGGGGCAGCGCGAGGCGGAGGATCTGGTCCTCACTCCAGTGGTAGCGCGTCGCCAGCCGGTGGACGTCGTGCAGCATCCGCTTGCCTCGCCCCGTCATCTCGGCAAAAAAAAAGCCGCCACGTCGAAGGGGCTCACGAAATCGGCCTCACACTCGACGCACTGGACAGCCATGCTCAGATCCAGGTCCGGCATGGCCGCCTCGATGGCGCGCTCCACGGCGGCGCGCCCGGCGATCGGGAGCCCGCGCGCGAAGGCCTCGTCGAAGGGGCCTTGTGTCCCCGCGTAGCTCTGCAGCACGCGCGCGAGCAGGAAGGTGCGGCGCGCCGACTCCGAGGCGAGGCCGGCGGACAGCAGGTCTTCCTGGTCCCCCGCCGTCGGCGTGCGCGCGACCGCCGTGCGATCCGCGGCGCCCTCGGGCAGCGCGGCGTCCGGCAGCTCCACCGTCACCTGCTCGGGGACGGCGGAGACCGGGAGCGGGAGCGAGCTGAGCTTGAAGTCCACCTCGTTCCGGCGAGCGCACGACGGACACGCGACCTCGAGATGGACCACGTCTCCGAGCGAGAGCTTGCGAATCTGGATCAGCGCCGCGTCCCGATCCACGGTGGAGAGGGACCGGACACGCTCGTGCGCGGCGCTGAAATCCGCGCCCGGCGCCGCGCAACAACGGGCCACGATCTCGTTGCAGAGGGCGGCTGTGTTGGTGTCCAGCAGGCGCGCCTCCACGACCTCTTCTTCGTAGCCCGTCATCGCCCGCAGACGCAGCGGCGCGCGCTCCCGAGCGGGCGGCGCCTCGTGAGGCGCCTCCTGCTTCGGGGGCGGCGCCGCGCCGCGCGGGGACAGCGCAGGCTGCGCCCGGCGGGCGGCGAACGGGTTGTCGATCCGCTCCGTGGCCATCTCGATGCTCCGTCGCGCCTGCGCGCGATCAGGTCTCTGCCGGCTCCGTCAGCGTGGTGTCGCGCTTGAAGCCCTCGTGCTCGATCTTGATCATGGTGATCGCGACCGCGTTCGCGTTGGCGTCCATCTCGGGCGTGGCCTGGTATTCGCTGACCCACGCGCGCCGCACGTTGAAGCGCAGGACAGGGGTGTTCTGCAGATTGAGCACCTCGATCGCGATGTCCTTGCGGTACTTCGCGAGCGACATCGCGGCTGGGCCATCCAGGTTGTTCACCAGATTGGCCCACTCCTCGAACGTGGTGTCGTGGGTGAGGCCGGCCTCCATCGTGATGGGCTCGAACTTCGTGCGGCCCGGCATTTTGCGCACGATCGAAGGATCGCCCGCCTCCCGCCACTCGACCGCCTCGGTCGTCTTCTTGAGGGCGCCCATCTTGGAGAGACCGGCGACGGGGCGACCGTCGATGAGCACCCGGAACTTGAAGTTCTTGTAAGGGTCGCTCCGGTGGCTGTTCACGGAAAAGAGTGCCATGGCTGCCTGACCTCGCTACGCCTTCTGGTTGACGATCTGACTGAGACGAACGACCACGAACTCGGCCGGACGGAGCGGCGCGAAGCCGACCCACACGTTCACGATGCCCGCGATCTGGTCGCTCTCGGGCGTCGTCTCGGCGTCGCATTTGACGAAGAAGGCCTCTCGCGTCGTGCGGCCGGCGAAGGCGCCTTGGCGGAAGAGCTGCTCCATGAAGCCGCCGATCGTGAGCCGGAGCTGCGCCCAGAGCGGCTCGTCGTTCGGCTCGAAGACGGCCCACTGGATGCCGTTGAAGATGCTCGTCCGGAGGAAGATCGCCATGCGACGGACTGGCACGTAGCGCCACTCGGTGCTGGGCTGCATCGTGCGGGCGCCCCACACCACGATCCCGCCGCCGGGCTGGGGGCGGATCGCGTTCACGCCGAGCGGGTTCAGATCGTCCTGGTGAGCGTCCAACAGAGTGTATTCCAGGCGTCGCGCGTTGAGGACCGTGGCCTCCAGCCCGGCGGGCGCCTTCCACACGCCGCGGCGCTGATCCGTGCGCGCGCAGATGCCCGCGACGAAGCTGCTGGGGCCGAGGAACACCGTGGGATCGCGCCCGACGCCGGCCGGATCGCTGATCTCGACCCAGGGGAAATACACGCCGCCGAAGTTGGTCACCGTGGTGAAGCCGCCGGCCTTCATGTAGGCCGCGGCCGCGCTCGTCGCGTCCGTCGCGGACTTGCCCTTCGCGCGGGGCATGTCGGCCACGCAGAAGAGGTCCTGTCGCGGGCGGTTCAGCGCGTAGGACAGGGCCGCCTCCGTGCGCTGCTTCACGTCGGCGTCGGTCGAGCCCTCGCGGATCTCCGCGGGGACCACGAGCAGGCCGGCGTCGGTGATCTCGTCCAGGTTGCTCAGCAGGGCGGGCAGATCCGCAAGCGCGAAGGCCGCGTCTCCGTTGGTGCCAGTCGACAGGACCGTGCCGCCGACCGCCGCCGCGACCACGTCCTTGTCGAGCGGGCTCGCCCCGGCGATCTCCGCCGCGATGACCGGCTTCACCACCGCGACGTCCTTCCAGCGGATGTAGTTGCTGCGGAGGAGCACGTCCTTGGCGTAGTTCTCGTCCGTCGTATCGGCGGAGAGGCGATCCCATCGCTCCACGAGGACGCCCGTCGTCGTTCCGGGATACGTGTAGACCACGAAGAGGCGGAAGCGGTTCGTGTCGCCGTCGCTGGACTCTCCCAGGACGACAGCCACCTTGTTGCCCCAGGCCCCCGGGGACGCCGCGTCGATGTCGATGCCGGCGCGGGTGCTCGTCGTCGCGAGCGATCCGATCTTGTTCGTGATGGCGCGGAGGACGTAGGCAGAGGTGCCTCCGTTGCGGAAGAACGCGTCCACGGCGTACCGGAGCACCACCGCCTGCGCGCCCGCAGGGGCGGAGTCGAGGCGCTTGAATCCGCCGTAGAGACGCTCGTAGTCCGCGACCCCCTTGATCCTCGTCGGCGTGAGCGGTCCTCGTTCGGTCTCACCGACGAAGATGGCTGTTGACGTTCCCGCGGCCTCGATCGCTCGCGCGCCGCTCGGGACCTCTTCCACATAGACACCCGGATGAAGACGTGCAGGCATGGTCACCCTCGTTCCGGAGGAAGGTCAGTTTCCGAGGACGATGAAATCAATCGTCCCCGCTTTGGTCGGTGCGCTTGGGGTCGCCTTGACGGCGGTGAGCGATTTCGTCGATTTCTTCGGCACGAACTGCAAGATCACGCCGCCGGCGGCGATCTTGCACACGCTGTTTCCACCGACCTCGACGTCGACTTCAGAGTCGGTGTTGTTCTGCAGGACGAAGCCCAAGACGTCGCCCACGGAGCCGAACGGGATATCGACCTTGGTCGAGGACCCGGACGCCACGTCGATCGTCCCCGCGACCGAGGCCGAATGTTCGAATGCCACCCTGAACCCTTGCGTGAGCGAGCCGCCCCCGCCCGGTGTGTAAGACACGCTCGAAGTAAACACCGCGTTTGCCATTTCGCTCGCCTCCTCGAAAGGAACAGGCCCGGAGCGGCCCCTCGCGCCGCTCCGCCCACGACTGGATTCAGGTCGCTATCAGCTTGATTGCAGCAACGCAAGAGGCCCCTCGCGCGGATTTCTTGTTATGGTTGAATCGCCTTTGAAATGAAGGTCACAAACCGTTTTGGAGAGTCGCTTTCTTTATGCTTGTCTCGTGACCTCGAACGTGCATCCTCATGGAATGCGGGCGGAGATCGACTCCCCGCGAGCCGACGGAGGAGCGGTGAATTCCCCGCTGACATCGTCAGTCAACTGGTCTTTTTTGGACCACCTCCGGCCGCATGGATTGTGCCATCGTCGCGGAGGGAGTGAGGCGTGCGGGGCGTGGGGCGCGCTTGACGCCGGCGCCGCTTTGCACCTTCCTTCTCGGCATGTCCATGACGCCCGATGACACCGAGGAGGCCCTCACGACCGCCGCGCTCGACCTCCTGTTTCCGAGCGAGTCGGAGGCGCCGATCGAGCTTTACAAGTGGCCTCTCGCCTCGGAGCCGACCCCGGCGGCGCTCCTCGCGGCGGAGGGGCGACCGGCGGACACGCATGTCGAGACCGGCACGGCGGAGTCCGAGGTCGGTCCCCTCACGAAGGCTCCACCGGGAGCCGATGATATCGAGAGGGGCCTCGCCGCGCGCTTCCAGACCCTCCTTGAAACATTGAATTCAAACCTCTTCAATGTTCGTGTTTATCGCGTCGGTCGAGTGGACATCGATGTTTACATCCTCGGCCGCAGCGCCGCGGGGGCCTGGCTCGGCTACAAGACCCACGTCGTGGAGACCTGAGGTCGCGGGGGGCGGAGAGCCCGCGGGCGGCGTCAGCGCGCGCCGCCGGTCGGCCCGTCGTCGACCGTGTCCGAGAGGGCCTTTTTCACGGCGTCCGGCAGCGCGGTCAAGAACGTGTGTCTGGACCTCTTCTCGACCTCGGACACCTTCGTTCGGTACTTCCCCCAAGGCTCGTCGAGGATGCCTTTCTCGTTCGGCATGACGACCGCGATCACGCGCGTCTTTGGCGTCACGTCGGACAGGCCCTGTCCGCGGCTCAGCACCACGACGATCTTGTACGTCGCGTCCGGGACGGCCAGATCGTGGCCGATCGTCTTCGGCTTCGCGGCGAAGATGCCCCCCGCGACCACGTAGAGCTCCTTGTTCTCGCGCTGCGACAGCTCCTGCAGATAATCCTCCAGCCGGAGCCACGGGCCCGCGTTGAGATCGTGGTATTGCGGCAGCACGTTCGTGAGGTGGAACGTGGTGAGGTTGTCCTCCGGCGAGCGCGTCCGCTCCTCCGACCGGACCATGTGACCGCGGTCGTACCCGGAACCCGAATAATCGTGATCCTGCGCGCGGTACCAGCCGGAAGGCAGCGTGTCGTCCGGGAGGAACTTGCCTTTGTGGCGCGGCGCGTCCCCGAAATACGAGGCGTTCAGGTTCCAGCTCACCCAGTTGGGCACGTTGCGAGCGTGGCTGTAGCCGACCACGAATTCCGGCTTGACGAGCAGGTAGTCGTCCGACGGATCCTGCGCTGTCGGCGTCCCCATCGTGAGGTGGACGGAGGCCGGTTTGTTCGGCGCGGCGGTCGTCGTGGGGGAGGGCGCCGCGGTCTTCGCGGGGGTCGCGGACGCGGTCGGTGACGGGGAGTCGTCCTTCTTTTTCCCCTTGCCGTGGTGCTTGCCGTGCGGCTTTCCGGTCGGGGTCACCGCCGGCTCGGGCTCGTCCGGTCCGTCGTCGGGCAATTGCTCCAGGAGCGAGCAGCCGAGCGGCGACAGGGCCAGGAGCATCACCGCGGACGCGCGGCGGAACATCGGGGATCGAAGGCTCATCATCGTGGTGCGAGCGCGCCTCTCGCGGCGCGGGGCGAGAGCAAACGTGCGTTGCCCCCGCGCGTCAAGGCCCGCTGTGGGCCGCCCGGCGCGAGGCGCGAAGAGGCCGCTTCCTTCCGGGAGGAGGTTCGTAGTAGATAGAGCGCGAGAGAGGCGGGCCGCGAGCCTCGCTCACGAGCGCGTCGCCTGTTCCAGGCTGGCAGTTGGGGCCGGGGACATCGAGCTTTCCCACCCGAACCGAGAGATGGTGAAACGATGTCAGAGTCCAACCTTCGAGATCACGAGTCCATTCGCAACCTGAAGTCCGTCTACGCCCGCCGCGCCGACGCGGTGTTTCAGAACCCAGGCAAGGAGACCGCGACGGCGATGGCGGACCTCTTCGCCGACGACGCGCTCCTCGATCTCGGCCCCTTCGGCCGGTACGAGGGCCGCGCGGCGCTGCTCCACGCGTTCGAGAACGTCCTGCCCGCGGCCACCGGGTGGGCCATTCATTACATGATGAACCCGGTGATCGAGGTGAACGGGGACTCGGCCACCGGAGCGTGGTATTTCCTGATCTTCGCGCAGGCTCGCCAGACCCCGCCGCCCCCCGGCATGACGCTGCACGGCGGCTACGACGACAAGTACGTCCGCGTGCGCGGAGAGTGGAAGATCGCGCGGTCGGTCGCGTGGTTCACGGCGCCTGCCCAATGAGCGCCTCCGATTCGAAGGCGCGGCAGGCAGCGTGCTCGTGCGGCCGTCTCCGGGTCACCGCGCGCGGGGAGCCCACGCGGATCTCCATGTGCCATTGCCTCGAGTGCCAGCGCCGCACCGGCAGCGCGTTCGGCCTGCAGGCCCGCTTCGCCGACGCCGACGTCACGATCGAGGGCCCCTCGAAGGCGTACGCGCGGACGGCGGACACTGGCAACCTCGTCACGTTCCACTTCTGCCCCGAGTGCGGGTCGACGGTGTATTACGTGCTCGAGAAATGGCCCGGCGCGATCGCGATCGCCGTCGGCGCCTTCGCGGATCCCGGGTTCCCCGCGCCGATCGCCTCCGTCCACGAGGAGCGCCGCCACGCGTGGGTGACTGTCCCCGAGGGCGCCGAGCACTTCGCAGGCCCGGCGCACCCGCCTGTCCGCCCCTCGACCTGAGCGCGCCGCGGGCGCGACACGCCCCTCGCAGACACCCTCTCTGACTTCGGCCCTCACGGGGCGCGCGCGGGCTCTACCGGCGGCGCGTCCAGCACCTCACGGATCCTCTGGATCAGCTCCTGGGGCGTGAACGGCTTGCGGAGGAAGGCGTCGCGCGCGGCCTCGATGCCGTGTCGGACGATCGCGTCATCCATGTACCCGCTCATGTACATCACGCGCGTCGCTGGGCGGCGCTCGCGGATCGCGTCGGCGACCGCGCGGCCGCCCATCTCGGGCATCACGACGTCCGTGAGGAGCAGGTGAATCGGGCCCGCGTGCGCGTCCGCGAGGCGCCGCGCCTCCTCCCCCGAAGAGGAGTTGATCACGGTGTATCCTGCGGAGGTGAGCACGCGGTGCACGAGGCCGCGCAGGGCGTCCTCGTCCTCGACCACGAGGATCGTCTCGCTGCCGCCGCGAGGGGCCGCGTGCTTCGAAGAAGCGCTGTCCTGCGCCTCGTCCGCCACGACGGGGAGGTACACGGCGAACGTGGTTCCGCGGCCGGGCTCGCTCTCGACCGTGACGAAGCCGCCCGCCTGCCGCACGATGCCGTACAGCGTCGCGAGGCCGAGGCCCGTCCCGCGCCCCGGACCCTTCGTCGTGAAGAACGGCTCGAAGATGTGCGCCTTGACCTCGGCGGTCATCCCACAACCTGTATCCTGAATCGTGAGGAGCGCGTACGGGCCGGGCGCCTTCGCCTTCCCGTCGAGGACGATCTCGGGCGGGGACAGGACGGTGCCCGTCGAGATCGTGAGCCGCCCGCCCGTGGGCATCGCGTCGCGCGCGTTCACGGCGAGGTTCATCAGCACCTGCTCGATCTGGCCCGGATCGATGAAGACGTGGCCCGGCGCGCCCCCGAGATCGAGCACGAGGCGGATGTCCTCGCCGATGAGGCGCCGCAGCATCTTGGAGAACGCCGCGATCACGTCGTCGAGGAGGAGCCGCTTCGGGGAGACGATCGCCTTTCGGCTGAACGCGAGGAGCTGCGCGGTGAGGCCCCCCGCGCGGATCGCGGCCTCGTGCACGGCGGCGATCGGCTCGCGGTTCGGATCGTCGTCCGCGAGCTCGGAGAGGACCATATCGGAGTAGCCGCCGATGATCGTGAGAAGGTTGTTGAAGTCGTGCGCGACGCCGCCCGCGAGCTGGCCGATCGCCTCCATCTTCTGCGACTGACGATACTGCTCCTCCAGCCGGCGCCGCTCGGTGAGATCGCGCACCACGGCCACGAAATACGGCTCTCCCTCGATCTGGAACGGAGAGATGGTGATCTCCGCGGGGAACGAGGCGCCGTCCTTGCGGTGGAACGTCATCTCCACGGTCCGGCCGACCACCCGCGACGGCGCGCCGCCGAGGTACATCTCCATGTAAGCGTCGTGCCGAGCGGCGTGCGGTCCGGGCACGATGCGCGCGACGCTGTCGCCCACGAGATCCGCGGCGGCGTGCCCGAACATGCGCTCGGTCGCGGGGTTCACGGCGACGATGCGACCCCTTCGATCCACGGTGATCACCGCGTCGAACACGCTCGCGAGCACGCTGCGGAGGCGCTCGTCCGCGCGGCGCTGCTCGGTGCTGTCGAGCATCGCGACGAGGTACGACGTCTTGCCTTGCTCGGTGAGCGGCGTCGCGACCACCGTCACGGGGACGCGCGTCCCGTCCGCGCGGATCACCTCACCGTCCACGCTCGCCGCGCGCTTCCGGGTCACCGCGAGCTCGCTCCGCTGCGCGCGAACGAGCCCGTGGTGCTCCTCGGGGATGAACTGGAGCGGCGGCGTCCCGATGACGTCGGACGCGTCCGCGCGGCCCACGAGCTTCGCGAAGGCCGGATTGCACAGGGTGATCCTGTCGTCCGAGTCCAGGAAGATGGCGGCCGGGAGCATCTCGATCATGCGCCGATAGCGCTCCTCGCTCTCGCGGAGGGCCTGCTGGGCGCGCTCGCGCTCGATCGCGAGGGCCGCGAGCTGCGCGGCGCCGACGTTCACCGACGCGGGCCGCCCGTCCCACGGCGCGGGCGCGCCCCCGATCTGCGACGCGGCGCCGAGGACGAGCTCGATCGTGCGCGCGTCCGGAGGGCTCTTGGTGCTTGTATACACCGCCAGCGTCCCGAGGACCGAGCCCGGCCCCTCCCCCGAAAAGCCTCCCTGCGCGAGGAGCGGCGCCGAGAACGCCGAGCGAAACCCGTGCGCGACGGCGGTCGCCCCCCACTTCGCCCAGAGCGGATCCGTCTCCACGTCGGGGCAGCTCACAGGCTGTTTGCGAAACGCCGATGTGCCGCAGGAGCCCGCCGTCGCGTGGATGGGCACGATCGCGATCGCGCGCCGATAGCTCTCCGGGATGCTCGCGCCCGCCACGAGCCGGAGGTGCGCCGCGCCCCGATCGCGGACGTGCACGGAGCAGCTCGCGCCGGGGAGCTGCCCCTCGACGAGGCGCACGATCTCCTCCAGCGTGTCCGTGAGCTTCGCGCCGGTCGCGATCCTCTCGAGCACGCGGCTCTGGCTGATCAGCGCCAGCTCGGTCCGCTCGCAGCGAAAGTCGCTGCCTTGCTGGACGATGGGGAGCGCTTGTCGAGGTGTTCTTGGGGTTTCCATCCGGGGTGACGCTCGGTCCTGATCGGGGTTATCACCGGGACAAACGGACTTCGAGCCTCCTCTCCGAAGTTCGAAGCCTCGCGAAGATTGTGCGCGCCTGGCCGTTCCTCCGGGGCCGCTCCCGGCGAGCGCGCCGGATCGTCGCCGCTCCATCGGCCCACGAGAGGTCGCGGGGCTGTGGAGACGGCGCTAGGCTCGGGGCTGATGAAGATCACGCTCGAGCAGCGGATCCGAGCCGCGAACGGTCCGCCGGCCTACTCCGTCCGACTCCGCAGGATCGAGGACATGCAGGCGGCGTTCGTGCGGGAGCTCCGCGCGGTGTACGACGGCGCGCTGGCCGCGCTGGGCGATCCCGAGCGGGCGTCGCGGCGGCTCTTCACGCGGGCGGCGCTCCTCGACATCGCGAAGCTGAACGACCTCATCGAGCGCCACAACCGCTACTTCCCGACCGAGGCCGACTTGCCCATGGACCCTCGGACCGGAAAGGTGATGTTCGGTCTGGATCCGTGGGAGCCGATGTCCCCGGTCACGGTGGAGTCGCTCGTGAAGATGGCAGTCGAGCGGCGCTGATTCCCCGCGCGTAGTCAGAGGTGGATTTTCTGATAACGTACTGAATACGACATCGGCGCGAAACCCTCTTGCCGCGCGGAGCGTCCCGGGCGAACAAGCGTCCGGAAGCCGCGGGCTTTCCGCGGGCAGGAGAACCATGAGAACCACGTCGAAGAACGGGAGTACGGTCGTCGTTTGCGGGTTGTTCGCGGCTTTGCTCTTCAGCACCGGCTGCGAGCTCATCACGGCCCCGGACCGCACCCTGATCCCGGGAACCGGCGGCTCGGGCGGTGAGACCGCGACCGGCGGCTCCACCGGCGGCACCACGTCGAGCGGAGGCACCACGTCGAGCGGAGGCTCCACGGGCGGCACCACGACGACGGCCGAGTGCACGAAAGACGAAGACTGCCCGGATCCCGGCAACGAGTGTCTCGCGCGCTCCTGCGCCGAAGAGAAGTGCACGCCGAAGCCCGTCGCCGACGGGACGGCCGTCGCCGCGCAGACGAAGGGCGATTGCCAGAAGGTCGTGTGCGACGGAAACGGCTCGACGAAGAGCGCGAACGACGACGCCGATCTGCCCGTCGACGGGAAAGAGTGCACCGACGATAAATGCGACGCGGGCGTGCCGTCGAATCCAGAGGTGGCCTCCGGACAGGCGTGCGGCGCGAACGGCGCGCTCTATTGCGACGGCGCGGGCGCGTGCGTCGGCTGCTTGAACGACGGGCAGTGCGGCGCGGCCACGGACTGCGCCACGCCCACGTGCGAAGGCGGCGCGTGCAAGACGGTGTTCACCGCGCCCGGCACCGCGATTCCGACGCAGGTGGAGGGCGATTGTCAAGAGGTCCAGTGCGACGGAATCGGCGGGACGAAGAGCGTCGACAAGCCCTTCGACATCACCGACGACGGCAATCAGTGCACGCTCGACGTCTGTAACGGCGGCGCGGCCACGCACCCCTTCTCGCCGAGCGGGACGACGTGCAACGGCACCGGCACCAAGTGCAACGGCGCGGGGAGCTGCGTGGAGTGCATCGTCGGAGTGGACTGCCCGAGCGGCGTGTGCGTCCAGCAGACGTGCGCCGCGCCGACCTGCATGGACGGCGTGAAGAACGGCACCGAGACGGACGTGGACTGCGGCAGCACGTGCCCTGCGTGCGCGAACGGCAAGCTCTGCAGCGTCACCGCGGACTGCACGAGCAAGGTGTGCACTGGCAACGTCTGCCAGACGCCGAGCTGCTCCGACACGGTGAAGAACGGCGTCGAGACGGACGTGGACTGCGGCGGGACGTGCGCGACCAAGTGCGGCCCCGGCCTCGCGTGCACCGTGAACGCGGACTGCAAGGGCGGCCTGTGCACGGGCAACACCTGCGTTCCGACCTGCACCGACACGGTGAAGAACGGCACCGAGACGGACGTGGACTGCGGCGGATCGTGCGCGGCCAAGTGCGCCGCCGGCAAGGCGTGCAGCGTCAACAGCGACTGCGCCACTGCGACGTGCACCGGGAACGTCTGCGCGGCCGGGCCGACTTGCAATGACGGCATTCAGAACCAGGGAGAGACCGACATCGACTGCGGCGGTCCCAATTGCAGCGGATGCGCGACTGGCAAGGTCTGCGTGGCGAACAGCGACTGCGCGACCAACCTCTGCAACGCCGGCCTGTGCAACGCGCTCCCGGTGGACAGCGAGCCTGCGAACAACGCCTGTGGCGGCGCCGAGCTCGCGCCGATCCCGTACGCGGGCACGGCCCTCTCGCTCCCGACGACGAGCGACGTGGACTGGTTCGTCTTCACGGCCACCGCGGCGGACGTCGGCAAGGTGGCGCACGTGGTCACGGGCAACGTCGGCGCCGGCAACGCGTGCGACACGATCGTGGAGGTGTTCCAGGGCACCTGCGCGTCCCTCGTGACGCTCGGCGGCCCGAGCGACGATCAGGGCTATTCCGAGGACTGGCTCAGCACGCCGATCACCGCCGCCGGCTCCTTCTGGGTGAAGGTCTCGTACTCGACCTTCGGCTTCAGCAAGGCGCCGTATACGCTGAACGTCACTCTGCAGTGAAGGTGCCCACCCCCGGCCGCCCTTCGGCCGGCCGCCCCTCTGGGCCCCCACTGGGAGGCCGGAGTCCGCTCAGCGGAGGCGGAGCGGAGCCTGGCTCCGCGGAGTCCGTAGCTGAGCGGACGCAGGCCCGACGTTCCTCCCAAAGCGCCTGATTCTCAGGCGCAGGGAGGGAGGGGTGTTGTAAAGAGGGGAGTCGGGAAGGGGGAGTCGGCGGGGGAGAGGCCGGCAGCTTCGAGGAGGCTGCCGGCCTCTTTTTGCGGCGTTTCAGCTCGGCTTCTTCGAGCCCTTGCGGCGCCGGAAGAGGAGGCCGAGCACCGCCGCGAACGCGCCGAGAGAGGCTGTCTGCGTCGGGGTGCGGTCGTCGCCCGCGACCTCGCAGCCGCAGCCGCCGCCGCCCGGCTCCGAGGTGTCGCCGGTCGTCGTGGTGGTGCCGGAGGAGGTCGTCGTGGTGGTCTCTCCGCCGCTGCCGCCTTCGCCGCCCGTGGCGCCGCCGGTGCCGCCGCCCGTACCGCCGGTCGCGCCGCCTTCACCGCCGCCGCCCGCGCCGCCGCCGCCCGTGGCGCCGCCGGTGCCGCCCATCGCGCCGCCCGCACCGCCGGTCGCGCCGCCCGCGCCGCCGCCGCCCGTAGCGGTCATTCCGCCCGCGCCGCCGGTGCCCATTCCGGGCTTCGGCGAGACCACGACATCCACCGTGTCGGTCGAGGAGCCCTTTCCGTCGCTGACGGCCACCTGGAACGTCACGATCGTGGGCATCTGCACGGCCGGCGCCACGAACACCGGAGTCGACGTGGCGCCCGCGAACAGGTTGGCCGCGGGGCCGCCCTGCTGCGTCCACGTGAACGTGAGCGGATCGTTCTCCGGATCCGTGCTGCCCGTCGCGTCGAGCTGCACCAGATCGCCTTCCTGCGCCGTCTGATCCGGGCCCGCGTTCGCGACGGGGAGGCCGTTGCACATGCCGTCGTCCGGCACGACCGCGGAGAAGGGCGTGTTCGTGGCGAACAGGACTCCGAGGTTGTCGATCGTCCAGCCCGGCGCGGCCGACGCGAGATCCGAGCCCGCGCGGAAGCGGATCTTCACCGTCTTGCCCGCGAGCGCCGAGCCGAAGTTCAGCGTGACAGGCACCATCGCCGGGTAGTTGGCGCTCGCCCCGACATAGCCCTGCCGCCCGCCGAGCGGGTTCTGACCCGAGTTGTTGGCGGTGCCGATCACGCCGCCGTAGCCGGGAGCCGTATACTGGCTCACGTCCGTCCACGTCGTGCCGCCGTCGGTCGTGATCTCGATGACGCCGCCGTCCCAGTTCGCCGTCGCGTCCTTCTCGAAGGAGAACGCGTGCTCGAACGTGAACACGAAGCTCCCGTTCGCGGAGACCTGGATGTCCGCCGACGTGAGGCTCGTGTCGGACTGGCTGCCGAAGTCGAGGCCTTGCCACTTGTAGTTGCCGCTGGCATCTTGAATACGGGACCAGACCTTGTCCGAGTCCGCGCCCGTGAGCGACCACGTGGACTTGTCGCTGTCGACCGTGTCCGTCGTGGAGATGCCGACCAGATCGTCCGCGTTCGCTCGCGCGCCGACCGAGAGCTGCGCGCTCGCGATGCACGAGCCGTTGTTCATCGCCGTGACGTCGAGATCGAGCACCGTCACCGCGCTGAACGAGTCGTCGAGCGCGATGTCCACGGTCACCGTCTTCGTCTCGAAGGGGGCGAGCGACGGGATCGTGACCTGGTTTCCGTTCGGGAACACGACGCCCACGCTGTTCACGAGGACCGTCACGTCCGTGTTGGTGAGCGGCGCGGCGCCGCGGTTGGTGACGTCGATCGAGACCTTTCCGGCCTCGTTCCCGTCGAGGATGCCGTCGAGATCGCAGCTCTTCACGCTGTCGTCGACCTTGAGCTTGAGCACCGCGTGGTTGCCCTTGATCTCGTAGCTCTCCACGATGCCGTTGTTGTTCGTGGTGTCCTTCGGCGCGGCGATGGCGCAGGAGCCGTTTCCGCGCTTCGCGAAGGACTGCGCGAGGAGCGTCATGTCGGCCATGTCCGCGGCCGCGGCCGCCGCGAGGATGCCGTCGCGCTGCTCGGTGAACGTCGGCTCCACCGGGGCCATCAGCATGCCGCCGACGATGTAGTCCGCCATGCGGCGCTTCGTCTCGTCGAAGGTGTGGCCGCCGTTCAGGAGCAGATTCGAGTACGCTTCGTACAGCATCTCTGCCCAGATCTCTCCGATGTTGTGAACCTCGGAGTTGGCGCCGCCGCCCCCGGATCCGAGCGGGATCGTCGGGAGGGTGTTCTCGTCCGCGATGTGCTTGAAGGTGAAGGGGTTCTTCGTCATGTCGCGCGTGTACGGCAGTCTGCGGATGCCGTAATAGCCCTCGTCGAAGAACGCGAGCGTCGCGTACTGGCCCTCTGCGTAGGTGCCAGATGCCCAGTTGTCGCCGGCGGCGACGGACTGGTGCAGGGCCACGAAATCGGCCCAACCCTCGCTCTGGCCGCGGCACTGGGTGAGGCCGCAGTCGACGAGCCGGTGGTGCAGGTAATGGCCCCACTCGTGCGAGATGATGTTGTTGTCGATCGTGCCGTCGCGCTCCACCGTGTTCGCGGTGCGGATCATGTGCACGTCGATCGCGCCGTTCGCGAGCGCGGCCTTCAGGATCGCGCCGTTCTCCAGCGTGACGGACTGCGAGGGGATCGTGACCGTGCCGTCCGAGCCGGCCATCCCGGGGGGGGCCGCGTTCGCCGCGTTGTTGACGACGATCATGCCGATGCCGCCGGCCTGCTGCACCTTCGCCGCCTTGCTCACGAAGCTGCATGTCCCGCGGTCGACGACGACGATCTTGCCGGCGACGTTGTTCTGGATGTTCTCGCACACGTTGGTGACGGGCGCGGTGCCGTCGTCCGCGAGCACGAGCGAGCCCTGGAGATCGAACACCTGCGCGCCGAACGCCGCGGTGCCCGCGAACCAGTTGTTGTTGATGGGGGCGCCGACCGCGAGGCTGGACTCGCTCGTGGTCCAGAGGAACATCTGCATGCGCGGGTGATCGCCGTCCGCCGGAGTCGACATGTTGGCGTTGTTGCGCGACGCGGGCGGCCCGACGGCCTTGTCCTGGCCCTCCGCGTGGAGCGCGTCCCCTTCTTCGCCGCCGCGGCCGAAGTTCGAGAGCTGCGCGTTGCCCGCGACCTCGTTGAAGCCGGAGTCGTACCAGTAGTCGTGCAGGTAGTTGGTCGTGTAGAACATCTGCGTGAGCGCGGCCATGCTCTGGTCGGCGCTCACGATGGGGCTCTGCGCGGGGTCGAAGGTGCGATCGAACACGCCCGGCGCCGTCGGCGTGGCGCGGATGTCGACGCCCGCGGTGAAGCCGTCGAGAGGCCCGCTGGAGCCGTTCGCGAGCAGGTAGTCCGTCTGGTCTGTATACGCGTCGACGTTGTTGCCGTTCGCCTCGGTCGCGTTCGGCGGGAGCCACGGATCCGCGGCGTTCTGCGGGTTGTGGTTGAAGCCCTCCATCGTCACGAGGTTCGGCGTGGAGAAGCCGGGGATGCTCAGATCCGGGACGCCCGTCGGGTGAGGGTTGAAGTCCTGGAGCGGCCCGTCCTGGTAGATCTTGGAGCCGGTCGTGCTGGCCCAGACGCGGTACTGGTACGAGTCGTACTGCTTGAGATCGTGCCGCATCAGCACGCGCCCGTCGTCCGCGGCGACGACGTAGGCGTACATCTCGGAGTCGGGGACGCCCGCCTTTCCGGGGGTGATCTCCACGTAGTACGCGGGCACGATCGAGCCCGGCAGCGGATAGAGCACCTTCTTCGCGCGGGCCGGGCGCTCCAGCACCATCTTGTCCGCGCCGACCTTCACCGGGGTCGTGAGGTTGAACAGGGTGTATCCAGATTTGCGCTGCTTCGAGTCGACGATCTTTCCGGCGTCCACCTTGACGCCGAGGGCGTCCGCGAGGGAGCGCGCGACGGCGCCGGCGCCGCCGAGGGTGAACGCGGGCAGCTTCTTCTCTGCGCCCTTGACGGCGGCCGGGTGGAGGCTGCCGCTGATCGCGACGAGCTCGCCCGCGCGCGTCATCAGCACCTTCATGTCGGAGTGGACGACGTCGACGCCGCCGAGGCTCTGGCGGAAGATCACGACGACGCCGCCGCGGCCGGTGTCGTGGATCAGCACGGGGCGCGCCGTCGCGATCGCCGCGCGCGTGAGCCCGAAGCGGGCCCCGTTGTCGGAGAGGTGGTGCGCCGCGATGCGCTCGATCGACGCGCCCTTCAGCGCGGGCGGGAGCGCGACGCCGCGTTCGGCCCAGTAGAAGGTGGGCGTCCCGCGCTGGGAGTCCACCGCTGTCTCGAACCCGTTCGCCTTCGCGGGCGCGGGCTGTCCGAGCTGGACGGGCTTGGCTTTGAAGTAGGCGTCGAACGGGACGATGTCTTGTGCGTGAGCGTACGAGCTGGCGCAGAGCAAGAAGGGGATGGCCGACAGGTAGCGAGCGCGACGAGTCATCCGAATCTCCATGAAAAGCAGGGTTATCCCAGCGAGGTCCGGCGAGGATAACGAACAACGCGCCCGAAGTGTGTGGAAAAACGCCCCTTCTTCTGAATACAAAGCAGCTGCCCACCGGGCCGCCGCCCTGGAGCGGATTCGATTCGCATCCAGCGCGCGCGGGGGAGTGATACGAGGGGGCAGAGCCCCCTTGTAAGAGCACAGAAAATGTCTGTCTGCCTGTGCTCGTCGCGAGGTGACCAGCTCTAGGGTATTTCTCCGGGCTTCGCGGCGATCGCGATGCGGGGCATGCTCGCGTGGCCTTCGGTGATCACCCACAGAAGGCCGTCGTCCGCGCGCTGGATGCCCTCGGCCATGTAGACCCACTGGCCGGACGTGGCCTTGTAGACCTTGCTGGCCTGATTCACCGCGCCGGTGAAGAGAGCGCCGCTGTAACGAGTGGAGTCGAGGAAGAGCTTGCCGTTCACCGACGCCGCGCCCTGCAAATTTCGGTTTCCGGCGTAAAAGGCCTCCGCCGGGTGGACGGTGCCTGTCGGGCCGGGCGCGAGCTTGCTCGTGGCGGCGTCCAGCGGCCAGCGGAGGAGGCGGCTGTAGATGCCAGTCACCGGGTCGTTGTCGTACTCACCGGAGACGATCGACGGCGGGCTCGACGTGGCGTCGTACGAGATGAACGAGAAGACCGGCTTGCACACCGACGACAGGCCCGACGGGAAGGTGAACGCGCCCACCTGCGGCAGGATGTAGCCGTATCCGAAGGCGCAGTAGACTGCCCCGTTCGCTCCGATGGTGTCGGCGCAGACCGCGTCCGTGGAGACCTTCAAGATGCGGGTCGAGTCGAAGACGCGCACGCCGTGGCCCGTGTCCGCGACATAGAGGTACGGGCCCACCCACGCGACGCCGCCCGCGTGGATGTTGATCGAACGGAAGCCGGTCGCCGCGTCCTCTTCGACGAACAGGACATGACGGTACGGGACGTCGCCCCCGAGCGCGGAGACGTCGGCGAACGAGACGCGGATGCCCTTGTCGCCGCCGACCTGGGGCGGGTTCGGGTCGTCGGCGATGTGGGTCTCGTCGTAGTGCCACGAGGCCGCGACCATCTTCTTGCCGCCCGCCGTGACGCCCGGGGTGATGCCTTGTGGCACCCAGTACGTGACCGATTGATCGCCCGACTCCCAGTTGAAGCCGCCATGGTACGACACCATGCCTTGCAGCGTCGTCTTGAGCGCGCCGGCGGGAGCCGTGCCGGTGCGATTGAGGGGCAGCGCGTCGAGCGAAACCTTCGGCAAGCCGAGGGCGTCGAAGTGGGCAGATGCCGTGTCCCAGGTGCCGGTGTCGTGGAGGACGAAGTTCGTCGCCTCGATCGCGCGGAGGCCGTCGTGCTCGGCGTACCCGGCGATCGGGCCGTGATAAGGGCACACGCACGCGGCCGGGTCGCAGTCGAGAGGGCCAGTCGAAGAGGTGGTGTCGGTCGTGGTGGTGGTCGTGCCGCCGGCGCCGCCCGTGGCGCTGCCGCCCGTGGATGTGCCGCCGGTGGACGTGCCGCCCGCGCTGCTCGTGGAGCCGCCGGTGGACGTGCCGCCCGCCGCGCCGCCGCCCGCGCCGGAGCCTGCGGCGCCCGTCGTCGTGGTGGTGGAGGAGGCGCCGCCGCCGCCGCTGCTCGACGAGGTGCCCGAGCCTCCGCAGGCCGGCAGGAGCATCAGAGTCGCGGTCAGCGGCAAGAGGCCAGTGCGCAGGCGGGCGATCATGGATCGTGGAGTGTCGCCCGCCCGCGTCCCCACGTAAAGGGGGATGCGCGACTGAGAGTATGAAAGCCGCTTAGAGGCTCGTCTTCTTCCAGATGTCGAGCTCGGTCATGCGGCCGTGCCAGGCGAGGAGGTGCTTGAAGTCGTCGGCCGGGAGCTTCGCCACCTTCAAGGACATGAGGGGCGTCGAGAGCGCGATGTCCGCCAGGGTGAGGCGATCCTGCGCGATCCACGTGCGGTCCGCGAGGTGCGCGTCGAGCACGCGGCCGCACTCCAGGAACAGGCGCTCTCCGCGCGCGACCTCCGCGGGGTTCGCCGGGCCGAGGTTCAGGATGCCCTTGACCATGTGCTCCCAGTTGAGGACGCTCACCGCAGGCTGGAAGTGCGCGGCGGACCAGAAGAGCCAGCGGTTCACGTCGGCGCGCTCGCGGACGGCCGTCGGATACAGGGTCTGCTGAGGGGTGATGTCGGCCAGATACGTCATGATCGCGTGCGACTCGGTGAGGAGGAAGCCGTCGTGATCGAGCACGGGGACTCGGCCGTTCGGGTTCATCTTCAGGTAGTCGGGCTGACGCTGCTCTCCCTTGGCGAGGTCCACGCGGACGAGCTCCACCGGGACGTTCAGCTGCAGAGCGGTCATGACGGCGCGGCGGGCGTTCGACGAGACGGGGTTGTGATAGAGGCGCATGGGTTCTTTTCTCCTTGAGACGAGGCGCACCCTACGCGGACCGTTTGACAGCTATCTGTCAGGATTGTCGTCGGCGCCACGACGTCGAGGACGGGCTCAGGGGGCGAGCTTCGCGATGAAGACGTCTTCTCCGCTGCCCTGGACCGTCAAGGTGACGTTGCCGAACACCGCGGAGCCGTGCAGGCCGCCGACCACGTAGACCGCCTTCGAGCCGTCGATCGCGAGGCCGCGCGGATCCTGATCGACCGCGTCTCCGAAGCGGCGGCTCCACATCGGGGTCGCGCTCACGCCGCCGTGACGGGCCACCACGATGTCGCCCGCGGGGGCCTGGCCCAGCGCCGCGATCGAGCCCCCGCCGTAATCGACCGTGCCTCGGTGGTGCGCGGCGATCGCGACGTCGTCGGATTGATCCAGCGCCATCCAGCCGGCGCCCTGATCCGCGGCGTCCCCGAACGTCTGGAGCCACTGCGGAGAGCCGTCGCTGTTCGTCTTCGCGAGGAAGAGATCGTTGCTGCCGGCCGCGTTCTTCTGGAAGGCGCCGAACTTCACCGCGGTCGTGAACTGGCCGTAGACGAAGACGTCCGCGTTCGAGTCGCTCGCGACCGCGCGCGGGATCTGATCGCCCGTCGTGCCGTACGTGTCCGTGAAGCTCACGGTGCCGCTGCTCGTGTATTTCGCGAGGAAGACGTCCGCGCCGCCGGCCGAGTCGAACGGGCCGTCGCCGAGATCCACAGTGCCGTGGAAATAGCCAGTCACGAGCACGCTCGCGAAGCGGCCGGAGATCGACACTGCCTCGTCATCGCCGACGTCGCCGAACGACTTGACCCAACCGACGGCGCCGGCCGAGCTCAGCTTGACCAGATACGCGTCGAGCCCGCCGTGCGACGTTTGCATGGTGCCGGCGAAGCTCGTCGTGCCGCCGTGCGAGCCGGCGACGTACACGTTGCCGCCGCCGTCCACAGCCACCGCACGCGCGTTTTGCGTGCCAGTCCCGCTGAAGGCCCGCGCCCACACCAATGCTCCGCTGGAGTCCAGCTTGACAATGAACGCATCTTGTGCACCCGCGCTCACGAACGTCGTCGGGCCCGCGTCGAAGGCGATGGAGCCGCTGAAATTGCCGACCACGTAGACGTTGCCCGCCGAGTCGAGCGCGACGTGGGTGGCCTCTTGATCCGAGGCGTCGCCCCACATCTTGCTCCAAGCGTGGTCGCCGGAGCTCGTGAGCTTCACGACGAAGGCGCTGTAGCTGCCGCCCGCGTCGAGGTCCTGTCCGCCGAAATTGATGGTCTCCTTCGCGGCGCCGACGACGTACACGCTCGACTCCGAGGAGGCCGCCACGGCGTTCGCGTGCTGATCGCCGTTATCGCCGAAGCGCTTGGCCCAGGTGGCGCAATGATCGTTCGCGACGGCATTGCAGTCGTCGTCCGCCGGCGTCGAGCAGTCCTCCACGATCGGCAGCACCTGGCCCGTACACGGGCCGTAACCGGTGCCCTGCGCGTTGCACGTCTGCGTGCCTGTCTTGCAGAGGCCGACGCCCGCGGTGTTGTCGGGGCCGTCGTAACAGCCTTGCGTGTCTCCCGCATTGCAGGCGGTCGTCGTGCTGGTGGTGCCGCCCGTCGAGCCGCCCGTGCTGGTGGTGCCGCCCATGCTGGTGGTGCCGCCCATGCTGGTGGTGCCGCCGGTGTCGCCGCCGGTCCCGCCGGGGTTTCCGCCGGCCACGGAGGTGGTGCCGCCCGTGCTTGTGGTGCCGCCGGTCGTCGATGCGGCGCCGGTGCCGCCCGTCGATCCGCCGCTCCCGAGCCGCGGATCGTAGTCGTCCCACGCGTGACCGCACGCGGCGGACGCGAGCGTCACCAGCGCGAGGCCGGCCGTGGCGCGCGAGGATCGAAGGGTGAACAGGCGGAGGGGAGGGTATTGCGACTGCACCGCTCCATCATCGCGCCAAGCTTTCGTTTGCGTCCATGGGGGAACCTTCGTGTAAGCTGCGAAATCATGTCGCTCCGCGGAGGCCGTTACGAGATCCTCGGGACGATCGCCTCCGGCGGGATGGCCACGGTCCACCTCGGGCGAGCGCTCGGCGCCGGCGGCTTCGAGCGGCTCGTGGCCGTGAAGACGATGCACCCGCACCTCGCGCACGAAGAGGACTTCGTCGCGATGTTCCTCGACGAGGCGCGGCTCGCGGCGCGGATCCGGCACCCCAACGTCGTCGCGACCGTGGACGTGCAGCAGGACGAAGAGGGCCTGTTCCTCGTGATGGAGTACATCGAGGGACCGAGCCTGAGCCGCCTGCTCCGCGCGCTGAAGAAGAAGGACAGGCACCTTCCGCTGGCGATCGGGCTCCGGATCTTCCTGGAGGCGCTGGCCGGATTGCAGGCCGCGCACGAGCTGACCGGGCCCGACGGGGAGCCGCTGAACCTCATCCACCGCGACGTGTCGCCGCACAATATCCTCGTCGGGACGGACGGGATTTCCCGGCTCACCGACTTCGGCGTCGCGAAGGCGGCCTCTCGGCTCGCGAGCACGCGGACCGGCAGCGCGAAGGGCAAGATCAATTACATGGCCCCCGAACAGGCCCGCTCCGAGGCGATGGACCGCAGAGTGGATATCTACTCCGCGGGCGTCGTTCTGTGGGAGACCTTGACGGGAGAGCGGATGATTCAGGGGGACAGCGACATGGCGATCTTCCAGCAGATCGTCCAGGCCCAGCGGCGCACTCCGCACGAGGTGCTCGGGGACGTGCCGGAGGAGATCAGCGCGGTGACGATGCGCGCGATCGAGCGGGACGCGGCGGCGCGCTTCCCGACGGCGGCGGCGTTCGCGGAGGCGCTGGAGGCGGCGGCGCGAGCGTGCGGGATCGCGCCCGCGCCCCCGCGGGACGTCGCGAAGTTCGTCAAGGAACAACAGGCGCACATCGTCGTGGAGATCCCGCCGGCCGGATCGCAGGCGGATCCGATCCGGCGGCCGATGCTCAGCGTCACCGCGCATTCCGGCCACGCTCTCGAGCATCTGCACGCGCCTCGGGGGGAGGAGCCGAGCAAGCCGAGCGCGCCGCCGACGGGGAGCGTGCCGGCCGCGTCGGCGACGGTGGCGACGGTGGCGCTCCCGGGGGCGCATCGGGAGCCGTCGCGCGGCGGGCGGACCGGTCTCTTGATCGGCGCCGGCGTGCTCGTGCTGGCGGCGGCGGTGACGGCCATCGTGTTCGCGTCGCGGGGAGGTGGGGAGTCTCCGGCGAACGCCGCATCGGGCGTGACGGCGAGCGCGTCGGCGAACGTGACCGCGCCGGCGAGCGCGCCGGTGTCGGCGGTCCCCCCGATGACCGCGAAGGCGGCGGACAGCGCGCCCGCGACGGAGAGTCCGACGGCGACCGCGACGGCCACGACCAAGGCGACGGCTCACGCGGGCGGCGCCGGCACCGCCGCGCCGAAGACGTTCCGCCCAAAGGACCTTTGAAGGGTGTCGTGATGCAAAGTGGCAGTTTGAGGGCGGGCAAGAGTGACAGTCTGCGACGGGTTGGCGAGAGTGGCAGTTTGATGGCGCCGCGCCAGAGTGGCAGTCTGCGAGCGCCCGGCCAGAGTGGCAGTTCGAGGGCGGCGCGGGCGATCGCGGTGATCGCGGCGCTCGCGGGGGCGGTCGCGGTGAGCGGGGAGGCGCGCGCGGGGGCTCCGGCGGCCGCGGCGAACCCGGCGAAGGAGCATTTCGACGCTGGACAGGCCCTCTTCGACAAGAAGAAATACGAGCCGGCGCTGGTGCTCTTCAAGGAGGCGTACGAGGACTCGAAGAGCCCGAACGCGCACCTCATGGTGGGCCGCACGCTGCTCGCGCTGGGCCGCTTTCCGGAGGCCTACGACGAGCTCGTCGCGACGATGCGCGAGGCCGGCGCCCGCGCCGACACGGAGCCGAAATACGCCGCCACGCGCGACGCCGCCGCCGCGGAGATCGCCCCGCTGGAGGCGAAGGTCGCGAAGCTCGTCGTGACGTTCTCGGGCCCCGCGCCGGCCGGCGCCGTCGTGAAGGTGAACGGCAACGTGATCCCGGCGGCGCGCCTCGGGACGCCGATGGCGCTCGCGCCCGGCAACGTGGAGATCGTCGGCGAAGGGATCGGGACGGAGCCGCAGAAGCGGGCCGAGACGATCAAGGCCGGTGAGACGAAGACGGTGGTGCTGACGCCTCCGCCTCCTCCGGCGAAGACGGCCGGTCCGAGCGCGAGCGGCGCCCCGCGCGCGTCCGGAGCGCCGACGGTGGCGCCGGCGCCCTCCGCGGCGCCGGACGGGCCCACGACAGGCGGTGTCGTCCGCAAGGCGGGATACGGGGTCGCGGGCGTCGGCGTGGTCGGAATGGTCCTGTTCGGCGTGGGCGCCGGTGTGGCCCAATCGAAGTTCGATCAGGTGAAGAGAGAGTGCGGCGGAGTCCGCTGCACGGACGCGAAATACGCGGATATCATCGAAAGCGGGAAGGCGATGGACACGATGTCCACGATCGGTCTCGGCGTGGGGATCGCGGGGCTGGTCGGCGGCGCTGCGATGATCGTATTCGGCGGGCCGAAGCCCCTCGCGCCGTCTCCGGCACCGAAGTCGGCGGTGGTGACTCCCACCATCGAAGTCGGACCGAACGGGGCGATGCTGCGGGCCTCCGGATCGTTTTAAAAGGCCTTTCAGGATGTCGCAAATCGCCTTCAGGCGTCCCCTCGCGGCGAATCCGCTGCGGCCGCCCGGGGCACGACGAGGGCGGGAGGGGGCGGCTCGGCGACGCCCTGCCTGCGACGCGGATTCTGGACGCGCGTGATCGGGAGGCCGGCCCGCCGCTTGTGCAGATAGACAATCTCCACGAGCGTCGGCCAGAGATCGAGCGAGCCCTTGAACTCGCTGATGACGTCGTCGACGATGCGCGCGAGATTCTGCTGGAAGAAGTCCACCTCGAACCCGTAGAACGTCTTCTCCAGCGCGGCGGCGAGGCCCCGGAGCGACGCGGCGCGCTCGGGGTTCTTGGTCGCCTCGGCCGCGTCGCAGACCCGGCGATGGAGCGCGACGACCCGGTGAAGGATGCGGTCGCTCTCTTCCAGCGTCACTTGGCCATCGTAGTCGAAGGCGATCCCGAGCTCGTCCACGTGCGTCAGCGTGCTCCGGATCCTGCCTTTGAGGAGATTGCAGATCTCTTCATTGAAGATGTCCGCGGCGAGCGGGTTTCGCATGTAGTTGCTCTTCACGTGGGTCTGCGCCGCGTCGACGTGGGCGCTCGCGATGCGAGGATCCTGGACCCAGATGCGATAGATGTAGTCTTCGAATCGAAGGCGCGTCGGGAAGAATGGTGGCAGGCCGAAGGTGTTGTCATAGGCCGCGACCCCGCAGTCGATCCGCCAGTTTTCGCACGTGACGGCCGGGCGGAAATTCACGAGCACGTAGACGTCATTCAGGTCCTCCACCCGCGTCTGCCCCTCGTCGTCCAGCGCCATCTCGACGTAATCCATCGCGTCGGCGTCGCTCGTGCCGGAGCGGAAGGTCTGCGCGACCTTGATCACTGCGTCGTCCGAGAGAGCGCCCCGCTCCATGACGAGCGAGCTCTCGCGGGTGAGGCCGAGCGTCGCGTTCGTGTGCAGATCCATGGCAGTGTCGCGCACGAGCTTGCCGCGGAGGTAGTTCGGCGGGGCCTCGGAGACCTTCTTGCCGACCACCTCGAGGAAGGCCGCGAGGATGTCGAACGACTTGCGCGTGAATCCGCCGGCGCCGGCCTTGAGGAGCCTCCCGCGCGAGATCTCCCCTTCTTCCAGCGACTCCGGGCTGTCCTCGATCAGCGCGACGGGTCGCATGTCGTCGTCGGCGCTCACCACGAGGCCGCCGAGCGTGTACATCAAGGCCACGTTGCGATTGCCGCCGTAGCTCGGGCGAAACAGGTTCTTGACGAGGGGCTGGAGCTTCCGGTCCCGCAAACGCATGGAGAGGTGGGAAGCGAACGCCTCTTTCTCGCTCGGACCGACGTAATACAGGTCGCAGTGCGTGGGGGTCGCCTCCAGCGTGGAGTAATACTTCTGCTGCGTGGCCGGGGTCGAGTCGTCGAAGACGACGATATCGACGGCGTGCCCGTTGCGCCGGAAGTGCTCGTCATAGTGGCGAACGGTGTCTCCCACCTCTCGGAGTCGACAGGTGGGGATCACGAACGTGAGATTGCCGTGGTTCATCATGCTCCTCTCCCCGGGATGTGACGCTCACGACATCAGGATGGAGCAAGGACGGAGGCGTACGGATCAGGACATCATCAAGGAGCGCCGCTCTGCCCGAACGAGCCTGTTCGCTCGCCCTCGAACCTTGTGGCCGTCTTGATGCGGGCGGCTCGATTCCTTCTCCCGTCCTGACGTCGACATGATCAGGCTGCGGCCGCACGACCATGGAATCTCTCTCCGTAGCGCGCGCACGTGCGACGTCGTCCAGGAGGCGCCCGTGAACATCGCCTTTTTTCTAACGCCCAAGGCGGACGTCGCCTGGGTGCGCACGACATCCACCTTGAGGCAGGCCATCGAGCGCATGGAACATCATCGCTACACGGCCGTGCCGCTGCTCACGCCGGAGGGGGGTTATGCCGGTACGCTCACCGAGGGAGATCTCCTCTGGTTCATGAAGCAGCACCCCTCGCTCCGGTTCGAGGATACGGAGCGGATCCCGCTCGAAGTCCTCTCGCGGCGGCTGGACATGCGGCCGATCCGCATCGACGCTCACGTGGAGGATCTGTTGTCGCTGATCCTGGATCAGAACTTCGTGCCGGTCGTCGACGACCGGGACGCGTTCATCGGAATCGTCCGTCGACGCACGGTTCTGGCGCATTTCCTGGACGAGGTGATGGGGGTGCGGCGGGACCGGAGCGGATCGGTCCCGCCGTGAGGGGGAGTCTCAAAGTCGTAGAAGAAACGCCGCGGTGATCCGGTCTTCGCTCTTCACGAGATCCGGTGTCCAGCCGTCAACCGCGGAGCCCGGCGCGCCCTGGTTTCCGCCGGGCGGAGTCACGCCGCCGTGGCCCGCGAAATAAGGCACGTTCGCGGCGCGGTGGTTGAATTCGAGGCGAACGATGGTGTTCGGCGTCGGCAGGTAATCGCCCGTGAGCTGCATGTCCCAGGCCTCGAACGGGTCCTTGGGCGCGGCCGTGAAGTAAGGTGTCCCGGAGAACGCCGTCGCCCCGTTGATGGGCGGCACGAGCACGAGGTACCGGCCCGGGTTCTTGATGGCGCCGCCGCCCGCCGTGAAGGCCAGCTGATCCGCCGCGAACCAGAGGCGCGTGTACGCCATGAAGCCGACGAAGTATTGACTCCCGCACTCCGTGTGGAGCGCCCCGTCCCCGCCCCACTCGCACCCGGCGTCGACGGTGAGGGACGCGGCCGCCTTGCTGAACGCAGCCCCGGGGCGATCATGGTACTTCACCATGATGCTGTCGTCGGTGTGCACACGCAGCCGGCCGGGGAGACCGAGCGTGTCGCTGCCGAAGTATTGATTCCCGAGGACGGTCAGGTACCCGGTCGGGCGCCACAGGAGCTGAAGCCCGACGCCCGGAGCCTCGTTGAACTTGCCGTACGACTGCCACCCGTTGACGAGCCACGGCTCGATCTTGACGTGCTCGTTCGCGAAGATCTGCACGCGCGCGCCGTTGAAGAACCAGGGAGTGTTGGACGACACATAGGACGGCTGATAGGTCCAGTTGTCGAAGTTGTAATAGCTCCAGAGCCCCACGTACGACATGAAGATACCGGCCTGGATGTTGATGCCGTGCAGCGCGTCGACGTGGTATCCGGCGTACGCCTCCGAGATGTAGCGATACGCGTCGTCGAGGCGCCACTGCCCCTTCGCGGGGCTCGCGTCGTTGCGAGGCGTCGTCGTGGAGTACATCCCGAACTGGGTCATGAGCCGCGCGTGCGCGCCTTTGTAATAGAAGTCCCCGCCGATCCCCATCTGCGTGAGCTGGAGCTCGTTGTGGCGGAACACCTCGCTGGAGCCCGAGATGGTGTTGTCCACGGGGTTGTTGAAGCTGTAGTGATACGCGGTGTCGACGCGCAGCTCCCCGGTGAAGGGGCCCTGCGCGAAGGGGTGATCCGGAGGACCGTAGTTGCCCGGCGCCCACGAGAAATCCGCGAAGGCGAAAGGCACCTTGGACGGCGCGTAGTCCGTCGCGCGCCCCTTCTCCTCTTCCGCCTTCTTCTGTTCGGCGGCGGCCTCTTCCGCCGCCCGCTTCTTCACAGCGGCGGACACGGCCTCTCGCTCGGTGCGCTCTTTGTCGAGGGCGGCCTGGTTCTCTTCGGCCTTCTTCTCCGCCTCTCGGGCGCGATTTTCCACGCCGGTGAGCCGCTCTTCGAGGGCGCGCATCCGGGCGTCGGCGGCCGGATCCGATGCCGTGGACGGCGCCGACGGGGCCGGGGAAGGGGCCTGTGCGGGCGGCGGGCTTCTGGGGGCAGCGGCCGTCGTTGGCGGTTTCGGGGCGGGCTGAGCGAGCGCCGCCTTCGTGCCGAGTCCGGTCGAGATGAGGCCTGCGAGGAACAAGGAACATGCGCGTTTCATGCGTCGACTCCTGCCGGCGGATCGTGGGGAGCGCTCTGCGAATCCAGCGCTTCGTTGCGCCTTCGGGGCTCCCGGCGCCCGGCTGGTGAGGTTGCGAGTGTGCGGCGATCGACATCAGAAATCGACAAGGCCAATGGCTCGCGAGATAAGGAAATTGCAAGGTGCCAGTCCGTCACAAACAGCGTTTTTGATGCGGCGGCGGTCGGATCTCCCTTCGAGGGCGTGTCGAGAAATCGTCAAGGTGGCGTTTCCGTCGCGTGCTCGGAGGGAGGCGTCTCCCGGTCCGGATCCGGCGTCGCGGCGAGCAGTCGGTTCGCGCGCGCGAGGAGATCCGCGACGTCTTCGGGCCGCCCCGGGATCGCCACCGCGAAGCCCGAGCCGGTGGAGGACACGGTCACGCTCCCGTCGGCGAGGGCGAGCGGGCAGGCGCCGTTCTCCGTCTCGGCGGTCGCCGTCGCGTCGGCAGCGATGTGACAGTCGATCTCGCGTTGCAGCCATTCGCGCGTCATCCCCGGCGTCGCGCGAAGACGGACGACGGCTCCGATCTGGACGGGCGCGCCGGCCTTCGGCATCACGACCGCGCGGAGGGGCGCAACGTCGACGACGGCGCGAGAGGAGAGGAGTGGATCCGTCGTGCGGACGTCGGCGGGGATCCCGACGCACAGCCGATCCGCGGCGCGCGAGCGGTTCTCCGCTTCTCGATCGAGCGAGGTCGCGGCGCACGCAGCCGCGAGGAGAGGGGGAGCGAAGATAGCGAGGACGAATGACAGAGTCTTCATGGAGAGCGCTCCGAGCAAAGGCGTCCTTTCGACGCGACTCGGACCCTACCCGCCGCGAGAGGGCTGTTCGTGCAAGGGATCAGCCCCTTTTCGTCAAGAATCTGAAAATGGAAGGAAGACGCGGCGGGCGACGGAGAGGCTGGCTCCTCTGGCGCGCGAAGAGATCGCGGGGTAACCTGGATCCGTCACTCACAGGGGACGGGTACGTGAACCGAGAGCGCGCCGGGCGGTCGCGTCAGGTGGAGCCTCGGAGTACGGGGAGGGGGTCATGAAGATCGGGAGTGTTCTCGGCGCGGCGCTCGCCGTCGCGGTGACCGGCAATGCAGCGGCGCTCGATGTCGGCGCGTCGCGCGATCTCGTCATCGACGGGCCTTCAGGCCTGATCACGCTCGCACAGATGGAATTTCTCGCGCTCGGCGCCGACGGTCCTTTTTGCGACTACCTCGTCGTCATGGGCGACCCCACGAACCCGAACAATCCCACGGTGTGCGTGATTCAGGAGCGGAGGACCGCTTTCGCCCCGAGCTGCATCCTCAACGAGCAGGTCGATATCGTCACGAGCGTGATCGCCGGCCCGCTCGCGGGCGGGACCGCGCCGTGCGAGCTCTCCGATATCAAGGGAGAGACGCACGACGACGTGGGGCTGGTCTTGACGGAGGGGCCGGACGGGCTGCGGGGGATTCAGATCATCCAGCTATCCGGCGGGCTGCCGCTCATCTACCCCGTTCGCACCAACTGACGCCGCGCGGCCGGGGTGATGGGGAGTGTGGGTCGTGGGGAGACTCTCCAGAAGAGGTGTCTCCCTCGGACCACGATCAGTATCCGGGCGGGAGGACGACGCTCTCGAACGGGGTCGCCTTGCCGGTGCAGGAGGCCGCGGTCTTCGGCTCGGCCGCGTCCGGACACCAGGCGATCGGGCCGTTCATGTAATCCATGTAGAGGTCGTGGTAACCGGGCATTCCGGGCGCCGAGGAGCGGTCGTCGCGGAACGCACCCCAGGAGTTCTTGATGCGGAAGAACTTCACCGTGGTCGTCGGGAGGAGCGCCGCGTCGAGCTTCGCCTTGTCCTCGGGCTTCGTCGGGTCCAGCGTGACTCCCGCCGTCAGCAGAGTGCCGTCCTTCAGCGTCGCCTCGTAGTCCTCCAGCACTGTCATGTGGCCGCCCTGGTGGCCGGGCTTTCCGCTCTTCTTGAGCGTCGTCAGGTTGAACGAGCCCTGGAGCGCCGGGTCGTACGACTCCATCGCGTTGAAGTCGACATTCCAACTGATCACGACCGGCTGCGCGTCGTGGAGCGCCTTCTGCACGCGGATCTGGAAGTTGCGCTTCGAGGTGTCGCCGTACGTCGGGTAATTGGCCTCCACCCACTCGTCGATCGCGACGTCGAGCGTGGTCTTCTTCACCGTGGCCTTGTTCGGGTCCGAAAGGCGCTCCGTGTACTGGACCACGAAGCTCTTCGGCGCGATCACGGCCGACGAGCCCACCGCGGTGCCGGCGTCGAACGTCTTCGTGTAGTCCTTGCCGAACGCCTTCGTGAGCTGGCCCTTCACCGTGGAGGTCAGTTGCCACGCGTCGTCCATCACCTGGCGCACGAGCGCGCGGTTCTGACGAGAGGCGTAGTCCTTGAGCTTGCCAGTCTTGAGCTCGGTGTTGATCTTGTCGAGCGCCGTCTTCTGGCGGGTCGACATCTCGCTCGTGGAGTCCTCCTTCACGAACTTCGCCTCCGGCATGAGGCCGCGCGCGAGGATGATCTCGCCCGCCGACGAGAAGAAGCCGCCCGTCTCCAGCTGGTCCGGCTGCTCGTCGACGATCTGCTGGAACCAGTGCCAGTAGGTCCAGTACGACTGCGAGATATCGAATTTCTCTCCGGTGGCCTGGAGGTGCATCGACTCGGCCCAGCTCGCCTCCGCGTAGAGCCAGCAGTTGCCGATGGACTGACGCTCCACGTCGGTGTGCTGGACATCGGTGATGTCGTTCGACTGACTGGCAGGATCACCCGTGCAGCCCGCGAGCAACGGGGCCACGGCGAGGACGACAGGAGCGAACCAACGAAGGAGAGCGCGCGCTTGCAGCATGTCCCACCTGTTTGCACATCAGGTGCCACATGTGGGACAATTGCCCCATCGGGGGTACTGCGTATTTTTGCGGAAAATTTTGATGTCGATGGGGGTGGATCTGGGGCGCACCGCCTCAGGGGTGGGTGGATCTTTTACCACCCACGGAGGGGCCGCAGGTCGAAGCGGGGGCTACTGGCACGTTCCGAGATTGCCCGTGCTGGAGCAGGTCTTTCCGTTCGGACAGTCGGTGTCGGCGAAGCAGCCCGCGGTGCAGGCGTTGAAGGAGCACACCCAGGCTTTTCCGGGGTTGCCGAGGTTGCAGTCCTCGTCCTTGGAGCAGTCGCTGCCGTCGGGGAGGAGCTTCAACGCGTCGAGCCAGTCGGCGCAGGTGGTGACGCCGAATCCGTCCACGGCCTCGGCGAAGCCGCACTCGCTGGGGGTGCCGTACTTGCCGTCGCACTCCGAGGTGAGCGCGCAGTCCGGGGTGCACACCAGCACGCCCTTCACCGGGACACACTCGCCCTTTCCGAGGACGCAATCATCGTATTTGGCGCAGCCCTGCGTGCAGAAGCCGAAGCGGCAGTCCATGCTGTCGCACTCGCTCGGATCCTGGCACGCGGCGTAGAGTGGGAGTCCGGACGGGGCGCCGCCGGTGCCGCCGGTCGCGCCGCCTCCGCCGGTCATGGCGCCGCCGGTGGAGCCGCCGGTCGCGCCGGTGCCTGTCGCGCCGCCGCCGCCCGAGCCGCCGGCGCCGATCGCAGGGCACTCTCCGGTGCGGGTGACGCACGACTCGAAGGAGAGGCCGTCGGCCTTGCAGGTCTTGGTGCCGGCCTCTCCGCCCTTGCAGCGACAGAAGATGTTCTCTCCGGGCTCACAGACCTTCTCGGCGGAGCCGCCGCCGCCGCCGCACGCGCCCGCGGCGAGGCCGGTGGAGACGACGAGGACGGCCGAGAGGGCCAGGAGACGCGCGGCTTTCGTGAACATCAGGGGCCTCGTGAAGGATGGATAAGAGGTTCAACGGGGGGAACGAACAGGCCTTCTGCGCCGGAGGCACGCGAGCGCCGCGGCGACGCCGAGGCCGAGCAGATTGCCAGTCTCGGCGGCAGGCGAAGAGGGGATGTCGCAGCCGCCCGTGTCCTTCGGCGGAGACTCCCCCTTGCAGTAGTCCGCGAGGCCGCCGTTCGGGGTCGCGTCGCACACGCCCGCTCGGCCGGGGGGGTACGCGTCGCACAATCCCGCGATGTCGTCGTCCTCCAGACTCCGCTGCTCCGTGCTGCCAGGCTCGTAGTCGGCGTACATCGTCGAGGCCGGATCGTCCGAGTGATCCAGGCCGAGGAAATGGCCGATCTCGTGCGTGAGGATGCTCCGTAGATCGTAGACGACGTTGGCGTCGCCCGTCGTGATCTCGTTGTAGGCGTGGTTGATCTCGATGTCGGCGTCGAGGATCTGGCCCGTCTTCGGGTCGAAGGTGACCGTCGTCTTCGCGAGGGTGTCGTCCGGTCCGTGGTAGTCCCACTTCGTATCCTGGACGATGATGGCGTTCGCGTTCGGTCCGGCCTTGTCGTACTCGGCCTCGTGACAGGTGATGTCGTCCAGCTCCGCGAGGCCGATCGACGCGAGGTCGCCGCCGCCGCAGTCGATGTCGGCCCAGGCAGCGAAGGAGTCTTGCACCGTCGTTCGCAGCACATCCATGGGGATGTTGACGGAGCCGTCCTTCTGCAGGCTGAAGCCGACGCACACGCGCGGCCACTGGAGTTTTTCGCCCGTCGTCTTGCAGCCGGCGTCGTCCCGCGGGCAGTCTCCCGTGCACGTCGTGCTGCGGCAATAGGCGTGCGCCGGGGTCACGGCGGCGAGGAGACTGGCCACGGCGAGGGCGGAAATGAGCGCGGATCGCGTCAGCACAAGGGCGCTCACTCTACACGAGATCACGCGCCGCCGGCCATGGTCTTCCATAGTTCCGAGAGGCGCTGTGGCGACACCGGGACGGCCGCGCGCAGCTCGGGCGCGAACACCGAGACGCGCAGCTCCTCGACGAGCCAGCGGAACGACTCCAGATCTTCCTCGGGGACGCCGCGCGCGAGGAGCTGGCCGCGGCGCTCGATGTAGTCGCGGAAGAAGGGCTGCACCTGCTCCATCTTCGACTGGTCCTTTTGCGGGCCGTTCTGGAGGCGCGAGAGGCGCATCTGGATCGCGCGGAGGTAGCGCGGGACGCTCGCGAGGCGGTCGCGCGGATAGAGGCGCAGGCACCCGGGCGAGACGAGGTGCGCGAGCTGGCGGCGGACGTCGTCGAGGGCCACGCGCGGGGCGCCGGGCTTTCCGTCGAGGCCGCGCACGACCGCGTCGACCTTGCCGAGCTCCGTGCCGATCTCCTGCGCGAGGCGGCCGAACGCGCTCAGGTTCGGCAAGAGGCGCGGTTTGGCTTCGGCGAGGCGATCCAGGAAGGCCGCGCGCGTGCGGGGGAGCTGCGCGTCCGCCCCGAGGCCGAAGGTCTCGTCGAGGACGTGAAGCACGATCTGGCGCTTCGGGGTCCACGCGGAGGTGCCGGCGCGCTCGGCGAGGACGCCGGAGCCGATCACCGTGGGGAGCTGCTGCTCCAGCTTGCCGAGCGAGGTGTCGAGCTGGAGCAGGAAGAGGCGGCGGAGGCCCGCGATCGTGGCGTCGCGCGCGGCGCGCTCGGAGGGCAGGACGCGGATCGCGACGGACGTGGTCATGTCGACGAGGGCCGGATATCCGTGGATCCGGAGGGTGCCAATCTGGACAGGCACCTTGTCGGGGAGGGTGTCCCAGCTCCAGGAGAGGAGGTCGCTCTTCTCGATGCCTGTCGGGCGCGCCTGGCTCCAGGCCTCCCGGGCGCGCGGTCCGAGGCGCTCGCAGAGATCGGCGAGGTCGCGGCCCTCGGCGAGGAGGTGGCCAGTCTCGTCCTCGACCCGGAAATGGAAGGCGAACCAGTGCGGCAGCTCCTCCAGGCGATAGGCATCCAACGGGACGCGGACGCCGGTGAGATCGAAGAGGGCGCGGGAGAGGGCGGGGCGCAAAGGCTCCTCGAAAGGCCGCAAAATAGGCTCGATCGTGGCGATCACGTCGGGCGCGGGGCCGATCGCCTTGCGGAGCGGCTTCGGGAGGCTCTCCAGCAGGCTGAGGAGCTTTTCACGCTGCCAGCCGGGGATCGTCCACTCCATCTTTCCGGGGTCGATCTGCGCCAGAAGAGGGAGAGGGAGGCGGATGGAAATGCCGTCGTCCGCCTCGCTCGGCTCGAATTTGTAGCTCAGCGGGAGGGGGACGCCGCCGAAGGTGATCGCGTCCGGATAATGGGCCTCGGACAGCTCCTCTCGCTCGGCGCCGAGCACGTCGTCCAGCGTGAGGAACAGGCACCTGGGATCCTTCGCCTCGGCCTCTTTGCGCCACGTCTCGAAGGTCTTTCCGCTGAATACGGTGTCGGGGATGCGGGCCTCGAAGAAGAGGCCGAGCAGCTCCTCGTCGGCGATGAGGTCGCTCTTACGGGCCTTTCCCTTGAGCTTCTTGGCCTCTTCGAAGACCTCCTCGTTGTGGGCGAAGAAGGGGGCCTTCGTCTGGTATTCGCGGCGGACCAGCGCGTGCACGATGAAGAGGCGGCGCGACGTCTTCGGGTCGAGAGGGCCGTAATGCACGCTGCGGTCGCGGACGACCGGGAGGCCGTACACCGTGACTTGCTCTTTGGCCATCACCTGCGCCGTCCGCTCCGACCAGTGAGGATCGGTGTAGCGGCGGCGCGCGAGGGGGCCGGACAGCTCCTCGATCCACGCGGGCTCGACGCGGGCGGCGTTGCGGGCGTAGAGCTTCGTCGTCTCCACGAGCTCCGCGGCCATCACCCACGCGGGGGGGCGCTTCGCGAGGCCGGACGAAGGGTGGAGTGTGAAGCGGACTTGCCGGGCGCCCAGGTACGAGCGCGGCTCCGGCTGGTAGGTGCCAATCCGTGACAGGAGGCCCGGCAACAAGGACCGATGAATGGCCTCTCCCGAAGCGGGGGTGTCGGTCGGGCGGTGGCCCATTTCGCGGGCGATCCGCGTCAGATCGCGGTGCACGTCCTCCCACTCGCGCAGGCGCACCCACGAGAGGAACGACTCGCGGCAAGCGCGCCGGAGCTGGGCTTTGGTGCCCTTCTTTTGTTGCTCGTAAAAGGACCAGATCTTGAGGAGGCCCGCGAAGTCGGACCCTTCGTCCGCGAATTTTCGGTGCGCTTGATCGGCCTTGTCCTGCGCGGCGAGCGGGCGTTCGCGCGGGTCCTGGATGCCGAGCGCCGCGGTCAGCACGAGCACCTCGCGCAGCGCGCCTTCTTTTTCGCCGGAGAGCAGCATGCGACCGATGCGCGGGTCCAGCGGGAGCTCCGCGAGCTTGCGGCCGATGTCGGTGAGGGCGCCCTCTTCGGTGATCGCGCCCAGCTCTTCGAGCACGCGGTACCCCTCCTCGACGCTGCGGCGCGGCGGCGGGTCGAGCAGCGGGAACTGATCGAGGCGCCCCAAGCCGAGCGCGAGCATGCGCAGGATCACGCCCGCGAGGCCGACGCGGAGGATCTCCGGGTCCGTGTACGGATCGCGCGCGTCGTCCTCTTCCTTCGAGCAGAGGCGCACGCAGACGCCCGCCTCCACGCGGCCGGCGCGGCCCTTTCGTTGATCCGCGCTCGCCCTGGAAATGCCCTCGATCTTGAGGCGCGTGACGCCGGTGCGCGTGTCGTACCGGTTGAGGCGCGCGTAGCCCGCGTCGATGACGTAGACGATGCCGGGGATCGTGACGGACGTCTCCGCGACGTTGGTGCTGAGGACGATCCGGCGCTCGGGCAGCGTCGCGAACACGCGCTGCTGATCCGCCTGCGGGAGGCGGCCGTGCAGCGGCAGCAACGTGGTGTGCGGGAGCGCGCGCGATCCGAGCTCGTCCATCGCCTCGCGGATCTCTCGCTCGCCGGGCAGGAACACGAGCATGTCGCCGCGCGGATCGAGCGCCGTCACCTCTTCCACCGCGTTCGCGACGAGCACCGCGAGATCGCCTTCGTCCTCGCGCGGGGCGCGATGGAGCACGTCGACCGGGTACGTGCGGCCCGACACCTCGATCACCGGAGCGCCGCCGAAGAAGGCCGAGAACCGCTCCGTTTCGAGCGTGGCGCTGCTCACGATGACGCGCAGATCGGGGCGCTTCGGCAAGAGGCGCTGCAGGTAGCCGAGGAGGAAATCGATGTTGAGGCTGCGCTCGTGCGCCTCGTCGACGATGATCGTGTCGTACGCGCGCAGCATCGGATCGCCCGTCATCTCCGCGAGGAGGATGCCGTCCGTCATCAGCTTCACGTACGTGAGCGGCGACGTGCGATCGTTGAAGCGGATCTGGTAGCCGACCTCTTTTCCGAGATCGACCTTCAGCTCCGACGCGATGCGCGCGGCGAGGCTCGTCGCGGCGATGCGGCGCGGCTGCGTCATGCCGATGCGCGCGTGCACGCCGCGGCCCATCGCGAGGCAGATCTTCGGGAGCTGCGTGCTCTTTCCGGAGCCGGTCTCCCCCGCGACGATCACCACTTGATGCGCGTCGACCGCCTTCGCGATGTCGAGCACGTGCGCGGAGATCGGCAGCTCCTCGGGGAACTTCACCGGGCTCTCGGCCGGCGTCTCTTGCATCGTCGTCGCGCTCACGGGGCGCGCGGGATAGCACGTCAGTCGACGAGTGGCTGATCTTTCGTTTCGACGCCGAGGCCCAGCAAAAGAAGCACGAAACCGAGGGCCGGCACGACCGCGAGCCACCGCATCACGTCGAGGACGGGGACGCCGCGCTTCGCGATGAGGCCCACGAGGAACGGCCCCGGCACCGTCAGGAAGCGCCCCACGTTGAGGCAGAACCCGAGCCCGGTGCCGCGCACGCGCGCCGGGAAGAGCTCGGGCAAATAGAACTGAAACGCGCCGAAGACGCCGTACGCGGAGATCGAGAACACCCCCACGAGCACGAGCCGCACGGAGGGCGACCACGTCGGACCGAACGCGAGCAGGAGCCCGAGGGCGCTCCACCCGAACACGGAGAGGAACAGCGGCCTCCGCCCCGCGCGCAGCGCCACCGGGGCCGCGAGGAGCGAGCCGATCAGGCCGCCGATGTTGAACGACATCATGACCAACGTGACCAACCCCGCGCGCACGCCGGGCAAGTCCTGCGGCGCCGGCTTCGGCTGGAGCTCATCCGCGAGAAACGTCGCGATCGTGGGGAGAAATGCGCTCGAAACCCAGAACGTGAGCAGCGCGGTCGTGGTGACCGTGAGGCCGCCGAGCGTGCGCCGGAGCAGCGCGGGACGGAAGAGCGACAGGATGCTCCCGCGCGGCCCCGCGACCGGCTTGGCGAAATGCTCCGGCTCCTTCAGCTTGCTGCGGACCGCGAGCGCGATCACCGCGGGCACGGCGCCGCACGCCATGACCGCGCGCCACGAGAGGTTCGGGTTCGACGCGATCGAGCTTATTTCCGAGGTGAACAGGCGGTTCGCGCCGATCGCGATGAACACGCCGACGGGCGCGGACGTGAAGAGGAGCGCGCCCATCTCGACGCGGCGGCTCTCGGGCACCGTCTCCGCGACGAGCGTCGCGCCCGCGCCCCACTCGCCGCCGATGCCGAGCGCCGTGAGGAAGCGGAACAAGATCAGGAGCCCCATGCTCGGAGCGAGCGCGCACGCCGCGGTGCCGCACGAGAACAGGAGCATCGTGAAGATCACCGTGCGCGTGCGGCCGATGCGATCCGAGAGCTTGCCGAACACGACGCCGCCGATCGCCCAGCCGAGCAGCATCACGCTCGTGAGCACGCCGTTCCAGAAGCCCGTCGCGGTCTTCGCCTCCGGCGATCCGGCTTGCAATCCGAGCAGCGCGGGCACCGCGATCGGCGCGACGAAATTGAACAGCAGCGAGTCCATGAGATCGAACCCGAGGCCCAGCCACGCGGCGAAGACGACGAACCGCTGGTAGGGCGTGAGGGGCTCTTTTGCGGGCGGGCGAAGGGCCGTCTCGGACATGCGGCGGCATGGTAGCGGAAGCGCTTCCCCGGCGGCGGTGCCGTTCTGTACGATGCCTCGCCCATCGCGCGGGGGAGCCCCCGGGAGCCGGAGAGAGAGCCATGACGACCGAGAAATACAGGCTTGTGACGCGGAGCGATTTCGACGGCCTCGTGTGCGCCGTGCTGCTCAAGAAGCTCGGCATGATCGACGAGATCAAGTTCGTGCACCCGAAGGACATGCAGGACGGCAAGGTCCCGGTGAGCGATCGGGACATCACGACGAACCTCCCGTACGTGGACGGCGTGCACCTCGCGTTCGATCACCATTCGAGCGAGACGCTGCGCGTCGGCAAGAAGGACAACCACGTCATCGATCCGCAGGCGGCGTCCGCGGCGCGCGTCGTGTATCGCTATTACGGCGGGAAAGAGCGCTTCCCGGAGATCCCCGAGGACATGATGGAGGCGGTCGACAAGGCCGACTCCGCGCAGTTCACGCTCGACGACATCCTCCACCCGAAGGGCTGGGTGCTCCTCAACTACTTGATGGATGCGCGCACGGGCCTCGGCCGGTTCCGCAACTTCCGCATCTCGAACTACGACCTGATGATGGCGCTCATCGACGCGTGCCTGAACCACCCGGTCGAGGAGATCCTCACGATGCCGGACGTGAAGGAGCGGAGCGATCTCTACTTCGAGCACCAGGAGCGCTTCAAGGAGCAGCTCCTGCGCTGCGGCACGGTGCACCGCAAGCTCGTCGTCCTCGATCTCCGCAACGAGGAGACCATCTTCGCGGGCAACCGCTTCATGATTTATGCGCTCTACCCGCAGTGCAACATCAGCATCCACGTGATGTGGGGGCTGAAGAAGCAGAATACGGTGCTCGCGACGGGCAAATCCATCCTGGATCGCAGCTCGAAGACGAACGTCGGCGAAGAGATGCTGGAGTACGGCGGCGGCGGCCACGACGCGGCCGGCACGTGCCAGGTCGACAATGATTCGGCCGATGACGTGCTGAAAGAGCTGATCACCAAGATCTCCGCCGACGGCTGAGATCGGCGCTCTTCCAGACTGGCATCCTTCCAGACTGGCAGTTTGCGGCGACTTCAGATCTGGAGTCGCTGCGGCTCCGGCGAGACCGCCGCGAAGCCCTCTTCTCCCTCCTGCGGCTCCACGATTTCCCGCGCGACCGGCGCGAACCTCTGGCCGGGCGCGGGCCGGACAGGCACCTTCACGCTGCAATCCATCCAGAGATCGGCGTTGTCGCCGCGGGCGAAGGCCGAGAGGTGCGACTCGGCCTCTTCGAGCTCGGCGCCGGCGATCGTGACGTCACGGGCGATGCGCGTCTGCGAGACGTCGGCGATCTCCGCGCTGGCCATGCGCAGCTTCACGATGCGCGGCGGGACGGCGGCGAGCGTCGCGCGCAGGCTCTCCAGGCGGGCCACCGCGACGCGCACGCCGAGATCGATGGCGGAGAGCGTCGCGGCTTCGGCTTCGTACGACGTCACGGCCGCCTGGTAACCCTCGCGCTCCGCCGGTGTGCGGGACGAGCGCGCGGCCTCCTCCGCGGCGTACATGCGCGCGCGCACGCGGCCGAGGTCCTTCGTGCACAGGTATTTGTGAAGCTCGTCCGTGCGACGCGCGAGGCCGACCGCCGCCGTCTCCGCGAGCGACGCTGTCGAGAGGATGCCGTCGAGCGCGCCGGACATCGCCACCGGACAGGCATCCAGCGCGTCCAGCCGCTCGCGCTGCGCCTCGGCGATGGCCTCCATCGTGCCGCGCACGAGGCCGTTGTCGAAGGTCGCGACGTCCGGGATCCGCGGCGGATTGTGCTGAATCCGGCGACGGTGCCTGTCGACGCTCCAGAGCAGCAGCGTGGCCAGCATGAGCGTACCCACGAACAGGATCATCCAAGACGACAACACGGCAGACGTGCCGGCCGTGAGACAGAAGACCCCGAGATTGACCTTGTCGCGCAGCGCGCGGAACAGTGCCTGGTCACGCATCATGGCGATGCTCCTGGCCCCACGTCGCGGTGGAGCGCTCGGCCGGCGTCGTGGCGATGATCTGGTGCCCAGCGAGGCTTAGCGCCTTCGATGCCGCGTGCAAGGCGACCCGCGGCGCGCGCGCGAATTGGCGCATGCTACCGCGGATCGCGTCCGAACACGTCAGTCGGCGAGGAACACGTCGACGCGGCGGTCCCTGGCCCACCCCTCTTCGTCGGTGCCAGTCGCGTCGATCTCGCCGCGCGACGTCGTGGTGATGTTGTTCGCGGGGACGCCCATCGACTCCAGGAACATCCGCACGCTGGCCGCGCGGTCGTGGCCGAGCGCCATGTTGTGCTCGTCGCTGCCGCGCGCGTCCGCCCGCCCGACCAGCTTGACGCCGCGCCCCTTCAGCGGCCCGCTGATGAAGCACCGGGCCACGATCTGCAGCCTGTCCGCCGCCTGATCCTTGATCGCGGCGGAGTCGAACGAAAAGTGCGGATCCGGCAGATCGCCGCACGCCTGCACGATGCGCGGGTCGATGTGGATGGAGCCAGTCGTCGCCGACGCGGTGTCGCCTCGTCCTTGCGGGGCGCTCCTGTCGTTCATCGAGGACGAGGTGCCTGTCGTCCCGTAGGTGTCCCCGCTCTCCGGTACGTCCGGCCTTCGCGTGTGCGAGGCGCAGGCCACGAGCGAGATCCCGAGCGCGGACAAGAGCGCGCCATGCCCCAGAGAGCCCAGTTGTTTCATGAGAACCTCCGTTTTGAATACGGCCTATCCCTCCGGCATGAGGAGGGCAGTCGGCCGCGGAGAGGCCGCGTCGTCGATCGCGGCCCCGCGGTGGCGGGCCGGGGGGCGCCGCCGTCGCGGCACCACTCTACGCAAAGAAAGCCCTCCGTCCAGCGCGCGCGACGCTTGCGGATCTACGCGTCTGCGCGGCGATTTCCGGCGCTCCGGGCCTCTGCGGGGGCGGCCGCGGAAGATCGGTCGTCGCCCCACACCCCTGGACAATGGTATAGGGGTGCGCCCATGACCGTCGCCGTCATCGCCGAGAAGCCCGCCGTCGCGCGCGACATCGCCGCGGTGCTCGGCGCCACGCGGCGCGGAGAGGGCGCGTTCGAGGGGAACGGCCACATCGTGACGTGGGCGGTCGGCCACCTGGTCGCGCTCGCGCAGCCCGGCGACATCGAGCCTGCGTGGCGCAGGTGGAGCCTCGCGACGCTGCCGATGTTGCCGGCCGAGATACCGCTCGTCGTGGTGCCGGAGACGCGCGATCAGTTCGAGGTGGTGCGCCGCGTGCTCTCCGACCGCTCGGTGGATCGCGTGGTGTGCGCGACCGACGCCGGGCGCGAGGGGGAGCTCATCTTCCGCTACATTTACGAGGCCGCGGGGTGCAAGAAGCCTGTCCTGCGCCTGTGGATCAGCTCGCTCACGCCGGACGCGATTCGCGACGGGTTCCGGCGTCTGCGCCCTGGATCGGAGTACGACGGGCTCGCGGACGCGGGCCGCGGACGGAGCCGCGCGGACTGGCTCGTTGGAATGAACCTCTCGCGCGCGTACAGCCTCGTCCTGGATCAGGAGATCTCGGTCGGCCGCGTGCAGACTCCCACGCTCGCGATGCTGGTGGATCGGGAGCTGACGATCCGCGATTTCGTGCCCGAGGATTACCTCGAAGTCGTGGCCACGTTCGAGCCGATGCGCCTCGCGGACGCGGGGAAGGCGCGGGGAGCCGGGGAGTCGACGGGCATCGTGTCGTACGAGGGCACGTGGTTTCGGCCGGCCACACCGGGCGATGCGGAGGAGGACGCCGCGAAGCGAAAGCGCCTCCCGCCCGACGGAGAGGAGGCCGCGCGCGTCGTCGAACGGGCCTTGTCCGGAAAGGCATCCATCGAGTCGATCGACGCGAAGACGCGGAAGATCCCGCCGCCCTTGCTGTACGATCTGACCGAGCTGCAGAGGCATTGTAACCGCCTGTTCGGCTGGAGCGCGCAGCGCACGCTGGAGATCGCGCAGGCCTTGTACGAGCGGCACAAGCTCATCAGCTACCCGCGCACGGACAGCCGCCATCTCTCCACGGACGTGGCGGGGACGTTGGGAGAGGTGGTCCGCGGGATCGAGGGGCGGTATCCGGACAAGATCGCACCCGGGACCGGCAAGGTGCCTCTCTCGCGCCGGTTCGTGGACGACTCCAAGGTGAGCGATCACCACGCGATCTTGCCGACCGGCAAGCGCGCACAGGGCCTCTCCGCGGACGAAGATCGCCTGTTCGATCTCGTGTGCCGCCGCCTCCTCTCCGCCTGGCACGAAGATCACGTGTACTCGGTCACGACCGTGATCACCGCGATCGTGACTCCCGGATCGCCCCAGATCGTGGATCGCTACGAATCCAAGGGAACGGCGATCGAGCGCGTCGGCTGGAAGGTGCTCGATCTCGGCGGCGGCAAGAGGCCCCCGAAGCCCCCGCGCGAGACGGCGAAGGGCCCGAAGGCGGCGCGAAGACCGGAGGACGGGGAGGCGCCGGAGGATCCGGACGAGGGCAATCCGTCCTTGCCTCCGGGCCTGTCGCGCGGCCAGCCACAGCGTGTGATCGACGCCGAGGCCGAGGCGAAGAAGACGCGCCCGCCTCCGCGTTACAACGAGGCGACGCTGCTCACGGCGATGGAGACGGCGGGTCGGACGCTCGAAGAAAAAGAGCTCTCCGACGCGATGAAGGACCTCGGCCTCGGCACGCCGGCGACGCGCGCGCAGATCATCGAGACGCTCCTCCGCCGCGACTACGTGGTGCGAGACGGCAAGTCGCTGGTGGCGACGGACAAGGGCATCGGCCTCGTCTCGGTGGTGCACCCCGAGGTGAAGAGCCCCGCGATGACCGGCGAGTGGGAGGCCAGGTTGCGCCGTTTGTCGCGCGGCCAGGGCGATCTCCGCAGCTTCATGTCCGGCATCGAGGCCTACGTGCGCGAGGTCGTGTCCCGCGTCACGACTGGCAAACTGGCAGTTCCCGCAGTGCCTCGTCCTCCTTTGGGGGCGCAAGTCGCGTCGCCTGCTGTCCGCAGCGGTGACGTGCGCGCTGTCTCGTCCGGTCCTCGGCAGACGTGGAGTCGGCGCGGGCCGACGCCGCCGTCCGAGCTGCGGAGTCTGCTCCAGGAAGCCTTCGGTTTCCCTGAATTCCGACCTTACCAGGAGAACGTGTGTCGCGCCGCGACCGAGGGGCGGGACCTCTTGCTCGTGATGCCGACGGGGGCCGGGAAGTCGCTCTGTTATCAATTGCCGGGGATCGCGCGGGCCGGCACCACGCTGGTGGTCAGTCCGCTCATCGCGCTCATGGAGGATCAGGCCGCGAAGCTCACCGCGCAAGGGTTCCGGGCCGAGCGCATCCACTCCGGGCGGGAGCGGGCCGACTCGCGACAGGCGTGCATCGACTACCTCGCCGGGCGCCTCGATTTTCTCTTCATCGCGCCGGAACGACTTCGCGTGCCGGGGTTTCCGGAGATGCTCGCGAAGCGGCCGCCCGCGCTCGTGGCCGTCGACGAGGCGCACTGCATCTCCGAGTGGGGGCACGACTTCCGGCCGGATTATCGGCTCCTCGGGCAGCGACTGCCCGCCTTGCGGCCGGCGCCGATCGTCGCGCTCACCGCCACCGCGACGCCCGACGTGCAGGACGACATCGTCAAGCAGCTCGGGCTCGTGGACGCGGAGCGCTTCATCCACGGGTTCCGCCGCACCAACATCGCCATCGAGGTGATCGAGCGGAACCCCGGCGAGCGGCCCGACACCATCAAAGAGCTATTGTCCGACCGCGCGCGCAGGCCCGCCATCGTGTACGCGGCCACCCGCAAGACCGCCGAGCAGATCGCCAAGAACCTCGGAAGGCGCCTCGCCGCCGCGTACCACGCGGGCATGGACGCCGAGGAGCGTGACAGCGTCCAGACGGCCTTTCTGGAGGGCAAGCTGGAGATCATCGTCGCCACCACCGCCTTCGGGATGGGCATCGACAAGGCCGATGTCCGCACCATCGTGCACGCGGCGCTGCCTGGCAGTCTGGAGGGGTATTACCAGGAGATCGGACGCGCCGGCCGCGACGGAAAGCCCTCCACCGCGGTGCTGATGCACTCCTTCGTGGACCGCAAGATCCACGAGAGCTTCCACGAGCGCGACTACCCGGATCCGGACGTGCTCGCGCAGATCGCGGCGCGCCTCGGGCCGCGGCCGATCGCGAAGGACACCCTCGCTCGGCGCGTCGACATGGATGACGAGGTGTTCGACAAAGCGCTCGAAAAGCTGGTGATCCACGGCGGAGCGGTCCTCTCCATCGACGACGAGGTGACGCGCGGAGAGGCCGAGTGGGAGGAGCCTTATCGCGCGCAGCGGGAGCACAAGCTCCATCAGCTCCAGGTGATGAGCCGATTCGCGGCGTCGCACGGGTGCCGGATGGTGCACCTCGTCCGCCACTTCGGCGATCAGGAGGACGCGGGGGAGCCGTGCGGCCTCTGCGACGTGTGCGCTCCGACGCGCGCCATCGCCGCGGGCCGCGCGCGCGACGCGAGCCGATCCGAGCGCGACGCCATCGTGAAGATCGTCGCCGCGCTCGCGGACGAGGGCAGCATGGCGACAGGCCGCCTCCACCGCGAGACGTTCCCCGACGACGAGCTGGATCGCCGCAATTTCGAGCGAATTCTGGGCGCCCTCGTGCGCGCGGGCTTCGTCTCCGTGAGCGACGAGTCGTTCGAGAAGGACGGCCGCGTGATCCCGTATCAGCGCGCCTCCCTCACCCCCGAAGGCCGCCTCCGCGGGGCGTCCGCGGACATCGCGATCCCGGGCGCACCGAGCCGCGAACGCATCAAGAAACCGCGCGGATCCAAGGCGGAAGGCGCCTCTCGCGGCGCCCGCAGCTCGACGTCCCGCGCCCCGAAGCCGCGCCGCGCCCGCGCCGAACGAGCGGCGCCGAAGACGACGAAGAAGGCGCCTCGGCCGCGCGCGTCGGGCGAAGCTGCGGTGTCGACGAATCGGTTCTACTTCATCAACAAGGCACGTAAGAAGAAGGCTGGAAAAGGCTGAATCCGCATCCGCTCAGCGACGGACTCCGCGGAGCCAGGCACAGCGAAGACTCCGCGGTCCGTTTCGTCAGCGGGGGAGTGATACGAGGGGGCGGAGCCCCCTTGTAAAATCCGACAAAATGCGACGAATGCGGAGGTGGCACGCCTCACGGAGTCGGGGTCGTCCCCGTGGGCGGCTTTCGCACGAGGCGCAGGTCGTCGTCGCTGACCGCGCCGTCCTTGCCGACGCTCTCGAACGTGTAGCTGCCCGCCGTCGCGCCCTTGTAATAAACGAGCGGGCCCGCGCCGCACGGATCGTCGATCGGCTTCGGCAACGTCGCCGGAGGGGCGCCCGTCTTCTCGATCGTGAGCGCCTCCAGGATCATCTGCGTCCACGCGCGCGGCAGGCACAGATTGTGGCCCTTCTGCATGAGGCCGTACGGCGGGAAATCGAAGCCGGACATGCGGCGGGTCGCGGCGCGCGGCTCCGCGTTGGCCACGCGGATCACGAACTCGATCGGATCGCGGTACTTCATCGCGATGTCCTGCACGTCCGACATGAAGCGGTCCTGCTTCGACAGCGCGTCGGCGATGATCGCGCGCGTGGGCATCACCGCCGCGGCGAAGCGCGCCGGATCGTCCGGCATCGGGCGCGCGTCGGGCGGAGCGACTCCCGTCGTCGCCACCTCCACCGCGATCGCATGGTACCGCAGACGCTCCTTGATCACGCCGTCCAGCACCGAGGGCATCCGCGGGGCGAGCAGCGCCAGATCGTGCGCGACGCGCTCCCTCTGCTCGCGCGTGAGGCGGCCGTCCGCGACGTACCACGCGAGCGTCTCCAGCGCGGGGGCGCTCACCGCCGCGCCGTGCACGCCGCTCATCAAGCTGCCAGTCCCGAGATCCGTCCCGGCCTTCACCACCGCGAGCAATCGGTCGAGCGCCGCGTCCATGTCGCCCGCGTCCGCCCGCATCCGCGCGTCCACGATCACGAGGCGTCCCGCGTTGAAGAACGGGAACAGGCGCTCGTACGTCGTCCACGCCTCGTCGGCCTTCGGCGCGTAACCGCCGCATTTCGTGGCCTTCAGGAAGCCTGTGACCGCGCCCTTCTCCTGCGCGACGATCGTCGCCGCGTCCTCGGGCACCTTGTTGCCGGCGCCGGCGAGCAGCGCCATGCCGATGACGCGGTCCGACGCGCCGAGGTCGATCCCGGCCGATCTGTAGGCCGCGGGGCACGCGTCCTTCGCCTCGGGATCGAGGGGGTTCTTCATGCCGAGGAGGCGCGCGCGCTCGTCGTCCCAGATGATCTGCGAGTCCTTCACGAACTTCGCGAGGTGCGAGCGCCCCCAGATCGCGACCCCGATGCGCATGCCCGCGAGCGTCGCGACGACCGCCACGACTGCGACGACGAGTCCTTTGCGGCGATACCAGGGGACGTTGCTCATCTTCGTGCTCGGGTCTCCGTCCGTCGCGAGGCGGGAGGGCAGCTCACCATATAGTCGAGATCCCGCCGCGGAGGCGAGCCCCGAAACACGCTCATCCGCGGTCACCGCGTCGTCGGCAGCTCCCAGCGCTCGATCGTGGGCGTTCCATCGGCGATCGATGCGGGGAGATCGAGCGCGTACAAGTACCCGTCCGGCGCGATCGTGAGCCGGGCCTTCCCCTGCGCGGTCCATTGCGATGCGCCCTGTCCGGAGCCGTCGTATTTCCAGATGCCCGCGTCGGCCCGCGCGACGTACACCGCGCCGTCGAAGAAGTCGCGGATCATCCCGGTGACGGGCTTGTCCGACGTGGCCCACAGAGTCGATGTGGCGTCCGCGAGGCGCAGGAGGCGAATCTCCCCACCCTCCAGCGCGACCAGGTTGTTCGCCGCGTCGAACGGCGTCGACGCATAGACGCGCGACGCGAATGTCGTCACCTTGGTCTTCTCGTTGGTGGCCAGATCGAGGCGGTAATAATCCCCGTTCGTGTCGACGTTGCCCACGTACAGCACGCGATCGGTGCCGTACGTGAGGCCCGCAGGGCCGGTGTCGATCACCCCTGCTCCGAAGGGGCCAGTCCCGTCCGTGAATGTCTGAGAGGGGATCACGAGCGGTAACGTGTTCGTCGAAGGATCGAAGTTCGACACGCCCTGCGGCGTCGACGAGAGCTGGCATCCGCAGGCGGCGCAGCAGATGTACGTGAGCGCGACGTCGAGATCCTCGGCCGGCGGCGGCTTCGGGCCGAGGCCGTCCACGCTCCCCGACTTCGGGATCACCACGTTTTGAAGCACGCTGACCTCACCCATGTTGAGGTTCGTGACGCCGGAGTAGCTGTCCACGACGCCTGTCGGCGAGATCGATCGCAGGTAGTCCGGGCCGGAGATCAACGTCACGCCCCACGCGGAGCACGCGGGGTCGAATTCGAGGTCCACGAGGCCTTTTCGGAACGCGTCGTCGTGCAGCGTGCCCACGTCTCCGGGGCTGCCGACCGGCGCGGGCGAGCAGCCGATGACGCGCGTGCAAGCGCAGTACGTGCCCCAACACCCGGCCGCATCACAGGCCACGTCCTGGCAGGGCACCCGCGGATAACACTTGCCCTGACCGTCGCACGCGGAGCCGGGCCCGCACACCCGATCGCCGCACGGCTCCGGCTCCGAGGTCGTGAGGCACGCGGACCCGGCCGGTACACATTGCCCCGGCGCCGCGTCGGAGGCGTCGCATACGGTGCCGGCGCCGCACGGGATCGAGCCGGATTTACGGCAGTCCACGACGCACGCGCCGTCCGTGCAGATCTCGCCGGGGCCGCTGCACAAGACGTCCGCGCACGACGTGGAGCCGCCCGCGCCGCCGGTCGTCGCGGTGGTGCCGCCGGTGCTGGTGGTCGACGCGCCGCCGCCCCCGCTGCCGGAGCCGGAGCCCCCGCACGCCGCGAGCGCGAGCGACAATCCAGCCGAAAACAAGGCGATTTTTAACGATTTTCGTGAGCGAGCACGCATGTCGGGACCGTATCAGCTCGGCCCGCCGGAGCCTATCCTCCCGCGTCGGCGTCGAGCGTGTCCGTTGCTGCCGCGCAATTTGCGGGCGTTCGGGGTAAAACAGGCCAAGTTTGCACGAGGGGTACGTTGTGCTCACCGCGTTTTCGGGGAGAAAGACGCAGCGAGCGCAAGTGGCATATTTGTCGCGTACAGTTGTTCGGCTTTCGCTTCTCCCCCACGAAGCCTGGCCCCAGGAGCGCAGTCATGGAAGGCAACCGATCGAGCGAGGGACCCATTTCCGACCCGGTCCCGTCGATACAAAGGCCCGCGCACATCCTCCACGTCACTGCCACGTTCAAAGGGCCGAAGAGCCGCACGCTCCAGCTCTCGCAGGCCTTCTTCACGGAGCTCCGACGCATGGCGCCGGCGATCCACGTCACGACGCTGGACCTCTACGAGACGCCGCCTCCGCTCGACGTGCCGACGTTCCGCGCGCTCCGCAAGCGGGGCGATCACATGACGCTCCCGCCCGAGGAACAGGCGCTCTTGACGAAGTGGGATCCGTGGATCGACAAATTGATCCTGGCGGATCTCGTCGTATTCACGACGCCGCTCTGGAGCTACCACGCCCCGATCCACCTGAAGGCGTTCATCGACGTCGTGACCCAGCACGGCAGGAGCTACCACTACAGCCACGAAGGCCCGACCGGCGTGCTCGACGGGAAGAGGGCCGTGCTGTTCCAGACGCGCGGCGCCTGGGGCCCGGACCACCTCGGAGAGTGGTTGAAAGACTGCCTGTGGCTCCTCGGCTGCGCCGGCCTCGACGTGGTGAAGGCGGACCGACAGGACCTCGGCACGCCCGAAGAGAAAGAGGTGGAGTTCACGCGCGCCGTGGACGCGGCCCGCGCGCTCGCGAAGAAGGTGGCGCGCGATCTCATGGAGCAGGAGACGGACTGACATGCTCCGAAAGGGGCGCTAAGCGGCCGCGATCTGACGCGCCCGCTCGGCGAGGCCCTGAACGACGGAGTGGAAGCTCTTGCGCTTCTGCACCTTCCCGGGGCCGAACCTCTCCTCGATGGCGCGCGCGATCCGCGGGACCTTCGCGGTGCCGCCCGTGCAACAGACCACGTCAATCTGGGAATACGACAGGCCGGAAGACTGGACGGTTCGGTCCAGCGAGGCGAGGATGGACTCCATCGGTCGCTCCGCCGCCGACTCGAATTCGTCGCGCGTGATCGGCTCGCGGATGTGGATGCTCGGGTAGTCGAAGCGCACCTCGGTGGTCTGGCGCTCCGACAGCTTGCATTTGGCCTGCTCGATGGCGTCGAACACCTGGAACGCGAGCGAGTCCTCGACCAGCGTGAGGAGCTGATTCATGCGGCGGCGGTCGTCCGGTCCGAGCGACCAGGCCTTCACGTCTTCGAGGAACGAGAGGATGTCGCGGTGCCGTAGAACCGCCATGTCGCCGGGGGAGCACAGCTTCTCGATGATGGGGCGCGGCATCGGAAGCACGTTGTTGCCCATGGGCACTTTGTAGGTGACCTCCGCGCCGAAGTGGCGCGCGACCTTGCGGCGCATGATGCAGCCGTCGAGCACGTCGCCCGCGATGGAGACGCCGCCGAGCGCGAGCACGTCGTCCGGGCGCATCTCGTCGCGGCTCATGCGCACGACCGTGTAGTCCGACGTGCCGCCGCCGAAGTCGCCGACGAGGAGCGTGGTCGGTTGTTCCAAGGATACGTGGAAGTCGTGGGCGGCGGCGACCGGCTCGGGGCAGAAGCTCACGTCGTTGAAGCCGGCGATGCGAGCGGCCTTGTCGAGGCGCTCTTCGGCGTACTTGTCCTCCGCGTCGTCCGTGGAAAAGCGCGCCGGCCGCCCGAGCACGACGCGGTCCACCTTGACGCCGAAGTGTTTGTCGGCGCGCTCGCGCATCATGCGGAGGAACACCGCGATGAGGTTCTCGATGGTCATCGTGCGGTGTCCGATCATGGTGCCGGAGAAGCTCTTGTCGGGCAGGTACTTCTTCACCGAGCGGATGAAGCGCCCGCTCATGCCGGTCTCCACGAAATCGTGGATGGCGCGCGCGCCGCAGGAGAAGTGTCCGGCCTCTCCGAAGAAGAGGAGGCTGCGCAGGAGCGTGGGATCCGCCGCGTCGGGATCGAGGGGAATCGGCGGACACGTGCCGTGCGGGTTGGCGGCGGCGAGCAGCGAGTTCGAGGTGCCGAAATCGATGGCGTAGATCGTCGGCCGGAACCTGGCTTCCATGGGGGGATCCTTTCGTTTCGTGGAGGAGGCATCTGGCCTGCAAAAGAGGGTATTTACAAGCTGGTGGATTTCTGAGAAGATGGTCGCCTGCTCGCAGGATGTACGGGATTTTCCGTTCCCTGGAGCGATACGGCCCCGGCGACGTCCGGCAATCGTGCCCCGACCCCGTCCGGCAAACCTCTTTCAAGAGGGGTTGTTGCGTTGACGAGGGGCGCCGCGGCGGACGAGACTGCGGCGCATGGATCTCTTCGGTGCTCGGAAAAGGCTTTCTTTGGTGGCTCTCGTCGCGCTCGCGACGGCCTGCTCGGCGACGGATCGCGCGTCGGGGACGGGGGGCGACGGGGGCAGCGGCACCGGAGGCTCCGGCGCGGGCACGACGGGCGGCAGCGCAGGGACGACCGGCACCGGCGCGGGCGGCGGCACCGGCGGGAGCGGCGGCAAGGTGGATTGTTCGGATCCGCTCGATCAGACCGGCTGCACCTGCGACACGCCCGGAGACACGCGCGCCTGCTACACCGGACCGGCCGGCACCGACGGAAAAGGCATCTGCAAGGACGGCGCGCAGACCTGCGTGCTGAGCGGCGAATTCGCGACGTGGGGGCCCTGCGCGGGGGACACGCTGCCCACCGACGAGGACTGCAGCGATCAGCTCGATCACAACTGCAACGGTCTCACGGGGTGTGACGACTCGGCCTGCGTCGGACTGCCAGGTTGCTGCACGCCCGGCGACACGCGGAGCTGCTACGACGGACCGCCCGGCTCGCAGGGGAAGGGGGCCTGTCACGACGGCTCGCAGACATGCACGCTCCAGGGATCGTGGGGTCCGTGCATGGGAGAGGGCCTCCCCGGCGACGAGGGCGGACACTGCACCGACGGGCTCGACAACGACTGTGATGGGCAGATCGATTGTGCCCAGTTCGTCTGCCTGATCTTCGACCCGGCCTGTCAGCCGATGCAGTGCACGCCCGGCGCGACGCAGCCTTGTTACGACGGGCCCGCGGGCACCGAGGGAGTCGGCCCCTGCAAGGGCGGCACGAAGACGTGCAAGGCGGACGGATCCGGCTGGGGACCGTGCACCGGAGAGGTGTTGCCGGTCGGAGAGAACAGCCAGTGTGGGGACAACCTCGACAACGACTGCAACGGGCTCATCGACTGCACCGATCCGCTGTGCGCGGGGGCCGCGACGTGCTGTATTCCGGTGGGGAATCCCGCGGACGGGACGATCTATGCGAACTCGCCGTCGACGCTCTACAAGGTGGATCCGTCCACGTTCGCGGTGACCACCGTCGGCAACTTCAACGCGGGGGACCAGATGACGGACGTCGCGGTGACGCCCTCCGGCGAGCTTTACGGCATCTCGTTCACGACGCTGTACAAGATCAACAAGATGACGGCCGCGGCGACGATGATCGCGGACGTGCCCGGCAGCGGCAACAACAGCCTCACGTTCCTGCCGGACGGGAAGCTCCTCGCGTCCGACTCCAACGGGGATCTGAAGATCATCAACCCGGCGAACGGGCAGGTGACGTTCGTGGGCAATTACCAGAACAGCCTTCTTTCGGCGGGCGATCTCATCGCGGTGGCGAACGGCACGATGTACGGCAGCTCCCCGACGAAGCCGGGCGGCGGCGACGCGTCGTCGAGCAACGAGCTCATCGTCGTGAACACGTCCACGGGAGTCGCGACGGCGGTTGGGCAGACGGGGTACGCCGATGTTTGGGGCCTCGCGTACGCCGGAGGCAAGGTGATCGGGTTCACGACGGCGGGGCAGATCCTGCAGATCGACCCGGTGAGCGGGGCCGCGACGGTGCTCGCGACGAAGAACATCGCCTTCTGGGGAGCGGGCCAGTCGCCGCTCGTGGAAGGCAATCCGTGTAACTGACGCTGACGGTGATTTATTTGTGGGGGGGCTTTTCGTCCGGGGTGTAGCCGCCTGTCGCCAGGCGGACGCCGGACATTTCGTACGAGGCGGGCAGCATGTCGCGGGCGCCGTTCGCGTCGCACCAGCGGTTGTAGAAGTTGAAGAGGGAAGAGACCGTGATCGCGTCGAAGATGGCCTCGTCGGGCCAGCCGGCTTCGCGCACCGTCTCCACGTCTTCGCGGGTGATCGAGCGGGCGTCCTCGTTCGTCTTCCGCACCAGGCGGAACAGGGCTTTTTCCTTTTCAGGCAACGTCGATGTCTCCAGATCGGCGAGCACGCTCGTGACGAGGTCCCGATCCTGGAGGAGCTGCGCCGCGACCGCGGCGTGACTGCCCGTTCAGAATACACACTGATTTTCGCGCGAGGTGAACGCGGCGATGAGCTCTCGGATCCCCGGGTGGAGAGGGGAGAGGCCGCGCATCACGGCCTCCGTGAAGCGATTCAGGTGCTCCGACATGGAGGGCTTGTACGCGAGGAGCCGCTGGATGGGCGGCACCTCCACGCCCGCGGCCTCCATCTTGCGGACGCGATCGCCGGAGGGGCCGCGGAGCGCGGTCTGGACTTCTGGAAGGAAGAGGGGATCAGCCATGGATCGGTTTTAGCGTGAAGCGGCTGTTCAATCGAGGGCCTGATCGAAATCCGCGATCAGATCCTCGATATCCTCGCAGCCGACGCTGACGCGCATCGCGACCGGGGAAATGCCGGCGGCGCGCTTTGCTTCGTCGGAGAGGTTCGACAGCGAGGCGGGGTATTGAACGAGGCTCTCCACGCCGCCGAGGCTCGTGGCCTGCGTGAAGTAACGGAGGCGGTTCACGCACGCGCGCGCCGCCGCGTCGCCGCCCTTCAGCTCCACGTACAGCATCGCGCCGAAGCCCTTCATTTGCCGAGCCGCGACGTCATGACCGGGGTGGTCCGGCAGGCCCGGATACCGCACGAACGAAACCAACGGGTGCGCCGCGAGGTGCCGCGCCAGCGCGAGGCCGTTGTCGTTGTGCCGCGCCATCCGCAGCGAGAGCGTGCGGAGGCCGCGCGTCACGAGCCACGACTCGAACGGTCCGAGCGCGCTGCCGATCACGCGCAGGTGATCCCACGCGCGGTTCACCGTCTCCTGGTCCGAGCACACGACGCCCGCGATCACGTCGGAGTGGCCGGCGAGGTACTTGGTGGCGCTGTGAAACACGATGTCCGCGCCCAAGGACAGAGGCCGCGTGTTGATGGGCGTCGCGAAGGTGTTGTCGCAGACGAGGCGCGCGGAGGCGCTCTTCGCGATCGCCGCGACCGCCGCGATGTCGACGATGTCGAGCGTGGGGTTCGCGGGCGTCTCCACGACGACGAGCTTCGTGCTCGGACGCATCGCCGCGGCGTAGTCCTCGGCGCGCGTGGAGGCGACGAACGTGGCCTCCACCCCGAACCGCGGGAGCACCTTCGTGAGGAGCGCGTTCGTCTCCCCGTACAGCGTGCGGCCCGCGACCACGTGATCGCCCGCGCTCACGAACGGCAGGATCGCGAGCGTGCACGCGGCCGCGCCCGACCCCGTCGCGAGCGCCGCCTCGGAGCCTTCGAGCGCCGCCGCGATCGCCTCGAATTGATGGCCGTTCGGGTTGCCCATCCGCGAGTAGAACGCGGCGGGGTTCCGCTCGGCCGCGAGGCGCGCGCCGTCTTCCGTGGAGGGCCAGCGGAACGTGCTCGTCTGGAAGATCGCGGGGCTGATGCTGGACGTGGGGTTGTGGCTGCGATCCGCGTGGAGCGCTGCGGTCGACGGGCCCGGCTTCTTCGTCATGACGGCCTCCTGGTGCGCGCGATCACGGTTGGCGATCGACGACGCTCGCGAGCAGATCGCCCTCGGCGCACAAGGTGCCGTTCACGGTGGCCTCGGCGCGCATCTTCCACATGTTCGAGCGGTGGTGCGCCACCTCCGCGTAGAGGTCGAGGCGATCGCCGGGGATGACGGTGTGCCGGAACTTCATCTTGTCGATGCCGATGAAGAACATGAGGTTCGTCGTCGGATCGAACGGGTCCGACGCGTGCGCGAGGATGCCGCTGATCTGCGCGAGCGACTCCAGGATCATCACGCCGGGCATGATCGGCCGCTGCGGGAAATGGCCTGGAAACCAGGGCTCGTTGTACGTGACGTTCTTGTAGCCGCGGATGTTCTTGCCCGCGACGATCTCCGTCACCCGGTCGACCATGACGAACGGGTACCGATGCGGGAGCATCGCGAGGATCTGGTGGATATCGAGGGTGACGGGTTGAGCCGGCCGGTCGTTCACGGCGGGCGAGGATAGCAGCCGAAAGAGAATCTGCGCGACGTGTTGGACCGCGAGCGATCGCCCGGCGTCCGACGCGGAGCGCCCTATTTCTTCTCTTCCTTCTTCTCCTCTTTCTTGTCGTCCTTCTTCTCGTCCTTGTCCTTGTCCTCGCCCCCGCCGCCGCCGTTGTACATCTGGATGACCTGATCGGTGAGATCGAGGTCGGAGCGCACGTACGGCACCGCCTGCGCGTCCACGATGACGTCGTAGCCGTTCTTCTTCGCGATGCGGCCGATGACGCCGATCATCTTCTTCATGATCGGGCTCGTGAGCTCGCCCTGCTTCTTCTGGAGCTCTTTGTTGTGCTCCACGAAGAGGGTCTGCAGATCGACCATGCGCTTCTGCCAGTCCTCCATGCGGCGCGTGAGGGCCTCGCGCGAGAGGATGCGCGTCTGCTTCTCGATGTCCCCCTTCATCTTCTCCAGATCGGTCTGACGCGCGTCCAGGTCCTGCTGGCGCTTGTCGAAGATCTTCTTGAAGGTGTTCGTCGCGCGGATGCCGTCCTCGGTCTGCGTGACGGCGTACTGCACGTTGACGACGCCGATCTTGAAGTCGGCCCGCGCGTCGGACGTGGCGGCGAGCGCGGAGGTCGCGAGGACCATCGCGGCCGCGGCCTTCGTGAGGGGGGAGAGAGACATGCTTCGGCGATACTGCCCAAGCGCTTGTCGGTCAAGCGAGCGGCGAGGATTCAGCGGCCCGTGATGGCTTCTTCGTAGGCGGCCAGGAGGTCCGCCTTGCCCCACGGCTCCGGCGCGGGCGGGTCCGCGTGCGCCGCGGCGATGCTCGTGATCCACTCGCACGCCTCGTCCGGATCGCCGTACACCTTGGTCGGGTTCTTCGAGCGGGAGAGGAGGATCGCGGTGCTGAGGAAGGCGCGCGTCGCGGTGCCCGCGAAGCCGCCCACCGTGATGAGGTGCGCCGCGCCGAGCGTGAAGACGCCGCGGAGCTTCATCGCCTTCACGACCTCGTCGCGCACGCCGTCCGAGAACCGGGGCGTGCCGCGGATCACCCCGTTGAGCAGGGCCGTCTTCTTGCCGCGCTGCCCCGCGAAGGAGGTCGCGTAACGGCCGAAGGCGCGCATCTGATGGACGTCCGGCGCGTCGCTCCAGACGTTGATCTGGACGTTCTGGAAGTAGGCGATGCGGAGCATGCCCTCTTCGTGGACGATGCGGATGCGGTTCAAGGCAATCTCGGCGCGGGCGGGGAGGAGATCGCCTCGCGCCCGAGATTTTAGGCTGATCGTCAGCCGATCACGCCGAATTTCTTGCCGACCTTCTCGAAGGCTTCGAGGGCGCGGTCGAGGTGCTTGCGCTCGTGCGTCGCCATGTAGCTCGTGCGGAGCACCTGCTGCTTCGGCGGGACGCCCGGCTGGATGAAGGGGTTGACGTAGATCGAGTAGTCGTCGAGCAGGCTCTTCCACATCATCACGGTCTTGAAGTCGTCGCGGATGTAGATGGGGATGACGGCCGTCTCGGTCTTGCCGAGCTCGAAGCCGAGCTTGCGGAGCTCCTCGCGCATGTACGTGAAGTTCTCGCGGAGCTTGTCCTGACGCCACGGCTCCTCCTGCATCACCTCCAGCGCGGCCATCGCCGCGGCCACGCACGGGGGCGCCGCGCTCGCCGCGAACAGGAAGCTCGGCGCGAAGTGCTGGATGTAGTCGAGCACCTTGCGCTCGCCGACGAGCCAGCCGCCGATGGAGGCGAGCGACTTCGAGAACGTGCCGCCGATGAGGTCGACCTGATCGTCGATCCCGAAGTGCGACGCGGTGCCGCGGCCCACCTTGCCGATGACGCCGAGCGCGTGCGCGTCGTCCACCATGATGCGGGCCTTGTGCTTCTTCACGACCTCCACGATGCCGGGGAGGTTCGCGATCTCGCCCTGCGCGCTGAACACGCCGTCGGTGATGACGAGCGCGCCCTCGGCCTCTTCGAGCTCCGACAGCGCGGTGTCGAGCGCGGCCGGGTCGTTGTGCTTGTAGCGGACCATCCTCGCGCCGGAGGCCTGCGCGAGGCGGACGCCGTCGTAGATCGAGGCGTGGTCGTCCTTGTCGATCACCGCGACGCTCTTCTTGTTCGAGAGGAGCGCGGAGATCGTCGCGAGGTTCACCTGGTAGCCCGCGGTGAAGACGAGGCCCGCCTCCTTGCCGTGGTACGCGGCGAGCTTCTCTTCCAGCTCTTTGTGGAGGCGCATCGTCCCGTTCACGAGGCGCGAGCCGGTCATGCTGGTGCCGTACTTGTCGATCGCCGCCTGCGCCGCGGCGCGCACCTTCGGGTGCGTCGTCAGGCCGAGGTAGTTGTTGGAGCCGAGCATCGTGACGGCGCGACCGTCGAGCTGCGCCTCGGGCCCGTTGTTGAAGTCGAGCGGCCGGAAGAACGGGTACACGCCCATCGAGCGCGCGTTGTCGGCCGTCATGAACTTGAAGCACTTCTCGAACACGTCGCGCCCGCCGATGCGCGAGAGCGACGTGCGCGACGCCATCTGCTTCTTGAGCAGCTCACCGTCCGAGCCGCTCGCCGGCTCCTCGCTGGACGTTTCGCGCGCGGCGGCCGGCTTCGTGGAAGGGATCGACTCGGGCGCGACGGAGGATGCGCCGTTCGAGCCGTTCGTCACCGCGTGGCCGTTGGTCTTCTTCTTCGCCGTGACCTCGGGCTCGCCGTCGAGCGCGGGATCGATGTTGGGCATCTGGTGCCCCTCGACGAGGATCGTGCCGGCCTCGGCCATCTTGTCGGCGACGGCGCGAAAGCGACTTCTCGCATCCATCACGCCGGTCGCCACCTTCATGACGCGGTCGTTCGAGATGAGGCGGAGGACGAAGGAAGACGATGCGAGCTTTTTGCCCTGATCGACGAGGAGATCGCGAACACCCATGATCTGACTGCTCCGAAGAAATGCGCGACGCGGGTCGCGTGACGCGCGCGCCTAATCAAGGATCGGGCCAGGGGAGTCAAGCGCTGTTCCCGCGCGAAAATGAGGGATCGGCGCGATCTACGTGAGGCGCCCACTTCGCACTCGGACGGCGCCTCGGCGCGCCGGATCGCCTCGGAGCCGCGGGGCAGATCGCGTCACATCAACGTGGCGAACTTGAGGTACCGACCCTCCGGCCAAGCAGGCAGGAACGGGTGATCTTCCGGCTGACCGAGCATCGAGACGACGCGCAGATCGTCGCGGCCGAGGGACGCGTCGTCGAGGGTCGCGAAGAAATCGTCCGACGTGATGTGGCTGGAGCACGAGGCCGCGCAGAAGATCCCGCCGGGCGCGAGCACGCGCGCGCACGCTTGATGGAGCCTGCGGTACGACGTCATCGCGCGGGGCTTCGTCTTCTCGCTGGGCGCGAACGAGGGCGGATCCGAGATCACGAGATCGAAGCGTTCGCCGCGCTTCTCGGCCGCTTCGAGGAAGGCGAAGGCGTCGGCCGTGACGAACGCGTGCTTCGTCGGATCGAGCCCGTTCTCGCGGAACGAGCGCTGCGCGGAGGCGTGCGCGGGGCCGGCCGTGTCGACGGAGGTGACGCGCTCCGCGCCGCCGAGGGCCGCCGCGATCGAGAAGCCGCCGGTGTAGCTGAAGAGGTTTAGAGCGCGCGATCTGCCTCTCCCAAGCTGTCGCACTCGCGCGAGGTTCTCTCGTTGATCCAGGAACGCGCCGGTCTTGTGGCCGAAGTGCAGATCCACCTCGAGGGCGAGGCCGCGCTCGCGGATCATCGTGCGCTCCGGGATCGGCGGGCCCCAGAGCTGCTCGACGAGCTTGCCGCCGCCGGTGCGCGCGTCGCGGGCGATGCGCACGCCGCCGGAGCGGATCCCGTGCGCCGCGGCGATCTGCCGGATCGGATCGCGGAGCGCTTCGATCCAAGGGGTGAGCGCGTCGCCGTCGAGGCGCAGCACCGCCACGTCGCGGTACCGATCGATCACGAGACCCGGCACGCGATCGCCCTCGCCGTTCACCGCGCGGTACGCGTCCGTGTCGCCCGCGTCGAAGAGCCGCGCGCGCAGCGCGAACGCCGCGTCGATGCGCCGCGCGAACGAGCTCACGTCGAGGGGCGTCTTCGCGTCGCGCTCGTGCACGCGCACGGCGATGGGCGACGACGGATCCCAGAGCCCGCGCCCGAGGAAGCGCCCGCGCCCGTCCGCGAGATCCACGACCGCGCCCGCGTCGAGCCGCGCGGGCGTCTTCTTGAGCGCGTCGCGGTAGACCCACGGGTGCCCGCGGTCGATCGAGGCCGCCGCGCTGTCCTTCACTTCGAGCCGCACGGCGCCCGCGTAGCACGCCTCGCGAGGGGCCGGCGTTTTTTGGGAGACGCCTCTCCGCGGGGCGGGCGGCTCGGCGGGCCTGCTCGAAACCAGGGTGAGGGCCGTGTTTCGGGGACTTTTCCGGTTTACGCTTCGCGCGTGCTGGCCCTCCGGACTTCGCTTCTCGCGGTGCTGATTGCGTCTCCCTTCGTCGCGGCGTGCTCGCAGGATCACAGCCTCCTCGCGCCTTCGACGACGTCGAGCGGCGGCTCTGGGGCGGGCACCGGCGGCGACACCACCGGCACGACGACCGGCACCGGCGGAGCGGGCGGCGACACGTCGACGACGTCGAGCGGCACCGGAGGCGCGGAGCCCGCGGGCCCCACGAAGCTCACGATCGTGAACGGCGTCGGCGACTACGACGCGATCCGCGTGTGCTTCCAGCCGTACCCGAGCGGCCCGTCCGTGACGCCGTGGCCCGCGCAGGCGAGCGGCGTCGCGTTCTCGAAGGCGGTCGTGGTCGATCCGATGACGATCGCGCCGATCGGCGATGTGCAGCCGTACGTGCTCGCGGGCGATCTCAATTCGATCGCGGGCAAATCGTGCGACGACGCGATCGCCCTCGCGGCGAGCGGATCCGGATCGGGCGGCGCCGCAGGCTCCGGAGGCGCGGGCGGAGCGACGGGCGCGCCGCCGCCGATCGTCGCGTCGCCGATGCCGGTGATCCCCGCGTCGGTGTTCACCGCGGAGAAGAGCTTGTTGCTCGTGTTCTACGGGTGCCTCGGCGGACCGGGGCACGACGATCCGTCGGCGCAGATCGGCTGCGGGTTCGCGTACACACCGCAGACGCCGACGGCGAGCCTCACGCTCGTGGCGATGTCGCGCAAGACCACGCCGAAGGCCATCGCGCTCGAGGTGGTGCACGCGTCGGCGGCGATGCAGCCCTCGGACATCCGCTTCGGCCCCGGCTTCGACATGGCGCAGGACGTCCCGTTCGTGTCGAACCTCGCGCTGGGCGGCCTCGCGCCGAAGCCTCCGTTCTTCGGCATGGCGCGCGCGGATTTCGGATCGCTCACGACGGCGTCGATCAAGGTGTACCAGCCGAACACGGTGTCGCCGCTGAGCGCGCACCTGCTCCCCGACGTCTTCGGAAAATCGGGCGTGAAGGACGCCGATTTCGCGGACGGCAGCGCGTACACGTTCGTCGCGGTCGGCGGCTACCCGGGCGTGCCTTCGCAGGCTTTCTGGAAGGGCTTCACGTTCACGTTGGTGAAGAGCGATCCGTGAGCGCGAGGGCGCGCGACGTCGAGATCGAAGCAGAGGGCGACCCGTGAGCGCGAGGGCGCGCGACGTCGGGAGAGGAGGCGAACCGTGGGCGCGGTGACGTTGAACGTGGATCTCGGGGAGATGGAGGGCGAGCCGGAGGAGCTGTACCGGCTCGCGACGGTGGTGAACATCGCGTGCGGCGGCCACGCCGGCGACGACGCGTCGATGGCGCGCGCGATCGATCTCGCGATCGCGAACGGCGCGGAGATCGCGGCGCACCCGTCGTATCCGGATCGCCCCAATTTCGGCCGCGCGACGATGGCGATCGCTCCGGGCGATCTCGGGGAGGCGATCGCAGCGCAGTGCGCCGCATTGCAGCGGATCGCGACGGCGCGCGGCGCGGGCCGGATCCGCGCGGTGAAGCTGCACGGCGCGCTCTACCACGACGCATCGAGAGATCCGGCGATCGCCGAGGCCGTGATGGAGGGCGCGGCGCGCGGGCTCGGGCGCGACGACGTCGTATGGATCGGCCCGTCGCGAGGCGAGGTGTGGACGCGCGCGCAGGCGAGGGGCCTCGGCTATGTGCGCGAGGGCTTCGCGGATCGAGGCACGTTGCCGGACGGATCGCTGGTGCCGCGCGGCCGCCCCGGCGCGCTCATCGAGGACCCGGATCGCGCCGCGGAGCAGGCGATCGCGCTCGCGAAGAGCGGCGACGTCGACTCGCTGTGCGTGCACTCCGATACGCCCGGCGCAGTGACGATCGCGCGCGCGGTGCGGCGAGCGCTGGAGTCGAACGCGCTCTTACGATCGGGGGGCAAAGCCGAAGGCGATGCGTCCGGAGGTGAGGGCGATGCGCCCGGAGGCGAGGGCGATGCCCCCTCGCGCCTGCATACGATCGACGTGGTGTACGACGGCCCCGATCTCGACGACGTGGCGCGCGCGCTCGGCGTGACGAAGGCCGACGTGATCGCGATGCACACGGGCCGCGAGCACCCGGTGCAGATCATCGGCTTTCTGCCCGGGTTCGCGTACATGGGCCCTGTCGATCCGCGCCTCGTTCTGCCGCGGCGGGGCGCTCCGAGGCCGCGCGTGGAGCCGCAGAGCGTCGCGATCGCCGGGCCGTATACAGGCATCTACCCGATCGCGTCGCCGGGCGGCTGGAACCTCATCGGCCGCAGCGTGGGCCCGCTCCCGTTCGATCCGTCGCGCGAGGAGCCGTTCCTGTTCGCGCCCGGAGATCGCGTCCGTTTCCGCGCGGCGGAGGCTTCCGATGCGCCGATCTCGAAGAAGGAGACGAGCACGCGCGCGGCCTCCGCGACGGGAGACGCGGCGCCGAGAGAGGATATCGGCACGTCGGACGACACGGCAGCTCCGGAGCGCCCGGCGCTCGTCCTCGCGCGCGCGGCGGGGATCGCGACCATTCAGGACGCGGGCCGATTCGGCTTCCTTTCGCGCGGCGTGCCCCCGTCCGGCCCTCTGGATCCGGAGCTGTTCGACGCGGCGAATCGCGCGCTCGCCAATGACCGCGACGCGGCGGCGATCGAGCTGTGCGCGGGCTCGCTCGTGGTGCGGGCGCGCGGGGGCGTGACGATCTCGATCGACGGAGAGCCCCCGATCACCCTGGCCGACGGCGAGGAGATCCGCGTCGGCGAAGGCGAGCGAGCGGTCCGCTACGTGGCAGTGCGCGGCGGCGTCGACGTGCCGTCGCTGCTGGGATCGCGGTCCACCCTCCTGTCGGCGCGAATCGGCGGTTTGGAAGGGCGCGTGTTGCGCAAGGACGATGTGCTCGGCGTCGGCTCCGGGGGGAGACCCCTCGAGTCGCGTAGCGGCGGTCCCCACCCCGACGTGGCGCTGCCCGCGGGCCAAGAAGAGAGTGAGATCTGGATTGACGTGGGGCCTCACCTCGCGCGGTTTCCGGAGGGCGCATTCGATGTGCTCTTGCGGTCCGAATGGCGCGTGTCGCGTCTCGTCGACAGGACCGGGATGCGGCTCGAAGGCGCCTCGATTCCGCGGTCGGGAGGCGATGTCGGCGCGCCGACGCCCATGCGACGCGGAGCGATTCAGGTCACCACGGATGGAACACCCATCGTGCTCGGGCCCGATCACCCGACGACGGGGGGATATCCGGTGATCGCGACGGTGCGCGGAGAGTGCTTCGGCAGACTGGCACGCAGGCGGCCGGGGGAGGGCGTGCGGTTTCGGCTGCTCGCCGGACGTGGGCAGTGAGCGGACGGCGACGGATCTCCGGCAAAAGATCGTTTTTGCTTCGGTGATCTGCAAGCTGCGCGGCTAAGCTCGGTTTCAGCCATCATGCCGATCGTCCTTCGTCGCGCGCTCCTCCTCGTCCCCTCGATCGCGGCGCTCGTCGTCGGCTGCGGCCCGCGACCGAGCGAGCGTCTGCGGCTCGCGACCGGGGGCAACTCCGCACCTCCGGCGGCGCCCCTCTCCATCGCTGCGGAGGCGCCCGGCGAGCGGCGGGAGGTCGTCGTGGACGCGCGGGCCCCGCGAACGTCGCTGGGGCATTTCCGTCGCGGCGATCGCGTCCGCATCCGCGCCCTCTCGGGGAAATGGACCTACACGGGCGGCGGCGAAATGGTGGGTCCGGGCGGGCTCGGTACGTCCTGCGTCGCGCCGGCGCCCCACGTGTGCGCCGCGGGCAACGGCGCCGCCCCCGGGATGGGGCTCCTGCTGTTTTCGAGGCCGGATCCGGAGCCTCCGCAGTGCTCTCCCACCCACCGATTCCTCATCCCGAACGGCGTGGAGATGGAGATCCCCGAGAGCACCCATGTCTTCCTCGCGCCCAACGATCGGGAGGACGGCGTCTCCGACAACAGCGGATTCATCCGCGTGCAAGTCGACCTCTCGCCGAGCAAGACGGCGCCCATTTTCCAGACTCAACAGGTCGTGGTGCAGGCCAATCGGGCGCGCACGTCCCTCGGCCTGATGCGCGCGGGCACGTATCTGCGCGTGACGGTGGGCGGCGGAACATGGCAGTCGAGCCCGGGGGAGGGGGGAGTCGGCGCCGCGGGCTTCCCCGCGGAGAAATGCGTCGGCGCGGGCCACGCGTGCGCGGGCGGCGAAAACGCCCCTCGAATGGGCCTCGTCTTCTTGATGGCGCGCTGTCCGGACGGCGGCGTCCCCTCGGACGTGGAGGAGCGAAAGACCTTCCTCGGCGGCGACGAATACACCGACTCTGTCCTCCAGGACGGCGTCCTCGAGGTCGGCCCCAATGATTGGGAGGATGGCTGCGGCGACAACGCGGGCGCCGTTCAGCTCGAAGTCACCACGTGGCGAGCCGACCGCGGATCGAGCTTCGCGGAGTAGCCTTCACACGCCTGTCAGCGCGAATCGCCGGCGCGGCTCGTTCGTCCCCCCGGGTTCTTCGAGAGGGCGCGCGCCGCGAACACCGCCGCGATCACCATCACCGCGAGGCGCAGCACGCGCAGGCGGACCTCGGACTCCGGGGCTCGCTGGTCGTTGTCGAGGTGCGCGCTCATGTGCAGCGCGATCGCGACTGCCATGCTCCGAGAGCCGCGCTCGAACACCCACGCCCACACGACACTGCCGGCAAGGAGGAGCGCCAGCATGCTGCCGAACGTCACCAGATCCGGCCTTTTGTCGGGTCCGAACATCATGCCGAGGTGCCAGAGCGTCCAGAAGGCCCCGAGGATCAACGAGCCTCTCACCGGCCCGTGACGATCCGCGAGCCGCGGATACGCGAACCCGCGCCAGCCGAATTCCTCGCCGATCGGAAACACCACCAGCGCGGCGAGCCGCTCCGGCTCCACCGGCGGATAGAACCAGTGCGCAGGCCGGCCGCCGAGCGCCACTTCCAGCGACGTCGCGACGAGGTGCAGGCACGGCGACAGCGCGAGGCCGACGAGGATCCACACAGGGCCCGTGCGCCACCGTCCGAATACGCCGCGAAGCTCGCGCCGGCGCCCCGCGATCACGATCGCCGCGAGCATCGGCCCGAAGGCCCCGAGCCCCGTGAGGCCGAGCGCCCACGCAGGCGGCGTCTCGTGCCGCAGACTGGCGAGGACATACGGCAGATCGAGCGCCCACGTGATCGCGCAGGCCAGCGCGAAGAACGGATAGACGCCGTCGCCCGCCCCGGCGCTCGCGGTCATTCCCGAGGGCTCCGCCTGCGTTTGTCCCGTGCGCATGGCCGCATCGTACACGACACCAGGGCACGCGGGACCGGGGAGCGCACTCTCAACGTGCTTTCGCGGGAGGCCTTTGGGGAGTAGCCTCCGGCCATGGGCGATAAGAAGGACACCAAAGAGCTCGCGGGGGACGATTCGCAAGCGGACGGAGCGGCCGCGCCGGCCGAGACCGACGAGGAGCGCAAAGAGCGCAAACGCCGCAAGAAGGAGGCGAAACAGGAGCGCAAGCGCGCCGAGGAGGCGACGTTCGCCGCCCGCAAGGCGATGGTGGAGGCGCCCGCCGTCGTCTCGCGTGAGCCCCTGTCCACGAAGGAGTACGAGAAAGAGCTCAAGCGGCTCCAGGTGGAGCTCATCAAGCTCCAGTATTGGGTCAAGCACAAGGGGCTGCGCGTGGTGCTCATCTTCGAGGGGCGCGACGCCGCGGGGAAGGGCGGCATGATCAAGCGCATCACCGAGGGACTCAACCCGCGCGGATGCCGCGTCGTGGCGCTCGGGACTCCATCGGATCGGGAGCGGACACAGTGGTATTTCCAGCGCTACGTGGCGCACCTGCCGTCGGCCGGGGAGATCGTGATCTTCGACCGGAGCTGGTACAACCGCGCGGGCGTCGAGCACGTGATGGGGTTCTGCACGAACGAGGAATACCGTGAGTTCATGCGGGCCTGTCCGGAGTTCGAGGGGATGCTGGTGCGGTCGGGGATCGTGCTCTTGAAATACTGGTTCTCGGTGAGCGACGAGGAGCAGGAGCGGCGCTTCCGGGCGCGCTTGAAGGACCCGATGAAGCGCTGGAAGCTCTCCCCGATGGACGTGCAGTCGCGCGACAAGTGGGTGGAGTACTCGAAGGCGAAGGACCAGATGCTGCTCCACACCAACATCCCCGAAGCGCCCTGGTTCACGGTGGAGTCGGACGACAAGGAGCGCGCGCGCCTCAACTGCATGCGTCACATCCTCGTGAAGGTGCCCTACGAGGATCTGCCGCCCGAGACCGTGGAGCTGACGCCGCGAAAGCCCGCGGGCAACTACGTGCGTCCGCCGAAGACCGAGCAGTTCTACGTGCCGCAGTATTATTGACGGGAGCGAGAGGGCGGCGCCTCGGAGACTCGATGTCTCGAAGTCTAGGGGCGCTCGCCGAACGTCGCATCCAACAGGGCCCGGAGGTGCGCACAGCGCTCTTCCGCGAGCGGGCGCGACTCCCCGGGATCCGCTTCGATGTCGTGGCACGCGTACGTGGAGTCGTGGCCCACGTACTGGAGCTTGAGCGTCCCGTCGATCACGCCGAAGGCCTCCGCCGGGCACTCTCGCGTCGGCGGGCAATTCCATAGAAACGTGGGTGCTCTGCCGTTCGCGGGCCGGAGCAGGCTCGTTCCGGCCATCTCCGCCGTGCGCGCGCGAAAGGCCGGCTCGTCCAGCGCGCCCAGCAGATCGAGCACCGTCGCCGCGATATCGGTCGTCGACACGGGCCGGGACGGGGCGTCCGCGCGCAGGCGTGACAGGGCCTCTCCCGAGAGCGCACCTTCCCCCGCGTCCACGAAGAAGGGCACATCCGTCTGCTCGGCGTGGAGATCGAACGAGTGCGCGAACGCGCCGTGCTCGCCGAAGGCCTCTCCGTGATCCGACGTGAAGAGCACGATCGCCCGGCGTCCCTCGGGCCCTTGGCGCAGCCGCGTCAGGAAATCGGCCACCACCACGTCGTTGTGAGCGAGGCTGTCGCGGTACCGCGCGCGTGCTCCCTCACCGGGGGAGTCGCCCCCACGAACAGGGGCCGTGACCCCCGGAACGACGCGGTACGGAGCATGGGTGTTGGCCTGGTGGACCACCACGAACGCCGGCCCGCCTCCCTCGATGAACGAGAGCGCCTCCTGCGTGAGATCCTCGTCCGGCGTGCCCTGATCGACCGGCGCGTCCAGCGTCCGATCGCGCGCCTCCCGCAGCAGATCGATGCGACTCCCGCGCAGGAACTGGTCCGCCTGCTGATAAAGCAAGTTCTGCGAGGTGATGTACGCTGTCCGATACCCCTTCGATTTGGCGTAGTCCCAGAGCAGCGGTGCGCGCGCGAGCTTGTCGGGCGCAGCCGTGATGGAGAGGCCGGTGAACAGCGCCGTCGACGCGAGCTCCGTGCACGACGCGACCGAGAACGCGCGCGAAAACCCGATCCGATCCGGCGCGGCCTCGTCGACGCGCGGGCTCCATGGGCAATCTCGGGACCGGCTCGAACAGACGCTGTCACGCCGCAGACTCTCGCCCAGGATGAGCACGATCGACGGGGTGGCGCCTCCCGAAACTGGCACTCTCGGAGCGGGGGACAGCGCTTCGTGCTCGCCGATGGGCAGGCTCTTCGGCTTCTGGAGGAGGCCCGCGGCGTGGAGCATGGGGCCGCCCATGCCGTTGATCCAGAGCACGTCGGGCGGCATCGCCTGGACGGCAGGCGTCGCGAGGGGGACGAACATGGCGACGAGCGCGGCGGCGGCGGCCCCCCCGACTGGCACGCTGGAGTGGCTGCCGAGCTTTCCGAAGCGGCGCGCGCGGAGCACGGCGATCACGACCGCGAGCGCGGCCGGCACCAGGCAAGCGGCGCAGATCCAGGCCCCGTCCCGCTGGAAATAGGCCGCGTGCAAGAGGTTCGGCACCGAGAGCGCGAGCAGGAGCGCCCGGCGCCCCACGTAGGCGTGCGTGAAGGCGTGCGCGAAGAGCTGGAGTCCGATCCCGAACGCGGCCATCGCTCCGAGGGCGAACAGCGCAGTTGCCCGGACGGCGCGCCGCGGATGGCGCGCGCTCTCCATGCCGAACCCCCACACGAGCACGCTCAGCACGGCCCCGGCGGCGTACGTCTCGTGCATCCGCATGTCCCCGGCCGCGAGGAGCGCGGGTCGCCGCACGAGATCGAACCCGATCCACGCGACCGGCACGAGCACGGCCGACACGAGCACCGGCCAGGAGCGGAGCGCACTACGCATCAATCTTCGCCACGATCGACTCCAGAATGGCCAGGATGGCTCGCCCTTCCGTCTTCTCCATGTACTCGCGGGAGGACAGCAGGCTCATCCCCGGTTTTGCGCCGCTCCAATCCAACCGCCCGCGGAGGAACGTCCACACATCGCCGACCGTGTAACAGCCGTAGATCTCGTTCGCGGGGCGGCCGCTCTGCTGGTTCTGGCGGGCCGCGCACAGCATCGCTCCGAGGAGCTGAGCCATCGGATCCGTGGCGCCGATTCCCCGCTTCGCCTCGACCACGACGAGGTACGGTAGGCCGACCTCTTCATCGATGCTCCCGGCGATCGCCCCGTCCACCTCGCCGCGTAGCTCGATGTCGTCGAACTGGGCAGAGAGCGGGATCAAGGACCACGCACGGAGATTGTCGCGCTCAGCGAGGGCCAGAAGCGGGTAGATCGCGCGCGCCCAGATGGTGGCCTCGTTGACGCGCTGGGTCTTGTAGTAGAGGAGCTTGCCCACGATCATCTCGACCGCCCGCGATTCCTGCTCGCCGATCTCTTTGCGGGCAAGCTCTTCCCACACCCCAGGCTGCAAGGGCTCGTGCCGGAGATCGGCGATCTCCGCCAAGATCGAGTGGCTCAGCTCCTTGAACGAGTAGGTCCGCATGGGGAGCATCGTGCCCGACCGCTCGGCGGACGACAAGGACGGCATGAAGACACGAGCCGAGACACCCGATCCGAGGGGCCTTGTCGGCGCGTCTCCGGTCCGGCATTCTCCCGCGCCGTGGACGACTTCGACGATCTCATCATCGGCGCCGGAATGGCCGGGCTCTCGGCCTCCGCGCTCCTCGCGAACGCGGGCCGCCGCGTGCTCGTCCTGGAAGCGCACGACGTGCCCGGCGGCTATGCGCACACGTTCGGGGTCGGCCCGTTCCGGTTCTGCGCGCAGGTCCACTACATCTTCGGCTGCGGAGAAGGGGAGACCGTGCACCGCGTGCTCTCGAAGCTCGGCGCCGCGGACCGCGTGCCCTTCGCTCGGCTGGATCCGGAGGGCTTCGATCACGTGGTGATCGACGGGGAGCGCTTCCGCATCCCGAACGGTCTGCCGAAGTTTCGCGAGCGCCTCCTCCGGCGCTTTCCGGAGTGGCGCGCTCCCATCCTCCGTTATTTCGAGATCGTCACGAAGGTCGCGGACGAGCTGGATCGCACGGACGATCTGCCCGAGCGACTGACACCTTGGGTCGTGCTGCGGTCCGCGCATCGGTATCGGCACCTCCTCTTCTACGCGCGCTCGACGCTGGAGGACGTGTACGAGTCCATCGGCGCGCCGCCGCTGCTGCGGGCGGTCCTCGCCGGCCAGTGCGGTGACTACTTATTGCCGCCGCGCGACGTCTCGTTCCTCCTGCACGTCGCGCTCGTGAGCGGCTACGACCGCGGCGCCTACTACCCAACACGTCACTTCAGCAGCCTCGTGGACGCGCTGGCCGACGCCGTCCGCGGGCGCCCAGGCTGTCAGCTCCTCGTCGAACAAGAGGTCGACCGGATCCACGTGGAGGGCGGCCGCGTCACGGGCGTGACGACGCGCGCGGGGCGGCGCTTCACGGCGCGACGCTACATCTCGAACGTCGACCCGAAGCGCACGGCGGAGCTCGTCGGTGAGCACCACATGAGGCGCGACGCCCGCGAAATGAACTACGAGTATTCTGCCGGCACCTTCACCATGTACCTCGCGGTGAAGGGCCTCGACCTGCGCGAGCACGGCTTCGGCTCGTTCAACGTCTGGCACTATCCGCACGCGGATCTCGCGCGGATCTACGACGACCAGATCCTCCGTCACGATCTGTCGAATCCGTGGCTCTTCCTCTCGACTCCCACGCTCCACACGGAGGAGCCGGGGCTGTGTCCGCCGGGGCACCAGCTCCTCCACGTCGCCACGTGCTGCGATCACGCGCGGTTCGCCGCGCTCCGGGCGCGCGATCGCCGGGCGTACAACCGGGAGAAGAAGCGGATTCGGGACACGCTGCTCGACGTCATCGAGGCGCGCTTCCTCCCCGGTCTCCGCGATCGACTGGCGCTCCGGATCACGGGCACGCCGGCCACCAACGAGCGCTTCTGCCGCGCGCCGCACGGCAACTCCTACGGCGCCGCGCTCACGCCCGAGAACGTCACTCTGAACAGGCGCCCTCACCGCACGTCGATTGACAACCTCTGGATGGTCAACGCGACGGCGGGTCTCCCGAGCGTCGCCGGGGCCATCGGCGCGGGCGCGCGGCTCTACCGCGACCTGACCGGCGACCGCGAAGGGCCGGGCTGAACCTCTGATAGCGAAGATAGCACGGCGCGCCGACTGACATGGAGTCGCGAGGAGCGCTCGACCCGCATTGACGCTCACGGCGATCTCTGCGACCTTGCTTTTGCCATGGCAAGGACAGCACCGGTTCCGAACATCCCCGCCATTCCCGGCATGAACCCTGGCCTCTTCGTCATGGGCGGCGGAGGCGACGGAGGCGGCAGCGGCGAAGGGGGCGGCGACGGCAAAGGCGGCAAGCAAGGCGCCGACGGAAAGAACGGTGGAAAGGACGCCAAGGGCGGCGGCAAAGGCGCCGACGCGTGCGGCGCCGGCAGCGGCTCCGGCTGCTCGAACCCCGCGCACGGCGGCGCCGGGACGGCCGCGGGCGATCCGGTGGACTTCACGAGCGGCCGCGTCTACACGATCGCCGCGCCGGATCTCGTGCTCCCGGGCCCGCTCACCTTCGTCCTCGAGCGCACCTACGACAGCACGCGGCGCGATCACGACATCGGCCTCGGACACGGATGGACGCACTCGCTCGCGTGGCAGCTCCACGCCGGCCGGCGTCGCCTTCAATTGACCACGGGCAGCGGCGTCCACTGGGAGCTTCCCTTGCCGGAGGTGGGCGGCAGCACGCAGGTCGAAGACATGCTGGTGCAGCGCGATCGCAGCCAGATCCGCGTGACCGTGGGCTCGCGCGCCCTCACGTACATCTTCGAGCCGCTCGTCCCCATCCCCGAGAACGAGCCGCCGCCCTCTCCGGTCGGTCAATACCTCTTGATGGCCGTCGTGGATCCCTACTCCAATGGCCTCCGCCTCAGCTACGAAAACGGGCTCCTCGTCGGCTTCGTCGACAGCGCAGGTCGGGCCGTGCGCGTGCGCCGCTCCGGACTCCACATCACCGCGTTCGAGGTGAAGTACGGCGACCGCTTCCTCGCTTACCGCACGTACGAGCACGACCAGGCGGGCAACCTCACCGCCGCGCGGGACGGATACGGCCACCCGGTCCGCTACACCTACGATGAAGATCACCTGCTCACCTCGCAGACGATGCCCGAGGGGATGAGCACGTACTGGCGCTACGACGAGCGCGGCCGTTGCTTCGAGACGTGGTGTGAGCGCCCGGGTCCGGATCTGTCCATCGATGAAGCCGCGCCCCGCGTGCTGGCGGACGGATCGACGCGCGCGAAGGGCGTCCTGCATTGCAAGATCGAGTACGCGGACGACTACGTCGAAGTGACCACGTCCCGCTCGCTGCGCCGCTATTTCGTCCGGAACGGCGTCGTCGAAAAGACGGTGTTCATGGGCGCCGTCAGCGAGAACCACTACGACAGCCTCGGCAACCTCGTCGAGTACGTCGACGCGGCCGGCAACGCCTGGCGGTGGACGTACGACGCGCGCGGCCGCAAGACCTCGGAGACGAGCCCCCTCGGCGATCTCTGCACCTGGGACTACGGGGATGACGGGCTGCTCCGTCGTATGGAGTTCCCGACCGGGTTCACGGAGTACCTGCGCAACAAGCAGGGAGACATGGTCCGAGCCAGCGACTCGCTCGGCCTCGTGGTGAGCTACGAGCGCGACGTGCGCGGCCTCGTCACCGCGGCGACGACGCCCGCCGGCAAGACCGTGATGGAATACGACGCGATGGGCAATCGCGTCCGCGTGCGCGAGCCGAACGGCGCCGAGCGAAAGATCGCCTACGACTACCTCGGACAGCCGCTCAGCATGGTGGACGAGAACGGGCACGAGACCCGCTATCATTACGGCGCCGCGCGCGAGCTTCTGGCCGTGCTCATGCCGGACGGATCCACCGTTGAATACAACTACGACGCCGACGGTCTCCTCTGCGGCATCAACACGCCTCTCGGCCGGTACGAGCTGAGGTGGGGCGGGCACGAGGTCGTCCACGAGCTGAAGAAGCCGGATGGAAACCTCGTGCGCTTCCGCTACGACCGGGAGTGCGCTCTGGTCCGCGTGATCAACGAGGCCGACGAAGAGCACGTGATCGAGCGCGACGGGGAGGGGCGCGTCGTCGGCGAGAAGACGTTCGACGGGCGCCGCCAGCGCTTCAGCGTCGACGCCATGGGGCGCGTCGTCAAGGTGACGGGCGACTCGGGCGACGTGACGGAGATCGAGTACGACGCGGTGGGCCGCATCGCCAAGCGGACGCTGCCCGACGAGACGGTGGAGACCTTCACCTACGACTGGATGGGAAAGGTCCTGACAGGCGACAACGGGACGGTCGTCTGCACCTTCGACTACGACGCGCGCGGCCGCTGCGTGAAGGAGACGCAGGCCTACGCCGGCGCGACGGAGACGGTGGAGAGCACGTTCGGCGCCGTGATGCGCGGGAGCCTCCGCACGTCGCGCGGCTACGAGCAGCTCACGACCTGGACGCCGATGGGCCTGCCGCACGAGATCCGCCTCCCCGGCGCGCCCGCCCCGATCTCGTTCCAATGGGACGGCGCCGATCACGAGGTGCAGCGCGCGCTGCCCGGCGGCGCCACCATCAACTCCGCGTACGACCCCATGGGCCGTCTCATGCGCCGCGCGGTCTACTCTCCGCAACGGGGCCCGCTCGTCGGGCCGAACGAGCCGGACTGGGTGGGCCGGAGGCCCGGTCTCCTCGTCGAGCAGAGCTTTGAATACATCCCCGGGACCGAGCTGCCTTCTTTCATCCACGACAACATCGTTGGATCGATCGAGCTCCAGCACGATCCGATGGGCCAGCTCCGGGCGCGGATGCCCAAGGGCCTCCCGGCCGAGACGTTCGCGTACCTCGCGGGCGAGCGGGTCGTCGACGACGGCATCAAGCGTGAATACGACGCGGGCGGCCTCCTCGTCCGTCGCGGAGAGACTTCGTTCGTCTACGACGCCGAGCGGCGCCTCCTCGAAAAGCGCATGACGCCGGCGGTGGGCCCCGCCTCGGTGTGGAAGTACGAATGGAACGGCGCCGGCCTCCTCTCCGCGGTCACGACGCCGGACGGCACGCGCGTCACCCACGTGTACGACACGTTCGCGCGCCGCATCGAAAAGCGGGTGATCGGGCCCGACGGCACGGTCACGAAGATCCGTTATGTGTGGGACGGGGATCTCCAGGTCCACGAGCTGACGCGCCGGACGAAGGCCGGGAGTGACGCTGTCGCCGAAGCGGAGAGGACGTTCGCCTTCACCCGGACTTCACGCTCGCCGCTCGCGCACCGCGACTCCGCGGGGGACTGGGTCTATTACCTCACCGACTCGACGGGTCGCGCGCAGACGTTGCTCGACGATCGCGGCACCGCATTGGCGATGTTCGACACGAAGGCGTTCGGGCGCGTGAAGCCGCTCGGCGCGCCGCGGGCCACGACGAACGCGCGCTTCGTGGGCCACTGGGAGGATGAGGAGACTGGCCTCTTCTACAACCGCCATCGCTTCTACGATCCCGACACCGGGCGCTACATGAGCCCCGAGCCGCTGGGGCTCTCGGGCGGGCTGAGCACGTTCGGCTACGCGCGCAATCGGCCGTTCGACTACGTGGATCCGGACGGGCTGCTCGGCATGATCGCGTCGGGTCCCGGCGCCGCTCCGCGCGGGAGCGCCAGCACCGAAGGAATCCCCAGCTCCGACGTCATGCCGGGCCTTCATCCGGTCGTCCAGCAAGCGCTCGCGAATCCCTCGCTGGCCAACTCGTGGGGTCAGCCGCGCAGCCCGGCCGCGTGCGCGGAGCCCCGGCATTTGTCGGACTATCTGTACAACCACCAGCCCCCCGTCGACCCGAACAACCCCGCTTCCGTGCAGGCGGCGTTGCAGAACTACAAGGTGCAGGCGTCGCAGGCGAACAACGGTAAGCCCCGCGCCCCGTGCCCCAATTGCAGCCAGATGTTCGCGAACCTCATGGCGAAGTACGGCGCGCCCGATCCCAACAACATCGGCGCCGGCGGGACGGCGGCCAACTCGCTCCCTGCCAATTACGTCAACTTCACACCTCCTCCGGCCGGAGCGGCCGGGCAGGGCCCCGGCGGACAGGCGTTCACGTCGTACAATCAGGCTCTGCAGCAGTTCGCCAACTGCCTGGGTGGAGACGTCCGCATCCACACGACCGAGGGGGAAATCCCTGTGCGCGAGCTCTCTCCGGCCGCGCTCGTCTGGACCTTGACGGAGGACGGGGAGCGCTGCCCGGTCCCCCTGCACCTGGTGAACAGCTCGCCTGCGCCCGTCGGTCACGTCATGCGGCGCCTCCTGCTCGACGACGGCAGGACCCTGTGCGTCTCCGCGCCGCATCCGATCGCCGATGGCACGCCGGTCGGCGATCTCGAGGTGGGCGACACGCTGGACGGCGCGGTCGTTATCCTGGCCGAGACGGTGCCGTACTCGGGCGTCGAGACATTCGATCTGCTCCCCAAGGGGGCGACAGGATGCTATTGGGCCAACGGCGTCCTGCTCGGGAGCACGCTCTTCGACTGGAAGGCGAAGAAACAGGCATCGATCGTGAGAGGTCCCCTTGGCAACCAAAAAGAAGAGCTCCGCCCCTGACGACGTGCCGACCCTGTTCGCCGCCGCCGCGCGGTCGACCGGGGACGGCGCGCAGAAGGCGTGGGAAGCGGCCGTCTCGGCGCTGGTCAAGGCCATCGCGGCGTGCGAATCGGCCGCGGATCTGGGCAAGCTGCTCCGCACGCCGGGCGTGAGCGACGGCTTCTTCGGCGAAGCCGACGCCTGGCCGGAGGTGGCGGACGCGATCATCGCGCTCGCGGACGCGTGCAAGGACACGAAAGAGGGCGCGCGTATTCTGGGGTGGGCCGCCCGCGGTTGCGCCTTCCTCCCGAGCGCCCTCGTCCGCCCCGATCTCGGCCCCTCGTACCAACGGAAGCCTCGCTTCTCGGCGGCCGTCGACAAGCACGCTCCGATGTTTCGAGCGTGGCTCGTGGACGCGTCCCCGGAGCGGCGATCGGCGGGCGCGCACTTGCTCGCCTGGTGTACGAGCACGACGGACGCGGACGTCGCCGCGGTGCGAGCGCAGGCGGCCAAAGAGAAGAACGCCGCGGCGCTCGCGAGCGAGCTGCTCACGCTCGGCGTCCTGTCGCAGAGGCACCACAAGCACGAGGCGATCGCCCTCGCGACTGCGGGCCTCGCGCGCGTCACCTCGGCTGTCGCGGCGGCCCTCTCCGGCGCGACGCTCTCGAAGAGCGCGACGGAGGCGCTGGCCGAGCACGTGACCAAGCCCGCGTCCCTCCCGGCCGAGTGGGGCTGGCACGCGGCGAATCCGCCGGCCATCGCGAGTGACACTCTCGCCGTCGCGGTGCTCTGCTGGGCCAGGTCGGAGGCGCCCGAGATCGCGCTCGGCGCCCTGCTCGGAAAAGACGTCCAGAAGCTCCCGCTCGGCTTCGTCGACATGGTGGGTGACGCGATCGCGAACATGGCATTCGCGGCGCGCGGCGCGAAGCTCCCGACGGTGGTGACCCCGGCGGAGCTCGACGAGCTGCAGCGCAAGGCCGTGACGGCGTTCGCCGCCGGCAACTTGAGCCGGGCCAACACCGCGATCATGAAGCTCGGCTTGCCCCGCGGCGACGACATCCCCCGGCTCCTCGCCGGCAAAGATCTGGATATGCGGCCTCTCCCCATCACGGTGAAGGGGAAGGCAAGAGAGTGGCACTTTGCTCGGATCTGGGCCGCTGTCCTGTTCGAAGAGGTGACGGTCGAGGATGCCTGTGCGGCGCTCCTTCGAGCGGTGTCGCCGGCGGAGGCGGTGGAGCTCGTCTCCGTATTCACGGGCGCTCGCAACTGGGCCTATGTGCGGCCCACGACGGACGCGGAGTGGGAGCGGGATCAAGCCCTCTGCCTCGCCGTGATGGACGCCGCGAAGAAGGCGGGGCTCGACGTCGCGTCGACGTGCCTCGCTCTCGCGAAGAAGGTCGGCGCGCTCCCCGGGATCCTCGCGATCGCGTATCTGCGCGAGCGTCCCGGTCCCGTGGCGGAAGCGGACGTGCCGTTCATCGTCTCGGGCGTCTCCGCGGCCCGCTGCGCCGAGCCGATCCGGTCCTTGCTTTCGGCCATGCCGGAGGCCTCGCGCAAGGCGATCCTCCACCAGACGATGGTGGGCGGCAACTCGCTGCGCGTCCTCGATCTCTGCCTCGACGAGGTGATCCTGAAGAAGCTCGTCGCCTTCGCGACGGGTCCCTGGGCGAAGCAGTTCCGCGAGCAGATCCTGGCCATGTTGTCGCGCCACGAGAAGGCGCCCGGCGTCGCCGACGCCATCGCCGCGATCCGGGCCAAGGGATGATCGAAGAGCATCAGGCGGCGGCCCTTCGCTCGCTCGAGCGCCGGTACATGGGGGAGGGGCAGCTCATCCTCCCGGCGGTCCCGGCGCTCCTCGATCGGTACGTGGAGATCGTCGCCGCGCACTTCGGCAACCTCTCGCGCGCGCTCCTGCCGGAGGGCCGATCGGCGCTGCGGAAGCTGCTCGCGGAGAAGCTCGCGGAGGCGTATTCAGGCGCCCCCCAGTCGAACGTCTTCATTCGTTACAAGGTGGAGCGAGGGCCCGGCGGCGGCGTCTCGTACGCGATCGCGAGCGCGAAGAGCACCTTGCCCGAGGAGTACGATCATTGGGTGTCCACGCGCGTGGGCACGCTGTTCGGCGGCCATCCCGACGCGAAGGTGATGGCGGTCGCGCGCTCTCTCGGGCCCGCGGCGGCTGCCAAAGGCCTGCGCGCGCTCGACGTGGGCGCCGGGACCGGCCGAAACACCTTGCCTCTCGCGCGCGCCGGGTTTCGTGCGGTCGCGCTGGAGCTGTCCGGAGCGCTCGCGGACGTGCTGGCGGACGAGCTCGACAAAGAGGCGCTCGACGTGCAGGTGATCTGCGGGGACGTGCTCGACGCCGCGCTCGTCGTGCCGCACGCGCCGTTCGATCTCTGCGTGGTGGCGGAGGTGATTCCGCACCTTCGCACGGAGGCGGAGCTGCGGGCCTTGTTCGAGCGGCTGTCCGGTCTCCTCGCGCCGGGCGGGATCCTCGTCGCGAGCGCCTTTCTGACGAAGGAGGGCTGTTCGCCGGACGTGCTCACGCGGCAGATCGCGGAGGTCCTCTGGTCGGCCTACTTCACGCGGGAGGAGCTCGGGCGGGCGCTCGACGGACTGCCGTTCACGCCCCTCTCGGACGAGCCGGCCCTGGCGTACGAAAAAGAGCACTTGCCGCCGCACGCGTGGCCTCCGACGAGCTGGTACGTCTCCTGGGCGAGCGGGGGTGACGCCTTCGACACGGCCCCTGGAGAGGCCCCGATCGAGCTACGGTGGCTGTGTTACCGGCGAAACGAATAGGACCCGCACGCGCCGCGTGACGCCGCACAGGCAGCGGGGAGGCCTCCGGGCCACGCTCCGGCCACGACGCGCGACAGGCTGTTTCTTGGGGCGAGCAGGACGCTCGGGCCGGGATCCTCACAGGCATGCTCGTTGCACTCGGGGGCTTCGGCCCGCGAAGGGCTCATCCACCTTTCCGATCGGAATCGGCCCTCGAAAATCGTGTCCGGAACGGAGGCTCGTCATGCGCAGTCTCTACGCTGTTGTCATGCTGTCTGTGGGACTCCTCTTCGGCCCTTCGGCGTGCGGCGGGCCGGAGGAGAGCGGCGCTGGCGGAACCCCGCGACGGCGATGGCGGACTTCAGCGGTGACGGCAGGCTGGATCTCGCGATGGCGGGCAGATTGAACGACCATGTGTCCGTCCTCGTGAACCGCGGAGACGGTAGCCTCCAGACGATCGGCCACCTTCTGCAGGATGACGAGCCGACCAGCCTCGCCGTGGCCGATTTCGACGGCGACGGTCGGCACGACATTGCCGTCGGCTCCCCGTATTCAAGCATCGTGACGCTGCAAATGAACCGCGGAGAGGGCCAATTCTCGCCTGCGGAGAACGGCGGATGGGCGGGCTCCTCGCCGGACACCCTCGCCGCGGCGGACCTGAACGGCGACGGCTGGGAGGATCTCGTCGCGATCGCCGCGGACGCGGACACCCTCCAGGTCCTGATGAACAAGGGGAACGGGGAGCTCGAGGATGGCGTCGACTATCCGAAAGGCGAGACCGAGATGGCGTCCTGGCAGTCGCTCGTGATCGCGGATGTGACGAACGACGGAGCGCCCGACATCGTGACGAGCAACAGCGGCTCGGTGGAGGTGATCCGCAACCAGGGAGACGGCACGTTCGCGCTGCCGATGTACTACGCTGTCATGCACGCGACCAACGCGCTGGCCGTCGCGGATCTGGACGGCGATGGTTGGCTGGACGTGCTCGCGACCGCGATGGGGAGCCAGCTCAGCGTTCTGTTCAACCAGGGAGACGGCGCGCTCGGCCCGCCCGTCTTGATCAGCGCGAGCGCTCATGGAGCGCAGATCGCCGCGCTCGATCTGAACGGCGACGCCTTCCCGGACATCGTCGCCGGTTCCGGCAACGACGTGCTGATCCTCCTCAATCACGGAGACGGCACCTTCGCGCCGGCCGTGCACTATCCCACGGAGAGCCAGCCCGAGAAATTCCTCGCGGCGGACGTGGACGGCGACGGGGATCTCGACGTGGCCGCGCTCCAGCCCGAGCCAGCGCTCGTGAGCGTGCTCCTCGCCAACGGCGCCGGCACGTTCCTTCCGGCCCGTGTATTCAACGCGGGTCTGTGGTCCCATGCGTTCGCGGCCGCGGATCTCGACGGCGATGGCCGGTCCGATCTCTTGACCGCCGACCCGTTCGGGACTGTAGATCTGCTCTACAGCACCTGCTTGCCGTGAGCTTGATGTGGGGCCGAGCCCGGCACGATGATCGTCCCCCGTCGTCTCGGCCGATTGGCCGTAACCCCGATGCGTCTACTGTGGTGCGAAGAGAGGGACTTGAACCCTCACGGGAGTGACCCCGCTGGAACCTGAATCCAGTGCGTCTGCCAATTCCGCCACCTTCGCGTGGTGTCCGTTTGCCCTTGTTTCGAAGGGGAACCGGGCCCTCGGTCTCCGCGGCTGCGAGCGCCGGGATTGCGAGGGGCCGGGAACATAGATCAGCTCCACCCGAACGCGCAACCCCCTCGTGAGAAAATTTTCGTCGACCGCGCGAAGCGCGACCGGGGTGGGCACCTCGGAGACGGGGGTTCTTCAGGCGGCCTGTGCCGTCAGCGGGCGCTCGAAGTGCGAGCCGTCGCCCGCGGGCGCGAATCCCACCTTGCGGAGGTAGCTCGCGTGCTCGTGGTGCCTTGTGTCGGCCACGAGGCGCGTCAGGCCCTCTCGCGACAGGAGCGGGGCGCGCTCGCCGTAGAAGTGGCGGCCGGGCTTCAGATCTCGGTAGTCCACGATCACGTAGTCCACGTCAATGCGCAGCGTGCGCTCGTCCGTCGGGCGGCCCAGAACGACGCCGATCGGCGCGGCGTCCCGCAAGATCAGGAACGCGCGCACGTCCGCGGGCAGGGGCCTCCACGCGCTCGGCGGGAAGAAACGGGCGATGTCCTTCTCGTGGAAATCCAGGAACGCGCGGAGACACCCCTCCTCGGGGCGCACGTCGATCACCCGAAACTCGGGGCCGGAGCGCAGGAGCTTCGCCAGATAGACCACGTTGATGACCGCGATGAGCGCGTTCATCCCCGCGACGGGCAGCGCGCCGATGAGGAAGCCGTACGCCGAGAAACACAGCGCGCCGACGAGGTTCACGAGGCGCAGCCGCACGACCGACCTCATCATCAACGAGACGGCGACGAGCGCGGACGCCAGATAACCAAGCAGCTCGATCGACGGGACCATGGACAGGGCTTCTCGAACCGTCCGGGCCCCGAGCGCACGACCACCGCGCCCCGACAGAGAGCCCGACGGGGCGCGGAACCTAGGCCGCGCGCTCCCCCGAGACAAGCGAAACACCTGCGGCGATCCGAGGGGCGCGCGCGCTGGACAAGGGCTCCCAACTGGGCTTCATAATGCGCGCGGATGGCGAATTTTGCCCTCATCCTCCTCGGCCTCGGGTCGGGCTATCTCTTCAAGCGGACGGGCATCCTCCCGCGCACCGCGGCCCAGGCCTTCAACGTCGTCGTCATCTACCTCGGCTTGCCAGCGCTCATCTTTCAAGTGGTGCCGAAGCTGTTCGGCCACTCCGAAGCGGGCGCGCCGCTCTTCATCCCGCTGTCGATGGCGTGGCTGTCGTTCGGGATGGCGGCGGCGCTGTTCGGCTTCCTCGGAAAACGAAGGGGTTGGAGCCGCTCGACGACCGGCGCGATGATCTTGATGGTGGGGCTCGGCAACACCTCGTTCGTGGGGATTCCGCTTCTCGACGCGCTGTATGGGGCCGAGTCGCTGCCGACGATCCTGCTCGTGGATCAGCCGGGGTCCTTCCTGTGCCTCGCCACCGTCGCGTCGATCACGGCCTCGATCTTCGGCGGACACAAGCCCTCTGCCTGGACCATCGCGCGCAAGGTGCTGACGTTCCCGCCGTTCATCGCGCTGATCCTGGGGCTCGTCGCCGCGTTCACGCTCTCTCCGGGGGCCCGCGCGCCCATCGACGCGGTGTGCGCGAAGCTGAGCCCCACGGTGGTGCCGCTGTCGCTCCTGTCGGTGGGGCTGCAGCTCGAAGTGTCGGTGGCGATCCTCCGTCGGCGCGCGGAGCACCTCGTCCTCGGCCTGGGGGCGAAGCTCGTGCTGTTGCCGCTCCTCTTGACCGCCCTCTACGTCGGCGCGCTGAAATCCACGGCTTTTTCGACGAAGATCACGCTGCTGGAGGGGGCGATGGCGCCGATGATCACCGGGGCCATCCTCGTCACGGAGTCGCGGCTCGACGAGGAGATCGGCGCGCTGATGATCGGAGTCGGTATCCCGATCTCGCTCGCGACGGTGCCAGTCTGGGACTGGGTGCTCTCGCACGTCGTGATGCGGTGATGCGGCTGCGAGCGACTGGCATCGATCCCGATGCGATTCGCGGCCCCTCTCACTTCGGCGGATAAGCCACCGTGTGCGACGCCTGCACGGGATCGCCCCCGGCGCGCGCGGTCCCCACGGCGTGCCGCCGGCGCGGCCGCTGCCTCCGCCGGCTCCCTTGCCTCCGCCGTCCCCGTCCCCGCTCTTCGCCGTGCCGGAGCCTGTCGTGCCTTCCTCCGCGCCGGTGCCCGCGCTCTCCGGGCGCGCTCCTCACTCGGCGGCGGAGCGGACCCGGACCACCTTGCCGTCGAAGGCCACCGCGAGCCGGTGCACCGGAGAGGCGCCCGCGGCCCGCAGCTCCGCGTCGTACTCGCCTGTTCGAAGCTGCGCGAGCCCCTCGTCGAGGGCCTGTTCGAGCGTCTTCTTCCCCGGCTTCGCCACCTTCAGCTCCAGCACGACTCCAGGGGTGCCGGGCCGCGTGGGACGGATCAGCACATCCGGTCTGCCGGCCCCGGACTCGCGGTTGGAGCGCACCTGATGGCCCGGCTCCAGCACCGCGAGCAGACCGACCAGGAAACCATGATAGACACGCTCGGGCCGGAGCTTGCCGGGATCGTGGTACGAGAGGACGTTGGTCACAAAGGACTGGAGCTCCTCCTCGAACGTCTCCGCGTCGCCGCCGAGGAGCGCCCGCGTGAGGGCGGACAGGCTGCCTCCCGAGGCCCGGAGTCGGTGATCCAGCCATCTGCGGAATGTGGTAGAATACACGTCGCGGATCTCCAGGTTCGGGATCGAGAGGCGGTAGAGGCGCCGCCCTTGTTCGTTCCGCTGGCCGGGCTCCGCCTTGAGATACCCGGAGAATACGAGGAGGCTCCACAGCGCGTCGGGGTCGTGACGGATCTCGGAGAGGACCACGTTGTCCTCGAGCTTCACCTCCACGCTGCCCCCCTGAAGGAGCGACTCGAAGATCGGCTGTAGATCGAAGGCGTAGAGCTCCAGGAGCTCTTTCACGAGGTCGTTCGAGCTCGTGGAGAGCCAGAAGGCCTCCGGGATGTCTTCCCCGTGCTGGAGGTAGCTGCAAACGGACCAGGGGTTATAGATCACCTCCCCGCCGAAGATGTAACCGTTGTACCAGCGGCGGACATCCTCCATCCGATCGGCGCGGCCGTGCCGCTCCATCAGGCCGCTGACCTCCGGCTCGGTGAAGCCGAAGCACGTGGCGAACCGCGTCGAGAGGAGCGTGTAGACGTCGAGGTTGTTGAGGCCGGAGAAGAGGTTTTCCTTGGCCACGCGGAGGATGCCAGTCACCACCGCCTTGTGAAGGTGGATGTTGCTCTTCAGGCCTTCGCCCAGGAAGTTTCGCATGAAGGCGAGCATCTCGGCCGCATAGCCGTGGACATGGCCGGAGTGGATGGGCTCGTCGTACTCGTCGATGAGGAGGACCACCTTCTCGCCGTGGTGCGCGCGGAGGTCCGCCGAGAGATCGAGCAAGGCGCGGAGGTAGAGGGCGGGGGTGGCGGTGCCCTCGATGATCGCGCGGGCGTCCCGTCGCCGACTTTCGCTGAGGTGCTCACTGTCGAGCAAATAGCGATGCTGGTCGAAGAGGCGCTCGATCTTCGTGTGGATGGTGTCGAGCGTCTCCTCGAAGCTCGTGCCCTTGCTCCCCTTGAAGTTGAAATGGATGACCGGGCAACGCTGAAAGTGCTCGCGATACCGGGGCCCCGCCTGCCAGATGGACAAGCCTTCGAAGAGGTGCGAGAGATCCTCGTCCGTCTTCTCGAACCAGTAGCGGAGCATCGACAGGTTGAGCGTCTTGCCGAACCTGCGCGGGCGCGGAAAGAGGAACACCTCCGTCCCCGGCAGGTCGATGATCTGCCGGATCAGATCGGACTTGTCGACGTACTCGAGGCCGAGATCGCGCACCTTGCGAAAATCGTCGATGCCGACCGGGATGGGGCGGGGCTTCATTGTAGCGGCCGGAGGCTAGCACGCCTCACCACTTCAGATCGACCGGCTCCGTCGACGCGCACGGCCTGCGTGCGATGCCCAGCGATCGCAGCGCGGACTCGGCCTTTCGATACCGATCCACGTCCCGCACCGCGGACCGCTCCAGGAAGGCCAACAGGGCTGTTCCGGCGCGGGTGCGGCGGCCCTGCTCCACGTAGGAGAGGCCCAGATAGTAATAGGCCATGTCGCCCACTCCCACCGTCGTGTCCTTGGCCAGCGCGTGCTCCAGGAGGGCGCTCGCCTGCGGGAAGCGGCCACGATCGTACATCGCCACCGCGGCCGCGAGGAGCTCCGGCGCGTTCTTCGTGCGGAAGAGGTCGTAGAGGGACTCGGTGGCGGACAGGGCCTCCAGCGTGCTCAGGCTGCCGAGCGGCTGCACCGCCGCGATCGGGCTGAACACGATCGACGCCGTCACGGCCGCGCCGATCGCCGCGCGCCGGTCGTGCATGCGGTCGAGCGCGATGTCCTCGTGCAGCTCGCGCCACTCCTCCACGTCCTCACGACACGCGAGCTTCTTGCCGGTGAGGGGGTCTCGCAGCAAGAGGACGGTCGCGCCCTTTTCGGGGTCGTCGCTTCCGTCGTTCGCCGCCATCACGTAGCCATGAAACGCCGGCGAATACCGCGCGCGCTCGCCGTACACGGCAGTCGGGGACGTGCAGCCGAAGGTCGAGACAAGGGCGATCACGGCCGCCGCGATGCACAGAATTCGAGACAGGGACATGGTACCTCCAGAGGCGGACGCAATGTTCGAGATCATGGAGTGTGATGCCCACCCCCGGTCGCGCTACGCGCGCCCGCCCCTCCCAAAGCGCCTGTTTCTCAGGCGCAGGGAGGGGGCCGTTTCGTTATTTCGAAATGGGGCAGAAGAGCGAGCGAACGCGGTTTAGAGGCGATCCAGCGCCTTGCCGACGTCGAGCTGGAGGACCGCGCCCACGTTCGCTGCGGACAGCGACTCCGGAGACGGGGAGATGGAGGCGCCGACCCAGCGATCCTTCGCGCCCGCGAGCGACCAGGCCGCATTGGAAGGACGGCGCTCGTCCTTGGATTTTTCGTCCGACGTGCTCGCGACAGGAGACGAGACGTCCGTCCACGTGGCCTTTGCCGCGTCCACCGAAGCGCTCACCGCGCTGTCCACGCCGGGCAGCGAGAGACGCGGCGTCGGCGCCGTGCGCCACGTCGAGGAGGGCTCCACGCCGTCTCCGGCCGGGGACCACGCCGTGCGACGGTCGCTCCAACCCGCGAGCGGCGATCGGAGGCTCGCGAAACCGGGGCGCGCGCCGATGTCCTGCGCGGGCCCGCCCGGGAGCACCGATGTCGCGACGTCGCCGTCCAGCCCGTCGCGCGACGCGAGGCGGTCCAACGTCAGACTGTCACTCTCGTCCCGACGGCGGCTCTCCTGCGAGCGCCGGGCCACGACGCTGCCGGGCGGAACAGGCCTCTTCCCGTGCACGACCGGCGGCCTCGAACGCGGGCCCTTCTGCGGCCTCGCGGTGAGAGCGTCCTTCGGCGCGTCGACGACCGGCGCCATCCGCGAAGGATCGGAGTCGCGACAGTCCTCCTCCGAGTCGGGACAGGCTCGCTCGTCGTCGCGGTTCGCGCTCGGATCCGGGGCGATCACGCGCGCCGCGGAGAGCGCCGAGTCGGTCGTCGCGCCCGCCGAGAGGCCGCGCGTCTTCGCGACGACGCCGACCACCGAAGCCGCCAGAGCCAGCGCCACCGCCGCTGCCCCGAGGATCCGCCCGGTCCGCCGCCCGCCGCTCGGCCGCACCTCGACGTGCGGATTCACCGCGGACACCACGTGAATCCCCGAGACACCGCGCGCGTCCGCCGCGATCTCCCTGTCCTCGTCGAGCGCCGCCTGCTCCGCGCTCTTATCGTATTCGGAAGCCGGCGCCGCCGTCGACAAGGCACCTTCGAACAGCCGCCTTCGGACCGCCGACGGCTCGTCGTCCCACGAGAGCGCCTGTCCGTCCGCGGCCGTCTCCTTGCGGCGCGTGGCCGAGTCCGGCGCGGGCTCCGAGAGGACGCGCGACAGCATCTCGCCGAGCGCGCGCTCCACGTCGTGGCCCGCGGCCTCCCGCGCGTCGCGGGCCTGATCGATGTCGACCACGTTGCCCGGCAGCGCCGCCTTCGCGAACAAGCCCTCGGCGATGCGCCGCTCGAAATCCGCGTCCGGCTCGGGCGCGCCGGTCTGCCAGCCGATGCGACGATAGAAATCGTCCAGATCGCCGCCGTCGCCGCCGTCCTTGCCGCCGCGCACGAGGACGAGCCTGCGCGCCTCCATCTGGCGAATCCGCTCCGCGCTCACGACGCCCTCCGGTTCTTCTCGAGCAGATCCATCAGGCGCTGCGACCGCGCGGCCAGCTCTTCGGGCCGGATGCCGAGCTCCTTGGCGAGCTGCGTGCGCGTCTTTCCACCGTACCGGAGCTCCGCCATCAAGGTCGCCTCGTCGAGCGATAAGAGATCGTAATAACAGGCCAGCTCCTCCGCGGCGCGGCGAGCCTTGAAGAGGCGCGTCGTGAACGCGGGCACCGTGAGGCCCAGTTCGGCGGCCATCGTCGCGTCGTCCCGCCGGCCGGCCGACAGGCTCGCGGTCAGCGCCTCCGCGAAGCTCGCGGGCAGCCGCGCCAGGATCCATTGAAGCCGCTCGAACGCGTGCAGCGACTCGTCCGCGGCGTCGCGCTCGCTCGGGGTGGCGGCGTGCTCGTCGCGCTTGCGGTCGCGCCTCTCCTTCGTGACGACGTCGATCACCACGCGGCGCACCGCCACGAACAGCTCCACGTGCGTCTCCGGGAGCTGCCACGCCGGCTCGTCCGAGAGGCGCCTCCACCACCGCGCGTAGAGGGTCTGCACGATATCCTCACCGTCGCGCTCGCGCCCGAGACCGCAGGCGATGCGGTACAGCGTGCGCGCGTGGCGCTGGAGGTGAGCGGCGAGCCGGGGATGGAGTGCGCTGTTCATCGGAAGGGAGGGGCTCCGGGGTATGTCACCGAAGTCGATGCGAGAACGGGGGCCGGGCTGATTTTTTTCGCCTCGGCTCCGATTTTGGCACGAACTTGTCCTGAACCTGAACGGATGCCAAGCAAGATCGTCCTCCTCCGCGAAGCGGGCGGGTCCCTCCAAGACGCGGGCGGGGCGATCTGCCCCCTTCGCATTCCGCTCGAATCAATGAGGGATGACACCCGCGCTCCAATTGAGTAGTGGCGCCCGATGATCCACGACTACGATCCTTCGTCGGGGAGGAGCGCGCCGGGAGCCTTGAGATCCAGGGTGCGCGCCGTCCTCGGAGCGGCAGCTTTTGCCGCGTCCATCGCATTGCCATCCATGGTGTCCGCACAGCCATGTGCGTCCCCGTCGGCCTCGACCGATTTCGAGCGCGTGCCCCTCGTCACGGGGCTGACCTTGCCAATGGCCTTCGAAGAGGCGCCGGACGGCCGCATCTTCTTCATCGAGCGGGCCGGCGACGTGAAGGTCTATGACCCCACCACGAGCGCCGTCTCGCTGGTCGCGAACATCCCGGTCAACACCGACGCGGAGTTCGGCCTGCTCGGAATGGCGCTGGATCCAGCCTTCGCGACGAACCACTACCTCTATCTCTACTACGCGACGGGCGGGGTCTATTACGAGACGCGCGTCTCCCGGTTCACCGTGACCAGCGCGCCGCTCGGGCTCACCGCGGAGAGCGTGATGCTCACGATCCCGCAGGTGCTCAATTTCCACGTCGCCGGCGACATGGGGTTCGACTCGGCGGGCAACCTCTTCCTCTCGACCGGCTCCAACGACTTCGCATTCAACGAGCTCGTCACGGGGTGCGCCTACAAGGACCCGAACAGCGACTGTGCGCAGCAGACGTCGTCGAACAAGGGCGATCTGCGCGGCAAGGTGCTGCGCATCCACCCCACCTCGGACGGGCACTACTCCATCCCTTCCGGCAACCTGTTCTCTCCGGGCGACGCGACCCACAAGCCCGAGATCTTCACGATGGGGAACCGGAACCCGTTCCGGTTCCAGATCGACAAGCAGGGCGGGGACGTCCTCTACCTCGCGGAGGTGGGCAGTCGCTACGAGGAGATCAACCGCGTCACCGCGGCCGGATACTACGGCTGGCCGTTCTACGAGGGGCCCAACAACTACTATCCGAACACGACGGGGCTCACCGCGCTCACGCCGTGGATCTATTACCATCAAGACTCCCACACATCGAACGTGGTGATCCCGGGCCTGTTCGACGCGGGCGTCTCCGCGGGCCGCAGCGTGATGGCCGGGCCCGTCTACCACTATCACTCCGGCGTCTCCAACCCGAAGAAGCTGCCCGCCTCGTTCGACGGCGATCTCCTCTTCTGGGACTTCTCGAAGGGCCTGCTCTGGAACGTGGACATGGGCGCGGGCGGCGCCATCAACGACACCAGCGTGCACGCGTTCCTCACGGGCGTGGGCTTCGGGCCGGCCGCGAACACCGCCGGACAGAACGGCACCATGGATATGGCCTTCTCCGCGGACGACACGCTGCTCGCCCTCGAGTACTGGAGCGGCACGCTCTACCGCGTCAACTACATCGGCGCGGGCGTGAACCGGACTCCGGTGCTCGCGGCGACGGCCTCGGTCACGAACGGGGCCACGCCGCTCGGCGTGACGTTCTCCGCGTGTCCGGGCGGCTCCGCGGGGTGCACCTCGGATCCGGAGGGCGACGCGCTCACGTACAAGTGGGACTTCAACGGCGACGGGACGGACGATCTCACGAGCGGATCGCCCACGCCTTCGCCTTATACGTACACGACCCCGGGAGTCTACAACGCGCGCCTCCGCGTGCAGGACACCGCCGGGAATACGGCCACTCGCTTCTTCACGATCACGGCCGGGAACCACGCGCCGGTCGTGAGCTTCGCGTCGCCCCCGGACGGCGGCCTCTTCTCGTTCGACGACGACGTGGCCTTCTCGCTCTCCGTCACCGACTTCGAGGACGGCGCCACGCCGGGCACCATCGACTGCGCGGACGTCTCGGTGCAGACGGCCTTCGGGCACGACGGCCACGATCACGGCGGCGAGTACACGGGCGGCTGCACGGGCACCTTCCACCTCGGCGAGAGCGTGGACGATCCGGCCCACGCCAACGTCTATTACATCCTGTCGGCCTCGTACACGGACAACGCGGTGGGCGCCGCGCAGGCCCTCACCACGAAGAAGCAGATCCTCCTCTTCCCGAAGCGCAAAGAGGCCGAGTTCGCGGACGTCAAACAAGGGGTCTCCGTCATCGCGAACACCGATGTCTGGACGGGCGGCGACTCCGCGCTGAGCGACGTCGACGACGGCGACTACGTGGTGCTCGCAGGTCGCAATTTGCAGAGCGCGGGCTCCGTCACGTACCGGGTCGCGTCCGGCTCCTCCGGCGGCCGCATCGAGATGCGCCTCGACAGCGCGGCCGGCACGCTGCTCGCGACCACGATCGTGCCGACGACGGGCGGCTTCGACGCGTGGACGACCGTGGGCAGCTCGTTCGTCGTGCCCTCGGGCAAGCACGATCTGTATTTCGTCTTCAAGAAGAACACGACCACCAACGACACCACCGACATGTTCGATCTCAACTGGATCGAATTCACCGGGAGCGGCGTCGGCTCGGACACCACCCGTCCGACGATCGAGAGCGTGAGCGTGGGCCGCGATCCGAACGAGATCCGGCTCACGTGGAGCGAAGATCTCGGCGCGGGCGCGGAGACGGCCGGCAACTACACGGTGACGGGCGCGACGGTGCAGTCCGCGAGGCTCCTCCCCGGCGAGCGGATCGTGCGCCTCACGACGACGAGCCTCGGAGTCACCTCGCACACGGTGACGGTCGGCAACGTGCAGGACACCCACGGAAACGCGGTGCTCTCGGGCACGAGCGCGGCCTTCGACTACAAGGGATTCGACGTTCCGACAGGCCTCAACGCGTATTACCGGTTCGACGAATCGACAGGCTCGCTCGCGGCGGACAGCTCCGGAAACGGCGCGAACGGCACGCTCACCGGCGGCTACAGCCGGACGCCCGGCGCGCTCGGCAACGCGGCGCAGCTCGACGGAACGACAGGCTACGTGGATATCCCGAACACCAGCTTGACGGGCGATTTCACCTTCGCCACGTGGGTGAAGCTCTCGGGCACGATCGATCAGGCGGACGCGCTCGTCGGCGTGGGCGGGCCCGGGCCGGACCTCAACTTCTATGAAGGGAAGCTGCGGCTCTTCGCGAACGGCGACGTCCTCATCTCCAGCTTCACGACGCCGCCCGACGTCTGGCGCCACTTCGCGCTGGTGCGCGGCGGCGGCGTGCTGACGCTCTACGTGGACGGTATCGAGGACGTACAAGGCACCTGGACGGGCGCCTTCACTCCCAACGTCCTCGGCTGGGGCAACGCCGGCAAGCTCGGCGGAACGATGGACGACACCCGTATTTACGGCCGCGCGCTCAAGCCCGAAGAGGTGAAGCTCCTCGCCGACAACGAGCCTTACGGCCTCGTCGTGCACTATCCGATGGACGACGGATACGGCACCTCCGTGGACGACGCGGTGCCCTTCGACGCGAGCGCCCCGGCGCTGGGCGGCGTCCTCTGGGAGAACGGCGTGCGCGACGGCGCGGCGCAGCTCGACGGCGTGAACGACGCGATCGACATGCCGGATCTCTCGTTCTCCGGCGATTTCACGGTCGCGGCGTGGGTGCGCCCGACGCGCGACATCACCAACCTGGACGGCCTCGTCGGCGTGAACGGCGCCGGACAGGACATCAACTTCTACGCGGGCAAACTGCGCCTCTACGCGCCGACCGACGTGATCGTGGCCGCGACCCCGATCGAGTCGAACGTGTGGACGCACTGCGCGATCACGCGCCAGGGCAACGCGCTCAAGCTCTATCTGAATGGCATCCTCGACGCGACGGGCACGTGGTCCGGCGCCTTCACGCCGAAGGTGATCGGCCGCGGAAACGCCGGCTATTTCCGCGGCGCCCTCGACGACGTCCGCTTCTACGACGAGGCGCTCAGCGCGGGCCAGGTGCAGACCTTGGCCCGCTTCTCGCCGAACGCGCCGCTCGCGCACTGGACCCTGGACGACGGCGCGGGCACGGTGGCAGTCGACGCGGTGAGCACCGCGGATGCGGCCTGTTCCGACGCGACCCCGTCGTGGACCTCCGCGGGCCAGTCGCGCGGCGCGATCTCCCTCGACGGCGTGAGCGACTGGCTCGATCCCGACGGCATCTCGCTGGGCGGCGACTTCACGCTCGCGGCGTGGGTGAACATCCCTTCGCCGATCAACAACGCGGACGCGATCCTCGGCCAGGAGGGCGCGGGCCCGGACCTCAACTTCTTCGGCCAGAAGCTGCGCCTCTACAGCGCGGCCGCGGCCGGAGACGTGGTGATCGCGTCGAACGCACTGACCGCATCCACGTTCACGCACTACGCGGTCACCCGCAAGGACGGCCGGGTCAACATGTACGTGAACGGCGTCAAGGACACGGGCGCCACGGCGACGGGCTGCTGGTTCGGGACCATGCCTGTCGAGGCCCTCGGCCGCGGCTCGGCGGGCTACCTGAATGGCACGCTCGACGACGTGATCGTGTACGAGCGCGCGCTCCGACCCACCGAGATCGAGCGGCTCGCGGACGACACCCCCTCACGCCTCACGGCGCACTGGATGTTCAACGAGGCGCCCAATTCATCGATGACCCCGGACGGAAGCGGCAACGGCTTCAACGGCTATCCGCAGAGCGGCGCGACCTTCGCGACGGGCCGCGTCTCCAACGCGCTGTGGCTCGACGGCACGAACGACTGGGTGTCCATCCCGGACATCACGGCGAGCGGGGATTTCACGGTCGTCTTCTGGGTCAACCTCGCTTCGGGGATTGGCAATCAGGACGCGGTGCTCGGGAAATCGAGCGGCGGCATGGACATGAACTTCTACGCGGGCAAATTGCGCCTGTACACCGGCTCTTCCGACGCGATCGTGGCAGCGACCTCGGCGACGGCGGGAGTCTGGACCGAGTACGCGATCGTCCGCTCCGGCAGCTCGCTGAAGCTGTACGTCAATGGCACCCTCGACGCGACCGGCTCGTGGAGCGGCACCTTCGCGCCGAACGCGATCGGCCGAGGCAACGCGGGCTTCTTCGGCGGCATGATCGACGATCTCCGCGTCTATTACCGCGCCCTCTCCGCCTCCGAGCTGTGACGGCCGGAGCCTGAATCGGAGGGCTTCCCCGGTCCTCCGATTCCTCTTGTCGCCTCCCAGGCGACACTCCCGCTCTCCGCCTGTGACGGACAGGCGACAAGCTCGGAGATTTGGGGGGCGTTCGTCGCGAAAATCCTCGCCTGTGCGCATGGCACGCCGGCTGCGATAGCGGCTCGCATGACGCACTCCCCCCATCCCCCCTTTGCCCCGATGAGCGACCGGGAGCGAGCCAGTTTCCCGGCCCACTACATGACGTGGCTGCGCGAGCGCGACGGCGTCCCGTGCCTCGAAACACGCACGCTGAGCAAGCGAGAGAGCCTGTCCGTCCTCGCCCCGAACAGCGCTGTTCGGCGCCCCGGGAGAGCGGTGATCGATCCCGAGGTGTTCTCGCGCAACCTCGCGCGGTGCGAGCCGGAGCCGGGCCTCGATCGGGGCACGATCTGGGCGCTCGCCGTCGCGAAGGGCAACCGCGCGGAGCGGTTCGGCGTCGAGCACAAGCTCGCTCTCCGCGGCTTCGAGCCGGGCGGCGCCGACGACATCCTCACGTACATCGAGCTGCAGGAGGTCTATCACACGCGGCTCCTCCTCCAGGTGCTCGCGCTGGTGGGCCTCACGTGCGAGGTCGGCGCGCCGGTCGGGGCGGTGACGCGCGCGGGGATTCGGCTGTTCGCGTCGCTGCCGCGGACGTGGATCGACGTGCTCGCGCTCTCGTTCGAGGTCGTCGGCGTCACGGCCTTCAGCGCGCTGCGCGACGAGGCCCGCGAGCTGTTCGCGGACCACCCGGCGATCGAGCGGATCGACGCGCTGTTCGCGCAGCTCCTCGTCGACGAGGTGGGCCACGTGCACTACCTCCGGAGCCGGCTCGGCGACGCGCGACTCTCACTCTCGAAGGCGCTGGTGCCGTTCGCGAAGATGGCCCTCTTCGACGACAACCACGAGATCCGGCTGCTGCTCGAGCGCCGCGGCGAGATGGAGTCCGTGGGGCGCACCGACGTGGACTCCGTGGTCCTCCGCGACCCCGACCGCCTCCCGGCCGTCGCCTGATCGGAGACTGCCACCATGCGAGTCAGCCTCGTCCCTCTGGGCTCCCGCGGCGACGTCGAGCCGTACGTCGCGCTGGGCCGCGCGCTCGCGGCGAAGGGCCACGCGGTCCGCGTCGCGACGTGCGAGCCGTTCCGCGATTTCGTGACTTCCAACGGCCTTGAATACGAACGGCTCGCGGGCGACATCAAGGAGGTCGTGGGGGACCGCGGGCGGGCCGAGCTCGCCTCCGCGGGCGCGAACCCGATCCGGGCCTTCCGCGCGCTCCGCGAGCACGTGGGGCCGCTCGTGCGCGAGGCGAACGTGAACCTGCCGCGGGCGATCGCGGGCGCGGACGTGGTGATCGGCCACCTGCTCGCGCCGGCCGCGGCCTCCGTCGCCGAGCGCACGGGCGCGCGCTACATCGACGCTTCGTACGTGCCCGTCTTCCCGACGCGGGCCTTCGCGCACCCCGGCGCGCCCCCGGACACGCGCGGCGGCCTCGCGTGCCTCGCGTCGCACCTCGTCGCGGAGCAGCTCTTTTTCCAGGCGTTTCGCGCCGACGTGAACGCCCTGCGGCGCTCGCTCGGGATGGGGCGGTCGCCTCTCCTGGGGCCGGACACATGGCCTCTCCGAAGGCGCCCTCCGAAGCTCGTGGCGGTCAGTCCGGAGATCGTGCCGCGCCCCTCCGACTGGCCCGCTCACGTGCACGTGACTGGCCACTTCCAGCTCGACGCGCCCGCCGACTACGCACCTCCGCCGGCGCTCGAAGCGTTCCTGTCCGCGGGGGAGCCGCCCGTCTACGTGGGCTTCGGCAGCATGACGCTGGAGCGCCCCGAGGAGGCCACGCGCGCCGTGATCGCCGCGGTGCGGGCAGCGGGCAAGCGCGCCTTGCTGAGCGCCGGCTGGGGCGGCCTCGCGGAGATCGGCCCGACCTCGGACGACGTCTTCTTCGTGGGCGACGTGCCGCACGGATACCTGTTCTCGCGGGTGGCCGGCGTCGTTCATCACGGCGGCGCCGGCACGACGGCGTCCGCGTTCCGCGCGGGCGTCCCGCAGATGGCGGTGCCGTTCCTCGCGGATCAGCCCTTCTGGGGACACCGCATCTCCGCCCTCGGCGCGGGCCCGCGGCCGCTCCCGATCGCGCACCTCGACGTCGTGCGCCTCCGCGATCGCCTCCGCGCCTTCGATTTCCCCAGCATCCGGAGGCGCGCGGCGGAGATCGGCAGTCGCGTCCGGGCCGAGCGCGGCCCCGAGCGCGCCGTGGAGATCATCGAGCGCCTCGCGGCTTGAACGAAGAACCGCGCGGCTTGACGCCAACGCCGAAAGCTCCGATGGTCCCGCCGCCCGCCGTTTCCTGGGGAGCGGGCAGGTGAGAGCCGCGTGCGCAAGCAACACTACCGATTCGCCCACACCGTCCTGATGACGAACGTCCTCCTCGATCCGGAGGCGTTCTGGAGTCGACTGGAGAGCCTCGGAGATGCGGCCCTGTTGCCCTCGTGGCAAGAGTCCGCGGACGGCCTCGGCCCCGAGGATCTGGTGCAGGGCACGCCCACCGTCCAGCCGATGTCGCCCGCGCCGGACGCGCGCGCCCTCGTCATCACGATGCCTGCCCCGCAGTCGATGACGGAGTGTTACTGGGTCGCGCTCGTCCGCGTGGGCCAGAGTCCGCCCCGGTATTTCGTGGCCGAGCGCGGCGCCGACGCCGAGGGAGGCCGCGTCCGCGCCTACTGGGCCGAATGGAAGCGCGCCCCCGGCGGCGGCGTGATGCGCGTCCGCGGCGACGATCTCCCGGCGATCACCCCGGAAGCGTTGCTGTCCGTCGCGGTGTCAGAGTGCCAGTTCGTGCCCCCCGGCGCGGCGCCTCCCGGCGGGATGCCCGGCCCCGGAATGGCCCCCATGCCCGGTCCCGGGATGTACGGTCCCGGCCCCGGAATGCCCGGCCCTGGAATGCCCGGTCCCTACGGACAGGCCCCTTACGGCGGGCCTCCGAACGGGCCTTATCCGCAGCAGGGGATGCCGCCCGGCAACTACCCTCCTGGACAGTGGGGTCCGGGCGGCGCCAGGATGGGCGGCTTCAGCCCCCCGAAGAAGAGCAATGCGGCCAAATACGGCTGTTTCGGGTGCCTCGGCTTCTTCGTCTTCGTGCTCCTCGTGGGCGGCATCCTGCTCTATCTGGAGGAGGGCAAGGGCCTGCACCCCCCCGACACCGAGGTCGCGAACGTGCCTGTCCGCCCCGGCGTGCCCTTCAAGGTCGAGTTCGTGTGGAACGACTGGGGATACGCCTTCAACAACATCTTCCTCGTCATCGAGGACGGCCAGAAGGACGGCGGCCAGTTCGAGGTGCAGAGCACCGTCTCGTGCGAGGGCCGCGGCTACGAAGAGAAGAAGACGATCAGCGTGCCCGGGTACGACGTGAAGAAGCTCGACGACAAGGGCTCTTCGTTCTCCGCCTGGATCTACCTCGCGGACCACTACAAGCACGGCTCCCCGCACACGGTGACGTGCACCGGCACCGTCACCCCGACGAAGGGATCCTGGACGAAGGCGCACATCGGCGTCACGCAGCGCCAGCGTCCGTCGGATTTCTTTGCGCGGTGAACGCGTAAGTCCGGCGGCCGTTGCGCACCGCCTGCACAGGGCGCATCCCAGCCTTCCGCCGCGGCGCCCCGGCCCTCTCCGAATCTCCTTTCGAAACCGCACGATCGCGCTCGACCGACCGGCCGCGGATCTGGCCGCCTCCGGGCACGCGGGTTGCTGCGTTTTTCCGCGCTCCGGTGAGGAGCGTCTGGAGGCCCGGATGGATCCCGTCGTCGTCCCTGCGGTCGTGGGAATCGGTCTCGTGTACGCGGTCGCGCCCGCGGTGGCCATGCAAGTCGCCGGCGCCGTCGGCCCGCGGAAGGTGACGTGCCCCGAGAACGGGCACGAGGCCCTCGTGAAGCTGAGCCTGCGCCGCGCCGCAGCGTCGGTGTTCACCGGCGCCAATCAAGAGGTGTGCGACTGCAGCCGCTGGCCGGGAAAGGCCCACTGCGATCACGCCTGCATGGCCGACTTCAACCTCTGAACAAGCCCTCTCCGCAGGCGGTGGGGGCGGCTCTCAGTCCTTCGGCCGCGGGATCGTGGGCGGATTTGGGCTCGCGTGCACGTCGCCGCGGTTCAGATCGACGTGGTCGTGGCCGTTCATGAACAGATAGGTCACGACCCGGGCGGTCGCGCGCCGCGGCGTCTCCTCGATGAAGCGGTCCAGATCGTCCGCCCCGAACACCGTCACGTACGGCGGCGTGATCAGCATTCGCCGGCGCACTTCTTCCTGCGCGTCGGGCGTCATCGCGTAAAAATCCTCCGCTTCGATGTATTGAAACGGCGCGGAGGGCCGGCTGAACATCGTGTCGGCCGTGCGGTAGTCCGAGATGCGTCGCAGCGCCCCCGCCACGCGCGCCCTGGACTCCTTCGTGCCGCCGTGCACGAGGACGCCGCCCTCCGAGGCCGCCTTCACGTAGTCGTGCACCCCGACGTCGAGCCGCGATGCGATCGCGTCGTAGTCGGTCATTCGCTCGTGGATCAGCTCGTCTCCGGTGTACCCGCAGAACGTGCTCCCGGTCTCGATCACCTGCCGCAGCACCGACAGGCTGCACAGGAATCGAAGGAGCATCGGGCGGGAGAGCTCGGCCGGCTGGAACGCCAAGTGAACATCCCGTATTCTCGTCGAGTCCCCCATGAGATCGCGGGCCCGCGTGGTGTGCTTCAGCGCGCGCTCCACCTCCGCGTCGAGGAATTCGATGGCCTGTTTGGCCTGCGCGTCGCGCGCCGTCACGACCGGAGGGGTGGGGGGCCGCCCGTCCTTGTGCGACTCCTTCGCGAGGCTCCAGCCCGGCGTCTCAATCCGTGGAGAGGCCTCTTCGGGGGGAGGGGCAGGGGATGTGTTCGGCGGGGCGCCTTCGTGCTTCGCCGTCAGCTCCCCGCGCCGCTGCATCGCAAAGAATGCACATTGTGCGTCTTCCCGTGCGATCGCCCACATCGCGCGCATGTAGTCCATGACGGCGGCGTCGAACTTCTCCTCTTTGATGCGGCGGTTCGTCTCCCACCGAGCCATCTCCGCGTCCCGCACGGCCTGCGCGGAGCGGTAGCAGACGAGGCAATAGACCACGTCCGTCGGCCCTCGGATCGCGGCGCCCTTGCGCCCGCACAGCTCGCACGTCCCGGTGACGTTGCGGAAGCGGCGCGCCTCCTCCACCCTGCGCAGCGTGGGGAGAAACTGGGCCCCTTCCGGCGTGGAGAGCAGCAGTCGCCGCATCACCGCGAGGCCCGGATCCAGGTGATCCACGTGCGTGTAGAGGCATTTCCAGCAGAGGACCCCGTCCGGCCTCGGCCTGTCGCGCATCGTGTCGCTGCCGTCGACGACGAAGTCCACCTCGTGACCGCCGCGCCGATCGGCCCGCACGACGCAGGAGAACGAGGCGTCCCCGCAGAGGCGGCACATGTCGTTTCGAGACGAGTAGTCGCCGAGCGGCGGATCCCAGTGGAGCCCGATGTCGTGCGCGTGCTCGACCTGCGCCCGCGCCTCCGCGTCGATGTCCGTTCTTCCCTCCATGAGGCGGAGGACGTACCGGTGGAGATCTCCCCAATTCCAGGGCTCGACGTTGCCGACGGACATTCGCGCCCACGGTACCAGAACGCTCCACCCCTGTCCCCGCGCTTGACGCGGCGGCGCGACCCGTCTTTGCTCCTTCGTCGAGAGAGCTCCGCGTGGCGACCCCGAAGCAATACTTCATCCGCACGGCCGACGGCCAGAAAGGCCCCTACACGCTGCGGCAGATGAAGGCGTCGCTGCAGGCGAAGGCCTTGTCGCCCCACGCCGAATACCGCACCGCGGAGGACGCGCCGTGGCGCCCCATCAAGGAGCTGGCCGACAAGATCGCCGCGAAGGAAGCGGAGAAGGCCGCGGAGGACCGCGCGAGCCGCGTCAGCCAGGAGCCGCTGTCGCTCCCGAAGACGCCGCCCTCCGATGCGCCGCGAAGGGCGTTGGCCATGGTGCTCGCGGTCCTGATGCTCGGCGGCATGTTCCTCTACACGCGGATCCGCCGCTCGTCGGAGCTCGGGAAGCCGTGCCGCGTCCCCGCGGACTGCGGCGCGGACCTGTCGTGTCTGCAGTCGATGGATGAGGACCGCAACATCTCGGCCGACGGATATTGCACCTTCCCTTGCACGGACTCGAGCGACTGCGGCGCGGGCATGATCTGCGGAGACGCCGTGCAGACGGACGCGCAAGGCGTGAAGTGGAATGGGATGTTCCGCAAGAACACCCACCTTTGCATGCGCCGCTGAGCGCGCCACATTCACGCTTGCCGAAGGACCGCGAGCGCCCATAGTCCGCGCGGCATGTCGACACCGGACGTCTTCGATGCGGTCGTGATCGGCGCGGGCTTCGGCGGCCTCGGAGCGGCGCTGACGCTCGCGGAGGGCGGCGCGCGCGTCTGTCTCCTGGAGGCCCTCAATTACCCGGGGGGCTGTGCGTCCACGTTCAAGCGCGACGGATACCGCTTCGAGGCGGGGGCCACGTTGTTCAGCGGCTTCGGGGAAGGGCAGCTATTTCGCAAGATCCTGGAGCGCCACCGGCTGGACGTGACGATCGACTTCCTCGATCCGGTGGTGGAGATGCGGTGGCCCGGAGTCACGCTGGCAGTCCCGGCGCGGCGAGAGGGGTTGATCGAGCGCCTCTGTTCGTTGCCCGGCGCGCCCGCGGAGGCGCTCCGGCGGTTCTTCGCGTTCCAGCGGGAGGTGGCCGACATTCTGTGGGAGGTGCTCGACGATCCGGCGCTCCTGTTTCCGCTCACGGCCTCCGCGCTCCTCCGCCACGCCGCGCGGGTGCCTCGGTATTTGAAGCTGTTGCCGCTCCTCGGAAAGCCGCTCTCCGCGGTGCTCGCGAGGCATGAGGTCCTGTCGTACGGTCCCTTGATCACGTTCCTGGACGCGCTCTGTCAGATCACGATCCAGTGCCCTTCGCGCGAGGCGGAGGCTTCGTTCGCGCTCGCGACGATGGATTACTACTTTCGCGGGACTGGCCACGTCCGCGGCGGGATTGGCCACCTCGCGACCGCGCTGACGACGGCGATCGCCTCTTCGGGGGGCGACGTGCGCTTCGTGACCGCGGCCAGATCGATCGCGCGGGACGGCCGCGACTACGTGGTTCGGACGCGCCGCGGGGACGTGCGGGCGCGCGCGGTGATCGCGAACCTGCTCCCGCACGCGGCAGCGCGGATGCTCGGCGACTCGGCCCCGCAGGCGCTCCGGAAGCTCGCCGCGAAGGTGGAGACGGGCTGGGGCGCGGCGATGTTGTATGTCGCGGCCGCCCCGCCGGAGGGCCGAGACGGCCCGTGTCACGTGGAGATCGTGCAAGACCCGACTCGCCCCTTCCAGGAGGGCAATCACCTCTTCTGCTCGGTGAGCGGCCCGCGCGACGGCGCCCGCGCCCCCGAAGGACAGCGCACGATCACGGTCTCCACGCACGTCCCGATGGACCGCCTCACGTCGATGTCGCCGGAGGAGCGTGCCAGTTACATCGCAGGCGTCCAGTCCACGATGCGCGAGGGCTTGTCCCGCTTCCTGCCGGAGTGGTGGAGGGGAGTCCGCCACGAGCTGACCGCCTCCCCGCGCACCTTCGAGCGCTTCACGGGCCGCCCGTACGGCTATGTCGGCGGCGTCCCGCGCCGAGCGGGCCTCCACAACTACGACGCCCTCGGCCCCACGGAGCCTCTGCCGTCCTTCTTCCTCGCCGGCGACAGCGTCTTCCCCGGCCAGTCGACCCTCGCGACGGCCCTCTCCGGCGTGAAGGCCGCCGAGACAATTTTGCGCCGTCGATCCTGAACGGGGGAGGGCGATTCCGGCGAACGTTGCGGCTCGTTCGGCTTGCTCGGATTTTCGGCGGGCGTTATCATCCATTCCCAAGATAGGCTTTGCGCCTATAAATTATAAGCCGATGGACACCGCCGACCTTCGCATCGTGGAGCTGCTGCAGCGCAACGCGCGCACGACGCAGAGCGAGATCGCCAAGGACGTCGGTCTCTCGCAGCCGGCCGTCGCCGACCGCATCCGCAAGCTGGAGGAGCGCGGCGTGCTGAGGGGCTACGTCGCGCGCGTCGACTCCGCCGAGATGGGCGTCGACGTCACGGCCTTCATCGGCGTCGGCATCGAGCACCCGAAATTCTTCGACGGCTTCACCCGCAAGGTGAAGGGCCTCGACGAGGTGCTGGAGTGCCACCGCGTCGCCGGAGAGGACTCGTACCTCCTCAAGGTGAAGACGAAGAACACGCGCACGCTCGATCGACTGCTCGTCGAGGTGCTGCGCACGCTGCCCGGCGTGACGCGCACCCACACGACGATCGCGCTCGCCACGATCAAGGAAGAGACGTACGTCGCCGCCCCGCAGGCACCGCAAGGAGAATCATGATGCTGACGACCGCCGCCGCGCCCGCCCTCGCTCCGATCCGCCTGGCCCGCCGCATGGCGCGCATGCCGCCCTCCGCCGTGCGCGAGATCTTGAAGGTCGCCGAACAGCCGGACGTGCTCTCGTTCGCGGGCGGTCTCCCCGCGCCGGAGCTGTTCCCGGTCGAGGCGATCAGCGCGGCCTACGAGAAGGTGCTCGCGCGCGAGGGGCGCGCCGCGCTGCAGTACTCGACGACCGAAGGGTTCGGGCCGCTGTGCGAGTGGATCGCCGCGCGCCTGTCGCGCCGCGGGATGCGCGTGACGTCGGACCAGATCCTGATCACGAACGGCTCGCAGCAGGGCATCGACATCGTGTCGCGCGTGCTGCTCGATCCGGGCGACGTCGTCGCGGTGGAGAGCCCGACGTACCTCGCCGCGATCCAGACGTTCGAGGGGTGCGAGGTCACGTTCGCCCCGGTCGCGAGCGACGATCACGGCATGGACGTCGACGACCTCGCGCGCGTGTTCGCGGAGCGCCTCCCGAAGCTCGTGTACCTCGTGCCCGAGTTCAACAACCCGAAGGGCACCACGCTCTCGCGCGAGCGGCGCGCGCAGCTCGTCGCGCTGTGCCGCGCGCACCGCGTGCCGATCCTCGAGGACAACCCGTACGGCGAGCTCCGGTTCCGCGGCGACGCTCCGCCTGCGCTCGCGGCGCTCGATGACTCGGGCGTGGTGATCCACCTTGGCACCTTCTCGAAGACGCTCGCGCCCGGCATGCGCCTCGGGTGGATCGTCGCGTCGCGCGAGCTGATCCGGCCGTTCACGATCGCGAAGCAGGCGGCGGATCTGCACACGGGCACGCTCGCGCAGCGCGCCGCCTCGTGCCTGCTGGAGACGTTCGACTACGACGGGCACCTCGCGAACCTGCGCCGCGTCTACGGCGAGCGGTGCGACGCGATGCTGTCCGCGCTGCAGAAGCACCTGCCCGCGGCCGCGCGCTGGACGAAGCCGGAGGGCGGCCTCTTCATCTGGGCCGAGCTGCCGACGGGCCTCCGCGCCGACGAGCTGTTCCACGACGCGCTCCGCGAGAAGGTCGCGTTCGTCCCCGGAAACGCCTTCTATCCCGACACGCCGAAGCTCGAGACGCTGCGCCTCAACTACTCGAACCGGCCGCCCGCGCTGATCGAAGAGGGCATGGCTCGGCTCGGTCGCGTGGTCGCGCGCCGCTTGCACTGACGCGCTCGAACGTCACGTGACGTGCCCCTCCCTTCGCGAACGACAGTGAGCGATTTGGGAGGGGCGGACGCGCGATAGCGCGGCCGGGGGTGGGCATCACTTCTCGGCTTCGCTCTTGATGGTGAGCGCACCTGCGGCGCATCCTTTCGCGATGCTCTCCACGCGCTGCTGCTCCCTCTTCGTGGCTTCGATCGCGCTCTCCGCGTGCAGCGGCGCGCAGACCGGATCGGGCGATGCGACGCCGAACGCGACGGCCACCGCGATCGCGCCGGTCGCAGGATCGAGCGCTCCCGATGTGGTCTCCGCGAACGCGAACGCGACGGCGACCGCGATCGCGCCGCCCGCAGGATCGATCGCGTCCGCCGACACCGCGACGCCGAAGACGGAGCCGCTCGCGCACACGGTCTCTTCGGGGGCGGGGGGCGCGCCGAACGCTTCGGGATCCGCCGTGCCGATGGCGCCGCCCACCGCTGATGAGCTGGATCGCATCGCGATCTGCAAGGGCACCAAGAGCATGTTCACGGAGAAGGAGCTCAAGCTCCTCAACCTCGCGGAGAAGTCGGACCGAGCCGATATGCAGGAGATCGCGGCCACCCTCCGCAGGCGACGCAAGGAGATGGTCGACGCGGTGTGCGAGCAGCTCCGCGCCGACGGCAAGCTCTGAGGCTCGGCCCTCCGAAACAGGCTTCAAAAAAAGTGCAGGCGGGGGGTTGAAGGGGCGATTGTTCGACATTAAAGGAACGCCCGCAACTGGCACTTTCGCCTTGGAGGTATTTCCGCCCATGCACTCTGCTCGCTCGCTCTTCGTCGTCTCGCTCGTCGCCGCTCTCCCGCTGCTCGGCTGCGAGAATCCGGCGGACAACAAGCCCGTCGCGACGGTCGGCTCGGCCAAGCCCACGACGCCCGCGACGGCCACCGCGACGGCGACGGCCACGGCGGCTGCGACGGCGGCGCCCGCTCCGTCCGTCGCGTCGATCCCCGCGAAGGGCGCGGACGCGGTCGACCTCGACACGTCGTCCACGTTCCAGTTCACCGGATCGAAGGTGACCGGCAAGCACGAGGGCAGCTTTCAGAAGTTCTCGGGCTGGGCGCAGCTCGACAAGGGCAAGATCGAAGGCGGCAAGGTCGCGGTCGAGATCGACATGTCGAGCGTGAAGTCCGACGACGACAAGCTCACCGGGCACCTCACGTCGAAGGACTTCTTCAACGTCGCGCTCTACCCGAAGGCCACGTTCGAATCGACCGAGATCAAGAAGGGCGGCGACAAGGGCGCGACGCACACGATCACCGGCAACCTCGATTTCCACGGCAAGAAGGTGTCGATCACGTTCCCCGCGAAGATCGCCGAGACCGCGACGGACGTCACCGCCGACGCCGAGTTCGTGATCAAGCGCTCGGACTTCAACATCGTGTACCCCGGCATGCCGAACGATCTCATCCGCGACGAGGTCGTGTTGAAGCTCCACCTCAAGGCGCCCATCAAGAAGTGAGCGGGCCCCGGGCGCCGCGCGGACAGGCCGTCTCGGTGCGCGCAGAGGGCGCTTTTCTCGGCTGGAACGCGCACGTCCGTTCAGGGCCGCGTCGTCTCGCCTTCGTGAGAACGTGCGAGAGAGCTTGACGCTCCTTCGAGTTTGCCGGAGCTTGCGGGGCCGCCTGTCCAGGACACCATGACCCTCCCCGACAAGAGCCTTATCGAGAGAGTGGCGCGCGAAATCGCCCGGCCCAACCCGCAGGGCGGCGCCACCTCGATCCTCGCGCAAGCGGCGTCGTCGTACGGCGCGCGCCCCATCATCGACGAAGCGACCGTGCCCACCGGCTTCGATCCGCAGGCGGCCGCCCTCTTCGAGGCGGTGGTCGAGGCGGCGTTCCTGGTGGCCAACTCGGACGGCGTCTTCGACGACGACGAGCGCGCCGCGTTCCAGTCCGTCGTCGCGAACGCATGCGGCGACGTCGTGCAGCGCGCGCAGCTCGACGCCCTCGTGGCCGACCTGTGCGAGCAGCTCGCCGAGGACGGCACCGAGAAGCGCGCCCACATGATCGCCCGCACGATCACGAAGCCCGAGCATCAGGTGGAGGTGCTCCGCATCGCCGCGCTGATGGCCCACATCTCCGGCGGCGTGAGCCACCAAGAGCGCACCGTGCTCGACCAGCTCGCGCGCGGCTTCAAGCTGCCCGAGGGCGCCGTCGACGAGGCCCTCTCGGAGTCGGAAGGCGTCCTCGCCGCTTCGTAGAGCGCGCCGCCGCTCAGACAAGATCCATCGGAAAAATCGATGCGCCGCGAGCGGTCATTTTCGCCGCGCTGCGGCGTGAAAATCTTGTCGAGATTTCCTTCGCGCCCCACTAGTGTCCGCCGCCCGTATGACGGCGCCCACGCAATCGAACATCCGCTCCGAGAGCACGCCTCCTCCGAACGGAGCACGCCTGTCCGACGCACCGATCGCGTCCGCGGCGCGCTACCCCGAGGACGTCCGCGCTGCCGACGTCGTCCGCGTCCTGCGTGACGACAACACCCTCGATCCGAAGCACGATCCGAAGCTCAGCGAGCTCCAGATCCTGAGCCTCTACCGCGCCCTGGTGCGCACGCGCATGATCGACGATCGGCTCGTCGCCATCCAGCGTCAGGGGCGCATCGGCTTCCACATCGGCTCGCTCGGCGAGGAGGCCGCGATCCTCGGCAGCGCGTTCGGCATGCGCGAGACCGACTGGATCTTCCCCTGCTACCGCGAGTTCGGCGCCGCGCTCCTCCGCGGGATGCCGCTCCAGCGTTACGTCGACAACATGTTCGGCAACAAGAACGACCCGGTGAAGGGCCGTCAGATGCCGGACCACTACACCTACAAGGCGGGGCGCTTCGGCTCGGTGAGCTCGCCGATCGGCACGCAGATCACGCAGGCCGCGGGCTTCGCGTGGGCCGCGCGCATCAAGAAGGAAGACGTCGCGGTGCTCTCGTACTTCGGCGAGGGCGCGACGAGCTCGAACGACTTCCACAACGGCCTCAACTTCGCGGGCGTGTTCAAGGCGCCGTGCGTGTTCTTCTGCCGCAACAACGGCTGGGCGATCAGCGTCCCGACGGAGCGTCAGACCGCGAGCGCGACGTTCGCGGGGAAGGGCGTCGCGTACGGGATGCCGGGCGTCCGCGTGGACGGGAACGACATCTTCGCGGTGATCAAGGTCACGCGGGACGCCGTCGCGCGCGCCTCGCGCGGAGAGGGGCCGACGTTGATCGAGGCGCTCACGTACCGCCTCTCCGGCCACTCGACGAGCGACGATCCGAAGGCGTACCGCCCCGATCACACGCTGGAGCCGTGGCGCTCGCTGGACCCGCTCGCGCGCCTGCGCCGCTACGTGGAGGCGCGCCACGGATGGACGGAAGAGAAGGAGCGCGCGCTCGAGGCGGAGATCGACGCCGAGGTGAAGAACGCGGTCGCGACGGCCGAGAAGACCGACGGGCCGAGCCTCGACTCGATGTTCGAGGACGTGTTCGCGACGCTGCCCTGGCACCTCGAAGAGCAGCGTGAAGAGCTGCGCAATGGGCCCCGCGCCAAGGGCCATGGCCACTGAGTTGCGTTGGAAGGGCTCGCGCCCTTCCCCCCGCCTGCGGCGGGACCCCCCATCCGTACGTCACGTGAGAGGGGCGGCAGTGAAGAAGAGATTTGTGAACGAGCGAAGAAGGCACCACGGAGAATTCGAATGCCTCAGATGAACATGGTCCAGGCGATCAACGACGCGCTCCGGCTGGAGATGCGCCGCGACGGTCGCGTCGTCGTGCTCGGTGAAGATGTCGGCAAGGTCGGCGGCGTCTTCCGCGTGACCCAGGGCCTGCACGAAGAGTTCGGCGACGACCGCGTGATCGACACGCCGCTCTCCGAGGGCGGCATCATCGGCACCGCGATCGGCATGGCGCTCTACGGGCTCGTGCCCGTGCCCGAGATCCAGTTCTCGGACTTCATCTTCCCCGCGTACGATCAGATCGTCAGCGAGCTGGCGAAGTTCCGCTACCGCTCCGGCGGCGAGTACCCGGCGAAGCTCGTGATCCGCACGCCCGTCGGCGGCGGCATCCGCGGCGGCCACTACCACTCGCAGTCGCCCGAGGCGCAGTTCATCCACGTCGCGGGCCTCAAGGTCGTGTGCCCCGCGACCCCGGCCGACGCGAAGGGCCTGCTCCTCGCGTCGATCCGCGATCCGGATCCGGTCCTCTTCTTCGAGCCGAAGCGCGTGTACCGCGCCGCGAAGGGCGACGTGCCCGAGGGCGATTACACCGTGCCGATCGGCAAGGCGAACGTCGTGAAGCCGGGCGCGCACGTCACCGTGATCGCCTGGGGCGCGATGGTGTACGAGGCGCTCGCGGCGGCCGAACAGGCTGGAAAACAAGGCGTCGACGCGGAGGTGCTCGACCTGCGCACGCTGTGGCCGCTCGACATCGAAGCCATCCTCGCGAGCGTGAAGAAGACGGGCCGCGTCGTCGTCGTGCACGAGGCGCCGAAGAGCTGCGGCCTCGGCGCGGAGATCGTCTCGCTCATCAACGAGAAGGCGTTCCTCCACCTCGAAGCGCCGCCGAAGCGCGTCACGGGCTGGGACACTCCATTCCCGTACACGCTCGAAAACGAGTACCTGCCGCTCGCGCACCGCATCCTGCCGGCCCTCATCGAGACCGCGAGGTACTGACCGATGTCGAACTGGGAGTTCAAGCTGCCGGACATCGGCGAAGGCGTGACCGAGGGCGAGATCGTCAAGTGGCTCGTGCAGCCCGGCGAAGCCGTCAAGGAAGACCAGCCGATGGTCGAGGTGATGACGGACAAGGCGACCGTCACGATCACCGCGCCGAAGACGGGTCGCATCGTCGAGACGCGCGGCGCGGTCGGATCGATCGTGCCCGTGCACTCGGTGCTCGTGGTGTTCGATCTCGCGGCGGCGCCCGCTCCGGTGAGCCACCCCGCGCCCGAGACGGCGCCGCACTCGCCCGCGCACGTGCCCGCGGCGGATCCGCCCGCCGGCAAGTCGGACGGACCGGCCGCGACCGCGGTCGGCGACATCAAGGAAGACCTGCCCGGCATGAGCCTCATGTCCGGCGCCGTGAGCACGCCCGTCGTGGCGCCGCGCGCGGAGGGCCTCGCGACCGCCCGCGTGGAGGCGCGCGCGCCGCAGCCTTCGGACTACTTCAACGCGAAGCCGCTCGCGACGCCGGCCACGCGCAAGCTCGCGCGCGATCTCGGCGTCGATCTGCGCAAGGTCGCGCCGAGCGGTCCGAACGGCCGCACCACGAAGGACGACGTGCGCGCCTCGACCGAGTCGCCCGTCAGCGTGGTGCCGTCGCCCGTGCACCAGGTGACGAACCTGGAGCCGCCGCCCGCGCGCCCCGCGAAGGAGGAGTTGTCGCTGCCGCCCGCGCGGACGGCGAGCGCGCCTCCGCCCGCGCCCGTCGCGGCGCCTGCTGCGCGTCCGCCCGTCGCGATCGCGAAGGACGCCGATCAGGAGCGCATCCCGCTCCGCGGCGTTCGCAAGCGCATCTTCGACGGGATGACGCGATCGAAGCACACGGCCGCGCACTTCACGTTCGTCGAGGAGTGCGACGCGACGGCGCTGAAGGCGCTGCGCGAGCGCCTCCGCCCGCAGGCCGACAAGCAGGGCGTGAAGCTGACGTTCCTGCCGTTCTTCGTGAAGGCGTGCGTCGCGGCGCTGAAGAAGATGCCCGCGCTGAACGCGTCCTTCGACGAGGCCGCGCAGGAGATCGTCCAGCACAAGCGCTACCACATCGGCATCGCGTCCTCGACGGAGGCCGGCCTCATCGTGCCGGTGGTGCGCGACGCGGATCGCAAGAGCCTGCTCGACGTGGCGCGCGACATCCGCCGCCTCGGCGACGACACGAAATCCGGCAAGGTGAAGCCCGAGGATCTCGGCGGCTCCACGTTCACGATCACCTCGCTCGGCCAGCAGGGCGGCCTCTTCGCGACGCCGATCCTGAACTTCCCCGAGGTCGCGATCCTCGGCGTGCACCAGATGAAAGAGAAGCCCGTCGTCAAGGACGGTCAGATCGTCATCGGCAACGTGATGCTCCTCTCGCTCTCCTTCGATCACCGGATCATCGACGGCCACGTGGGCGCGGCGTTCGCCTACGAGATCATCGGCTACCTCGAAAATCCGGATCGGCTCTTCCTCGAAATGACCTGAGGGGCCGCCCCGCGCGGTCGCGCTCCTCGCTCGAAAGCCTTCCTTTCAGCCGTATTCTGCGCGCCGGGCGCGGCCCCTCGGGGCGATCCGCCCCGCCGCGATCGTGCGTCCTCAAGAAATTTTTCGCGGGCTGCTTTTCCGTGAAGGCTTTTTCAAGGACAATTCGTACTGGTACGCGCTCCCCGACGTTTGACGGGGAATGAAACTCAAGGCAAGGATCCGCGTCGATGTCCAGGGCCACAGCCCTCGCTGCGTTGCTCGCCGTTCTCACGGCTGTCGTGCCCGTCGCCGCGGATGACGCGCCCGACGCCGCCAAGGTGAAGCGCGCCGCCGACGAGTTCGATCTCGGCGTGCAGAGCTTCAAAGGCAAGCAGTTCGACGAAGCCGCGCAGCACTTCGAGGTCGCGGACGAGGCCGTCCCAGGCGCGAAGACGCTCCGCCTCGCGATCCGCGCCCGCTCGGAGGCCGACCAGGGATCGCGCGCCGCCACGCTCGCGGCGCAGGCCCTCGACCGCTACCCCGACGACGCCGAGACCACGAAGCTCGCGAAGGAGACGATCGCGAAGTTCGAGCCGAAGCTGCACAAGCTCCAGGTGAGCTGCGCGTCGCCGTGCCTCCTCGCGATCGGCACGCGCGCGGTGCACGGCGCGTCGACCACGCGCTGGGTCGTGTACGTGGACCCCGGGAAAACAAGCCTCCGCGCGAGCTTCTTCGGCAACGCCTCCGCGAAGCCGCAGACCGTCGACGCGAAGGCCGGCGGCTCCTCGGAGCTTCGGTTCGAGCCGACGGAGCCGCCGAAGCCGGAGGTCACCGCGGCGCCCACCGTGACGACCGCGCCCACGTCCTCGAACGAGGTGCCGCCGGACATGACGGGCGCGCCCACGTCCACGGGCCCCGGCGGCGACGCGCCGAAGCCTGCTGCTAAAGGCATCCACCCCGCGTTCTTCATCACCGGCCTCGTGCTCACCGCGGGCGCGGGCGGCGTGCTCGCGTGGAGCGGCATGGACACGCTGCAGAACCCCGGCGTCGACGCGGTGAAGAAGGCGTGCGCAGGCAAGGGCACCGACTGCCCCGAGTACCAGCTCGGCCTTCAAAACCAGCTCCGCACGAACGTCCTCATCGGCGCGACCGCGGGCGTCGGCGCTGCCACCGTGCTCCTCGCGATCTTCACGCGCTGGAGCGGCAAGCCCGCCACCACCACCGTTCAGCCGACCGCGGTCATCACGGATCGCGGCGCGGTGCTCGGCATCCAGGGAGCTCTGTGATCCGATGGCGTCGGTGAAGCTGCTCGATCCGAGCGACCCCAAGAACCGGCTCGATCGCTACGAGCTGATCGGCGAGATCGCGTCCGGCGGCATGGCCGTCGTGTACCTCGCGCGCATCGCGGGCCTCGGCGGTTTCCAGCGGTTCGTCGCGATCAAGAAGCTGCACGAGCACCTCGCGAAGGAGCAGGAGTTCGTGGAGATGTTCCTCGACGAGGCGCGCCTCGCCGCGGGCATCCACAACCCGCACGTCGTCCCCATCCTCGAGGTGGGCGGCAGCGAGGGCGGCTACTACCTCGTGATGGAGTACATCGAGGGCGACACGCTCGCGCGCGTGGCCTCGCGAGCCGCTGGACGCGCGACCGGCATGCTCCCCGCGGTGACCGGGGCCGGGATGCCGAAGCCGCGCCGCGCGCCCGCGTCGATGCCCGCGAACGGCCCCGCGATCCCGCGGCAAGTCACGGTGCGCATGCTGCTCGACTCGCTCACGGGCCTGCACGCCGCGCACGAGCTCACGGATCCGCACGGCAACCCGCTGCAGATCGTGCACCGCGACATCTCGCCGCAGAACATCCTCGTCGGCGTCGACGGCAGCGCGCGCATCACGGACTTCGGCGTGGCCCGCGCGGCCGCGCGCCTCAGCACGACGCGCTCCGACACGGTGAAGGGCAAGCTCGCGTACCTCTCGCCGGAGCAGGCGCGCGGAGAGACGTGCGACCGCCGCACGGACCTCTTCGCGATGGGCATCATCCTGTGGGAGATGTTGACGGGTCGTCGCCTCTTCCGCGGCGAGACCGATCACGAGACGCTCGCCCGCGTGATGAGCGGCGCGATCCCGCCCCCGTCGCAGCTCGTGCCGGGGATGCACCCCTCGTTCGACGCCGTCGTGCTGAAGGCGCTCGCGCGCGACATCAGCCAGCGCTTCTCCACGTGCGCGGAGATGGGCGACGCGTTGGAGCGCGCCGCGGTGGAAGCGGCGGCCGCGGGCGACGGCGGCGTGGCGGCCCCGCGCGACGTCGCGGCCTTCATGAACACCGTGCTCGGACAAGAGATCGCGGCGCAGCGGGAGAGCGTGCGCGTGTGGCTCTCGCAGCGCAACGACCCGAGCCTCGCGGCCTCGCGCGCGAACCTCCCGAAGGCGATCCTCGCGACCGGCGTGCAGTCGATCGTGGCGCCGCTGCCTGCGCCGCCGCGCCCGCCGGGCATGTCGTCGACGCCGCCACCGCCGGAAATCGCGTTCGCGCCGGTGGTGAACGCGCCGCATCCGGAAGACGGAGATCCGACGACGCTCCGCATGGTGTCGAGCCTCACGAACGCGTCGATCAGCGTGCGCACGAAGCACTCGGAGCCTCCGGTCTCCGGCCGCTCGAAGACGGCGCGCATCGCGGCGATCGTGGGCGTGGCGGCGGCGCTCGCGGTGGGCGTGGTGCTCGTCGTGAAGGGCGGCGGCGGCGGCGACTCGCAGGGCGCCGGCACGTCGCCTCTCCCCTCCGGCACGCCGACCAGCGTCCCCGCGGCGGTCCCCACGGAGACGACCGCGGCCGCGCCCGCCACGACCACGAGCGCGCCCGCGACGACGTCCTCGGCGGAAGCAGCGCCGCCGCCAACCGCGACCGCCGCCGACACGAGCGAGCCGGCCAGTGACACGCCGAAGGGCAAGGGCGGCAAGTCGCACAAGGGCTCGGCGTCGGCCTCCTCGAAGGCCTCGTCGACGCCGGCCCCCACCTCCGCGCCGACGACCCCCCCGGTCACCACCGCGAAGCCACCGGGCGACGACCTCTCGAACCCGTACAAGTAGATTCAGGGACTGGCGCGTTGTCGTGAATGCCAGTCACGGACTGGCACGTCGCCGTGAACGCCAGTCACGGACTGCCACGCTCCGTCGGACGAGGCGCGCCGCGGAGAGCGCCCCGCGCGCGCCGTCTCCCGTCCGCGCCGATTCAGGTCAAGAGACCCGGCAGCGGACCCGGGCAGTCCTGCCCGAAATTCACGCTCTGCCCCGCGGCGTGCGCGATCGACGTGAGCAGCCCCGAGTGCCGCACGCCGTCGTAGGACAGCGCGCGCCCCGTCGAGAGCCGCCCGTTCGCGCGGCCCCCCAAAAGGAAGGGCATGTCGTGGTGAGAGTGGGAGTTGCCGTCGCTCACCTCGGTGCACAGCACGACGAGCGACGTGTCCAGCATCGTCCCGTCCCCGTCGGGCCGCTTCTTCAGCGCGTCGAGCAGGTACGCGAACTGCGACATCCACCACCGCACCTGCAGCACATACGCGTTGAACAGGTCACTCCCGGCGGACCCGTAGTGCGAAGCCTGGTGCGACCGCATATCGAAATTCGGCGCGTACATCTCCGTATTCTCGAAGCGGCTCATGATCAGCTCGCTCGTGTGGTAACTGGCCTGGATCGTCCCGACGTTGGTGACGCCGCACGCCATCGCCAGCACCATCAAATCCATCTGCGCCTGCAGCGTGGCCGGGAACGTCGCGTCCTTGTACAGACTGCCCTCGTCGATTCCGGGAGCGACAGGAGAGTCACAGCTAGCGGGCGGGCTGCCGCTCACGTTCTTGATGCGCTTCTCCGCCTCGCGAAGCGCCGTGAGGTGCACGTCGAGCTTCGATTTCTCCACGTTTCCAAGGCGCGCCTTCAGCGAATTCATGTCGTCGAGCACGCCGTCGATCACGCTGACGTCATCGGGATCCGGCATCGTCTGACCGGGCTGACCGATGGAGCCTTGTCCGAACAGCGCCTCGAACGCGGCCCTCGGGTTGTCCTCCGGCACGATGCTCTGGCCCGCGCTCGGATACGACACGTAGGCGTCCGCGGAGCGCGGCGTGTCCTTGTTCTGCTTCGACATCGCGCCCAGATAGAGGTGGTGCCACGCCGCGCCGGCGCCGAACGTGCTGGCCAGATACTGGTCGAGCGACTGGCCATTCCCTCCATCGACGCCCGTCAGGAGCTTCTTCGCGCCCTCTCCATGGTTGTTCTCGCCCGCCGAGCCCATGTGGAGGCCGCGCAGAAACACGCAGTCGTCCTTGAACGGCGCGAGCGGCTCCAGCTGCTTGGACAGCGTGAAGCTCGACCCCGTCCCCTGCGCGTGAAAGTCGTTTTGCAGGCTCGACCCGCCGGAGGGGAGGGCCACGCCGTCCGGGAAATAGAAGAAGATGACGCGCTTCGCGGTGACGTCCGCGCGGGCCGGCTTCGCGTCGAGCAGCTGATAGAAGGGCATCGCCAGCGCCGCGCCGCCGAGCGCCCGGAGGAGTCCTCGCCTGGAAATCATGGCACGTTTGCTCATCGTCCGGACTCCCTCTCTCACTTCCGCCGCGTGAATTCGTCGAGCTTGGTGAGCTCGATCCACAGCTCTTGAATGTCGCCGCCGGACTGCTCGAAGGCCGCCGCGAGCGCGTCGACGCCGCACGCGTCCTCGGCCGTCTCCAGCCGCCCCATCGCGAATCGGTACGTCTGCTTCGCGAAGCACGCCTTCGCGGCGTGGCTGTCGGTGAGCACCGTCGCGAGCCCCCGCAGCGAGTCGAACGGCGCGTGCGTGCCTGTGTCGAGCGCCTCCACGTCGTTCATGTCGCCGGACGCGTCGATCGGCTTTCCGTTCTCCGTCTCGCGGTAGTGGCCCGTCGCGTCGAACTTCTCGAAGCCGAAGCCCACGTGATCGATGTACTGATGGCACGAGTGGCACACCGGATCCGAAGAGTGCTTGTCGAAGCGCTCGCGCGTCGTGTCGTTCGGATCCACGGGCGGCACCGTGGCCGCGTTCGCGGGCGGCGCCGGGAATTCCTGGCAGAGCAGGTTGCGCCGCACGAACATGCCTCTCCGGAACGGCGACGATTGGTCCGAGTACGAGTACGCCGACAGCACGCTCGCGTGCCCGAGCAGCCCGGCCTTTCGGCTCTCCGGGCTCTGCACCTTCTCGAAGCCGCTCGCGGGCCCGCTCACCCCGTAAAACGAAGCCAGATTCGCGTCCGCGAACGTGTAGTCCGCGAGCAGCAGATCGTCGTATTTGTGGCTCCCGTCGAACACCACGTAGCTCACGAAGCGCCGCGTCTCTTCGAGGGCGGAGGCCGCGAGCGCCTCGTTCCACGCCGGGAACAGGCTCGACTCCTTCGGCGCGGTCGTCACCTTCTCGACGCCCAGCCACTCTGCCGCGAACGTCTCCACGATCGGCCGCGCGCGCGGGCTCGCGAGGAGGCGGCGCGCCTGCTTCTCGATGCCGTCCGCGCTCGACAAGGACCCATCCTCGGCCGCCGCGAACAGCGCGTCATCCGGCATCGACCCCCAGAACATGTACGACAGCGCGGAGGCCGTCTCGTAAGGCGTCAGTCGGTACGTCCCGTCGCCCGCGGCCTCCCCGATCTCGAAGCGATAGAGGAAGTACGGCGAGCTCAGCATGGTCCGCAGCGCGTTGCGAACACCCACCTTGCGCGTCGACCCCGCGAGCACGATCGCCTTGTATTTGGCCTTCTCCGCGTCCGTGAGCGGCCGCCGGAACGCGCGCTCTCCCACCTCCGCCACGAAGTCGCCGGCGCACGCGTCCGTGTCCACCTCCAGATCGCACGGCACCAGATTGACCATGTCCGCGAGCGCCGCGTCCGCCACCAGAGAGGCCGCCTTCCAGTACTGATCCACGTGCACGGCGGTCACGATCGCGCTGTCGCTGTCGTCGAACGGAAAACCGCTGGGCCGGCTCTCGGCCGGGAAATCCTTGGTCGGATCGATCATCGATCCGCCGCCGCCCCCCTGCGATCCGTCGCAGCTCACCGTCAGCGCCGAGTTGCCGTATTGCCCGACCTGCTGCGGATTGCTTGGATCCGCGATCCACTGCGACTCGTCGATCACGAACTTGTACTCGTAGCTCCCGGCGTCGAGCGCGCGCTTCACGTACCAGAGCGATTTGCCCGGCACCTTCGACATGGCCCATCCGCCGGCCGCGATCGTCCCCGGCCAGTCGTTGAAGCTGCCCGCGACGTGCACGCTCGCCGGAGAGGCGCCGCCCGCGTCGTACACGAACGTCCGCAGATTGCAGGGATCCGGCGTGCACGCGCCGCCGACGCACGACTCCGTGGCCACGTCGCAGTCGGTGTCCGCCTCGCACGAGGTGGCCATTCCGGCCGTGAAGAGGTCGCGCACCGTCTCCCTGTATTCACGCCGCGTCAGGAGCCGAATCCGCTGCGGCAGCGCGCGCGCAGCGTCGCAGTCCACCTTGAGGTCGAACAGGTACGTGGCGATGTCGTTGGCGCACGTCGCGTCGCACTTGTCCGGCTCGCCCTTCGGCATCGTCGTGTCGATGGAGTCGACGAGGTCGGGATACCCCTTGGTCCACGGCAGAAGGCGCGGTCCGATGCCGCCCTGCGCCGTGTTCCCGTGGCACCCCGCGCACATCTGCGCGTAGAGATCGGCGCCGTTCTTCGCGTCCCCGGAGGGCGTGCTCTCGTCTCCGCTCCCTCCGCCTTCGCACGCCGCGAGCGCGGTGGAGGCGCCCACCGTGACGGCGAGCAGGGCGAAGAGGCGCTGTGCTGCGGGGGCGGTCGACCGTGACGAGGGGCGGTGTTTTCTCATGGGGGCGGGTCCCGGACGGGGCACCCACCCCAGGATTGCAACCGCCCGGCCACCCGCCGGACGAGGCCCGTTGTTGTGCAGATCGACTTCAAAACAAGCCGATCTGCGCGCTGCGACAGCCGCGGGGCAGGCGGCCAATCGGTGCGACGGGGCGCGCCCGGCCTCTCCGCGTCGCAGAGGTCAGGGGGTGGGAGCGGGGTTGTCCTGAAACTCGGGGTGGTTAGCGATGAACTCGTCGAGCCTCGCCTGCACGCGCTCTTTCATGCTCGCCTCGGACACGACGCCGTCCATCGGAGTGAGCGCCATCTTCATCCACTTGGGCAGGTCGAACGAGTCGCGGTGCTTCACGATCTTGCCGCCTTTGAAGGTGAACGTCGCGTCGATCTGGTTGTGGACGGGGTTATCGAAGACGAGGAACGAGAAGGTGTAGTCCGCGTCCCAGTGGGCGTGCGCCGAGTCGCCGTCGGCCCCGATGTTCGAGGCCTTCACCACCAGATCCTTCGCGCCGGAGGTGAGCATCGCCCACATCGCGAAGGCCCGCTTTCCGTGCAGCGTGCCGAACATCGAGTCCGTGAACTCGACGTCCTTGTCGTACGCGCAGGCCATCCCCTGGAAATCGCGGCGCGCGAACGCGTCGTAGAACCCCTGGACGACCTGCGCGTTGTCCGCGGGCGGCGCCGGACAAGGCTCCATCGCGAACCGCGCGGGCCCCGGCGGAGCCGACGCGCACGCCATGACGAGGGGAGTCAGGAAGAGAGCGATGAACGGGAGCCGCGCGCGCATGGCACGGGACAATGGGTCAGATCGCGCCGCGGATCAACACGGCAGGAGAAGAGCGCAGGGCCGATGTCAGGGGACGGCCGGCTGACAGACGCCGTCCGTCTGCGAGCAGGCGCCGTTGACGCAGTAGCCGCCGCAGTCGGCGTCCTTCGTGCAGAGCTTCGCGCCGCACTCCCCCTGGTTGCAGGCGAAGTTCGGGCTCCCGCAGTCGGCGTCGGTCTGGCAGGGCGCCTGTTTGCAGTGCAGGTCCACGTCGCAGATCATCCCGTCGCCGCAGTCCGAGTCCGCCTGACAGCCCGCGCGACAGTGCATCGGTGTCTGCGCGCCGCCGTGCGGGAAGATGCAGATCGTGTCGACGCAGACATCCCCCATCATGCACTCCGCGTCGGTCTGGCAGAGCTGGCTGAAGTCCGAGTCTTCCATGCCGCCGCAGAGGGGAGGCAGCGTGTACGCGACGCAGAAGTCGCCGTTGTCGCAGTCCGCGGCCGTGCTGCAGCCGCCCGCGCCGCCGCCGGACGTGGTGCCGCCCGCGCTGGTGCCGCCCGTGTGCATGCCGCCCGCGCCGCCGCCGCCGGACGTGGTGCCGCCCGCGCTGGTGGTGCCGCCGGAGCCGCCGGTGGCCGTGGATCCGCCGCCGCCGGAGCCGCCGGAGCCGTCCCCGCAGGCCGCCGCGAAGACCATCAGAGAGCCGAAGAAGAAGAGGTTGGTAAGCTTCATCCCCCGAGCGTTTCAGAGCGGGTGAGGCTTGTCAACGCGCGGAGGAGGGAGTCGAGGAGGGGAGTCGGAGAGTGGCAGTCTTCAACGTCGAGGACTGCGTCTACTCAGCTACGGACTCCGCTCCGAAGCGGAGCTCCGCCTCCGCTGAGCAGACTCCGTCCTCCCAGTGGCGGCCCTCACGCCTCGACAGGCGCTTCTTCCGGGTACGGCACCATCTCGTGCGCGTTCGGGTCCCAGAGCTTGAGGCGCAGGCACGTCGCGATGTTCGTGAGGCCGAGGTTCGTCTGCGGCTGGATCTGCAGCTCCGGGATCGCCGCCATCGTCTCGTGCAGGCGGTAGAACGGGATCGTCGCGTTGAGGTGGTGCACGTGGTGCAGGCCGATGTGGCCGGTGAACCAGCCCATGATCGGTCCCGTCTTCATGTAGCTCGACGACTCGAGCGCGGCGCGCTGGAAGCTCCACGTGTGGCGCGGCTGGATGTCGATGCCGGGGAAGTTGTGCTGCGCGTAGAACAGATACGAGCCCGCCGCGCACGCCACGACGAGCGGCAGGATGAGCGTGAACAGCGTCATCTGGAAGCCGAAGAAGTACGTGATGCCGGCGACGAGCGCGACGTGCACGACGACCGCGAGGCCCGAGTCCCAGTACTGCTTCGGCTTCTTCAGGAACGAGGCGCCGCACATGCCGAAGAGGAAGATCGTCAGGTACCCGAGCGCGATCGTGATCGGGTGGCGCGCGATCGCGTAGAGCCTTCGTTTGTCGGCCGGAGCGCGCCGCCACATCTCCACCGTCATCACCGGGAAGCTGCCGATCTGGGCGCCCACGATCTTGGCGGTGTTCGCGTGGTGGTAGTTGTGCGAGTCGCGCCAGATGTTGCGCGGCGTGAGCACGAGCAGGCCGTAGACGAAGAAGATGGCCTCGGCGAGCCAGCTCTTGCGCAGGATCGCGGAGTGGTGGAAGTCGTGCGCGAGGTTGACCGGGCGAACCACGACGAGGCCGGCGACGACGCTCGCGACGACGCGAGCCGGCCACCAGGGCAGGAGCGCGGTCGCGGCGACCGCGGCGGCGAGCGCGCTGAACGTCTCGACGACGTGAAACCAGCTTCGTGCGCGGTTCTCGGTGGCGAAGGGGCGCGTGA